>NZ_JBHJVF010000001.1:895642-1501257 GCF_042264145.1 Streptomyces sp. NPDC056144 | reverse complement strand
GGCGCACGGGTGGTCGCGCAGATCACGCAGCGCCTGGGAGTCTCCGACGGCGGGGCCGCGAAAATGAACCAGCCCTACAGCTCAAGGACTCTGCTCAGCCACGGGAAAGTCCGCGAGGTAGCGCAGACCTGCGACCAGACCCAAGCCACCGCGGTCATCTTCACCGCCACCCTGACCCCACGCCAGCAACACACACTCACCCAGCTGCTCGGCCGCCCCGCACTCAGCCTCACCGACATCCCCACCACCGGCTGACCGCTGGCGTGAACCGGCCTTCCGATAGAGGCCCTACCCCACCCCGCCAGGCGCAACGGGGGCCTGGGCCTGATGTCAGGCGTGGGTACGGCAGAACGCCCTGACCGAGGCGGTGAATGCCTCCGGGGCCTCCAGATTGCTCATGTGACCGACGCCGGGAATGACGACGAGCTCGGAGTGAGGAATCACGTCACGGAAGACATGGGGGGAGTGAACCGGCGCGCAACGTGGTGAGAGGAAGCACGTTCGCCGACGGTGTGCTGCCGAGCACCCACTGGGGGTGTGAGGGACGCCGTTGGGGAGGGTCGCGGAACGCTATCGTCCGGTCATGAGGACGAACGTGTTAGGCCTCGCGGCGGCATCTGCCGCCGCTGTGCTGTTGGCCGTTCCGGCCCCGCCATACGCGGTTTCTGGCGTGGCCCAGCCCTATTCGTGTCTTGAGGGTGAGGTCGACTCGCGTGGCCGGTCTTCCGTGGACGGCTCGGAGATCACGTGGGACGACGAATCGAAGTTCGACGACGCCCGCAAGGTCGCTATCGGCGCATGGACATCGGGGACGCTCAACCGGGTGAAGATCCGGGCGGATGACGCGACGAGCTACGCCGACGTGGAGTGGAGGGATGTCAACAACTCCACCCACGACTGGGCGGGGACCTACGGGAGGTGGGATCCGAATCCGGGGACTGATCACCTCCTGATGAACCGGGCGTACCTGGATGACGGGAAGAGGTACGGGGCGACCGAGCATCGGCGGCGAGTTGCCGTGCACGAGTTGGGGCACGCGCTGGGGTTCTGCCACAAGGACACGAAGGCGTTGTCGGTGATGTGGGAGAAGTACGAGGACCTCGACCTGATGGACACCAACAAGCCGACGGCGGACGACGTCAAGGCGTACCAGGCATTGTGGGGACAATCATGAGCAAGAAGGCAGTCGCTTTGGTGACGGGAGCTGTGTTCGCCGGGGTGTTGGCGGCAGGTGGCTGGCTCGGCTACCAGCATCTGGAGGCGCAGGCCGGGAACGGATCGGCCTTGCGGGGCTTCGACGCGCAGAACCCGGCGGAGGTTGCGCCACGTTCGGAGGATGTCTTCACCGGCCGGGTGATGGCGTACGAAGAGCAGCGGGATCTGGAGACCTGGACGGCCGACATCTACCGGGTCGACGTCGTCGATGTACTGCGCGGGGACGTCAAGGGCACCATCAGGGTCACGTGGGCACAGGACCACGGCCGGACGCAGCGTCTGACAGACGGCGAGACGTACGTATTCGCGACGCAGCCATGGGACGCGGCCACGGTGGAGAACGGGCACTCGCAGATGTTCAAGGGCGAGATGAAGCCGGTCGACGACGCACAGGTGACGGCGTGGAAGAAGGCAGCGGCTCTGTCGGTGCGGCTGGAGCAGTAGGCGCCAGGGAGACAGCGACGACACCCCGGCAGGCGAGGTACCGTCCCTCACCTCCCTTGGTAGCGGACAGCTTGATGACCCTCACCGCGGGCAGCCGCGGCCCCGGGCTACCACCTGGCACGCACCAGCCCCGCCCACGCGGAGCTGGAGGCGCCTCCGTGGTCGCGATCGGCGCCGGGCAGGGGCCCTTCGCGGCCATCAGGAAGGGCGCACACTTACTCGGATAACTCCGCCGCTGAGGCGAAGAGCAGGCAGCAATTGTCCGGCCCAATGCGCGGGCAGGTCACGGCTGTCCAGCGCGCAAGCCTGGACGAGGGCGCGGGCGGTCGTCTTACTCCTGGCGGAGAGCAGGACAGTGAAGCGGGTGGTAGCCAGGCAATCGCGGGCGGCGTAACCGTCGGCCGCCGCCATGGTGCGTCGGTGCGACTCGTCGGCGACGAGGTGTGCCTCGCGGCCGACGGGGTCGTCAAGGAGTTCCAGCACGGTCAGCCCGAGGCGGGTGTCGAAGACGATCGCGCCGTTCTCGGGTTCGCGCCGTGTGTAGGTGTTCGCAAGCTTGGGTTCTGGCACAGGTTCCGTGCAGCAGTGGCTGAGCGTTGCGAGCCGGGAGGTGGCTGCCGCGCTGGTCAGGGCTGGATTTGATCTGGCCCTACGAGGTTAAGACCGTGTCCTATGTGGTGAGGCGGAGAAGTCGCTTGTAGCAGCAGAGGGTGGGGGCGAGGCCGAGGAAGGCCGGGTAGTTGCGGGGGTGGCGTTCGTAGCGGTGGTTGAGCCGGCGGTAGCCGGTGAGCCAGGACATGGTCCGTTCGATCACCCAACGGCGGCGGCCGAGTCGTTCTGACGACTCGATTCCCTTGCGGGCGATGCGGACGCCGATACGTCTTCCGCGGAGCCATTTCCGCAGTTCAGGTATGTCGTAGGCCTTATCGGCATGCAGGCGCCGGGGTTTGAAGTTCCGGCCGCGGTGGGGGTCGTGTTTCGTTTGGAGGCCCGCGAGCATGGGCTTCAGGCCCTGGCTGTCGTGGGTGTTGGCAGCCGAGACACCGACGACGAGGGGCAGTCCGTTCGCGTCCGACAGGACGTGCATCTTGGAACCCGGCTTGCCCCGGTCCACGGGGCTCGGACCGGTGAGTTCGCCCCCTTTTTCGCCCGGACGTGGGCGGAGTCGAGGACCGCTCGGGACAGGTCGAGCAGGCCGGCATCGTCGAGGCGGTGCAGGATCTCCTCGTGCAGCCGCCCCCAGACTCCGGCCCTGGACCAGATCAGGAACCGACGGTGCGCGGTCGACTTCGATACCCCGAAGCAGGGTGGCAGCGCCCGCCAGGCGCACCCGCTGACCAGGACGTAGATGATCGCGGCGAACAGCGTCTCATCAGGAGTGTCCTGCGTCCCACCACCCTGCGGCCGCACCCGAGAGGGTGGGATCAGCGGCTTCGCGATCTCCCACAACCCGTCCGGAACAATCCAACTCCACGTACCCCGCCCCATGACGGACTCAACGACCGCCTCACCACATAGGACACGGTCTAAGGTGCTGATTCGCGAACCGAGGAGAGCTGACATGCATGACCGACGGCGGGTAGAGGAAGCCCTCGATGTCCTGCGTGCCGAGCTGGAGGTCGGGCGATCGACGAAGAGCGAGTTGACCACTCGGGCTGCATGGCTGGCCTTCATGCGATTCGCGAGTCAGCGCTTTGCCACAGCGTCGACGCCCGATTCGGACGGCTTACTCTTCCAGTACGGCACGTACGCCTTCAGCGGGCGACCGTTGTTCACTGTGGACCTCACGCGACAGTTCGACATCAGCGACCACGGCGGTGAGCACAACCACTACGTACAAATTCACTGCGAACTCCGCTACGAGTGCGAACCCGCCCTGGACGCTCTGGGAAGCTTCAACTCCTGGTTCTTCCACGACGCCAACGCGGACCTCAACGAGTGGCTTGCTGCCATGGAGGGGCGCCTCGAACCGCTGCTGGCTCGTGGGCCCTCCGAGATCGACGTGTACGAGGAGCCGGTATAGGTCGTCACGCAAGCAGGACTCGCTTGCGCAGGAGGTCGAGGCCGGCGCGACCGAACATCTGACGCTTCAGCATCTTGATCCGGTTGACGTGGCCGTCGACGACACCGGAGTTCCAGGGCACGGTGAGGCCAGCGATGACAGCGTCGCGGTCTCGGTCGATGCCAGCAGCCAGGGTATGGGAGGCTAGGCAGGCCGTCCTGTCGGACGGCGTCGAGTCAGTCCGGCAGGCGCTCGCCTTGACGCCCGGTAAGCATGGCCGCGAAGGACCGCACATGCCTGGTGAGCGCATCGACTTCGGGACACTGCGTCCGCACATTCTTGAGCTGTAGCTGCTCAGATTCGGTGAGGGTGTCTGGGTGCCGGAGGATCCATCCGGCGACGGCTCGGGGTGAGGGCGGCCGGGCGGTCACCGGCCGCGGCGAGGTGCGCTTCTTGTGCAGGTAGGCGCGGACGCGCTGATAGCTGCCTCTGTAGCCGAGCGAGACGATCTCTTTCCAGAGCTTCCAGGCGTTGGTGCACCCCTCGTTCCAGCGGTCGTCGAGGTAGGTCTTGTACTCGTCGAGGACGGATGCCCGGTTCTGCCACTGCAGATCGAAAAGGTCTTCGGGAGCGTCAGCCCGGGAGAACCGTAGGACCGTGTTCTGGCTCATACCGAGTTGCCGGGCCACGGACCGCTTGCTGTGCCCAGCGTCCAGCAGTGCGTGAATGGTGGCGTGCTTGGCGCGGGTGCGCTCGGCGAATCGTGGCCCATCGGCCAGGGAGAACTGGACGGCTTGCTTTCGGACACGGGCTCCGGTCCCAGGTCGTCGGTCTCGGGAACGAGGGCTCGGAGGCAGCGGCGGTGCTGAGCGACGGCTCGTTCGGCGGCTTCGCTCAGGTTGGGCCAGAGGTGCCATCGGTCCGCGACCTGATCGCCTGCGGCGCTCCGGCTGTGGCGCCTTCTGCAAAGAAGGGCGCACGGTCCCGGCAGACGACCTCTACGCCGGGACGCTCGGCGAGCCACGCGGCCAGACTTCATGCTTCCCGGTCGGGGAGCAGGTCGATCGGGCGGCGGGTTTCGACATCGACCAGGACGGTGCCGTAGTGGCGGCCCTTGCGAGTGGCGTACTCGTCGACGCCTACTACCCGCGGCGCGGGCACCTCCGGCTCGGGAAGAGCGTCGACCAGGCGCAACACCGTGCTCCGGCTGACGACCACGCCCAGGACAGCAGCCAGCCGGGCACCGGCCCGGCCGGCTACGGCGAGACCGACTGCGGCCAGGGTGGAACGTTGTCGCTCGGTGCGCTGGTTGTGCCTGCGGGTGAGGCCGTGTATCTGTTCCGCGAAGGTCCGGCGGGGGCACATGGTGTTCCCGCATCGGAAGCGCCGAACTCGTAACTGGAGTACGACGCGTCGTCCAGCGCTCAGCGCGTCAGCGGGAAACCGCAGGTAGGAGCTGTGAACCCGGGTCGACCAGGCTCCGCATCCCGGGCAGGCGGCGCCGACCGTGGTGCATCGCGCGTCAACACGCACTATCTCGATATCCACGTCCACCGACACCACCGCGTCGTCCGCGATCGCCGGAAACACAACTCCTTCAACCGGAGCGGGACCTCTTCCACGGTCCGGACTGTCAGCCCAGCAGTACTGACCAACGCCTATTTTCGGGCGACTTCGCGAGCCGCCCAGGGGCCCCAGCTGTCACTCACCGTGGCCCCTGCACGGAACCTGTGCCAGAACCAAGCTTGGAGAGCAGATCCTCGGCGGGGCGGCCGGTTGACCGGTGGCACATCACCTTCAGGCATGAGGTGACGGCATCCTCCCAGGGTTCGCCGGAAGCCGTCCGGTCGACGAGGTCGATGGCGTGTGCGGGGTCCCCGTCCAGAGCGGCGAGCACGGCTACCTGCCCCCCATCCAGCATCCTCAGCCCGATGCCCGAGTGTTTCTCGATGTGGGCGAGGGCGTCGGTCCAGCGGCCCGCGATGGTGAGGGTGCGGGTGCCGTCGGCCAGGATCACCCGCCACAGCCAGGCGCGTACCCCGTCACGGTCGGCGTCGCCGGTAGTCAGCTGGGAGGGAATCTCGATGCCTTCGAACGCGACGCTGGTGGCGTTGCCGACAGCGTCGAAGAGTGTGAGAAGGCGGTGGCGGCCCTCGTCGGGGGCGCCGGCTCGGATCTGGAGGCGGGCGAGGTTCACGACGGGTTCCAGTGCCCCTATCGCCGTCGTCTCCGAGAGAGGGGTGGCGTGGAGGTAGGCGGCGGCGTGCTGCTGCGTACCCCGGGCCCCGGCGGCGCTCCGGTGCGGTACGAGACCACCCGCCCGACCGGGACCGTGATCTCCCACTGGGCCTCCGGTCGGCACCGCCGCTACGAGCTGACCGACGCCCAGCTCGAGGACGGCACCTACGTCGCCGAACCCCTCGACGACCGGTAGCCCTGGCGCATGCGCCACACAGCCCGTCCAGGCCGCGGGGTCGCCATGGTGCCTCGGGTCAGGAGGCCTACTCCTCCCCCATCGACGCAGGACGGGAAGCGTCGGACGCAGAGACACGCGGCGGACGTTACGGCTCTCCACGCCGCTGTCGACCGCTCGACGTCACCTGAGGTGCCCCAAAACTACCCATTCGGGTGACGCTCGCTCGAGCCACCGCTCTGCCTCCGATGCGCCGGGCGACACTGTGTCCTCATGGGCCTCAGGCGGGCCCCGTACCGCGCACCGTCCCGATCCGGTGGTTTGTGTACGCAAGGAACGTAGAACTGTTCCAGCCTGCACTTCAGGTCACCAGAACCACCTCGTCTGTGTCTCCCCGGACATGCCGGCGATCGGGCAGCGGCATGTCGGAAGGACACGGTCATGCCCACCCATGCCTCCTGGCACGCGCTCAAGCTCCGCTACTGGGCCGAGTGCACCGGCCGGTCCCGACGGGCCGCCCCGAAGCTCGTTCACCCCGTACCGGCGGCCCTCCCGAGCCAGGCGTTCCTGGAGAGCCTCGTCCTCGCCCAGATCGGAACGCCTCCGAGCTACTGCGCTCACCACCTGGGCATCGCCTCCGTCGCCGGCACCCCCACCTCGCTGACCATGCACCTCGACCCCTACATCGGGGTGTTCACGAGTGCGTCTGACCAGGCACTCCAGAAGCCTACGAAGATCGCTTCCCAAACCGACGGAGATCGTTTCCCACCCTGCCTACGACCGGGCGCCGCCCGCTGTCAGACACAGGGGCAAGGATGGTCGCCATGACGAAGACCGCAGCGGACTACACCTGGTTCGAGAACGACTTTCCCGACATCGCCGAGGCGTATTGCTTCACCCTGGTGCGCGATCTGTCGCCGGCCGAGCTGATGTCCCGGCTCGAAGCACGACCAGAGGCACCCCTGCAGGGCATAGCCGCAGTCGTCGACGCCACCTTCGCCCAGTACGACCTGGAGGAGGACCGGCAGCTGGTCGCCATGACGACGGTGGGTACCTGGACCCTGCTGATCGAGCCCAACGGCTACCTCGGGGTCACCGAAGACCAAGTGCTGCCGGCCTCCGCCGGAACGAGCTGGATCTCCCACTTCACCAACATCAACGCCGTCGGCACGTTCCTCTGGGCAGAGGACCAGGTGCTGCGGCTGTGCTTCGACCCCATGTTCCCGGAAGACCGCTGGGGCGCCGATCCCGACGGACTCCTCGACGTCATCAAGAGAATCGGCTTCCACCTCGACGATGACGACCCGGAAACGGATCTGTCCGCGCCAGCGGCGTTCGCCCTGGCCGAGCACCTGACCGGTGTCGCCATCACTCCCGCGCTGCTCCAGGACACGACGTTCACCTGCGCCACGGTAAAGACCCGCTGACCGCCCCTCGTTGTCAGAGGTCGCCTCTATCGTGCGGGCAACGATGACGGGGAGGAACAGCAATGGGATTTTCGGGTGAGTTGATCTTTGGTCGCAGTGAGCGTCCACTGATCGAGGCCCCAGTCTTCGGTGGTGCTCAAGAGGAGGACGAGGGCGGCATAACCGCTTGGTGGCCGCGGCCCGGTGGGTGGCAGATGTGGCAGTTCCACGGGACCTTGCCCGACGGGGCCGAGGACGTCTTGCGCGCCGTAGTCGAGTGGACAGGAGCTCCGGCTTGTGTGGCGTCCGTGCACGACAGTGACGTCGCGTTGGTGTCGGGTCTAGAGCCTGGTGGCGACGAGTGGGACGTGTGGCTGAATCTCCCGATCGCGGCACACATGCTGGACCGTCCACTGGCCGAGTTGGATGCCGCCGTACCCGTCGGCGCTCGCAAGGCCCTGTCCTGGGCTCGGTCTGCGGGGGTCGGTGCGGGCACGGACGCGACCGCGATCGAGGAGGTCCTGCGGTCTCACGAGATCTTCGTGGAAGAGCTCTTCGACGCGCTTCTGGATCGCTTGGGCTTTCCTGCGGCAGTCGACCCAGAGGCAGGCTGAGCGAGGGCCGCATCGTCTTGGCGCAGTCCGCTCGATACTGGCTGGAGTTGCAGCGGCTGCACTCGGCAGAGTGGCGTGGTGACCGAGATGTGGGCACACACGTCGACCCGGACGGAAGTGGATCCGTCACGGCATTCGTTCGAGCTGGACGAAGATGCGACGAAAGCGCTGACTGATCCTGTCAGCGTCCTGTTCACCGGTCAGGAAGGGGACGGTTGACCATGGAAGCCCGCCAGGTCGCAGCCCACTCGGGCAGCCTTCGCGCCCTGCTGAACGAATGGGACCCGATCGGTGTCGCCGACATGGTCCACGACGAGTACGTCTGTCTGATCGGGCCACTCCTCAGCAGGCTGCACCGCAGGGCAAGCCGTACGGAGATCAGCGCGTTTCTCTGGCACGAGGTGACGGAGCACTTCGGGCTGGCTCCCTTCCGGCGGGAAGTGGACGCGGTGGCGGACCGCCTCGTCGCGTGGTGGTCGGCCCTGGACTCACCGACCCTGACGACACTGGTGAACCACCAGGAGATCGACGTCGTCGTCACGGCAGTCGCCGCCGTCGGGTCGCGCGTCGACGCGGCCGGCGTCACGGGCTTCATCGACCAGGCCAAGCATCCGTCCTGGTGGTCCGTGGGATGTGCCCCCTCCGCAGCTCGGCGATCACCTGCAGGGGTGTTCGCGAGTGTGCCTGACCAGGCACTCCAGAGGCTGCCGTAGATCGCTTCCCGTCTGACTGGAGATCGTTTCCCAGCGCTGCACCGATGCCGCTGGTAATCAGTTGGTGCTCGAACGGCTGCGCACGGCACAGTGGCGTGGTCAGTGAGCTGTGGGCAAGCGCCCTGGCTGGGGCGGATATGGGTCCGCGCCAGCACAGCGGCCGAGTGCCGCCTGATCTCGTGGGGGCAGTGGTGAACGAACGGGACGTCCTGCTCAATGAACTCGCGCAGGGTCTGCGCCCCATGTCCGAGGGCATCGCGTGGTTCGACGATCTCGGCCCGGAAGAACAGTCCGAGGTGCTGCTGTTCCTACGCCATCACTGTGTCCAGGCGCGCGCTGTGACCGAAGATGTACCAGAGAGCATCCGCCGTGCTGAGCTGCGCCCGACGCACACGCCCGCGGTGCTGATCTCACGGGGCCGGATCGACCAGCAACTGGGAAAGATCGCTGCTCTTGCGCCTCTCGACGAACGCCGCAAGGCTTTCAAGCTGCTGATCACAGTGCTCGCGGTCGCGGACGCGCGGCGCCGCGAACGCTTCTGCTCTGGCGGCTGTGGTCACTGGTGGCACCATCTGCCTGCTGCTGACTGACAGCTCACTGCCTCCTTCCTTCCTCACGCCTCACCTCGACGAGCCCCTGGCCATACTCTGCTGCTGTCGAACCGCGAAGGAGACGTATGAGGCCCTCACCTGGCGCAGGCATTCACCCTGACCTTCCCGGCACTCTCGTTCACTTCACAGGACGCCCTCGAAGCATCGACGACCGTCCCCCGCCTCATGCGATTGGGACTGCCGAGGATCGGCTGGTGGGCATCCTCCGCGAAGGGAAGATTCGCGGGAGTGTGCCCTAACGCCAGAGCCAGGCTGTGGTCTGCCTAGGCGAGCCTTCCGATGCCGCTCGTCGGGTCCTGCTTCGCGACGGCATCGGCCCGCGCGGGCCGTACGAACCGTGGGCGCTCCTACTCGACCGCGAGGCCCTCATAGCCGCTGGGGCCCGGCCAGTGCTCTACCTCTCGGACGAGGAGTTGCTCGCGACTGATGGAATGCCAGCCCGATTCCGCGGCCGGCGAGTGCGCTACGAACCCGGCGCCGCGGACTGGCTGCACGAGCGCGAATGGCGACTTACATTCAACGATGACGAAACTCCCGACTTCGTACTCACGGCCGATGTCGTCGCGGGCGTCATCGTCGGCGAACAGGGTTGGATGCCTCCGAGCAACTTCGATGAGCAACCCCTTCCTCACGAGCTCTTCAACTATCCAGAGGCTCTCGATGCAAAGCCACGATGGTGGTGGGACGGCAAGGATCTCGTGGCAGACGGGACATTCGCACTTCGCGAGCGGTATGAGTACGAGAAGTGGTTCCTCCTCGACTTCATGGGCCTCATCTGAACAGTGATCGTCCCTTGTGGATGATGGTGTTGTGACGAGCATCAGCGGCACCATGTGAAGGTCCACTTCCGGATGGATGTGGACGAAGACAGCTGGCCGCCGGCGAGCGTCGAGAGCCTGTGGGCCGTGGACCTCAGCGACGGAACCGTGCGACTGGACAACACCCCGTGGTTCGTCCGTGGCGTCGCCAGCGACGACCTTCTCCGGGTGGAGATCGACGATGAGGGCGTCCGCTGGGCTGGAGAGACGGTCCGATCCTCGGAGAACTGCACGATCCGGCTGATCGTGTTGAAGGACGGGGGCTCGGCCGCTGCCAGGCAGAGCGTTCTGGAGATCTTCCACAAGCTCGGCACGACGGGCGAGGGCATCGAGCGGTACCGGATGGTGGCGCTGAATGTCCCGCCGGAGGCGGACTTGCCGCGCATCCACAAGCTCCTGGAACACGGTGCAGCGGAGGGCTGGTGGCACTGGGAGGAAGGATGCGTCACCGCTGCTTGGAGGTCCACAGCGACGGGATGAGCGGTTGCGCATGCTGCGGGAGGGGCGCCGAGGTCTCTGTCAGTGGCGCCGTGGATGATCGGGCGCATGACACAGGATCTGACCGAGCGGCGCGTCGAGCGGGCAATGTTCACCTGGCAGTGCAGCCGATGAACGCGCTACCTCCCGCTTGGGGAGTCCAGTACACGCTGACCCTGCCGAGTGAGGGCGCTGCCCTTGCCGCCGCGGCCGAGCTTTCCGGGATGGGGCACCGTCTGACGGCAGTGCGCGTCCACGATCACTTCCGGTTCGTTCCGTCGAGCTTTTGGTACGGCCAGCCGTCGATGGACCCAGAGCTGGAGGGGTGGTGGCAGGTCTTCTCGTTGGCCGTCTACAGCGGGTGCGAGCGCATGGCTCTCGAGCCGTTCTTGCGCAGTGAGCGAATGCGGGTGGCCCATGTGGCCCGTGCCCATGGCGGTTTTCAGCAGGGGTGCGGCGAGGGGCATGCGGTGACCCTTGAGGGGGTCTTCACGAGAGACGGCCTGGTTCATGACCAGGCCGGCGCCGAGGTCCCCCTTTCCGACCCCTTGCCCGAGGAACCCGCCCGGCCTCCGGCCGGTCCGTCGTGGAACTACGGCGGCCTCGGCGAACCCACAGCGGTGGTCCAGGCCGTGGTGACGGCTGCGGAGCGGACCTACGGCGAGGCCGAGGATGCTCCGGAAACCGTGGCATGGCTGCTCGATGAGGAGTTCGCCTTCAGCGAGCCGTATGAGACGACGTTCGATTTCCTCGGCGATCTCGCGGACGCGGTGGCCCATCAGGGGACGTGCACGGATGCCACCGTCGAGGCGGTTCCGTTGCTTTGCGAGTTGGTCTGTGACGAGAGCATCGCCGTCGGCAGCCGGTTGATGCTGCTTGGCGATCTGTTGCGGCTCGCAGCGTCGGGGCCGTCGGCCGCCGTCTCGCTGTCCGACCGTACAGCCGCTCTCGGCGGTGTGTGGCAGGAGTCTGCCGCTGAGTATCTGACACGGCGGGCCATCGGCAGGGGGCTACCGCAGCTGCTGTCCCGGTGGGAAGAGGAGAGCGACGCAGTCCGGTTCGCTCTCGCCGCCCTCGTAGTCGTGTGCGATGGGCATGACCAACGCCTGCCTTCGGAGCTGGCCGAGCTGCCGGCCCCGGCGGGGACCGGCCGTGCCGATGTCGTGGCTCTCATGGCCGCTCTGCTCAGTGGGGAGCGAGAGCATCTGAAGTCGGCTCTGGACCGGCTGGGCGCCTGGCTGCCTCACATCATGGAGAAGGCCGCCAGCCCATACGTCGACTCTCGAGGTCTTGCACTGTCCGTCCTCCCTGATCTCGTCATTGAAGACGTGGCGTCGAGTACAACGCAGGCGGAGCATGCTCTGTCGTAACTGTTGACGTTGTTCACCGTTGCGGCTGGCAGAGGCTACTGCCCAGGTCAAAGGCACCAGCTGATTCTCGAGGGCGCCACGACTCCCCAACTGCCAGACATGGTTGCCAATTTGGCTGTCTGGCATGGCTGGCGTTCCCTACGATGACTGCCGTTGCAGTGTCGTGTGGGAGGGGCGGGGAGGGCTGGATGGGCTTCGCGGATGCGGAGGAGACGGTGGCGGCTCCCGGGTTGCGGACTGCCGTCGAGTTCTACGCGGGCAAGGTAGAGCTGGCGCTGGCTCGGATCAACGGACTCGAGGGCGAACTCGCAGCTCTTCGGACTGATGCTGAAAGGTTCACCACTGCCCGCGATCAGCTGAGCGCGGCACTCACCGAGATCCTCGCGGACGGTCCACCGTCCACCGGCAAGGTGGATGGAGCCCCACAGGCCACTTCCGCCGAGCCACCCTCCGAGGACGGGCCTCCTCCGCGGAAACCTGCTGCACGTCGGCGACGTCCTGGCAGCCGGCCCAAGAGGTCGCCGTCCGGGGAGCTCATGGAGACGGTTGAGCGGGTCCTCTTGACCGCTGGGCGGCCGATGCCGGTCAGGGACATCACCGAGGCGCTGGGGCGGCCCACACAGGGCAAAGAGGGACGGGGCCCCCTCGCCACGGTTCGCGCGACGTGCAAGCGGCTGGTCAAGAACGGTCGCGCTGTCGAGCAACCGGTCGGAATGTTCGCCATCGCCCGGGCGGAGACGTCGCTGCCGGAAGGGGCCGCTTAGAGATACGCCCTACATGAGTCGTCCCCTCCTCCCATCACGGGGAGAAGGGGACGGGTTCCGTTGAGCTTGGACCCTCTTCGGAACGGTGACGTGGACCCCTTGTCAGTGGCTCACGCGCTCTCCCGAGGCTAGAGGAATTCAACTCGCCTCGGGGGCGCGTGGCCTATTTCTTCGTTCCCGGATCACGGTGCATCGGGGGGCGGAAAGGCCGTGTTTTGATTGATTTCAATCGTTCTGTCGTGGGCCGGGTACAACGGCGTGGTGAGGAAGTTCTCCTGCGGCGCCGTGGAGAGCCTCGGCGCTCACGACAGGCTTGTCGAACGCCTGCTGCACCCGCAATGGGGGCTGCCGCTAACCGCTCCGCACCGCTACTGCGCGTGCGGTCAGGGGTATGCGCCTCGACAGACCGGACACTCGTGCTCGCTCATCATCGACGACGAAGCCGGCCACTCCACCCTCTACCTTCGGCTTCATACGAACGCGGACGGACCCAACCTCACGGCACGCGCAGACACCTGCCGAGCGGTCGGAGCCGCCCCCGCCTGGATCCGCCGGGTGTTCCCGCAGCCGACGGACCAGGCACCGGTTCTCTGGGACTCAATGCCCGCCGGTCCGCGGGAGGCATGACCCCGAGAGACAACGGACGCCGCCCGTCAGCCCTTGGCGGACGCTCCGCTGCCATCCCTCTGGCCCGCAAGGTGCAAGCGAGGCCGACGACAACATGCTCGTGCGTCATTTGGCGTGGGCCCGGTCGGCCGGGAGGTGGATGAGGACGGGGGTGCCTCCCGCCTCGCGGGCGGCCCGCTTCCAGGGGTCCCGGTCGTCGCGTTGCCACAGGCCGTGGTCGAGCACGACGTCGTTGCCCGCGCGGAGCTCGCCGGTGAAGGGTGCCCGGATCGCCTCCACGGCCGGGCGCTCGCGGTCGGCGTAGGTGTGCTCGAGGTAGTCGACTCCGTAGCGGCCGTGGAGGTGGTGGACTTCCTCGTCGACGAACAGGCGGGTGTAGCCGCGCGCCGCCAGGGCGCGGGCGAGGGTGGTCTTCCCCGAGCCGGTCAGACCGGCCAGGGGCACGGTGAGAGGCACAGCTTCATCTCTTCCCAGAGGATCAGCGTGAGTGAGTCAGGACGCGTTCGACGGTGATGCCGTGGTCGGTGAAGAACGCGTTCGCGCAGTGCCAGAAGGCGATGGCGGTGTGCTGGCGTTCGTCGGGCAGGACTTCGCTGTAGGCCAGGCGGGAGTTGGTCGTCAACGGCCGAGTGGATGCAGCTGTAGCCGATCACCGGATGGCAGCTCTTGCGCACGGTGGTGGTGGCGATCTTGTTGTCCATCGCGGTGCGGCGGTCCATGGCCTTGTGGCCGCCGCCATTGGGGATGTTGCCGAGCTTCTTGATGTCGACATGGACCAGCTCGCCGGGTCGGTCCCGTTCGTAGGAGCGGATCGGCTCCCCCGTGGGCCGGTCGAGCCAGGCCAGGCGGCTCAGGGCGTGCCGGACCAGGATCCGATGCACCGTCGACGCGGGAAGGCCAAGGATCGGACCGATCCGTGCCGGGCCTAGCTTGCGTTCGGTCCGCAGCCCGCAGACGCGCATCTCGACAGCCACGGAGGTCCGGTGCGGGGTCGTGTGGGGGCGGCTGGAACGATCGCGCAGGCCCGCGTCGCCCTCGGCCCGCCAGCGACGGACCCATTTGTGGGCGGTGGGGCGGGATATGCCCATCTCCGCAGCAACGTGCGCGACCGGCCGGCCCGCCAGGACTCGTTCGACCAGGATCCGCCTGCCGTGAACGGTCAGCCGGGCATTCCGGTGGGACACGAAGACCTCCGTGCGGTGTAGTCCTAGACATCTCCACCACACCGAAGGTCTTCGCCATGATCAAGACCAGGCAGCGTTAACAACGCTCGTGATCAATACACCTAAGCCGGTGCCGTGATCGCTCGCCTGATGCGGTGTCCGACAAGACGCTCGGCCACCTCCAGCGGGTACCAGCCGGCACCGGTCACCTCGGACTCCTGAATGCGTCCGACATCACCGCGGACCGTGGTGAAGGCGTATCCGATGTCCAGGTGGTAGTGCTCCGGCTCGTCCTTGTGCGGCCGGGCCGGCACCTTGCCGTACTCGACGTAGACAGGCGTCGGCGAGACCACGGAGACCTGCCGGGGGTCCATGCCGGTCTCCTCCGCCAGCTCGCGCACCGCCGCCTCGACCAGCGAGGTGTCGGTCGGCTCAAGGTGACCGCCGGGCTGAAGGGTGAGGCCGTAGTCGAGGTGCTCGATGAGGAGGATCTCGGCGCCGTCGCGGACGAGCAGGGCTCCGACGGTCACGTGCATGGGGAAGCTGCGCCGAGAGGCGAAGTCCCTGCCTTCCGTGAGGAGCTGCAGGGGCTTGGACAGCTGCTCGGCCTCGCCCGGGTGGCGCTCCAGGTAAGCACCGAGAGCGTCCGAGATGTCGGAATCAGTGATGGCCACGAAGCGGCTCCAGCGAGGTGTTCGTGCGGGGAGGTTCGCACTCTACAAGTCCGGCGGGGGCTGTTGTTCCACAACGCGCCCGGTCTCGCGCCAAAGGATGTCACCATCGGCGATTCGGCCAACCTCCTTACCTGTCAGCGCCGTTGGAAGATCCGGGTCGATGCATCCGCCACGCTCCGACACGCGCCGAATCTCAGGGATCCCGCTGAGACCGAAAGACACCAGTTCGATATCCCGGCGCGGTCGTTGAGCTACCCGACCGCCCCACGCGACCGTCCAGGAGGAACCGCCGTTGACCTCGACTCCCGTGAACGATCAGCACAAGACCACACAGCCTCCTCCGCCGCCGGCGGAGATCACCTACACCGGGCAGTACTCAGTCAACCCGCTCGCCGAGGTGTCCTTCCGGCGGATGTGCGCGCAGATCCCCGCCGTCCTGGGCCGGATCGCGCGGCTGTCCTGGCGGATCGACCGAGGGGCCGTGCAGCTGCTTCTCGGCTGCCAGCTGGTCACTGGCGCCTCGGCCGCCGTGCTGCTGACGGCCACCGCCCGCGCCATGGAACCCGTGCTCGGAGCCGGGTCCGCCGGAGAGCGCCTGCGGGGCGCCCTGCCGGCGCTGCTCGTGGTGACGGTCGCCGCCGCCGTGGCTCGGACAGCGAGAGCGGTGGCCTCGTACGCGGGGCGGCGGATCACGCCGCGGTTGACGACGGAGATGGATTCGGCTCTGGTCGAGGCGGTGTGCCGAGTCGAGGCGGCTGCGTACGCGGAGGACGGTTTCTCCGACCGGCGCGAGGCGGCAGAGATGGGGGTGATGCGCACCCACGTGATGGTGGCCGACGCGCAGCAGTTCGTGTCGGCGGTGATCCGCATGGTCACCGCCGGAGGCGTGCTGTCGGTGCTGAACCCGCTGATGCTGCCGCTGCTGCTGCTCGCCGTGCTGCCGGCCGGTGTCGGGGCCGTGCTGAGCGCGCGGGTCGACTACGAGATCCACTACGGCAACATCGCCGATCGCAACGTACGCGGGATGATGCGCTGGTGGGCCACCGAGTCCAAGTACAGCGACGAGGTCCGCGCGAACTCCATGGTCGACTACCTCGCCTACTGGTACCGGGCTCTGTCGGACCGGTGCGATCGGCGCACCCTGGCCGCCGCGCCACGCACCCTGCGGATCGCTCTGTTGTCCGCGCTCGCCGGCGGCATCTGCCTGGCGGCGACGTGGGGTGCACTGGCATGGCTGGCGGTCTCCGGCCGGATCGACCTCGCGGTCGCCGCGACGGCCGTGATCGCGGTGCAGACCATGCTCGCCGCCTTGACCCAGGTCGTCACCGGCGGCGCCGCGGTCTTCCACACCAGCCTGTACCTCGGCGACATGCAGAGCTTCCTCGACGAGGCCGCCGACCGCGCGCCCCAGCGGGGTCCTCGCCGTCTGGCCGCGCCGGTAGACGAGATCCGTCTGGAAGAGGTGGTCTACCAGTACCCAGGCAAGGACAAGCCCGCCGTCGACGGCGTCTCGCTGACCCTGCGGCGCGGCCAGATCCTCGCGATCGTCGGGGCGAACGGGTCCGGGAAGAGCACCCTGACCCGGCTGCTGACCGGCATCTACCTGGCGGACAAGGGCACGGTCTCGTGGAACGGCACCGACCTCGCCGACGCCGACCCGGCCTCGGTCTGGCGCCTGACCGGCCTGGTGCCGCAGATCTTCGGGCAGTGGCCGCTGCGCCTGCGCGAGAACGTGACCCTCGGCCAGCCGCGTACCCACGACGACGCTTTGGTGTGGGAGGCCATTGACGCGGTCGGCCTGCGCGACGCCGTCGAAGACCTCCCCACCGGTCTCGACACCCTCCTCGCCCGGGACCTGTGGGGCGGCACGGAACTCTCCGGCGGCCAGTGGCAACGCATCGCGTGTTCCAGGGCCCTGTACCGCCGACCCGAACTACTCATCCTCGACGAGCCCACCTCCCAGATGGACCCCCGGGGCGAACACCAGATCTTCGAACAGATCAAGGCCATCGCCGCCGACCGCATCACCATCGTGGTCACCCACCGCCTGGAGAACACCAAGATCGCCGACCACATCATCGTGATGGAGCACGGCCGGATCACCGAACAGGGCCGGTACGACGACCTCACCCACGGCGGCGGAACCTTCGCCGAACTCCTGGAACTCTCCCAGGACCGCTGACCGACCTCACCACCCCCTGTCGCGCAGCGCCCCGGCGGACAGGCCACATCAAGGAGGACCCGCGCCCCCACCCCCGCCACGAGTGCCGACTGCGAATCGCACTCCCCCTACGCTTCGGACCTGCACGAGGTGCACGGCGTAAGGCATACAACGGCTCCGCCCAGCGCCGTGCAGCACTGGGCGGAGCCGTTCATCGGGCCGGTCGTGACCGTCCGCGACGCCTTGCACAACTGGCATCGCTCCCGCGTACGGGACCTCGCCGGTGAGGGCGGGGCCCGCTGGTACGCGTAAGTCTCGCCCTCGGGGTCGATGCCCATCGGCGGCTGTGGGCAGCGCTGGATGCACCGGCCGGGGATGGTGCGCGTCCTCACCAAGTCGCAGAGTTGAACACGTTCAATGAATCTGACAAGGTGTCTCTCCACGACCCACCCCTATCGGTCGGTCGGTGCAGGCCGAGGATGGGGGGCATGGTGGCTGGCCGATACAGGCTGCGCGCGTGGGGGGCGAAAATCGGTGCCTTGATGGCGGCTCTGGCTGTTCTGACGGCGTGCGCCGGCCCCTATCAGTACTACGAGGGAACAGGGCTCCACGACGCCACGGCAGCCGAAGTTGTTGGAGGCTGGCAAAACGTCGAGGGGACCCGCGTGGTGCTTCGCAAAGACGGAACAGCTCTTCTCCAGAAGCTCGACGGGCAGGACTTCGACTTCGAGGAAGGCTGGCGCTTCTCCGGCACCGGAACCTGGCAACTGATCGACGACGACGGCGGACAGGTCGTCCGTCTCGCGCTGGCAGCCCGGACCCGAGTGGAGAGCCGTTCCTCCGCGACGACCACTGACACCCCGACTCCTGAACCCCCATCGACATACACGTGGTCCTTCTACGTGGACCGCGATCAGCACGACGAGTTGAAGCTGTTCTTCTTCTATGGCGATCCCGACATCGGGAACACATACGTGATGACGCGCGAGACAAGGTCGTAATTATTGGTTGATCGCTCCGACCAGGACGGTCACCTCGAAGCGGACCGCCAGCTTGCCAAACCTGGTGCGACCGCCCCGGCGCCTCTTGAGACGGTGGATCCCGCACTCCACCGCATAACGCTCGGGGTAGCCGACTGGCGCGAAATGCCGAGGCCGGCTGCCGCAGGAACCCTGGCGGTTGCGGCGCAGATAGGCGCGGTTCATGCGGGAGGCGTACGCCTTGTCAGCCTGCACGCGATCGGGGCGGACGCACGGCCGGCCCGGCCCGAGGCGGCGCACGCGGACTTTCTCTAGTACGGGTTCAAACTGCGGCGACTCCTCACCTTGACGTGCAGTTACCACGCTCGACATGGCTTCGGGATCTGCTCAAAGGTCAGGTGCAGCTTGGTGGTGTACCCGCCGCCCGAGCCTCCCAGCCCGTGATCCCGGGGCTCGGCGAAGACGCCGAGCCCTCGGGATCGGCAAGTTCCCGCAGGGACCGCCACCCTCCACCCCCGCCCACGTGCCTTGAAGACGTCGCCGAGATCTGGGGTCCTCATGCGTCGAGGAGACGACGGGGTCCTCGGATCAGCGGCTACGTGGTGACTGACCCTGTTGTCGGCATCCCGTCGTCCCAGCTGCGGCGTCTCGCCTTGAGTTTCCCGGCGACAGCGCACCTGCGCTGCTGCTCTGCAGCCGAATTCGCCGGTTCATGTGTTCACCATGGTTCGCTTTGCATGCGACGTCAGCGCCACTTCGCACGTGCGGTGTCGATCCCGTGAAGCATGCGCCTACGCGGGTTGGTCATCCCGCCGGGAATCGCCGGTGGTGAGCCGCGGGCGGTTTCGTGCCCATCTCTCAAGATCGGTGACGCTGTAGAGGAGTTCGGTGCCTCGTTTGTCGCCCGAGACGGGAAAGTCCGGGTCATTCGCCCGGGCCCAGCGCAGGGCCGCGAGGGACCCGACGGACAATACCTGTTGTGCCTCGCGCAACCCCATGAGCACACTGCCGGAAGACTGACGTGCGGCGCCATCGGTGAGGCGCTCATTCGGTGCCAGGTGTTCGTTGCAACCAGTCGCAGCTGGGCGCTTCCGCAGTGTGGTCGCCTTGCCGTTCCGCACGCTCCCGGAGATGGCCCATTCGCGGGCTTGCGCCTCGCTGAGGTTGAGCACCTGGGTCTCGCGGGCGGTGCCGCCGAGCACGACCTGTACGCGGCCGGGGTGCCTGGTCGGCTTCGGAGCGGGGGTGACTTCGGGAACGAGCATCTTCCAGGCGTTCATGGTGTAGCGGACGAGGATGCGGGTGGAGAAGTTCTCTCGCATCTCGGGTCCGCCGAGTGCACGAGCGGTCGCGGACTGCGCAACGAGGAGGACGTGCAGGCGTACCTGCCGCCCCATGAAGAGGATCTCTGCGAGTGCGTCGATGGCGGGCGAGGTCTTGGGGTCGCCGTTCTCGCGGATCTTCTCCCAGTGGCGTCGGAGCTGGGCCATGGTCGCGTTGATCTCTTCGAGGAGGATCACGAGCCGGGGCCCGACCCTGCCGGGGTCGGAAGCCAGGACGTCATCGCCGAGCTCTTCGGCAAGCCGGATGCGGCGGTGTCCCTCGCCGCCGAGCCGGAGCAAGGCGTCGTGGATATCGGCGATGTCCCGGCAGTAGTTCACTCCAGGGACTCCCCTGGCCCAGGTATGGGAGATCCGCTTGAAGTCGAGGATGTGCGCTTGTGCGCCATGGCGGATGAACTGGGCGGCAATCGTGCGCAGGATGGTGGACTTGCCTCCGCCGGTTCCTGCGGAGATGAGGACGTGCGGCGAGTCGTGGTCGAGGTCGACAGACACCTTTGTTCTGCCCGCTCCCAGTCCGATCAGCGGCGCCGATTCGGGAACGGACTCCAGCAGTTCGCGTACACCTGGGTCGTCCAGGCCGAGGGATGTGGGCGGCCGGTCCTTCTTCTTGATGATCAGGTGGGGGTCGCGGCCGGCCAGGCGCCAGGAGAACGACGCGTTCTGCAGTGCGAGCTTTTGCATGATCAGCTCGGCGACGGCGTCGCGGTTGAACTTCATGTGCAGTGGAAGATCGACGCGGATCTCGGCGTCGTCGTCGGAGAAGTCGGTCGGCACGTGGAGGTACGAAACCGGGTCGGTGTGCTCGGAGATACCCAGCGGGTCGGCGATCGCCTGATGCAGGGGGTCGAGCCACTCGTGCAGCAGCTCGCGCTGCTCCCGGCCCTTCACCCAGCCTGCGACACCGCCGGCGGCGGTCGCGAGCAGCGCGGCGGGGGTGCCGTAGGTGAGGGTCTGGGTGACGGCATCGGGGTACTGGAGGTAGCCGTACGCGGACGCGGCCGCCGCGCCGAGGGTGACCGTACGGATGGCGAGCCGGTGCCAGCCGGCCCTGTAGGAGGAGCGGCGTACCGGTGCCGTGAGGTCTTTGGCGTTGACCCTGCGGCCGGGGCGGAGGAACGTCGCGTCTGTGCGTTGTACGCCGTCAAGGTCCTGGCCGGCGATGAACCGGCCCGTCATGACGGCAAGGTTGTCGAGGGCTTCGTCGAGGCCCCGTGCGGATGAGGGCATCTGCGGCTCCGCGTGGGTCGATAGCGGTCGGGAGCCTCATCGTCGATACGGTCCTCACCATCGGACTTACCACGGGCAACTCACCAGCGTCACGACCAGGCAACAGCGCATGGTGAGCGAGCGGGGTGAAGGTTTCGGGACGGTGCTGCCTCGGCGCGGACGCGCGAGCGAGGTGCTCGTGTCCGCGCCGAGGCAGCGGGCCCGCGTCGGGGCCTCTTCTTCCCACCCCTATGCGCTGCGGCGGGTGATCTGCGCGTAGATGGCTTCGGTCTCGGGTTCGGTGCTGACGTCGAGGCGGCGGTTGATGGTGAGGAGGGTTTCGTAGGCCCTCTGGACGCCTTCGCGGTTCCCTGCCTGGTCCTCGACCCTCATCCATCCCTGGTAGAGGAGCTCGGCGCTGTCGTCGACGTCGAGGCCGAGACGGATGGCTCGGCGGGCGGCGTCGAGGTTGGGGCGGGCGGTGCGGCGGTGCCAGTCGGCGAGGGTGTGGGACGTGTCGATGATGCGGACGAGCATCTCCTGGTGGTGGACGGCTGCCCAGGCCGGCGGGCTGCCGCCGAAGGGGACGCCGCGTACGAGGGCGAGGGCGGCTTCGAGGTCGGGGATGCCCGCTGAGGGGCCTCGCCTCAGGCCGCGTTCGGCAAGGTGGAGGAAGCGGTCCCAGTCGGTGCGGACTTTCGGGGAGAGCGTGTAGGTGCCGCTGCGGTCGCGTGGGAGGTAGAGGGCGCCGGCGGAGTCGGAGCCCAGGCTGTTGCGGAGCTGGGAGATGCGGGTCTGGAGGGTGGGGACTCCCCAGGGTGAGCGGGGGTCCATGGCTTCGCGGACGGTGTCGGACCGGCGTCCGGGCTTGAAGTGGAGGTAGGCGGCGAGCTGGGCGAGTTTGGGGCCGTGTCCGGAGGCCTTGATGCCGGTGACGGCCACCGGGCCGAGCACCTGGATTTCCGGAGCCTGGAGGTCGACCGCGTTGTCCGGGTCCGTTGTGTCAACGTCTGGGGCTGCCGCGATGGCGGGCTCGTTGGGCGCGGGACGTGGCTCAGGAGCGGCCGCCGGGCCAGTGCTGTCAGGGGAGGCTGGATCGGCCGAGTCAGCCTCGGGTTCCTCAGGGGCGTCCTGCTCGGGCGGGGGTACGGGGGCGCGTGAGCGAGTGGCGGTGAAGGCGGCGAAAGGCGTGAGGGGTACGGCGGTGAGGTCGGTGTCGCCGTCGTGAGTGACGGTCACGGGGATGGGCGGGACCTGGGTCCAGGGTTCCTCGGCGGGCTGGGCAGGCTGGTCGGCCTGGCGGAGGAGGTCGGTGAACGCCTCGTAGTCGGCTTCGGGGAGGGATTGGACGATGAGGTCGGCGTCGAGGACCTCGACGAACTGGGGGCGGGTGGTTCCGACGGTGATCTGTACGGCGTCGTCGAAGTCTCCGAAGGCGCCGGCGGTTCCGTGTGCGGGCAGGACGAGTGCGACGGGCAGCTCGCGGGCGGCGGTGAGGGTGTCGGCCAGGAGGCGGGCTTCGTCCTCCTCCATGTCTGCGGCGCAGACCAAGGTCCACGGCATGCGGGCCGGTGCGTCGTCGGTGCCTGCTTGCTGGCGCTGTTCCAGGAGGAGTTCGGCGAGTTCGGCACGTGCGGCGGTGATGTGCGGGGCGGCGCGCATCCGGTTCTTCGGGAGGAGGTGGGGCAGTGCGTCGCCGAGGCCGACGGTGATGATCTCCGCGTGGTCGCTCCAGGTGCTGGTGGCGGCTTCCAGGGCGAGGACGCGGGCGGTATCGCGTACGGCGGTGGGGGTTCCGTCGAGGAGGAGGACGCGGGAGACATTGAGGTTGATCAGGAGGTGGTTGCCGTCGGGGTCGGTGCCGAGAGTGACCAGTCCGGGGTATGGGGCGGGGACGTCTGCCGCGTCGGCGGGGTCGAGGAGGTCTTCGGTACGGTCCAATGCCCAGCGGCCTGGGGCTACGCAGCGGAACGGTCCGTCTTCTAGTGCCGCTTCCTCTGAGGGAAAGAGGGTGTCGATCTCGTCGTCGGGGAGGAAGGGGCGGGGGACGAGGAGCTCGACGGTGTGGGAGGTGATCCGGGCGCC
This sequence comes from Streptomyces sp. NPDC056144, assembly GCF_042264145.1. Taxonomy (NCBI): domain Bacteria; kingdom Bacillati; phylum Actinomycetota; class Actinomycetes; order Kitasatosporales; family Streptomycetaceae; genus Streptomyces; species Streptomyces sp. NPDC056144. The sequence goes on along the minus strand of NZ_JBHJVF010000001.1, from coordinate 1,478,171 downwards.
GGTCGCGACGGGGAGGCGGGCAGGGGCCTGGGCCGCGCGGTGGGCGAAGGTGCGCAGGGCACGGTCGAGGAGCTCAAGGCTGCCGGGGTCGCTGGCTGCATGGAGGGCCTGCTCGGCCGCTTCCCCTTCGACGGGGTGGGGCAGCTGGCCCGGCTTGCGGCGGCGGCGGCGCTGCAGCATGCGGGCCGCGCCCAGGGTGACGAGGAGGCTTCCGGAGGCGAGCATGCCGATGCCGGCTGTCTCGGAAAGGCCGCTGCCGGATTCTTCGTCGGTGGCGGCCGGCACCGTGGACGGAGACAGTGCTGGTGCGTCGGTGTGCGGCTTCGCGGGGGGAGCTGCTGGGGCAGGCGCCGGGTTGGCAGGCGGCGGTGTGGTGTGCGGCGTCGGGGCGGGCGTGTCTGCGGCGGGCGGCTGGACGGGCGGGGCGTCGGCGGGCCGGGACGGAGGGACGGCGGTGGTGTCGGCGAGCGGGGTGGTGGGGGTGGTCTTGGTGGGGAGGGTGAGTTTCCAGTCGGTGTGGAGGTCGTCGGGGTTGGTCAGGCGGGCGCCGTCGGCCTGGGGCTTGTTCTGGTTCGCTTCGAAGAGCTCGGGGTATCGGTCGCCGTCGCCGAGCTGGTCCTCGGCGATCTGGGACAGGGTGTCGCCGGGGGCGACGGTGTAGGTGTGCGCGGCGGGCTGTGCAGTCGTGGGGGTGCCAGGAAGGCGCAGCGTCCAGCCGGGACGGATGGGGGCGTCGGCGTGGAAGACGGCTCCGTCGACCATGGTGCGGCCCTCGTTGGCGTCGGCGATCTTCGTGTACAGGGTGCCGTCCCCGTAGATCTTCTCCGCGATGGACCACAGGCTCTCGGCGGGCCGTACGGCTCTGACGGTGTAGCTGTGTTCGGCGGTCTTGTCGTCGGCCGTGGCGGGGGCGGTGTGTTCGTAGGCGGGGGCGGGCGCCGGAATGGCCGCGGCGGAGACCGCGGGTGCGGCGCTCACGGGGTTGGCGAGCGCGGGGGCGGCGGAGGCCAGGGCGCTGGAGGCGAAGAGGACGAGGATGCCGCTGACGAGAGTGCCGGCGGCGCGTTGGGCAAGGCGCAGGCCGGGGAGGCGCGGTGCGGTCCGGCCGCGGAGCTGGGCGGGGATCTCCACCAGCAGCGACAGCATGAACGTGGCCCAGGCGATCCAGCCGACGGCGGTCAGGGTGAGGAGGAACGCGGCGCCGGTGTCGGTGCGGGTGAGCAGGTGGGAGAACGCTTCGATGCCCGGGTCCCGGAGGGAGGCCGTGGCCTGGGCGAGGAGCCAGGGCAGCCCGGCAGTGACCGCGGCGAGAGCGACAAGGCTGGCCAGGGCACGCGGAAGCCGTCTGGCGAGGGAGCGGTGTGCGGGCATCGGCGGGTCAGTCCTTCTTGGGTTGGGTGATGCCGTGCAGGAGCGTGGCGCTGCTGGTGGCGGTGACGGTCCATGTCGTCGGGACGAACCGGCCGCGGTAGGTGCCGGTGGCGTGGATCTGGATGCGGCGGCCGCCGTCGGTGACGGTGGCGGTGCCGCGGAGGCCGGCGCGGCTGAGGTAGGTGCGGGCGGCGGCCGACGCGGCGCGCGGGTCGACGACGACGCCCTCGCCGGTGACCGCCTTGGCGGGGTCGACGGCCTGGGCGGCGGCGCGGGCGGCTTCGGTGGCGACGGCGTCGGTGCGTTCGTGAGCGTGGGAGACGCCGAAGGCGTCGACCGCGAGTACACCACCGAGCAGGAGCAGGGGGACGGTGATGAGGGCGACGAACGGAGCGACGGCGCCCCGGTCATCCAGACGCCGCCGTCGGTGCGGGCGGGGACGGGTGTGGTGGGTTGTGGTCATCCGCGCCCTCGGTAGGTGTCGACGACGGAGGTGAAGGAGGCGGTCAGGGTCCGTACCCCGGGGCCTCCGCCGAAGAGCAGGAGGTCGCCGATCGGGACGCGGCACGAGACGGTGACCGTGACTGTGGCCGTCTGGCCGAGCGCGGCGCCGAGCCCGCTGGTGGCGGCACGGACGCTGCTGTAGGTGCAGGGCTGGCTCTCCTGCGCAAGAACCGCGGCCGCCGCTTCCTGCGCGGCGGACTGCCCAGCCCCTGGGGTGCGTTCGAGAGATGCTGCTCGCGCCGCAGACTGGGCGGCGGCGTCGACGGCCTGGCCGGCCAGGGACAGCCGGGCGCCGGCGATGACGACCAGGGCGAGCGCGAGGAGCAGGGGAACGACGATGACCGCTTCGATCGCGGCGTCGCCCCGGTCCCCACGATGATGACGCAGCCGGGCGAGCGCTCTGCGGGCGGGCATCAGTTGCCCTCCTGGGTGACCCACTGCTCGATGGGACCGGACGCCGAAGAGCTGACGGTGATGCTCTTCAGTCCGGGGACGAGGGAGACAGCCTGGCCCCGGACGCGGATGCTCATGCGGGTGCGGCTCGTTCCGGCGGTGGATACCTGGATGCCGCTGACGAGGTTGCCTCCGAGGTCGGCGGCGGCCTTGCGTGCCTTGGAGGCTCCATCGCCGGGCCCGGCCCCGTACATGCGGCCGGCGGAGACACCTTCGCGGGCAGCGGTCGCGACGGCGTTGTGGGCCCAGGCGATGGTGAATCCCTGGATGGCGCCGAAGAGGATCAGGATGATGACCGGGAAGATGATCGCCACCTGGATGGGGGCGGATCCCCGGTCACGCTGGAGACCGCGGCCAGGCGGGGAGAGGCGGGTGCGCAGCATCAGGTCGTCGTGGTCTCTCTCAGATCAGCCGCCGAGGATCCCGGACAGCTTGCCGTTGGCTCGGGAGTAGGCGAGGGCCAGGCCGCCTGCGATGAGGACGGCCCCGGCGACGGCCGCGACGATGATGACGACGGTGGAGATCGGGCCCTCGCCTCGGTCGGACTTGGCTTCCTGCCGCAGGGTTTCGAGGCGTGCGCGGGTGGCGCCGGCGATGACGGTGAGCGCGGCCTGGGCGTGGAGGAGCGGGCTCTTCACGATGGGGTCCTTCCGGTCGTGCGGCCCTGGTCGGGGCCTGGTGGTGGGTCAGATGGAGAAGATGGAGAGGACTGCCGGGAACGCCATGGCGATCATGACGATGACGGCAAGGAGGGCGGCGGGGGTGTGGAGCTTCTCGCTGTCGGCGTTCGCGCGGGCAGCGTCCGCGGTCAGGAGCTCGTTGGTGAGGCCCTTGGCGCGGTTGCGGAGGGTGTCGTAGACGGAGGCCCCGTCGTCGGAGGACAGGCGCATGATGTCGGCGACGTCGGTCAGGACGGGCAGGTTCAGCTGGGTGCCGAGGTCGTCGAGCGCGGCCCAGGGCGAGGACTTCTCTGTCCGGGCGCGCAGGAGGGCTTCCTGGATGCGGGCGAACGCCCAGCCGTGGCCGATGCGGGCGGCATCCTCAAGGGCCTGCTCGGCGGCGACGTTGGAGGCCATGCGGGTGGCGACCAGGTCCATCCACGCGGCTGCCGCGTGCGCGAACTCCGTGCGGGCCTTGGCCGCTTCCGTTTTGACCGCCCAGTCCGGCACGAGCCACAGGACGGGGGCGAGCAGGACGCCGGCGATACCGGGGATGGACAGGGGAACGGACAGGCCCATCAGGACCCAGCCGATCGCCGGGACGAGCGGGACGAGCAGGCCGAGGAGTCCGAGCGCGATCTTGTTGGTGACGAACTGCTCGGGGCTCTGGGCGAGGAGGTCGAGGTCGGTTTGGGGCAGCTTCAGCCGTTCGGCGAGCCGTCGTGCCCAGGCCCCGCCCAGGGGCGATGCCGTGGTGGTGGCGGGGCGCTGTCCGGGGCGGGCGGCGGGCGGGTCGAGCCGGCGCAGGGCGGGGCCGATGCGCGGGGCGGAGGGCAGGGCTTCTCGGACGAGGAGCGCGATTCCGGCGCCGAGGGTGGCTCCGCACACGATGAGGATGCTCTGGCTCACGACGGCTCCCCTGCCGGTTCGTGCTGCTTGACGCGGCTGCGCGGGTCGTTGATCAGGAATCGGGGAATCGGAGTGTGCGCGGCGAGCTTCTTCGTCCACCACAGGACGGCGCCGAACGCGGAGCCGAGCAGGGCGAGGACGAGCTGGCCGAGGAAGGTGGCGTAGGGGGCGGTGTAGGGGACGAGGAAACCGACCAAGACGAGGGCGACGCAGATGATGGTCATCGAGCGCATCGCGGTACGGGACTTCGCGCGGTCCGCTTCGATCCTGCGGCGTACGGAGACTTCTTCGCGCAGCTGGGCGGAGACGTCTTCCAGGACCTTGGCGAGGCCGGGGCCGGGGTCTACGGCGCAGAGCATGAGCGCGGCGCACGCCTTGTCGGCGGTGACGTCGTCGAGACGGTTGGCGAAGTCGCGCAGTGCGTCCACGGGCAGCCATCCGGCTTTGATCTTGTCGGCGAGTTCGGAGACTTCGTCGGCGATCGCAGCGGGCGGGTTCCTCCGGCTGGTGACCAGGGCCTGTTCCAGGGCGGGACCCAGGCGCAGGATCTCGGACAGGCGCTGGGTCCACTCGGCGAGCGCCTCCAGCTTCACGATCCGCGCTTTGCCTCCGCTGCCCGCGCTCATCAGCCAGGGGACGCCCACCACCCCGGCGCCGAGGAGGAGAGCGGCGACGAACACGCCGGAGACGAACCACACCACGATGAACGTGACCGCCGCGCCGGTGAGCAGGGATCGGCGGCGTGCCGCCTCTCGCTGGCCTCCGGGCCCTCCTGTCCACGCCTTGCGCAGGCGGGAGGCGCGTCCGCTGTTCTTGGGCGCGGTCGTGCCGAGGGTGGCGAGGATCGCGGCGAGGATGCCGGCGGCGATGAGGGCCCCGCACAGGGTCCACCACAGGGCTCCCATCACATGCCCCCTATGCACGCGGCCGACTGGTCCAGGAGGTGGGAGGCGAAGCCGACGAGTTCGAGTCTGCGGCGTGAGCGCGGGGAGAGCGGGGCCGCGGGGACGGCGCGCAGGTCGGATTCGGAGGCGGGGCGGAAGATCTCGTTGTAGGCGGGGCGGCCGTTCTCGCCGATGCCGGTGATCTCCCAGATGTGGGAGACGAGACGGCGGGGGCTGTGGCCTGACTCGTCCACGGACATGAACACGATGAAGTGCAGGCCGTTGGCGATCTGCCGGTATGCGAGCTGCTCGGAGAAGTTCCCACGGGCCAGGAGATAGAGCTCGGCGATCCGGTCGAAGACGACGTGCGGCTCGGAGGCGTGCATGGTGCACATGGAGCCGGGCCGGTCGCTGGTGAGGGCCTGCATCATCGCGGTGACCTCCGGCCCGCGGACCTCGCCGACGACCACGCGCTTGAGCGACATGCGCTTGGCCCGGTACATCAGATCCAGCAGCGTGATCTCGCCGACCGCGCGCCCGTCGACCCGCTCCCCGTTGGACTCCCGCGCCTCCATGGGGACGACCTGGGTGTGGTAGCCGTTCTGGTGGGCCCACAGTTCGAACTCGGTCTCGATCGTGCCGAACCGCTCGTGCTGCGGGATCTCCCGCAGGAGGGCCCTCATCAGCGTCGTCTTCCCTGACGACTGCTCACCGACCACGATCACGTTCCGGCGCGCTCGCACGCAGGCGCGCAGGAGGCCGGCGATCGTGGTGTCCATGGCGCCGCCGCTGACGAGGTCGTCGAGGGTGGCGTTCTGGAGACGGTGGCGGCGGATCGTGACGAAGGTGTGCTCGCCGGTGATCTCGGGGTGGAGGGCCTGGAGCCGTGAGCCGTCGGGGAGGCGGATCGCGACGTCCGGGGACGCGGTGGAGAAGGTGCGGCCGGACTGACCGCTGTTGCGGATCAGGTCACGCACCAGCTCCTGGAGCTCCTCCTCCGACTCGGCCACCGGGTCGCCCGGCACGGGCGCGCTGTCGCCGGAGTACTTCAGGTGAACCCGCTCGTGGCCGTTGATCCAGATGTCCTCGACCGCCGGGTCGTCCAGGTAGCGCTGGAGCCGGCCCGAGCGGAAGAGCATGTCGAAGACGAGGACCGAAAGGTCGTCCTCTTCGGTGTAGGTCACGGGCCTGACCTGCCGGGTGGCGTCTCCCCAGACGGCGACCTGCTCGCTGATCAGCGCACGCGCCCGCTGCTCCCTGGCCTTCCCCGTAAGACCCGGGTTCTGCTTGGCCTCAGCGAGCAGCTGGCTGTTGACCCGCCGCTTCATCTCCCCCGCTGCCTTGGCGTCCACCCGCACACGAGGCCACGTCGGAGGGGCCGTCGACTGGCTGGCGACGGCCGCGACCTGGGCGTACGCGGCAGGAGGCGGACCGTACGCGGACGGAACGGCCGGGCGGGCCAGAGGAGGCGGGGTGGGGTGGATCGGCTCAGCGCGCATCGACGACTCCGCTCAGCAGCCGCTGCGCGAGCGGGGAGCGAGGGGCGCCGAGACGGGCTCGTCGTGTGGCGACATGCTGGCGGATCGGGGTGGTCGCGTCGAGCGCGGCGCCCATCAGCTTCGACTTCATGAACTTGCCGTTCTCCGGGGCCCCGTCAGAGAGCACGGCCGCCTCTTCGGGCCGGTAGGGCAGGGTGGCCACGACGCGGACACCAAGCTCGGACTCGGCCTCCCGCGGCCCGTACGGGCCCTGCCGGATCAGCAGGATTCCCAGGGCGCCTGAGCCGCCTCCGGACTCGCCGTCCATCTGGGCGCGCAGCGCCTTGATGCGGCTGGCGGCCGCGTGAAAGCTGCGGACGGTTCCGCGGACGACGAGCAGGACGGTGTCCGCTCGCAGGGCCAGGACGCTGGAGGAGCCGAAGGCTCCGGAGCGGCCGAGGTCGACCAGGACGTCGTGCCCGTACTGGTCGATGCCGGTGAACAGGTCGGCGAGCTGGCCCCAGACCGGACTGAGACCGGGAGCCTGGTCAGGAGAGGTCAGACCGGGCAGGAGCAGCCGGTTGCCCTCGCTGGACTTCGCCTCGTCTCTCAGGACGAGGAGCTGCGGCCAGAAGGCATCGACGAGGTCTTGTGTCCGGGAGGAGAGCGCGAGGTTGCGCAGGCCGCGGTCGGCGGTGACTTCGCCGCCGAGCGCGCCGGCGAGGATCGCGCCGCCGTCCGGGTCGCATTCGGCGAGCACCATCCGTCGGCCTTCTGCCAGCGGCCAGGCCCGGAGCAGCGCGAGCGCGGTGGTCGTAGCGCCGGGGGCGCCGGGCAGGCCGGCCAGGGCGATGACGGCCATCACGCTCCCCCGGGGGAGTCGACGACGAGAGCGACATCGCCGGTCGCGGCCTGCGCGGCGAGCGTGGGGCCGAACTGGGAGGGAACGGCGACGTCGACGACGGTGTCGCCGGTGGCGGCCTGCTTCTCCCCCACCTTCACGATCCGCGCCGCGATCTCCACCGGCGCCGGACGCTTCCCGTCCTCGCCGGTCGCGGTCTGTCCTTCCGCGGGGGTGGCGACGACGAGGACCCTGTCACCCGGGGACAGCCGGGTCGCGGGCATCTGCGAGGCCTTCAGCCCGATGCCCACCAGCCTCTCCCCCTTCTTCACCAGCGTGCGGCTGGTCGCCTGCCCTTGTGTGAGGAGGGAGCCGGGAGTGAGGGCGACCGCCGCGCGCTTACCGACGACCTTGTCGCGGTCGGCGGCGAGGACCGGCTTGAGCGCGGGGTCGAGCTGTACCTGGGCTTCGATCAGGTCGCCGTCCTTGATGACATCCCCGGCCTGCACGCCGCGGGCGACAGCGAGGACCGGGGTCCGCTCCCCCGTCGCCTGGAAAGCCAGGAGGCCGCCGCTGCCGCCAGCCGCGATGAGCGCGACGGCCAGCGCGTACATGCCGGGGCGTCGGCGACGGGCCCTGAATCCGACGCTGGCGCCGGGGATCTGCGGTCGTGCCGACTGCGCGGGCACCTGTCCGGCGGCCGGGGAGACAGCGGTCTTGCTCACGTTCTTTCGCCTTTCCTGAAGGAAGTGGAAGGACGGGCAGGGAGGGGTTCTGGTGGAGGTCAGCTGCTGCCGACGGCTTGCAGCTCGCCGACACGGATATCGACCGCGCTCCGCCTGGTCTGCGTCATCTGCCCCGACTGACCCGTCGTGGCCTGCCAGTCGACCGTCCACGTCGACGTCGCCACCACGTGGAACGCGCCCACGAGCGAGGGCTGGGCGTAGCGGTGTCCGCAGTCCGGGGACGGCCTCTTGCCGTACGCAGGCTTGTAGGGCGTACCAGGCGTGGTGCAGGTGACGGTCTTCCCATCGCCCATCTGCCACACGATCCGCTGCACCTTCGCCGTTGCCGTCACCGTGATGCCGCCGGCGGACGCGGAGGCAGTGTTCGGCCCGTACGTCTCCGGGCCGCGCTCGGTCCACATGTAGACCGGCATCCCAACCAGACCCATGCCGCCTGGCTTCGGGACGATCCCGATGTCGGGTCCGCGCAGCGTCATCTGATCGGCGGCCTGTTGGGCGAGGACGGCAGGATCGACAGCCGGGGCTGCGGGACCGCCAGGGCCGCCGACGAGTGTCTCAGTGATCATGGTGGAGGAACCATCCGCCATGAAGTAGCGGCAGGTCCGCATGTACAGGACGGCTCCCTTGGCGGGATCCTGGCCTTCCCAGATTCCGCTGTCAGACGCAGGCTGAGGTTCTACCTTCTTCGCCTGTGTGCACTCGGGCGGCTTGCGCTTCGGCCCCTTGCCCCCTCCCCCGCCGGTGCCACCCGAGCTTCCACCGCCTGAGCCGGGCACGTCGACCTCGACACCGCAGACGAACGCACCGCACTCGGCACTGCTTCCGACCCCGGGGCTGTCGGCGTATGCCGGGACCGCGGCCAGTACCGCTGTGGCAACGGCAAGGGTAGCGATGGGTGCGGTGCGCAGCCGCGGCGTCAGCACTTCTTCCCCTGCTGCTCGTCGCGGATGACGACCCACCCCTGGGGCCATTTCTCCACGGTGGCCTTGATGACGTACGTCAGGAGTCGGTCCTTGGGGAGGTTGGTGGCTGGCTGGCCGGTCTTGGTACGGGTGACCGTCCAGCGGGAGATGTCCAGGCAGCTGGAGATGACGACGCTGGGGACCTTACGGTCGAGGTCCGTGCTGACGACTGTGGGGTTGAGCACGGTGACGTCGCCGAGGATGACGAGGTTCCGGCGGTGCATGTCCGCGGCGTCGTTCTCGACCTTGAGGAGGGCGTCGACTGCGGCGTACTTCTTCAGGTCGCCAGCCTTGCTGGACTTGTCGGCGTAGCGCTTCTCAACCTCCTTCCAGTGGGATAGGTACGTGTCGATCGCTTGCTTCTTCGCGATCTCGGCAGGGTCCGTGGACGTCTCGCTGGGCTCAGGCTCGGTGGTTGTGGCCGCGGCCGGGGTCGTCACGGGCAGCTTCGAGAAGGCCGGTTCATTGCTGCTGCAGCCGACCGCGAGAGCGGCAGTCGCGCACATCAATGTGATTTTCTGTGCCTGCTTCAATTTGGACGTACGGGTCATTCTCGCCTCCCATGACGTGTGCGGGCATTCGACCTCGCCTGCGCGAAGTCCGCTCCTGGGCAGTGATGAGGCCACAGAGTATGAGCCATGCGCTACGCACAGGAACGCCCAACTCCACATGGAGTTACGAGACTTGGTTCGTTTTCGGCGATCTCGGCTGGATTCATGCCACGAGGCATGGCGAAACCGTGGCGAAATCCCGTGGGACGACGACGCTCCACCGATCGGGTTATCGGACGGGCTCCCACACCTTCCAGTGAATCCCCAGCAGAACACCGGCGGTTCGCCCGTCCTGGAAATAGCCAGCCGCATCCGCACTCGGACTCGCCCCGGCGACCCGGAGCTCAGGTTCCTCGTTCCGCGGTGAACAGCCCTCCAGGAGAGGAAACAAGCAGCTCAAACGGGCTTTCTTCCTCTCCGCGTTCGCCGCCCTGGGCGACCCGGCGTCCCGGGCCTACTACGACAAGGAAATCGCCCAGGGCAAGCACCACACCCAAGCCCTGCTCTGCCTCGCCAGGCGCCGGGCCGACGTCCTGTTCGCGATGCTCCGGGACGGGACCTTCTACGAACCGCAGCCGTCGGCCGCGGTCACCTGACCTGCAGGTCTGCGAGGAGAACGACTCGATCTGCCTCGACATCGAAGCCGAGCACCGGATAGCCATAGTCGCCTTCCGGGTCCATCGGCACCGGCTTGCCCAGCCGCCGCCCGATCTCCCGAAGGAACCCGCAGAACGCATCAAGTCGCTCCTGGCCCTGCAACTCGCGCAGGTCGACGTCGAAGTCGACTGCATCGTCGGCATGGAAACGGAAGATCGCCAACACATCAGGCGTCGGCCAGACCCGCAGGTCCGAGCACTCGGCATCCGCCGGCCGGGACAGCACAACCTCCGCCCGGGGCACCGGAAGCACCGCCTCTCCCTCGGAGTACTGGCACTTCCAGCCCTTCTCCACGACAAGATCGAGGATCGCCTGCCAGTCCTCCACCGAGGCACCCGGGACACGCACGTCCGGCAACGACCCCATCAAGTCCGGATCGAAGAAGCACTTCACGTCATCCCACAGCAGATCAACCACCCCGCCATGCTGCCCCGGCCCACCGACCCGACGCACCCCCATTTCCCTTGACCAAAGACATAGGGGCCCCCGCTTGGACGGTCGCGCGGCGGACCGTCCTACCAGTACAGGCGGGGGCTGATGGAGCACCCGTGCAGGCCGGAGTCGGAGTAGAGGCACACCTCGTAGCGGGCGAACTCGCGGCGCAGGACCGTCGTCTCGACGGCCACCTCGCCGTTGCTGTAGCGGTCGCAGTTGCGGTACTTCTCGATCACTTCACCAGTGCTGAATCGGAAGCGCGTCAGCACGTGGCAGCCCTGCGGGATCGGCCCGTCGATGTAGCCGTTGCCCCGGAAGTTCCCTCCTTGCAGGTCCCACACGTAGGAGATGCAGCCCGTGATGGTGGTGGCGCCCGCGCCCATGGGGGCACCGCATCCTCCGCCGGAGGCGGCCTGGGCGACGGGGCCGAACGCGGCGCTGGTGGCCAGGAGCAGACCGGCCATCAGCGATGTGGTCGCGTACCGAAGAGCCTTCACACGCATGCCTGGAACTCCCTTGGGGTGATCACCGTTGGTGGGGGGGCTGGCATATTCAACCGGCCTGAGTGGACTGCGGCAGGGAGTTATCAGGCCAAGAACCGGCGGCGCCTCGGACACAGGTTTTCTCGGCCGTTCTGTGCGGCGCCGCCGGGTTTCGCACGGAGCCCGCCGCAGCGAGGTGAGAGGGAGCACCTTCGCCAGCGGTGTGCTCGCCCGCTCACCTCAGGCGTCGTCGTCCTTGGCGGTCTTGACGGGCGGGGTGGCGCCGATGAAGTCGGCGGTGAGGATGGCCGTGTAGGGGGCGAGTTCTTCGTGGCTGGCGACGACGGCGCGCAGTCGCCCGGGACGAGCCGTGCGGCCAGGGTGCGAGGCCCATGCCGACTACCGCTCAGTCAGGCTGGCCGGGATTCTGCGCCACGGGCGGTCGTACCGGCCGCCGCATTGGGCGCAACGGGCCGTCATGAACGCCGACGCGGGAGTGGCCTCCTCGCACGGCTCGACGGGCTCGGCTCCCTCGGGGAACTCGGCGAACAGGCGCGGGGTCAGGCAGGCGCATGAGCCGGCGGAGCGGGTGCTGTCGGTGGGCTGTTGCGGGATCGCCGCGGTCAACGGGGTCGACGCCTTCGTGGTGGCCGTGGCCGGGGATGGCGGGGTGAAGTCCAGGGTGAGCGTCACGTACTGGTCCGCGAGATCCCATGGCGGTGGCGGGGCCTGGGCGAGGAACTGGGTGCGCAGCTCCCAGTTCGTGAACACGAGGATGCACGCGGCCAGGACCCGGGAGCCGGCCCGGGCAGGATCGGGGTCGATGATCGCGACCGGGTGTGCGTTCTCGCCCATCAGCGGGATGCCGCCGGCGTACCGGTCGTCGCCGAGGGTTCGTCCGACGTGGGCCGTGCGGAAGCCCTTCATCTGCAGTGCGTCGCTCGCCCATCCCGCCGTGTCCTCGCCCGCCTTGCCGAGGTGGGGCAGCGGCATGCCTGCGGCGCGGCATTTGCGCTCGGCGGCGGCAAGGATCCGGCGCACCATGCGCCGCGTGATCTGCTGGACCCGCAGTCGGCGTTGTTCCGCGTCGCTCAGCCGCCACGAGGGGCCTGCCCATTGCTCTTCCTCGTCGAGGCGCTCGGCCAGCAGAACGTCTTCTTGATGCTGGCGGGCGTCGAAGAGCTGGCGCTCTTCCTCCTTGCGCCGGCGCGCTGCCTCGTCGCGTCGCGCCGACTCCGCCGATTCCTGGTAGTCGGCCTCCGCTCGCAGACACCGCTCCTCGACCCACAGCATGTCGAGGACGAGGCCTTGAGCACGGCGTTCCGGGCTGTAGGCGACCATCTGATGGCCGAAGACCCGCCGGAGGAACTCGGTCAGCGGCACTGGGTCGGCCCTGACCCACTCCCCGCTCGCGAACCGTGCCAGCCCTTCGACCACGACGGGCAGGTCATGGGCCCCGCCCAGGCGCACCGAGGGCACCACACCGAGCCAGGGTGCCCGTCGGTAGCAGAACCACACCGAGGGAACCTGGTCCCCGAGCATGCGGTCCGAGCGGGCCTTGATGTCGGTGTCCGTGATCGGGGACAGCTGAGCTTCCAGCGCGAAGCGCCAGAGGCCGCCAGGATCGCTCGCTAGTACGTCCGCCCGCCACGCTCCATCCGGGCCGTTCACTTCGATGTCGGCTGCCGCGCCGGCCTCCTGCGCCGCCGTCAGCAGGCACCACTTCAAGGAGAGGTGATCGAGCGACTCGTCCCCCGCCGGGCAGTCGTCCGGCGCCCCGGGCTGGTGCGCGAAATGCGCCACCTGCCGCCTGGAAAGCCGAGCATGCATCGGCCAGCCGCAGCCCCCGCACGAGAGCCGCGAGGGCTTCACCCGGTAAACGTCGTCCCATGAGCGCCCGCATCCAAGATCGGGAAGATAGGCCTGGAGCCGGCCCCATTCCTCATGCTCGGCATGGAACAAGAGATCGCCCCCAAATCCGCGTACCGCTCGCAAGCCCGCCCCGCGCAGAGCTCTACCCCCCCTCCTCCGTTTTCAGTCCGCCACCCTGGCCACGCGCGTTGTGGCGCTACCTTGGGCCGCAGGGGCACACCGTACGTCTCGGGGCAGGACGGCACACGAGGCGACGCCGACGGGCTTGACGCGATCGGCGGCCCCTGGCGGGGATCATCGAATTCATCGGGCAGGGGGGCCTCATGGTGCGAGGCAGGCAGGCGGGCTTTGACCCGGGCGAGCGGGAGCTGCGGTTGTCGAAGGTCGGCCGCGTTCTTGCCGGGACCTTCGTGGCGGCGATCCTGGTCGCGGGCGGTGTCTTCTTCACCCTGGTGCTCCTCCTCGATGTCCAGGGCATCAGCCCCACCCGGAAACTCGACGCGTCCACGCTCTTCGATCTCGTGAAGCTGTCGTTCGGGGTGGTCGCCGGGGCCGGTGCGCTCGTCGCCCTGGTCGTGGCTTACCGGCGCCAGCGCGTCGACGAGGTTGGCGCCCACCGCGAAGCCACCCGCCTGCACACCGAACGCTTCTCCCAGGCCGTCGACAAGCTCGGCTCGGACTCACCGGCCGTCCGTCTCGGAGGCGTCCACGCCCTGGCCGGCCTCGCCGACGACGCACCCGACGACAGCCTGCGTCAAACCTGCGTCGACGTCCTGTGCGCCTACCTCCAGCTCCCCTTCACCCCCGACCCGGGCGACGACCCGGCCCACCAGGAGGAACATCACCGCTACCTGGCCTTCCGCAAGGTCCGGCACACCATCCTGCGCCTCATCGGCGACCACTACAGGCGCCCCCGGGGCACCTACCGCTCCTGGCAGGGCTGCGACCTCGACCTGACCAGCGTCACCATCGACGGCGACATCAACTTCAGAGGCGCGGTGTTCTCCGACGCCGACGTGTACTTCGACGGCGCGGTGTTCTCCGGCCGGGTGACCTTCAGCGGCGCGGTGTTCTCCGGTGGCGACGTGTCCTTCGACGGCGCGGTGTTCTCCAGCGGCTGGGTGTCCTTCGACGACGCGGTGTTCTCCGGAGTCGACATCTCCTTCGACGGAGCCGCGTTCTCCGGCGGCGGCATGTACTTCAACAGAGCCGTGTTCTCCGGCGGCAGGGTGTCCTTCCACGGCGCGACGTTCTCCGGCACCAGCGTGACCTTCCTCACCGCAGCGTTCTCCGGCAGCAACGTGACCTTTAACGACGTGACCTTCTCCGACGGCCTGGTGGTCTTCGTCAGCTCGGCGTTCTCCGGAGGCCAGGTGTCCTTCGACCGCGCGGTGTTCTCCGGCAGCAACGCTCTCTTCGGCGGCGTGACACTCGCCGGCGGCGAGGTGTCTTTCAACCGCGCGGTGTTCTCCGGCGGCGACGTTTCCTTCCACCAGGCGAGTGGCCCGGCTCCCGCAGGACTTCCCGAAGCCTCCTCCATAGGTGCTCCTGGGACTGTCTCCCTACCCCGGGCTTGGCGGTTCTCCGGCCACTCACCAGGGCCGACGGAGGCCTAGCCCACGATCTCGATCTTCTCTCGTACTCGCGGTGGGCCTTGTGCTGGGCTGGGACTGCCGGGAAGTCCTGGCCACCATCGAGCGACCAGCAGCAGTTGAGGAGCTGGCGGTGGACTGCGGGAGCGAACTGGCTGTGGGTAGTGCGAGCGCGTCGTGGAGTCAGGAGCCCAGCTGCGACACGGCGCGCTAGCGGAAGGTCACACGCCCGGAGGCCCGGGACGAGCAGGCCACCACGTTCGCCCCGGAGACACGGACCGGCGGCCCTCTACCGGGTCAGGTCCAGGTGAGGCGCCTGTAGCGTCCGATGAGGGTTTGAGCGGCCTCGTTGGTCATCCCGAGGGCCTGGGCGATCGCCCGTGTCGATTCGCTCTCTTCGTTTTCCAGGGCCCGGACGGCCTCGGGGCCGGCTTCGACGGCGATCACCTCGAGTTCACGGCAGGCCTTCAGCATCGTCGCGTACGCGCGCGTCGTGTCTTCTGCGTCCCAGAGTCGCTCCAGTCGCTCGCGGACCTGCTTGAGCAGGCCTGCGAGGTCCTCAGGGAGGGCGACCGCACGGCTGGCGACCACCTCGAGGTGGGCTTCCCAGTCCGCGTACGGGCCGGTGGTGTCGTAGGCGTCGGGGTCGTCGTTCTTCAGAGCCTCCTGCCAGTCGATGGCGTAGGTCGGCGCGCCACGCCACCCGCACGCGCACCGGCCTCGCATCGACGTTGCCTTCGGCCGACGAAACAACCCGTCGTAGTGCCCCCAGAAGGTCGACTCGTGGAAAGTGGCGCCACTGCCCAAGTCGAAGACGACCGGCTCCGGCTCGCTGCCGTCGGCCAGTAGCACCCCAACCGTGCCCTCGTGCGACTCGAATCCGTCCCGCGTCCACCCGTCCGGCTGCCCGTACATCCTGCTCCCCTTCTGTCTCCACACACGCGCCCTGGCTCACCGCCGGGGCGTCTCCGACCACGATGCGATCCAGTCCCGGGTCACCGCAGCTGGTTTGCGACATACCCCGCAGGCAAATGCAGCACGTACGACTCTGCGCGCCCCCATTCACGCCCGCCGAAGGCGACCACCACGTCGCCTGGCCCCTACGACCGTCTGCCCTTGGCGCGCCATCACGCCACGCCGCGGAACACTTCTTCCGGGACGCAGACGAGGTCCCGCCGGAGCGCCTCAGCACCGCCGGCGGGGCTCGTGAAGTCTGCGTCCCGGAGCGCTCTGCGGGTCGCTAGCGTGAGAAGCAACCGGAACGGACGGATGGAGGGGCGGAGCGGGTGGCAGCGGGGGTGGAGGCGTGGGAGGCCACGCACGAACAGGAGTACGACGAGAGGGCGTGGCCCGGGGTGCAGCGGCTGGCGTGGGCGCTGACGAAGCGGCACATCGGTTACGACCCTGCCGATATCGAGCGCATCGAGGAGGACGGCGGGGACTTCGTTGACGACCCGGCGGGCCGCTAGGAGCGGCGGACGAAGGGGATGCCCGCTTCGCTACTGCTAGGGCGTGTATCGGAAGTGCCTGGTGAGGATGGTAGAAAGCCCATTCGCGATTCAGAATGCTCGGATGGTCACGCTTGAGACTCCCCGTCTGATCCTGCGTCGCTGGCGCGAGGATGATGTTGTGCCCATGGCCGCTGTCAATGCAGACCCCGAGGTCATGAGGTGGATCGGTGATGGCAGCGTCCGTGACGAATGCCAGACTCGCGGCGGAATCGAGGCAATGGAGCGGGAGTGGGACACGCACGGCTTCGGCCTGTTCGCCGTGGAGATCCGCTCCACCGGCAAGCTGGCCGGGTTCACCGGTCTTTCAGTCCCCGACTTCATGCCGGAGCTGCTGCCCGCAGTTGAGGTCGGCTGGCGGCTCGGCCGGTCCCACTGGGGGCAGGGCCTGGCCACCGAGGCCGCCGCGGCCGCTGTACGGTTCGGGTTCGAAGGCCGAGGGCTGGAGCGGATCGTCAGTGTCGCCCAGGTAGGCAACGACGCATCCAAACGGATCATGACCAAACTGGAGATGCACCCGGTCCGTGAGGCCGTCGATCCCAGCTGTGGTCGCCGAGTGCGGGTGTTCAGCCTGTCGTCGGACCGGCACGTCACAGCCACTCGTTGATAGCCGCGATCAGCACGGTCGCCTCGTAGCGGACGGCGAGCTTGTCGTACCGGGTGGCTACAGCGCGGTGCCTCTTGAGGCGGTTGATGCCGCACTCGACCGCGTGGCGCTCGCGGTAGTCGACCGGGCCGAAATGCGGTGGCCGGCCGCCGCGGGAGCCGAGCTTTTTGCGGTTGCGCGCCTGGTCGGCCTTGTCCGGGATGGTGCAGCGGATCCCGCGGCGGCGCACGTAGGCGCGGTTCTTGCGGGAGGCGTACGCCTTGTCAGCGCGCACGCGATCGGGGCGGACGCGTGGCCGGCCCGGCCCGATGCGGGGGACGCGGATCTTCTCCAGCACGGGTTCGAACTGCGGTGAGTCTCCGCGCTGTCCTGCCGTGATCACGATCGACATGGGCTTCTGGCCCTGCTCGCCTGCCAGGTGGAGCTTGGTGGTGAACCCACCGCGCGATCTTCCCAGCCCGTGATCGCGGGGCTCGGTGAAGATGCCGCCCGGCGGTTCCTTCTGCAGGTCGCCCTGCTTGCGGGCCCCGGCCGCGTGCTGATGGGCGCGGCAGACCGTGGAGTCGACGCTCAGGTCCCACGTGATCGCACCCTTGGCGTCGGCCAGGGACTGGAGCCGGGTGAGGATCCGCTGCCAGGTGCCGTTCCGCTGCCATCGGCGGAACAGGTCGTAGACCCGGCTCCACGGTCCGTACTCGACGGGGACGTCCCGCCACGGCACACCGGTCCGGACCCGGAACCGTATGCCGTCGATCAGCTGCCGCCGTGGCCAGACGGGCGGCCGTCCCGCCTTCATGCCCTTCGGCAACAACGGCTCCAGCGCCGCCCACTGTTCGTCCGTGAGATCTCCCCGCGCCATGAGCCGTGATCATTCATGGCTCAAGATCCACTTTCGATACACGGCCTAGCGCTGGCCCTGTGGCGGGCGGCCCGTGCGGACGGGATCCTCGTGGACGAGGTGCCATTGACCCAGCCGCTGTGGTGGCTGGGCGGCGCCCGCCACCCCGACCTCTACGCCGATCCGCTGACAGTGCTGGGCGACGCTCCGCTCGGCGGCCTCGCTCAGGTTGTGCCAGAGATGCCACCAGTCCGCTACCGGGTCGGCCTGCGGTGCACCGGTGGTGGCGCCCTCGGCGAAGAACGGTACCCGGTCCCGGCACACGATCTCGACGCAGGGCCGATCGGCGAGCCAGGCCGCCAGACTCGATGCCTCCCGGTCGGGCAGCAGGTCGACAGGGCGGCGGGTCTCGATGTCGACGAGAACGGTGCCGTAGTGGCGGCCCTTGCGGGTGGCGTACTCGTCAACGCCGACCACACGCGGCGCGGGCACTTCCGGCTCGGGAAGGGCGTCGATCAGGCGTAGGACGGTGCTCCGGCCGACACAGACCCCGAGCGCGGAGCTCAGGCGGGCGCCGGCCCGGCCTGCGAGGGCGAGACCGACCGCGGCCAGCGTCGCGCGCAGCCGCTCGGTCCGTTGACCGTGCCGACGGGTCAGGCCGGGTATCTGCTCAACGAAAGTGCGGCGAGTGCACCCCGAGTTCCCGCAGGCGAACCGGCGGACCCTCAGCTGAAGGACGACGCTTCGCCCGACGCTGGGTACATCAGCGGGAAACCACAGGTAGGAACCATGCCCCCGGCTCGACCAGACCCCGCACGCCGGGCAAGCGGCACCGTGCGCAGTGCATTCCACGTCGACCCGCACTATCGCAATGCTCACGTCCACCGACAACACCGCAACGTCCGCGATCGACGGGAACAACAGCTCCTTCAACCGGAGCACGATCTCTTCCACGGCCCCGAACTGTCAGCCCAACCACCTTGACCACGGCTCATTTTCGAGCGACTTCACCTACTGCCCGGAGAAGCCCAGCCGTCACTCAGCGTGGGCGCGTCACAGAACCTGAGCCAGAACCGCTACCCGTGAACAAAGCCAAACAGGAGTCACCTGATGTGACGAGCCACGACCTCACACCAGATCATGAGTAGGCCAGCACCACGACGCTCTCACTCTTCATGATGAGGTGACCCTTCTCCGGCTTGTCGACGAGAGAATCCACCGGGTAGATCGTCATGGTCGGCACGGCCTTGCGGTCCGCGCCCCAGGCGTCGATGTGCTTCACCAGCCTGGCGGCCAGGGCGGCGCCGTCAGGGCCGTAGCCCACCGCACCCATCCTGTGGGACCGATCCGAGTCCGCGTCCTGCCGCATCACGATCGTGTAAGCGAGAGAGCCATCCACCACGAGAGCGGGCGTCCGGATCGGAATCACCGGGCGCCGCACTCCGGCCTCCAGCGCCTCGCTGGTGACCGCCACACGGCACACGACGTCGTCGCCCACCGTGGCCCGCAGCCAGATCCCGTCGAACGGCTCCTCGCCGCCCACCCGAGCCCCTGACCACACCTCTACCTTCGGTGTGTCGAACACGCCCGCCAGAGCCTCGGCGTCGACCACCTGGTCCTGGTCGTGGTGCAAGCGAACCCTCCCGTCGAGGAGCTCGACCGTGCGCTCGCCGTCCTGGCCGAGGACAGGCACGAACCCACAGAGCTCCATGCCCTCGGAGAGCAGAGTGTTGCCCCGGCGAACGAGGGCGACGGACTGCGTCTGCCCACGCCAGCGGAAGGGGAGCACCAGTCGGCCCCCGTCATCGAGCTGCTCCCACCAGGCGCGAGGGATGTCCCACAGCCCGACGGTCGCGGTCATCCGGTCGTACGGGGCGTTCTCGGGCGCGCCCTTCAGGCCGTCCCGCTCGATCACCGTAACGCGTTCGAAGCCCGTCGCGTTGAGCGTCTGCCGGGCGTGCAGGGCGGCGTCCGAGTCGATGTCCACGGTGGTGACGGCACCGTCGGGGCCGACGACCTCGGCGAGGAGCGCGGCGTTGTACCCGGTGCCGGCGCCGATCTCCAGGATGTTGTCACCGAGCTGAGGGTCGAGCTGGGCCAGCATCATCGCCACGATGGACGGCACCGATGCGAGCGAGAGTGGGAGAGGGCCGTCGGGGTTCTCCTTGATGCTCACGGCCTCGTCGGTGTAGGCCCGGTAGGGGTCGAGGCCGGGGAGGTACCGGTCCCGTTCGACGGTGCGCATGGCCCGCTCGACGGCCTCCGGCAGAGTGCGGCCGGACGCGATCTGGTCGACGAGCCGGTTGCGCCGTTCAGCGAGGGTGGGTGTGTCGGTCATGGGGTCCTTTTCAGTTCAGGAGGAGACAGGTCGCCCACCCGGGTAGAAAGCCGCGTAGCTCGCACGACAACCGAGAGGCCGCGCAGAGTTGCCCCGGGAGTCACATACCCCTCAGGATCATGGGCCATGAGGATTCTGGTCATGGGTGGGACATGGTTTCTGGGCAAGGCTGTCGCGGAGGGAGCGTTGGCGCGAGGGTGGAAGGTCACGACCTTCAACCGCGGGCGATCAGGTGCCGACGTGCCCGGGGTCGAGGCCGTACATGGCGACCGCACAGTACGCGAGGACGTGCGAAAGCTCGCCACACACGGTCCCTGGGACGCCATCATCGACACCTCCAGCTCTGAGCTCCCCCCGAGGGACGTCCTCCTGGCCACCAGTGAGCTCGCGGACCGTGCACAGCGCTGGGTGCACATTTCCACGGTTTCGGTGTACGAGGGGTGGCCTCACGAACCGCTGACCGAGGATTCCCCGCTGCTCCAGTGCCCGCCCGACGCCGACGGCTCGTTCGGGTACACGGGCGAGAACGGCAGCCCCACGCAGTACGGCTTCCAGAAGGCTGGCGGCGAGCGAGCCGTCGCCGAGGCGTTCGGCGACGAAGTGGTCTTTCTCCGGCCCGGCGTCATCCTGGGGCCTGGCGAGTACGTGGGCAGGCTCCCGTGGTGGCTGGAGCGTGCCAAGCGCGGCGGTCGCATCCTCGCGCCCGGCCCGGCCGAGCAGCGCATCCAGCCCGTAGACGTACGGGACGTCGCAAACTTTGCCCTGGACCAGGCGGACGGGACGGACCGAGGCGGCTTCAACGTCACCCACCCCGAAG
The DNA here is from genome assembly GCF_042264145.1 of Streptomyces sp. NPDC056144. NCBI lineage: Bacteria > Bacillati > Actinomycetota > Actinomycetes > Kitasatosporales > Streptomycetaceae > Streptomyces > Streptomyces sp. NPDC056144. Next base: position 1,457,667 of record NZ_JBHJVF010000001.1, on the reverse strand, counting down.
GCATCTCCTTCGCCGACTTCCTTGGCGAGTGCCTGCGCGTCACCGGCGCCGAAGGCGAGCCTGTCTGGGCGGATCCCAGCGAGCTTGCCCGACACGCCGTCGCGCAGTGGACCGAGATGCCGCTGTGGCGCACCCACGCCGGCGTGTGGGCAGTCGACTCCCAGCGCGCGGTCGACGCCGGCCTCCGATGCCGACCGCTCGTCGAGACGATCCGCGACACCTGGAACTGGTGGTCCGCGGACGGACGTCCCGTAGCTCACCCTCGCTGGGATGACCACGGGGTTGATGCGGAGAAGGAGGCGCTGATCCTCGCTTCCCTCTGATCAGGCTTCGATCGCCAACAGGGGAACACCCGGGCCGAGCGTGTACGGCGGCGAGACCCGGGTGAAGTCCTCGATCCGCTCCCGCAGCTCCGCCGGGAGCGCCGAGCCGTGGTACTGGGGCTGGGCCAGGTGCCGGCCGACACGGGCCGCCCGTACGACGATGCCAGTGTTGCGCTGGTCGACAGGCACCTCCCACATCAGCGCCAGGGCCTCGGCCGCCCCATCGACATCGCCGCCGTGGAGACGGGCATAGGCCAGGTCGGCGGCCGCACCCGCCCGGACGTCTGTGGACTGGTCATCCTGGGGGCGCTGCGCGAGCAGCGCGAGAGCTCGGCTGGCCTCCGTCTCGGCCCGCTCCATGTCACCCATGAGCAGAGCAGTACTGCCGTTCGACATGGCCAGTCGTTCCTTGGGGAAGCCGAACTCACCACCGACGTCGTCGTGCAGCTCGTCCCGGGAGGCCACGTCGAGGTCGTCGGAGAGCCGGATGGAGCGCTGCGCCGACTCGGTGTCGCCGATGTGGACGTAGGCGCGGGCCGCGATGGCATGGAGCCGACGCCGCGCGATCCCGCCCAGGCCGTTGTACGACAACGCCCGGCGGGCCTTCGCCACCGCCTCGCTCGTCGCACCGGTGTGGTAGGCGATGTAGGCCATGGTGCCGTCGGCGTACGCCTGGAGCGGGGTGAAGCGGGTGGTCTCGCCGAACAGGGCAGCCGTACGCGCCAGCGTCCTCGCGGGAACGAAGTAGCCGAGGTCGAAAGCGGTCACGGCCAGGAGAGCCGCAGCCTGGCCGTTCAGGATCATCAGGGCCTGCTGCTGGATCGGAGCCTGCGTCCTGTCGCGGTGCCGCTCGATCTCGCGGAAGAGGTCATTGCCCTCCTGCCACGCGGTCGCTGGAGCCAGGACGGGATAGCGCCGGGCCAGGCTCGTCACCTGGTCGCGAAGCTCGTCGATCGTGTTGTCAGAGATGGTCGCCGAGGCGGTTGCGTCGGCGCTCCCGTGGGCGTCACGTGCAGTCATGAGAACTTGTTCTTCCAGGTCGAGCGCGGGTGCCTGGGGATCGGCCGCAGGGGGTGGGGCGAACAGCTGCTCTGCCGTGTAGGCCGGCCACATTGCCTCAAGGATTCGGCAGGTCTCGGCGCCTGGTAAACCGGTGAGCCTCCCGGCTGTCCAGCGGCGGAACTGCGTTTCGCCGCACGTCGGGTTGGTGCTCCTCGGCCCGTAGAGCCTGTTGCCGGCTCCGACGAACCTCTCCGAGAAGCGCCGGTACGTGAGCGCTTCCCGTTCGCACAGCTGCGCGAGCAACGTCCTTGGTGCGCTTTTCATCCCCATCCCCAGCCTGCGGTGCCTCGTTGAACGAGTCGATCCCTTCCCTCGAAGGGGAACCCGTATCTCCGGTCGGTGACAACTCCCTCAGGTTGGAAGCCACTTCGAAGCCACCCCGAGGCCACCAGTGTCGCCCGAAAGGGGCACAGAGGCCACGTGCCGAGGCATGGTGAGGCCATGTACGTCGGGTGAACGATGTGGCCCACGCCCTTGCTGGACGTGCTCGTCCGAGCACGTTCCGATGCCGGGGGTCGACATCTGGGCTCAGCCCTTCCCCGACTTTGCCGAGGCAGATCATGACAACGAGCCAGAGCACCGCCCGCGCGCTGGCGCTGGGTGGTGAGGACAGTTCCTTCTGGGACAAGAAGCGCCTGGAGCGCTTACGGAGGGAAATGAACGGCGCCGCTCTCATTGGGCGGAGCGGAGGGCGGGTGGTCCTCTATGTGAAGACCCTCCCCGGCCTGGACCCCACCGCGCACTTCGAGGAGCTGTCCATTAGGGCCCGGAGTCAGGGTTGGACCGTGCACATGAAGATCCACGACGACGGCGGCGGGATTCAGGTCGACAGCGAGGCGTGGGGTGAACTGATGGCTGCGCTGCGCGGCGGCTTGGCCCAGGGCGTGCTGGTCCCCAGCTTCCACCACATCAGCATGGACACAGTCCTCTACGCGAATGCGCTCAAAGAGATCGCCGAGCTCCGGTGCTTCACGTCACTCCTCGTTCCGGAGCCCTCGACTTGAGGGAGCCCGGTTCGCTGGCTCGACGATCACGGCGTGGGATGGCGGCAGCTCGCCAGCCAAGCCCTCCTCGTGATCTCCGTGGCCGCCTTCTTCGCATGGTTCCACCTCGACGACTTCCGGACTCCGTGAGGACACCCAAGACGTTCGAACAGCGCGACCGCGGCCAGGCCCTGGCCGCAGTCGTCCCCGCCCCCCAGCCGCCGGCCGAGGTGAACCTCTTCGGCGTGCCGCTCGGGGACACCTTCACACACCGCTTCGGCCCCGCCCGCCTTTACCCGCATCAACTCCAGTACCTCCCCCGCCAGCGACGACCAGGAGGCCACGTCGTGACCGCTCCCGCCCTCGCACACCGGACCGCCGCCTTCTGGGACGACATGTACGCCACCCCCCGAGCCACCATTCAACCGATCCTGCTGGATGAGCTCCGCCTCCTCCAGGATCGTGCCGGCGCCAAGCTTGGACAGCGCGCCATGGACATCGGCACCGGACTCGGCGAGTGGGCCTGCCAGATGGCGCAGGTGGGGCTCCTGGTCACAGGCTACGACCACTCCCCCGTCGCGATCGAGCGCGCCCGCGAGCTCCACGGAGCCCACGGCGGCACGCTCCGCTTCGAGCTGCACAACTTCGACAACGACCCGATCCCCCACGCCCTCGGCACCGGCAGCATCGATCTGATCTCCTGCCGTCACAGCCTCCACTTCCTGGACCAACAGCGCCTCATCGTCGACGCCAGACGGTGGCTGCACCCGGACGGCGTCCTGCACGTCACCACAGCGGTTACCGAGAAGATCGGACGGGAGATCGGCATGCCCGAAGAGCGCGTCCGCGCCCTCGCGCAGGGATGGCGCGGGTACGACCGCTACGACCTCGCCCCCGACGGCTCGATCACGGCCGTGGTCCTCCGAGGCCCCTGGGGCTGACCCGAAACTCACGCAGGCCCTGGAACTCAACGCCTCCCGCGAGGGAGCCAGAACCGGACGCGGTAGCACCCCCTGGCACGGACTACTACGTCCGCTGCGGCTTTTCCTTGGGTATGCCCGGCGCACACGGGGTGCCGAAGTTCGTGCCGGGGCCCGTCGACCCCATGAAGGGAACCATGAAGCCCTCGACCGCCATCCTCGTCGCCGCCGCCGTGGTGGCATCCGTCACCACCCTGAGCGCAGAGCGCCGACACCGGGAGACGATCCGGCTGGCCAAGCAGCAGCACCGGCAGCGCCTCGAACTCGGCATCTCCGAGCTTCACCAGCAGCTGCTCGCCGACGCCGCGGCCGATTCCGAGCAGTGGGAGATCTGGGGCAAGGGCGAGCGGCCCCCCGAGGACACCCGCCGGACCATCAAGGTCAACCGGCAGATCTGCCTCACCCAGCTCACCCACACGCTGAACCTGGTGAGCCTCGACGAGCTGCGGGTGCGGGCCCGAGCCCTCATGGAACGACCGGCCGTCCGGAAGTACTGGACGGAGACCCGGGACTTCCGGTCCCAGGAGACCCAGACCACGATGAGCGACGTGTTCACGTCGATCCTCGTCCGCGAGCTCGTCACCGCGACCCGCAGGACGGACACGGCGGACGAGGCGGCCACCGGGGTCGCTGCCTGAGCAGAGGCTCCGGCCCCGCCGCGCACCTCCTGTGCCTTCCGCAGACGTTCTGCGAAGCCGAACCCCTCCTGCGTCGGCCCTACCGTCCCCCGTGGCCGGCGCAGGAGGCCCAGCCTGCCGAGGAAGACCATGTGCCAGCACCAGCCTGCCTGTCCCACCGCCGACTCCGCCGACCGGGAGGCGGCCCGACTGATGGCGCACCACCCGGAGCAGGGGTGGAGCCTGCTGTGCAACGGCGTCCTGCTCTTCGAAGACACCGGTGAACTGCTGCCGGACGGGCAGATCATCGCCCCGCACCGCCCCACGGAGAGGGCCGCCGCATGAAGACCACGGAGAAGCCCTCGACCATCCCGGCCGAGGACAGCGACGGCCCCGACCAGTTCGAGTGGCCCCTCCCCAGGAAGAAGCGGCTGCACCCGGGGCCTTTGCGCAACCACGCCGCAGCCGACCTGCGCAGACGCTACGACGCCGACGCCTCCATCCGAGACCTCATGAACCTGACCGGCAGGTCGTGCGGCTTCGTGCACCGCCTCCTGATCGAGGCCGGGACGCCCCTCCGGCCCAGGGGCGGCAACCGGTGGTCGAAGCGGTAGCACGCTCAACCCCAGACCACCGCCCCGCCCCGTGCCGCAACACCGGGGAAGGGGCGGGCCCAGACCCCGCCCGGCGCGGAAGCACTCCGACTCCACGCGCTTCGGCACCGGGCGGTCCGTCCCCACCAGCGTCCTCCGCATCAGCCCACGGGGCAGCGCACACGCCACAGAGCACCAAGCCGTGTCCGTACCGGCCGCACCACGGCCGCACCTAGACCTGGAGACCCATGATCACCCCACCCACCTACCAGTCGGTCGAAGGCGCCTACCTCGACCTCTTGAGGCTGGCCTCGCAGTCCCCCGAGCACCGCATCGACGCCCGCGGGAACTCGGCCCGCGAAGTCCTCGGGGTCTCCTTCCGGCTCCCGGACCCCCGCCAGCGACTCCCCTACCTCGCCGAGCGCAAGGCCAACCCGATCTTCCAGTTCGCCGAAGCCCTCTGGTACCTCGCCGGCCGCCGCGACGTGGAGATGATCGGCTACTACGCCCCCTCCATGCGGTCCAGCTCCGCCGACGGCGTCAACCTCGGCGGCTCCGCGTACGGCCACACCCTCTTCACCCCGGCCGCTGGAGACACCCTGTCCCCCTTCGACCGGGTCCTCGACCTGCTGCGCACCGAGAACGACAGCAAGCGCGGGTACCTCCCCGTGTTCTCGCCCGACGAGCACGCCATCCCCGACAACGTCGACATGGCGTGCCTGGCCGGCCTGCACCTCCTCGTCCGTGACGGCCGCTTGCACATGGTCTGCCACATGCGGGCCAACGACCTCGACTGCGGCCTGCTCTCCGACGTCTTCTCCTTCACGATGATCCAGGAGTACGCGGCCATCCAGCTCAGCCTGGAGCTGGGCAGCTACACCCACACCATCGGCTCCGCACACGTCAACGAGGCGAACATGGAGCGGGTCAAGCGGGTCCTGAACGAGGCGCAGCAGCGTCCCGCCGCGCCCCACTTCACCTTCCCGGTCATGCCGCACAGCACGGGCCCAGGCACCATCGACGAGCTACTGGTGCACGAAGAGCTCCTGCGCACCAACAAGCGGGACTACAACGCCAGCGAGATCGCCCACCTCGGCCTTCCCATCTACTGGCAGCAGTTCCTTCTCCTCTTCGAGGCATACCGGCAGATCCAGCACGGCGAGTCGGAGACCGTCACCAGCGACGTGCTCGAAGCTCTGCACCCGGGGCTGCGCTGGCTCCTCGCCCGCCGCTGGGCCGCCTGTCGGAAGGCGGTGACCGCGCTGTGAGCTCGAAGCCCCGAAGCGGTGCCGTGGTCAGCGAGGACATCGACTTCTCGCAGCTGGCCGTCATCCTGTGCAAGCCCGACGCGGTCGAGCGTGACCTCGTCGACGCTGTCCTGGAACGCGTCGAGGCCGCAGGGATCTCCGTAAGCGCCCGGACCAACGTGATTGCCCGGCCCTGGCAGGTCCACGTGGCCTACCGGGACATGCTCGCCGACCCCGGGCGCTCCCCGGCGAACCGTCCCTCGTACATCGAGGCGGCGTTCGTCGGTCGGCCGGTCGTGGTCGCGCTCGCCCACGGCGCCCCGGGCATCCACGCGAAGCTGCGACGCCTCATCGGTCACACCGACCCGACTCAGGCGATCGAGGGCACCGTCCGCGGCGACCTCGGCGAGGACAGCTTCGAGGCCGCGGCTGCGGAGAGACGCCTGGTGCGCAACTTGGTGCATGCCTCCGACGACTCGGAAGCCGCCCGGCGCGATCTCGCCACCTGGATCGGCGTCGGAAGGCCGGCGCCCGTCTCCAACTTCGAGACCATCTCCGTCGTCCTGTGCAAGCCCGACGCGGTCGAGCGCGGTCTCGTAGACGACGTCCTGGAGCGCATCGCGGCCACGGGCGCGGAGGTCACCAACCAGCAACTGGTCACAGTTCAACGGTGGCAGATCAACGTGCACTACTGGGATCTGCTCGTAGACGCGGACTGGTTCCCGGACCGGGACATCCCCTCGTGCCTGGAGGCGGAGTACGCCGACCGCGAGGTCGTCGTCGCCCTCGCTCACGGCGGCCTCGGCATTCACTCCCGGCTTCGCGATCTCCTCGGCTACTTCGACCCGTCGCACGCGGCCCCGGGCACCATCCGCGGCGATCTCGGCACCGACAGTCTCACAGCCGCCTCCGCCGAGAAGCGGCTCGTGCGCAACCTCGTGCACACCTCCGACGACCCGGAAGCCGCGCGCCGCGACTTCGGCACCTGGTACGGCGCCCGCCGCAGCGGACTCCTCGCCCCCCTCCTGCCCGCCCAGTTAGCGCCCGCTGACGCCTGAACCCTGGAGACGCTGATGAGCACATCCGCCCTCGCCCGCCGCGCGCTGCCGATCCTGCCCGCCGAGGCGATCAGCACCATGAAGCCCGAGCTCGCGGACATCATCGAGTACCGCAAGTCCGGCCTGTCGCTGAACTGGATCGTCGGCTGCCCGCTGGAGTGCGGGTACTGCGTCCGGCACCTCTTCGACAACTTCGACATGAAGGCGCCGCGCCGCCTGATGAGCGACGAGGACGCGGTCACCCGCCTGGTGAGCCACCCCTATTTCCGCGAGCACCGGACCCCGATCCAACTCCTCAACCGGGCCACCGACCCGATGCTGCCCGTCGTGAAGCCGCACCTGTTCAACGTGCTGCGGCAGCTCGACGAGCGCGGCCTGACCAACCACGTCCTGATCATCACCCGCTGGCGCGTCACGCCCGAGGACTGCGCCGTCCTCAACAACTTCACCAACCTGCGGCTGACCGTCCTGGTGACGCACTCGAACATCTCCAACCCGAAGATCGAGCCGGTCGATTCCGCCATCGCCGCGCAGAGCCTGCGGACCCTCTTCGAGCACGCCGTGCGGTACCGCACCGTCCTGTACTGGCGGCCCATCGTGCCCGGCCTGAACGACTCCGACGCCGACATCGCTCGGGCCCGGGAGCTGTCCCGGCACGCGCATGCGACCGTCTTCACCGGTCTGTTCTTTCGCGACGAGATCGCCGCCTACTACGAGGCACACGGCCTGCCGATGCCCTACGACGAGACGGCCCGGCGCAAGATCATGCCGGAGGAGGCAGAGCAGCGGCTCCTCACTGCCTTCGAGGGCGACGGCTCGTGGGACGCCCTGTTCCGCAAGACATCCTGCGGCGTCGCCTACGCCCACGGGGAGGCCGACTACAACGGCCACTACGGGATCCGGGAGCTGTGCGACATCTGCCCGCCCGAGCAGATCGCCCGCTGCGCCGGTGCCTGGGTCAAGCCGGACCTGACGGCGGTGACGCAGGAGGCCCGCGGGCTCGGCGCGGTCGGTGAGATCGAGGTCAACGAGCGTGCCATCGTCGTGGAGGGACTGGACGAGCCGCCGCGCTACTACCTCCAGCACGGCTTCGGCTACCAGTGCCACGACCGCACGAAGCCCCACCACCACCGCCAGCACGGCCGGGCCCCCATCGGCTGGAAGGCGGAGAACGGAACGACACCGGCATGAACTTCTCCTCCTGGCCCGCGATCCTCGTCGTCGACGTCGAGGGCAACGGCACCAACCCGCCCGACCTGGTCGAGGTCGCCGCCCTGCCTGTACGCGGCGGCAGCCCGGACAAGACCACCGCCGGCGCGTGGCTCAGCAAGCCGCGCCGCCCGGTGACGCCGTTCGCGGCCCGGGTGCACGGCCTGACGAACCAGGTCCTCGAAGGGAAGCCGGGCTGGGAGGAGATCGCCGACGAGATCCACGTGTTCCTCGGCACCGCGTGGATCGCCGCCCACAACGCGCACGTCGACTACCGCGCGCTCGCCGCGCACCTGCCGACGTGGCAGCCGGCCGGAGTCATCGACACGCTCCGGCTGGCCAGGGCCACCTACCCGGGCCTGCGCAAGTACTCGCTCGACGCCTTGATCGAGCACGCCAAGCCCGACCTGAGCGAGGCCCCCGCGCAGCGCCACCGGGCCACGTTCGACGCCTTCGCCACGGCGCAGCTCCTCCTCGCCATGGCGACCCGCTACGACACCTGGGACCAGCTGGTCGCCGCGGCCGTACCGCCCGGCCTTCCTGGCGCCCCCGAACCCGAACAGGAGCCCACCCTGTGGTGACCACCAAGCCCTTCCGTATCGGCGTCCTCGGCACGCACTCCACCGGCAAGACCACCCTCGTCCAGCGCATCGAGATGGAGCTGCGGGGCCAGGGCGTCACCGTCGGGCGCACTCGGAGCTTCGGCCGACGGGCCGCCGAGGTCGGGCTGCCGAAGCTGCAGCGGCACACCGAGATGTCCACCGAGTGGATCATCGCCACGGCCATCGCAAACGAGATCGAGCTCGGCGTCGGCGTTGAGGTCGTCCTGGCCGACCGCGCGGTCAACGACGCCCTCGCGTACTACATGGCCGCCCTGGAGTACCGCGGCGAGCCGATCGACTCCGAAGCCGTCGAACGGCTCCGGATCCTCGTCTCCACCCAGTACCCGAAGTACGACCTGTGCATCGCCACCCGCCTCGACCCCGAGGTGCCCGTCGACACCGAGCACTCCTACGACCCCCGCTACCGGGCGCTCGTGGACGAGCACGTCCACCGCCTGCTGGCGGAGGACCACGTGGACCACCTGGTGGTAGGCAGCGGCGCCGACGAGCAGCACCTCGTCGTCCAGACCGCCGTCGAGACGGCCCTCAAGGCGATCGGAGCATGACCATGACCCCGCCCGCGGGCTCCATCGACATCGCCGGCAAGACCGTCTCCCGACTCGGCTTCGGCACCATGCGCCTCACCGGCCCCGGCACCTGGGGCGACCCGGCCGACCGCGACCGCGCCCTCTGCGTGCTCCGCGAGGCCGTGCACACCCACGGCATCAGCCACATCGACACCGCGGACGCCTACGGCCCCCACACCGTCGAGCACCTGATCAAGGACGCCCTCCACCCCTACCCCGACCACCTGCTCGTGGCGACCAAGGTCGGCATGGTCCGGCCGGCCCCCAACGAGTGGGTGCCGCTCGGACACCCGGCCTACCTGCGCGCCGGCGTCGAAGCAAGCCTGCGCAGGTTGAACGTCGAGCAGCTGGACCTGTGCTACCTGCACCGCATCGACCGTCACGTCCCCCTCGCCGACCAGATCGGCACGCTCGCCGTGCTCCAGAGCGAGGGAAAGATCGGGCACATCGGCCTGTCCAAGGTCACCGTTGACGACTTCCAGCTAGCCAAGAAGTGCGCTCCGATCGCCGCTGTGCAGAACGTGCTCAACTCCACCGAGCCGGACGACCCGATGGTCGACGTGTGCCGGGACGAGGACATCCCCTACGTCCCCTACCGGCCGCTCAACGCCGGGAAGCGCACGGCGGGGGTAGGCGTGAGGGCCGCTCTGGCCTGGCTCCTCGCGCTCGGTCCGCATGTCGCCCCCATCCCGGGCACCAGCAACCCGAAGCACCTGGCCGAGCTCGTAGCCCTCACCAAGAGCCGGTGACCGCCATGCCACTCGCGCACGCCCCGGCCCCCATCCGCCCACAGGACCCCTACGAGAACTGGAGGCCGCCCATCGTCGGCGTCGGGGTCCTGGCCCCCGTCGGTACGGATCATCTCGTCCTCGTACGGACCTGCGGCATCTGGTCCATCCCTACCGGTGCGGTCGAGAGCGCCCAGGACGTCGAGGACGCGGCCCGTTCAGTCCTCACCGGCTTATCCGAGGGTCTTCCGATCCATCGTCACGTCGCTGTGCAGAACGTCCAGATGCGCCGCCGACAAGTCATCACGCACACGGTGGTCACCCGCCCTCTCCTGCCTGAGGAGGTGACCCACCTCGTCTACCGCGACCCGCGGGCCGAGATCCGCACCCTGTCGACTGCCGCCGCAGCCGCAGCACTGACCGACCAGGGACGCGCCCGCCTCGGCCTCGGTCTGCTGGCCCTAGCGATCGGCGCCACGGCCTACATCCATGACGACCGGATCCAGTTCGACTGCATCTCTCCGGCGAAGGCACTGCCGCGTCCCGCAGACGAAAGGACGGCAGGAGCGTGACCCCTCGCCAAGGAAAACGGTGGTACAGCCTCGGCATGCTGATCGGCGGCCATACACAGGTCAGTGACGACACCCACTACTACCGGCCGGCCAGATGGGTCGCACCCGAGCGGGAGGAAGAGGCGACGGAGGTGATGGACCACGCCGGCCGCTCCCCGACCTCGCGCCATCCGGGGACCTGAGATGCCCCCTGGGGCAGCGAGTGCGATGCGTGCAGGTGCCCTCTGGCTTTGTCGAGCGGTTTGGGAGGCACCGGGGTTCTTGCCAGGGCAGCATCGAGATGCTCATGGTGAAAGATGGTGGTCATGCCGCAGATGCCGAAGGTCGAGCTGTCCGCGGCAATCCGCGTGACCACCGTGGCCGCATGTCGATGCGGGAGCTTGAACACAAGCACGGCGTGACGTGGCGGACGGCGCGGAAGGCGTTGGACTAGCCCTGGCCAGAGCCGGTGATCGACGAGATCCTGCGGACGAACTGGGTACAGCCTCACGCGTCACCCATCGCGCTGACCAGCACGCTGATGAGCTACACGAAGGCAAGGATGACGAGTGGGGCGCACTCACAGCCGCCCACGGCGGCGGGTGCCGACGGCATGGCCACCTCCTACGTTTCGGCGACGCACTGTGAGACCGCTCGGCAAGGGAGAGCCGCACGCTCGACGGCGCGGTCCGGGAGACCGCGCCGGATGGGCCGCCAGCTCGACGGTCTCCTCGACGATGCCGCCAACCAGCAGGTCACCTTCCGGGTTGTCGACTTCGAAGCCTCGGCCACACTGGCTTACGTCTTCCACCAGTTCGAGTTCGGCGAGAAGAGTGAGGACGCCATCGCGGCATTCGACGCCGTGACGGGGATGACGTTCAAGAAGAGCCTCAAGGAGGTGCGCGAGGTCCGCGACTTCATCGAATCGCTCCGAGCCATCGCACTGACGCCTGAGGACTCATTGGAATTGATCGAGAAGATCAGGAAAGAGATCTCCCATGACAACTGAGAGTGCCCGCACCGACAAGATGAACACCCTGGCCGCCATCGCGGCGTACGACATGTCGGGCGTCCAGTGGACCAAGTCGCTGTTCTCCCATGGCAGCGGCTCGGGTGACTGCCTTGAGGTCGCCGAGATCCCCGGCCTCGGATACGCCCTGCGCCACTCGATCCTGACCGACCGCATCATTCCCCTCACCCAGGCCGAATACGTCGCCTACGTGAACGGCGTCCAGGCCGGTCAGCCCGGTCTCGTCCCCGGCGCCTGACCTCGCCCGCCGGCACAGAGGCCCCCGCGCCGATTGTTGGGAGCGCAGGCCTTCGCCGGGTGCCAGGCACCGAGGACGGCGAGGCATGCCGAGATTGCAGCGAAATCCCGTGGACCAACGATGCTCCGTCGATCGGGTTATCGGACGGGCCTCCACTCCTTCCGATGAATTTCCAGCAGGACACGGGCGGTTCGCCCGTCCCGGAACTCCCCTGCCGCATCCGCGCCCGCCCACACCAACCGGACCTCGACGCGCCCCGAATGCTCGCCCTCCTGGCGTGCGACGGCAGCCTGTACGCGTACGTCGCGGTAGGGCGCGCGAAGGCTGGTGCCTGCGAAGTAGGAGGGCCAGGTGGCACGACCGACTCCGGTGACCTCGGCGATCCACACCTGCTCGGCGAGGCGGGTGAGGCGCCGGGCTGTGGCGGTCGGCAAGTCGGAGGGGTTGGCATGGTCGAGGATTCGTTGGACCGCGTAGTCGCCGTCCGGTCCGTCTCCGGAGACGGGCTGGTCGTGTGGGGCGGCTGCGGTGTTGGTGTCCGGTCGGTCGGCAGCGGCCTCGGCGGTGAGGGTCGGTTCGGGTGAGTTGTCTTCGGGTTTCGGTGCGGGCGGAGGGCCTGTCGGACGGACCGGTCGAGGCGCCGTGCGGGCCGAAGCGGTGGCTGCCGGACGGGCGGCAGCGGGTGTGTGGGTGACCGCGGGTTGTGCGGCGGTTCGCTCGGGGTGAGATGCGGGGTCGGGGGCGCGGAGTAGGACGGCGGCGCCTGCGAGGAGGAGCGCCAGGCCTAGGAGGAGGGGCCGGGTGGAGGATGTGGGGTGGACGGTCACAGCAGGCGTGCTCCTCCGGCGTAGCCGTCGTCCCAGACGGCTTCGGTGCGGACGTTGGAGCCGGGGCGGGGGGCGTTGATCATCTGTCCGTTACCGAGGTAGATGCCGACGTGGTGGATGGTGGCGTCGATGGTGGGGCTGTAGGCGAAGAAGACGAGGTCTCCGGGGCGCAGGGCTTTGAGGCCTGCGGAGGCGGGGATGCGCTGGCCTTTGCCGGCCTGGGCCGCGGCGGTGCGGGGGAGGTTGATGCCGGCTTGGGCGTAGGCGTAGAGGGTGAGACCGGAGCAGTCGAAGCCCTTGATATGGACGCCGCTCTTGCCGCTGGGTGAGCAGCAGATGCCGGTGCTGGGGCCGTGGGCGTTGCCGCCGCCCCAGGAGTATGGGGTGCCGGTGTAGGCGACGGCGGCGTCGATGACGGTGCGGGCTGAGCCGGTGGGGCGCTCGCCGATGGGGATGGCTCCGGTGCCGAGCTGGCTGTATCGGTCGATCCAGCCCAGGACGTCGCTCACGTAGGCCTGGGAGTGGTTGTACTGCAAGATCGCGGCCTTGAGCTGGTCCCGGTTGTCGAGGTTGCGGCCGTTGCCGCAGAGATAGACGGCCGCGCCGAGTGCTGCGTCGTCGGCGTTGTGGGGGTCGGCGGCCTGGTCGTCGTTGGCGTCGCGGCCGGATCCGGTCCAGGTGGAGGGCAGGAACTGGAAGGGGCCGACGGCCCGCTCGTAGACGCGGTCTCCGTCGTACCGGCCGTTGTCGGTGTCGGGAAATGAGCTCAGGTTGCCTCCGGCGCCTGAGCCGTCGAGGCGGGGGCCGAGGATCTGCGGGGTGATGTCACCGGCCGGGCTGATGGTGCGCCCGGCAGCGTGGTGGGACTCGATGCGGGCGATTCCCGCGAGGATCGCCCAGCGCATGCCTCGGCACTTGGGGACTTCCTTCGGGAGGCGGATGGCGGCGTTCTGGTAAGCGGCGAGCATCCGCGGAGAGATCTCCGATGCCCGGCCGACCGCTTCGATCGACTGAGGTGCGGGAGCTGCCTTGGACTGGGCGACGATGACGAGAAGGAGGATGACGAGGGGGCCGGCGAGGATCGCGAGGAGGAGTGACGCGCACCCCAGGCGGCCTCTCACGGGCGTCCCTCGGCGGACGTGGGCGGCGCGGGCGGTGCCGGGGGTGCGGGCGGCGCGGGCGGTGTGCGGGGTGGCTTGGGATCACTCGGCGAGGAGCCGGTGGCAGGTCGGCTCGGGCTCGGGAGGCCGTCGAGGTCCGAGTCGTCGGTGTTGGTGGCCGGGTAGTCGCGTCCGCTGCGGTCGGGCGTGGCGGTCGGGGTTTCCCGTGGGGTGCGGCCGAGTCCGAGACCTGCGCGGCTGTCGGCCATCCAGCGCTGGTGCACGCCGCGGTAGTGGTCCGCCTGCTGGCCGAGCTCGGTGCCGAGGGCTGCGGCCCGGGTGCTGGTCGCGCGAGCGGTCCGGTTCCAGGTGGCCGGCAGACCGAGGGTGGCGTGATAGGCGATCTTCGTCGTGGTGACGAGAGCGCGGCCTCCGCGCGTGGTGCGTAGGGCGGCCTCTAGTCGGGCTCCGGCGGGCACCACACCGGCGGGTGCGTCGTCGGGAACGGGTGCGGGATTGTCCGTCGGTTCGGGAGCGGCCGGGCTGTCAGTGGGCTGGGAACCGGCGGGCGTGGTCTTGGGATGTGGCGTTGCGGGCTTCGGCTTCGGCTTGGGCTTGGTGGGCGGAAGGGGCTTTCCGTCGGGGCCGACGGCGGCGGGTTTGGTGGCGGGGCGTTTCGGGCCGATCAGGGCCGTACGTGCGGCGCTGAGTCCGAGCTGGACGGGCATGAGGGCGAGGCGGGCGACGCCGGCCGCTTCGGCGGCGATGCCGCTTCGGCCGAGCAGATGCGCATGGGCGGAGGATCCGGTGCCGACGCCGATCCCCAGGCCGGAGAAGGCGGCGGCGGTTTCGGCGGCGGAGCCGCCCATGAGGTGCCCGCCGCCGATCCTCGCGTAGCTCATCCGCTGCGCGAACCGGGTGCCGAGAACGCGGCTACCGCGGGCGATCCGCTTGTACATCACGATCGCAGTCAGCGCGAGGCCGTCGAGGATGACGAGGCGTTCGAGGAGAGAGCCGTGCGCGTCGCCGATGACGGTCTTCGCGGCGATGCCGAAGAGCGGGATGAAGACGGCGGTGGCGATGAGGACGAGCATGCAGCCGGCGAAGTACCCCAGCCACTTCCACAGCGCGCCCCGACCGGGGCCGGGCAGGATCGCAAGGGGGAAGACGGCGACGGCACCGATGGCGGCGATGACACATCCGAACTGAGCGGCGATCAGCGCCAGCGCCATCAGGACGACGATCACGGCGACGATGATCGCGGCGATCATGACGAGTAGGGCGCCGAGTACCTTCTCCCAGTCAGCCGTCTCCATCCGTTTGACGATCGCTTTGCCCTCGGGGCCGGCTTCCTTCATCGCGCCCATGCCGGGGTTGATCTGCATGCTCTGGCACAGCTTCTTCCCCGTGCCTGTCAGCAGATTGCATCCCTCTCCGGGCTTGTCGACCGGCGGGTCGATCAGCTTCATGTGTGCCTGGTAGAGGGGGTCGTCTTTCTCCAGGACGCGTCCGTACTGGAGAAGCATGTAGGGCTGGACAACGAGCGTGTCGGTCAGGGTGCGGGTGATCGGTCCAGACACCGCGGAGGGGTCGACCGCGGTGTCTCCGCTCAGGCACGCCTGGCGTGCGGGCCCGATCAGCGCCTTGCACCGCCCGACCTCGCTCTTCTTCGCTGCCGCCGCCGCTGCCGCGCGCTCTTGCTCCTGCTCCTGGCGCAGGCAGAGCTCCAGGGCGGCGCCGTGCATGACGGCGCACGGGCCCGTCACGACCCTGGGGCCCGTGTGCCCGGCCTCGGTGGTGATGGTGGCGGCTTCCAGGGCGGCGCGCTGGGTCTGCTGGACGGGGCCGTCGTATCCGAGGAGGGTGGCGGGCTGAACGATGGTCGTGGCGGTGATCGCCGAGATGAGCAGGGACAGCAGCAGTTCGCCGGCGCCTCGGGCCGCTCTGCCACGCATGATCATGGCGAGGCCGAAGACGAAGGCCCAGGCGAGGGTGATCCCGGCGAATCCCAGCGGGCCGATGATGCCGTGTTCGTAGGCGTCGGAGATGCGCTGTGCCGGCCCGGTGAGCTTCTCGATGATCGGGAAGTGGTAGACCCGGTCGATCAGCCAGCACGCGAACCCCGTGGCCATACGCGCGAAAGCGAACAGGCCGGAGGCGAGGAAGTTGCGGACCACGACGCCGATGTCATCGACGCTCGTGATCACCGTTGTTCCGGGAAGCGGTTCCCCGGTGGCCCTCTCGGCCTGCTCTGTCATGTCGATCTCGTAGCGGTCCAGAGGGACCCCCTCGGACGACTCCACGTTCAGCGGACCGAGCACGCCGTTCTCGCTGCCAGGGTCGGCGGCCGCGGCGATCCCCGCTCTCAGCGCGCACAGCAGCACGGTGGTAGCGGCAACGACGGCGCTTCGACGGTAGGTCATCGCAGGTCTCCGGTGGCTGCGGGCTCGTAGCGGGAGATGTCGGGGGCGCTGTGGGCCGTGGGGCTGGCGGGGGTCGTGTAGATGCCGTCGGTGATGCGTGGGAGGACGGGGATGAGGACCTTGAAGCGGCCGATCTTCATGCGGGGGTCGCGGGCCAGGAACTCTCCGGCGCGGTCGGGCTTGCCGTACGGGGAGAGATCGGTGGTGACCATGCGCAGAAGGTCTTCGTCGGTGGCGGGAAGGCCGAGCCAGGTCAGGCCGCGGGCGGCGAGGACAGGGTCGGCGGTACGGCCCAGAAAGCGGTAGGCGAGCAGCCCTTGGGTAGTGGAGGTGCCGAGTTCGAGGACGTCGTGGCAGCCCAGTCCGACGCCTGCGCCGTGCTTGCGGCCGTCCTTGACGATCTCGTCGATCAGCGCCTGCCCCTCGGCGGAGGAGGTCAGCCAGTACGTCTCGTCCAGAGGCAGGAGAGTGAAGCGGGGGTCGGTGAACGCGGTCTCGCGGGCGATGGCGGTGATCAGGTAGAGCACGGCGCGGCCGATGAGCGCTTCCAGTGGCTGGGAGCGCAGGAGTTCGGGGTTGGTCGCGGCCTCGCGTGGCGGGAGTGTCAGGCCGGTGGTGGTGATGACGACGAAGTCGGAGGTGAGGTCGCCGGACAGGTCCAGTGGCGGCAGGTCGGGGTCGAAGACGGCCGCGGCGAGGGGTTCGTCGGCCGCGACCCGCAGCCACTCGACGAGCGACGCGGCGCGCAGGCCTCGTGCGCTGTCCTCCGTGGCCGTCTCCTCCAGGGCGTCGAGGACGCGTGCCATCGACGGGTCGGGGGCGGCAGCGGCCTGCTTGACGGCGGTCTTCAGCAGCGCTCCGTGCTCGGTCATCGCGCCGACGCCGAGTTGCACGGTCAGGTAGGACAGTGCGTAGCGGGCTCCTACGGCGGGGTCGGTGAAGACGCGCAGGGGGTCGATGGACATGTCGGCGGTGGCGGCGTCGACGATCTGACAGCGGCCCGGGGCGGCGGCGCGGGCGAAGCGGGCCCATTCTCTGGACTTCGTGCGGTCGATGGCGATGGCGCGGCCTCCGCGGTCGACGACCGAGGAGGTGATTAGTTTCAGGAGTGTCGACTTTCCGCCGCCGAGGTCGCCGGCGAGCGCGAAGCTCGCGCTGGCGTTGCGGACGGGGGCGTCGGCGATGTTCAGCAGTACGGGGGAGATCGTGCCGAGGTCCTGCGAGTAGCCGACCATCGCCCCCGTCGGGTCGCCGAACGACTGCCCGTACAGGGCGCCGTGCATCGCCCAGTCCTCCCCCAGCTCGTGCTGGACGTACTGCCGTACAGGCGCCGGGGTCGGCGCCCCGGGCAGGCCGAGGGTGAAGAGTTCTTCCTGCCCGCCGACCGGTCGCACCAGGCGGTAGTGCGCGCCCTTCAGCCGGGCCTGCACCGTGGCGGCGCGCTGGTCGCATTCGGCGGGGGTGGGACCTGCGACGGTCAGGACGGTCACCGACTGGACTTCGACCTCGACACCCGAGCGGGAAGCGCGGGCACCGAGGTCGCCGAGGTCATCGGCGGCGTCATGCAGCGCGTCGGGCAGGCCGGTCGCGCGACGCGCGGCGTACTGGTCGGCCTGGTCGGCCAGCTCCCGCTTCTTCTTCGTGACCGCGGCGACGACCTTCTCCGAGGAGACCACGGTCAGGTCGATGACCCAGTCGACGGAAAACGGCATCCGCTCCAGCTCGCCGAGGAACTCGGCCCCGGCCGCGGTGAACCGGCGGGGAATCTCCGCGAGCGCGAGGTGGGCCTGGTAGGAGATCCCAACCTCGGAGTCGACCTGGAGCCAGCGCCGGCCCGCCACGCTCCTACGTGTTGTGCCGCCACTCCCCCGCCTCTGGCGCTGCCGGGCGCTGCCCCGGCCGGGTTCCTGGTCGTCGGGGAGGCCTCCCTCCAGGAGGCGTACGTGGCCGAGGTCGACGTGGGACGGCGATCGCAGGACTCCCCCGGTCAGGAGGCTGCCCCGCAGCGGCGACTCTTCTGCCTCGCCCAGGAGTTCCGCATCGCCCAGGCCCCGGCTGACGGCGTGCTGGTGCATCCAGACGATCTCCGCCGGTGTCGCCCGTCGCAGCGTGATCCCCCCGGTGAGCTCCGCCTCGACCTTCGCGGCCTGCTCCTGGTACTCGGCGACTTCCCGAGCGCCGACCGGTGCCGGCGGCAGCCCCAGCAAGCCGCCGAGCTCCGCCCAGGCGGCCCCCGTCAGCGCCTGTCGCTGCCCGCGCGCGCCGCTCGCGGGCAGCGGAACGGCCAGCCACAGAGTGCGCCGGTACATGTCCACCGGGTCGTCGAGGTGGTCTCCCGCCAGGAGCCGCAGCTGCGCCTCGGCGACCTGCGCCCACGCCTCGTGCCGGCGGTAGTCGACGCCGTCCAGGGTCCTGGCGACGACCTCACCCGCGTCGGTACGGGCACACAGGCCGAACAGCCGGGCCCGGCCAGGCAGAGACCGTACGAGGGCGGTGACTTGCGCGGTGATCTGCTCGCGGTCACGGTCCGGCATGTAGCGGGAGCCTGCCGGGGTGAGCGACCACACCGCCCACACCGTGCCGCTGGTCGACCAGATGAGATGGTCGACGATGTGCCGCAGGGGAAGCTTCATCTCGGCGTCGCCTTCGCTGTCGATCGGTCACTGAGCATCTGTTGCAGGGGAGTCGGAGCGGGGCCCGCGCCCGCCCGGGCTGGCACCGGGACGGAAACCCGCTCCGGTGCCGGGGCGCGGGTGGGGCTGCCGTGCGTGGCGGAGCTGTGCTCGATCAGGACCGTCCCGGCCAGGCGCCGCGTTCGGGGGGCGCGGGCGGTTCTGCCGCCAATTCGCCCCGTCTTCGGCTGGGACACCCGCCGGGCCAGGCCGTACAGCACCCACAGGGGCGCGCGCCCGCCGATCCGCTGGGCCCGGGCCGCCCACACCAGGACTCCCAGGGCGAGGACGGGAAGGGGGCCGAGTCCCGACCACCAGGAGAACGTCTTGATCAGCACCAGGACGCCGACGGCCGCGATGATCAGCTGGCCGGCGTTGTAGGGGCCGAACCAGAGGACGAAGTCGCCCAGCTTGCCCAGGACCCACGGCAGAGTGCGAGCCTGGGTGTAGTTGCGGCCTACCCGGGGGGTGGGACCGGCGGGAGTCGCGCTCATGTCGGCTGGACCGCCGTCACTTACTCGAGGACGGGTCCGGCGTCTGCGAGGAGTTGCTGACGCTCACGATCTCGTCCTTGAACGCTTTCGACAGCTCGGCACGGGACTCGTAGAGGCCGTAGCAGATGACCAGCCCGATCAGGGCGCCGATCCCGGCCTTGACGCTCATCTTGCTCGCCACGGCCATGACGACGGCGAGAAGGATGACCAGCAGCAGCGCCTTCTCGCCCCAGTCGGTGAACATGGTGAACAGGTGGTCGCCGATCTCCTTGATCGGGGCGGCGAGGACGACAGAGGTAGTGGTGGTGTCCATGTCGGACTCCTTCGCAAGCAGAAGGGACGGGGGTGGGGTGCGGGTCAGGGTCATGGACGTCGGGCAGTCGCTGCTACCTGGCCGGTGTCGAGGGCTGCAATCTCCCAGCGGCCGTCTCGCGCGGTGAGCGTGAGTTCGTAGGCCATCGGCCACGAACGGCCCGCTGCGTCGGTCGCGGTCACCTCGGCGCGGACCCGCGCGGCCACGCCCTTCCGCCCAGAGTCGGCGGTGCGCCCCTGGGACAGGACCTGGAGGGGCTCGACCACGGCGAACCTGGTGTCGGGGCGGGCCAGGACGGTGCCCGGCGCGAGGTAGCGCTCGACCGTGCCGCCGGATCCGAGGAACGCGCCGAGGAACCCCTCGACGGTGTCGGTGAGCGCGGGATCCTCGACACGGGCCGTGAACGGCGAGTCGGGGGCCTGCCCTGGCCGCGGTCCCGCGGCTTCTCCCGGTGCCCCGGCTACGTAGGCCCTGTGGCGGCCATCACCTGTCGCGGTGACGGGGACGGTGAAGTAACGCAGGCCTCGCACGGATTCCTCCGCCGTTACGCCGACGGTGCCGTCCACAAGGCGGACGGCCACCGTCACCACCCACGCGCCACTGCCTTGGCTCACGATACGGACGGCCGCCATCTGCCTGGCCACGACCGGCCTGCGGCCCCACCGCGGGGCCCGAACCCCGGGAGCCAGCACACGCAGCTGAGCCGCTTCCGGGGACGTCTCGGCGGCCGCGCCCGCCTCCAGCCACAGCCCCACAACCGTCTCGGCGAAGCCGGACGGCCCACCGTCCCCAGCAGCGTCGGAGACCGTCGGAACGACTGCAGGTCGGACAGTGGCGGGCTGCTCCACGAGAACGGGACGGTCGACGGCGACGGCGGCCATGAGGGCGAGGGGCCCGGCGGCGAGCGCCGCCCAGACACCTGCCCTGACGACGAACTCGCGCCCTCCCGGCAGGCGAGAAACACGAGAACGGCTCGTTCCCTGACGGGAATCACGGCGCCACAGAAGGAAAGGCGGAGACATCGAAGGGCTCCTCGAAGAGGTCGGCGGAACTGATGCCTCACTCTTCGACGCAGCCCTCACCGTCCCGCTGACCATCAGAGCCCCGCGCCATCACAACGCCGTAACTCCGCATGGTGAGTGCGGTGGTAAGTGGGCTGTGACCAGCCTGGTAAGTGCGGTGGTTAGCCACGGAGGCGTTCACCACGGTCGGGCCGAACCCTTACCAAGGAATCCGTCCAACGAAAGAGCAGGACCCGTGCGCCCAGCTATCAGGAACACCGCAGCCTCGTGCGCGAGGGCCCGTACAGGCCGCGGGAAGTCGAGACCGAGCTCGGCGTGCGGGTCCTCGTGGCTCCGCCGTAACGGCCCGAGAAGGCAGCCCTGCTGTCGGACGTGAGCGCCCGAAGAGCACGGACAATCCTTCCTCCAGATAGGCAGCTGCTACGGCCCACTCCGTGTTCGCGGAGAGCACACCCTCGCCCACGAACGCCTCGTGCGCTCCATCGACCCACCTCCGCCTGCGCGGAGAGCACGTGGGTGTTACGCGGGACTGGGGCTGGCGCCTCGGACCACCTCCGCCTGCGCGGAGAGCACCGCGGTACCGTCGCCCGCATGGCCCAGGACCCCGGACCACCTCCGCCTGCGCGGAGAGCACAATCGGGCTCGCCCCGGGGAGGTGGGTCAAATCGGACCACCTCCGCCTGCGCGGAGAGCACTCCATGAGGTCGGCGGCGCGGTACGCCGGGACCGGACCACCTCCGCCTGCGCGGAGAGCACGCGGTGGCTCCAGTCCGCGAGAGGCCGGCCTACGGACCACCTCCGCCTGCGCGGAGAGCACAGCGTGCGGGCGTTCGGCCCGACGCTGCCGGCCGGACCACCTCCGCCTGCGCGGAGAGCACGTTCGCCTCGGAGACGGATCGGCCCTGTAGGGCGGACCACCTCCGCCTGCGCGGAGAGCACACGACCCGGGGCGCCCTGAGCGACGGCCGCGGCGGACCACCTCCGCCTGCGCGGAGAGCACCACTGGAACGGCGCCGTCGCGGACGTGACCCGCGGACCACCTCCGCCTGCGCGGAGAGCACGCGTAATCGTGGCAGAAAGCACAGGCCCGATTCGGACCACCTCCGCCTGCGCGGAGAGCACGCGCAGGTAGGCGGGGCGCCCGGATGCGAGGGCGGACCACCTCCGCCTTCGCGGAGAGCACAATGTCCTTCGCTAGGCCCGTCCCTCGGCGCACGGACCACCTCCGCCTGCGCGGAGAGCACCTCAGGCCCCCGTCCGGTCCCTCCGGTGGGGGCGGACCACCTCCGCCTGTGCGGAGAGCACACGGGGTCTCGGCGGCCGTAGCCCTGGTTGTGCGGACCACCTCCGCCTGCGCGGAGAGCACGCGTAGTCGGTCCGGGTGATGGAGGACATCGTCGGACCACCTCCGCCTGCGCGGAGAGCACTCCTGCACGCCGGGTCCGCGGCGGGTCTGTTCCGGACCACCTCCGCCTGCGCGGACAGCACCCCGACCCCGGGATCGAAGTCCTGATCGACGCCGGACCACCTCCGCCTGCGCGGAGAGCACGTCGCCCGGGAGGCCTGAAATTGTGGCGGCTGCGGACCACCTCCGCCTGCGCGGAGAGCACGCCGCGCATGGCGTGAGCCCGCAGGGCCGGGGTGGACCACCTCCGCCTGCGCGGAGAGCACGTATGGCAGTGTGACTGCCCCCCTGTGCATTTCGGACCACCTCCGCCTGCGCGGAGAGCACCGCGCGAACGCAACGCCTACGGCCTCCCACAGCGGACCACCTCCGCCTGCGCGGAGAGCACCCCCGCCCCAGGTACAGCGACCCGAGGCGGGGCGGACCACCTCCGCCTGCGCGGAGAGCACTTGGTCTTCGTGTCGGTGAGCGCCTGGCACTGCGGACCACCTCCGCCTGCGCGGAGAGCACTCGGCCTCGGTCTTCTCCGCGTCCGCGTACACCGGACCACCTCCGCCTGCGCGGAGAGCACTACGCATTCCAGTGCGGGCAGAGCCGAAGCGGCGGACCACCTCCGCCTGCGCGGAGAGCACGATACACCGTCGTCACCGTCCTCGCGGCCGTCCGGACCACCTCCGCCTGCGCGGAGAGCACGGCGACCTCGACGTCTACGTCCCCACCAAGACCGGACCACCTCCGCCTGCGCGGAGAGCACGTGCTCGCCGACCAGGACGAGCGGCGCCGCGCCGGACCACCTCCGCCTGCGCGGAGAGCACCCCGCTCGGTACTCGCGCACGGCCCGCCGGATCGGACCACCTCCGCCTGCGCGGAGAGCACACGGGAGTTCCGCGGCCCCTTCGAGTGGTGAGCGGACCACCTCCGCCTGCGCGGAGAGCACGGCGTAACACGCCGAGTAGCCGGGCGGCCCTTAGGACCACCTCCGCCTGCGCGGAGAGCACGCTCGCGTTCTCGTACGTGACTGGCTACCTGGCGGACCACCTCCGCCTGCGCGGAGAGCACGCCCCTCCGCGCCAACCCCCTCGGACACCTCGGGGACCACCTCCGCCTGCGCGGAGAGCACGACGAAGGAGCGATCGGCGCGGCCTACAGAGGGCGGACCACCTCCGCCTGCGCGGAGAGCACCCTTCCTGAGCAGGCACTCTAGAAGGGCTTTACCGTTCCTTGACGGTACCGGTGTCCAAAGGGGACCTGCCTCACGTTCACCTTCACGCGCTTGCTCACAGCGACGAAGCTTACGGGACACCTGCCGTAACCGTGCGTTTCCATGCAGTGCTCCACGTGCCACGCCGATTCCCACGAACCTCGCCGAACGGCGCGATGATGATCCTCTTGATCGTCAAGCCGTCTCGGTCGGATGAGCGCCTATGGTGGCCGGGTGCGGTATTTGACACAGTCGTTCATTCTCGGGGCCGTACGGCGGGGGCGTTCGGTCGAGCAGTTCCTTGGGCCGTGCGGCTCGGCAGGACGCCCGGGCGTGCGCTATGTCGAGGTTCGTGCGGCGATGACGTCCTTCGACGTCTATCTCCACACGGTTGAGGACGTCGGCAGTGAGGACTTCTTCGACTTGGGCGAGTTCCCGCCGCTCGATCTCGATGACGAGGCCGCGGAGTTCGGGCGGCTCGTGGGCATGGCTGACGACCCGTTGGCCGCACTGATCGTTGCCGAGCAGCGTACTGGAGCCGCTCCGGGCCGGTGGGTCAACGAGGGGGGTCGTCCAAGATGAGTACGGCGACTTCGTGCGTGTTGACCGGCCGTTGGATGCTTCGCCCAGCGGCTGGCTGTGGCCCAAGGTCCCGGGGCATGGCAGGCCTTGCGCGTGACCAAGCGACGGTGAGCCAGTCCGCGTAGGCGTGGGGGAGATCGTCGGCTTGGCGGATACCTCACTCGCGGGCGGAGACTCTGGGGGCGCCGGCCAGAGGTCGAAGTTGCATGCGGCAGCAGTCCGGGGGCGTTCCTTGACTGCCGTAGCGGTAGCAGGTCGGCGATGCCGGGAACCGTGACCGTGGTGGTTAGACAAGGGAACACCTCCCGGGCAGTGGCCCGCTTCGGGAGCCGGATAACCCCTTCTTCGTGCGCCCTGCGCCGGTCTGACGTGCCACGCACACGCAGGTGCGGGGCCCGAGCCACGACCACCGAAACCTGAGTGTCAGCATCAATGTCAGTGCCGCCTGATATCTGTGACGGCATGACAGAACACGATGTCGTCCTTGCCTGCGCCGCCAACCCCGACTGCCGCCTGTGGGGCAAGGAACGTGGCCTGAGACGCCCATACCCGGTCATCTGTCATCTAGTGGATACGGCTGCTGTGTTCGGGGTGCTGTGGGATGTCGTGTTGAGTCCCCGGATCAGGGCGCGCATCGCGGATGCTTTACAACTGGCCGAGTCGGAGACACGTAAAGTTCTCTCGTTCTGGGCAGGACTGCACGACCTCGGGAAGATCACACCGCCGTTCCAGGCTCAGGTGCCCGCGGCTTTCGCAGCCATGCGGAGGGATCCGGCGTACGTCTTCGTTCCAGGTGCTGAGCGCGAGAGTGCCTTCCGCCATGAGGTGGCGACGCACTGGGCGGTGACTCTGCTTCTGGACGAGATCGGCTATCCGGGGGATCTCGGCCGGATGCGGCGCGCGGTGAGTCATCAGGTGGCCCAGATGCTCGGTGGTCATCACGGCATTTTCGGCCAGCCGCTGCTCAAGCGGAAGGTGAGTGCAGGGAGCCTCCATGCCCCGGGGCTTGGTGAACAGGGCTGGGCCGAGCAGCGCCGGCTGCACTTCGTTGAGTTGCGACGGGTCGTGGGCGCGACGGCGGTGCCGAGCGGTGAGTTGCCGGCTGAGCTCGCGGTTGTCGTTGCGGGTCTGGTCGTGGTGGCGGACTGGCTGGCGAGTCAGTCCGACTGGATCAATCCGCTTCTGCCCGCGGCTGGGTGGGAGGCGACGCCTCGGGCGCTGGACGCGCATTGGGTGAGGGCGTCTCACGCGGCGCCCGGCGTGGTCCGGGACGCTCAGCTGGGTCGGGCGGATTTCGCCCTCCAGCAGTTCGAGGGGATGTTTCCGTTCTCGCCCAATCCTCTGCAGCGGGACTTGGTGGAGCGTTTTCCCCGGCTGGCGGCGGAGCGCGGTTCCGGTCTGCTGTTGGTCACGGCTCCTACTGGGGATGGGAAGACTGAGGCCGCCTTGTACGCGGCTGCGGTGCTCGGGCGGGTTTCGGGGGCGCGCGGGCTGTATTTCGCGCTGCCGACGATGGCGACGGCGGACGGCATGTTTCCCCGGGTGGCCGCGTTTGCCGATCAGGCGTTGTACGGGGAGCGCGCGCTGACGCTTCTGCACTCGATGGCCTGGCTCAGCCCTGTGTACAACAGCCCTTCCGGTCCGGCTGCCGCTGCGGTCGGTGAGGGTGTGGTGGTCGCCGAGCGGTCGACGGCGACCGCAGCCGGGACCTGGTTGCGCGGCCCGAAGCGCGGTCTGCTCGCGCCGCTCGGGGCGGGGACGATTGATCAGGTGTTGGCCGGTGTGCTGCCGCTGCGGTACAACGTGCTCCGTCTGCTGGGCGTGTCGGACAAGGTGCTGGTGATCGACGAGGCACACGCTTACGGGCCTTGGATGCACAGTCTGATGACCCGATTGCTCGAGTGGCTCGGCGCGTTCGGCGCTCCGGTGGTGCTGCTTTCGGCGACCCTGACGGGTTCCACGGCGGGTTCGCTGGTGAACGCCTACCGGCGGGGTGCCGGTTTCCTGGACGCGGCGGAGGTGACGCCGTGCTACCCGGGCTGGCTGTTCACGGACGCGGCGACTGGCCAGGTGTCCACGCCTCGCGCGACAAGGACCGAGCGGGCGCGGACCGTGGACGTCGAGATCCACGGTGTGAGCTGGGACAGCCTGGACGCTCCGCAGTCGGCTGTCCGCAGGGGCGGGAGGCGTGAACGGCTTCGGTCGCGGTTGCAGCCGGTGGTGGACGGGGGCGGAGCCGCCCTCGTGTGCTGTACGACTGTCGCTGAGGCTCAGGCGACGTACAGGGACCTGTGTGAGGCGTTTCCCGTCCTTGCCCGGAGGGAGGGTGGGCTGCGGCTGCTGCACTCTCGCTACCAGGCTCGGGAGCGTCAGCGCATCAGCACGGAGTGCGAGCGGGCGTACGGCAAGCCCGGCGCGAGCGAGGAAAGCCGGGTCCGTCCGGGCTCCATCTTGGTGGCAACACAAGTAGTTGAACAGTCGCTCGATTTCGACTTCGACCTCGTCGTCAGTGATCTCGCCCCGCTTGCCCAGCTGTTGCAGCGGGTGGGGCGCTGCCGGCGGCACCGGCGAGGGCCGGAGGGGCGGCCTACGTGGGCGCAGTCGGAAGAGTGTCCCAAGCTGGTGGTTCTGGAGCCGGTGGACAGCGACGGCCGCACGAGGGTTCCGCCGACCTGGGGTGCGGTCTACGACCACGGGCTGCTCGTCCGCACCGCGGCGTTGCTGCGTCGGGAGCAGGTGGGTGGGATCGAGGTTCCCGGGGATGTGCAGCGGCTTGTCGACGCGGTGTACGCGGCGGACTTCGTCGAAGGCCTGGATGCGGCGGTGAAGCAGGAACTGGTGCGGATGGACCTGGACCGTACCGCCAACGAGGTGGCCGAGTCGCATCTGGCCCGGATGACGACGATCTGCGCGCCGCAGGACGTCCAGGGCGATCTCGGCAGACTCAGTGCACTTCAAGAGGGCGTTACGGAGGAGTTGTTGACGACCCGTTTGGGGGCGGATACCGGTCGCGTACTGCTGCTGTACGCCCAGCCCGGTGGCGAGCTGACGCTCGACGAGGACGGCGCGCTGAGTCTGTCCGCGCTGACGCGCAGAGCGACACCCACGCGCGAGGAGTTGGGTTTGATCATGTCTTGGGTCGCTCCCGTTCCCGGATCGTGGCTGCGTGGCGACGAAGGCGTGCCCCGTCCCGTCGGCTGGGAGAAGCAGCCGCTCCTTCGCGAGCTCGTGCTGGTGACCGTGCACCGTGAGCCGGACGGTTCGAGCTGGAGGGGCCGCCACGGCAACCGATCAATTTCCGTCTCAGCCGTAGGACTTGAGGTCAATTAAAGCCAGTTTCGCCAACGCTCTATCCCTGTAGCAGCACGCTTGGTGAGATGTCTTCAGCCCGGCCACCACGCACCGGGCCCGACTGGCGGGATCCGGTTCCCGCCAGCCGGTACGCCCGCTCGCGCGGGCACAGGGGTATGGACGCGGTCGTCCCGGTAGCGGCACGCGAGTCACCTCCGCCTGCGCGAAGACCCCATCACATTGTGACTCCTGAGAGGCTTTGATGCCCGCACGTTCGCACAGCACAGCGGAAGCGCCCCTCTTCCCGGTCATCTGGGCGCCCCACGCACGCGGAGGCGACTCCGCGCCCCTGCCGGGGAAGATCGGTTTTCGCGAGCTGCTGCTGCGCAGCCACGAGATCACGGGCCTCGCCGTCGCCGAGCCCCCCGCGCACTCCGCCCTGCTGCGGATGCTGTACGCGCTGACCGCGCGGGTCACCCGTCTCGACGAGAGCGGCCCGGGTGACTGGGGCGAGCGCCGCATGGACGTGGTCGAGGCGGGAGAGCTCCCCTCCGACGCGATCGAGGAGTACTTCGCTGCGTGGGGGCATCGCTTCTTCGTCTTCGACGGTGAAGGGGGGCGTCCATGGATGCAAGACCCGCGGTTGGCGGAGCAGTGCGACGCCGGCAACACCGCGGGGGTGAACAAGCTGATCGTGACCCGGCCGGCAGGCAATAACCACTCCTGGTTCACGCACGTCAGTCCTCAGTCCCCCGTCCTCCCCACAGTGTCCGAAGCCGTTCTCAATCTGCTGGTCTGGCACTTCTACGGGCCGTCCGGCAGGTGCTCGTCGCGCGAGGTGGGGGGCGTGAAGAGCGCCAGTGCCACGGCCGGCCCGCTGCGTACCGCGCTGTCCTACCATCCCGAGGGCGACACCCTGTTCCAGACCCTCCTGGCGGGGCTCACCCCGCCGGAGGCGACGGTCCGTCGTGATGTCGACTTGTGTCCGTGGGAGTGGGAGAAGCTGCCCGACCCCGAGCTGCCGCCCACTGATAGGACCGGGCCGATGGCGCTGCTCACCGCGTGTTCCTCGCACGCCCTGCTGCTCGTGGCGAACGAGGAACAGCAGGACACGGTGGCGGACGCGTTCATCACGTGGGCGTACCGCGGCGAGCGCATGCCCCGTGACGACGCCTATCTGATCTGGCAGATCAGTCAGCAGGGCAATCGCTACCCGCGGCCTGCCGACTCCCGGAGGGCGCTGTGGCGTGATGTGGACGCCCTGCTGCTGTACGAGGCGGGCGGGCCGGCGCGGCCACGACGACCGAGGGTGTTCGATACGGCATTCGAGGTCGCGGAGACGCTGCGGGTCAGGGCGCTGGGATTCGAGCAGGAAGGACAGGCCAAGGACCGGCAGTTCGTCGAGGGGTCGACGCCTCCGCTCCTGGGTGTCGTGGAGGAAGAAGCGCCGCGCACCGAAGCCGCCGTGGGCCGGCTGCGCCGGCTCGGCGAGATGTACGGCCACAGGCTGGACCGCGCCGTGCGCAGGGCCTGGTGCCTCTACGTCGGCGACCCCAAGGCGGAGCACTCCACCTGGTCCGCCGAGGCCGGCGCCCGCTACTGGCCGCAGGCCGAGACGGAGTTCTGGTCGCGCTATCGCCGACTCGACCGCTCTTTGGCGTCGGCATCACTCGACGCGGGCCTGGATCGCACGGAGGCGCGCAAGGCCTTCCTCGCCCTGGCGGAGCAGAGCTTCGCCACGGTCACCGCGCCCATCAGCTCCCGGCTGCGCGGTGCCAAGGCCGTCGCGGAAGCCCGCGCCGAGCTTTACGGGAAGCGGCCCACCGCCAAGGGCACCGGAAGCGGCAACGCAGATGGTTTCGGGCTCGAAGCCACCGGATCGGATCAGGGAGTTTCCGTATGACCACCGAGTCGTCAAAGTCGGCTGCAGACCTTCGTCGCGAGCACCTGAGCGCGTATGTCGCCTGGATCAGGAAGGAGTGCGGCGACCCCGGTACCCGCGCCGCGCTGCGCGCCGGTGTGGGACGGGATCTGAACCACGTACGCCCCATGCACCGGATCGTGGCTCCCTGGCTCCCCCGCCATCGCCATGTTCCCGAGGCGGAGGAACGCGCCTTCTACCTGGTCGCGTCGATGATCGCCGACCGCCCGCGGCATACGTTCGCAGCCGAGGACGAATCCGACAACACCGTCGACGAGGAAACCACTCCCGCAGGCATGGTGGAGGCAGACGGCCCGGCCTCGGCCCCGGCGAACGAGGGCGAGGACGCTCGGGCCGAGCGTTGGGGACGCAGCCTGGGCCATTGCCTCGCGCAGGCCGTCGTCGACAGCCCAGGGCGTGAGCGTGACATGCGGGCCTCCGCCGCCGAAGCACGACTGGATCTGCTGACGCGGCAGAGCACCGCCGGACTGCACCGGCACCTGCCGGCCACCGTGCGCCACCTGAGCCAGACCGGTGTCGACGTCGACTGGGTCCGGTTGATGCAGGACCTGATCGCCTGGCCGACCCTCTCAGGGCGCATCAGCCGCAGGTGGCTCCAGGACTACTACCGCGAGACCACCCGGAACCGTAACGAGAAGAGCGATCAGGAGGACCAGGCCGAACTCCTACTCCCCAGCGCCGACGACACCCCGTGATCGTCCCTCGCCGACCCGGGTCACCACCGGCTCTCCGCCGCACTCCACAAAGCATGACCACCACCACAGATTGCGACCAGCCATGACATCGCGCACCGCCGCCCGCTTCATCGACGTCCACATCCTTCACCCCGTCCCGTTCGCCAACCTGAACAGGGACGATGCGAACGCCGTCAAGACCGTGCAGTACGGAGGCACGCTGCGCACGCGGGTCAGCAGCCAGTGCTGGAAGCGCGCGGCACGCGAGGAATTTCAGGAACTCATCGGACAGGCCGCCCTTCGTACCCGGCGCATCGGCGAGCGAGTCGCCCGTGAGCTGGAGGAGCGGGGGTGGCCGGCCGACCTGGCGCTGCGGGCAGGCGGCCACCTCGCGGCGGGCAGCAGCATCAAGTTCGAACTGGCCAAGGACAAGGACAAGCAGGCCATCGCCAACAAGGTCCTGACCAACGCCATGGTGTACGTCCCCGAGACCGCTGTGGGCGAACTCGCAGATCTGGCCGAGGAGTTCCGTGCACAACTGGAGGCAGCCAAGGACATCAAGAAGCCGGCGGACAAGAGCGTGCTGCCCAAGGAACGCGTCGAGGCCGTCCTGCGCTCCCGCAACGGGGTGATCAACCTGTTCGGCCGGATGCTCGCCGAGGTCGACGAGGCCGGTGTCGACGGCGCCGTCCAGGTCGCCCACGCCATGACAACGCACCCCACGGACGTCGAGGTGGACTACTTCAGCGCGGTCGACGACATCACCGCGGTCTGGAAGGACAGCACCGGCAGCGGTCACATGGGCAACGCCGAGTTCAGTGCCGGTACCTTCTACCGGTACGCCACCGTAGACCTCCGTGACCTGGCGGCGAACATCGGCGACGAGCCGGACGCGCTGCGCGAACTCACGGCAGCCTTCCTGTCCGCGTTCATCGAATCCGTACCCCGGGCCAAGAAGAACTCCACCGCGCCGCACACTCTGCCGAGTCTGATCCACCTCTCCGTGCGGGCCGACCGTCCCCTCTCCTACGCCGGCGCCTTCGAGAAGCCGGTCCGCGCCACCGAGAGCAGCGGCTTCGCCGAGCCCTCCGCCGACCAGCTCAGCGCCTACGCCCAGGCAGCCAACGCCATGCTCGGCAACGGCCGGATCCTCACCTCCGGCTTCCTCAACCTCGCCTCCAAGGACCTGCCCGGTCTCGGTATCCGCTACGGCTCGCTCGACGAGCTCCTGGAGACCACTCTGGCCACCGCGCTCACCACCGCAGCGGACGGAACCCCCAGCGCATGAGCGGCCGCGACCTTCCCCCGCCCGAGTCTGGCCTTCTGCTGCGGCTGACGGCCCCTTTGCAGTCCTGGGGCGAACACAGCCACTTCACCGACCGTGACACCGCTGCCTTCCCCACCCGCTCCGGAGTCATCGGCCTGCTGGCCGCCGCCCTCGGCCGTCGCCGCGGCGAATCCATCGCCGACCTGACCCGCCTGTCGCTGACCGTACGGGTCGACCGACCCGGCGTCCGTCTGCGCGACCTGCACACCGTCGGCGGCGGTCTGCCCGCCAAGGCCACCGTCACCACCGCAGAGGGCAAGAAGCGCAGCGGCGAGACCACCACACTCCTCAGCCACCGCCACTACCTCGCCGACGCAGCCTTCACGATCGCCCTCACCACACCCCACACCCCGGACAGTACGGAAGCGGAGCGCGCCGAAGCCCACGACCTGCTCGCCTGCTGCGAGAGTGCCCTGCGCTTTCCGCAGTGGCCGCTCTACCTCGGCCGCCGCTCCTGCCCACCGGAGGGTCCGCTCCTTCTGACGCGTGCCGACGACGCCCTGCACCACCTGGTCCGCCTCCCCCTGGCCGCGATGTCGCCGACGCCCGCGGGCGTCGAGTTCATCTCCGACCGACCACTACACACCCTGCCCGTCCCCGAGGCCCTGCTCACTGCCGACGCCAGCGACGGCGCCCATGCCTCGGGGCAGGCCACGGACGAACCGCTCACCTTCCACACCACACGCCGCGACTACCGGGCCCGCCCCCTCTACCGGCGCTCCCTGCACCTGCCCGCCGAGCAGTACGCGGGCCTCGGCACACAGCAACTCGACGCCCTGACCACCTATCTGACCCGCCACCTGCCCAAGCCCCTGGAAGGGAGACGTCCGTGACCGTCTGGCTCACCCGCATCGCCCCCGACCCGCGCTCGGCCCAGGCCCGCAGCGACACCACCGGCACACGCCTGGGCCTCGCGCTCCACCAGCGCCTCATGGCCCTCTTCCCTCCGAATGCCGGACCCGACCCGCGGGCCCGGTTCAACGTGCTCTTCCGCACCGAGGACACCCCCCACGGACTGCACCTGCTGATGCAGAGCACCCACGAGCCCGACCTCTCGCGACTCCCCGAGAACTACGGAGCCAGCCTCACCCGCCCCCTCGACGCGCTCCTCGACGCGCTGCGCCCCGGCCTCACCGTCCGCTATCGCTGCGTCGCCAACGCCGTCCGCCGTCCCGGACACACCACCCGTGCCCACTACAACCTCCCCGCCGTCGTTCCCCTCCATGGCGCGGCGGCGGACACCTGGTGGGAAGGCCAGGCCCAAGCCGCCGGCCTCACCCCCCACACCATCGAATCCGCTTCCCTCGATGCCGCCGGCGGACGCCACGGGCAACGCGGCACAACCACCACCGGCGCCCTCGTCCGCCACGCCCGCACCCGCTTCGAGGGGACCGCGACCATCCAGGACCCCGAACTGCTCCGTACGAAGATCACCGAGGGAATCGGCCGCGGCAAGGCCTACGGATGCGGCCTCCTCACCATCGCCCCCGCCAGGAACCCTGGATGACCGCCTCCACCCCGGAGTCGAACGCCGCCCGTTCCCACGGGCGGCGTCGTCTCGCCGCGCCCACCGTCGCCATGCTGCCCCGCGTCGCGGACTCCCTGTCCTTCCTCTACCTGGACATCGTCCGAATACACCAGGACGACACCGGCGTCTGCGCCGAAGTCACCAGCGAACGGCGCGGCACGGAAACCGTCTACCTCCCCACCGCCGCGCTCTCCTGCGTCCTCCTCGGCCCCGGAACCTCCATCACCGCCCGCGCGCTCGCCACCTTCGCCCGCCACGGAACCACCGTCCTGATCACCGGCGCCGGCGGCGTCCGCTGCTACTCCGCCACCGTGCCCGACTCCCTCACCACCACCTGGCTGGAACACCAGACACGAGCCTGGGCCGACGACACCCGACGGCTCGCCGTCGCCACCACCATGTACGAGAAACGCTTCGGTGTCGGCACCGTGCCCGCCGGCAGCAGCCTCAACCAACTACGCGGCTCGAAGGTCAGCGCGTCAAAGCCCTGTACCAACTCCTCGCCCGCCAGTACAAGATCGGCCGCTTCCGCCGCGCCTACGACCCGGCCTCCTGGGACACCCAGGACCCCGTCAACCTCGCCCTCTCCTCCGCCAACACCTGCCTGTACGGGATCGTCCACGCCGCAATCCTCGCCCTCGGCTGCTCCCCCGCCCTCGGCTTCGTCCACAGCGGCAACCAGCAGGCCTTCGTCTACGACGTCGCCGACCTCTACAAAGCAGACCTCACCATCCCGCTCGCCTTCTCCCTCCACAACGCACCCGACCCGGAAGCCGCGGCCCGCCGCTCCTTCCGCGACGGCCTACGACTGTTCAAACTCCTCCCCCGCATCGTCACCGACATCCAAACCCTCCTCGCCCCCGACCAGACCCACGACCTCCCCGACCCCGAGGAACAACTCGTGGACCTCTGGGACCCGATCACAGGCACCGTCCCCGGCGGCACCAACCACACCCCCGCCCCCTGACCGCGTCCCCCGGAGAACCCCACCCCCATGCCCTCGATGATCGTCATCGCCGCCACAGCCGTACCCGACCACCTCCGCGGCGCCCTCACCCGCTGGCTCCTCGAAGTCACCCCCGAGCTGTACATCGGCACCGTCTCAGCCCGCGTCCGCGACGAACTCTGGACCTCCGTCACCGCGTCCACCGCCGACGGGACTGCCGTCCTCGCCTACCCCGCCGCCAACGAACAAGGCTTCAGTCTCCGAACCGTCGGCAACCATCGCCGCGTACCCCTCGACTTCGACGGCCTCACCCTGATGGCTTTCAGGAGACAGAACCAAGAAATGGCAAAGACCCTTTAGGATTGCAGGTCAGGAAGGGTGCTCTCCGCGCGAGCGGAGGTGGGTCGCTTCCGCAGGAGCTTGGACAGGTAGCCGCCCGGTGCTCTCCGCGCGAGCGGAGGTGGGTCAGACCGTGTCGCGCGCGCTCGCCGTGCTGAAGGGGTGCTCTCCGCGCGAGCGGAGGTGGGTCGGCGGCCGAGGGGGCCGGGCGGCTGCCGTCCGGGTGCTCTCCGCGCGAGCGGAGGTGGGTCGATGGAGCTGCAGCCGGAGAGCGACAGCCAGCCGTGCTCTCCGCGCGAGCGGAGGTGGGTCGGTCATGCGCGACATCTGGGACTACGCCCAGTCGTGCTCTCCGCGCGAGCGGAGGTGGGTCGCAGGGCGGCGTTTCCCTGAATCGGAGGGTCTGGTGCTCTCCGCGCGAGCGGAGGTGGGTCGCAGCGCGCGCAGCGGCCCAGGAGTCCGGGAGGGTGCTCTCCGCGCGAGCGGAGGTGGGTCGTACCGGCGGCCTCTTCGGGGTAGACCAGGCGAGTGCTCTCCGCGCGAGCGGAGGTGGGTCGCTCGGGGTCGTGTGCGGCCTCGGAGTTGATGAGTGCTCTCCGCGCGAGCGGAGGTGGGTCGGAGCATGCGGGCGATGTCCTGGTCGGTAATCAGTGCTCTCCGCGCGAGCGGAGGTGGGTCGCATTTGCGCTCCGTGCGTTCCACGGCGTCGGCGTGCTCTCCGCGCGAGCGGAGGTGGGTCGGCGCCACCGCGACCTCCAGCCCAAGAGCCCGGGTGCTCTCCGCGCGAGCGGAGGTGGGTCGCAGCGTTCGGCTGCCTCCTCGGCCGCAATGACGTGCTCTCCGCGCGAGCGGAGGTGGGTCAGACGCTGGCCGCAATCGAGTCGATGTACGACCTGTGCTCTCCGCGCGAGCGGAGGTGGGTCGATGCCGGATGTGCCAAGGGAGGCCCGCTCGTTGTGCTCTCCGCGCGAGCGGAGGTGGGTCGGCCGCCCAGACCGCAGAGGGGTCGGGGGACAGGTGCTCTCCGCGCGAGCGGAGGTGGGTCGGGAGGGTCGGTCGACGACTACGGCTTCCGTGGGTGCTCTCCGCGCGAGCGGAGGTGGGTCGACGGCGTCCGGGTCCGGGCGGCCGGAGGTGTTGTGCTCTCCGCGCGAGCGGAGGTGGGTCGCGTGAGCCGCTCGGCCCGCTCCCGAACACCAAGTGCTCTCCGCGCGAGCGGAGGTGGGTCGCGGGGCGCCTCGACCTTGAAGACGTCGCCGCCGTGCTCTCCGCGCGAGCGGAGGTGGGTCGCAACTCCCGGGCCTGACGCTGTGCGTCGACTAG
Organism: Streptomyces sp. NPDC056144; assembly: GCF_042264145.1. Lineage (NCBI taxonomy): Bacteria > Bacillati > Actinomycetota > Actinomycetes > Kitasatosporales > Streptomycetaceae > Streptomyces > Streptomyces sp. NPDC056144. The sequence goes on along the minus strand of NZ_JBHJVF010000001.1, from coordinate 1,422,450 downwards.
TGCTCTCCGCGCGAGCGGAGGTGGGTCGTACTTCGGTCCCCCGCGCTTCTCGGCTTGTTCGTGCTCTCCGCGCGAGCGGAGGTGGGTCTACGGCCGCCGCAGGGGTTCGTCGTCGCGGAGCGTGCTCTCCGCGCGAGCGGAGGTGGGTCACGACGACGACCTGTCCTGCCAGCGCACGTTCTGTGCTCTCCGCGCGAGCGGAGGTGGGTCGGTCCGGCAGATCATCCGCGACCATCGCGTCGAGTGCTCTCCGCGCGAGCGGAGGTGGGTCGCCACTGGTACGGGGTGCTGGATCCGGCCCAGAGTGCTCTCCGCGCGAGCGGAGGTGGGTCGCCGCCGCGATCCTCGCCCGCGACCGGGCAACGGTGCTCTCCGCGCGAGCGGAGGTGGGTCGGTGACCCAGTGGCTCACGGGCGGCGCCGCATGGTGCTCTCCGCGCGAGCGGAGGTGGGTCGCCAGCCGTCGATCAGGTCGCCGCCGGTCAGGTGTGCTCTCCGCGCGAGCGGAGGTGGGTCGTCCTGGCCGGCCTTCGCGGCGTCCGCGAGCCAGTGCTCTCCGCGCGAGCGGAGGTGGGTCGTACAAGGGCGTCCCGTACGTCTCCGGCGGCGAGTGCTCTCGGCGCGAGCGGAGGTGGGTCGGAGTGGGCCACAGGCGGCGGCGAGGTCCAGCGGTGCTCTCCGCGCGAGCGGAGGTGGGTCGGGAACCGGCTGTGATGCGTCCTCTGCTGCCTCGTGCTCTCCGCGCGAGCGGAGGTGGGTCTTCCACCGCCCAGTCCCACCTCAACGTCGTCCTGTGTCCTCCGCCTGAGCGGAAGTGTGTCGGCTCTGGGCGTCCCCGACGAAGCCCTGTGGAAGGGTTCTCCGCGCGAGCGGAAGTGGGTCGCACACTGGCGAACTCGCCATGGACGAGCAGCATTGCTCTCCGCGCGAGCAGAGGTGGGTTGCTGAACCACGACAAGACGGGCGGTGTTGGCATGTGTTCTCCGCGTGAGCGGAGGTGGGTCGACGTGCGCCATGCCGGCCTTGACCTCGGCGCGGTGCTCTCCGCGCGAGCGGAGGTGGGTCGTCGCAGGCGGGATCCGCGAACACGGGGCCGGCGTGTTCTCCGCGCGAACGGAGGCGGGTCGGTGGCGACCAGGATCGTCAGCCCGATCGGCAAGTGCTCTCCGCGCGAGCGCAGGTGGGTGTTGGGGTACGGGCTCGTCTACAGAGCGAAGTACTCTCAAGATCCAGTACCGCCCCCCACCCCATCGACGACTGCCTCACCGGCACCGTCCTGACCACGGACAACGTGGGCCGCGAAGGTGGTCGAAACTGCCCCGGCAGGGCGCCTCCGTCTCAATTCCCTTGTCTGCGAGGTCCGAATTGCGAGCCGCCCGGTCAGCGGTCCGGGACCAATCCGACGGCCTACTGGTACCAGGCGTCGCCGCCCTCGGAAAGCGAACGGCCAAGGTAGTCTCTCAGGTCTCCTGCCACCCACCTGCGGCTGTCGGTCTCGTGCTCCCAGACGAAGATGTCCGGCCGCTGCGGTGTCTGTACGAACGCGAACTGGTCCCCACCTCCGTTGTCCCCGAAGAAGAGAAGAGCGTCGAAGGGCATATACAGCTGGGCGAAGGACCTATCAGACCGGAAGAAGAGATTCCGCTCGGCAATCCGCTCGACGGCCCACACGGTATCCACTGCGGTATGCCCGATGATCCCATCACTTTCCAGGAGCAGCTGCCTCAGCTCGGCAGGCAGCCCGCGCCCGAGAAGGCGCTCTGCGTCAGCGAGGGCCGTCACCTTCGCAGGACTCCGGAACCCTGCCCCAGGAAAGACCTCATGGGCCGCTTCTCTCCACATGATCCGAAGACTACTCGGCGGCCCGCTGGCTCCTGCATGAAGGTACTCAGCCCCGCAGCAAGCCGGGACCTGTGATGGATTCGATTCTGATCGCGCGAGAGTCGCTGGGCGCCGGCCCTCGCTCCCTGCGTGAGGCCGAGAGCATCGTGCTCTGCAGTCCGTGACGAAATGTGGAACGGTGGCAACATCAGGAACGGGTGATCGTTCTAGTCCAGGCTTTCGACGAGCTGGTCGAGGAGAGCTGACACCGTTGCCACGGTCGGGCGAGGGCTTCAGCCCTCGCCCGACCGTGCGGGATGAAGCCGCAGATTCAGGCGGTGGCCGTCCCGACATCGATGCCGAAGAGCTTGTTGTCGACGTACACCCGAACGTGGCCAATGGAATACAGCGATGCATCCCCACACTGAAGGTGGCCGTGCGCAGGTCGGGAAGCCAGGGCCACCCGGGTTCTCAGGCCTTCATCGGTGCCAACCACCGTTCGGCGCGGCCCTGTTTGTCGGAGTCTCCAGAGCGGCGGGCGTGCGCCAGCAGTCGGGCGCGCAGTGGTTCGGGCAGGCCGGCGAGGTCCCGCTTCTGGTGCGGGCGTGTCTTCCAGCCCACCAGATGCCGCACGGCCCCGGCGTCGTGCCGTTCCTCGGCCCGCGGGTCGGCCAGGGCGGTGAGCAGGTCGGCGATCGGTATTCTGCCGAGCAGTTCGCCAGGCACGCTCTCGTGGAGGGGGTAGCCGGAGCAGCGCCCGCTTCCGGAGCCGTACCAGTCGAGCAGGGCCAGCACCCGCTCCACCGGGTCGGGGAGCGTCAGCTGCAGTCGGTGCGTGAGTTCCGCGAGCAGTTCGGGGGAGGGCATGGCGCCGGTGCGGGAGAGGGCGAGGATCCGGTCGGCGGTCCCCTCCAGTCCGGCGGGCACCGCGGCCAGCCAGTTGCGCTCCTCTTTGGCGCCTTCCTCCACCCGTAGCCGGTCGGCCTCGGACTGCTGCAGGGGGCCGGGCATGCCGTGCCCGGCCAGCCAGGCCAGGAGCAAGCGGCCGTCGGCCAGGACGGCGTCACTCTCCCACTGCCCCCACCTCAGTGTCGCCCCGTGATGCAGGACTGCGACTGCGAGCCGCTCACCGTCCTGGTCGAACACCTCGAAGCGGACGTCCCCAAGACACATGCAGTGGAACCCGGGCAGCGATTCAACGGACATGGCCGTCCGGAGCTGAACCGACTCCGCCGGATCAGAGAGGTCCACCCGGATCTCTCCGACCGCCCCGAACCCGCTCACTGAGCTGACCTGGACCACGTGCGCTTGCTGCAGCAAGCCATCCAGCGCTGTCGACCCGTCAATGAACCGATCCCTCCCCGCCCAGGCCACAGGTACACAGGCCGCCAGATTTCACCGCAGCTCCCGACCACCTCGCAACCCTGTTCCCCCACGCCCGCACTTCAGCGTGTGCACCGACGGGCGGACGTCGCTGCGCGATGGGCTATGGCCCCGCCCTGGACCGACCGCACTCTCACGAGGCCGGCTGACTGGGCAACGGCAACGGCAACGGCAACGGCAACGGCAAACCAGTAGCAGGGAACCGGTGGCCGTGCACCAGCGGGCCACCACCCCCGCGGCCCGCCGCCAACAGGCCGTCCACAGACGAAGTGCCCCGGGCAGGCTGTCCCGGCACGCGGCCGTGGACAGCCCCGCCCGGGGCAGGTCACCGCTGTTCCCGCTCGCCCGCGGGCAGTACCCAGCGGCGGCGGGCCGGCCTGTTTTAGGTGGCCGGGGGGATGTTGTGGTTGAGGCGGAAGAGGTTCTGCGGGTCGTAGACCGCCTTCAGCTCCGTCAGGCGCCGGTAGTCGTCAGGCTCGTAAGCGGAACGGACATGCTCGGTGTCGCGGCGGCCGTTGAGGAACGTCAGCGCCCGCCCGCCGGTGCTCCACGGCTCCAAAGCCTGAAGGATCCGGTCGTGCGCGGGCTGGATGTCGGCGAGCTCGGCCCGCTCCAGACGGGACACCACGTTCAACAGGTACTGCGCGCCACGGTTGCCGACCGCGTTCGGGACAGCGGCGGGGCGTGCGAGGGCGCCGCCGAGGTGGCGGAGTTCGACGACGTGGGGGACGGGGACGTGGGGTCCGACGAGTTCGAGCAGTGCGCGGACCGCGTCCGTGTCGAGTTCGCGGAGCATGGTGGTGACGGATTCCGCGGCGCCGGGGATGGGCGGGTCGTTGTGGATGGTGCCGATCTCGGCGTAGGGGAGTTCGCGGACGGTGTCGTTGAACGGGCCCAGTGCCCGCAGGGGTGCGATCAGGTCCTTGCCGGGGCCGAGGTCGTCGGCGGAGTAGGCGATGCGGACGTGGACGACGTGCCGGCCTCGCAGCGGCGGCGGGAGGACCGGTGCGTCGGGGAAGAAGATGACGGCGAGCGAGGAGGTCATCTCCTCCGGTACGCCCGCGGACCAGGCGGCGTAGGTGTCGAAGACTTCCTGGGCTTGGGAGAAGTCGAAGAACAACCCGCCGCCGTAGAGGGTGGGGACGGGAAACAGGTCGACTTCGATACCGGTGACGACACCGAAATTGTCCCGGCCGCCCCGCAAAGCCCAGAACAGGTCCGCGTCCGACTCCGCGGTCACCGTACGGAGCTGTCCGTCCGCGGTCACCACCTCGATCCGGCGGACATGGTCGGCCGCGTAGCCGTAACGGCGGGACAGGACACCGAGGCCGCCGCCCAGGGTGTAGGAGATGACACCGACACCCGGGGCCGAACCCGCCAGCGGCGCGAGGCCGACTTCCGCGGCTTCCTGGATGACCTGGTTCCACGACACACCCGCCGCCGCCCACGCCGTCCGCGCGCCGGCGTCGACCCGTACTTCCGTCATGCGAGAGGTGTTGATCAGCACCCCGCCCTCCGCCGCGACCGCCGCGAGAGCGTGCCCGGTGCCCTGGACCGCGACGGCAAGGCCCTGGGCGGCGGCGAACTCCACCGCCGCCTGCACATCCCCCGGCCCCGCGGCGCCGATGAGGACCTGGGGACGGTGCGAACGCGCGGTCTGATTCCCCGCACGCTCCTCGTCATACCCCTCATCCCCCGCGACCAGCACCGGGCCCGTCACCCGCCCACGTAACGCGGCCAACGCCGCAGCATCCACAACAACCCTACCCTCGGCCCGGCCGCTGTTCTCCGTCACACTCATGACCTCTCCCCAATCCTCATCGCATCTGCTGTCACACGGTCTCTCGCGGCCGGGAACCCCACACCGCTAGAATTAGTCAAGCAACCAGACCACTTTATAGTCAAGCCCCCTGACGAAACCACTCGGCGGAAAGGCCCCCCACCCCATGACCACCAAACCCACCACCCCCGGCCCCGCAGACACCACCAGCCCGCCCAACACGGCCGACTCCCCCGACACAACCGGCGCCACCGACACGACACCCCGGGTCCCGCTGCCTACCCTTCTCGCCCAGGCCAGAGACCTCACCATCGAACAACTCCACCAACAACTCCACGCCGAAGGCTTCACCCACATCCGCTACCGCCACGGCTCCGTCTTCCGCTTCATCGACCCCGACGGAACCCGCCTCACCACCCTCGCCGAACGCTCCGGCCTCACCAAACAAGCCATCGCCGAAATCGTCGACGAACTCACCCACCACGGCTACACCGAGAAAACCCCCGACCCCACCGACCGCCGCGCCAAACTCATCCGCCTCACCCCCCAAGGCCAAGCCGGCCAACAAGCCGCCAACCGCATCCTCACCACCATGGAACACACCTGGGCCCACCACTACGGCACCCACACCATCACCACCCTCCGCACCACCCTCGAACACATCACCACCCACACCCACCACCAGCCATAACACCCCAACCCCCGACACACAGAACCCAACCCCCACCCAAACACACCCCACTCGAGGTCCACTGGAGCTAGGATCGAGGCCGACCGAAGACGGAACCGACCGACCGCACAAACCCCACCGGCACCGCGAAGACACCCAAGCAGCGCCGGAACAGACCAGAACAACACACAGGCCCGGCCACACACCCACCCCAGATCAAGCCTGCGCCGCAACAGGGTCAGACAATGCAGGCCGGAACAGGCCGAGCGATCGTCAATCCTGGGCTTGGACCAGCTTGAGGCGCCGGCCCCGAAGCGGTACGCGGACGGGGCCGCCAGCGCCATGATCCGCCATGCCCAACCAGCCTCTGATGACCGCTCGGTGAGGGCTTCGACGATCCCGTGCTGTCGCAGCCGAACGGGAAACATCGGCCCCAGACGGGCAGACAAGCATGCATAGCCTCTGGCGGAAGCAGATCTCCTGGCCGAAGACCCGTCTATCAAGGCTTCCATGCGCTGTCAGGCCAATTGGCCTGCAGCCAGCCCAGCTTGGAAAGGGGGCTCGCTGGTCCCAGTCACGCTTGGCCGGGCGTCGCCACCAGCCCGGCGCCTTCGACAAGCACAGCCGAGAGCGAGGCACCGCGGCCGTTCGGGCTCCTTCGCGTACCCGTACGCGCGTGCGGCGTTCTGCGATGATGCCAGCGCTGCCGGTGTAGCCGGGATCAAGAAGTGAGCCGTCGGGGGGCCTAGATGGACGACTTCCGCGTGAGTCGAGAAATGCCGTTCGCAGAGTGGAGGAACCCTGCGATCACTGCCGGTGTCCATGCCAGGTGCACCACTCCTCGCGGAGAGGTGACCCTGATCCGGCAACGCGGCCCACGGACCCGCCCGGAGGACCATGCCGATGCGGTGGAGAGCTGGACGGTGTCCCTACGAGACGGAGAGGCCGCACTCCAGGTCCACCGGCTCGTGCCACAGCGGCCGCCGATGCGGAGGCGGATGCGGAAGGGCTGCGAGGGCGAAGTGGACGGGGAACCGTTTCGTTTCACCGGCACGTCCGCGCTACGGCGCTCTCGCCGATCGGTCACGTACGAAGGACCCACGATCGATGTCCGGATCGTGCCGCGCGCGTTCAGCCTCCGACTTATCGAGCAGGGGGAGGAGGTCGGATTCCGCTCGTTCAGCAATCAGTGGGAGCTGGCGAACCCCACGGATCACGCCGTACTGGCCGTCTGTCTCTTCGAGTGGGCCGGGTTGGAGGACCTGCTCAGGACACCCATACTCCGGGACCTGTGACGGACCAGCGCATGCTTCGTCATTCAACACCACCGGGAAACCTCAAAACAGCCAGCTCGTCGGCAGGTTGGAAAGGACTCCCTGGCTGCCACGGTCTTCATCGTTACGCGTGCGTGTCCAGCTCACGATCAACACCACCAGCGCGGAAAAGGTTCAGAAGTGACCTCCAGTCATGGGTGGCCGCCTCCGAGAAAGAGCCCGCAGCGATCTACAGCTGAACGTCGGGATCGATCGCCCTCACCACGTGGCCATCCGCGGTTCCCCCCGTGCATGTCCAGACCGGGGTCTCATGGACGTAACCGACATGCAGGCCGCGGCGGTGCTCGCCGCAGACGGGCCAGGCCACGAAGTAGTGGCTCATGACGAACTCCTGCACCCCTTCTGCCATGGCGCACAGAACGTCTGCCGAATCGGGTGTGGAGACCTCTGCCGACTTGATGTGGACCACGCCGACCGGTCCCATCTCCGGGTCGCGCACGTAGGTGAGGTAAGTGAAGTCGTCGCCGGTGGTGGCTCTCCCGATGTCCTGCTCCACCGATTTACTGACCGTCTCGAACGCTGATCTCGCCATGGAGAAGGTTCGCGCGGTCCAGGAATCACAGAACTCCGATTCCGGTACTTCTCCACGCTCGTCGTACAGCTCGGTCATCCACGTCAGCACCTCCTCGGGGAGTTCCTCCCCGTGCCGCCAGACCGCTCGCAGCATCCGGTCCTGCCAGTCCAAGAAGCTCGACATTATCGTTGCCCTCCAACGGCAATGAAAGCCAGAGGAGAAACAGCTACCCGCTACTCCCCCGGCGGTGATCAACCCGAAGGGTCTCAGATGAAGAGACCTCAGACGTTCGGAGTCGGGTTCTCATGGAGACGTTCACGACGGTGAGCATCCCGCTGAACTCAGCGTTGCCCACCCCGTCGAACCACAAGACCACCCATAGACTTGCGCCTCCTCCGGTCCGCCTCCGATCGCCCCTTCTTGTTCGAGACAACCAGGAGCCACGAAACACACAGGCCGCCCCTGGACTTCCCGGTGCAGATCCCGCGGATGCCGAGGGTGTAGTCCTTCACCGCATTCATCTGATCGCGGTAGTTCAGCTCACCGCTGGTGTCCGACTGACCGATCAGGAGCATGACCAGTCACCCAGCCGGAAACCATCCGTCGACCGAATTCGTCCTGTTCAGGTGGACGACCGGGGAAAACCGAGGGTACGGAGGCAGGGGCGGATGGGCGCGGCAGGGCTCGCAGGGGAACCGGGCGCAGGGCGCCGGCGGTGGATACGGCGGGCGCCGAGCGGGCGAGCGCGTCGAGGGTGGGTGCTCGTGGGCCTCGGCGTGGCGGCCGCGGTGCTGCTCGCGCTGCACCCCATCGTCCCGAACACGCCGGGGCGGGTGGGCAGTCTGCTGGAGACCTTCCTGTTCTGGTTCGGCCCTTTCAGTGTGGTGCTGATCCTCTGCGCGGCCGTGCGGGCGACCCGTACGGCCCGCACGTCCCGTGCCGTTCCCGCCGCCGTCCTCGCCCCCGCCGTGGTCTGGGCCGTCGCCTTCGGTCCGCTGCTGCTCCCCGCGCCCCCTCCCGGCGCGCGCGAGCTCACCGTCGCGCAGCACAACGTCGCCGACGACAACGCCGATCCGCTCGGCACAGCCCGAGTCCTCGCCGACAGCGGCGCCGACCTGATCGCCCTCCAGGAGCTGGTCGATCCGGCCCTGGCTGTCTATCGCAGCGAGCTCGCGTCCCGGTACCCGTACCACTCCGTGCAGGGCACCGTCGGCCTCTGGTCCCGCCATCCGCTCGCCACCACCCAGGCCCTGGACATCAGGCCGGCGAGTGTCCCCGAGCCGTGGCAGCGGGCGCTGCGGGCCGAGGTGCGCACACCCTTCGGGGCGGTCGCGGTGTACGTCGTCCACCTGCCGTCCGTCCGGCTCGGTCCGGGTGGGTTCGCCTCCGCCCGGCGTGATGAGAGCGCCGAACGACTCGGGAGGATCCTGGCGGAGGAGAGGTCCGGCCGGGTCGTCCTGGCGGGCGACCTCAACGGGACCGTCGACGACCGCGGCCTCGCTCCGCTGACCTCGCGCCTGAACTCCCCCGCCCGCGGCCTCGCCCTGAGCTACCCGGCCGCCGTCCCGGTGGCTCGCATCGACCAGGTCCTCGCGCGCGGCTGTCGTCTGCCCGAGATCAGCACGCTCCCCGTCACCGGGAGCGACCACCTTCCCGTCCTGGCCCGGATCGCGCTGGACACGCCAGGGCCGGTGGCCCGCTAAGGGGTCCCGCGCGGCGCCACCGTCTTCGGAACTTGTACGCAGGAGAGGTTGACGGGTGCCCGGCATCTTCATAAGTTCACCACTTGATAAAAGTCTTGTCGTTCGGTGAGGGACGTGACGGCCCGGGCGAGCCCTGGCCTCGACGAAAGGATTGTCAGGTGCACCTCAAGCACGCGAAGTGTGAGAAGCGCGAGAAGCACGCAGTCGGTTTACGGCTCCGCGGGCGCTCGCGCCCTCGGTCCGCCGCCGCCCTCCTCGCCCGGGTCATCGCCGGCCCCCTCGCCGGCGTCCTCGTGGCGGCGGGTCTGGTCCTCGCCGCGCCCGGCACCGCCCGGGCCGCCGGTGAACGAGTGGACGTCTGGCTCACCACCACCTCCGACAGCGGGGGCCGGGTCGTCACCCGCGGACTCGCCCCGCAGGCCCCGCTCGCCTTCGGCCCCTCGGGCGGGAGCGCGACGCACACGATCACGGTCGACGAGTCCACCACGTATCAACGGTTCGAGGGCGGCGGCGCCTCGATCACCGACACCACCGCCCATCTCCTGCGCGGCGGGGCGATCAGCGCGACCACCCGCGACGAGGTGATGCGCAAGCTCTTCTCGCCGTCCGACGGGATCGGGCTGTCCTTCGTCCGCAACCCCATCGGCGCCTCGGACCTCTCCCGTCCGGGCCACGTCTCCCTCGACGACACCTGCTGCGACCTGAGCGACTTCGGCGCCAACGGCTACGACACGAACGTACGACTGCTGACGTCGCAGGCCAAGCAGCTCAACCCGGCGCTGCGGGTCAAGGGCGTGCCGTGGAGCGCCCCCGGCTGGATGAAGGACAACGGCCGGATGGACCAGATGGGCTATCTGAAGTGGGAGTACTACCCGGCCTACGCCCAGTACCTGGTCAAGTACGTCCAGAGCTACCAGGCGGCCGGCGTCACGGTCGACTACCTCTCCGTGCAGAACGAACCGAACTGCTGCCAGGCCGGCAACCCCACCGCCATGAACTACCCCGGCATGAGCTGGAACCCCTCCGGACTCGTCGAGTTCACCAAGAACCACGTCTACCCGGCCTTCCGGGCCGCCGGAATCACCACCAAGGTCCTGGTCCACGACTGGAACTACGGCGACTACGCCAACTTCGGGGCGGCGATCCTCGGTGACGCGGGCGTCCGCAACGACCCCCTCTTCGGGGGCATCGCCTGGCACGGCTACTTCGGCGACCCCGCCGTCGGCAGCCAGGTCCACGACCAGTACCCGTCGGTACGGCAGTTCAGCACCGAGCACTCCGGCGGCACCTGGATCGCGAACCAGCACAACGAGGACCTCAAGGACATCGTCTCCTACGCCCGCAACTGGAGCAGCAGCCTGGTCAAGTGGAGCCTGGCGCTCAACCAGGACATGGGCCCGCACAACGGGGGCTGTGGCACGTGCACCGGGCTGATCACCGTGCAGGACGGCGGTGCCCGGGCCGGGCAGGTCGACTACACGATCGAGTACTACACCACGGGGCACCTCACCAAGTTCGTACGGCCGGGGGCGTACCGCATCGCCTCGACGGACAACGCGACCGTGCAGAACGTGGCCTGGCGCAACCCCGACGGCTCCAAGGCGCTGATCGCGCACAACGGCGGCGGCTCGGCGCAGTCGGTACGCGTTGACTGGGGCGGCCAGTCCTTCACGTACGCCCTGCCGGCCCGCACCACCGCCACCTTCACCTGGTCCGGGGCGCCGGGCGGCGGCGCGCCGGCCGGGGCGCTGACCGGGCTCGCGGGCAAGTGCCTTGACGTGGCGGGCGCGTCGAACGCCGACGGCACCGCCGTCCAGCTCTACACCTGCAACGGCTCGGCCGCCCAGCGGTGGACGCTGGCCGCCGACGGCACGATCCGGGCCCTCGGCAAGTGCCTCGACGTCACCGGCGGCGCGGTCGCCGACGGGACGAAGGTGCAGCTCTACGCCTGCAACGGAACCGGGGCCCAGCGGTGGACTTACAACGCCGCCACCCATGACGTCGTCAACACGGCCGCCGACAAGTGCCTGGACGTCACCGGCAACAGCTCGGCGGACGGGACGCGGGCACAGATCTGGTCCTGCACCGGCGGCGCCAACCAGAAGTGGACCCACCAGCCGTCCTGAGCCCCTCCAACCCGGACCCGACAGCAGGGAGGTGACCGTCGGCTCGGCGGTCCCTCCCTCGTCCGTCTCCTCCTCTACGAGCTCACCTCGGCGTCCTGCGTCTCGCTCAGGCCCGATAGTGCTCTCGGAGGCGGGCCGCCGCCGTGGCGGGTGCCGCCGTCTCGTCCAGGGCGAGGAGTCCCGCCCCCAGGACCGGTGGGGCCGTGACGAAGCGGATCGTGGCCTTCGGGGCGCGGGCCGTGAGGAGTTCGGTGATCCGGTCCTCCAGCTGTGGGTGCCGGGCCGCGAGCACGCTGCCGCCGAGCATCACCGGGGCCTCCTCGTCGAGCAGGTCAAGTCGGCCGAGTGCCACCGCGGCCAGCGCGACGACCTCTTCGGCCAGTCGGTGGACGAGGGCCAGGGCGACCTGGTCGCCGGCCGCCGCGACGCGGAACAGGATCGGCGTCAGCTCGTAGCGCCGCTCGTGCGGGATGTGGCCGAGGTGCAGTGCCTCGATGAGTTCGGCCATGGTCAGCAGATCGAAGTGCGCGGGAAGGGCGCGTGCGAGGTCGGTCGGTTCGCCGCGTCCGTCCTCGGCCCGTGCCGCGTGCCAGAGCGCCTCCAAGGAGAGTCCGGCACCTCCGCCCCAGTCGCCGGAGATCTTTCCGACGGCGGCGAAGCGGGCGGTCCGTCCGTCGGGGGTCATCCCGACGCAGTTGATCCCCGCTCCGCAGACCACCGCGACCCCGCGCGGCTCGTCGAGCCCGGCCCGCAGTATGGCGAAGGTGTCGTTGTGCACCCGTACCGAGCCGCTCCACCCCCGGGTCAACAGCTCGGACTGGAGCTCGGCCTCCTCCTGGGGCAGGTCGGCGTTGGCGAGGCAGGCGGTGACGTGGGCGAACTCCACCGCCGCACCGGCCGCCGCGCACGCACGCCCGACGATCTCGGCGAGTCCGTCGACGGCCGTTGCCACGCCCACGGTCTGTGGTTGGAAGCCGCCGCCGCGCGCCGTTCCGAGGACGGTTCCGTCCGGGGTGAGGACGGCGGCGTCGGTCTTGCTGTTTCCGGCGTCGATCGCGAGGAGTGCTCGGGCGGGGGCGGTGGTCAGGCCCATGCGAGGTGCTCCCGGTTGTGTGCGATCAGCCGGTCGGTGAGGCCTTCGGCAAGGGTGTACTGGCCGACGAGGGGGTGGGCCAGGAGAGCGGCGAAGACGCGGTCGCGGCCGCCGCGCAGGGCCGCGTCGAGGGCGAGGTCCTCGTAGGCGGTGACGTTCGCGATCAGCCCCGCGTACAGCGGGTCGACCTGTGCCACCGGCAGGGGGGCCGCGCCGTACGGGCCGACCGCCGCCTGCGTCTCGATGACGGCGTCGTCCGGCAGGAACGGCAGCGTGCCGTTGTTGTACGTGTTCACCACCTGGTACGGCGATCCGCCCCCGCCCAGCAGGGCGGCCGCCAGGTCCACCGCCGCCTCCGAGTAGAACGCCCCGCCCCGCTTGCCGAGCAGCGCCGGCTTCTCGTCGAGCGCCGGGTCCCCGTACATCTCCAGGAGCTCCCGCTCCATCGCCGCGACCTCGGCCGCCCGTGAAGGCTTGGTGGCGAGTTCCTCGACGACCTCGTCGTGGGCGTAGAAGTAGCGCAGGTAGTAGGAGGGGACGACGCCGAGGCGGTCCATGACCAGGCGCGGAAGGCGGAGGTCGGCGGCGATGGCACCGCCGTGTTCGGCGAGCAGCCGCGGCAGCACGTTCTCGCCCTCGGGGCCGCCGAGCCGTACGCCCGTCTCCCAGGTCAGGTGGTTGAGGCCTACGTGGTCGAGGTGGATCTCGGCTGGGGCGACGTCGAGGAGCTTCGCGAACTTGCGCTGGAAGCCGATGGCCACGTTGCACAGGCCCACCGCCTTGTGCCCGGCCCCCAGCAGGGCGCGCGTGACGATGCCGACGGGGTTGGTGAAGTCGATGATCCAGGCGTCCGGGTTGGTACGGCGGACCCGCTCGGCGATGTCCAGGACGACGGGGACCGTGCGCAGCGCCTTGGCCAGGCCTCCGGCGCCGGTGGTCTCCTGACCGACGCAGCCGCCCTCAAGCGGCCAGGTCTCGTCCTGGTTCCGGGCCGCCTGCCCGCCCACCCGCAGCTGCAACAGCACCGCATCGGCGCCCTCGACCCCGGCGTCCAGATCGCTCGTGGTGACGATCCGGCCGTCATGGCCCTGCTTGGCGAAGATCCGCCGAGCCAGCCCGCCCACCAACTCCAGGCGCTCCGCGTCCGGATCCACGAGCACCAGCTCCGTGACGGGCAGGGTGTCACGCAGCCGCGCGAACCCGTCGATCAGCTCGGGGGTATAGGTGGAACCGCCCCCCACAACAGCGAGCTTCATGTCTTTCAGCCCTTCACTCCGGTCAGGGTGACTCCCTCGACGAACGCCTTCTGCGCGAAGAAGAACACGAGGATCACGGGGGCCATGACCAGTACGGTCGCGGCCATGGTCAGGTTCCAGTCGGTATGGTGCGCGCCCTTGAAGGACTCCAGGCCGTAGCTGAGCGTCCAGGCGGCGGGGTTCTCTGAGGCGTAGATCTGCGGTCCGAAGTAGTCGTTCCAGCAGTAGAAGAACTGGAAGAGGGCTACGGCGGCGATGCCCGGCTTGGCCATCGGCAGGACGACGCGCAGGAGGGTGCGGAACTCGCCGCAGCCGTCGATCCGCGCGGCCTCGACGTACTCGTCGGGGATGGTCAGCAGGAACTGGCGCAGCAGGAAGACGGCGAAGGCGTCCCCGAAGGCCATGGGGATGATCAGCGGCCAGAGGGACCCGGAGAGGTCCATCTGCTTGGCCCAGAACAGGTACATCGGGATGATCACGACCTGGGGCGGCAGCATCATCATCGAGATCACGAGCAGCAGCGACAGGTGCCTGCCGCGGAAGCGGAACTTGGCGAGCGCGTACGCCACCGGGATGGACGACACGACGACGAGGGCGGTGCCGAGTCCCGCGTACAGGAGCGAGTTCTTCCACCAGGTGAGGAATCCCGGCGTTTCGAAGACCCGGACGTAGTTGTCCCAGTGCCAGGAGTTCGGGGTCAGGTCCCGGGTGAGCGCCTGGTGGTCGCTCATGAGGGAGGTGAGGAAGACGAAGACGAACGGGAGCACGAAGAACAGGGCTGTGGCGACGCCGAGGGCGTGTACGGCGATCCAGTGCAGGAGTGCCTTGCGGCGGGCCCTCTTCTCGGCGGGGGCCGCGGCTGTGGTGGTGATGGCGGCGGTGGGGGTGGTGGTGGCGGTCATGGTCAGTCACCCGAGCCGATCAGGCCGCCGCGCCGACGCATGAGCAGCGCGGTGAAGGCCATGGAGAGGACGAAGAGCACGAGCGCCACCACGCACGCGGCGCCGTAGTTGAACTGGCTGAAGCCGAGGCTCTGGACGAGCTGCGGGAGGGTGAGCGTGGAGTCGTCCGGATAGCCGGGCTGGAAGGTCACGCCGGAGCCGCCCATCACGCCCGAGGCGACCTTGGAGGCCACGATCGGCTGCGTGTAGTACTGCATCGCGCCGATGATCCCGGTGACGACCGCGAAGAGCACGATCGGTGCGATGTTGGGCAGCGTGATGTAGCGGAATCGCTGCCACGCGGAGGCGCCGTCCAGCTCGGCGGCCTCGTACTGCTCCTTCGGTACGTCGAGGAGCGCGGCCATGAAGATGACCATGAGGTCGCCGACGCCCCACACGGCGAGGACGGTCAGGGCCGGCTTGGCCCAGTCCGCGTCGTTGAACCAGGCGGGGCCGGGGATGCCGATGGCTTCGAGGAGCGAGTTGACCGGGCCGGTGCCGGGGTTCAGGAGGAAGACGAACGCGAGGGTCGCCGCGACGGGCGGGGCCAGGTATGGCAGGTAGAAGAGGGTGCGGAAGACGCCGGCGCCTGTCTTGATCTTCGTGATGAGCAAGCCGACACCGAGGCCGAAGACGACGCGGCAGGAGACCATGACGACGCAGAGCCACAGGGTGTTCTGCATCGCGGGCCAGAACTTGGGGAGGTCGGAGAGGACGTACGTCCAGTTCTCCAGGCCCCGCCAGACGGGCGGGTTGAGTCCGTCGTACCGCATGAACGAGAAGTAGACGGTGGCGACGAGCGGATAGGCGAAGAAGAAGCCGAAGCCGATCAGCCAGGGCGACATGAACAGGGCGGTGCGCAGCGCGTCGCGCCGGCGCTTCGATCGGAGCGTGTTCCGTCGTGGGTCGTCGCGTCGCGGGTCGTCGCGTCGCGGGCTGTTCCGTCGCTTCGGGATGGCGGCGGCCGAGACCGCCGTGTCGTTCGTGGGCAGGGGGTGTGTGGTCATGGCCGCGTGGTCCCGGCCGTCACTTCGCCGCGGCGATGTCGCGGTCGATCTGCGCCGCCGTGTCGGCGAGACCCTTCTTGAGGTCGGTGACCTGCCCCTTCTCGTACTTGTGGGCGAGGTCGGACAGGGTCTCCTGGTACGCGGCGCCGTTCACGGCGCCGGCCATGGTGGTCGACTCGGGGTGCTGGGCGATCTCCAGGAAGGTCTTGAAGCGGTCGTCGAACTTCAGGTTCGGCGACTTGAGCGCCTCCAGGGTGGAGGGGACGTTGCCGATGCCGTTGGCGAAGGCGACGACGGCCTCGGTGTCCGTGGTCATGTACTTGACCAGCTCCCAGGCGGCGTTCTGCTTCTTCGACTGCGGCGCGATGCCCATGATCGTGCCGGAGAGGTAGCCCTTGCCGTACTCGGCCACCTCGTCGTCGGCGACCGGGAGCGGCGCGACGCCGACCTCGAAGCCGACCTTGGCCTCCTTGAGGAAGTTCAGCCGCCACTCCCCGTCCAGCTGCATCGCGACCTGGCCGGTGTGGAAGGGGTGCTTGGCACCCCACTCGTCGCCGAAGGTCGTGCGGTACTTGTCGAGCTTCTGGAAGCCGCCCAGGGCGTCCACCAGCGACTTCTGGTACGTCATCATCTCGGCGAAGCCGGGGTCCTTGGCGACGTTCGACTTGCCCTGCTCGTCGAAGTAGGTGTGGTCCCACTGGGACATGTAGTGCTCGACGACGGTCTCGTAGCCGAGGTAGTTCGGCATGAAGCCGAGCTGTTCGTAGGAGTCCCCCTTGGTCTTCGTCAGCTTCTTGGCGACCTCGGTGAACTCGGACCAGGTCTTCGGCGGGGCCGCGATGCCGGCCTTCTCGAAGGCGTCCTTGTTGTAGTAGAGGCCGTACGCGTCGGAGAGCAGCGGCAGCGAACAGCGCTTGCCCTCGAACTGGGTGTACTCCTGGAGGACCTTCGGGAAGAGCTTGTCGAGGTCCAGCTTGTCCTTCTCGATGAACGGCTTGAGGTCGGCCAGGGCGCCGGAGGAACAGAACTTGCCGACGTTGGAGGTCGTGAAGGAGGCGACGACGTCGGGTCCGTTGGAGCCGCCCGCGCGCAGCGCCTGGCCGAGCTTGTCGTCGTTGATGTTGCCGACGACGTTCACCTTGATGTTCGGGTGGGCCTTGGTGAAGCGGGCGACGTTGTCCTTGATCGCCTTGACCTCGGAGGGCGCCGACCAGCCGTGCCAGAAGGTGATCGTGGTCGGCGCGTTCGGGTCGTCACCGGCCTTGTTCTCGGAGGAACCGGTGCAGGCGGACGCGAAGAGGGCGAGCGAGGCGGTGGCGGCGAGCGCGACGGCCGTTCGGCGGGTGATCACGGACATGGCGATGTCTCCCTGTGACGGAGGGGCGGATGAGGGGGAAATGACGGGGAGGGTGACGGGGGATGACGAGGACGGAGGAATGACAGGGGGAGGACGGAGGTCGCAGGGTCAGCGCGCGGTGTCGAAGACCTCGTCGCGCGTGGCCGCGAGGGCGCTTTCCAGGGCTCCGCGCAGCACCGGCAGACGGGGGACGGCGGCGAGGACGAGTCGTGGTTGGGAGGCGGAGAGTTCCGCCAGTTGGGACTGGACGCGGGAGCGGAGGGGTTCGCCGCCGGCGACGAGGGCGGCGCCGGACAGGACGATGAGTTCGGGGTCGAGTACGGCCACGAGCGAGGCGAGTCCGGTGGCGACGCGCTCGGCGTACGTGTCGAGCAGCTCCGCGTACCGGAGGTCGTCCCCGTGCGTCTCGGCGGCCCGCGCCAGCAGACCGCTCGCGACCTGCACGTACGGATGGTCGGGCGTGTCGATCCCGGCGGCACGGGCCATCCTCGGCACGGCCTGCACGCCGGCGAGCTCCTGGAAACCGCCCGAGTTGGCCTTGGTGACCTGCCGGACGAGCGGGGTGCCGGGGACCGGCAGGAATCCGACTTCGCCGGCGCCGCCGGTGAAGCCGCGGTGCAGCCGTCCCCCGAGGACGAGGGCGGCGCCCAGCCCCGCTTCGTTCCACAGCAGGGCGAAGTCCTCGTGGCCGCGGGCGGCGCCCAGGCGTTGTTCGGCCATCGCGACGAGGTTGACGTCGTTCTCGTAGGCGAACGGCATGGGCAGGACGGCGGCGAGCTCCTCCAGGAGGGTGGGGGAATGCCAGCCGGGCAGGTGGGAGGCGTACCGGAGTCTGCCAGTGCTCGGGTCGAAGGCGCCGGGGGTGCCGATGACCAGGCGCCGTACGTCGCTCCGGGTGAGCCCGGCCGCCTCGGCGGCTCCGTCGAGGGCGTCGGTGACCTGCCGGACCACGCCGTCCTCGGTACGGCCTGCGGTGCGCAGCTCGTACTCGCCGACGATCTCGCCGGTGACGGCGGCGATCGCGGCGTGGATGCGGTGCTCGTTGACGTCGAGCCCGCCGGCGTACGCGGCCCGCGCGTTCACCGCGTAGAGCTGCGCGTTGGGGCCCGGCCGGCCTTCCGTGGTGCCGGTGGCGACGACGAGCCCGTCTGCCTCCAGCCGTGCGAGTAGCTGCGAAGCGGTCGGCTTCGAGAGGCCGGTGAGTTTGCCGATCCGGGTCCGCGAGAGCGGTCCGTGTTCCAGGAGCAGGTCCAGGGCCGCGCGGTCGTTCATGGCCCGCAGCACGCGCGGGGTGCCGGGGGCTCCCGGGGTTGTGGTGGCCATGAGGAATGCACCTGCCCTTCCGAGCGGTTCGGTTCCGGCCGTTCCGCTCTCTGCCGGGGGCCGCAGCACACTGTTAGGAAAGTTTCCTATCGGGTGAGAGGAAACTAGGGGTCTCGTTGCGGGGGCGTCAATACCCGCGAGCACAAGAAGACTTCGGGGCGACCAAAGCGTTACGCGACGGCGGGTCCACCCTTGCCCAGCACGACCGCCCTGTCTCGTAAAGGTTCTTTACTAACACCCTCGGCCTCCCTATGCTCGGCGCCCGGGTCCTCCCCGAGGCGGTTCCGTACGGTTCCGTCGGCGGACCCGTACGCCACCCGCGCCTCCGGCCGGCATGGAGAGCGGCACCATCGCGGCCTGACCCCGATGCCCCCTCCCCCTCCACCACCCCCGCTCGCCGCTCCCCCGCTCCCCCGCACTGTCAAAAACCTTCCGCACCCGAGAGGAATCCCATGTCCCCGCGCAAAACTCGGCATCGCTCCACCGCCACAGCCGCAGCCACCGCCGTCACCGCGAGCGCCCTCCTGGCCGCGCTCGGCACCCTCACCCCGGCCACCGCCGCGACCGGGAACCTCGCGCTCAACAGGCCGGTCACCGTCTCCTCGACCGAGGCGAGCACCTTCGGCGGCTCCAAGGCCGTCGACGGTTCGGCATCCACCCGTTGGGCCAGCGCCGAGGGCGTCGACAACCAGTGGATACGGATCGACCTCGGCAGCAGTACGACGCTGAACCGCGTGGTCCTCAAGTGGGAGGCCGCCTACGCCAAGGCGTACCGGGTCGAGGTGTCGAACGACGGCAGCACCTGGAGCCAGCTCTACTCGACGACCTCGGGCAACGGCGCCACCGACGACCTGACCGTCAACGGCACCGGCCGCTACCTGCGCGTCTTCGGCACGCAGCGCGCCACCTCGTACGGCTACTCGCTCTGGGAGGTCGAGGCGTACGGCGGCGGGGCGACGACCCCGCCGCCTTCCACCGGCACCAACCTCGACGACCCGGCGAAGAAGGAGGTCGCCATGAAGCTGGTGTCGTCCTTCGAGAACTCCTCCCTCGACTGGCGCGCCCAGTTCTCCTACATCGAGGACATCGGCGACGGCCGCGGGTACACCGCCGGCATCATCGGCTTCTGCTCCGGCACCGGCGACATGCTCGACCTCGTCGAGCGCTACACCGCCGCGAAGCCCGGCAACCCGCTCGCCCCCTACCTGCCCGCCCTGCGCGCGGTCAACGGAACCGACTCGCACCAGGGCCTGGACCCCGGCTTCCCGAACGCCTGGCGTCAGGCCGCCGCGGACCCGGTCTTCCAGGCCACGCAGGAGGCCGAGCGGGACCGCGTCTACTTCAACCCGGCCGTCGGCCAGGCGAAGACGGACGGACTGAAGGCCCTCGGCCAGTTCGCCTACTACGACGCGGCCGTGATGCACGGCGAGGAGGGCTTCCGCAGCATCCGGCGAGTGGCGCTCTCCCGTGCCACCCCGCCGTCCCAGGGCGGTAACGAGACCACGTACCTGCACGCCTTCCTCGACGCCCGCGAGGAGGAGATGCGCAAGGAGGAGGCGCACAGCGACACGACCCGGGTCAGCACCGCTCAGCGCAAGTTCCTCAACGAGGGCAACCTCCACCTCACCACCCCGCTGTCGTGGAGCGTCTACGGGGAGTCGTTCTCGATCTCGCAGTAGCGCGATCCCGCAGTAGCTCGATCCCCCGTAACCGGCCACACGAAGGGCCGCCGGACACCATGCCCGGCGGCCCTTCTTCCGCCATAAGGAACGTTTCCTAACGAGCGCGGGTACGAGGACGCTCAAGGCTCTCGGACCGACCGCACCACAGCCCTTTCCGGCCAATTCGGTACCTGTAGGCTGATCGTTCGAAGTGACGACCACCTGTGCCCGGAGGGCAAGTGACCGATCTCGTCCGCGGGACGCCGCGACTCGTGCGCGCCATCAACGACCGCGCCGCACTGCACCTGCTGCTGCAGCGGGGGGCGCTCACCCGCCCGGAGATCAGCAAGCTGACCGGCCTCTCCAAGCCCACGGCCTCCCAGCTGCTCGCACGCCTGGAGGAAGCGGGCCTGGTGATCGGCAACGGCCTCAGGACCGGGCTGCCGGGCCGAGGCCCGGAGACGTACCGGATCAATCCGGCGGCGGCGTACGTCGCCGCCGTCGACGTCACTCCGGAGTGGATCGCGGCCCGTGCGGCGGACATCACGGGGAAGATCGTCGGAGACGCGGAGACGCGCGTCGCCCGCACCTCGTCGGCGAGCGGGAAGCCCGGGAAGTCAGGGCAGCCGGCGAAGTCCGGTGCTTCCGAGGGGACTTCGCCGGTGGAGTTGCTCCGCGCGGCGCTGGCGCGGGTACCCACGCCCGAGCCGCCGAGGAGTGTCGTCATCGGCATCCAGGGTGCCGTCGACCCGACGACCGGACGGCTCGAATACGCCAGCGAGGAGGACATGGCCGCCTGGCTCGTCCCCGACCTGGACCGGGTGCTCAGCGAAGGGCTCGGCCTGCCCGTCCGCGTCGAGAACGACGTGAACCTCGCCGCGGTGGCGGAGCAGACGCACGCGGCGACCGACTGCCCCGACTTCGTCCTGCTCTGGGCGGACGAAGGGCTGGGGGCGGCCCTCGTCATCGGCGGGCGCCTGCACCGCGGTTTCTTCGGCGGCGCGGGCGAGGTCGGTTATCTCCCGCTCCCCGGTGCGACCACGGCTCGCGACGCGGGCCATTACGGGTGCCATGGCTACCAGGAGCTGGCCGGCGGCGAGAGTGTGCTCAACCTGCTGCGTACGTACGGCGTTCCGGGCGACGACTTCCCTGACGCGGTGACGGAGGCGGTGCGCCTGGCCACCGAGACCTCGGGCAGCCGCGCGGAGGAGGCCCGGGCGGGGCTCCGGGTGGTGGCGGCCCGGCTCGCCGTCGGACTGGCGTCCATCGTGACGGTCGTCGACCCGGGGCTGGTGGTGCTCGCGGGCCGGCTGAGCGCGGCGGGCGGCGAGTACCTGCGCGACCTCGTGGAGCAGGAGGTCCGGGTGCTCGCCCATTCCCGTGCCCGGATCCGGTTGTCGACGATCGTGGGCAACCCCGTGCTGAGCGGGGCTCTGGACCTGGCGCTCGCGGACGCCCGCGAGGAGGTCTTCGGTGCGGCGGTGCAGGGCACCGAGGCGAGGTGATCTCGCGGTCCTGTGAGGCCGGAGGGCCCTGACCGCCGAGTCGAGACGACCGGCGGCCAGGGCCCGGCTACAGCCCGGGGTCGCACCAGAGGGTTACGGCCGAGGGTTACGGCCGAGGGCTACGGCAGAGGGCTACGGCACCCAGTGGTTGCCCGAGGCGGTGATCATGACCTGGAGCTGGATGCTCGCGGAGAAGTAGCTGCCGGTGTCGATCGGCGTCGCCACCATCTTGTTCCAGAGCTTGTCGAGCCAGGCCTGGCTGCCCGCGTCGGTCATCGCGGCGAGCGTGAAGGGGGCGAAGAAGGCCGCCTCGCTGCCCGCCGAGATCTGCGTGCCGTCGAGCTTGTACCCGATGCCGATCTTGTTCGGGTCGCTGCCGGTCTTCGTCTTGATCCAGCTGTTCATCTTGCGCGCCGCCGCGAGGGACTTGGCGTCCCCGCTGGTCACGGCGTCATCGGCGATGCGCCACGGGGTGCGGCAGGCGTTCCACCAGTAGGCCCCGTCGTTGGGGTCTTCCAGGACCTGGCCCGGCGCCGGCTTCGGCGTGGTGTTGGTGTTCACGACGAAGTCGGGCAGCAGACCCGTGCTCGGGGCGTAGGTGTTCTGCAGGTTGGTGATCTGGTTCTGGTGCGCGGTGCGGATGGTGTCCCAGGCGGTGTCGCCGGTCGCCGTGCGGAAGGCGCGGAAGTGGTCGACCATCCAGTCCGACGTACGGGTGATGTAGTAGTACTGGTCTCCCGAGCTGGTCCAGTCGCCGAGCTTCAGCAGGTTCGTCGACGCGTTGATCTCGTCCTTCTTGATCGCGTTGATGTGCTTGATCGCGAGGTCGCGGTAGTTGTACGTGCCGGCGCTGCCCCACTGCTTGTCGGCGAGCAGCAGCCCGTAGGCGACGTCCATGTCGCCGTCGGTGGCTCCGTCGCCGCCGTTGACGCTCCGACAGTTCACGTCCTGCTCGGCGGCGAGGAGGTTCGGGTTGATGGAGGACGGGTGGTCGATCTTCCACTTCACCAGGCCGTCGAAGATCTTCTTGGCGTCCGGGTCGGCGCCCGCCATGGTGGCGGCGATGACCATGCCGTAGCCCTGGGCCTCGGCGACGTACGGGTGGTCGGCGTCGGGCGAGATGACCTGGTACCAGCCGTTGCCGCAGTTCTGCCGGACGAAGGCGGACTTCCAGCGGTTGTAGTAGTCGACGACCTGCTGGTCGAGGGCGGCCGTCGTACCGGAGGGCTTGAGCGTGCCCGCCGCGTACGGCCTGAGGTGGCTGCCGAAGGGGACGGCGGGGCCCGAGCCGGCGGCCGGGGTGGTGACGCCGAGGGTGGTGCTCGCGGCGGACAGGTTGCCGGCGGCGTCCTTCGCCTTGACGGTGTAGGAGTACGCGGTGGACGCGGTCAGACCGGTGTCGGTGTACGAGGTGCCGCTCGCCGTTCCCACGAGGGTCCCGCCGCGGTAGACGTTGTACCCGGTGACGCCCACGTTGTCGGTGGCCGCGTCCCAGGCGAGGGAGACGCTGGTGGGGGCGGTCGCGGTGGTGCGGAGGCCGCCGGGGGCGCTCGGTGCCGTGGTGTCGCCGCCGGTCGCGGGGGAACCGTAGACCTCGAACTCCCAGAGGGAGTAGCCGTACGAGGTGCCTCGGCCGGTTCCGTACATCCGCACGTACCGGCCGGTTCCGGAGACGGTCAGGTCGTCGATCGCCCCGTCGCCGGTGGAGGTCGAGTAGACGTCGGTCCATGTCGAGCCGTCGGCCGAGGTCTGGATCTTGTACGTCTTGCCGTACGCGGCCTCCCAGTTCAGCCTCACCCGGGAGATCGTGTGGCTGGAACCGAGGTCGATCCGCATCCACTGCGGGTCGACGCCCTCGAGGCTCGCCCAGCGGGTGGAGGTGTTGTTGTCGTTGCCCAGTCCGGCCCCGAAACCGGTCGCCTCCACGGAGGAGGCGGTCGCGGGCTTTCCGACGGAGACGAGACCGTCGGCCGCGTGGGCCTGGGGAATCGAGGTGAGGGGCAGGCTCAGCAGGCCGGCCGTGACGATCAGAGGGACGCCTTTTCGGCGCATGACGACTCCTGTTCTTCGGCGGAGCGTTCGACGGGTTGCCGGGAAGGACACCGGCCTCGCCACCATTGTTAGGAATATTTCCTAACGTCGATCGAGTCGGAAGGTTAGGGGCGCCCCGGAGGTCCCGCAAGACCCACCACGCATCCGGAGCCTTCGTTCGTTAGGAAGCTTTACTTACTGCTCGGACTCGTGCAACATGCTCTGCACCTGACAACTACTGCTGAGGGGTGGAAACATGACGCACCGTCGGACGGTGCCGGCCCTGCTGGCCGCGCTGCTCTTGGCTCTCCTGGGACCTCTGCTCTCTTCCACGCCCGTCGGGGCCGCACCCGTCTGGACACTGCGCTGGTCCCCGGATCCGACCGTTCAAGGACTGGGCGGCTTCGAGACCATCGAGGACGACCGTGCCGACTCCCACCCGGCGGGCGGTCCGCACATCAAGGTGGCCGGCGACGCCTACCGGTTCGACATGCACACGGTCGACCGGGACACCTCCACCGACCGGCAGCGCCACGAGGTCACCGGCAACCGGACCTCGTCCTCCTCGTACCTCTCATGGCAGCTCGGCGAGACCTGGCGCGTCACGTACTCGATGTACATCCCCAGCTCGCTCATGGCCACGACGAGCTTCACCCACATCATGCAGACCAAGCAGCCCGGCTCCGGCACCTCCCCGATCACCGTCACCTCGCTGCGCAGAGTCGACGGAGTGCAGACCATCGAGCACAAGGTCTTCGACGGGGACGTCCTCGTCGGCCGCACGAACCTGGAACCCCTCCAGAACAAGTGGATCGACATCGAGTACGAGATCAAGATCGGCGACGGAACGGCCGGTTCGGTGCGCTGGGTGGTCAAGAACGGCGGCACCACGGTCGTCGACGCGACCAAGACCGGCGTCGACACCTTCCTCGCCGACCGGGTCCGGCCCAAGTGGGGCATCTACCGCTCGCTCGGCGACACCTCCGGCTCCCTGCGCGACACCTACCTCCTGCTCCGCAACATGCGCGCCTACCAGCAGACCGGCACCACGAGCGGTGACACCCAGGCGCCGACCGTCCCTGGCGGGCTGAGGGCGACCGGGACCACGACCGGCAGCGTGTCGCTCGCCTGGAACGCGTCCACCGACAACGTCGGGGTCACCGGGTACGAGGTGTACCGCGGCGCCACCCTCGTCGGCACCGCCACCGGCACCACGTACACCGACACCGGTCTGACCGCCGCCACCCCGTACGCCTACACCGTCCGGGCCAAGGACGCCGCCGGCAACCGTTCCGCCGCCTCCGCGTCCCTCACCGTCACGACCGCGTCCGCGCCCGGCACCGAGACCCTGCTCTCCCAGGGCAAGCCGGTCACGGCCTCCTCCACGGAGGCCGCGGGCTTCGAGCCGGGCAAGGCGGTCGACGGCCAGAGCACCACTCGCTGGGCCTCCGTCGAGGGCGTCGACCCCCAGTGGCTCCGCGTCGACCTCGGCGCCACCGCGACGCTCTCCCGCGTACGGCTCGACTGGGAGGCGGCCCACGCCTCGGCGTACCGTATCCAGTCCTCGGCCGACGGGACGACCTGGACTGACCTGGCCACCGTCACGGGCGGCGACGGCGGCACCGACGACGTGACGGTGAACGGCACCGGGCGCTACGTACGGGTGTACGGGACGCAGCGGGCGACGCCGTACGGCTACTCGCTCTACGAGTTCAAGGTCTACGGCACGTCGACGTCGCCGTCCCCGACGCCGACGCCGACGTCCTCCCCCACCCCCACCCCCACCCAGAGCCCCGCCCCGACATCGAGCCCCACTCCGTCGGGCAGCTGGCAGACGGGCGTGGCGTACGTCGTGGGAGACCAGGTCACCTACGACGGGGCGGGTTACCACTGCCTGCAGAACCACACCTCGCAGGCGGGCTGGGAACCCTCCACGACTCCCGCGCTCTGGGAGCGCTCGGCGTGACGTGACGAGGACGAAGGCCGCCGGTCCGGGCTTCCGGGATGGCGGCCTTCGCTGTGGTCAGCCCGGCGCCAGCCGCGCGGGAACGTGCGGGAACGCGCGGGAGCGTACCCTTGCCCGGCGACAGCTCTCTGCACAATCTTCCCGACCTCAGTAAGGACCGACGCCGTGCCCTTGGTCTCCGTGGTGATGCCGGTCCACAACGCGGCAGCCACTCTCGGCCCTTCCGTCCGGTCCGTGCTGGCGCAGACCCACGCCGACGTGGAACTGCTCATCACGGATGACGGATCCACGGACGGTTCGGCCGACCTCCTCCGGGAGTTCGCCCGCCAGGACGAGCGGGTCCTGGCCGAGTCGGCGAAGGAGCAGGGAGGTGCCGCTCGTGCGCGAAACCGCGCGATCGCGCGGGCCCGCGGCGACTACGTCGCGTTCCTCGACTCCGACGACCTGTGGCTGCCGGCCAAGCTGGAGAAGCAGCTCGCCTTCGCGGCGACGGCCTCGACGCCACTGACGTTCACTTCGTACTACAAGATGGACGCCGACCACCAAGGGGAGGCCGTCGACTTCGTCGGCGGCGAGCGGGTGGTGTGGGCACCGCCCCGGGTCGACTACCGCGCGATGCTGGTCCACGACCACATCGGGGCCCTGACCGCCATGTACGACCGCACCATCCTGGGCACGAGGCTGATGCCGGACATGCCCAAGCGACAGGACTACGCCCTCTGGCTGTCGATCATGCGCGACGGCGTGGACGCCGCCGCCCTGCGGGAACCCCTCGCGGTCTACCGGGCCGGCCGGCCCGGCTCCCTGTCGTCGAACAAGATGGCCTTGATCCCGCACAACTGGTCCCTGTACCGCGAGCACGAGCACCTCTCGGTCCCCCGCTCCGCGCGTGCGCTGGCGGGAGCGGCGTGGCACTCACTGCGGAAGTCCCGCATCTAGCCTCGCGCTTTCACGAAGCGCGGATGGAGATCGCAGAGGTTCTGGTCCCGTACGAGGCGGCGACACGTTCCAGGTGAAGCGGTGCATCGCCCCGGCAGCTGCTCGCCATCCTCGACGCCGAAGCCACGTCTCTGTGCAGGGCGGGCTGGAACAACGCCCTGGCCGAACTCCACTCATCACTCGTACGATCCCGGCATGACGAATACGGCGTGGCGCGTCGTTCTCGGCGTGGTGGCGTCCAGCGCGTTCTTCTGGGCAGTCGCCGGGGCCGTTGACCTGGGACTGGAGCGAAACCATAAGGGCTACGCCCTCCCTGACGGCGGAGGATGGTACACACTCGCCCCGTTTGCCGGATTCATCGTCGCCTACTTCAGCGTGGCCTCCCTCACCGATACGACCGCCGGTCGGCACGCGGCCCTGGTCCCGGCGGCGGGTGCCTGCTTCGGTGTCGTCTCGTGCCTGCTCATGGGCCAGCAGACGCGGCACTGGGTCGGCGCCGTCGTCATGGCACTGATCGGATCTGCCCTGCCGCTCATCACTCACCGACGGAATCGCACACGGCGCGCCCGGCTTGGTGCAGACGCACCGGCCTAAGAACTCCTAAGGGAATGCCACTTTGAGGTCGGCTCCTCGTCGTGGGGCGCCGTCCGGCAGCATGGGACGATGGACTTCGATCAACTGCTGCCTCGCGAGCTGAAAGCCATCGATTCGGCCTCGTTGCTCGGGCTGGAGGAGCGGGCGTGTGACCTCGGCCTGAGTCAGCGGTTGGACCCGGCTTGGGTACGAGCGAATGCGGCGCCTGATGGGACTCACTACTTGTGGCCGGCCTTGTGGCACAGCCTGTCCCACCGCCCGGACGCTCCGCGTCAGCTGCGCTGCGAGCTGTTGATCACCCTGCATGCGGGAGACCGCGTGAGGAGTCTGCTGGACGTGCTTCCGGACGACTTCACCCCGCTGCCGAGGGTGACCTCACGCGAAGAAGGTATGCAGGCCAGCCAGCTCTTCGACCATGCTCCTTCGGTCCGGGAGTGGCTACTGCGGGAGGGCGAGAGCTCGGACCGACTGTGACAGACGACGCCAGCAGATGAGCGCGCATCCCAGGGTGAGGAAGGCTTCGTGGATATCGTCGCGGATCTCCCAGCGGATCCGCAGGCGGCGGAACCAGTACCGGTGGGCGAAGGCGCGCTCGACGACCCAGCGTTGGATGCCAAGTCCGGATCCGTGTTCGATGCCGCGTCGCGCGATCAGTGGCTTCACGCCGAGCGCGCACCACCTGCGCGCTGAGCTGGGTGCGCAGATCCGGTTCGGTGTCGATCTCCCTGACCAGAACCGTCTCGGCCTCCGTGCGCGCGCCCGTGTCGCCGGGGTCGGCCTCCAGTGCTGTCAGCGCTGTCGACCCCCGTGGAGCTTCTGGCCAGCCCGCCGCGGACCAGCGCGGCCAGCGCCGTACTCCCACCATTGACGACTGCCGCCGTCGACGCACCGGCCAAGGCTGTCACCAGACTCGTGTCGGCCGCGGCCGCCAGCTCCGAACTGTCCATCCATCTCGCCCTGATGTCTGTCTGCGGAGCCATCATCACCACACCATCAGCATTTCTGAACCCGCATCACACCGGCTGGCGCGATGCGGGTCCCAGGTCGTCTCTCTCGGAGCTTGTCTGCCGAGTCCCCGACACCCGGCAAGATCCAAACGAAACGCCCTAGCCCCGGGCTGCAGCCACCCGTACCGCCGCCCCCTCTCGCGCCACGCGTGAGCGCCGCGCGCTCACCCGCCGCCGGACTCGACGATCCAGCTGCCACGGACCGCCCACGTCCTGCCGTCCGCCGTCGCCCCGCGCATCCCGTCCAGGACGTCCGCACGGCGGCCGGGAGCCGCGCGTCTCCCAGGGCCGCGAAACCGAAAGTACGGCGCGGATCCCAGGCGGTGCTGTGCCGCAGCCGACGGCTCATCTGGGCCCAGCCGACCGGCCCCGCGGCCACCACCCAGAGGTCCGGCTCGGGTTCCGTCAGTCGACGGGCCTGGCGCAGCCAGGAGGCGGCGTCCTCCGGCCAGTCGACCACGGCGGCCAGACTCCCGCCGGCCCCCTGCCAGGCGGCGGCGAAGGCGGCGGCGTTGTCCTGCGAGGCAGGATCCCGGCCGTGCCCCAGCGCTACGCTGCCGCCGCGGTACCCGTCTTCCTCCAACAGGGCGAGCAGGCAGAAGAGTTCGCATTCTGTGTGCGGGCGGGGCGCAGGCCAGGGGGCGGCGTCGGCGAAGTCGGAGGGAAACAGCCGGGGAGAGGGTTCGTTCATGACGGCGCCCCATCACCGATCAGCGCGCGTCCGCGCGGCGCCGTCGCGGAGCTCGTACCGTCCATCCGTTCTCTGTCCACCTGGCCATCGTCCCTCGTCCGGGGCGGTCGAACCGGCGCTATCCGGACATCGACGTCGCTCCCGCCCGGAGGTACGGACTCAGATGTCCGAGGCGGATGCCTTCCGCCCTCCGGCGCCCTTGGGTACCTTCGGCGCTCCGAAAGGCCTCACGTCCCGGATCCGGTCCACCGGCTACTCCGCCCGACGACGCACCTCACCCGGACACACAGGACTCCACCGGCACCGCCGAACAGGAGACGCACCCCATGACCGCCGTTCCCGCCGTCTTCCAGCCCGCCAGGCTCGGCCCGCTGACGCTGCGCAACCGTGTCATCAAGGCCGCGACCTTCGAGGGCATGACCAGGGGCGCCCTGGCAGGCGACGACCTCGTCGCCTTCCACCGCGCCCACGCCGCCGGCGGTGTCGGCATGACCACCCTCGCCTACTGCGCCGTCGCGCCCGAGGGCCGCACCGAGCGGAACCAGATCTGGATGCGCCCCGAGGCGGTGCCCGGTCTGCGCCGGCTGACCGACGCCGTGCATGCCGAGGGTGCCGCCGCCTGCGCGCAGATCGGGCATGCCGGTCCGGTGGCCAACAGCCGGTCCAACCGGGTTCCCGCCCTCGCCCCGTGCCGCGCCTTCAACGCGCAGGCCGGAGGGATGACCCGGGCCGCCACCCGCGAGGACATCGCCCGCATCACCACGGCCCACGCGGACGCCGCCCGGTACGCGAGGGAGGCGGGGTTCGACGCGGTGGAGATCCACCTCGGCCACAACTACTTCTCCAGCTCGTTCCTGAGCCCGAGGATCAACCAGCGCAAGGACGAGTACGGCGGCTCCCTCGCCCACCGCGCCAGGGTCGCCCGGGACGTCTGCCGGGCGGTCAGGGACGAGGTCGGCGACCGGATCGCGGTGACGGCGAAGTTCAACATGGACGACGGCGTCCGGGGCGGCTTCCGGCTCGACGAGAGCCTTCAGGTCGCCTCCTGGCTGCAGGAGGACGGCACCGTAGACGCGCTGGAGCTCACCGCCGGCAGCTCGCTCCTCAACCCCATGTACCTCTTCCGCGGTGACGCGCCCCTGCGGGAGTTCGCCGCCGCGATGCCCCGACACCTCCGCCTGGGAATCCGACTGGCCGGCGGCCGCTTCCTGCGCAGCTACCCCTACGAAGAGGCCTACCTCCTCGACAGCGCCAGGCAGTTCCGCGCCGCACTCACCCTTCCGCTGATCCTGCTCGGCGGGATCAGCACCCGCCCCACGATGGACCTGGCCATGGCGGAGGGCTTCGAGTTCGTGGCGATGGCCCGCGCGCTGCTCCGCGAACCCGACCTCCCGAACCGCCTCCGTAAGGACCCCGCCACCCCGTCCCTGTGCACCCACTGCAACAAATGCATGCCGACGATCTTCAGCGGCACCCACTGCGTCCTGGCCCCCCGCGCCTGACTGTCTTCGCCGTGGCGCCCGGTCATCCTTCCGAGGACGAAACGAGGAGCGATCGCGACCATCGCCCCCGAGCCTCGCGACCCACACCCCAGCGGATCGAAGTCCGTGACCATCTCAGGGCTGTCCGGTAAATGATCTTCGAATCGCCCGGGCGTGGATGATCACGGTGAATCCCGTTGACCTATCCGGTGAAGGCGAGGCTGTCCTGTGCTGCCGGGCAGCCCGCTACCGGTGAGCCTGGTCAGGAAACCGTTCGCGGCCATGAGCGGACGCTTCTAGCCTCCGTCAGATGATGACAGCTGAAGATGTGTTGTTCGTCCTGGTGCTGCTACGACGAGAGAAGGCGGACGTCTGGATCGGTGGGGGATGGGGGATCGACGCGCTGGTCGGCGAACAGACGCGAGACCACCGGGACCTGGACCTCATGTACCGGCAGGAACAGGAAGACGTCGTGATGGCGGCCCTCCGCGCGGACGGTTTTATGGAGACCTTGGACTGGAGGCCGATCCGATTTGTCATGGCGGCGCCGGATGGCCGAGAGATCGACCTTCACCCGCTGGTCTTCGCCGATGACGGCTCAGCAATCCAGGCGTCACCCCAACCCGAGCAGCCCTTCTCCTACCCGTCCTCATGCTTCGTGACGGGCACCATCCATGGGACGCCTGTCCCGTGCTTGTCCGCCGAACAGCAGGTCTACTTCCACCAGGGCTACGAGCCCCGGGAACGCGATCGCCACGATATGGAACAACTCCGCCGCACCTTCGGCATCGCAACGCACTTTTGATCAACGTTGGCGGGCGAGACTGTCTGGTGAGGATGTGGAGTCGGGCGATGCCGAGCATGGGGTGATGAACACCCTCGCCCTTGAGGCGGCAGTCGCGGAGGATCTTCCACGCCTTCATGCGCGCGAAGGCGTGCTCGACGCGGGCGCGGACCTTGCGGTGGGAGCGTTGCGCTCCTCTTTCCAGGCCGGCAGTTCGAGCTGGCCGCGTTCACGGCGGTGCGGAATGATCAGGCTTGTGCCGCGGTAGGCGCCGTCAGCGATCACCGTCGTCCTGCCGACGGCGGCCTTCGCGCCGGACAGCTCCCATCCCTTGCAGTCGTTGCGGTTACCGGTGAGCGGTCGGCCAACCACGACGACGAAGTTCAACTCCTTGATCTCCGCCACGAGGATGTCCCAGGCGACGGGGGAGGTCCAGAAGTCCGGCGTGAAGATGGAGCCCACCTGCCAACCCTCGCTGGAGCTCACGATGCGGATCAGCCCTTCCTCCGTCTGCATCGAGTCGAGCTTGAAACCCTCACGGCCAGCAGCCGGGCTCTGAAGCCAGAGCGCCAGGTGGTACGCCAGCTCGACCACGGGGAACGTTTCCTCCGACCACACCATTCCCCCCTGCTCCCAGATGGACAGCTCTGCCTCGATCTCCAGGAGCAGCACTTCCAGAGACGCCTCTGCGGGGTGAGACCGCGCCACGACATGTCCGACAGCCCAAAGTTCCGGCATCAGCTCAAATGCGGACAACCCTACCAACCGATACAGGCGCCCCGCCGAGCTCCCGGTTCACGGGACAGCCCGTAGAAGTCATCTCATTTGGTGAGCCTTCACCAGCATCACCGCCGCCGTCATCTGCTACCGCCGACTCACCAGATGAGATGACTTCTCAGTGGGCTGTCGCCTCGCGGAGTCGCTCCAGGTAGCGGTTCGGGTCGCTGCCGTGGGCCTGGTCCTGGGCTCCCTGGCGGATGTGGGCCAGGTCCCCGTCGGGGGTGATGCGCAGCATGGTGGTGGCGGCGTGGGGCGTGTCGGTGTTGCGCAGGGTGTCGGCATCGGTGACGGGGGTGTCGGGTCCGAACATGACGGTTGCCTGGGAGGCGGTGGCGGCCGGGGGGTGTCCGGTGCGGTTGGCGCTGCTGACGTACAGGCGCGGGAAGCGGTTGAGCAGCGGAGTGAGGGGCTGCCAGCGGGCGCCGAAGAGGAGGAGGTGTCCGTCGCGCAGGGCGGGGGTGGTCCAGGCCGGTGGCGGTGTGTGGTCGCGCACGGGAACGAGGAGGGTGACCAGGTGGTCGCGCAGCAGGGTGGTCGCGGTGCGCCGGGCGGTCGGTGTCAGGTCCAGGTGGGTGGTGAGGTCGGTCCAGGTGGTGTCGTCGTGGACCCACAGGGCGACTTCCTGGTGGATGGGGCGGCCTTTGGCGTTGTTGACGGCCTGGGGGGTGGTGGCGGTGACGACGTAGGTGAGGGGACTGGGGTTGGGCAGGATGGCGGCCCGTCCGGCGGTCAGGGCGTGTGCGGCGGCGCTGGTGTCGAGCGGGGCGGTGGCCGGCATGGAGATGGGTCCGTTCAGGATCGGGACGTAGCGGCGGTCAGGCCGTCCAGGTAGGCGGCAAAGTCGGTATCGCCGATGACGGCTTGGTTCAGGCGGTAGGCGCGGTCCTTGACCCAGGACAGGGCGACGCCGGTCTGGACCGGGTCGAGTCGGTGGCCCAGTCGTTCGGCGACAGCGCTCAGCACGCGCCGGCTGGCGAGGTGGGTGAGGACCACGGCCGGTGACAGCCCGAGATGCTGCTGAGGGTCGTAGGGCTGGAAGGTCTGCGGGTGGGTGAAGGGGGTTCCGGTAGAGATGGTGGCGACGCCGCTGCCCACGATGGGGGTGGTGACGGTGAGCGGGACTCCGGTCTCGTCGGACACCATCCGTGCGATCGCCGGAAGCCGGGTCAGGTCCGGTTGCGTCCACCATGGTTCGCAGTCGGCACCGAGGACTTGCTCGGCCTTGCTCCGGTCGTGGGCAAGCAGGAAGAGCAGCTGCTCGGTGGCGGTCATGCCGCTGCGTTCGGCCATGCCCAGCCACGAGCACGCCGCCACCCGCACTCCGCTCTCCAGGGCGGCCAGGGTGTTGGCCAGGCCCAGGCCGAGGTCGTTGTGCAGGTGCGAGACCAGGACCGCCTCGGGCCCCGCGTCGGCCGCGACCCGCTGGAACAGAGTCCGGGTCTGGCCGGGCAGCAGGTCTCCGACCGTGTCGGCC
The DNA here is from genome assembly GCF_042264145.1 of Streptomyces sp. NPDC056144. Lineage (NCBI taxonomy): Bacteria > Bacillati > Actinomycetota > Actinomycetes > Kitasatosporales > Streptomycetaceae > Streptomyces > Streptomyces sp. NPDC056144. Next base: position 1,389,230 of record NZ_JBHJVF010000001.1, on the reverse strand, counting down.
AGCACAATCGTGCCCGCCCCCTGGGCCGTCATCGCCCCGGCGTACTCGGCGACCAGGCCGTGGTCCGCGCGGGGTGCGTCGACCAGGCACACGTCCACCGCGATCCCGTCCGCCAGGGCCACCGCCTCCTTGACCACGTCCAGACCCTGGCGCAGGGCATCTCGGGCGCCGCTGTGCACCAGGGCGCGGGCGGTCGCCTCGGAGGCCGCCACGATCACCATGACCCGCGCGTGCGCCGCACCCCGCACCGCACCGAGCGCCAGCCGCACATCCGCCACCGTGCCCCGGCAGATCGCGGACGGGCTTACCGAGCCCTGCGCCTCCAACGTGACCTGCCGCGTCGCCTCGAACTCCTGCCCGCACACTGAGGGGAAACCGGCCGCGAACACCACGTGCCGGGGCCCGTCCGCCCCGAACACCGCACCTTGCTCGCGGGCCAACCGGACCCGGAAACCGGCACTCATCAAGGTCTTGGCCTGCGCACCGTCCCGCGCGGATTCCTCGAACAGCACGACCCGACCGGCCCTGGCCGACTCCCTCACCACATCCACCGATGACAACGCCCCAACCCCTGTCTGGCACTCCTGGGCCGCTGAACTCCTGGTGGGACCCAGCCTCTTTGTTGCCAGTAGTAGCGCACCGGGCGCCCCGTTAAGGGATCTTGTCGAGAATCGATCAGTTCTCGACAAGATCCCTTAACGGAGCGGAATGTCTGCTCCCGAACATCCCTGGACGCGACAGCCCGGCCCGCTACGGCCTGCGAAGGGCCCATCTGCGCGGTGATCTTCACCCACTCCCGCATCGACCACTACGGCGGCGTGCTGGGCCTGTGGAACGACAACGCCGTACCCGACGGGGGAACTGACAGGTCCGAATCCTGTCGACCGCGGTAAGTACGGGTCGGAGATCCACCTGATCACCGAGGGGCCCGGTCTGCCCATCTCCGTCGGAATTTCGGATGCCAATCTCCACGACAGTCAGGCCCTGATCCCGCTAGTGAAGGGCATACCCCCCGATCCGCTCACGCCGCGGGCGACGTAGACGCAAGCCCGGCAAGCTCCACGCCGACGCGGGCTACGCCTACCGCCACCTGCGGCAATGACTCTCCGACCGCGGCATCCGACACCGCATCGCCCGTAAAGGCATCGAGTCCCCTCAGCGGCTCCGACGGCACCGGTGGACCATCGAGCACACCATGGCCTGGCTCGCCGTCTGCCGACGACTCCACCGACGCTACGAACGCGAGGCTGACCGTTTCCTTACCTTCACCAGCATCGCCTGCACCCTCATCTGCTACCGCGGACCAACCAAATGAGATGGCGTCTCAGTTCGGGTGCCCAGGGCGGACCGAGCGGAAACGACGGGGACGGGGGCTGTCGGAGACCTCGCGTAGGTTGAGCACTGTCGCAGTCGAACGGAATGAACAACGAGGAACACGATGAAGGCATACGACCTGGGATTCGGAGAGTCCGTGGACGCGCTGTCGGTCCGGCCCGGCAAGCCCGTCGAGATCGATCTTCCCGGGGCCCGCGTCGCCGGGTGGTGCGGCGGTCGTGCGCCCGGCATCGGAACGACCTCCTGGCCCCGGAGCCCTGTCACGGGACTGCCGATGACTCATGTCATCACCCTCGAACTGCCGGAGGACTACCGGCGCAAGGGCCAGGACTTGGTAGCCGTCTCCTTCTTCCACGCCGACGACCACGTCGCCGACGACATCGAGGGCGTGGACGAGCTGCTGGCGGGCACCGTGCCCACCCCGGAGCAGGCTGCCGATCCGTTCCTCGCCGCGGTGGCCGCGACGGCCGCAGCCCGCCACCCCCGGCAGCAGGACCTGGAGGACCTGATCGGCGGCGCGCACGCGCTCATCTGGCTCACCGCCGCCGAGTTCGCCGCGCCCCGCATGGATCCCCCGGCCGACATCCGGCCGGACGGCCTCGGCGACAAGTACAGCCGCGGCCAGAACGCCTGGGACGACAGCGCCCCCGAAATCACGGTCTGGATCGGGGAGCGCACCGGCGACCCCAACACCGGCATCGCCCCGGCGGAGGGCGGCGAGGGCGGCTACGTGGAGGCCTGGTCATCGGACGACAAGGATCTCGACGCGTTCTGGTCGTCCGTCGAGGGCATCTCGCACCTCGGCGGAACGGTGATGCCCTGCCAGACGTTGCCGGAGGGGCTGACGCCGTACGTATTCGAGCTGGAGGACGGCGTCGGCGGGGTCAACTTCGGCGGTGGCAACGCCCAGATCGACCTGGAGTCGGGTGTCTTCGACTGGGCGCAATAGGCCTTCTTCCGCCGCTGACGTGAGCACCGGCTGATCACCGAGTTCCACGACCGGGCGGCATCAAGGATGCCGCCGACAAAGGCATGATCAGCGCGAACGGGCCCCAGACCGAGCAATACGCTGTGGAAGACGGGGCCTTACCGGATTCGAATCGGAGACCCCCGACCCAGGTGAGCGGCCATGGCGGCTGCATTTCCAGGGCCAGAGCAACACGGGGACGATGTACCTGTTCGACTTCGAGTCCGGGAGGTTCGAGGGACTCCCTCACAGCATCGAAAGGGCCGTGGGCAACAGCCCTGGCTTCATCGCGGGCATCAGGAAAGGTCTCGCCGCACTCGGCGAAGGATGAATGTGCGTACCAACCCCTGGATGAGGCAGCTCCTGGCGGACGCCGACCTGTCCCGACTGTCCGACGCGGACATTCCACCCGCGTTTCAGGAGGTCGTCGAGCAGGGCTGGTCGGTCACCGGGAGCGGTGCGAGGGTCCTTACCGATCTATGCCTCGAACCTGCCCCGTCGGCCTTCGACCGCCTGGCTGAAGAGACCACGGTCAACGGCCGCGCCATGACCGACTACGACCTTCCCGCCGACTCCGCCGCTGCGGACGAACGGGCGAGCATCCTGCTGCGCCGATGCCTCGCCTACGCTGAAGCCTGCCTGACGTCGGCGCGGGATCGCTTCGGCGACGACGAGGTCCGGGCGTACGTCTCATTGTCCCTGGGCGGGCTTGACGACGACCTCCTGACCGCCCAGGTCACGTTCTGCACTCCTCTTCCGGACGCGCCTCCTTACATCGCCGGCCTCGAAGACGTACAGGACGCCGCCGTGGCTGAGCTTTCCGTGCAGGACTGCGCAGGCGGGGTTCGCCCGAGTTGAAGGCAGTGAGGGCATACCCGTAGACCCGCTCAGATCGCCCGCACGGTGCCTGCCCAGCCCGGTGTCGGGACCGTGGTCCTCTACGAGCGGGCACGGGCGCGTTGCGCTCCTGTGGTGCTCCGCTCTCGTACACCGATCGCCGGCCCTGTAGCCCGCCTCGCGGCGGCCTATGCGCATGAGGCACAGTGAGCACCCTGATACCCGACGGGCACTGCGACAGCATGGCGACGAGGGACTCGTCGACGTCGCCCCACAGAGCCACGGGTCCGTCACCCTGGCACGAACGAGCTGCCTACAGACGTCGCCAGCCGTTGGCGGACTCGCATACGAGGTCCGCCCAGCGGTGCTGTTCGGCGGAGATGTAGCTGGGGTAGCCGAGGCGTGCCACGCCCTTCACCCACTCGTCCCAGAGGCCATCAGGCTCCGTGAAACGGTCGGCGTGGTGGGTGCCTAGGAGGGCGTCGAGGTGGAGTAGGGCACCCAGGGCTGCGGGCTGGTCGTAGTGGAGATCGGTGCAACGGATGAGATAGCGGTCGAGGTATGCGGTGAGGATCTCGGTGTCGGCGTGTGTGCCGAAGCGAGCCAGAGCGAAGCAGGAGGCACTGCCGGAGTAGCAGACCTCGCTGGCCAGGAACAGGTCGCCGATGCGCGCCCGGAACCGTTCGCGGCGGTCGACGCCGATCAGCCAGGCGGCGGTGACGCGCGAGCGCCATTCGAATCCCAGGAGGGCTTCCAGTTCCCCGTCGTCGATCGCCGCGGCATCAGCGATCATGTGCCGGATGAACCGGGTGGTGTGCCACCATCGGGGGCTCAGGAAGCGCCCACTGTTCAGGACGAGATAGCGCGGGAGCCCCCCATACGTCCTCGTCACGTAGCGCTCGACCACATAGCCGTAGCCGATCTCCTCAGGGTGCTGGGACGGCATGGGTCACCTCTCCGGGTACAGGTCCGTACGGTCGATCCAGGCGGGGACGACGTAGACACCGTCGCCGACGGGGGCTTCGGAGGCTTCCAGCAGGGACCAGGAGCGGGACTCCTCGACCAGGTGCTCCCACGGCGCGGTCCAGTCCAGTTCCCAGTCCAGGCCGGGGCCGGAAATGCCGTACGTGACGCCGGCGTCCACGCGCCGGAACTGGGAGTAGAGGATCACCTGGGCGTGGTCGGCGAGGTCGTTCACGATCTCGGTGAAGTGAGCCGAAGGCCAGCCCGGGGCGTCACCCCCGGTGGCTGCCCGCAGGCGTGCGGTCAGCGAGGGAACGACAGGAGTGCGCGCGCCGAGTTCGGTCAGGGCCCAGCGGATGCCGCCCGGCTCACTCCAGTCCGGCGGGGTCGCCTGGTCCAGACAAGCACGATAGGCGCGGCGCAAGGGCTCGATGGCGCCCTCGATCCCCAGGCCCGCCAGGGCCATCGCCGCCCACTCACGGACGGTCGGCTTGTCGCTTGCCAACAGCCCGATGAGAGCGGGGCCGCAACGAGGATCGCCCACCTCCTCGAAGACCTCGATGGCAGTCAGCTGACCGAAACCACTGAGAGAGGGCAGGCCGTCGATGACGGCGGGTATGGCGTCGGCGCCGATCCAGATCAGCTCCGCGCGCGCGTCGTAGGACTCTTCGGCCTTGCCGTCGAGCTGCTGGACGAGTGTCTCGATGCGGGAGGTCATGACGCGGAGTGGTCCCGGCGCCAGAAGGTGGGCAGCCACCAGCAGAGCACCGAGCGGTCGTCGGGCCACGGGGCGCGGTCCTGGGATGCCCAGTCCTCGAAGGAGTCCCGCGCCAGGTCGATGGGGCGCCAGGCGGGGTCGAGCGGCTCGTCCTCGGCCGGCGGGCGCACGTAGCGCCGCCCGTGCTGGTCGCAGGCACCGAAGTCCTCGTAGTTCCGCTGGGCCTCGATGAGCGAGACCTTGTTCGCGCCGCCGCTCATGGTGGGCCAGCGCAACTGGACCCCGTCGTCCTCCCAGAAGCAGACGGGGCAGATCTCGTACGAGCCGGGCATCGCGTCCAGCACGCGGTGCCCGCAGCAGGGGCAGGGGTAGATCTCGCGCACCTGCGCAGTCTCCTTGCAGACCCAGCCGGTGCGCCAGGGATTTCGCCGCCCCGGCTTCCGCCCCCTCCCCCTCCCCCAGCCCCGCCCTGTCTCGCTCCACAGACAGCCGATGTCACATTTCGTAAAGAAAAGGACTAAAAGGACCTTCCGCTTGAATCAATCACCGCATCGGGATCATCCTTACGGTCATGCCTCCGGAAGCCGCCGCCCTCGATGTGTCCCGCCTGCCCGACTACGCCCACGACTGGGCGCTGGTGGACGTCGAGACCTCCGGACTGGTCGCCCGGCGCGACCGGGTCCTGTCGATCGCCGTGCTGACCTTCGGGCCCGACGGGACACAGACCGGTGAGTTCAGCACCCTCCTGAACCCCGAGTGCGACCCCGGTCCGGTGCACATCCACGGCCTCACCCCGGAGCGTCTGGCGGGCGCCCCGACCTTCGACCAGGTCGCGGATCGGATCAGCGCACTGCTCCAGGACCGCGTCCTGGTGGCGCACAACGCGCAGTTCGACTACGACTTCCTGGCCCACGAGTTCACGCGCGCCCGGTCGTACCTGCCGGTGGCGCAGCGGCTGTGCACCCTGGCCCTGAACCGGCGGGTGGAGCCGCCCACCGGTGACCTGAGCCTGGCTTCGCTGGCCGCGCATTACGGTGTGCCGCAGACCAGGGCCCACGACGCGCTCGACGACACCCGCGTCCTCGCGGGGATCTTCCGCGCCTCCCTCGCCGAGGCCGTCCGGCTCGACCTGCCCCTCCCGCTGGTGTCCTGCCCGCCCCGGCAGAACCCGCAGTTCGCCCCCAACCCGCCGAAGACTCCGTGCGCCTACCGCAACCCCGGCCGTCTGGAGCCAGGCGGGCCGCTGGTCCAGGGGATGAAGATCGCCATCACCGGCGAGACAGCCATCGCGCGCGCGGAGCTCGTGGCGCGGTCCGTGGCAGCCGGACTCAACATCATGTCGTCGGTCAGCCGGCACACGAGCGCCCTCGTCACGAACGAGGCCGCGTCCGGTTCGGCGAAAGCCCGGCGGGCGGCGGCCGAAGGCGTCCAGGTCCTGGACGAGCGCACGTTCCTCGGGCTCCTGGCCGACGTGCGCCCCGGTACGCCCCACGTGAAGCCGGCACCCGAGACCGCCACGGCGGCGCCTCCGCCGTCGGCCGTCACCGAGCCGCTGCCCGTACCGGCACCCCGGTCGGCGGAGCCGGCCCCTTCCCCCGCGCCGTCCGGCAGGCGACGGGTCCTGGTCCTCGGCGGGACCCACGAGGAAGCGTCCACGGCACGGGCCCGGGTCGTGGAGCGGGGCTGGGCCGCCGCGCTGAACCTCTCGGCGAGCGTCACCGACGTCGTCGTCCTCCCCGGCGGCGAGGGCGATCGTCGCATGGCGCGCGTCACCTCCATGGAACTCGCTGTCCACGCGCCGGACTGGCTCGGAGCGCCCGCCCCGGATCAGGCCGGACCGGAGCACGCTTGCCCGGAGCATGCCGGCCCGCCCACCCCGAGCGGCTCCGCGGCGACGCTCCTCCCCCGCGGCGGCGTCCTCGACGTCCCCGGGCTCCCGGCCGGCGGCCGCTGGCACATCAGCGCCTCCTGGGCACGGCAGACGGCGTGCGAGATCGACGTCGTGGCGTTCGTCCTGGACGAGGACGAACAGGTCTCCTCCGACGGCGACTTCGTCTTCTACGGTGCCCCTGAGAGCCCCGACGGCACCGTCCGGCTCCTCTGCGACGGCCCGACCGAACAGAGCATGACCGTCGATCTCGCCTCGATCCCGCCGTCCGTGCGCCGCGTCGCGGTCGCCGCGGCCACCGACGGCACCGCCACCTTCGGTGACATCGGAGCCGTACAGCTCACCCTCGCACCGGGCCCCGACGCACCGACCACGGCTCAGGCCACCCTCGACGCGGCCACCAGCGAACGCACCCTGCTCCTCGCCGAGCTGTACCGCCGAGGGCCGCTGTGGCGCTTCCGCGCCGTCGGGCAGGGGTACGACCACGGCCTGGAACCGCTGGTACGCGGCTACGGGGTGGACGTGGAGTAGCCCCGATACGTCAGGGCGGCGGACTCACACGGTGCTCGCGCCGAGGATCGCGCCGCGCGTGGCGTCGGGCTGGATCGCGTGGCTTCCCATGACTGTGCGCCACGCGAGACACACATGGGTGACGCTTCCCGCGTCGGCTACGTTGCGCGCATGAGCCAAGCACTGAACGCCTCCGCCCATCTGCGTACCCCGTCCGGAAAGCCGCGGGCCCGTGCCCTCGGTATCCCTTTCGACGGGTCGCCCGGCGCCGACAACGCGATCACCGACGTACCAGGGGTGCAGGTCGGCGCCGTCACCCTGATCGAGGGCGAAGCCGTACGCACAGGTGTCACCGCGATTCTGCCGCGCGGCCGCGACGGGGTCGGCGTTCCCGTGGCCGCCGGATACCACTCCATGAACGGCAACGGCGAACTGACCGGCTCCCACTGGATCGAGGAGGCCGGACAGTTCCACACGCCACTGCTGATCACCAACACCCATGCCGTCGGCGCCGCCCACCGAGGCGCGATCGACTGGATGGTCTCCAACAAGCCGGAGTTGCGCGAGGGTTGGCTGCTTCCCGTCGTCGGCGAGACGTACGACGGCTACTTGAACGACATCGCGGGCTCGCACATCAGGCCCGAGCACGCCGTCGCGGCGATCGACAGCGCGGCGGCAGGAGCCGTCGAGGAGGGATCCGTGGGCGGCGGCACCGGCATGAACTGCTACGCGTTCAAGGGCGGAAACGGCACCGCTTCGCGCGTGGTGGCCTACGGCGAGACCGAGTTCACCGTGGCCGCCTTCGTGCAGGCCAACTTCGGATCCCGACCCGAACTCACTGTCGCGGGAAGGCCGGTGGGGCGATCACTCCTGGCCGACAACCCGATGCAGGACAGCCACGAGGCGAACGCCGCCGTGGCTTCGCCGCCGGCCGGATCCGGTTCGATCATCGTGGTCCTCGCAACGGACGCACCGCTGCTCCCGCACCAGTGCAAGGCGCTCGCGCGTCGCGTACCCTTGGGCCTCGCCCGCACCGGCACCACCGGCTCCCACTTCTCCGGTGACATCTTCCTCGCCTTCTCCACCGCCAACGAAGGCGCGCTGGCCTCGTCTTTCGACACCGACCCTCCCGGCCCCGGAACCTTCGACACGATGAGGTCGATCCCGGCGGGGCGCATCAACCCGTTCTACGACGCCGTCGTCCAGTCTGTCGAAGAGGCGGTGCTCAACGCCCTCGTCGCCAATGCCGAGATGATCGGCCGCGCGGGTCACCGCAGCCCTGCCCTGCCCCACGCCGAACTGGTGACATTGCTGCGCGAGCAGGGTGTGACGGAGGCACGCATGCCGTGACCGCGCGGCGCAGCACCTGGCCCCCTCGCGTACGTGCGCACGCGAGGTCACTCCTCTCCAGGTCTTCACGGAGCGGGGTCTCCGTCGTCGAGGACGCGGGAGATCTCGTCGAGTTTGTCCAGGCCTGCCTGGACGGCTTCGAGTTCGTCGTCGAGGGCCGAGAGGTCGAGCGGGCGGGTGCCCGCCTCGTCGGCGGCCCTGAGGGAGAGGAGCATGGAGCCGCGTTCGACGGCCGCTTCCAGGCGCAGGGTGGTGGCCTCGATCGCCGCCGTCATGTGATCCCTCAGGTCCGCGAGGCGGGTCAGGGAGTCCCGCCGTTCGGAGACCGCGCGGACGGAGGCGAGTTTGGCTTCCCGGACCGGGCCGGTGTCATGGGCGGCGGCTTCCTTCCGCAGTCGCTCCTCGTCGCGGCGCAGCGCCTCGCGGTCGGTTCCGGCGGTGGTGGTGTCGATGAGGGCCACGGCCGCCGCGCGGGCACGCAGCCGCTCCACTGCGGCGTAACCGCGCTCGGAGGCGTTCGCGAAGGCCTGCGTGAGGGTCGGGTCGGTGGCGTCCCGTAGGTGGCGGTCCATTTTGGCCACCGCCACGGATGCACGTACCAGCCAGGGTCGTATGTCGGCCGGCGCCGACCGGTGTTCTGCGGGCGGCAGATCGGTCCGGGACGTCGACGCCGTGTTCCGGCCGGTGGAAGGGGCGCGCGGGGACGGAGGCCGGGACGGGGATGGCTCCGAGGCGCCGGTGAGATGGTCCACCGCCGTGTGGGTGCTCCAGGTCAGGACGGCGACGGCGAGGCCGATCAGGGGTACGGTCCAGGACTGGGCTCCTGCCAGGGCGGCCGTCCCGGCTCCCGTCGCGCCGAGGACGGCACCCGCGACGGCTGCGGTGACCCGGGCCTTCCGGCCGGGTGAGGTCATGAGTTCGCTCCGCTCGGGTCAGAAGTTGCTGATGACGGAGAGCATCACCTTGTCGATGACGGCCGGGTCCCGGGCGTCGTACGCGTCCGCCTTGGACGCCTCGGCGATCTTCTCCAAGGCCTCGAAATCGGCCTGCTCGCTGAAAGCGACGGTGAAGACGCGGACGGAACGCTCCATGTTCCTCGCGTCGATGTCGCTCAGCAGCGAGTCGAGGTCGTTGTCGGCCGGGTACTCGTTCCTGCCGTCGGTGAGCAGGACGACGGCGTTGATGCGGTCGGTGTCGAGTTCGCCGAGGACCGCACGCTGCGCGGCGCGGACGGTCGAGTAGAGCGCCGTACCGCCCTCCGCGTGCAGCTCTTCGATGGCACCGGTGAGTGCCTTCTTGCCGTCGGCGATGCGGCGGGGCGGAAGGATCTCGTAGTACGGCTTCTTCCGTCCCTCCGTCTCAGTGGAGAAGGCCCACAGACCGACCTCGTCGTCGGGGTGGTACAGGTCGAGTGCCTTGATCGCTGCGGCCTTCGCCGCCTCCAGGCGGCTGCGGCCGTCCCCGGCGGGCTGGTTCATGGACCCGGACACATCCATGATCATGACGACGCGGGCCTTCTTCCGCAGGTCGTCCCAGCCGTCGAGGATCCGGCCCAGGACGTCGGGGGCCGGAGGGTCGATGAGGGTCAGCTTCTCCCCCGCCCGCAGCCCGACCGACTCCGTCAGCTCCTGGCCCGCCGCGCCCTGGTGGTCGCGGAACCCGAGCTCCTGGAAGCGCCGCTGCTGTTCCTTCTGCAGCAGGAAGTCCTGGAAGTCGGCGGCCGCCGCCTTCTGCTGGTCCGTGGCGGTGGGGAGGACGACGAGCGGGTGGTCCATCATGAGCGTGCCGTCGGCCGGATGGACGGCCACCAGCGGGACGGTCGGCTTCCTGTCCTTGCCGATGCGCTGCGGGTCGCCCGTGGGGCTGCCCTGGTTGTAGAGGTGGATCAGCTGTTCCTGGACGGGGATGGCGCTGGTGTACGAGAGCGCCGTACCGGCGGCGTCGGCCTCGGCGAGGTTGGCCATGTAGACGGTCGCGTCGGAGGCGTAGTGCAGGACCCCGGACTCCACGCCGGCGACGAACTCCCGGACTTTACGGTCCATGACGTCGGCCTCCGTCAGATCACCCGAGCGTCCGGTCGCGGCGTAGAACGCGGCGACGGTGGAAGCCAGTCCGGAGCTGGAGGTGCGGGGGTTGTCCTTGCCCAGGTGGAAGGCGCCCCATTCCGGGTGCCCGAAGGCTCCCCAGCCCTTCTGCGTGAGGGAGAGCACGTCCTTCCAGCCGACCTCCTTGTCCGGCCATCCGAGCGCCTGCGCCATCGGCCGCGGCATCCCGATGGCGAGCGGGCTGGTGGCCAGGGAGACGGGCTTGGCCACCGTGACCGTGCGGTCGAGTTCCGTGGTCCTGCGGGTGAGGAGCGTCAGCCACAGGGACGAGCTCGGCGTCCACACCTGCGGCTCGGGCATGCCCTCGCGCTTCTCGTCCCACCCGGTGGCCAGCGCCTCCATCGCCCTGCCCGAGCTGAGCTCCTGGACCCGCACCTCGGCGCACGCGCCGTCGCCGAACTCGCGCCCCGAGTCGCCATATTCCTGGGCGAGTTCGGCAAGCAGCTCCGCCTTCTCGGTGGACGAGTTCACGGTGAGCCGCACCGCGCAGTCGCGGCCCCCGTCCCCCGTCACGGCCCGCACTCCGAAGAACGTGGCCAGGATCGCCAGCACCCCCACACCGGCCGTCCACCACAATGCCCTGCTCCGCGAGCCGCGCGGATGTCCGCTCATGACCGCCCCCCGTCCCCTCGTCCGCCGTGACGCGCCCTCGTCACGCGCTCGCCACACGACCCAGCGGAGCAACTCCCTTATAGATGAGGATTGTTGAACGATCCCTCCTGATACGCAAGCCCCCTTCGAAGACCAGCAACACTCCGATCGAGCGAGCTGGTGAAAGGTCGCGATTCGCCTGCGCGGTCGGCTGGAAGCAGCGTTCCACGGTGTTGCGCTGCCGGTACTGGTCCAGGTCAAAGGTGACGGGGCGGCCGCCGGCCGAGCCTTTCCTCCGCCGGTTGGTGGCCTGGTCGGCCTTCTCCGGGATGACGGCGCCGATCTCGCGTCTACGCAGGTAGGCGCGGTTCACCTCGGATGAGTAGGCCTTGTCCGCGGCCACCGCCGTGAGTCGGGTGCGTGGCACGCCGAGCGGGCCGGGGACCCGGATTCGGCCCAGTGCCATCTGGAACTGCGGGCTGTCCGCTGCTTGCCCGGGGGTCAGGACGAACACCAGGGGTAGTCCCGCTGTGTCGACCGCGGCGTGGATCTTGCTGCTCAGTCCGCCTCTGGACCGGCCGGGTCCGGCCGCCTCCGCCCGTGACCGGCGACACCGACGCGTCGCGGCGCGGTTCCCGTCCGCCTCCTGTGCAAAGCCCGCACCGGGGCGGGCCTGCGATGCGTCACCCGCAGAACCGGCCCCTGCTCCGGCAGCGGAACCCCCTTTTCCTCATTCCTCGGTCAGAGCCTGTTCGAGATTCCTCGGTCAGAGCCTGTTCGAGGGCGTCTAGGGTCTCTCCGGCGATCGCCAGGCCGGAGGATGCGTGATGGGCGCGTACGACCGTGGAATCCGCACTGACCGATTCCAGGCCGACGCGCCCACGCGACGCTTCACGAAGATCCGAACTCCATACAGCTCCCAGGAGGCCGACCCGTCAAGCGCGAGAGGGCACGTCCGGTACGCCGCCGGTGTCAGCGAGCGCGGAAGTCCTGGCGGAGGGTGTCCAGGACCTGAGCCGCTTCGGGATGGCCCGCCTCGCGGCAGCGGTCCGCGGCCTCGGTGAGGCGGGTGATGGCCTCGGCGGTGCGCTCCAGGCCGTTGCCCTCGATCAGGGCCGTGATGCGGACCGCCTCGGCGCGGGCGAGTTCGCCGTGCTCGCCGCCCTGCTCATGCGCGGCGATCGCGGACTCGGCCTCCGGGAGGGCCTCGTCGAAGCGGCTCGCCCCGGCGAGGACCATCGCGCGGCGGAGGTGGTTCTCGCCCCGCTCGTGGCAGAGGGCGAAGCCCTCCTCGCCGGAGTTCCGGGCGTCGAGCACCGCGTCGGCGCGGGCCAGGTGTTCCAGCGCCGCGTCGACGTCCTCGTCGTCGCGGGTCCGGAGCGTGAGGCGCGCGAACTCCCGCATCATGAGGGCGATGTGCGGGAGGTTGGGCGACTCGGCGTGCGCGGCGACAGCGCGCTCGTAGGCCGTGTCCGCCGCCTCCCAACGCTCCGCCAGGGCGAGCGTGACCGCCGCCTCGGCCGCCACCATCGTGAGCACGCCCTCGCGCTCCTCCTCGGGCCAGCCGCCGACGGTGTCGGCGAGCCGGACCAGTTCCTCCGCCGCGGGCAGATACTCCTCCAGGTCGCGCAGACCACGGCCGAGCGTGAGCCGACCCTGGGCGAGCATGCGTGCGTCGACGCCGGGCGGCGCGTCGGCGAGGGCGTTCTCCAGGACCGCGACGGCATCGGCCTGCCGGCCTGACCGGTTCAGGACGTCGGCGAGTTCGAGGCGCGCTTGGACGGCACTCGTGGGGGCCTCCGCCCTGTCGAAGCGGACGGCGGCCTCGGAGAGGTGGCGTACGGCACCGTGGACGTCGTCGAGGTGGACGGCGGCGTGAGCGAGCATCAGATGGACCGGGCCCAGCGGCAGGGTGGGATCGTCGTGGGCGACGACATCGGCGATCACGGAGCGGAGGAGATCCGTCGCCTCCTCCGGACGGTCCTGTGCCATGAGGATCTGCGCCAGGTGGACGGACGGGCGGGGCCGTCGCCAGTGCCGGCCGGCGGATTCGATCTCCTCCAGCGCGGCGCGGAGTTCCCGTTCGGCCTCGGCCAGGTCGCCGCGGCGCGCCAACAGGTCGGCACGGAACTGGCGGGCGGTGGCTGCCTGGTGGGGGTGGCCCAGGCGGGACGCCTCGGTGTGGAGGGCGTCGACGCTGCTCGTGAACCGCTCGGTGAGGGCGTCGACGCCGATGCCGTGCGCCTCCTCGACGCGGTCCGGATCCTCCTGGTGCTCCTCGGCGTCGGCCAGTGCCTCGTGCAGCTCCAGATGCGCGGCGTAGGCCACCGAGTAACGGAGGGAGAGGTACGCGAGGACGCGCTCGGCGTGCAGGTCGGCGCCGTAGGCGGCCTCCCCTTCCCCGAGGGGCTCCCCGTCGAAGGGGGTCTCGACGAGCAGTTCGTCCGCCTCACGGGCCATGGAGTCGAGGGCGTCCCGGATCGCCGCGTGGTCGGGTGCGGACCCGTCGCTCTCTCCCTCGCTCGGCGCGGCGACCCACGCACGGGCGCGAGCCCTGGCGGAGAGCGCGTGCCACGGCATGGAGAGTCGGTCGAAGTGCCTGGCTGCCGTTTCGAGTTCGGCCGATCCTCGCGCGTGGAGATCCTTGAACCAGAGCTCGAACGCCCGGTGCTCGGCGAGTTCCGCGGCCAGGAGGTCGCCAGGGCCGAGGACGTCCTCGTACGACTCGGTCACGTCGCCGAACCGTTCGGCGACGCGCGTCCAGAGCTTCTGCGCGCTCGGGTGGCCGTCCCGTGTCAGGCGTCGGGCCTCGCGCACCAGGGCGACGAAGTCCTCGGGTATGTCGATCCTCGTCGCCCCCGTGGCAGGGTTCGGGGTCGCGGGCGGGCCCTCGGGCGGCGTCACGGCGCGGACCGTGGCCGCGCGCAGGCCGAGCGGCAGGGGCTCACCGAGCAGGGGCGCCAGGGCGAGGCGGGACCGCCGTCGGTCGCCGACGTGCGAGGTGCCGTTGCGGGTGTCGAAGGCGACGGCAAGGCTGTCGGCCTCGCCACCGACCCACGCGAGGAGACCGGCCACGGTCCACGAGCGGCCGGGCGGTCCCGCGACGGCGATGCCCTCGTGACCGGCTTCCACGAGGCGGGAGAGAAGGACCTCCGTGCCGGTGAGGAAGTCCAGGTGGTCGAGTGGGGCGCCCTTCGCCTCGAAGAGGGGACGGTTCTCCGCGAGGATCTCCAGCCCCCGGCCCTCGTTGCGGGAGTGGGCGCAGAACTCCAGGTGGTAGCCGACCTCGGCCTGGCCGCCGGTCCTGCCGCGCACCTTGCGGTAGCCGGTGAGGTGGTGGGAGCGGGCCTCGTCGGCGCGCCCCGAACGCAGCAGCGGGAGCAGCGCGCGCGCCTGGCTGGTCTGCGGTTCCTCGTCACAGCCCTGCTCACCGACGAGGACGGGCCGCCAGACGGCGAGGGCGGCGGCGTCGTCGCCCGAGGCGAGGTGGTGCCAGGCACGTTGCCGGGTCTCGCATGCCACGCAGTCGCTGAACTCGGACCGGGAGCGGGTGGCCCAGAGGTCGTACGCGTCGGCGAGGCCGATTCCGGAGTGGCCCGCCAGCTGGTGGCGCATGGCCGCCACAGGCTGCAGGTCGTGGCCGGCGGCCTCGTACCGCTTGCGCATCTCGTCGATCCAGCCGCCGATCGACGCCAGGGGCACCTCGGGCACCTGGAGGAGCGAGGTGGTCACCCACTTGAAGCGCCAGAAGACCTGACGGGCCTCATGGTCGCTGAAGGACGTGGGCGTGGTGTCCCACAGCTTGAGGATGCGGGCGAAGGCGACGGGGGACTTGCGGTGCTCGCCGGTGTACTCGTACGCCGTCATCAGTTCGAGGAGCGCGGTGACCAGCAGATCGGGCTTGTCGAGGACCTCGGCGGCGTCGACGAGTTCCTCGGCGGTGACGGTGCGCGCCAGTCCGTGGGGTCGTTCGTGGTTCTCGCGGAGCGCTTCGAAGACCGCTTCGGGGGTGTCCAGCATTTACCGTTCCTTCCGGGATTCGGAACCGGGGGCCGCCTCGCCGGGCTGGTGCATGGCGTGGGTGAGCAGGCCGATGAAGGCCCGGTTGAGCAGGGCGCTCTCGCTGGCGCGGAGCGGGCGTCGGCTGAGCAGCAGCGCCTGGCCGTACAGGGCTTCGGCGGTGGTGACCGCGAGGCCGCGCTCGCCGATCGTGAGGGCCTGGCGGACCAGCGGGTTGAGATGGTTCAGGACGAGCTGGGCACGAGGGGTCTCGTCGCGCAGCGAGCCGAGGATGTCCCCCCACAGGCCGTCGCTTTCGGCGGCGAGGCCGGACCTGGTGCGTTCGTGCCGGGCCTCGCGGTTGTCGAGCAGCAGGGCCGGCGCGGTGACGGGCTGGAAGTCGCGCAGGACGACGTCGCAGTCGTGGACGCCGATCGTCTCGCGCGCGACCGACAGGAAGGCGGCGGCCCGCAGCTCGGCGCCGGGCTCCACGGGGTCGAGGTGGGCGGTGACCGTGGCCGGGTCGAGGTCGACGACCGTGGTGCCGGGCCTGACCTCGGGCAGCCGGTGGACGAGGTCACGGTCGTATGTGTAGCCGCCGTTCACGACGCCGAGCCCGGCGGCCGAGGCGATCGGCGCGACCTGCCGGAACTCCTCGACGCTACGGGTCACGAGGAGCGTGCGGTGGGTCCGCGCGAACTCCTCCAGGGTGATGTTCCCGTCGGTCGTCTCGAACGGCAGCCAGGGCAGCACGATGCGCAGCAGCTCGTCGTCGTGGCGGGCGAGCGCCTTGACCGCGAGGTGGTGGGTGTCGACGAAGCGGTGCAGGAGGTCCGCGTCGCGGGCGGCGAGTCCGGTGAGCCAGTCGCGGATCCGGTCGCCGAGGGCGTCCCGTACGGCGGAGAGCGTGCCGTCCTCGTACAGCGACTCGCGGGAGGCGGTCGGCCGCAGGCTCGTGGTGTCGACGACACAGCGGACGAAGAACGCCCATTCGGGAAGCAGTTCGGGGGCCTGGTCGGTGAGGAGCATGCCTTTGAGGTGGACCCGGTGTCCGGCGCGCTGGGCCGGGCTGACCGCCGTCGGCAGGACGTAGGCGACCCCGCGCAGTCCGGCGGCGGGCAGGTCGAGCTCGATGGTGTCGAGCGGGGCGAAGTCGAAGACTTCGCGGCAGTACGCGGTGTACGCCTCCCGCTTGGCGAGGGGAGAGCCGTACGCGCGCTCCCACGGCGGCGCCGCGTTGATGCGGTGGCTCTCGCCGCGCGCGTCGACGACGGTCACGTCGTGACGGAGGAGTCCGCCGTAGTGCCGAGCGAGGGAGACGACCTGCTGGGGGCTGGTCCAGGACGCGTTGTCGGCGCGGGGGACGAGCGTGACCGTGGTGCCGGGCTCGGGGAGCGTCGCGGACGGCAGGGTCCGGATCGTGTAGCGGCCGTCCGAATGGCCGCGCCACTCGACGGTGGGCGCGGCCGGGTCGGCGGCGGACCGGGTCAGCACGGTGATCTCGTCGGCGACGACGAAGCAGGCGAGGAGCCCGATGCCGAACTGGCCGATGAACTCGCCGCGCGCCGCGTCGAGCCCCGCGCCGTCCAGCGCGCCGCCGGCGGTCCGCTTGGAGCTGCGCCCGATCGTGGCGAGGAACTGGTGGACATCCGCCTCGGACAGACCGATGCCGGTGTCCGTGACGGTCAGCGTCTCACCGGTGCGTACGGTGATCGCGCCGGTCGCGCCGGGCGTGAGGGCCTGGCGGGCGGTGATGGCGTCGACGGCGTTCTGGAGCAGCTCGCGCAGGTAGACGCGGGGGCTGGAGTAGAGGTGGTGCGAGAGCAGGTCGACCAGGCCGCGCAGGTCCACTTGGAAGGTGTGGGCGGTTGGGGACGTCTCGGGAGTGTGGGACGGGGACACCTGGAATGGTCCTTCGGTGTGTGCCGGCGCGTGCCACGGCACGACAAGCTTGGTCGGGCATAGTCGGGCGTGGTCGGGCAGGGATGAGGTGTGGTCGGGCGGGAGGAGGTGTGGTGGTGCGATACGGAGACGGGACGTTCGTACGCGTCCCGCCCCACTCATCCTCCGCAGAAGGCGCGGTGCTCCTTGTACGCCTTGGCCGGATCGGAACCGTCCAGGTACTGCCAGGGGAACTCGGTGACGCGTCCGGCGGAGGCCCGGAAGCACTCCCTCGCGGACGCGGTGTCGCCCGCCAGCGAGAACGCCATGGCGAAGGAGTTGTGGACCTGGAGCCAGCCGGGTGTCCCCACGAAGTCCGGATGGCGGATCGAGTGGTCGGCGGCCTCGCCCAGCGAGGCGATCACCTCGGGGCTCCTGATGTAGCGGGCGTCGGGGCCGGAGTCGAGGGCCAGCCAGTGCTCCAGGTGCGCGACAGCGACGAGCTGGCCGAGAACGGTCCCGCGGGGCGCGCCGAAGGCAGAGCTCCGGGCGAACGCGTGCATCTCCTCGTGGGAACCGCCCCACTTCTCGCAGAGCTGCTGCAACTGCTGCTGGTGCGCGCCCAGGTGGTGAGGGTCGCGCCGCACGGCCGCCTCGAAGCGGCGCCGCGCCACGTCCCCGTCGACCTGGAGCCCCCGGCCGGTGACCTGGAGGGCGTACCAGGGCGAGGTCCAGCCGGGTTCCCGCTCGGCCACCTCGTAGAGCCACGTCTCGGCGGTGGCCAGTCGGTCGTGGAAGATCTTGAACTGCTCCTGGGACACCTGCGCAGCCCGAGCGCTGGTCCTGGCCTCCCAGGCCCAGCTGATGTGACGAACGGCGGCCACCAGCCGGGGCAGGGGGGCCTGGGGCTCCGCCGCCATGGCGTCGGCGAGCCACCGTTCCGCTCCGGCGACGTCGGCGACGGCCCACAGGAGGCCCGTACGGTCCTCGCTCTCGGGCCGTGCCTCGAGCAGGTCCCGCACGGTCGCCCAGTCCCCCGCCTCGGCGGCCTCGCGGACGCGTCGCGCGTCGGGATCACCGCCGTCCTGATCGACCTGCGCGGCGGTCCGGCCCCGCCATCGTCCCAGCGTGTTCCCCAAGTCCCGGAGCAACGCCATGTCCCCACCCCTTGCTGTAGTGCACCGTGGTCGATGATCGACTCACCCGTGGGGGTAGTGACTATCACGCACGACCGACAATCACACACTTGTTTCAACGGGCCTGGGATTGTGCGGGGTAGTCCGTCAGGTTCCGGCCGCAGACGGGCGGCATCCGCTGGCGCAGAGTCACCGAGGACTCGGCGATGGCGGGGAGTGTTCCGCCGCAAGGGCTCTGACCTGATCTTTTTCATTGGCCTGGACTATTGCGGAGAGTGATCGAGTCAGGGAGGATCTCCCGCCGTGACACTTTTCCTCGCCGCGCTCCTTGTGGTGCTCCTCTTCGGCCTCTACCGCGTCATCGGCCGCCCGCGAGGCTCCTCCACCTGGGGTGCGGAGACCTTCGAGGCTGCGGATTACGGGCTTCCGCCGCGTGCGGCGCTCGACTCCCGACGCGCCGGCCCGCCCCCGGCGGCCTCCCTCCGCGAGGAGCGCCAGGCCGTCGCCGACGCCGCCTGGCGGGGGCACTGGCAGGCCGCCGCGCGGTACGTCGACGAGGCGGGCGAGGACTGGGACGAGCGCTGGACCCGGATCGAGCTCCTCCAGCAGATCGCCGAGGAGGACGACGCCTGGCTCGACAGCTGGCGCGCCGCCCGGCCGCAGGACTGCGACGCCGCGACGCTCCGCGCGAGCCTGATGGTCCACCAGGCCTGGGCGATCCGGGGCAGCGGATACGCGAACGAGGTCGGCACCTCGAAGATGGAGAGCTTCAAGGCGCTGCTCCCGGCCGCGATCGAGGAGGCCCGGAAGGCGGCACTGCTCGATCCCGCGAACCCGGGTCCGTGGGTCGTCATGGTCACGGCGGCACGGGGTGCCGAATACCGCCGCGCGGATTTCCGGCCGCTCTGGGAGGGGCTCGTCGCCCGTGCGCCGTACCACTACGAGGGCCACTGGCAGGCACTCCAGTACTGGTGCGCCAAGTGGTTCGGCAGCGACCGGATCATGATGCGCTTCGCCCGCCGGGCGGTCCGGAAGGCGCCGCCGGGCAGTCCGCTCGCCGGTATCCACCTGCACGCGCTCGACGAGTACGCCGACCGGCACCCCTACGAAGCCGTGCGCGTCACCCCGCTATCCAGGAGCCTGCTCAAGCAGGTCGCCGCCTCGCTCGACGAGGTGGCGCCCGAGAACGAGCGACTGCCGATGCTCCGGCACCTCCTCGCCCATCACATGGTGCGGGCGAGGCTGTACGCGGGCGCGCTGGAGCAGTTCCGCCGGATCGGCCCGTGGTGCGGCGCTCCGATGTGGCGCAAGGACGGCGATGCGGTCCAGGCCTTCGAGAGCGCCCGCGCGCAGGCCGTGAGGCTCTCGCGCGCCCGCCCCGTCGCGACTCCCCGGAGCCA
The DNA here is from genome assembly GCF_042264145.1 of Streptomyces sp. NPDC056144. Lineage (NCBI taxonomy): Bacteria > Bacillati > Actinomycetota > Actinomycetes > Kitasatosporales > Streptomycetaceae > Streptomyces > Streptomyces sp. NPDC056144. The sequence goes on along the minus strand of NZ_JBHJVF010000001.1, from coordinate 1,369,550 downwards.
CGGCATCGTGCGCTGAACCGACGGGTCTCGCCTTGCCGGTGATCACGCCACCTTCCCCTTCGGCGGGGAGTCCGGTCCGGCAACAGGGGCTCGATCCTGGACCACTGGGCGTCGGTCAACACGCTCAGGACAACGAGCGGTCGCCTGTGCCACAACGCCTCAGAACCCAGCCATGGACTTGTCGAGCACTCCGCCCAGCGCACCGTAGACGCTGCAGCGGACCGAGTGCTTCGCCCTGCGACGCAGCGCGAAACCCACGATGAACGACAACGCGAAGAGCCCGCCCAGGACCGTCGCTACGCGCGGGCTGTAGACGAAGTACACGAGGCACGCGACTCCAGCCCAGACAAGGATCGGCAGGAGTGAGCCGCGCAGCACCGTCTCGAACCTGATCCGTTCCGGCCCGGACGGCAGCACGCGTTCTTGCCACACCTCGATGTGATTCCTGGTCACACAGTGCTCAGGTCGCATGAAGCCATCACACCACCCACAGCTCGGGTCTCGCGCAGTGATCCGCAAGAAGCTGCCTAGCCGTGGCCAGAGAAGGCCTCCCCCTTGCCAGTTCACCAGTCCCGGCCGGCGGTCAGCTCATCCGCTTCCGCGTCGGTGAACCCGTACGCCGACGCGATGAAGCTGAACTCGTCGCAGATGGCCTCGCGGGCCACTGTCTCGATCTCGCTCCCGGCCTCGTCGAAGACGCTCTCCAGCAGATTGAACTCTTCCGTCGTGGCCTGGGTCAGTGCGTACAAGCTCTCCAGGTCGGCCGGCCGCTCGGCCTCGACGCGTTCGCACAGGCGCAGCAGGATCGCCTTCGCCTGGTCGACCACGTGATCGGGAAAGTACGCGTCGTCGTACATCGGCCGCAGGAACGTGTGCCCGGCTATCCGGTGACAAGTGATCGGCATCGTGCGTCCCTACCTCCCTGGAAGCTGACGTGCCGATCATGCACCACGCCACTGACAGCCCTTCCGCTCCCCGGTGGAGGGCGAAGTCCGCGCCTTCCCGCACGCCGCCGGGCCTCGAAGCGACTCAGGCCCTGGTGCCGTGGTCCCATGGACGGATGCAGACCAGTCGAGCGCCGCTCCTCCCAGAACCCGCCCGCAAGCTCGCCGCCTGGTGCGTCGTCATGTTGCTCGTCACCGGCGTCGCCGCCGTGCTCGTCTGGCTGTGCGTCGTCTTCCAGTCGGTCGTGACGCCGGTGCTGCTCGCGATCCTGGGGGCAGCGCTGCTGGGGCCGCTCTACCGGTGGTTGCTCCGGATGCGGGTGCGGAAGTCGCTCGCGGCCGGCGTCACGGTCCTCGCGATCCTCGTGGTCGTCGGCGGAGCCGCGTACATCGTCGTCGCGGCGCTCATCAAGACCGGTGACCAGATCATCACCTCGCTCCGCAAGGCCGCCGACGACATCACCGAACACCTCGGTGCGATCGGGACCTCCCTCGACGACGTCGCCAAGAACGCCGAGCCCCTCCTGAAGGAGTTCGGCGGTACGGCCGCGTCAGGGGTGATCAGCGGACTCGGTGTCGTCAGCCAGATGATGGCCACCACCGTGCTCGCCCTCATCCTCGTCTTCTTCTTCCTCAAGGACTCCGACCGCGCCGTGGGCACCCTGCGCTCCCTCGCGCCCCGCGCGAGCGGTGACCTCGTCGAGGCCATGGCCCGCCGGGCCTACGAGGCCGTCGAGGGGTACATGCGCGGGACGACCTTCGTCGCCCTCGTCGACGCCGTCATCATCGGCCTCGGCCTGATCGTCCTCGACGTCCCCGGCGCGGTCGGGCTCGCCGCGCTCGTCTTCGTCACCGCCTACATCCCGTACCTCGGCGCCTTCCTCTCCGGCGCCGTCGCCGTCCTCGTCGCCCTCGCCGACCGGGGCCTCGTGATCGCGCTGTGGGTCTTCGGCATCGTCCTCGCCGTCCAGATGCTGGAGGGCAACGTCCTCCAGCCGCTGGTCCAGAGCAAGACCGTCCACATGCACCCCGCGGTCGTCCTGCTTGCCCTCACCGCAGGCGGGACCGTGGCGGGCATCCTCGGCATGCTCCTCGCCATCCCGCTGACCGCCGCCGCCACCTCCATCCTGAACGAGCTCCGTAAGCGATACGGCTCCGACAGGCCGTCACCGGCCGGGGAGGAGGGGACGGGGGCGGAGGCTGCGGCGGGGGTGTAGAGCCTCGTGTGCCTGCTCGTACGAGGCCGGGCTTCGGTGGGCGAGCGTGTGTCCAGCCGCGTACAAGCGACAGGCGCCCGACGTCATGGGCCGGTTTGGGGTGTGTCCGGATCGTCGTCGGTCGCGTAGTAGCGGATCGTCCGGACCGCCTCGTAGGCCATGCGGCGCACGCCCGCAGGTTCCGATGGGCGGCTGCTGAGCTCCTGGAGGGGAGCGATCGCCCGTGTGGTGCCCGAGCGGGCCAGGGCGACGACGGCCGCCAGGACGCGCTGGTCGGAGGGGCGCTGATCGCCCTGGCCGGGGTCGGGGGCGCGGGCCGGCCAGGCCGGGGGCCAGTGGGCGGGGTCGAGGCAGGTCAGCAGGGCGTTCTCCGCCACGGGGGTGCGCAGCGTGCCCAGGGCCTCGATGCCGTGGACGGTGGCCATGGCGTCGTCCTCGTCGTACAGGGCTCTCAGGAGCATGTTCTCCGATCGGGGGTTCTCCAGTCGGGCGAGTGCCCGGTAGGCCGTGACACGGTCCGCCAGTCCGGCAGGGCCGGAATGTCGCAGCAGGTCGTCGAGGGCGGGGAAGACGGAGGGGTCGCGCAGCGCGGAGGAGCACAGCAGGGCGAGCCGGAGTCGTTCGCTGTCGGCGGGAGCGCAGCGAGTGGTGCGGACCGTCCTGAGCCAGGCGCGGCAGCTGGGGGCGGACACCTGGAGGAACAGGCGCAGGCACAGGTCGATCAGCCAGTCCTGTCCGGGGCGCAGCGCGTGCTCGCGCAGCAGGGCGTGTGCCTGGGTGTTGCCGGTACGGGCCAGGGCCGCGGTGGCGGCTCTCACCAGGGTGCGGTCGCCCTCGTCGAGAAGTCCGGCGACGAGGCGTTCGGTGTGCTTGGGACGGCCGCGCAGGACGAAGGAGACGGCCGCGACGCGCAGTCGCTGCGCTGCCTGGGCATCCAGGGCGGTGGACAGTACCTGTTCGGTGTTCTCCGCGTACACGTTGAGCGAGGTGAGGCCCAGCAGGTTGGCGCGTGCCCGGTCGTCCGCCGCCTCGGCGTACAGGCGGCTGTGGAACCGCCCGTCGCCCTCCACCCATTCGGGGTCGACGGCGTGCCGGATCGCGAGCTGGCCGAGCGGGTCGGGCGCGTCGACGAACAGGCTGCGCATCGTGCCCCGTACGAACTCCGGCGAGGTGACGCGCATGGCGAGGGGTGGCCATACCCGGTCCGGTGCCCCGTGAGCGGCGGCCATCAGCGTTCCGGCGGCGGCGGGGGTGAGGGGGAGCTCCGTGAGTGCCTGGGCCGAGGCCCCGGCCACCGCGCTCATCGGGTGGGACAGGAGGACCGAGAGGAGCGGTACGGAGTCGGCGCGCCCGCAGCGGCCCAGTGCTTCGACGGTCTCGACGGTGGACAGGACGAAGTCCTCCAGGTCGTGGGCGCCCTCTGGATCCGGTCCCATGGTCGAGAGGCCCGGTCCCCGGGTCGACGGACCCTGTCCTCGGGTCGATGGGTCCGCCGACTGGAGTCTGTCGAGGATGCCTGTGAGCACCTGCACGGCGGCCTCGCTGGCCACCAGGCCCAGGAAGTCCACGTATCGCGGGAACGAGGCGGGTTGCCCGTGAGGGTCGTGGAAGAGGAGTTCGGTGACGGTGTCGACGTACTCGGGGAAGGCGGCGGCGAGCCCGGCCAGGGCGTGTGTGGCTTCCACGCCGAGGGGTGAGCCGGGCCCGAAGGCCACGGGGGTCAGTTCGTCGACGAGTGCGTCGCAGACCGGCCCGGCCAGGGACAGGCCGTCCGAGGCGCAGCGGGCCGCGAGGGCCAGTTCCTCGACGGAACGCGGCTCGCCGGTGTCGGAGAACGCGACCCGGTGGGTGAACCACTCGGCGTCTCTCTGCTCCAGCAGGCCGGTGAACAGCCGCAGCACCTCCTCCCAGCGAGGGTCGGCGCGGTGCCGCAGCGCCGTCTGCGGGCCGTCCGGGCGCAGGCTCAGCGCCCGTGCGGCGAGGTATTCCTGGAGGGTGAGGTGGAGGAAGGCGTAGCGGCCGTCCGGGCCCCGGTGCAGTACGGCGTCCTGCTCGGTGAGGGTGCTCAGCATGCGGTACGGGGTGTCGGTGGGCGCGGCGCGGCCGGGGTTGTGCGTGACGAAGCGGTCCCACAGGGCGTAGAACTCCTCTTCCCCGAACGACTCCCGGCGCAGGTTCATCAGCTCAAGCGCAAGCCAGCCGAGGAAGGACCGCTTCAGGAGGAGCAGGCCGGTCCCTTCGCGGTCGTCGCGGCGACCGGTCAGCAGGACGTCGAGCAGGATGGTGTACAGCTCCGTGCGCTGCCGCGGTACGCGGCTCTCGTCGTGCTCCCCCTGGGCGGCCGACAGCAGGGACAGCATGAGCGGGTTCTGCCCGAACTTGGCCAGGGCCGGGCTCGCGTCGATCTGGCGCTCTATGTCGTGCGCCAGGCCGGGTCGGTCATCGAACCACCGGGCCAGGAACCGTCCCCGCTGGCTGCGGCTGAAGCCGACGCATTCGAAGACGCGGAAGGTGCCCGGCAGCAGTCCGCGCGGGTAGGCCACGGTACGGCAGGTGATGAAGAAGCGGTTCTGCGCGGCGAGCAGACGGCGGACCTCCTCGGTGACCCTGCGCTGCAGCGCCGCCGGCGCCTCGTCCAGCCCGTCGAGGAAGAACACGGCGCGGCCGGTGTCGCAGGCGCGCAGCAGTTCATCGGCGACCTGCGGGTGGACACGCCGCACGTGCGCCCGCAGACAGTCCGGCTCGTCCGTCAGCGACGCGATCCGCACGAACACCGGCAGATCGCCGGGGAACAGCTCGTCACGGCAGGTTCTGACGAGGAGATGGCGCAGCAGCGTCGTCTTGCCCGCGCCCGGTTCACCGAGGACCGTCGCGCACGGGGAGGCGAGGAGTTCGCCCAGACTGGCGTCGGGCCTGCGCACTCTGGCCTGGGGACTGCCACGGTCGCGCCGGGCACCCCGCTTCTCGGGGACGCCGTCGGACATGGACTCGATGCCGCCGCCGGAGCGCCGGGAGAAGGCGCTGCCGTCGAGGGTGTCCGAGGCCAGGGTCAGCGTGACGTAGACCTCGTCGAGCCGTACGTCCCGCTCCAGGTTGGCGAACGCCACGTAGGAGTGCTCGCGCTGGAGGTTCATCAGGTACGCGCTGACCGCCCCGGAGCGACGGCCGGCGTCGTCGTGGCCGGTCCCGGCGGCGGCTCGGGCGACCGCCGCCGCGTTCTCGGCCAGTAGCCCCGGGCGCAGCTTCTCGGCCTCCTCGACGGGAACCGCGTACCCGCCCCCGTCCGGGTTCGAGCGCTTCACCACGCCCACGACGCGGTCGTCGGCGAGTGAGTGAACCGGACCGCCGCTGATCCCCGGCCTGATGGTGGCGCCGGTCAGCACCAGCAACCGCTGCTGTTCCTCGGGGAAACCGGGGCGGCCCCGGTAGGGCGCGGTACCGCTCACCCGGCCGGTCGCCGGGTAGCCGCGGTAGCCACGCTCCTCCCATTGATGGCCGTACGCGAAGAAGCCGAAGATGCCGTACCCGCTCGGGCCGATGGGGAGCAGCGGGTGATCCGTACGGTCCACGCGCAGGAGGCAGAGGTCCGGAGCGCCTCCGGCAGCCGGGCGTACTGCCTCCCTTACGGGAAGCACCTCGCCCTGCCAGTGCACGGTCAGGGGGTGGGGGCTGTCCGGGTCGTGGACGTGCGCGCAGGTCAGCAGCCAGCCCGGCAGGACGAAGAAGCCGGTACCGACCGCGTCGGCGCCCTGGGTGATCCGTGCGACCGCTTCCACGACGGAGTTCACCGTCTGCGCGGGGACCGCGCTGCCCTGCACCTTGTGACCGTTTACCGCGTCGCCGTTCATCACGCCCTCGCTCACCGCGTCGCCGTCGGCGCTTGAGAAGCGGCGCACCGGGCCTGAGCGGGCCTAGCGCCAGGACCGTACGCATACGCGGAAGCCGTCATCGCCACCTCCCTGGTTGTACGAGTTCGTCCAGTCCCGGCACGCGGGGCGCACGATCTCCTTGGTGCAGTAGGCCGATCCGCCCTTGACGACCCGGCGCGAGGCGGGTCGGGAGGCGACCGGGTCGAGGAACTCGGCCTCCTGGTGCGCATGGCCGTGGTAGTAGTCCTCGCACCACTCCCATACGCCTCCGGCCATGTGCATGCACCCGTAGGGTGACTGCCCTTCCTCCAGCTCGTACACCGAGCGGAAGGCGAACCGTCCGTCCTCGGCGGAGCTGCACAGTTCCGGCCGGAACTCGTTGCCCCAGGGCCAGATCCGGCTGTCTCCCCCGCGAGCCGCCTTCTCCCACTCCGCTTCGGTGGGCAGTCCGACGGAGAGGCCCGAGGCCTCGCCCAGCCATGCGCAGTAGGCCCGGGCTGTCTCCCAGGAGACGTTCACCGCTGGGAGGTCGGCGGTAGCTGCGGCGTCGGACCCGGAGCCGCGAGCCCAGCCGACCGCCTGTCGGAACACGCCCAACTGTCGGCGGGTCGTGGGGTGGCGCGCGATGAGGAAGTCCGACACGTACACCTCACGCATCGGGAACTCCAGCTCACCCGCGTACGGGTCAAGCTCCGAACTGCCGAGGCACGACATGCCTGCGGGGATGTGCACGAGGTCGTGGCCGTTGAGAAACACCGTCGTCGTTCCCGTCGGATCCGGTCGCCGCGGTCTTCAGGCGGTGGCGGGGTTCGCGGGCGGGTCCGCGGGCGCGTCGGCCGATGCGGAGGCGTCGGCGGGTGCGTTGGTGGGTACGTCGGTGGGCTGATCGCTGTCCGCGCCCGCGCCCGGGAGGGCGGTACTCGTGCCGGCGCTGGTGTCCGTGGCCGGGTCGTCGGCGGTGTCGCGGGACCACTCCAGAGTGACCACGAAGTTGGCCTCGACCCCGCCCTTGGCTATCAGCGCCGAAAGACCCGTGCTCTCCGCCTTGAACGCGACCCCGAACTGCACCTGCGTGCGCTGCGGGGCGAGCGACTTCAGGGCGCCGCCAAGGTCCTGGCACAACGACACCACCGACGGCAGGACTTCGGCGAAGGCCGTTCCGCCTCGTCGCCGGAACGCCACCTCCTCCTCCAGATCGCCCGCGACGGCGTCCACCCACACAACCGACCCGTCCGACAATGTCAGCCGCTGACTCGTCATCTTCCGCTCCTCATCTTCCGCGCCTTTGCCCTCGTCACTGCCAGAGACTGAAGCGCCCGGTCAGGGCGGTGACGGCATCGGTGTCGCCGTACACGATCACCCCGAGGTAGCGGACGCCGTCCTCGGGAACGGCCGCCACGGCTTCTGCGAGCTCGTCGTCGTGCCCGGTCGTGAGCATCTGCTCGGGGTAGTCCGCCCAGAACACGTCCCCGCGCTCCCTCGCCTCCGCGACCAGCCGGCGCAGCCTGCCCTGCTTCACCTTGGTCACGATGACCGGGTACCTCGAGATGCCGGTGTGCGGAAGACCGGAAGCGTCCTCCAGGACCTTGCGCCCCATCAGGTCGCCGTCGTCGCCATGGGCGCCGAGAGCGACGGACAGGTGCCCGGCGACGTTGAGCGCCACGCCCTGCTCCAGGTGGGAGGCCAGGGCGAGCACGGTCTTCTTGGCCCGGTAGTCGTAGGTCACGTGTTTCCTTGCTTTCCGACGCTCTTGGTTCTGTTTTCGTGGTTCCGCGTACGTGGCTCTCGGGCCCTGTCGTCACCCGGCGGCGGTGGACGTGGGCGAGAGTCGCCGCGGGATGGGCGCGTCGAAGAGGCCGTCCGTCTCCAGGGCACGCAGCCGGTGGTAGTCCTCCTCCAGCTGGGAGCGATCGGTCGATGTGAGGTAGACGTATCCGGCGGACGTCACCAGGTCGACCGTTTCGGGCGCCGGGTCGCCCACGGGAATCGTCAGCACCATGTCCGTGTAGGACGAAAGAGCGCGCACCGGCGCCCAGGCCTCATGGTCGGGGACGACGCCGTCGCGTGGGGTGATCAGGTTCACGTACCGCAGGTACCGCTCGATGCGGCTGGTACGCAGGGTCCCGTCGAGGACGCGCTCGGGGTGGGCGATCGACTGCGCCAGGCAGTCGAGCTGGTCCGTGCCCAGGCAGCTCCGTACGACGTCGGGCAGCTGGGCCCCGCCGGGGCGCGCCGCGGACTCGACCAGAACGGGTCCGGAGGCCGTGAGCATCACCTCGGTGTGGGCGCAGCCGTTGCGGACCTCCAGCGCGTCCAGCACCTGCCAGGTGTACGCGGACAGGGCCTCGTAGTCCGGGCTGCCGGGCACGAGGGGCTCGTCGAAGTCGTTGATGGAGCGACCCCCGGGCGCCGGGCGCTTGTTGTACCGCCAGATCTCGACGGTGCGGTGCACGCCGTCGACGCTCACCGTGTTGACGAAGTGTTCGGCACCGACCAGGCATTCCTGCACCAGTACGGCGGTGTCGGGGGCGCGGTAGCGGTTCTCCCCGGACATGATGAGCCCGTGCGCACGACGGATCTCGTCGTCCGTGTCGCAGAAGAACACCCGGTCCGTGCCCGCGCTCGCCACGGGCTTGAGAACGACCGGCCGCGCCGTGACCTGCGCCGCCCAGGCCACCGCCTCGTCCGCGTCGGCGGTCAGCAGCGTGCGCGCGGTGGCCAGGCCGGCGGCGGCCACCGCCGCGTTCATCTCGTACTTGTCCCGTCGTACGGCCGGGCGCGTCATGCCGTTGCCGCGGGTGCCCAGAGCGGCGGAAAGGGCGTCGGCCAGCAGGACGCCCGACTCCGTGCCCGCGGTCACGATGTCGACGCCGGCCTTCCGCAGCGCTCGGGCCGTTTCGCCGACGTCACCGAAGTGCTCGATCTCGACGTCGAAGTCCTCAGGACGGTAGGTGAGATGGACGTCCGGGTTCTGGGACCGTACGTGAACGTACTCGACGCCGTACCGGCGCAGTGCCTCCGGGAGGTAGCGGGCGATGCCGTAGGCGTCGACGATGGCGCAGATCACAGCGGGCGAGCCCCTTCGCGGTGTGGGGGTGGGTCGGACTGGGTGGGGTGGTGGTCGCCGGGCGCTCCGGGTGGGTGGGGCGGCAGGGCGATGCGGCGTTCGTGGCGCTGTCGGGCGAGGACGCCCACGCCGATCAGCAACGTGATCGACACGACGCACGCCAGGCTGAGCGGGGCGACCGACAGGCGCGAGTCGGTCAGCTGGAGCAGGACGGCAAGCGGCGGTGACAGCGCCGAGAACAGCGAGGCGGTGATGGGCTCGGTGTGGCGGATGCCCACCTGGATCAGATAGAGGGGCAGGCCGACGCCCACCACGGCCAGCACGGCGGCCGACGGCAGGGCGTCGCCGAGCTCGCCGGCCCGTCCGCCGAGCAGGACCGCGGCCCACGAGACCAGGAGCGTGACCGGGAAGCGGACCGACATCACCGCGTTCGGGCCGAACCCGGCGTCGCTCAGGCGCTTCGAGAAGATGACGTTGCCGGTCGACGCGATGCCCGAGACCAGGGTCAGCGTCAGCCCGACGACGGCGTCCTGGGTGTCGAGTCGGCCCACGGCGCTGCGTCCGGCGAGACTCCCCCACACCAGGACCGCGAGGAAGGCGGTGATGGCGAAGGACACCACGGCCTCGGCGCGCAACGGGCGCGCCCCGCGACGGAGCAGGGGTTCGAGCAGCACGGTCAGGACCGGGCCGACGGCGAGGCCGACGACGTTGACGACGGCGGGCTCCAGATAGATCAGGGCATAGAGCATGGTCAGCCAGCCGACGGCGGTGGTGACGTTCAGGGCCAGCACGTCCCCTCGCCGGGCGCGTACCGGTCGGAGCACCTCGCCGGGCCCCCGCCGTGCGAGGTCCCAGCCGAGGAACAGCGTGGTGACGAGTCCGAACGACAGAGCGGCCAGCACCATGGGGCTGTACTGCTGGACGCGTTCGGCCGCGTACACGTCGAAGGCCGCGCTGAGCGCTGCGTACGCGCCCAGCGCGGTCATCCCGCGAGTCACCGCGTTCCGGCGAGGGGCCGGAACGTCGGTGCCGTCGGTGTGGGGCATGGGACGGGGACTCTCAGTTCTCCGGGGTGACGGCGGACAGCGGGTTCCAGCGCTCGGCGGTTATGTGGATGTCCTCGTCGACGCTGTCGAAGATTCCGTACGCCTCGTCGAGGAGGATCTCCATGCCGCGCTGCCCCAGGGCGATGCCGTACTGGAGGTCCGCGCGGTCGGCCTCGGGCAGCGCGTCGACGGCCTCGTACAAGGCGGCCACGTGGTGGTCGTCGACCTCGATGTGCAGGTCGAAGAAGTTGGTGCCGAGGTCGGGGTGGTACTTGGTGAGGGCCTGCTTGGCCGCCGTGTAGGTGATGGGCGTCATGGCCTCGTTGACCAGCATGTACCCGATCGACCGACCGAGGTTCCGTCCTCGGGCGATGCTGAAGGCCAGCTGCAGCGCCAGCTTGATGCCGGCGCGCTCACCGTACTCGTCGAACCTGCTTCGCGGGACACCCAGTTCGTCCAGCAAGTGCAGGTAGTGGAGGAAGTGCGCGTGGGTGGGGTCGCCGGAACCCAGTTCGTCGTCCAGGTTCTCCTGGAGGATGCGACGGACCTTCTCGTCCTTGGTCCAGCTCAGCAGATCCTTGAGGATCCACGGGAAGCTTCGGCTTTCACGCCCCGCGCAGAAGACCCAGCGGGTGGCGTTCTCCAGCGGCAGACTGCCGTCGGCGGCGGAGCGTACGAGCGAGTGGGCGCGGACCGCATCCAGGGCGGTTTCGACCTGCTCGCGGATGTCATCAGTGAACACTTCATTACCTTTCGGGACTTCGGGGCATGCGTCTTCGAAGTCCCTGTGTTTTCCCTCGAAGCACTGCTCCCCCGTGCCAACAACAAGGCGGTTCTCTGTGCAGCAGCACCCTGCACGCGCCACCTCGGGCCCAACAATCCGACTCGCCGCGAACGGCCGGATGCGGTGCCAGTTTGACCGGAACCCATGCCGCGGAGTCTGGAGTTCGTCGCCCGCCGGCAGCTCGCAGGAGCAGCAGGCCGATGCCGTCTACGACGTCTCCGGTCGATCACGCCATGGACGGCCACGCCCGTCCACCTGCGGCAACAAGGGCCCATCCGCTCCCACTCCGCTTCCGTCGGCTCACCCCCGGCTGCCACAAGATCAATTCTCAGGGCAGGCCTGAAGGAGGCTGGCTAAGCTGCCACCGAGGAGGCGACCATGGGGATTGAGCTCGAACTGCATTCCGCCCGACCGGCGCGGTTCGACCGGAACATGTCCAGGGCCACGCTCGTTCGAGGCTCGTATCACCACGGCGAGGCATTGGCTCAGGTGCTGGCCAAGCTCAAGGCCGACGGCCCGGACAAGCTCTCGTGGGTGGATCCGTACGACAACACGCTGTTCAACGAGCAGGAGGCGGAAGTCGCGCTCCGGGAGGTCGACGGTCTGCTGCAGCAGTGCGCCGATGAGTCCCAGGTGGCCGCCGTGCACGATCTCGCGACGCTGTTGAAGTCCTGCGCCGCGACGAACGGCGGCTACCTGTGGTTCATCGGAGATTAGCTGCTGCTTCCGGGCCATGCAGTCGAGCGAGCTTCAACCGTCTCAAGAGGGTCCGCGCTAGCCTCCCGCCTTGAGGAGCTTAGACAAGCATGTGAAGCCTATGGTGGAGCCGGTTCTCTTGCTCGAAAACCCATCTACCAGGGGTTTTACCCTGCTGTCAGCCCAACGGGGTACTGCTGATGCAGGTCGAGAAGGCTCAATGTCACTGCCGTGCTGTTCACTTGTCCACATGGACGCCCCAGCTCTGCGCACCCGTCTGAACGACGCCTGGCGCGCGCCCGAATTGCACTGCCCACTGCCCACTCATGGGGAAGGGCATGTCTGTGTGCCCAGCGACGTGGAGGATCTGGCCGAGCTGGAGCGCGTCGCTGCGGACGTGATCGACGGCGCGAGTCTGCCCGTACGCGCGTGGGTCGTCGGGGGTAGGGGGGCAGATGTGCCCGACGGTCCGCCGGTGGGCGGGCAGGGCGGACTCCCCATCGGCGGGGAGGGCGGGCTGCTGGAGCTGCGCGGGTGGGTGCTGGCCGAGCACTGGTTCGGATACGGCGTGACGGCCACCGCCGATGGCCCGCGCCGCATCGTGATCCTCGCCCGGCGCGCGTTCACCCCTCCGCCCGGTGTCGGGTGGGTGGCGTTGCTGCGTGAGATTACTGGGTGGACGGAGCCCGATCGGTGCGGCGTCGACTGGGCCGCCACGGAGGCCGCGCTGGGCACCGCACTGCCCGGTGACTACAAGGACATCGTCGACACCTTCGGCCGGGGCAGCTTCGACGAGTACCTGGACCTGCTGGTGCCGGGTGCGCTGGGCACGGATCTGGTCTCCTGGGGCCAGGACATGGCGCGGTACGCCGACCTGTACCGGCCATACCCGGTCCACCCCGCGCCCGGCGGCGTGCTCACATGGGGGATCTCCGAGCAGGAGCTGACCTTCCACTGGCTGACCGGACCGGCCGATCCCGACGACTGGCCGGTTCTCGTGCAGTACGTGGGCGGTGAGTGGCAGCGCTTCGACTGCGGCGCCGGTGAATTCGTGCTGCGCCTGCTCACCGACCGCACCCCGCCGTTCGGCTTCCCGCCCTCCGCCGGACCGTTCCCCCACTGGTTCGCTTCATGGGAGCTGCCGGAACGCTGAGCCCTTCTCACCCGGCTCCCAGCGCCGCTGTCCACGCTCGGCGAAGGGTCTGGGCCGCGGGGACCGACTGCAGATCTGCTCGTCATGGCCTCTCTACAGATCGATGCGTTCAGCCGTCAGCAGGCCGATGAGCAGCACAGGTATGAGATTGGAAAAGACTCAGTGGCCTCTCGTCGTCGGCGTAGTGGTCCACACTCATCTCACCGGCGCACGGAAGAGCCCAGTGCAGCCAATTCTGTGCGCACAGAGAACACTGGAACGGCGCCACCGGACAAGCATCGTGCGTACGAACCCGTAACTTCAGCATGCAAGGGGCCTGCCTGTGACCGACGGCCCCCACACAATGCATCGAGGGAGATGAACCATGGGTTCTCAGGTGAAGACGTTCGGGTTCGGCATGCCGTGGGAGTCGTTGTACGGCTACAGCCAGGCCACCCAGGTCAGTGAAACGGTCTACGTGTCGGGGCAGCTGTCTCATGACCGTCACGGCGACTTCGTGGGCGCCGGTGACTTCGAACTGCAGGTCCGCACCACTCTGGAGAATCTGGACCTGGTGCTGGAGCAGTTCGGGGCCGCGCGTGGCCAGATAGTGGAGACCACGGTTCTGGTGAGGAACCTGCGTGAGAACTTCGACACGACAGCGCGCCTCCACGCGGAGTACTTCGGGGAGCACCGGCCCGCCAGCACGGTCATGGGCGTTTCCGACTTGGCGCTGCCGGACCAGCTCGTGGAAATCGGCGCGCTCGTGCGTCTCGACGTGAAGGCGTAGCGGAGGAGGTCGGCCTGCTCGCCGGAGCAGCCGCCAGGATTTCCATTGAGCGAAGGCGCGTTCTCCGGGCGCGGGTGGCGCCGGCGCCCGGGTAGGCGCGGTCCGCGAGGAGGATCTGGTGGGTCAGGGCAGGCCTGAACAATGCTTCGACGAGCTCATGCCGGACGTCGAGCTTGGAGGGGTGCGAAACCAACAGGCCCCCCGCCGATCACCGGTCTGATGACGGGAATCACAGAGCCACCGACGAACGGACCTGCCTCGTCCCCAAAGCCGCTGACCAGCTCATTTCATCCTTCGGCACAGGATGACAGGGAAGGCCGAGCATTGGCGCCGGAGGTTGATGGCCACTAGGTTCGCCTCGTCAAAGGTTGAACGGTTGGAGCTTGGGAGCAGTACTTGTCCGCGTTTGATGAATTGCAGGCGCTGCTTGGCGAGCCAGGCCGTCGGCAATCCGCCCCAGATGACTGGTACGAAGTAGAGCAGCACATAGGCTCCGCTCTGCCCAGTGACTTCAAGGCGTTCCTCAACGCCTACGGCAGCGGGGTCATCTCCGATGAACTCGTGGTCTATCACCCGCGTGGATCGAGCCCATTGCTGGAACGCATGCGCAAGACCCACCAGATCTTCAGCGAGCGCCGAGCCAGAGCCCTCGACCGTGGTGACTCCGAGTACGTCCCGTACCCCATCCACCCCGAGGCCGGTGGGCTGATCTCATGGGGTTACGACTACAGCGGCGACGAGCACTTCTTCCTGCCATGCGATGCGGATCCGGATCGGTGGAAGATCGTCACGATGGTCCACGAAGAAGGTTGCGAGACGTTCGACGGCCCGTTCACAAGTTTCGCCCTCAGGTTCGTGCGACGGCTGCTCGATGTCGATCGCTACGACGGCATCGACCCGGAAGCTCTGGAGTTCCTGGATCAGGAAGACCTGGAGGAAATGGTTGCCGCCGGAGAGATCGGTCCCGTTCAGCCGAGCTTCGAACGGTTCTGATGAGGCGAACTACTCAGGAGCAGTGACTTCACTCTGCCGATGACGGGTTCCGATGCCGTGATCGGCGCGATCGGTCACTTCGTGGTGGCGACCTCGTCGCGTGTCGGGCCGGCCGCGGACATGATGGCCTGCCAGGGGGCGGAGTCGAAGAGGAGCCTGATCGAGGTGATCCGGCCTTCGTGGAGCCGGAAGTGCTCGGCCGTGTGCTGAGTGATGCCGACAGCAGGGGCGGTGTGGACGTCGTAGACCAAAGTGGCTTCGTTCTCGCCGTACAGCTCGCTGATCAGTTCCACCCCGGTCACGATGCTCAAAAGCCCGTCCAGGCCTTCGAGGTGGCCCGTCGGACTGTCGGAGGTGATGAACGGGCTGCGGAAGCCGAAGCTCTCGCCGATCTGGGCCGCGGCGGTGGTGATGTCTCCACGGAACCGGGCTTCGTGGTAGTCCCTGACGGTACGTCGGGTGGCTTCGGTTGCTGAGTCGTACGTCATGTGATGCTCGGTCGCTTTCGGTTCAGGGAGCCGACTGGTCGCTCTGGGACTCGCCCAGGTACTGCTCGATGCGTTGCTGGTTCTCGACCACGCGCAGGCACAGGTCACGGAACCGCGCGAGCTCGTCCTCGGTGAAGCCCTGGAAGACGGCGGACATGGCCCGCTGCGTCGGCTGCCGAAAGGCGTCCAGCCACTCGCGGCCGGCCGGTGTGATCGTGACTCGGACCGACCTGCGGTCGTGCTGGTCCTGGACGCGCTGCGCCAGACCGTCACGCTCAAGCGTGTCGACCAGGCCCGTGACGTTGCGAGAGCTCACCCCCGCCGCGCGGGCCAGTTCGCCGATGCTCAGCCCCTCCCCCGTGGCCGTACCCAGCCGCGCGAGGACGTCGAGAGCCCCCGCGCTCAGTCCACGCCCTCCCGCTCCGCGCGAGCGCAACCGGTCGACCGCCTGCGATGCGGACCGGACGGCTGCGGCCACCTCCAGCGCGAGGGTGTCGTCGCCTGCCGCGAACGCCTGCATGGAGTCCCGCACACCGGGGTCGTAGAGGAAGCCATCGGGGTCGCGGGCCAGACCAGATTTATGTACCTGCTTCATAATGAAGCAGCACCCTACTCCGTACGCGGCGACACCACCACCCGGCTGAGCAGCCGCAAGCGGACCCGCACCGTCCCATCACGGCAGCGCACCCCGCGGGTTCGACGAAGGCGGTGGCGGAACGCCCTCCAGGAGGCGGCCGTCGGCGGGCCGGGGATCGTGAGTGTCTGGCCGCGATCGTGTTCGTGGCGACGTCGGGCTGCACCTGGCGGCAGGTGCAGCCGTTGTTCGAGCCGGCCTGGCCGACGGTCTACCGGAGGTTCGCCCGCTGGAGCAAGGACTGGGTCTGGGCCCGTCTGCACCAGGTCGTCCTGGATGAACTCGGCGCCCAGGGAGAGCCGGACTGGTCGCGTTTCGCTATCGACTCGCTGAGTGTCCGAGCCCTCAAAGGGCGCTTTTGACCGGACCGAATCCGACCGATCGCGGCAAGAAGGGATCGAAGATCCACCTCGTCACCGCCCGGTCCGGTCTGCCGGTCGTGTTCGCCATCTCCGCGGCGAACACCCACGACAGTCTCGCTCTGCAGCCGCTCGTCGCATCGATACCGCCGATCCGCAGCCGTCGAGGCCCCCGCCGCCGACGGCCCGGCAAGCTCCACGGAGACAAGGGCTACGACTACCCCCATCTGCGGCGATGGCTCCGCGGCCGGAGCATCACACCTCGCATTGCCCCTCCGGGGATCGAGACATCGCCTTCACGGCCATCGCCACCAGCCTCATCAACTACCGCCGACTCACCAAGTAAAGCGAGGCCTTGTCCCCTCCCTCTGCGAAGCCCCAGGTCGGAGACCTGGGGCTTCGTTGCTGCCGGGCCCCTACGGGGCCGTAAGCCCTGCGCGTGCCCGGCCGCGTCTCACCTCGCCGCGCCCCTCACCCGGAGCACGCGAGGAGCGGCGGCCTCCCTCACGGGGTGGTGAGGGTCGGGTTCTTGACGACCTTCGCGCAGATCGCGTACGCCTTCAGCTTGCCCGGGTTGTTGGGGTCGGTGTTCGTGGCGAACGCCCACCAGCCTTCGCCGGCGATCGGGATGCTCGCGCCGACTGCGTAACGGTCGGCGTACGAGTTTCCGGCGACCACCATGGCACCACCGCCGGTGCGCGTCTCGCCCGCGGGACACTCGGCCTTCGCCACCGCACGGCCCGGGTACCCGCCGCTGGCGACCGGGATGGTCACTTCCGCGCTCTCGACCACACGCACCACATCGTCAGCAGCCGCGACATCAGCCGCCGAGAACACCATCGCCGCGGCCGCAGCCGCGACGAGAGACTTCTTCAGCACAGAGATCTGCTTTCACTCGGTCAGGAAGGGGAGGCCCACGAATGATCCGGGCCGCCCCAAGACCTACCGCTGCGCATCTCCCCGACAGGCTCGACAGCGCCCACCAGGTCTCCGGGTTCACCAAAGAAACGATCTTGCTTAGCGCAACCGGCCCCCTCTCGCCGCCCACCGGAGCACCATCAATCGTCGGCCCTCTCGCTTCCCCCACCTCAAGAACCGAGCGACGCCTGGTCACCCTCCAGCAGGATCACCCCGTCGCAGCCGTGGACGAAGCAGTCGTGGAAATGGAGACGAGACTCGGTGACGCAGTCATCGGCGTGAGCCGCCGGCACCGGGGACAGGGCGAATGCAGAAGCCGCGAACAGCAGGCCAGCGAAGATGCGCTTGATCATGCCCGGGGAACGACTCCGTAGGGAAAAGGTGTCGACGGCCTTGAAGCGCGCTCCGTGACTCCCTCGTCGATGGTGAGCCGCAGAGAACTCGACCACCGCTACGAACGCTATCCCCGCAACTACCTGGCCTTTCTCGGCCTCGCCGCAGCCATGTGCTGCTACAAGCGACTCGTCCGCCTCACCACATGGGACACGGTCCAATAGCGGACGGATCTCAAGTTGACGACAAGTCGGCGGCAAGCGTGCTCGGTGAAAGTGCGAGGGCGCCCATCACTCATGCCCATGCTCATGCCCTGCTGACTTCTCAGAAGGTGGACTGACCGGACATGCCCACGTTATGCAAACCGTCGGTGAACGTGCCCGAGTACATCATCACGATGGAAGAGACCCTCGCCTTCGCCGAGGAAGCCCACCGAGGAAAGCCCCAACTCCCCCTCGCACTCCGCCTCATCCGCAACACCGGAGTCCAAAAGCGGCACATCGTGCAGCCCATCGAGAAGACGCTTCAGCATCCCGGCCTTGAGGAACGCAACCTCATCTTCGAAGCCGAGGCGAAGAAGCGCTGCCCCGCCGTCATCGAGGAAGCCCTCGCCAACGCCGACCTCACGGCCTCCGACATCGACGCGATCATCTTCGTGTCCTGCACCGGATTCATGATGCCGTCGATGACCGCCTGGCTCATCAACAGCATGGGCTTTCGCACCGACACCCGGCAGATCCCCATCGCCCAGCTCGGCTGCGCCGCCGGCGGTGCCGCGATCAACCGGGCCCACGACTTCACCACCGCCTACCCCCAGGCGAACGTCCTGATCGTCTCCTGCGAGTTGTGCTCGCTGTGCTACCAGCCCGAGGACGACAACATCGGATCGCTGCTCTCCGACGGCCTCTTCGGCGACGCCGTCGCCGCCGCCGTCGTCCGCGGACAGGGCGGGGAAGGAATCCGGCTGGAACGTAACGCCGCCTACCTCATCCCCCACACCGAGGACTGGATCTCCTACGCCGTCCGCTCCACCGGATTCCACTTCCAGCTCGACCGCCGCGTCCCCGGCACCATGGAACCCCTCGCCCCCGTCCTCACCGACCTCGCCACCAGCCACGGCTGGAACATCGGCGACCTCAACTTCTACATCATCCACGCCGGCGGCCCCCGCATCCTCGCCGACCTCTCCAAATACCTCGGCGTCGACCTCCACACCTTCCGCCACTCCACCGCCACCCTCACCGAATACGGCAACATCGCCAGCGCCGTCGTCCTCGACGCCGCCCGCCGCCTCTTCGAAGAAAACACCCTCACCACCGGCGCCACCGGAATCATCGCCGGATTCGGCCCCGGCATCACCGCCGAAATGGCCCTCGGCACCTGGAACACCGACATCACCGCGCCCGCGTCCCGGTAAGGAAACCCCGATGACCAGTAACCACCCCTCGCCCGGCCGCATCCTCGAAATCGCCAGCGGCTACTGGGCCACCGGCCTCCTCGCCGTCGCCACCCAGAACTCCCTCTTCACCCACATCCACCACGGGCTGACCACCCCCGACGAACTCGCCACCAAGACCGGCCTGGCGCTTCGCGGGACGCAGACCCTCCTCGACGGACTCGTCGGCCTCGGGCTGCTCACCACTCACGACGGCACCTACCACAACACCGACGAAACCGATCACTACCTCGTCGAAGGCAAACCCACCGACATCAGCGGCTTCGCCCAGCTCAAACTCGGCGAAATGGACAAACTCGTCAGCCGCCTCGACGTCTTCACCACCGGCGGACCCGAACACCACCCCATGGTCGAAGTCGCCGACAACCCCCACTGGGAAAACGTCGTCACCGCCATCGCCGGCATCTCCGTCCCCGCCGCCCACACCGCATCAGACATCCTCGAGATGACCAAGCGAGACAACCTCAACATCCTCGACATCGGCGGCGGATCCGGAATCTTCTCCCAGGTCTGGCTCCAGCAGAACCCCACCACCCACGTCACCCAACTCGACTGGGAACCCATCAACAACATCGCCCGCCGACGCCTCGCCCAAAACCACCTCGACGACCGATTCACCACCCTCAACGGCGACTTCCACACCACCCCCCTCCCCACCCACACCTACGACATCGCCCTCTACTCCCACATCGCCCACCAGGAAAGCCCCGAGAACAACACCACCGTCTTCGCGAAAATCCGCGAAACGCTCAAGCCCGGCGGCGCCCTCATCATCTGCGACTACACCGTCGACAACGACCGCAGCGGACCGTCGTTCCCCCTCCTCTTCGCCTCCGAAATGCTCGCCAAAAGCAACACCGGCGGCACCTGGACACAGAACGACTACACCACCTGGCTCACCAACGCCGGATACACCACCATCACCCACCACCCCACCGGCACCCCCGCCACCCTCACCATCGCCCGATAAACCGCCACGGCTCACGGCATACAGCACGACAGGACGGACGCACGGTGTGTCAGCCGTGCGTCCGCGGCGTTCGTTGGTCAGTCGATGGCGTCGAGGACGTCCCCCAGGTCGACGAACTTGAAGCCGGTGGCTTCGCGGTCGCCGTCGCCGTCGCCGTCGCCGGGGGTCTCCTCGCCGTCCTGGACGACGAGCAGGCCGTTGGGATAGCGGGTGCCGAGCGGGGCGTTCAAGGCGGCGGCGCCGTCGCAGACCTCGGAGCCGTCGAGGGTGGCGGAAGCCGCGGCGATGCGGAAGGTGTTCTCGTACTCGTTGTCCTCGTCGCGCTCGCGGTCGTACGCGGCGAAGGTGTTGTCGCCCTGGCTGGAGGCGAGCAGGTAGCCGTCGCCGTCCGGCTCGTTGACCAGGGTCAGGCCCTCGACGTCGGCCGTCAGGTGCGTACCGCCGAAGCCGGGGTCGACTCCGGGCGTGCACTCCTCGGTCTGCTCGTCGTACGTGCCGGGGACGCCGTACTCGCGGACCTTGTCGATCAGGGTCGGCGTGCCGCTGAGTCCGGCGTCGATGCGCCAGATGCCGACGTCCTCCTGACCGGCGTACAGGGTGCCGTCCGCGGGGTCGACGACCATGCCCTCGACCTGCGGCAGTTCGTCCGGCTCGGCGCACGGCGTCCAGGTGGCGCCGTTGGGCAGGCGGAAGGAGGAGGGCAGGTCCAGGGTGCGGACCAGGCGGTAGCCGACGGTACGGGCGGCGGTGGGGAGCAGTTCCAGCAGGGCGATCCGGGTGCGGTTGCGCTGGCTGACCAGGGCGTAGGAGCGGCCAGTGGCGCGGTCGGTCCACGTTGCCAGGCCGTAGGCGGTCCGCTGTTCGTTGATCTCGGCCTGGTCGGCGGAGAACACGGGGCGCGCTGCCGGGTCGGTGACGTCGGTGAGCGGGCCGCCGGGCTTGTCCCGGTCGATGCGGTAGATGCGCAGCCGGTCGTTGCCGCGGTCGCTGACCACCGCGACGTCCGTGCGGACGCCGCCCAGGCGCAGGCCCTGCACCAGGTCGACGTTGTTGAAGCGGCCGGGCTTGTCGTCGGCGCTCGGGCCGGCCGGGGCGGGGATCGACTGCACCTGACGCGCGTCCAGGTCGTAGGCCCGCAGACCGCCCTGCTTGGCGGTGGCGATCACCAGGCTGCGGCCCGGGTCGGCGGGGTTGCGCCAGATCGCCGGGTCGTCCGCGTTGGCGTTGCCGCCGGCCTCGTCGTCGAACAGGGGCGCGGTCTCGGCCTTCGGCCGGACGCTGTCGATCCCGGAGGCCTGCGCCGGGAGGGCGAGCGAGGTGGCCAGTGTGGTGCAGAGAACGAGCGTTGAGGCGCGAGCGGTCAGACGTATCATCACGGTTCTTCCTTGTATGAGGGTGTTTGCCCTGCCAGGAAGACACTCGCGATCCAACCTGTCATGTACGCGAAAGAATGGTGGACGGTGGTTGAACGCACCGCGAAACCAGCGGAGTGAGAACCGGGCCGGCCTCGCGCATGCGGTGACTCCTGTGGCCGGAGCACCCGAGGGGGCTCCGGCCGCAGGAGCACCGGCGGCGAGCGGGAACGGTCAGCCGATGGCGATCTGGTCGACCAGGAAGACGGTCGACAGGTAGGTGTCTTCGGTGCCGGCGAACTCCAGCTTCACCGTCTGACCCTTGTAGGCGGAAAGGTCGACGGTCTTCTGGACGTATCCGGAGCTCGCGTTGGCGTTGGAGTAGGTGGCCAACGTGGTGCCGTTGACGTTGACCTTCAGGGTGTCGTAGGCGGTGGAGCCGGACTCCTGGGTGGAGACCTTCAGCCAGAAGGTGAGCTTCGGAGTGCCGGTGGAGGGCACAGCGACGCCCGACTGGGAGAGGGACTCGACGGCGTCGGCGCCGTAGCCCATCATCCAGGCGTACCAGGATCCGTCACGCGCGGTCTGCACGGACGAGTTGGTGATGATGCTGTCGCTCTGGACCCAGCCGCTGGTGCCCTGCTCGAAGCCGCCGTTGATCAGCGCGTTCCCGCTGGGAGGCGTGGTCGGCGAGGGAGTGGGGGTAGTCGGCGTGGGGGTGGGGGTGGGGGTGCCGGTGCCGGGGTCGGGCAGGGCGATGCCGACGCTGACGGCCGCCCAGGCCTTGGAGACGAGGTACCGCTCCTGGGAGTTGGTGCCGTACAGGTCGGCGGCGGCCTGCAGGGTGGCGGTGCGGGCACCGGCGTAGTTGGTGGTGGAGGTCATGTAGGTGGACAGCGCCCGGTACCAGACGGCTGCGGCCTTGTCCTTGCCGATGCCGGCGAAGGTGTCGTTGTTGCAGGTGGTGCCGGTGTGCGAGCGTCCGCCGATGGTCTTGGCGCCGGTGCCTTCGGCGGCCAGGTAGAAGAAGTGGTTGCCGATGCCGGAGGAGTAGTGGACGTCGACCGATCCGGCGCCGGAGTTCCAGCAGGACAGCGAGTTGCCGTCGGCTGAGGGGTTGTCCATCCGGCGCATGTATCCGGCCGACATGTTGAGCTTCTCGCCGATGTAGTAGTCACCGGGGTCGCCGGTGTTGCCGGCGGAGAACTCGACCATGGAGCCGAAGATGTCGCTGGTGGCCTCGTTCAGTCCGCCGGACTCGCCGGAGTAGGTGAGGTTGGCGGTGGCGGCGGTGACGCCGTGGCTCATCTCATGGCCGGCCACGTCGAGCGCGGTGACCGGGGTGTTGCTGTTCTGCGAAGAGCCGTCGCCGAAGAACATGCAGAAGCAACTGTCGTCGTAGAAGGCGTTCAGCACGTTGGTGTCCATGTGCACGTACGCCGGGGCGCCGCGGCCGTCGTTGCGGATGCCGGAGCGGTTGAAGGTGTTCTTGTAGTAGTCCCAGGTCTTGGCCAGGCCGTAGGAGGCGTCCACCGCGGCGCTCTCACGGCTGGACGTGGTGCCGCTGCCCCAGGAGTTGGTGGTCTTGGAGAAGGTCCGGGCGTTCTGCTTCGGGTTCGACTGCGGGCTGTTGTACGAGTCGTAGACGATCGTGCCGCCGTGCGCGGCGTCGGTGAGGGTGTAGCCGGCGGCGGTCTGCGTGGTCTCGATGGAGACCTGGCCGACGGTGACGCCGTTGCCGGTGCCGGTGATGTTCTGGTGCAGCTCGTACTGGTCCAGCGCCGCGCCGCTGGTGGCGTCGACGATCACCGCCTCCCGCGAGGTCGGGCCCGTCTCGCCCTCGCCGGTGACGGTCGAGCGGTAGGCGAGGACGGGGATCTTGCCGACCGCGTACACGACCAGGGTGCTGTCCTTGCTCCCGGCCTTGGCGCGCTTCACGTGCTTGGCATGCTTCACGGCCTTGGCGGAGGCGTCGGCCGCCGTCAGCTTCGGGGTGGTACCGGCGATCCGGATCGCGCCCTGGTGCGCCAGGTCGGAGCCGGTGATCGTGCCGTCCTTGGCCAAGTGCACCACCAGGTCGCCGCCGATCACCGGCAGGCCCCTGTAGGTACGGTCGTAGCGCACGTGCCGCGAGCCGTCGGCGTCGATGAGCACGTCCTTGGCCACCAGGCGCTCGTCGGGGCCCAGGCCGAGCTCGCGGGCGGTCGCGGCCGCGTTCCGGCCCGCCGCGCGTATCGCTTCGTCGCGCGCGTCGGCCGTCATCGCCTTGAACCCTGCACCGGGTTGGGGAACGGAGGTACCGGCGGCCGCGGTGGGCCGGGGAGCCGCGGTGGACTGGGTGGCCACCATGGTCACGGAGCCCAGGGCGAGGGCTGCCGCGACACCGGCTGCCAGGGCGTTCTTGCCGTTCATCGCAATCCTTCCGCCGGGCCTTGTCAGGGATGTGCCGCAGAACGTCATCTGTGGTGCGGGGGGCGTTCGGCAGCGGTTGGCCCGGCTGTGGCCCTGAGGTTAGGGACGCGGGAGGCAGCCGACATCGGGGCAATCCCTTGACCTGGACGGGGAGGCCCGGCGGGCGCACCATGGCCCGATGCCAGACTCTGCGATGTGGATGAGCCCGTTCCCCGAGGCCGATCCCGTGATGCCGGTGACTCCGGAGACGACGGTGCTGCCTGTGCTGCCGGTGCTGCCCGGCATGGTGGAAGAGGGGCACGGCACCCGCCGGGTGGTCCTGTACGGGCCGCCCGGGAGCGGCAAGACCACCGCAGCCGGGGCCTTGGGCCGACGGCTGGGCCTGCCCGTCGTGCGGCTGGCCCCGCGTCCGCAGGACGCCCGGGTTCCCTGCTCCGGGCTGCTCGAACTCGCGCTCGCCCTACCGGCACTGCCCGCCGCGCGGGAACTGACGGCCGCACTCGACGCCGCCGCCGGCCGGCCGGGTTTTCCGGACGATGCCGGTCAGGCCCTGCGGCTGCGCCGGCAGACCGCCGCTGCGCTGCGGGAGGCACCCTCCATGACCCTGGTGGTGGACAACGCCCACTGGCTGGACCCGGCCAGCGCGGCCGTACTGGACTGGGCGCTCCGCCTGACCCCGGATCTTCCGGTCATCGCGGCCGAGCGCACCTGGCGTCCGGAGGCAGGAGGCCACTGGTGCGGGGAGGACACGCGCGCGGTACGCATTCCGCCCTTGACGGCCTCTCAGGTCGCGACGCTGCTGTCCCCGCACCGGCTCGCCCTCCACAAGGTCACACGCATCCACGCCCGCAGCGGCGGGAACCCGGCCCTGGCGCTGGCCATGGCCCAGGCCTTGGCCGACGCCTCGCCCCCATTCCCAGGTCGGGACGGTGAAAGCGAGCCGGCCCTGCCGCCGACGGCCCGTCGACTGGTGGGCGAATGGCTGGACGAGGTACCGGCCCAAGTACAAGATCTGCTGACGTTGGCCGCACTCGACGACCGGCCCGACCTCGACCTGCTCGGCCGCCTCGTCGGCCCGGAGACAGAGGCCTTCCTCGCCCAGGCCGAGGCAGTGGGGCTTCTCGGCATCGGACAGCCCGACGGTACGGTGCGGTTCACCGCCTCCGCGATCGGCACCGAACTCGTGGCCCGGCTGTCGGGTCACGCGCGCAGGCTCCTGCACGCCCGCCTCGCCGAGGCCAGCCGTGACAGTGTCCGCCGCGACCGGCACATCGCCCTGTCGGCCGATGCCGCCGACCCGCGGTCGGCTCTCCACGCCGCCCGCGCCGCCGCACGCGCCCGGCAGCGCGGCGACCACGCGCTCGCGGCCGAGCTTTCCCTCCTAGCCGCCCAGCGAACCCCGCACGAGGACGGCGACCTGCTCACCGAACGGGCCCTGACCGCCGTACGCGACGCCGCCCACTACGGCGACCTCCCCCGCGCCCGGGCCGCCGCCCGTCTCGTCCTCGGCCACGACACCACCCCGGACCAGCGCGTCGACGCCCTCGTCGCCCTGATCGACGCGAGCGGCCAGCACCTGCACGGCGCGGACGAACTGTTCGCCGACGCACTCCACGCCGCGGCCGGACGCCCCGACCTCACGGCCCAGCTCCTCATCCGCCAGTCCCTCTGGGCCAACGTCAACGAGGGCGATCCGCGACGAGCGTGCGACCTGGCCGGTCGGGCCACCGCCCTTGCCGAGGCCGCCGGCGACACCAGCAGCACCACCATGGCCCTCACGATGCAGGCCCGCCTCCAACGCGTCCTCGGCCACTCCGACGCCGAGACCACGCTCAGCCGCGCCCTCTCCCTGCCGCGCGCCGTCTCCATCCCGGTCAACGGCTCGCCCCAGCATCTCGCTGCCCGGCACGCCCTCTTCGACGACCACCCCGACCAGGCCCGCGCCGCGCTGCTTCCCCTGCTCGTCGAAGCCGAGCAGACGGGAGACGCCGAGGCAACGGTGGACATCCTGCGCGGCCTCGCGGAGGCCGAACTCCGCGCCGGACGGTGCGCCAGGGCGCTCGATCACGCCCACCGCGCCCAGGCGCTCACCGACGCGACCTCCCTGTCACCCGCGCCGGCGTGCTACACCTCCGCCCTCGTCGAGGGCGCCGCCCGGCGCACCGACCTCGGCCTCGTCCACGCGCGCCGCGGAGTGGACACGGCCCGGCAGGAGGACAACAAGGTCTTCCTCTCCCGCAACCTCTTCGCCCTCGGCCACCTCCTCCTGGTCACCGGCCGCCCCAAGGAAGCCCTGGAGGCCCTGGAGGAGGTGCGGGACCTGGAGGGACTCCAGCAGGTCCGCGACCCGTCCGTCCTGCGCTGGCATCCCGAACTCGCCGAGACCCTCGTCGCCCTCGGCCAGCTGAGTCAGGCACAGGGTCTCTTGGACGACACCCGCCGCACAGCGATCGAGCTGGGCAGGCACACGGTCCTTCCTGCGCTCGAACGCACCCAGGCACTTCTGGACGCCGCCCGCGGCGACCACGACACCGCGGCCCGGCGCCTCAACGACGCGGCCGACCAGCTTCGGCACCTCCCCCTCGAACACGGCAGGACCCTGCTGGCGCTCAGCCACACCGAACGGCGCGGACGCCGACGCGCCAGCGCACGCATCGCCGCGCAGAGCGCCGCCGACCTCTTCACCGCCCACCAGGCACGCCCCTGGGCCGAAGCCGCCGCGCACGCCCTCGGGCGGCTGGACGCAGCCCCGGCAGACAGCAACGTCCACCCCGGCCTCACCTCCGCCGAGCAGCGCTGCGCCGAGCTCGCCGCCGCCGGAACGAGTAACCGCGACATCGCCACCGCTCTCACCGTCAGTGTCAAGACGGTCGAAGCGACCCTCACTCGCGTCTACCGGAAACTCGGCCTGCACTCACGCTTCCAGCTCGCGCACACCATCACCCCGGCACGCGACTGACTCACCCGGCCCGCGTCCAGGTGTTCATGATGATGAAGGTCTTGGTGCCCTCCACCATGCCGGTCCGGCGTACGGCGTTGATCACCTGCTGCAGATGATTCACGTCCCGGACCCGGAGCTTGAGCAGGGCGTCGGAAGTGCCGGCGATGCTGTGGCTCTCCTCGATCTCCGGGATGCTCTCGGAGATGCCCTGGATCTCGTCGCTGTCGGTCGCGCCGAGCAGGCGGATCTCGATGAACGCCTGAAGCATGCCCGCCCGGCTGTCCTCGATGACCGCGGTGTAGCCGCGGATCACACCCTCCCTCTCCATGCGCTCAATGCGACGCGCGCACGGCGCCGCCGAGAGTCCCACAGCACGTGCGATCTCCGACACGGGCGCCCGCCCGCCCTTGCGGAGGATGTCCAGTATGTGACGATCGATCGTGTCCACGGCCAACTCCCCGAATCATGCGCGCCACGCACGAGTCGCGCGCCGAGATCTTCACTGTCCCGTACAGATCGAGTGAATCACGCTCGACATGTGCGTGATGACGCCCGGCCTATCGCCTGGTGAACGTCGTCCTGCCATCGTCATCGTGTCCGGGTGACCCCCGGCAGGAGGCTCGCACCGGCCAACCCCTACGGCGCGAACTCCGACCAGGTGACAGGTGCGCGGGTATCCCCGGCACTCCGCGGCCGGCCCCACATCCTGGGGCCGGCCGGGCACCGGACCCCCGGGAGGAATCAGCCGCGCACGCGCCGTACGTGCAGGTGGCCATCGCGGGGGAAATGGGGCGGCGCCGCGGGCAGGATGCTGTCGAAGGCGTACCCGCTCTTCTGGGCAACCCTGCACGATGCCAGGTTGTCCACCTGGTGCAGGAGTTCGAGACACTCCAGCCCGTCGGCTTCGAAGGTGTAGAAGGCCCAGCTGGTGAGTGCCTCCAGAGCACGGGGGGCCACTCCCCGTCCTCGAGCGTGCGCCGCGGTCCAGTAGCCCACCTCAGCGGTCGTTTTGCCGGGGGTGACTTCCTTGAGGACCACGTTTCCCACCAACTGTTCGCGTGTCGGCACGGGGCGCGCCTCAAACACGGCGAAGCCGAACCGGTCGCCCGCTGCCCAGCCCCGCTGCTGGGCCTGCACCCACCAGGCCCCGTCAGCATCGTTGTCCACGGCAGAGCTCGCCGCCCACGGGGGTGAACCGGGCTCCCTGCTCACCTCGATCAATGCGGCGACGTCCTCCATGCGCCAGGGGCGAAGAACGAGAGCGGGTGAGGCCGGCGTCGCGGCGGCATGAAGTACGACGGGGGTGTTCGCCAACCGATCATGTGCGGCGGCGTTCTCACCCGACGCCGGCCGCGTCCGGCCCACGCCGCCCTGTGACCGCGCCGTCACTGCTGCGTCCGGACGCGCAGAGCCTGGAGGGACCAGTCGAACACCGGGGCCAGACTCTCCGGGGCCGGCCAGCCGTTGACCACGGCGAGAAGCTGGAGGTACCGCTCCCTTCGGGGGTCGTTCACGCTCTCCAGACGGGTCGCCAGCCGGCGGCGAAGCTCGGCGTCGTCGGGGCGGCCGAGGAGGTGCGCGTAGTGCGCCGTGAACGCCGCGACGATCGGATCCGCCTGGGGCGAGGCCGGGTCGATGCCGGCGGTCAGGGCCGGGCCGGCCTGGTCACGGACGATTGCGGTGATGTCGCGGCGCGGGGGCATCGTGTCGCTTCGAGCCTGTTCGGCTGCCTGGTCCTCGGCCATCCGCCGCATGACGGCGCGGAAATCCGGTTCCAGGGACATTTCCGCCAACTCCACCCACGCCTGGACCTGCTCCGGCTCCGGGTTGTCGGGCAGTTCGGGGGTCATCGAGCGCATGACCCCCGCGAACGTGGGGGTGGCGTCAAGACCGCCGAAGGCGGCGTCGAGGAAATCGCCGATCAGACGTTGGCGTTCGTGCTCGGAGAGCTGGGCCAACCGGTGCATGAGTTCCGTCTCCTCAGGTGTGGACCCGCGCTCGGCCACCGCCGTCAGCACCGCGCGCCGCAGACGCAGGACGCGGATCTGCACTGCCAGTGCTTCGGCGTGCGCCGCGGCTACCTCGGGAAGCGAGAGCTCGCGGTCCACGACCTTGCGGATCGTGGGAAGGTCCAGTCCCAGCTCGCGCAGGGTCCGCACGAGGTCCAGGCGTGCGACGGCGTCGATGCTGTAGAGGCGGTAGCCGGCCGGGCTACGGTCCGTCGGCGCCACGATTCCGCGATCGGAATAGAACCGGATGGTCTTGACCGTGAGACCGGTCCGCCGAGCCAGCTCGCCGATCGAGTAAAGCGTGTCGCCGTCCATGCCACCACCTTTGTGTCTCCCCCTAGTGGAGACTCAAGTCCATTCGATTGCCAGTAGCCAACCAGCATGGGTTGCTGAACGGCGGTCATCTGGCCGGGAGCTGTCGCATTCGACCGAGAGTCCAACGTTCGACAGGGCTCGAGTCGTCCGATGTCACTACTCCTGCACCTGAACGACAACTCCCTTCTCCAGTAGAGCAGTTAGAGCGGCACTCCCCTTGCGCGCCGTCGAGAATCGTTCAACAATCCTCCAAGGTGCAGGTTCTGGCGATCCATGGGGCCACATCACGGCCTCATGCCTGGGACAGGGGGATGCGATGAGTGTCGCGCGCGAGGGCATGCGGTTCGGGGGGTGGGTCGTGGGCGGGGTCGTCGCGCTCGCGGTGCTGTACGTGATCGGCGCCTTCGCCTTCGGGAGTGCGGCCTGGGTGACCGCGCCGTTCCGAGGAGACGTCGACGAACGCGAGCGGACCGTGGCGTCCGGTGCGTTCCGGCTGAGCACGTACGAGACGTTCTTCGATCTGTGCGCCGCCGTCCAGAACGCCGAGGGGACGATTCTGGCGCTCCAGGAGGAGCGGGCGGCCGCCTCGCCCGTACGCAGGGGGCAGATCGACCAGTCGATCACCGCGCTGCGCGCGTCGCGGATCGAGTCCGTCAACGAGTACAACGCGAAGGCCGCCCAGGAGCACCGCACGCCGTTCCTCGACAAGGGCCTGCCGTACCGCCTCGACGCCGGTGCGACGAAGACGACCTGCGCCGCCTGAATCCCGACATCTGACGTCGGATGCCGGATGTCGCATGCCGGATGTCGCATGCCGGGAAGGAAGGGACTCTCTGCCATGCACACGATCACGCGCATTGCCGCTACCGCCTGCTCCGCCCTCGCCCTCTGCCTCACTCTCGCCTCCTGTTCCGAGTCCAGCCAGGACAAGGAGGCCCAGGCCAAGCAGGAGGGCTACGACCATCTCGTCGCGCAGCAGCCGGCGGGCCGGATGGAGTACTCGCCCACCCGCGAGTCGATCAACCAGTGGGTCAAGACCTGGGGCAAGCGCGGCAAGCTCTCGTACGTCTACATCCAGAACGCCAAAGGCGAGTACGGGTACTTCGTGATGAAGGGACTTCCCGTGCCGCGCTGCAAGATGCTCACCCCGACCGAGCGCGTGGAGCGGGGCGAGAGCTGGTCGGCGGTGCTGCCGCAGCCCGGCATGGACGGCACGTACACGACGGGCTCCACCTGCAACGCGTACTACGGCTTCGACGCCACCACCGGCGCGTACATGGAGTTCACCGTCGGCACGAACCAGTCCTTCTTCCTCTTCGACCGGCCCATGGCACTGCCGGAGTACGCCGGCGCCACACGGCTTGGACCCACCTCCATGAAGGACGTCAAGTCCCCGCACTGACAGGAGCCCCCATGCCCTGGTGGAAGCGTCGCCGGACCTTCCATGGTCCGTTCTCGGTCGTCGACCGTCTGCAGGAGCGTGCCGACGAGCTGGCGCTCGCGCGTCCCGGTACGCCCAAGGCGCTGGCCGCCGCGCGGGACGCGGTCGCCGCTGCCGAGAAGCACGCACAGGACGAACGCCGTCGCGGGACCGGTGTGGGCCGCTCCGGCCAACGGCGGCTCGCACGAGCGCTGTGGCGCGAAACGTCCGCGCTGCTCGTCGCCGAGCGGGGACGCGAGACGGAGCGTCCGGCCCTGCGATGCTGGGACACCTGCACCCTGCTCCTGGATCTGCGCTTCGTCAGCGAAGCGACGGTGGCCGACGAGCTCACGGGAGAGGTTGTCGGCTACCTGGGAGTCCTCACCGCCGCCCTCGCCGAGCTCGGACGGCATGAGGACGTGCCGCGCCTGCTCGCGGCCGCGGAAGCCGCGGTGGCGGAGACGAACGGGCCGCGCACCGAGCAGGCGCGGGCACGTCTCGCCGTCTACCCGCTCGCGATGGCCGCCGACACCTACGCCGCCGCCAGGATCGCGGGCCAGTGGCCTCTGGTCGCCCTGGAGGCGACCCGGGCGACGTCCGCCGGACGGCAGGCTGTCGAGACCCTCCGGCGCCACTCCGCCGAAGGTCCGACCGAGATCGTCGAGTTCGCCCGCGCACTCCAGCTCGTCGGCCGGCTGCTGCTCGTCGCCGAACGGGTCGAGGAGTCCGCGACCGTGCTCGACGAGGCGATCGCCGCCCTCTCCGGCTGGGCCAGGCGCGGGCCCGCCCTCGCCGCCTTCCTCCAGGGCCTGCGCGCGGAGCGTGCGGGGCTGGACGACGTCCTCGCCCGGCGGCGGAGGTGACGAGAGCCTCCGTACGCACGGGCGCCCGTTCTCCACGGCTCCTGCCTAGACTCGTGGCCATGGCCCAGTCCCCCGCCGCCGACGTCGACTCCTACCTCGCCGCCATCACCGGTGAGCGCGCCCCCGCGCTCGCCCGGCTGCGGGAGCTGTGCCGGACCGAGCTGACCGGGTTCACCGAGTCCATCGCCTACGGCATGCCCGTGTACGCCCGCGACCGCGACGGGACCGCGGAGATCGCGTTCGCCAGCCAGAAGCAGTACATCTCCTTCTACCTGATGCGTTCGGACGTCGCCGAGGCCTTCGCCGACCGGCTCGCCGGCCAGGACATGGGCAAGAGCTGCCTCCGGTTCCGTCGGCCCGCCGCGATCGACTACGACCTCATCCGCGATCTTCTGGCGGCCGTGGCCCGCACGCCGGGACCCGTCTGCTGAGTCCTCGCGCTGGACCCGCCCGTCGTCGGATCGCCAGGGCGTTCGCCCTCCTGCATCCGGCTCCTTGGCCCCCGTCGTCCCGGGACGAACGGCCGGTCGCGTCGGTCCCTCCGCACGGCAGAGTGCGAGCATCGGCACGCCGAACCTGTGAGGTGGCCTCGCCCATGCGAGCAAACGCGGGGTTCCGGTACGCCGTGGGGCGCTCACTGCCCCTGCTGCTGATCTCCCTCGCCGCCGGGCTGGACGTGTGGACGCCCGACGAGGAGCGCTTCGACCGGTTCCTCTTCGCCGCTCCGGCACTGGCCGCGGCGACGTGGAGCGCCCTCAGCACGGCGGCCACCGGCCTTCTGGCCATGGTGGTGATGGCGGTCCTGGCCGCCGCACGCGGGCTCGACTTCACGCCCGGCGTGGTCGCCAACGAGGTGGTCCTGGCCGTCGTGACGGTCGCCGCGGCCTGGTCCAGCCACATGCGTCAGGAGCGTGAGGCCGAGCTCCGCGCGGTCTCCACCGTCGCCGAGGTACTCCAGCACGTGGTGCTGCGACCGCCCCCCGAACGGCTGGGCGACATCGATCTCCGCCTGCTGTACGAGCCCGTCACCCCGCCCGCCCGGATCGGGGGCGACTTCTACAAGGCGCTGAGCGTGCCCGGTACACCCGCCTGGTCGTCCAGGTCGCCGACCCCACGGCGACCGTCGCCCTCATCGAGCGGGCCGTCACCGCCGGGGCCGCCCGCTGACGGCCGGCCCCGTACACCCGGACTAGGCCGCGCCGCCGTCGCCGGGGCGGACCAGGCCCGTTTCGTAGGCCAGGATCACCAGTTGGGCGCGGTCGCGGACGTCGAGTTTGGCGATGGCCCGGGTCACGTGGGTCTTGGCGGTGAGCGGGCTGATGAAGAGCTGCGCGGCTATCTGGTCGTTGGACAGGCCGGTGGCGATCAGGCGGGTCACCTCCCGTTCCCGGGCGGTGAGCACCGCGAGTCGTTCGGCGGTGTCTCCGGCGGGGGCCGGGCGGCCGGCGAACTGTTCGATCACGCGGCGGGTGACGCTCGGGGAGAGCAGCGCGTCGCCGGCGGCCACCGCGCGGACGGCCTGG
The DNA here is from genome assembly GCF_042264145.1 of Streptomyces sp. NPDC056144. NCBI lineage: Bacteria > Bacillati > Actinomycetota > Actinomycetes > Kitasatosporales > Streptomycetaceae > Streptomyces > Streptomyces sp. NPDC056144. The sequence continues at coordinate 1,337,019 of NZ_JBHJVF010000001.1, read as the reverse complement.
CGGAGGTCGTCCGGTTCGGTCTCCTTGGTGAGGAAGCCGCTGGCGCCCGCGCGCAGGGCCGCGAAGACGTACTCGTCGGTCTCGAAGGTCGTGAGGACGATGACCCGGCAGTCCGGCAGGTCGGGGTCCTCGACGATCGTCCTGGTCGCGGTGAGGCCGTCCATGCCGGGCATCCGGATGTCCATGAGGACGACGTCGGGGCGGAGCGCGCGAGCCGCACGGACGGCCTCGTCGCCCGTACCCGCCTCGCCGACGACATCGATGCCCTCGGCTCGGGCGAGGAGGCTGGTGAATCCGGCCCGTACCAGGGCCTGGTCGTCGGCGAGGAGCACCTTGATCGTCATGGGTGCAAGCCTGGCACGGGAAGGGCCGCCCGTACGACCCATCCGGCGCCGTCGGCGCGCGGTCCGGCGAAGAAGTCGCCGCCGAGGGCTCGTACCCGCTCGTCCATCCCCCGTATTCCATGACCGGGTGCGTGCGGTTTGTGGGGCTTGTGTGGTGTGTGCGTCGGGAGGCGACTGCCGTCGTCGGTGACGGTCACCTGCACCTGCCCGTCCCGCCCGTGGTCGTACCGGACCGTCACCTCCGCCCATGACGCCTCCGCGTGGCGGGCGGTGTTGGTGAGGGCCTCCTGGACGATCCGGTGGACGGCCAGGGAGACCGGTGCGGGGATGGAGGCCAGGTCGCTGCCGGACGTCTCCAGGCGTACGTCCAGTTCCGTCGACCGCATCCGGTCGACGAGCGCCGAGAGCTCCGGCACACCCGCCGCCGGGGTGTGCGGGGCCTCCCCCGGCGCGCGCAGTACGTGGACGAGCGCGCGCAGATCCCGTACCGCTTCCGTGCGGACCTGCTGGGCCGTCGTGAGCGCGGCCCGCGCCTCCTGCGGTGAGTCCTCCAGCGCCTCGACCGCGACGCGCAGCTGGATGCCGACGACGGTGAGCGTGTGCCCGACGACGTCGTGGAGTTCGCGGGCTATGTCGAGCCGCGCCTCCGCGATCCGCCGGCCGGCCTCCAGGTCCTGTTCCCGTACGGCTCGCAGCAGGCGCTCGTCCCGTTCGGCGCGCCAGCGCAGGCGGTCGCGGTAAGCGGTCGCGGCAGCGAGGAGCACCGCAAGCCAGAGAGTCTCGGCGCCCAGGGAGCCGAGGGCCTCGCGCGGCGCGGCACCGCCGACCGTCATGTCCCAGGTCGCGGCGAAGGCCAGTTCGGCGAGGCCGACGCCGGCGGCCCACAGCAGGCCGGGGCGGCGGCCGGGACGGTCGTCGGCGGCCAGCGTCGCGTACGCGGCGGACACCGGCCACACCCAGCCGACGTCGGTCAGTCCGGCGGTCCGGAACACGACGACCGCCTGGACGCTCAGCAGCAGCACGGCAAGCGGCCACCTGCGGCGCGCCAGGAGGAGCAGGCCCAGCCACAGGGCGAGCGGCAGGGCTCCGGCGACGTCCAGGCGGCCGCCGAGCCGGGCGGTGCCGGCCAGGACGGCGGCGACGGTGCCGGCCGCGAGGAGCCAGTCGATGGTTCGGGCAGCATGCGGGCGGGGAGTCGTACGGACGGTGGTGGTGGTGGCGCCGGATGCGAGGGATGCGGGGGATGCGGAGGATGCGGGGGCCTCGGTAGCAGGGGCGGCGGGTCGGTCCATGCGGTGATCATGCACGACGGGCTTTCCGTCCCTCCTCGTCACGGGTGGACGTCGCCACTACGGCGAGGGCGACCCACCCCAAGTCGGCGGCGAGCACGAGCCTTTCGACCAGGCCGACGAGCGTGGGCGCGCCGCCCAGGCCCAGCGACGGGCCGCCGTCCATCACGTCGACGAGGAAGACGGCGAGTGCCGCCGTGGTCGTGACCGACGCCGCGGTGAGGACGGTCAGGGCCGTACGGAGCCCGGGCCGCCGGGCCGCGAGCGCCTTGCGGAGCAGTACGGCGGCGGTCGGCAGGGCGGCGAAGGCGAGGAACGCGGCGTTGCCGTGGACGAGTTCGGACGTGGAGGGACGGTGCCAGTGACCGGGCGGGTCCGCCGGGAAGAGGCCCGCGACGAAGATGCCGACCGTCCAGACGCCGAGCGCCATCCGGCCCGCCCGCCGGTGCGTGCCGGCCAGCCGTATGACGAGGAGGGCGGAGGCGGCCGCGACGGCCAGGAGCGCCGCCGGGAGCAGCCAGCCGGCCGTACCGTGCACGTACCGGCTGAGCGTTTCGCTCACCAGGTCGTATCGCGGGTTGAGTGCCTCCACCGCGACCATCGCCAGGGCTCCCGCGCCGAGCAGCGCGAGCGAGGCCCGCGCTCCCCACGTCAGGGCCGAAGCCGTAGTCGAAGTCGAGGGCGTGTACGTCGCCGTCATGTCGTCCTCCTTGGAGTCGTTGTCGTTCCGGTGATCCAGAACCTACGGAGGAGGAGGCGCGGTGACGTCGTCCCGACGAGGTCATCCCGCCGTACACCACATGGTGTGCCGCACGAGGCGGGTACACCGTTCGGTGTAGTCGCGCGTCGTGCGACGCCTATGCCTACGTCTACCGCTGTTCCCAGGCGGTCCGCGTGAGCTCGTACTCGACTTCGCCGTGTTCCGATCCCTCGATCGCGTCCGGCCAGTCGCCGGTGAAGTTCCGGAGGAAGGACAGGCCCGACTTCTCCATGACGCGGCGGGAACGGGTGTTGACGGCCATCGTGTTCGCCGTGACCCGCTCGACCGCCAGTTCCGTGAACCCCTTGTGGATCAGCGCGCGTGACCCCTCCGTGGCGTAGCCGTGGCCCCAGGACGCCCGGTTCAGGCGGTAGCCCAGCTCGACCACGGCGGGGCTGTGCTCGTCCAGCGGCCGGAACTCGAACCAGCCCAGGAAGGTGCCGGTGGTCTTCTCCTGGGCGGCCCAGTAGCCACGGGAGTTCCAGCACGGGTAGTCGCGCATGAGCGCCGGCAGGACCCGCGTCTCGATCGCCTCCCGGGTGGTGGGACGTCCTCCGTTGATGAAGCGCATGACGTCGGGGTCGTCGTCCAAGGCGAGCAGGTGGTCGGCGTCGGCCGTCGTGAACGCGCGCAGGAGGAGTCGGTCGGTCTCGAGGAAGGCAGTCATCCCGAGATCCTCATCGTGGGAGGTCCGTGCCTGCCACCCAATATCCCGGCTCCGCCCGTCAGCCCGCCCGTCAGCCCGGTAGCCAGCCCGGTAGCCAGCTCGGTCGCGTCAGAGGAATCCGAGCACTTCGGCGAGTGCGGCGGGACGCCGCTCCACGGGGAGTGGATCCACCAGGTGGACCCGGCACCCGAGTGCCCCCGCACCGACGTCCGCGACTCGGTCGTCTCCCACCATGAGCGCGTCGCCCGGCTCGACTCCGAGCGCCTCGCAGGCCGCCTGGAAGATGCGGGGATGAGGCTTCTCCATCCCGCACTCGTACGAGAGGACGTACGCGTCCACGAGGTCGTCGATACCGTGTTCGCGGAAGACCGGGCGCAGGTCCCAGCCGATGTTGCTCACTACAGCGACCGGGATGCCTCGCGCACGCAAAGCACGGAGGGTCTTCTCGGTGTCGGGATACGGTCGCCACGCCTCCGGCATGCGAGAACGGTCGTAGAGCGCGTCCGCCAGGTCGGGCACGAGCAGGTCGGGCAGCGGGAGGTTGGCCTCCCGGACCAGGGAGGTGTACGCGGCCCGGTGCCGGTCGGCCGTCAGATCGCGCTCCCGCCACAGGGTCTCCAGGTGGGGCGGCACGCGGCGCGGCGGTACTCCTCCGGGCTGCGCCCCGAACTCCTCCAGCCGCGCCGCGTACGCATCGAGGTCTTCACCGGACACCGCCAGGCCGGCCCTCGCCGTCACCGCACCGAGCCACCGCACGGCCGGTTCGATACGGAAGAGAGTTCCGGAGAAGTCGAACATCACGCCCTTGGTCATGCCGTCGATCTTGACCGTACCGACGGAACGACGGCAACCCTCAGGGCGAAGGCGGCCGTGGCAACCGCGCGTTGTGGCGCCTGACGGGCCGCCATAGACTCACACGGCCCGGTAAGGACATGCGAACGGAGTGTTCCCCCCATGCCCAAGGTCACCGCGATCGCCCTGCTCAAGGCAGCCCCCGGCGCCGAGGACAAGGTCCGCGAACAGGCCCTGTCCCTGGTCGCGCCGTCGCGGGCCGAGCCGGGGAACATCAGCTACCAGGCGTACGTCCACCCCGAGGACCCGAGCGCGTGGCTCGTCTTCGAGGAGTGGGAGGACCGCGCCGCGTTCGAGGCGCACCTGTCGAGCCCGCATCTCACCGAGGCCCTGGCGGCGGGGCCGGGGCTCCTGGTCGCGCCGCCGGCCGAGCACGTGTTCACGGACGCTTCCGTGGAGTGATCCTCGCCTTCGCCTCTGTCCGTAACGGCCCCGCACCCAACGCCGACCAGGCCCGGCGCCGGCACGCTCACCTGGGTCATGCCCTCAGGTCCTCCGTTGCGGGCAGACACTCGGCGAGCAGGTCGACGACGTCGCGCCAGGCTCGCCGCGCGTGCTGCGGGTGGTAGCCGACGCCAGGGACCGTGGGGTGGTCGACCGGCGGGTGGTGGAAGGCGTGCAAGGCGCCTCCGTAGACCGTGAGGCGCCAGTCGACGCCCGCGGCCTGCATCTCGGCGGTGAACGCGTCCCGCTGCGCGGGCGGCATGATCGGGTCTTCCGACCCGACCCCGGCCCACACCGGGCAGCGAATGCGCGCCGCCTCGCCCGGTCGGCCCGTGGTCAGCGCGTTGACTGTCCCGATCGCGCGCAGGCTGGCGCCGTCGCGGCCGAGCTCCAGCCCGACGGCGCCCCCGGTGCCGTAGCCGACGACGGCGATCCGGTCGGGGTCGGTCCGCGGTTCGCTGCGCAACACGTCGAGTGCCGCATGGCCGATGCCCCGCATCCGGTCGGGATCAGCGAGCAGCGGCATGCAACGGGCCAGCATCTCCTCGGGGTCGCCCAAATAGCGCCCGCCGTGAAGGTCGAAGGCCAGCGCTATGTAGCCCAGTTCGGCAAGAGCGTCGGCCCGGCGGCGCTCGACGTCGCTCAGCCCCATGCCCTCTGGCCCGATCAGCACAGCAGGCCGGCGGTCGACACCGGCCGGGAGCGCGAGGTGCCCGATCATCGTCAAACCGTCGGCCGGGTACTCGACCGTACGCGTCGTCATCGTCGTCGTCACGAGACTGGACTGTAGTGATCGTCGATCCCGGTCCGGCCGGTGTTCCGCCACTGGCAGAACTCAACACGACCGCCAGCGGCGCCGAGCCGAATGGGCGATGGGGGCCGGGAGCTTGGGGCCGCGCGCGGGAGGGGATCTCTCGTGATCGAGGCGCCGACGCCCATGGAGCGCGTGATTCGATCGTCACCACTCTTGATTCACTCGCCAGCATGAGGCATCGTGCTTGATGCACGCCTCCAGGTCGCTGCTCCGGCAGGAGGCCATCCCGCCGTCGCCGTACCCGAGGACCCTCATGCCGCAGGACGAGTTCCGCACCTTCGACTTCTTCGCGGAGGGTGCGCTCCCCGTACCGCAGGTGACTCGCGAGCAAGCGGAACGCGTCGGCGCCGAACTGCTCGGTCACGCCGTCCGTGCCGAGGAGCTGGGCAGTCAGCAGGACGCCAACTTCCTCCTCCGCACCGCCGCCACGACCGATGACGACGGCGGCACGGTCCTCGCCGTTCTCAAGGTCGCCAATCCCGCGTTCGGTGTCGTGGAGGTCGAGGCGCAGGACGCCGCCGCCGACCTGATCGCGGCCGCCCACCCCGAGCTGCGCGTCGCCACCGTCCTGCGCCGTCCCGACGGCTCCCCCCGGCGGACGACCGTGGACACGGGCGGCGTGCCCGCCGTCGCGCGGCTGCTGCGCCACCTGCCCGGCGGCTCGCTCTCCGGACCCCGGCACCTGTCCCCCGACACCGTGGCGGCCATGGGTACGGTCGCCGCCCGGGTCAGCACCGCCCTGCGCGACTTCCGGCACCCCGGGCTCGACCGTGTCCTCCAGTGGGACCTCCGCCACGCGGGCCGGGTCGTCGACGCCCTCATCGGGTACGTCGGCGAGGACGACCAGCAGACCGCCGTGCGGGCCGCGGCCTCCGAGGCCCGCGCGCGGGTCGCGGAGCTCGCCGACGCGCTGCCCATGCAGGCCGTGCACCTGGACCTCACCGACGACAACCTGATCCGGGCCACCGGGTCGCGGCGGCCCGTACCCGACGGCGTCATCGACTTCGGCGACCTCACCACCAGCTGGGCCGTCGGCGAGCTCGCCGTGACCCTGTCCTGCCTCCTCCACCACGACGGCACCGAGCCGCACCACGTCCTCCCCGCCGTCCGCGCCTTCCACGCCGTCCGGCCGCTGTCCGCCGCCGAGGCGGAGGTTCTGTGGCCGCTGGTGGTCCTGCGCGCCGCCGTCCTCGTCGCCAGCGGGCGGCACCAGGCCGCCGTCGACGGCGGAACCAACGCGTACGTCGCCGCCGCGCTCGCACGCGAATCGCATGTCTTCGAGCAGGCCACCGCCGTCCCGCTGCCCGTGATGACCCACCTCCTCAAGGACGCGATCGGCCTGGCGGACACGCCCACCGCGACGACCGGCACGTCACCACTCCCGCTCCCGCTCCTGCGGGACCTGCCCGCCGACCGCGTCGCCCTCGTCGACCTGTCCGTAGACGCCGACGCCATGGACCACGGGGCCTGGCTCGACGCCGGCGCCGAGGAACGGCTCACGGCGGCGGCCCTCGCCGACGGCGCGGCGGCGGCCGTCACCGGCTACGGCCAGGTCCGCGTCACGCGGACACCGGCGCTGTCGGCCGTCTCCCCCGCCACCGTGCCCACCGGCATCGAGGTCCGGCTTGCCACTGACGACGTCGCACAGGCGCCTGCCCGGGGCACGGTCCTCGCCGCAGCACCGGGTCACCTGGAGGTCACCTGCGGCCCGCACGTCCTGACGCTGGACTTCCCCTCCACCGCGCACCCGTCGGTCGCCGTCGGCTCGTCGTTCGCGGCGGGCGAGGTTCTCGTACGCGTCCCCGCCGCGAGCCCCGTCCGCGTCACGCTGCGCGCTGCCGACGCCCCCGCCGTACCGCCCCTCGTCCGCCCCGAGTACGCCCCCGGCTGGCTGGCGCTCACCGCCGACCCCGCCCCGCTCCTGGGCCTCCCGGCCTCCGGAGGCACGTACCGCGACGACCTGCTCGGCCGCCGCGGCGCCGTGTTCGCGACCGTCCAGGGGCACTACTACGCCGAACCGCCCCTGATGGAACGCGGCTGGCGCCACCACCTGCTGTCCGCGGACGGCCGCTCGTACCTCGACATCGTCAACAACGTCACGCCGCTCGGCCACGCCCACCCCGGCGTCGAGCGGGCGGTGGCCCGCCAGTTGCGGCGGCTGAACACCAACTCCCGCTTCCACTACGCCTCCGTCGTCGAGTTCACCGAGCGCCTCGCCGCGCTCCTGCCCGACCCGCTCGACACGGTCTTCCTGGTCAACTCCGGCTCCGAGGCGGTCGACCTCGGCCTCCGGCTCGCCATCGGCGCCTCCGGCCGCCCCGATGTCGTCGCGCTGCGCGAGGCGTACCACGGCTGGACGTACGCCTCCGACGCGGTCTCCACCTCCCTCCAGGACAACCCGAACGCCCTCGCCACCCGCCCGGAGTGGGTGCACACCGTGGACTCGCCCAACTCCTACCGCGGCCGGTACCGGGGAGCGGAAGCCACCCGCTACGCCCCCGAGGCCGTCGCCGCCATCGACGCGCTGGCCGCGGCCGGCCGGCCGGCCGGGGCGTTCATCGGCGAGACCTACTACGGCAACGCCGGCGGGGTCGCCCTGCCCGACGGCTATCTCGCCGAGGTGTACGCGGCGGTACGCCGTCACGGCGGCCTGGCCGTCGCCGACGAGGTCCAGGTCGGCTACGGCCGGCTCGGGCACTGGTTCTGGGGCTTCGAGCAGCAGGGCGTCGTCCCCGACATCGTCTGCGTCGCGAAGGCCATGGGCAACGGCCACCCCCTCGGCGCCGTCATCACCTCCCGGGCCGTCGCCGACCGCTACCGCGAGCAGGGCTACTTCTTCTCCTCCACGGGCGGCAGCCCGGTCTCCAGCGTCGTCGGCCTCACCGTCCTGGACGCCCTGCGCGACGAGGACCTCCAGGGCAACGCGGTGCGGGTCGGCGGCCACCTGAAGCAGCGGCTCGCGGCCCTGGCCGACCGGTACGCCGTCGTCGGCGCCGTCCACGGATCGGGCCTCTACCTGGGCCTCGAACTCGTCCGGGACCGCACCACCCTGGAACCCGCGACCGAGGAGACCGCCGAACTCTGCGACCGGATGCTCGACCTCGGCGTCGTCGTGCAGCCCACCGGCGACCACCTCAACGTCCTGAAGATCAAGCCGCCGCTGTGCCTCGACACCGCAGCCGCCGATTTCTTCGCGGACACGCTCGACCTGGCGCTCGCGCAGCTGGGCCACGGCCGCTGACCGGGCGACGGCCCCGTACGGCCCTGCTTTGATCCCGGCGCGTGAATGCGGCAAGGTGCTCGGGACGGACAGACATCGGGAACAGCGAGCGGGAGCAGGAGCAGAGAGAGGTGTCCATGGACGAGATCGATCAGGCGATCCTGCGGGAACTGCAGGTCGACGGCCGCATCCCGTACTCCGACCTCGGGCCGAAGGTCGGCCTGTCGCCCTCGGCCGCGCGGCTCCGGCTCCAGCGGCTGATCGACAGCAAGGCCGTCCAGGTCGTCGGCGTGACCGACCCGATGACGCTGGGACAGCAGACCATGGCGCTCCTCGGCCTGCGCGTCGACGGGGACTCGCGGGCGGTCGCCGACGAGCTGTCCCGGCACGACGAGGTCGTGTACACGGTCCTGACGGCGGGCGGGTACGACCTGTTCGCCGAAGTGGTGTGCGACCGTCCCCACGACCTCCTCGACTTCGTCAACGACGTCGTACGCGCCGTCGAGGGCGTCGCCTCCGTGGACAACTTCCCGTACTTCGGGATCCACACCCACCGCTTCCTCTGGAACGCCGGCGCCTGACGTTCCCTCGCCCTCGCCGGTCTTCGGCCACGCAGGAGAATGGCCTTGCCCGCGCAGGCCTGGTCCTCGCATGATCTGCGGATGGACGACACACCGAGCAGCTTCCCGACCGCCCTGCCCGCGTTGCGTTCCCAGGCGCGCGACGCGGGCTTCGCCATGTCCAGCGAGGACCGCACAGGAAGCCTGCTGGCGGCCCTGGCCGCCGCCAGGCCCGCGGGCCGGATCCTGGAACTCGGCACCGGAGCCGGGGAGGGCACCGCCTGGCTCCTCGACGGCATGGACTCCGCCTCCCACCTGACCACCGTCGAACTCGACCCCACCGTCCAGGCCATCGCCCGGGAGCAGTTGGGTGCCGACCCACGGGTCACGTTCGTCGCCCAGGACGGCGGCACCTGGCTGGAGGAGTTCGACGGCGCTCCCTTCGACCTGGTCTTCGCGGACACCTGGCCGGGCAAGTTCACCCACCTCGACCGCGCCCTGGACCTCGTGGCTCCCGGCGGGACCTATCTGATCGACGATCTCCTCCCCCAGCCCGGCTGGCCGGAGGGGCACGAAGTCTCCGTGAAACGCCTGCTGGCAGAGCTGGACACACGCGAGGACTTCCGATGCGTCCGCCTGGCATGGGCAACCGGAGTACTGATGGCAGTACGGACAGCCTGACGCCCTCAGAGGTAATCCATCAGCGTCTCGAAGCCCACGGCGGCGCAGTACTCCGACACACGCCTCTCCGCCTCCTGGTCGCCGTGGGCGACCGCCTGGGACGTGTCGTACAGGATGTGACTGCCCGCGTGGTCGAGGTGCTCCCGATCAACCACCTTCGCCGCGGACATCACCGCCGCAGCGGTGATTACAGGCTCGTTGCCGTATCCCTTCTCGGGCGGATCATGGGTGACCCGCTGCCAAGCCCACAAGTCCCAGCAGTAGTCCTCCCGCCAGGACGCGACCCGTTCCGGGTCGGGCTCCTGCTCGCCGCAGGCCGAGAGGAGCCCCGTCAGGGCCACGACCAATAAGGCCGACACCTTCCGCCTGCCTGTTCTCCTCATGCGCAACACTCCCGTCGACAGCGGTTCGGCCCCACCATGGATCGCAGCCTGCCGGTCAGCCAACTGTTGTGGCTACTCGGCCAGTTCCCGCAGCCACGGATGGCCGGGGTGCACGCGGGTCAGCCAGCCGCTGAGGGCTTCGCGCCGTGGACGGTCGAGGAGCGGCAGGACTCCTTCGAAGTCCGCCTGGTCCTTCGGGCGGGACGCCTTGGCCTTGAAGAGGAGCACCAGCTCCGGTGCCAGGAACGGGATGCCGTCGGAGGTCCGCTCGATCAGGGCGTCGTAGGGCAGTCGCAGGCTCTCGTCGCGCCGGCAGATCCACGTTCCGCCCTCGTGCGGCTCCCGGAAGACGTCGAAGAGGTAGCGGTCGGTCGCCCGATCCCGTACCCAGGTCTGGTGCGTGGCGGCGAGCGCCTCGGCTCCCGGATCGGCCCAGACGCGTCCGGAGCCCACGGCGTCGAACGCGTACTCGGGGAAACGGTCCCGGATCTCCGCGAAGCCGGCGACGGGAACCGCGATCTCCAGGTCGCCGTGGGGCCGCGACTGCCCTCCGCGGAACAGGTCGAGCGCCCAGCCGGCCGCGACGTACCAGGGCGCGTCCGCATCGGCCAGTCGCTCCGCGACCTGCTCCGGCCGCCAGGCGTCCGCCCACCGGGCGTCGATCTCGTCCGGGTCGAGGACGGCGCCGCCCGGCGGCATGGTCTCGGTCATCGGACCAACGTATCCCGTCGGCAGGGGGGTTCGGAGCCCGTCCGGCGTGGACGTACCGGTTCGAGGGGTGTTCCGGTGAAAGCGCGAAACACCGGCACGAGGTCGCCAGGATGGCGGCATGAGCGACGATGCTGAGTGGACGGGAATGGGCGCGGGGGCGTGGCCGTGGCCGGTGTTGGTACGCGAACCGGTGGAGCCGGTGGAAACCCTGCTGGAGGCCGAGCGCGCCGACGCCGCTCGGCGGCACACCGGCGTCGCCGTGCGCGGCCCGCTGTTCGGAGTGGCGGCGAACAGTGAAAGCGACGGACTGCGATGGCGCGTGGTCATCGCGGTCAACGCCGGCTGCCCGCAGCTGGCCCGCGACAGCCTGAACTCCCTGTTCTGGTTCCGGGCGAAGGACGAGGCGAAGGACAGGGCCGAGCGGCGCGCGCTGCTCGCGGCGGTGGCCCGGCTTGAGACCGAGCGCGTCGACGAGCTCACCGTGCTCGGCACCCGGTACCGCGTGGTGCGGGCCGAGGAGTACGCGCGCGTCGACGCGCACGGGCGCATCGAGGCGCCTCGGCCCACCGATCCCGTGCCCCGCGTCATCAGCTGGAACCGTGCGGACCGCGGCCCGGAAATCGACGAAGGCCTCGTCGTGGACCCCGAGGCTCCCGTCAGCCCGCTCCAGGCGGCGGAGCGCCTGGGCATGCGGTCTCTCGCGTACACCGCGAAGAAGTTCCCCCGTCAGGTACGGGAGGATTCCGCGCGGGCCGTGGAGTCGCATCCGGACGTGGTGATGATGCCCGCCGCGTTCCTGGTCGTCGAGAAGGCCGGGAAGGGAAACTGGACACCGAGCAGCGGACTCCACGCCACCGCCCACGACGCCCGCAAGAGCCTCGACTTCAGCTTCACCTGGATGGAACCGCGCCGACGCGGCCTGATCCCCTTCGACACCGACCCCCATGCCGACGCCCGCAGCATCGTGGCCGAGAACTCCAGCGAGAAGGCGGGCGAACTCGCGGCGTACGTCGCCGCCTCGGACCGACTGCGCGAGGGGGTGGTCGACGAGATCGAGCTCCACGGCACCGTGTACCGGATCGGCCGCTCCCGCCGCCTGCTCCGCTGGGGCCCCGACGGCCCGGAGGGCCCCCGCCCGTCCGACGTCAACTCCCAGGACCCCATGGCCATGCATCCGCACATGGACGAGGACGGGGTGATCCACCGGGAATCCTCGGGCTCGGACTCCGGCGAGGACGACAGCGATGACGACTGACGGTCCGCCTCAGGTGCGTCACTACGTCTCAGTGACCTCCGCGGTCTCGTGAGCCGGGGGTCGTGAGCAGGTGGTCGTGCCCGGCCGATGGGGCACGACCACCACCTGAACCTCGTCCTCGTAGACGACCCGTCCCGGGTCGGCAGACCTCAGCGTCTCGCAGTCGACGCCGTGGGCGGTCAGGATCTCCACGTAACCCGGGACCCTGGCGAGGAGATGAGTGGCCGACGGCTTGAACCAGGCCGCCGCGCCGGGGTGGACGGCGTCGTCGTAGACGGTGGGGTCGACGCGTGAGGGGTCGGGGTAGGCGGCGTCGTACCACTTGTTGTTGCTGCGCCGGAAGGACTCCTGCTCGTCGGACAGTCTGCCTTCTCTCGCCAGGTTGTTGACCAGCCCGAACACGCCGGTGAAAGAGCCTCGGCTGTTGGGATGCGGCGACTGGAAGCGGACGTACTGGATGACTGCCTCGTCGGCACCCTCGGTCATGTCCATCGGCGCATCCTCCCATCCCGTCCCTTCGCGCTTCGCGTCTCGGGTCGTCAGCTGCCCTCGGCGAGGGTGTGGGCCACGAGGGCGTTCGCGTGGCCGTGGCCAAGTCCGTGCTCGGACTTGAGCCAGGCGACCAGCTCCATGTGCTTGGTCAGCGGAGAGGAGCGGATGAGGTCCTTCCACTCCGAGATCGGGCGGCCGTACTTCTTCTCGATGGACGGGAAGTAGCTGGCGGGGCCCTTCACTGCGTCGGTCATGGCGTGCTCCGTTCGTGCGGTGGGATGTTGATGATCTTGATTGCGAGGCTGACGCGAACCGTAGTCGGTCGATTAGCGTCCGGCGGTGGGGATCGCCAGGCGTGTTGTCACCGCGCTCAGCCACAGCAGGCCGAGGCCCGCGCCGGTCGTGAACGCCAGGACCGAGGCGGCCGAGGCCATGAAACCGGCGAGTACGACCACGGGGACGATACGGGTCGCGACCGCCCAGGCCCGCAGCCCCCGGGCGGCGAGCGCGCGGGCCAGGACCACGAAGGCGGCGCACAGGGCGAGGTAGCCGACCATCCCGCCGAACATGTGGACGGCGCCGTGCCCGCTCATCACCGTCGCCTCGGGAGCCCCGGCCGGGAAGCCCGCCCCCGCGTCGGCCGGGAAGGCCGCCGCCAGCCAGAAGGAAGCGCCGAAGACGGCGATCAGGGCCGGGCCCCAGGTCCCGCCGGGGCCGCCGCGGAGCACCCGCCGCAGCCCGGTCGCGGCGGCGAGCAACAGCGCACCGGCGAGGAGGAAGTTGACCGTCTGGACCCAGCCCGCCTCCCCGAGCGCGAGCTGGCTGATCGCGTTCCGCGTGAAGTCGAAGCCGTCACGGACCGCTCCCTGAGCGAGTCCGGCCGCCAGGAACAGCGGTCCAGCCGCTACACCGCCGATCAGGGCCCAACGCGCCGAGGCGGCAGTGTCGGGCCGCGAAGCGGGGACGGAGTCGGAGACGGCGGTCGTGAGTATGTCGGTCATGGCGGGGGCCTTCTTCCTCGGTGGGGCGTGGTCACCAGTCACCCCTTATGACCCTCGCCGACGAGGAAACTCATCGCTCCCAACGGATCCCGTCGAAACGGCTTCTCAGCCGAGGGCCAGCCAGCGGATGCCCAGCCGCTCGACCGTCGCCGCCTCCGCCTCCTCCAACGGCTCCCGCCCAGTGGCCTTGCGCAGGAAGCGGGCCCGGCTCCATCCGAGCTCGTCGATGGCGGGGACGTGCTCCGCGCCGAGGAGGAGTTCTGTCACGGCGTCACCGGCCACGGGCGTGAGCCAGGCCTCGCGGCCGAGCGCGTCGGCGAGGTCGAGGCCGTGGACGGCGACCTCGACGACGCGGGTGAGGAGGAACTCCGACAGGAGCATGGCGTCGCCATGGCGGGTCCGCACGGTACGGCCGCCGGGCTCGGCCCGGCACAGCCGGTCGGCCCGCCGCCACGTCGCGTCGAAGTCCTCGGAGGAGGAAGCGAAGGAGGAGGCGAGCCCTGCCCCGCGGTCCTGCGCCAGCGCGATCCGCTTGTCATTCGTCTGCGGCGAGAAGCGGTCGTCCGGACGGTAGTACCGCACGGCGGAGATCTCCGCCTCGTCGGGTGCGGGCGCGTCCAGCATGGCCGGCAGCCAGTCGATCACCACGCAGACGTGCCCGAGCAGGTCCCGTACGGTCCAGGGCGTGCACCGTGTCGGAAGGTCCCACTCGGCCTTGGTCAGGCCGGTGACGGAGTCGCCGAGCGCCTCGCATTCCCGCCGAAAGGCTTCGAGTACCTGGTCATGTCCCACGCCGCGCCGCCTCGCTTCGATTCCGATATCCAATATCCAATGTCCGATCACCAACACGCGCTTCGCGGTAGTCCCGGTTGCGGCTCGTCGGATAATGATCATGACGGCGGAGAGAGCGGAGACGTACGGCATGACGGACACAACGGTCAGTACGACGGCGGAGGAACTGGATTCTCTTCGGCCGGAATTGATCCGCTACTGCTACCGGATGCTCGGTTTCGCCGCCGAGGCCGAGGACGCCGCGCAGGAAGCGCTGGTCAAGGCCTGGCGGAACGCCGGCGGGTTCGAGGGCAGGTCGTCGCTCCGGTCCTGGGTGTACCGCATCGCCACCAACGTCTGTCTGGACGCGCTCGCCGCGGGCAAGCGGCGGGCACTGCCGGTGGACCTGTCCGGGCCGTCGGCCGGTGCCGTGCCGCCCGGAGCCCCGGCAGACGACGCCCTGTGGATCGATCCCCTGCCCGACGGCGGTCCGGAGTCCGTCGCGGAGGTCGCCGAGTCCGTACGGCTGGCCTTCGTCGCCGCGCTCCAGCACCTGCCGCCCCGGCAGCGGGCCACGCTGATCCTGCGGGACGTCCTGGGATTCTCGGCCCGCGAGGTCGCCGACCTGCACGGTTCGACGGTCGCCTCCGCCAACAGCGCCCTCCAGCGGGCCCGCGCCACGCTCGCGGAGCGGCGTACGGGAGGAGAGGGACCTGGCACCCCGGCGCCCGAGGGCGTCCGGCGGGTGCTGGCCGAGCGGTACGCCTCGGCCTTCTCGCGCTACGACATGGAGGAGATGAACCTCCTCCTCCACGTCGACGCCACCCTGTCCCTGCCGCCGTACGCGAAGTGGATGCGCGGCGTCGCCGACATCGCGTCGTGGCTGACCGGCCCCGCCGTCGGCTGCCGCGGATCGCGGCTCGTCCCGACTATCGCGAACGGCTCGCCCGCCTTCGGCCAGTACCGCCCCAACGCGGACGGGGACGGGTACGAGCCCTGGGCGCTCCAGGTCGTCGAGTTCTCCGGCGACCGGATCGCGAGCATCACGGCCTTCCGTGACACCGCGCGCCTGTTCCCGCGGTTCGGCCTGCCGGAGCGCCTCTCCGCCTGACCACATGCCTCTCAGACGTCGTTCGCGTCCGGGTCCGTGGTCATACGGGCCACGTGGAGCGCCAGGTACGAGACCTCGTCCTCGCTCAGGCGCTGGCCCAGGCGGAGTTCGACGATCGTCGCCAGCTGCTGCGCCGTCCGCGTCTCCTCGGGGTAGTGGCGCCGGATGCCCTGTCCGATCGTGGACTCGTGGCCCTTGAGCTGGCGGTGCTGCTCGATCCGTACGAAGAGGTAGCGGACGTGCGTGATGAAGCGGGCCGCCGTCATCGACTCCTGCGCGACCGACAGGCCGTGCCGCTCCCGTACGACGGCCAGCATCTGCTGGATGACCCCCGTCATCGTGTACGTGAAGGAGAGGTCGCCCGTCGCGAAGCCCGCGTTCACGAGGTGCAGCGCCAGGGCGATGGCCTCGGGTTCCTCCAGGCGGCCGTCGACCCGCTCGTTGATGGCCGTGAGGAGGCGCTGCGCCTGCGCGTACTCGGTGGCGTAGAGGGCCTGGACCTCGGCCTGGAGGGGGTACTCGATGACGATGCCGCGCTTGGCCCGCTCCAGCGCCCCCGCCACGTGGTCGGCCACGGCGATGGCGAGGGTCGGGCGGGTCGACTCGCGGCCCTCGATGCCGGCCTCGTCGAGCGCGATCACGACGGCCCGCAGGACCTCCTCGTCGATCAGCGCGAGGACCTCGCTGAGGTGGTCCGGGTCGCGGCCGTCGGCGGGCACGAAGACCCGCACGATCAGGCTGGGGTCGACCGGCTTGCCCTGTCGGGAGCTGAACCCGATGCCCCGCCCCGTGAGGATGACCTCCTGGCCCTTGTCGTCACGCGCGAGGACCACGTTGTTGTTCAGGACACGCAGCGCCTTCAACCCCTACCCTCCCTGCTCGCCCATGGTCCGATTTCTCCCCCATCATCCCGCATCCGTGACACTGCCCGGCGGCGGGTACGAGCTCCGCGAGCCCGTACCCGCCGCCGAACGGGGTGCCGTGCGTCACCGCCGTACCGTCACCACAGGGGTCCCGGCCGTGACGTCCTGTCCAGTGCGGGGCTCGACCGAGGCGAGTTCCGCCGTGTTGGTCACCGTCATCAGGGTGACGGTCGGGTGGTCCGCAGCGCGTACGGCGTCCAGGTCGACCTCGGCGAGGAGGTCGCCGACCGCGACCTGGCTGCCCGCCTCGACGCGGACGTCGAAGCCCTCGCCATTCATCCGTACGGTGTCGATGCCGATGTGGATCAGTACCTCGACGCCGTCGGCCGTGCGGATACCGAAGGCGTGGCCGGTCTCGGCGACGACCATCAGTTCACCGGCGACCGGGGCGACGACGTGGCCGTCCGCCGGTTCGATGCCGACGCCCTCGCCGAGGGCGCGGGAGGCGAAGACCGGGTCCTTGACGTCGTCGAGACCGATCACGTGGCCGGCCACCGGGGCGACGAGCTCGGTGGTCTTCCCGTCCGCCGGGGCGGTGACGGTCGCGGGGGCGGGGGCGGGGGTCGCGGGTGCGGCGGGGGCCGCAGCCGTAGCGGTCGCCGGGGCCGAGGCCTCAGCCGTCCCCGCCGCCTGCGCCGTCTGCGCCGGCGCGCCGACCGTGACGAGCTCGCGCTCCTCGGTCTCCGTCACCGTCGTGCCGTTCTCGGCCGCCTCGACGGCGTCACGCTCGGCGTTGGCGCGGGCGCGGTCCTCGGGGGTGCGGAAGTCGGAGAAGTACACGAGGGCCATCGAGACGAAGAACGCCGCCGTGATCGCGATGACGTAGGTGGACATCGGGGAGAAGACCGGGATGGTCAGGAGGGAGGTGAAGGCGAAGGCCTTGGTGTCCACGCCGCCCATGACGCCGACGATCACACCGCCGACGAGGCAGCCGACGAGCATGCGCGGGTAGATCCGCTTGAAGCGCAGGTGGATGCCGTAGAGCGAGGGCTCGGAGATGCCGCCGAGGAGGCCGGCCGCCAGGGCGCCGGTCGCGGTCTGGCGCATCTCGGCCTCGCGGTGGCGCAGGGAGAGCAGGAGCACACCGGCGGTGGCGCCGAAGCAGGCGAAGTTCCACGCGCCCATGGGGCCCTGGATGAAGTCGTAGCCGAGGGTGTTGATGTTGACGAGCATGAGCGCGTTGAGCGGCCAGTGCAGGCCCAGCGGCACGAGGAACGGGTACAGCAGCGGGATGATGATCGCGAAGACGATCGGGGCGTTGCCGTTGAGCCAGGAGAGTCCCTCGCCGAGGCCGTTGCCGGCCCAGACGCCCATGGGACCGATGAGGAAGGCGGTGACCGGGATCATGATCAGCATGCTGAAGAACGGCACGAAGACCAGGTGCACGGTCTCCGGGAAGATCTTCTGGAGGCCCTTGTAGACGAGGGCCAGCACGGCCACCATCATCAGCGGCACGAAGACCTGGCCGCCGTAGTCGTTCAGCTGCATCGGCAGGCCGAAGACGTGCGCCACGCAGCTCTGGGTTCCCAGGGTCGCGTTCGTGGTGCAGGTGATGCCGGGGATGCCGGAGTCCGGGTTGAGCATGCCGGTGAAGTTCGGGGTCATCACCGCGGCCATCACGGCGGCGCCGACCCAGGGGTCGATCTTCAGTTTCTTGGCCGCGTTGTACGCGACCATGATCGGCAGGAAGTACAGGACCGAGCGCCACATCGCGTCGACGAAGACCCAGGTCGAAGACTTGTCGGCGGCGCGGAAGTCGACGAAGCCGAGGGCGTCGAGGACGGAGGCGATCGCGATGATCAGCGAGGAGCCGAGCAGGACGCCCATGAGCGGGCGGAACGAGTCGGAGAGGTACTCGAAGAAGTTGTCGACGTACGCGTAGCGACCGCGGCCCTTGGCGCGCGCCTCGGCCTTGACGTCGGCGTCGGACTTCGGGGCGGGGGTGCCGCCGCCGCTCATCGTCGGCAGGTTCATGATCTCGGTGTAGACGCGGGCGACGGCCCCGCCGACGACGATCTGGAGCCGGTCGCCGGACTGCGGCACGGTGGCCATGACCCCGTCGACGCCGTCGAGCGCCGCCACGTCCGCCTTGGCCCCGTCGTGGAGCTGGAAACGCAGTCGGGTCGCGCAGTGCGTGAGGCTCTCGACGTTCGCGGCACCGCCGACGCCGCGGAGGATCCGCTCCGCCTGCGTGCCGCCACCGGCTCCAGTTGTGTTCATGACGCGTCCTTGCATCTTCGGGCTTTCGCCGTCCTGGTACTGACCGCGATCTCTCCCGGCAGGATCGGAAAAACAAAAAAGGCCCGGGTCGCGCACACGGCGCTACCCAGGCCTTGCCTTCCCTCAAGCGGTCCACCGCCTTGGCGTCGCGACAGCGACGACGACGGTGTCCTCGGGAAGTAACAATCCTGCGATCGAGATCGATCGAACAACAGATTAGCACCGTGAGCCGTGGCCGAAAACGTCTGTTCTGTGCCGTGCGCCACATCGGCTCAGCGGCCCGGAGCTTCCCGGAGCAACCCACGTGTGAATCGACGCCCGGAAGGGGATCCGACGTCTCGGGGGGGCGGAACGCATGGACGAGATCGGCGCATCACCAAGGCCGGTGCCGCGGGACGAGGCCATACGGGAACGGCGCGGGGCGCTGCGCGGGCTGATCAGCGCCGCCGGGATCACCGTCCAGGACATCCTGTGCTGCGAGGACAGCACGGGGTTCGTCGGGCCCGGGCAGGCCGACGGGTTCACCGTCGTCCTGACGCGGTCGGGCGGCTACCTGCGCCGGATCGCCGGGGAGGAGTTCTTCGTCGACGCGAGCGGCGGCTACCTCACCCGGCCGGGCGACGAACAGCGGGTCGCCCATCCGATCGGCCCCGGTGACCGGTCCACCGAGATCCGGCTCGACGCCGGCCTGTTCGCCGACCGCTTCGACGGCCCGCCGCGGTCCCGCCGGTTCACGGTCACCGGAGCCGCCGACGTCCGCCACCGCGCCCTCCTGGCCGCCGCCCGGCACGGAGCCGACACCTTCGAACTGGGCGAACGGCTGCACCGGTTGCTCGACGACGTGTCCGCCACCACCGGGCACTGGCGCGCGGACACCGCGAGCCGTCCCGGCGCGGCCCGCGCGCACGCCCGGCTGGTCCGCGACGCCTGCGCGGTCCTGGCGGGCGGAGCGCCGGGCCTGCGTCTCTCCCTGGAGGACCTCGCCCGCACGGTCGGCGCCTCCCCGCACCACCTCAGCCGCGTCTTCCGCTCCGTCACCGGCACGACCCTCACCCGCCACCGCAACGACCTGCGGATCCGGGGCGTCCTGCACGCGTTCGAGGAGGGCGAGGAGAACCTGCGCTTCCTCGCGTACGTGTACGGGTTCGCCGACCAGGCCCATCTGACCCGGGTGTGCCGCAGCCGCACGGGGAGCGTGCCCAGCGCCTTGAGAGGTGTTCTGGCGAATCGCGCATGAATGTCCAACGCCCCGACGGAGGGTGCGCCGCAGACTGGCGGCGGCCGGACGCCCCGGCCGGTGCCGTGCCTCCCGCACCTGCCCGGGTGCCGCGCGGCTCCCCGTCTTCCTCCTGGGGGAACGTGACGATGAGCTTCCTGACCAGAGCCGGTACGGCCGTGGCTGCCGCCCTGACGGCCGTCGCGTGCGCGAGCACGGCACCGGGCGCCGCCCCTGACCCGTACACCTCGCCCCCGCACGTCTCGACCTCGCGCGCCTCGACCCCGCACGCCCCCGCCTCGCCCGCCTCTCCCACCACGACTCCGTACGCCCCGCCCTCCACGGCCGACTCGGGCGCCGCGCCGGCGCTCACCGATCCCGGTCCCTGTACGGGACAGGCCGACGTGACCTGCGCCGACCTCACCGTGCCGCTGGACCGTACGGGCGCCGTGCCGGGCACGCTCAGGCTCCAGGTCGCCGTCCACGGCCCGGCCGACGCAGCCAAGGGAACGCTGCTCTTCCTCACCGGCGGCCCCGGCCAGCCGGGCGTCCCCTACGTCCAGCGGATCCGCGAGCGGCTCCCCCGGGCCCTGGCCCAGTACCGGCTGGTGATGATCGACCAGCGTGGCACCGGCGGCGCGGCGATCGACTGCCCGGCGCTCCAGAAGGAGGTGGGCAGCAGCGACACCGTCGCCCCGACGCCCGGCGCCGTCACGGCCTGCGCCGAAAGCCTCGGCGTCCGGCGGGACTTCTTCACCACCGCCGACACGGTCGCCGACCTCGAAGACCTGCGGCGCGCCCTCGGCGTGGACTCCTGGACGGTCGACGGCGTCTCGTACGGCACCTTCACCGCCGGGCAGTACGCGCTGACGCATCCGCGCCGGGTCCGCTCCCTCGTCCTCGACTCCGTCGTTCCGCTCGACGGTGCCGGGGTGCTGTACGAGGACTCCCTCGGCCACAGCGCGCAGGTGCTCCGCACCGCCTGCCGCGAGCAGCGATGCGGGTTCGACCCGGCCCGGGACCTCGCGAAGGTCGTGCGGCGGGACGGCAACGGTGTCGGTGTGTTCAACCTGCTCGTCATCGCCAGCATCATCGATCCGAAGCTCGACAACCCCCGGTTCGGCATCCTCGACGCGCTCCACGCGTCCGCCTCCGGCGACCGGGCCGCTCTCGACGGCCTGGTCGCCGGGTTCTCCGCGCCGTCCGAAGAACCGGCGTCGGAGTTCAGCTCCGGACTGCACGCGGCGACGCTCTGCGCGGACGCGCGCTGGCCGTGGGGTGACGCCTCGGCGCCCGTCGAGGGGCGGGAGCGCGCCCTCAAGCGGGCCGTCCAGCGGATCAGACCGGCCACGGTGTGGCCGTTCGAGCGCGAGACGGCCGGTGCCCAGGGCATCCCCCGGACCTGTCTGCCCTGGCCCGCGTCACGCCCCCACCGGGCCGCGCCCGGGCACACCCTGACCATGCCCGTCCTGTTCCTCGCCGGCGACCGGGACCTCTCGACGCCCGTGCGATGGGCGCGGGACTTGGCGGCGGTGACGCCGAAGGCCGAACTCGTCGTACTGCCCGGGGCGGGGCACTCCACCCAGAACAGGAGCGAAGGGGGTGCGCGCGCCGCCGAGGAGTTCCTGTTGCGGCAGGGGACGCCGGCTTTCTGACCACCCGGGCGGAGTCCTCCCGCGCCCGGACGCCTCATTCGACGGGGTCGCGCCCCTGCCACGTGGTGACGCAGACCTCGTTCCCCTCCCGGTCGGCGAGCACCCAGAAGGCGGGGGCGGCGGCCGCGGAGACGAGCCGCCCTCCGGCGGCGAGTGCCGCGTCGATCCGTCGAGGCGCCTCGTCGTGGGGAACGCTGATGTCGAGGTGGATGCGGTTGCGCTGCGGACGCGCGCGGTCCATCCGCTGGAACCAGACGGCCGGGCCCTGCCGGAGCGGGTCGACGAGGGGATCCTCGGCACCTTCGGCGCCGGCCTCGTCCTCGTACCCGAGGACCGCTTTCCAGAAGGGCCGGATCGCTGCGATGTCCAGGGCGTCGAGGGCGATCTCCAGGATCTGGACGGAGCGCGAGGTGTCCGGTCCCGCTGCCAGCCCTCCCGGTCCCGGCTCCGGTTGAAGGCCGGCCGCGACGGCGGCGGCGGAGATGCGGATCGCGAGCTCGACATCCCGCGTGGTGACCGTCGCGTGTTCCAGCGACTGGAGAGTGAGGACGACCCGGCCAGGGCGGACGTCGATCCAGAGATGACCGTCCGCGTCGTCGCCGCACACCGCGACCGCGTCCGCCGCCAAGCGGACCGCTTCCACCGACGTCCCGGCCGCGACCGCCGTCTGCAGCGCGCCGAGGAGGTAGCGCCAGCCGTGCTCCTCGACCGCCTCCGAGGCCTGCTGACGGGTCAGTTTCCGCTCCGTGGCATGCGTGGCATCCATGGCCCCATCGTCGGGCACGGGCGACCGGCGGACCAGAGCGCACCGGTCCGCCGGATCCGGCGATATCCACTGACAGAAGGTGTCAGTGAACCCGTCCTAGCGTGCTCTCCATGGACAACAACCACCGCATGAGCATCGTCGAACTCCGCCAGTACACCCTGCATCCCGGCACCCGTGACGAGCTGATCGAGCTGTTCGAGCGCGAGTTCGTGACCGGCCAGGAGGAGGTCGGCATCACCCTCGGCGGCCGGTTCCGCGACCTGGACGATCCGGACCGCTTCGTCTGGATGCGCGCGTTCCCCGACATGGCGCACCGCCGGCGGGCACTGGAGGCGTTCTACACCGGGCCGGTCTGGCTTGAGCACCGCGACGCCGCCAACGCCACCATGATCGACAGCGACAACGTCCTGCTGCTGCGCGGCCCGAACTTCCTGCCTCAGCCGGGCGCGCGCGAGGTGTTCGCGACGATCGCCCACCCCGACGACCCGGCCGCGTTCGACGCGTACGCGGCAGAGCGCCTCGGCCCGGACCACGCGCTGCACCGTACGGAGCACGCCGAGAACGACTTCCCCCGTCTGCCCGTCAGGACCGGGGAGGACGTGCGGGTCTGGTTCGGCCGGACCGAGCCGGCGCCCTGGCCGGCCCAGCAGATGCGGCTGGAGCCCGTAATTGCGTCGACAAAGCCCGTCACGCATCGGAAGAGTGGCCGTTCATGACGAGCAGTGAGCTGTGGACCCGCGCGACCGCCGAACGTTACGACGCCGAGGAGGCCGGCTCCTCCTCGGAGGACTTCCTCGCACCGACTCTCGACTTGCTCGCCAAGCTCGCCGGTGACGGCCGCGCGCTGGAGTTCGCCATCGGGACCGGGCGGGTGGGGGTCCCGCTCCGGGAGCGCGGCGTCCCGGTCGTGGGGATCGAACTCTCCGAGCACATGGCGGCGGTGCTGCGCCGTAAGACCGACGAGGACACGCTCCCGGTGGTCCTCGGGGACATGGCCACGACCGTCGTCCCGGGTGAGTTCACCCTCGTCTATCTCGTCTACAACACCATCTCGAACCTGCTCACCCAGGACGAGCAGGTCGAGTGTTTCCGCAACGCCGCACGGCATCTGGAGCCCGGTGGCCGGTTCGTCATCGAACTGGGCGTACCGCCTCTGCGACTCCTCCCTCCCACCCAGCTCGCGGTGCCGTTCGACGTGTCCGACGGACACATCGGCTTCGACACCTTCGACCTGGTCGAGCAGATCCTCGTCTCGCACCACCTCACCCGGGAGGGAGACGGGGAGGACGCCACGTACCGCCGCGAGAACTCCCGGCACCGGTACGCCTGGCCCGCCGAGCTCGACCTGATGGCGCGGCTCGCGGGCCTTGAGCTCGAACAGCGCGTGGCGGACTGGGAGGGTTCCCCGTTCACCCAGGACTCCACCAAGCACATCTCGGTGTGGCGCAAGCCGGCCTGAGGACACCCAACGCGGAGTGTGATATCACCACCACTGTGCGTCACCTAGACTTGCCCGCGTACGGGTACACGGGCAAGTCAGGGCTTGGGGACGGCGATGAGCGACGGAACGAACGACGATGTCCTCCCGATCGGCGCGCAGGTCCAGGCGCAGGCCCAAGCGCAGGTCCGGGCGGAGGCGGTCCGGCTGGCCGCGTCCGGCATCGACGGCGTGGCCATGACCTGGGTCGACAACAGCGGCATCACCCGGGTGAAGGGCGTGCCGGTCGAGCGGCTTCCCGAGGCGGTGGAGCGCGGGGTCGGGATGTCGCCGGTGTTCGACGTCTTCCTCCTCGACGACTCGATCACCGAGAGCAGGTACGTCGGCGGGCCTGACGGCGACCTGCGCCTCCACCCCGACCTCGGTCGTCTCACCGCGCTCGCCGCGCAGCCCGGGTGGGCGTGGGCGCCCGCCGACCGCCACGACCAGGAGGGCGAGCCGCATCCGTGCTGCCAGCGGCAGTTCGCCCGCCGGATGACCGAGGAGGCCCGCGCCGCCGGTTTCGACGTGCGGATGGGCTTCGAGACGGAGTGGGTCGTCCTGCGGGAGACCGGGGACAGCGGTGGCGGTACGCCCGCCTACCCGACCGCCGGCCCCGCGTACGGGATGACGCGGCTGGTCGACCTGTCCGCGTACCTCGCCGACGTCCTCCGTACCCTGCGGGACCAGGACGTGCCCGTGATGCAGGTCCATCCCGAGTACGCGGCGGGCCAGATGGAGCTGTCGGTGGCGCCCGCCGACCCGGTGACGACGGCGGATCTGGCCGTCCTCGTCCGGGAGACCGTGCGGGCGGTGTCCCTGCGCCACGGCCTGACGCCGGTGTTCGCGCCGGTCGCGACCGCGAGCGCGCTCGGCAACGGCCGGCACCTGCACACGAGTCTGTGGCACGACGGCCGGAACCTGTGCCGTGAGGGGCCCGGCGCCGCCGGCATGACCCGGGACGCCGAGGCGTTCTTCGCAGGAGTGCTCCGCGAGCTGCCCGCCCTGATGGCGATCGGCGCGCCCAGCGCCGCCAGTTACCTGCGGCTGCGGCCCAGCCACTGGGCGGGGGCCTTCCACTGCTGGGGCGTGGAGAACCGCGAGGCCGCGCTCCGGTTCATTCCGGGGCCGTCGGACGACCCGTACACCGCCAACGCCGAGGTGAAGTGCTTCGACCCGGCCGCGAACCCCTATCTGGTCACCGGCTGCGTAATCGCGGCAGGGCTCGCGGGGGTACGGGACGGGCTGCGGCTTCCGTCACCGGTCGCCGGGGATCCAGCGCATCTGCCGTCGGTCGACCGCCTGCCGCCCTCGCTGCCCGAGGCGCTCAAGCGCTTCCAGGATTCCGAAGTGCTCCGCTCTGCGCTGGGCGATCCCCTCTTCGAGGCCATCGGCGCGGTGCGCCGCGCGGAGGCCGAACTGTTCGCCGACTCCACGCCCGAGGAACTGATCGCCGCCGTACGCCACGCCTACTGACCGCAACGCCATCGAGGAGAAACCGTGATCCCGCCCGAGCAGCTCACCGACCCCGCCGTTCGCGCCTTCGTCATCGCCCTCAACTCCGGTGACCGCGCGGCCTTTCATGCGGCGCTGACCCCTGGCGCGACGATGTCCGACGACGGCTCGGAGCGTGACCTGAACGACTGGACCGAACGGGAGATCTTCTCGTCCGGTGGGCACATGGATGTCGAGTCCGAGTCCGACGGCGGACGCTCCCTCGTCGCGGACTACCGCAACGACACATGGGGCTCGATGCGCACCGCGTGGCGGTTCACCGTCTCCGACGGTCGCGTCAGCCGCTTCGAGACCGGTCAGGCCTGAACGGAGGCGGCGCTGGGCACGCGGGGGGTCCCTCGCTCACGCTCCACGTGGCGCCGGCCGCGGCGATGCCGGCGAGTTACCGGTGAATTCCCCGGCGCGGCCGACGGGTTGGCACACTCCGGCTGGTCCGGTC
Source organism: Streptomyces sp. NPDC056144 (assembly GCF_042264145.1). NCBI lineage: Bacteria > Bacillati > Actinomycetota > Actinomycetes > Kitasatosporales > Streptomycetaceae > Streptomyces > Streptomyces sp. NPDC056144. Next base: position 1,311,453 of record NZ_JBHJVF010000001.1, on the reverse strand, counting down.
CGAAGCCGCGTCCACGTCCGCGCCCGCCTCGCGGGGTGGCGCGGGCGCGTCGCCGGAGACCCGCCGCAACCACCCACCAGGAGTGCCGCCCTTGAGTACCGCCGTCATCAGTCCGATCGACATCGCGGGCCCGGTGGGCAAGCTGCTCCACCGGCGCCCGCTGCAGAACGCCACGGTCATGCAGTCCTTCGGCATCGACCCGGTCACCGGCGAGATCTACGTGCTCCAGATCATGGAGGGCGGCCTCAGGCTCGCCGGCGAGGCCGAGGCCCTGCCGTGGGCCACGCGCAGCACCAACGGCGACCTGTGCGTGACCCGGCTCAGTCCGTCCGGGGCGATCACCGGGTACATGTACCTGCGCGGTTTCGGGCACGGCGTCAACCTCGGTGTGGACAACCGGAACGGCGTCGTCTGGCTGTGGACGGAGACGGCCTCCTCCCCGAACGGCGAGAACGACGGCTTCGGCACCGCCGTCACCAGCTTCCGTTTCGCCTCCGGCACGATCCTGGACTACGGCAGCACGGCGCACACCACCCCGTACCGGCCGACCGCCAACGCCCGCGGCGTCACCCCGACCATCGACCGCAGCGCCAACGAGCTCGTCCTCCGCTTCAACCTCAGCGGGGTCATGACGTTCGACCGGTACGACCTCGCCAAGGCGACGGCGGGCGAATGGGTCCCGCTCCAGCGCCTCTCCGTGACGCTGCCGCCGGAGGGCACCGACTTCCAGGGGTACGCGTCCCACGCCGGCGTCCTCTACACGCTCCAGGGCAAGAGCCTCGGCGCGGTGCCGCTCCCCGGGAACACGTACATCACCGCCATCGACTGGGCGACCGGCGCCATCCTCGACCGGCGGCACATCACCGCCGGGCCCGGCCTGCCGTGGCGCGAGGCCGAGGGCATGAACGTGTCCGTCCGCGGCGGCGTACCGTACCTGCACTTCGGCTTCGCCTGCGAGGATCCGGGTCCGCGCACCTGCACGATCCTGTCGCTGTCCGGCGCTCCCGAGGTCGACGGGGTCAAGGTGCTCACCGACTGGCAGCCGATCACCCTCGCGTCCGGGGTGAGCGTCGACCAGAACGCTCCCCGGGGGCGGCTGATCAGCGTCGCCGGCACCACCACGCTCCAGCTGAGCGGAGGGATCAAGGGCAGTTTCGACGCCGACGCGGTCATCGGCTACCTCCCGGACTCCCTCACCCCGAGCATGACCGCGCGCGCCGGCGTGCCGCGCAACAACAACGGCGGGTACGCGGCCGCCCGCGTCGAGGCGGGGACGGACCGCGAGCTGCGTCTCTACGGCGGCCGGTCGATCAACGTCATCACCTGGGTCCAGCTCGACAGCTTCAGCGCCGCCTGGAGCTAGCCCCCGGCTTGTCCCTCGTCTGCCCCCTGTCCTTGTGTTCTTGAGGAGTACTCGTGTCCCAGCCCCAGTCCCGTAACCGGCGCAGCATCCTCGGTGCCGCCCTCGCCCTCCCCGCCGGGCTCGCCGTCGGCGGTCTCGCCACGGCCGCTCCCGCCGCTGCCGCCGAGGCCGGCGTCACGGCCGACCCGTGGGTCGACCTCGCCCTGGAGCCCGGCATCACCCCGACCGCCGGGGCGACGCCTCAGGTCCGCGTCGTCACGATCGCCGGCACCGCGTTCCTCCAGGCCCGGGGCCAGATCACCGGTTCCTGGACCGCCGACACCAAGATCGCCACCCTGCCGGCCGGCTTCCCCCTCCCGACCTGGTACGTACGCGCCACCGTGCCCCGCAACAACAGCCAGGGCATCAACGCCTGCCGCTTCGAGATCAACCCCGCGGGTTCCGTCACCATCTACGGCGCGAACACGGGCAACCCGATCACTTGGGTCCAGCTCGACTCCGCGCAGGCGATCTGGCGCTGAGCCGGACGATTCATGGGCCTTTCGGCCCCTTTCGCACCCGGGCGGCGCGGTGACACCGTGGGCACCGGCGCCCACGGCCGGGGACGCCCTCTCCACGCGCAAGCGCAGTTAGGCTAGCCTTGCCTGACAGTTCGGCGCGGGGCCGGGTTCCCGGGGACCCCAGGCCGCACCCACAGGACGGAACAAGGACGAGGCGTCATGAGCAAGATCGCGATCACCGCGGCGACCCTCTACGCCATCGTGCTCCTCCGCGCGGGCGGGACGTTCGCGCTCGGGTGGCTCACCGCCGCCGGGGCCCGGCGCAGCCGGTTCGCCGCCCGGATGACCTCGCCGAAGTTCCAGCGCGTCGAGCAGGCGATCCAGCGGTGGGGATCGCCCGTGGTGGCGGTCTCCTTCCTGACCGTCGGCTTCCAGACCGCCGCCAACTTCCTCGCCGGCACGATGCGCATGCCCCTGCGCCGGTACCTCCCCGCCCTGTTCCTCGGCGGAGCCGCGTGGGCGCTGATCTACGCGACCGCCGGTCTCGGCGTGCTCGCGGTCCTGGGCCGCCTCTTCGCCGAGCAGACGGCCCTCGGCGTGGCCGCCGTGGCGCTCCTCGCCCTCGCGGTGTGCGGGACGGTGCTCTACCGGCGCCGACGAACGGCGTCGGTCACCAGGACCCCCGGCACTCCCGGCACACCCGCGACCGAGGAATCCTGAGCAATCCCCGAGCCGCCGGAACGCCTCAGCAGGACTCCTCCACGTAGAGGAGGACGCGGCCGTCCTCGGAGCGGAAGTCGAAGGCCCGGTACCGCCAGTGTTCGGCGGGGTGAAGCTCGCGCTTGATCAGGGCCCACGCCTCGGCGCGGCCTTCGGCGGGCACGGAGCGCAGGGTCTCCCCCGCCCCCTCCCCGATGATCATCTCGTCCGCACCCTTCACCAGACGCTTCGCCAGGCGGACGTCCAGCGGACCTCTGCTCTTCGTCCACCGAAGGCCGTGCCGGTCGAGGATTTCGCCCGAACTCGCGGGCGACAGTGTGCGGGGGCCATGATCGAGTTCCGCTGCGGACATGCACCCAGTCTGACGTCCTCGGTAGGCGCCAGCGACGAAGGGGTGGCGGCGGCGGACGGCTGGACGTCGGCCACCGGTCTTCTGCGCGCCTGCGGCTACCGGAACGTTCCCAGGCGCCCGGCGCGCACCACCATCGAGCGCGCGGCGCTGGAGGTGGCGTTCGCGACGCCGGGCACGGTGTTCCGCAGGAGCTTCGGGAGCGAGGGGCCGTGGGTGCCGCACCGGCCATGAGCGGCCCACAGTCCCGGCTACGGCCACGGCTACGGCTACGAGGCCGGGCGCCTCGGGGCGCTCGCGGTGCCCGACTCCCGTCCGCTCAGTTCGGCGTCCAGGGTCTCCTGCGCCAGGCGCATCGCGTCAGCGTACTTGGGCTCGGACATGCGCTGCCATGCCTGGTCCGGTGCGACGTCCTCGACCCGGCTGGTGACCCACCAGATGTTGCCGAACGGGTCCCGTACACGTCCCCCGCGGTCGCCCCACGCGCTGTCGATCGTCTCGGTGACCACCTGCGCCCCGTGGGCGACGGCGGCGGCCATGGCGGCGTCCGCGTCGGGGACGTACACCCGGAGCAGCGACGGCATGACCAGCCAGTCGGGCCGTCGGTCGAAGGCCAGGACGACCGTGTCGCCGACACGGATCTCGCCGTGGCCGATGGTCCCGTCCTCGACCGGGACCCGCGCGAGCTCCTCGCCGCCGAAGGCGGCGGTGATGAAGTCGAGCAGTGCGCCGGTGTCGTCGGTAACCACCCACGGCGCGACGCTGGTGTAGCCCTCGGGTGCGGTGCGGTTCATGGCTCTCGTCCCTCCGTCGTTTCCGGCTGAGAAGACGACGGTAGAGGCGAACCAGGTCAGATGAGGTCCTAGATGCGCGTCCCACGCCGGCCGCCCTGGTCGTCGGTGGCGGCGACCGCCCGCGTACCCTCGGCACATGGCTGGGATGCGGGGACGCGAGGAAGGGCGGCGGCCTGGACCGGGGCGCCCGCGCGAGGAGCGGGTGGACCGGGCGGTGCTGGACGCCGTCGTCGCCCTGGTGGCCGAGACCGGCCTCGCCTCGGTCACGATGGACGCGGTCGCCCAGCGGGCCGAGGTCAGCAAGCCCGCCATCTACCGGCGCTGGCCCACCAAGCAGGATCTGCTCATCGCCGCGGCCGAGTCGCGCGTCGGTCAGCTGTCCGTCCCGGACCTGGGCGACTTCCGTGCCGAGCTGCGGCTCGTGCTGGAAGCCCGCGCGGAGGCGTACCGGGCGCCCGGAATCGACCGGCTGATGGCCGCGGTCATCGGGGCGGCGGCCGAGGCGGGGGCCGTGCGGAGCGCGTACGGCGCCTACTCGGCCCGCGTCATGAGCGAGACCCGCGCCATCCTCGACCGGGGCATCGCCCGGGGGGACGTGCGGCCGGACGCCGATGTCCGCGCCGTGGCCACGATGGTGGCCGCGCCTCTCGTGTTCCGCCTGGTCGGGGAGATGGAAGCTCCCGACGCCACGCTGGTCGACACGGTGGTCGAGCTGATCGCGCGCGGCGTGGCCGTCCAGCCTTGATCCGAGGGCGTCCCACACCCTGTCGAAACTGACCCTGGCATACCCCTTGCCCTCGCACATTCTCATATCGATACTCCCAGTAACGAATTCCCGGTCGTCGCCGTCACCACCGTCGTCGCCGTCGTCACTGTGGAGGTATCCCATGGCCATGTCCGCCACCCAGCCCCAGCCGGTCCTCGACAAGCCCCTGCTGCGCTACGGAAGGCGCACCCTGGAGCGCACCGCCCCGGGCGCCGAGCCCTTCGCGTACCAGCGGATCGACATCACTCCGCTCACCCCGCACATCGGCGCCGAGATCACCGGCGCCGACCTGACCCGGCCGATCGGCGAGGAACTCGCCACCGAACTCCGTCAGGCCCTGCTCGAGTGGAAGGTCGTCTTCTTCCGCGGCCAGCACGACTTCACCCCCGAGCACCACCTCGCCCTCGCGGCCGTGTGGGGCGTGCCGGAGGCCAACCCCTTCTTCCCCGCGAGCGAGACCGCCGGCGTCTCCCGGCTCGCCAAGGACGCCACGGCCGTCGGCCAGGAGAACATCTGGCACAGCGACCACTCGTTCATGGCCGCGCCCGCCCTCGGCTCCGTCCTGCGGGCCGTCGAGACGCCCCCGTCCGGCGGCGACACTATGTGGGCCGACATGGGGGCCGCGTACGACAACCTCTCCGACGAGCTCAAGGCCCGGATCGACGGACTCACCGCGGTGCACGACTGGGTTCCCAGCTGGGGATCGACCATGACGCCGGAACAGATCGCCCACTTCCGGAAGTCCCTGCCCGCCGTCGAGCACCCCGTGGTCGTGCGCCACCCGGTGTCCGGCCGCAAGGTGCTCTACGTCAACGAGCCCTTCACCACGCACGTCGTCGGGCTCTCGGAGAAGGAGAACCGCGAACTGCTCGACGAGCTCGTCCTCCAGGCGCGGATCCCCGAGTACCAGGTGCGCTTCCGCTGGCAGCCGGACTCGATCGCGATCTGGGACAACATCGCGGTCCAGCACTACGCGATCAACGACTACTACCCGCAGCGGCGCGTCATGGAGCGCATCGCCGTCGCGGGCCGCCCCCTGTCCTGACCGCCGATCCCCGAGCACACGCGCCCGCCCCCGTCATCCCTTCCCCGGAGGTCTCCGTGGCAGCCCCCGACACCTCGGTCCCGCCCCTCGCGCGGGCCGTCCGACCGGCCTCTCGCCCCGGCGTCCGCGCCTGGGTCGTCACCGGCATGCTCGTCGTCTTCATGATGATCAACTTCGCCGACAAGGCCGTCTTCGGCCTCGCCGCCGACGAGATCCGCTCCGATCTCGGCCTGTCCGCCACCGACTTCGGCCTGGCGAACAGCGCCTTCTTCCTGCTGTTCTCCGTCGCGGCGGCCGGCGTCGGACTGCTCGCCGACCGGCTGCCCCTGAGGTGGCTGCTCCTCGCCATGGCCCTGATGTGGTCCGTGGCGCAGGTGCCCGCAGCCCTCGGGGGCGGGCTCGCCGTCCTCATCGGCACCCGCGTCGTGCTCGGCGCCGCCGAGGGCCCGGCCTTCCCCGTCGCCCAACAGGCCGCCCTCTCCTGGTTCCCCAACGACCGGCGCAACCTCCCCGGGGCCCTGGTCACCCTGGGCGTCACCCTCGGCGTGGTCACCGCCGCGCCGGGACTGTCCTGGGTCATCCAGAACCACGGCTGGCGTGCCGCCCTCTGGGTGGTCGCGGCACTGGGACTCGTGTGGTCCGCGGGGTGGCTGGTGTGCGGCGCCGACGGACCGTACCGCGACGGCATCGAAGCCCGTACGCGTGGCACCCGTACGCGCGACGCCGGTCCGTCGCCCGTAAGCTCCGCCTCCCGGGCATGGCCCGCGTACCGGCGTGTCTTCGCCAGTCGTACGTGGATCGGCACCACCGCCGCGTACTTCACCAGCTACTGGGGCGTGGCCCTCATGCTCGTGTGGCTGCCGTCCTACCTCAAGAACGGGCTCGGCCACTCGCCCGAGGCCGCCGGACGGCTGGTGGCCCTGCCGTGGGCACTGGGCGCCGTGGTGCTGCTCGGTCAGGCCGCCCTGACAGGGTGGCTCATGCGGCGCGGAGTGGGGAGCCGCTGGGCGCGTGGCCGGGTGGGGGCCGCGCTGCTCCTCGTGGGCGCGCTCGCCTTCCTGGCCGTTCCGCTCGCCGAGGGCACCGGGGCGAAGACCGCCCTGCTGGTCGTCGGTTTCGGCTTCGGCGGGTCGTTCGCCACCGTCGCCGTGACCACGGTCGCCGAGCTCGCACCGGCCTCCCGTCGCGGCGGCGCACTCGGCACGATGAACGCGGTGGTGACCACCGCGGGGCTCATCGCGCCGACCGTCGTCGGCCGGATGGTCGACGCCCAGGGGCCCGCCGGGTACCAGACCGCGATCCTCGTCTCCGCCGTGCTGCTGCTCGTCGGGGCCGCCTGTGCCTTCGTCCTCGTCGACCCGGCCCGCGACGCGGCCCGTGTCGGGGCCGACACCGAGGCCGATGCCGATGCCGATGCCGACACCGACGCCCCCGCTACGGCGACCGCCACCGCCGATGCCTGACCGCCCTTCCTCGCCCTTCCTGATCCGCGTCCGCGCGCGGTCCGTTCAAGGAGTACGACCATGAGTCCGTCCGTTCTCGGCGCCGAGTCGCTGGACGCCGCCGTCGCCGAGCTGCGGCAGGGGGCGCACACGTGGGCGGCCACCCCGCTCGCCGAGCGGATCGCCCTGCTGGAACGCCTGCTGCCGCGTGTCGCGGAGGAGGCCTCGTCGATGGTCGCCTCGGCCGCCCGCGCCAAGGGGTACGGCCCCGACTCGCCGTGGGCCGCCGAGGACTGGGCGGGCGCCCCGTGGGCCCTGGCGCAGACCGCGAGCGCCTACCTGCGGGTGCTGCGCCGCATCGCCGCCGGCAAGGAGCCCGTCGACAGCCGTGCCGTGCGGGAGGTCAGGGGTCGCACGGTCGTCGACGTCTTCCCCGCCACCGGCTGGGACACCCTGCTCCTCAACGGATTCACGGCGAGGGTGTGGACCCGTCCGGGCACCACACCGGACCGGGTCCGTACGCGCGCGGCCGGGCTCTACCGCGGCCGCACGGCGGACGCCGGTGTCGCGCTGGTCCTGGGCGCGGGGAACGTCGCGGCGATCACCGCGCTGGACATCCTGCACAAGCTGTACGTGGAGGGCCAGGTCGTCCTCGCCAAGATGAACCCGGTCAACGCCTATCTGCGCCCCGCCTTCGAACGGGTCTTCGCCGAGTTCGGGGACCGCGGCTGGGTGCGTTTCGTGGACGGCGGCGCCGCCGAGGGCGCGTACCTCGCCGACCACGAGGGGGTCGACGCCATCCACGTCACCGGCAGCGACCGCACGCACGACGCGATCGTCTGGGGCACGGACGAGGGGGCCGATGAGCGCCGCAGGGCGGACACGCCGCGGAACACGAAGCCGTTCAGCAGTGAACTCGGCGGGGTCAGCCCCTGCGTCGTGGTGCCGGGCCCGTGGTCCGCCGCGGACTACCGTTTCCAGGCCGAGCACATCGTCACCAGCAAGCTGAACAACTCCGGTCACAACTGCGTCGCCAGCCAGATCCTCGTTCTTCCCCGCGACTGGGAGGGGTCCGACCGGCTCCTCGCCGAGATCCGCCGGATCCTGCGCGAACTGCCCGCCCGTACCGACTACTACCCGGGCGCCGACCTGCGCCTCGCCGCCGTGCGTGCGGCCCACCCCGAGGCGGAGAGCCACGGTGACGGCGACGCACGGCTCCTCGTACCCGACGTGACCGTCGACGACGGCACGAGCGACATGATGCTCAGCGACGAGGTCTTCGCCAGCGCCCTGGGGGTCGTGCGCCTCCCGGGCGCCACCCCCGGAGCGTTTCTCCGCGAGGCCGTCGCGTTCGCCAACGACCGTCTCCCGGGCACGCTCGGTGCGACGCTTCTCGTCCACCCCCGGACCGAGAAGGCGCACCGCGCGGAGGTCGACGCGGCCGTCGCCGAGCTGCGCTACGGCACGGTGGGCGTCAACTGCTGGTCCGCCATCGGCTTCCTGCTCGGGTACACGCCCTGGGGCGCCTACCCCGGGCACACCCGGCAGGACATCGGCAGCGGTGTGGGGTTCGTCCACAACGCCTTCATGCTGGCCGACGACGACATCGAGAAGACCGTGCTGCGCGCTCCCTTCGCTCCCGCCCCCCGGGGCCTGTTCACCGGTTCGGCGTCGTTGTCTCCCCGGCCGCCGTACTTCGTCACCAACCGCACCGGGGCCACGACTCTGGAGCGGTTCACCCGCTTCACCGCGGCTCCTTCGGTCGCACGGCTCCCCGGCATCTTCTCCTCCGCGCTGCGGGGCTGACACGCTCGTCCCGCGCCCCCTTCGTTCCCGCTCCCCTCGGAAGGACCCCTTCGTGAACCTCTCGGAGTTCCTCAGCCGCAGCGCGGCCCTGCACGGCTCCCGCGTCGCGGTCGAACTCGGCGACGCGTCGCTGACCTACGCGGCCCTCGACGAACTCGCCGGACGGACCGCCGCGTTCCTCACCGCCCGTGGCATCCGGCCCGGGGACCGGGTGGGCGTCATGCTGCCCAACCTCCTGGAGTTCCCGGTCCTCTACTACGGAGCCCTGCGGGCCGGGGCGGTCGTCGTGCCGATGAACCCGCTCCTCAAGGCACGGGAGATCGCGCACTACCTCCATGACTCCGGTGCCGCCCTCCTCTTCGCCCACGAGTCGCTGGTGGCCGAGGTGGCGGCGGGCAACAGCGCCGCCGGCGGCGCCACCGACGTCGTCCCCGTCGCGCCCGGTTCGCTCACCGAGCTGCTCGCCGACCACACCGTCCCGGTCACACGGCCGGCCGGCGAGGACGAGGACACCGCGGTGATCCTCTACACCTCCGGCACGACGGGCCTGCCCAAGGGCGCCGAGCTCACCCACACCAACCTGATCCGCAACTCCGAGATCGCCGCGACGTCGTTGTTCGACCTCACCGCGGACGACGTCGTCCTGGGCTGTCTGCCGCTGTTCCACGCCTTCGGCCAGGCCGTCGCCATGAACACCGCGATCAGCGTCGGCGCCCGCTTCACCCTGCTGCCCCGCTTCGAGCCCGCGCTCGCCCTCAAGGCGATCGAGGACCGTCGGGTCACGCTGTTCGCGGGCGTGCCCACGATGTACGCGGCCATGCTGGGCGTCCACGCCCAGGGGGCGGACGCCTACGACGTCTCGTCGCTACGGCTGTGCGCGTCGGGCGGCTCGTCGCTGCCCGTCGAGGTCCTGCACGGCTTCGAGAAGGCCTTCGGGTGCGCGGTCCTGGAGGGGTTCGGGATGTCGGAGACCTCCCCCGTCGCCTCCTTCAACCACCCGGACCGGCCGCGCAAGGCGGGCTCGATCGGCACGCCGATCGAGGGAGTCGAGATGCGGCTGGCCGATGTCCGCGACGGCGTCGGGGAGTTGTGCGTGCGCGGGCACAACGTCATGAAGGGGTACTGGCGCCGCCCCGAGGCGACCGCCGAGACGATACGGGACGGCTGGCTGTTCACCGGGGACCTGGCCCGCGTCGACGAGGAGGGCTACTACTCCATCGTCGACCGCAAGAAGGACCTCATCATCCGCGGCGGTTACAACGTCTATCCCCGGGAGATCGAAGAGGTCCTGTACGAGCATCCGGCCGTCGCCGAGGCGGCGGTGGTAGGCCTGCCGGACGAGGTCCTCGGGGAGGAGGTCGGCGCGGCCGTGGCGCTGCGCCCCGGGGCCTCGGTCACGCCGGAGGAGCTGCGCGCGTTCGTGCGGGAGCAGGTCGCCGCGTACAAGTACCCGCGTCACGTCTGGCTGGTGGACGCGCTGCCCAAGGGGGCGACGGGGAAGATCCTCAAGCGGGAGGTGGCGGAGACCCGCCCCTGACGGTCCCGCAAGCTACTGGCCCCCCTCCGGCTCCGCCAATGTCGTCACCGAGGCGCGCTGCTCGCCGGCCGAGCTCGGAGCGGGGACAGCTCGACACCGTGCCGGCCGCCTCGTCGCCTAGGCTGGGGCGCCATGATCGTATGGCTCAACGGAACCCACGGCGCCGGGAAGACGACCACCAGCGCCTTCGTCCAACGGCTGATCCCGGACTCGCGGGTGCTCGACGCCGAGAAGGTCGGCGAGACGCTCATGGACATCACGCCGGGGCTGCCCCGGACCACGAACTTCCAGCACTGGCCGCCGTGGCGGCCGCTCGTCGTCGAGACCGCGCGGCAGGTGCTCGACTACACCGGCGGCACGCTGGTGATACCCATGACCGTCCTCGTCGAGGAGTACTGGCGGGAGATCAGCGCGGGTCTCGCGCGGTACGGCATTCCGGTACGGCACTTCGTGCTCCACGCCGACCAGGAGACGCTGCGGGCGCGGATCGCGGGCGACACCGTCGTCGGCCCGGACTCGCCGTTCCGGCTCCAGTACCTGGAGCCGTACGCCGAGGCGGCCCGGACGTGGCTGCACGCGGAGGCGGAGGTCGTCGACACCACGCACCTGACGCCCGCCGAGGCCGCCGCGCTGATCGCGAAGGCCGTAGCGTGAGTGGGGTGAACGAGACGAGGCGGACGAGCGAGGGCGGCCAGGGCCTGGCAGCCGCGCAGCGGGCGCACTGGCAGAGCACGTACACCGCCCACCCCGGCATGTACGGCTCCGAGCCCTCCGCCCCCGCCGTCCACGCGGCGCGGATCTTCCGCGCCTCCGGGGCCGAGCGGGTCCTTGAGCTGGGCGCGGGGCACGGGCGCGACGCCCTGTTCTTCGCCCGCGAGGGGTTCGCGGTCCAGGCGACCGACTTCAGCCCCGTCGGCCTGGGCCGGCTCCGCGCGGCGGCCGAGGCGGAGGGCCTGGCCGAGCGGGTGAGCACCGCCGTCCACGACGTACGCGATCCTCTCCCCTTCCCTGACGCGTCCGTGGACGCGGTCTTCGCCCACATGCTGCTGTGCATGGCCCTGTCGACGCGGGAGATCCACGCGCTCGTCGGTGAGGTCCGCCGCGTGCTGCGGCCCGGCGGGACCTTCGTCTACACCGTGCGGCACACCGGCGACGCCCACTACGGCGGCGGCGTGCCGCAAGGGGACGACATCCACGAGCACGGCGGTTTCGCCGTCCACTTCTTCTCGCGGCAGCTCGTCGACGCGCTCGCCGAGGGCTGGACGCTCGACGAGGTGCACCCGTTCGAGGAAGGGGATCTGCCGCGCAGGCTGTGGCGCGTCGCGCAGAGCTCGCCCAGGCTTTATTCTTAGAAGAACAAATCCTTGTGGAGTCTCGCGTGAGGAGGTGAACGGTGAGCACGCCACCCGCACCCCTCCCCGCGACCGCCCGCCTGCTTTCCGTCGTCCACCGGTACGGTCCGCTCTCCCGCGCGGAGGCGACCAACCGTTCCGGTCTGGCGCGCAGCGCGGCCGGCGTGGCCGCCGAGCGGCTCGCCGCCGCCGGGCTCATCGAGCTCGGCGAGCACCGCACCGCCGGCCTCGGGCGGCCCTCGGTCACCCTGAGCGCCGCCGAGGACGGGCCCGTGGCCGTCGGGATCAAGATCGAGGCGCACGGCATCCGGGCCGTCTGCTACGCGCTGGGCGGCCGGCGCGAGGCCACGCACACCGACACCGTGCCGCTCCTCGGCATGGGCGCCGACGAGGTCTCCGCGCGGATCGCCGACGCCGCCGACGTGGTCCTCGGCGCCCGTCGCGAGCGGTGCGTGGGCGTCGTCCTCGCCTTCCCGGGCATGGTCGACACCACGACCGGAACCGTCCTGACGTCCCTCTCCCTCGACTGGGAGGGACCGGTCCCGCTGGCGGCCCTCGTCGGCGAGGCCCTCGACGAGCGGCTCCCCGGGCTCGGAGCGGCGGTCGGCTCCGCGTCGGTCGGCCTGGTGCGCGACTCCTCCGCGACGGCCGTCGGCCTCTGCGGGGAACAGCCCGGCGAGCGTACGTTGGTGGTGGTCGGCGAGTACGACGGCGTCGGCGCCGCACTCGTGGGCGCGGACGGCGACGCCGAGGCCCTGGAGCTGGGACACGTACCGGTCGATCCGGCCGGAGCTCCGTGCCGTTGCGGGGCCCGGGGCTGCCTGGAGCTCTTCGTGAGCGGCGAGGCGCTCGCCCCCGTACTGACGGCGCACGAGGACGGCGGCGATCCCGCCGCCCTGGAAGCGGCGGCCGAGCGTCTCGGTGTCGCGCTCGTCGGCGCCCTCAACACCGTCGGGCCGCGGGCCCTGGTCCTCACGGGACTGCTCGGGCAGCTCGCCGCGGCGACCCCGCAGGCCATGGACCGGGCGCTGGCCGCCTCGGTCGCCGCGCGCGTCCGCGGAACGGCGTACCGGGTGACGCAGGACCCCGACGCCGCCGTACGCGGCGCCGCCGAGCTCGCCCTCCGGCCGCTGCTCGACAACCCGTCCCGCTGGCGCCGCCCCGAGCGGACCGGGTAGGCGCGCGGCCCCTTCCTCGTACTCCTGCGGCCGGCTTCCCTCCCCGACACCCCCGACACGGCAAGGAACCCGATGTCCTCGACTGACACCTCTCCCTTCGCGAGCGGGGTCTCGCTCTACCTCGCCCATCAGGACGTGGCCGAGGACGCCTGTCGGCAGGCGTTACGGATCGGGGCGACGGACGCGTTCATCTCGCTGCACATGCCCGAGGACGACCGCGCCTCCTTCCCCGTACGCCTGCGGGAGCTCACCGCTCTCGCGCACGCGCACGGCCTGCGCGTCACCGTCGACATCTCGCAGCACGCGCTCCCCGCGCTCGGCCTCACCCCGGCGACCGCCGCGGGGATCACCGCGTTCGGGGTCGACGCGATCCGGATCGACTTCGGTCTGCCCGACGAGGACATCGTCACGCTCTCCCGGAACATCCCCGTACGCCTCAACGCCTCCACCATCACCCCCTCCTGGCTGGAACGCCTCCTCGCCCAGGGCCTGGACACCGGCCGCGTCGAGGCCTGGCACAACTTCTATCCGCGCACCCACACCGGCCTCGCCGCCAAGCTGGTGGCCGAGCGCAACGCGATGTGGCGGCGCCACGGCTTCCGTACCGTCGGCTTCGTCCCCGGCGACGGCGTGCTCCGCGCGCCCGTCGCCGCCGGGCTGCCCACGGTCGAGGCGCACCGCGGGCGCCACCCGCTCGCCGCCGCACACGAGTTGGCCGCGCTCGGCTGCGACGCGGTCCTCGTCGGCGACCCCACGCTCGCCCCGCGCACCGCCGACCAGTGGGAGGCGTGGCACGCCCGGGGCGAGGTGGATCTGACCATCCGCGCAGAGGACGGCTCAGACAGCATCACGGACGGCGTCACGGACGAGATCGCCTCGCCGGAGGTACGGGCCCGGCTCGGCGTCCCGGACCGCGAACGGACCGACCCCGCCGCCCAACTCGTACGCCTGGAGGGGTCACGCCCCGCCTTGTCGGCGCTGCCGATCGCTCCCACGGCACGAGCCACCGCTCACCGCCCGCGCGGCACGCTCACCGTCGGCAACGACCGGCTCCCCCGCTACCGGGGCGAACTCTCGATCAGCCGCACGGACCTGCCGCCGGACCCCACCGTCAATCCGATCGGCTCCGTCATCCCCCGCGACCTGCCCCTCCTCCCGTTCATCGGCCCCGGCACCCCGGTCCGGCTGAGTCCGCTCCGGCCCCCGGCAGGTCAGGTCTGAGCAGGCCCGCAGGGAGCGGGGCGTCGAGCCAGGCGTCCATGCGCTCCCACTGCGCGTCGATCCATTCCGCGATTCTCGCGGGAGTGCGGGGTACGTCGGCAGCGGGGGTGTGCCACCAGTGCACCCGGACCCGGCCCGGGACGCGGGGCGGGCAGCAGGTGCGGTACGCCCAGCCCACCAGGTCCTCCAGACCCTGATGTCCGACGACGAGGACATCCGCGTCGACGGCCTTGCGCAGGGCAGTGACGACACCGGCGTGCTGCGGGGGCAGGACATGCCGCAGCCCGGCTGCCCACTCCGCGCGCGCGTGCATCCCGCGCGTGCGGAGTTCGGCCAGCGCGCGGGCCCGGCGCCGGGCCGTGATGTTGGTGCCCTCCGGGAAGACGGCCAGGGCCTGGGCGGCGGTGAGCGTCGCGGCGCTCTCGGCGACGTACTGAAGGGCCCGCTTCCGGCCTGCCTCGTTCCAGTAGAACTGGCGCGCCTCGGTGGGCCGGACGAGCAGGCCGACGGCCGGGTCCGTGAGGGCCCGGAGTCGCCCGGGGCAGACCGGTCTCCTCCCCAGGACTCCGGTGGCCAGGTGGAACAGGAGGTGGGAGTTGAGGGTTCCGGCGTGGCGGAGGAGGACGACGACAGGCCGGTCCTCGGCCGGGCGCGGCAAGTCCTCGGGCACGTCCAGGGACATGCCCGCCCGGCGGAACCCGTCGCCGAAGAGACGGGCGCCGAGGCCCGAGAACGCCCCCAGCGCCGTGTCACGGGTCCCGGCGCGCCCGGTGAGCGCGAGGGCCAGGGCCGGGAGCTCGAAGGTGGTGAGGTACGTGACGGCGAGGCGGGCACTGCGGGCAGCGGCGCGGGAGCGCGTACCCAGATCCGGTGGGCCCGAAAGGCGCGGCATGGAAATCCCCTTCCCGGCTCAGAAAATGATCACTATCCGAGCCGGGGGCACGTAAACCCGCTCACCTGGACATCACGCCTTCGGCCGAGTCGAGTGAAATGCGACTGGACCGATTGGTCGCGGAATTCCGCTCGCACCATCCGCCTGCCGCACTCTTCACACGCTCGGCGCATTCCTGCACGCGCCCGACTGGACACGCTGTTAACTTCACTCGTGTCCACGCCCTTTTCCCATCGGAGAATTCACGGGAAACAAAATCTCCGCATTACGGGTCGCCATTGTCCGCTCGCATTTCCGTCCCTTCCAGCAAAAGGATTCAGCATGTTCGAGGCTGTCAGAGGAATCGTCGCCGAGATCGTCCAGCGCCCCGCGGAGGAGATCACCAGGGAGTCGACATTCGCGGACCTGGAGCTGGACTCGCTCGCCATCGCCGAGTTCGCGGTCGCCTCGGAGAACCGCCTCGACGTCGTCGTCGACATCGACGCGATCAGTCGCGTCGACACGATCGGCGAGCTGTCCGACCTCCTGTCGGAAGTCGCCGGAGTCGCTGGAGCCGCCGGAATCGCCTCGTGAGTCTGCCCGTCGCCGTCACCGGCCTCGGGCTCGTCACCCCGGCCGGCATCGGCGTCGAGGAGTCGTGGCGGGTCATCCGCGAGGGCCGGGGCACCCAGGCCGCCGAGGTACCGGAGCTGAAGACGGCGACGACGCGGACGGCCTGCCGTGTCCCCGGATTCGACGGAGCGGAGCTCCTCGGGATGCGGCGGGCCCACCGGCTCGACCTGTTCTCCCAGTTCGCCCTGGTCGCCGTCCGGGAGGCCCTCGCCGACGCCGGCCTCGACCCGGAGTCGTGGGACGGGACGCGGGTCGCGGTCGTCATGGGCAATTCGACCGGCGGCCTCGCCTCGCTCTCCGACGCCCACGAGGCCTTCGCACAGGACGGACCGCGCGCCGTCCCGCCCCTTCTCCTGCCCTTGTACCTGCCCAACATGGCGGCCGGCCAGGTCGCCATCGAGTTCCACGCGCTGGGCCCCTGCCTGGCGGTCTCCACGGCGTGCGCCTCGGGCGCCACCGCCCTGGGCACCGCCCGGGACCTGCTCCTCGCCGGCCGCTGCGACATCGCCATCGCGGGCGGCACCGAGGCGCCGCTCACCCCGCTCTGCGTGAGCGGCTTCGCCAACCTCGGCGCGCTCGCGTCCGCTCCGGACCCGAGCACCTCGTCGCGTCCCTTCGACGTCACCCGCGACGGTTTCGTGATCGCCGAGGGAGCCGGTGTCGTCGTCCTGGAACGCGAGGCGGACGCCCGCGCCCGCGGTGGTCGCGTACGGGCACTGCTCGCCGGGTACGGGGCCTCCGCCGACGCCCATCACCCCACGTCCCCGCACCCCGAGGGCAGGGGGCTCGCCCTCGCCCTGCGCGGCGCGCTCGCGGACGCCGGTCTGTCCGGCTCCGACATCGACCACGTCAACGCCCACGGGACCGGCACGCCCCGGGGTGACGCCGCCGAAGCGGCCGTACTCCGAGAGGTCGTCGGTCAGCCCGTCGTCACCTCCGTCAAGGGGGTCACGGGCCACGCCCTGGCAGCGGCGGGCGCGATCGAGGCGGTCTGCACGGTGCTCTCCGTGGAGACGGGAGAGGTGCCGCCGACCGCGAATCTCACCGAACTCGACCCGCGCATGGACATCGACGTGCCCCGGACCGTCGTCCGGCGGCCGGTCCGTGCCGCCATCAGCACCTCCATCGGCTTCGGCGGCCAGAACGCCGCCCTCGTAATGACCTCCGCATGAGCGCTGCCGACGGCCGCTGTGCTCAGTCAGAGAAGGAAGAAGCGAAACGATGAGCGAACGACCAGGCGGACCGGTGGCCTTCGTGTTCGGCGGCGGAGGAGTGCGCGGCGCGCACCAGGTCGGGATGGTGCGGGCGCTGCTCGAAGCGGGCATCACTCCCGACCTGATCGTCGGCACCTCCATCGGGTCCGCCCTCGGGGCGGTCCTGGCCTCCGATCCCACGCCCCGCGGGTGCGACACCATGGACCGCCTGACCGCGGCCCTCACCGAGACGGGGGCAGGGCGGCCCACGCTGCGCAGTGCGGTGCGGCACACCCTCCGTCGCGACGGCTGTCTGATGTCGAACGAGGCGCTGGGCGAGATGATCGAGGGCATCCTCGGCCGTGGTGCCCGCTTCGAGGACCTCGCCGTGCCCTTCCAGGCATGCGCGTCCTCCATCGAACGCGCCACCGCCCGCTACTTCGACTCGGGACCGCTGGTGCCGGCCGTCCTCGCCTCCTGCGCGCTGTCCGGCCTCTTCCCGCCGGTGGAGATCGGCGGCGAGCACTACATCGACGGCGGCGTGGTGGAGACCGCCCCGATCGGTCGCGCGATCAGCTGGGGCGCGCGGACCGTGTACGTCCTGAGGCTCAAGCAGTGGGAGCCCGACCTGACGAAACCGCGCTGGATCTGGCAGGCGGGGAAACTCTCGTACGAACTGGCGCGCCGCTACCACCTGGGGCAGGCGCTCAACCAGGGCCGTGACGACGTCGTCGTCCACAACCTGCCCAGCGGCGAGGACACCCTCCAACTGGACGGCGGGCTGCGGTTCAAGAGCGGGGAGAGCGCCGAGACCCGCCGACGCCGCTCGGACGAGGGGTACCGGCGCACCAAGGCGTACCTCGCCACGGTGGCGGGTGGCCGACGGGTGGAGCAGACCTCGGTCGTCGGCCTGGGGAGCGTACGGTTCCCCACGCGCGCGGAGGCGAGCGCGACGGGACCGGTTACGAGTACGCCGACCTCGGCTTCGGCCACCCCGTTCCTCCGAAGCAAACTCGACCGCTTCTTCCGACTGGTCGACCGGAACGGGAACGGGTGGGCCAGCGAGGCGGACCTGCTCGCGATGGCGGACCGCTTCCACGCGGCCTTCGCCCTTCCGCCGCGAAGGGACGACGGACTCCACGCCGCCCTCGGCGACTTGTGGAAGGCGCTCTGTCACGCCGACGGCGTCGACCCGGCCGGCACCCTCGACCGGGCGGGCTTCACCGAAGGCCTGCACCGGGTCGCCCTGTCCCCCGCGCTGTACGACTCCACGGTCCTCCCCGTCGTCGCGGCGGTCATGGACGCGGCGGACCGCGACCGCAACCGGCTGCTCACCCCGAAGGAGGTGACCGTCCTCCTCGGCGCGCTGGGCGTCGCGGAGCGGCACGCCGTCCCGGTCGGCCGACGGCTCGACACCAACGACGACGGCGTGGTCACCCTCGACGAACTCGCCGAGGCCTTCCACGTCTTCTTCACGGCCCCGGAGCCGGGCGCGGCGGGCAACGACCTCTTCGGGGGCGCGGATCCGGCGGCCTGAGGGACTGATTCCTCCCATGCCTTGAAGTCGTTGCGGTTTCCGGCGAGGGGCCGGGGAGCCATGACGGGCGCCTCAGGCAGGGGCACGGCCCGCACGGAGGCCGTGGTGACCAGCTTGATTCCGCGACAACGGGAGGTGTCAGTAGGCCAGGACGACGCAACCGCTCTCGCCGGGAAGGCTTTCGGTGTGCTGGTGGGCAAGACCGTTCGCGGAGCCCGATCCGCCGGCTCCGCCGCTGCCCGCACCGACTCCACAACTGCTCGGCGGAACGGCCCCGGGAGCGCCGCCGGTGCCCCCTGCCCGGGTATCAGCGTTCGCTGCGGCGCCTGCCTGGCCCGTGTAAAGGTCGGCGAAGCTGCCGACGCACCAGCTCATTCCGCGATCGCCTCCTGCGCCTCCGGTCCCGGGAAAGGCGTTCGCGCTGTGGTGCCCGCCGACACCGCCCTGCGCACTGGCGCCGCCGGCTGTGTCGTTGACCGTGACGGCGGAGTTGCCACCGGATGCGCCGTCTCGGTCCAGGCCACTGGCCGGCCCGCCAACGCCGCCGGCGGCGACGGTGATCGTGATCCTGTCACCGGGCTTGACGGGCAGGAAACAGGAGGAATTCGCTCCTCCGCCTCCACCACCGCCGCCTGGCTGGGCCGTGCCGTCCCCGAACGCGGGGCCGGGTCCAACGCCGCCGCCCCCACCACCCCCGCCGGTCAGGCTCACCGCGACATAGGTCACGTCGCTGGGCACCGTGACGGTGTAGGTTCCCGGCGTGCTGTAGGTCCGCGTCTCAAGGGCGTGGGCGGGAGCGGCGGTGACCAGGGACTGCAGCACCCCAGCCATCACCATGAGACCCACGACCCCCGCTCGCGTACGGCAGATGGAGCGAGGGCAGGGCCGGCGCCGCGCGCCGGGGAGGGCGACCATATGCAGTACGTCTCCTTGCGTATCCATCCTGTCAGTCGAGGCCACACCGTAGGGCTTCAAGGCTCGGCCGGACGGCGGTGACGGACCGGTTCACCCGTACGAGCTCCCAGCGCGGTGCCCCCATGGGCGCGCGAGACCGCGTCCCGAACCGCCATGCCATCGGATGACACGGCTCGGCCAGACGAGTGACAGCTGCCGCCGCAAGCCGCTGCCGGCGGAACCGGTGTTCCAAGATCAGTCCGCCGCCGTCTCCGGCGGCAGCTGCTCTCCACCGCGTCTGTGCCGTGTGATCGGATCGACCACGGCTGTTCGAGGAGTCCCACGTCATGCGTTCACGTGTCATCGCCGTCACGGCCGCCGCGCTCGCGGCCACCGCAGCGCTCGCGCAACCCGCCCATGCCGCCCCGCTCGTCGACGGGGTCTACCGGTTCGCGGCTCTCACGGACGGCAAGTGTCTGGTCTGGCCCAAGTCGCACGCGAGTGTCGGCGTGGTGTCGCTGGGCGACTGCGCGGAGACCGCGTCCACCTCGGCGAACTGGCAGGTGCTGCGACGCCCCGACGGAATGATGGAAGTCTCCCCGTCGGGCTCGGACCCGCGCACCTGTATGAAGGTGACGTCGTACCACGGCGTGTCGGTCACGAGCTGCGGTGACCGGTACGCCGAGTGGAGCGTCTCCTACGGCTCCGACGGGCCCGGCAGCGTGGTGTGGGCCGACATCGAGCACACTCCCGCCGACTTCTCCCCCTCGTTCGGAAAGATCGTGGACGATCCCGGCGTGAACGGCCGGATCGTGGTGAGGCACGCCCCCATCGAACCGCACTACTGGGCATTGCAGCCGGCCGGATAGGAGCCGTAGGGCCGTCGCTGTCTCGGACGCCCGATGACGCTTGAACGCAAAGGCGACCACTTCCTCGCCTTCACCAGCACCGCCCGCACACTCGTCCGCAACCGCAGACTGACGACGTGGCCACTCCTGCGATGTGTCGACGTAGGCAAGGTGGAGCCCTGCAGACCGTGCAGCGGAAGAGCATGGCGGCCCCAGACTCGCCCAGGTGGGTCAGAAGCTGCTCAAGTCGGGTCTGGTCCCGCCGGCCGTGGGGGCACATCTCGGTCCGCAGTCGGGCGAGGGCGTCCGGACGCGCGGCCGGCTCTGAACATCCGGCCTCACCTACGAAGGCGGCTGCGGTCTGGCAAGGGACGAACCGGTGGGGATCCTGCGGGGCACGGAAGCCGGGAGTGCGGCGGGTGACCTCATGCACGACGTCTTCGCCGGCTCCGTCGAGCCCGACGGAGCCGGCGAACTCGCCCGCGAACCGTTCAGCCGCGCTTCCCTCCGCCATACACCACAGACAAAAACGCCCGCCACCTCGCGGGTCGATATGGAAGGTCGCTGAGTAGATCCCGCCCCTGTCACACTGGCGGCAGGGGGATACCTCGGCCGCCTCGCGGATGATCGGGCCGGATCAAGGAGCGGTGTCCGAAGGGGCCTCAGGAGCTTTGAGGAGCCCTGAGGATTTCTTCAGGGACCGCTGACCGTCAGCGGCGATACTCGGGCCCATGCGCATTCCGGTGATCGAGCACGAGGAACGGACGGCCGCCTTCCTGCGGTGCGGTCTCTCCGCCGCCGTCGGTACCGTCCACGTGGTCCACGACGGCTTCGAGACCGTGCGGGGCACCGGCTTCAAGGTGAGGGCCCGTGGCTAGGCCCTGCGCGCCCCGCCAGGCCCGGGCCGCCGGGGTCGCGGCGGCTCTGGCCGTCGTGGCGGTCGTGTGTGGGCTCGTGTATGCGGACAGCATGGCCGGACCAGTCAGGCTCAATCCGCTCGATGGCCGCCCGCCCCTTCGGATCGGCGCTCAGATCGAACTGGTCTCCGCCTGGGGCGCGGAGAGCGGGGCGGCGATCGTCGCCGCCGTCTGCTGGTGGGCCGGCCGGGGCACTGCCCTCTGGGCACGGCTCCGGGGCTCGGTGGTCGCGGCGGCAATCACGTACTACGTCTACGACGCGGGCTGCGAATGGGTGGGACGGGCGAACCAGATCGACCCCATCCACGTCGCCGACGAGGCGCTCCGCTATGGACTCGGGTTTCTCGCACCGGCAGCGGGAGTTCTCGTGGCGGCGGCCGTGTGGGCGGCCTCGGCCGTCCGCGTCCGCGGGCTCTCCCTGGGGGCACGGTTGATGACGGCCGCCGCCGTCACCTCAGGAGTTCTCACCCTCGGCATCGTCGCCCTGCTCGACACCACCCGCAACAACTCGAACGGCGCCGAGAGCGTCTTCGGTGTCGCCCGCACCACGGGGGTCCCGCTCGTCATGCTCCTCACCGGAGCCCTGGTGTACGCCACGGTGGCCCGCGCCATGCGGCCCGTCGAGGCGATCAGCCGCGAACTCGCCGACATCACCGGCCAGTCGCTCGACCGCAGGGTTCCCGTCCCACCCGGATCCGACGCGATCTCCGAACTGGCCCGCACCACGAACGCGACGCTCGACCGGGTGGAGGCCGCCGCCACCCGGCAGCGGGAGTTCACCGGCGACGCGGCGCACGAGCTGCGCAGTCCGCTCGCGGCGCTCCGCGCCCAGCTCGAATCGGCCCTGCGGCACCCCGAGTCGGTCACGGATTGGCAGGAGGTGGTCACGGCGGCGACCTCCGACGTCGTCCGCCTCCAGCGCCTGGCCGACGACCTGCTGCTGCTCGCCTCGCACGGCTCGGTCGCCCCGGTCCGCGAACCCGTCGACCTGGCGGCCCTCGCGGAGGACCTGGTCCGCGAACACCAACACCTGCCGGAAGCGGCCGCGTTGCGACTCCGGTGCGAGGTCCCCGACCAGGCGGTCCTGGCGGGCAACCCCGTCCATCTGGACCGGCTGATCCGCAACCTCCTCGCCAACGCCTGCCGTTACGCGCGGACCGAGGTGACCGTCACCGTCTCCGTCACCGGAACCGTGGTCAGCGGCGAACCCGGGCTCGTCGTGACCGTCCGGGACGACGGCCCCGGCATCCCGCCCGCCGACCGGGGCCGCGTCTTCGACCGGTTCACCCGCCTCGACCAAGCCCGCTCGCGCAGCACCGGCGGCGCCGGCCTCGGCCTCCCCATCGCCCGGGACCTGGCCGCCTCCCACGGTGGCACCCTCACGGCCGAGGAACCCGACGGCCCCGGCGCCCTCATGGTGGCCCGCTTCCCGGCTGCCCGGGCATGACCAGGTTCAGTGACCCGCAGGCGGGGAGGGCGGGGAGGGCGGGCTTGTTCCGCTCACTCTCTCAACGACCCGCGGCAACCTCGGCCGTCGGCGCCGACGCGGTGTCGTGCAGGCCGAGGCGCAGGTGCTCGACGTGGTACAGGGCCTGGTCGAGGAGTTCGGCGACGTGGTTGTCGTACAGCGAGTAGACGATGGACCGTCCCTGCCGTTCGCCGGTGACCAGGCCGAGGTTGCGGAGCAGGCGGAGCTGGTGGGAGCAGGCTGAGGCTTCCATGCCGACGGCTTCGGCGAGGTCGCCGACCGCGCAGGGGCCTTCCTGGAGGCGGGCCAGGATGTAGAGCCGGGAGGGGGTGGCGAGGGCCTGGAGGGTCGCGGCGACGTCGGCGGGTCCGACCGCGTCGAGACGTTCGCGGGTGCTGGTGTTGTTGGTGGAGGTCTCGCGTCCGTGGCCCATGACGACCATCATACCGACGACACCTGAAGAGCTGTTCAGATGTTCCTGTACGGTGGTGCCCCTGCCCGTCCTCCGCCCGTGAAGGGTTCCTTCGTCATGCCTTCTGTCCTGGACGGCCGGCGCACCGCGCCAGGCGCCGCCACCGACGGCACCGCCGCTACCACCGCCACGCATCCGGTTCCGCCCCGCCGCCGGACCCGCCTCCTCGCGCTGCCCGAGGCCCGCTGGGCCCTCGCATCGCTGGTGCTGTTCGTGCTCGCCCTGCCGGTGTACCTGCTCGACGGCCCGGCATGGCTGTGGGGCGCGCTGTTCGCCGCCACCTACGTGACCGGCGGGTGGGAGCCGGGCTGGGAAGGACTCAAGGCCCTCAAGGACCGGACCCTGGACGTCGACCTCCTGATGGTCGTCGCCGCGCTCGGGGCGGCCGCCATCGGGCAGGTCCTGGACGGTGCGCTGCTGATCGTGATCTTCGCGACCTCCGGTGCCCTGGAGGCCGTCGCCACCGCCCGTACCGCCGACTCCGTACGCGGACTCCTCGACCTCGCCCCCGCCACCGCCACCCGGCTCCTGGCCGACGGCACCGAGGAGACGGTCGACGCCGGGACGCTCGCGGTCGGCGACACGATCCTGGTGCGGCCCGGTGAGCGGGTCGGCGCGGACGGAGTCGTACGCGACGGGGCGAGCGAGGTCGACCAGGCCACCATCACCGGTGAACCGCTCCCGGTCGCCAAGCGCGCCGGGGACGAGGTGTTCGCGGGCACGGTCAACGGCACCGGCGCCCTGCGCGTACGGGTGGAGCGCGACCCCTCGGACTCGGTGATCGCCCGGATCGTGCGGATGGTCGAGGAGGCTTCCGAGACCAAGGCGCCCACCCAGCTGTTCATCGAGAAGATCGAGCAGCGCTACTCGCTCGGCATGGTCCTCGCGACCCTCGCCGTCTTCGCGGTCCCGCTCGCCTTCGGCGACAGCCTCGACGCGGCGCTGCTGCGGGCGATGACGTTCATGATCGTGGCCTCGCCGTGCGCCGTGGTGCTCTCCACGATGCCGCCGCTGCTCTCCGCCATCGCCAACGCGGGGCGCCACGGCGTGCTCGCCAAGTCCGCCGTCGTCATGGAGGGCCTCGGCCGGACCGACATCGTCGCCCTCGACAAGACGGGCACCCTCACCGAGGGCACGCCGCACGTCACCGACGTACGCCCGCTGCCCGGCGGCGGGCTGGACGAAGCCGCGCTCCTCGCGCTCGCGGCGTCCGCCGAGCACCCCAGCGAACACCCGCTGGCCCGGGCCGTGGTCGGCGCGGCGCGCGAACGCGGGCTGACGCTCTCCGAGACCGAGGGATTCGCCGCCACTCCGGGCCGGGGCGTCACCGCCACGGTCGGCGGGCACACGGTCACGGTCGGCGCGCCCGAGCTGTCGCCGGCCGGCGACAGCGACAGCGGCGTCGGCCACGGAGCCATGACCGTGGTGGCGGAGCTGGAGGCGGCCGGGAAGACCGCCGTCGTCGTCCTGCGCGACGACGTGCCGGTGGGCGTCCTGGGCATCACGGACCGGCTGCGCCCGGACGCGGCCGCCACGGTCGCCGCGCTCACGCGCCTGACCGGCCGCACTCCCGTCCTCCTGACCGGGGACAACACACGGGCCGCCGGGCGCCTCGCCGCCGAGGTCGGCATCACCGACGTACGGGCCGGACTGCTGCCGCAGGACAAGGTGGCCGCCGTGCAGGAATGGGAGGCGCAGGGCCTCCGGGTGCTCGTCGTGGGTGACGGGGTCAACGACGCCCCGGCCCTGGCCGCCGCGCACGTCGGGATCGCGATGGGCAAGGCCGGTTCGGACCTCGCTCTGGAGACCGCCGACGCCGTCGTCGTCCGCGACGAGCTGGCCACCCTTCCCTCGGTCGTCGACCTCTCCCGTACGGCGCGCAAGCTCGTCGTCCAGAACCTGGTCATCGCGGGGGTGTTCCTCACCGTCCTGGTCGCCTGGGACCTGATCGGCACCCTTCCGCTGCCCCTCGGGGTCGCGGGCCACGAGGGTTCGACGGTCATCGTCGGCCTCAACGGCCTGCGCCTGCTGCGCGAGGCCGCCTGGCCCCGGCTCACCGAAACCCCCTCCCAGACCCTGCCGCAGCCCCAGCCCCAGGCCGTTTCGGAGGACTCCGCATGAGCAAGCGCACCCGTCGGGCCGCCGCATCCCCCGGTGCCGACCGCCCCACCGTCACCGTCTGCCGCGGCTGCTGCTGCGGCAGCCCGAAGGTGCCCGGCCTCGACCACGCCGCCCAGCTGCGCGACCTGCGCCAGGCCCTCGCCGGGACGGCGACCGTGCGCGTCACGGACTGCCTCGACGCCTGCGAACGGGCCAACGTCATCGTGGTGCAGCCGTCCGCCGAGGGCCGCAGGAGCGGCGGCCGTCCGGTCTGGCTCGGGCTCGTCAACGAGCCCGACGCCACGGCCGACATCACCGACTGGGTCAAGGCCGGCGGCCCCGGCCTCACGGACCCGCCCGGAATCCTCGACCTCTACGCCTTCCGCCCGTCCCGCCGCGTCCAGGCGGAGCTGCACGAGGACGTGTGACCGCTGCCGCCGACTCACATCGCCGCGCCAAGAAGCGAGACAGGAGCCGCCCAACTCCCCTACCCTTGAGGATTGTTGAACGATCCTCTCATCCGTCCAGGAGGAGCATCATGCCGACGACCGCCGCCGCAACGGCGCTGGAGAGTTCATCCGGGTTAGGCCCCTGGTACGTGTGGACAGCCGCCCTGGTCATCGCGGCGGCCCTGAGCGCCGGGTTCGCCGCGCTGGGCCGCCGGGGCGCCTTCGTGCGGTCCGTCCTCGGCACGCTGGCGCTGTTCGGCCTCGCGGTGGCGCTGAACGCGGGGACGGCTCCTACGGTGTGGGCCTGCCTGTACGGGGTATGGGCAGCGCTCCTGGCCTTCGCCCTCATACGTACGCTCCTCCCGCCCCGCGCGCTCCCCCACCACCCCCTCCGCACACCCCCCGCCCGACGCCGGTCCCTGATCGCCGCCGGCCTCGGGCTCGTCCTCGCCCTCGGCGGGGTCGCCGGGCTCCGCGCCACCGCGGCCGGCACGCTGGACAAGGCCGACGCCGCACAGCTCGCCGGGGACTGCGCCGCCGCGCTCCCGTACTACACCCGTATCGAGGGCGAGTTGAACGAGTTCACGCTGAGCCCGGCGCCGAGCGCCGCGCGCACCGGACGGTTCGCCTGCGAACAGACGCTGGCGGCCGAGCGCGCCGTGAAGAGCGGCGACCCCGAGGCGGCGGAAAACGCGTACTGGTACGCCGTCGTCAACTTCGAGGACCGCTTCGGAACCAAGGAGCCCCGTCTCGCCGAACTCCGCCTCGCCCACGGTGACGCGAAGGCCGCCGTCGAGCGGGCGCGGGCGGCCGAGTACACGGGCGTCAGCGCCGTCTGGAACAGCTCGGGCAACGACGAGATCATCCGGATCTACCAGGCCATCGTCACCGACACCCCCGACTCCCCGCAGGCCGAGCTCGTCCCCGCCCGGATCGACGCCCTCCACACGGACGCCCTCGCCACCGCCGCCAAGCACCCCTGCGCCGGGATGGGCCAGCTGGCCGACCTCGTCCGGCTCGGCGAAGAGCAACTGCCCGGCGCGACGGCCGTCGCCGCCAAGGCCCGCGACGACCTGCCCCGCGTCCGGTACACCTGCGGTCGGGCGCAGTACGAGGACAAGAAGTACCAGGACGCGCGCGAGACCCTGAACGAGGTGACCACGGGTCCGTACGCGAAGAAGGCCGCCGATCTGCTCATCGCCGTCGACGTGGCCGACGCCGCGAAGGGCAGCGCGGGCGCCCTGCCCCCGCCGGCCGCCGAGGGCACCGCCCCGGCCGGGACCACCGAGCTGGTGATCACCAACGACTCGCACGAGCAACTGGAGGTCCTGTACGTGGGCCCGGAGAACGGCACCGACAGGATCGACGCCTGCCCCACCTGCACGACCCGCAGCCTGCCCACGCTCACGGGGAGGGACCTCTTCGACACCTGCTCGTCCTCCGCCAAGGAGGTCACGATCCGCCTCAAGCCCGGCACGTACGACGTCGTGGTCCGCGGCGCCGGCGGCAGCGACGTACGTCCGTACACCGGCAAGTGGAGGCTCAAGTCGGGTACCTCGTACGCGAGCTGCTTCTACATCAGCCGCAGCCTGTTCTGACCGGCGGGGTGCGTTGCGGGCGTTGTCAGTGCGGTGCGCTTCACTGCCCTTCATGCAGCTCACGCACGCCAACGTCAACGACCTCCTGGCCCGGCTCGTCCCGGGAAACGGGCCCCTGTACCTGCCCGACTGCCTCGACCGGCAGGAGCTGACCGACCTCCTCGCGGACAGGTACGGCACCCCGCGCACCCTCGTCCTCGACGGATTCGTCGATCCGACGGCCGACGAGTCCCGGGGCGCGGCACTCCTGCTCCCGTTCGAGGGCCGCGCCGTGACGATACGGGCGTGGGCCTACGGGGATCAGTGGATCGGGACGGGGACGGCGAGGGACGCCGAAGGGGCCGAGCGATCGGTGCTGGTCGCAGCTCCCCGAGCGATACCCGCCGCCCTCCCGGAGGCCGCGCGGGACACGGGCGTCGGGGAGCACGAGACCGTCGACTGGCTGGAACGGCTCAAGCACATCACCGGCTGGACCCAGCCGGACCGGCGGCCGGGCCTGGACTGGGCGGAGACGGAGTCCCGCCTGGGCACCGCGCTGCCGGCCGACTACCGGCGGTTGGTCGAGACGTTCGGCAAGGGCGGCTTCGACGGGTTCCTGGACCTGAACCAGGAGCCGTGGACGACCCTCAGGGAGGACGGCCTCCTCGTCTGGGCCGGTACGGAGCACGAGAACCTGTACTGCTGGAGGACCGACGGCGACGACCCCGACCGGTGGCCCGTCGTGGTCCGTTCCTCCGACGGCGAGGACGTGCCCTTCGACTGCCGGGCGACCGAGTTCGTCTGCCGCGTCCTCGTCGAACCGCACCACCCGTTCTCGATGGCCCGGTTCTTCGACACCCATTGGTTCATGACGTACGGGGAGGGCGTCTGACCGGTCGGCACATGACGGACTTCGCCGTGCGGTGGCGCCGTCTTCCGTTGCAAATCGCCCTGCCAAGGTCGCCTCCCCGCAGGTGAGTACGCATACTCAGGTGCCACCGACCGGGCTCGTCCATGCTGGTGGACCACGACCGAACCGTCACAGGGGGACACAGATGCACCACGCCCTTCAGCTCCGCACGGCGACGCCCGAGGATCGGGAGTGGATCCACGAGTTGCGTCACCGGGTGTACGCGGAGGAGCTGGGGCAGCACGCGGTGGATCCGTCCGGGCGGCTGAGCGACGGGCTCGACGGCGAGAACGTGTACCTCGTCGCCGCGCGCGGCGAGACGCGGATCGGGTTCGTCAGCCTCACCCCGCCGTGGGTCGGGCGGTACTCGCTCGACAAGTACCTGACGCGCGACGAACTGCCCGTCCTGTCGGACGAGGCGCCGTTCGAGATACGCGTCCTGACGGTCGAGGAGCGCTGGCGGTCGACCGCCGCCGCACCGCTCCTCATGTACGCGGCGCTGCGCTGGGTCGCGGCGCGCGGCGGCCGTCTGGTCGTGGCGATGGGCCGCAGGGAGCTGCTCGACATGTACCTCGCCACCGGGCTGCGTCCGGTGGGGCGGACGATCTGCTCGGGTGCCGTGCGGTTCGAGGTGCTCAGCGGGTCGGTCGCCGAGCTCCAGCAGACGGTGATGAAGCGTCACGGCCGGACCCTGGAGCGGCTGCGCGCCGGTCTCGACTGGCGGCTCGACGTCCCGTTCGCGCCGCGCGCCGACGGCTGCGAGCACGGCGGCGCGTTCTTCTCCGCGATCGGTACGGACTTCCGGACGCTGGAGCGCCGTCACGAGGTCGTCGCGGCCGACGTGCTCGACGCCTGGTTCTCCCCCTCCCCCGACGTGCGCGCCGTCCTGACCGAGGATCTGGGGTGGGCGGCCCGGACCTCGCCGCCGACCGGCGCGGAGGGGCTGATCTCCGAGATCGCCGCCGTGCGCGGCCTGCCGGAGGAGTCCGTGGTCGTGGGCGCCGGTTCGTCCGACCTGATCTTCCGCGCGTTCGGCCGGTGGCTGACGCCCGCCAGTCGCGTCCTCCTCCTCGACCCGAGCTACGGCGAGTACTCCCACGTCACCGAGCGCGTCATCGGCTGCCACGTCGACCGGCTCCGGCTCAGCCGCGAGGACGGCTGGCTGATCGACCCCGACCGGCTCGCCGCCGTGACGCGCGGCGGCTCGTACGACCTCGTGGTCGTCGTCAACCCCAACAACCCGACCGGCCGCCACGCCCCCGCCGACGCGCTGCGCGCCGTCATCGAGGCCTCCCCCGCGCGCACCCGCTGGTGGATCGACGAGGCGTACCTCGGGTACGTCGACCCGGCCGACTCCCTCGCCGGGCTCGCCTCCGTCGATCCGAGGGTCGTCGTCTGCACCTCGCTGTCGAAGATGTACGCCCTGTCGGGCATGCGGGCCGCGTACCTCGTCGCCGACGCGGACACCGCCGGCGAGCTGCGCCGCTGGACGCCGCCGTGGCCCGTGAGCCTCCCGGCGCAGATCGCCGCCGTGACGGCGCTGCGCGACCCGGAGTACTACGCCGAGCGCTGGGCACGCACCCACGTGCTGCGCCGGGAGCTGGCCGCCGCGCTGGCGGAGCTCGACGGCTTCGCGTCCGTGGACGAGGGCGTCGCGAACTACCTGTCCGTGACCCTGCCCCTCGGCGGGGCCAGTGCGGCCGAGTTCGTACGGGAGTGCCGCCGCCACGACGTCTACCTGCGGGACCTTTCGCCGATGTCGCCCGCGTTCGAGGGCCGCACGGTCCGGATCGCCGTACGGGACACGGCGGACAACGCACGGGTGGTGGAGGCCTGTCGGAACGCCCTGGCAGCGCTGCGTTCGGCTGGGGCGCCGGGCGTCCCGACCGTCTCCGAAGTGCCTGGCGTCCCGGACGTGTCCGGCGTGCGAGTCGCCCCGTGACCTCGGTCGGCGCGCTCTTGCCGTACCTCGGCGGGGCCCTGGCGGTCGGCGGCATCGCCGTCGCGGCCACGCGCCGACGGGAGCTGATCCAGCGCTGGTGCGTGTGGGCGGTCGGCGTGCCACTGGTGACGGCCGCGTTCTGGTTCGGCCCGCCGGGGATCGCGGTGCTCGCGGCGCTGGTCGCGGTCGTGTCGGTGGCGGAGTACGGCGGGCTGCTCGGCCTCGGCCCCCCGGACCGTGTGGTGCTCGGGGCGGCGGTCGTCGGACTCGTCGTCACGGCGTGGCTCGCGCCCGGGGAGCTGCTGAGGGTCGCGGGGATCGGGGCGCTCGCCATCGCCGCCGTACCCCTGTTCGCCGGCGACACGGAGCACGGGCTGCGGCGGCTGACCGCGGGGGTGCTGGGGCTGGTGTGGCTGGGTGTGCTCGCCGGGCTCGTGTCGCTCGGCGTGCTCGGGCTCGTCCTGTTCGTGGCGGTGTCGGTCGCCGACATCGTGGCGTTCGCGGCGGGCCCCCGCTTCGGCGGCCCGCACCTCTCCCCGCTGTCGCCCGCCAAGCGGTGGAGCGGCACGCTGGCCGGGGCGGCGGCGGGGCTCGGGACGCTCGCACTCCTCTCGTCGTTCACCTGGCAGGCCGCGGTCGCCGTGGCGGTCGGCGGGCCGCTCGGGGACCTGCTGGAGTCGATGGTGAAGCGAGGCGCCCACGCGAAGGACGCGGGCCAGTGGCTGGCCGGGACGGGTGGACTGCTCGACCGGATCGACTCGTTGCTCGTCGCGTTGGCGGTGGTGCTGGTCCTGGGGTGAGCCCCGGCAGTCCTGCCGCGAAACCCTGCCACCCCCTTGACAGCCAGTCATGGCCCTGACAGGAGTTACTCCCGAGGACTACTTCCGAGTAACCGTGTGACCCAGGGGGCGATCAGGGCATGAGCACGACCGACCGTGATGACCGTGAGGACTACGACGTCGTCATCAGCGGCGCCAGCCTCGCCGGCAGCGCCGCCGCGATCCTCCTCGCCCGGCGCGGCGCCCGCGTCGCCCTCCTGGAGCGCCGCTCCGACCCGGAGGCGTACAAGGTGCTCTGCACCCACTCGATCACGGCCAACGCCTACCCGGTCCTCGACGAGCTCGGCCTCGTCCCCGCCCTGGAAGGGGCGGGCGCGGTGCGCAACGCGGCGCGCTGGTACACCCGTTGGGGATGGATCGAGCCCCGGGCCGCCGCGCAGGGACCCGAGCTCCCGTACGCGTACAACATCCGCCGCAGCACCCTCGACCCGCTCATCAGGTCCCGCGCGGCCGAGACGCCCGGTGTCGACCTCCTGCTCGGGCACCAGGTCAAGGGGCTGATCCAGGAGGCGGGCCGGACCGTCGGCGTGCGCACGGCGACACCGAAGGGCGGCGGCGAGCGGGAGATCCGGGCACGGCTGGTCGTCGGCGCCGACGGCAAGGACTCGGCCGTCGCGAAGTACGCGGGCGTGCCCTCGCGGGAGTACGCGAACCAGCGGTTCGGCTACCTCGCGCACTTCCGCGACCTGCCGCTCCCGGACGGGATCGGCCAGGTCTGGTTCCTCGAACCCGACATGGCGTACGCGTTCCCGAACGACGACGGCGTCACCGTCCTCGCCGTCCTCCCCGACAAGGCGCGGCTTCCCGCCTTCCGGGAAGACCTGGAGGGCAGCTTCCTCGACTTCGTGCGCGGACTGCCGGACGCCCCGGCCGTCGACTCCGCCGAGCGCGTCTCAAAGATCATCGGTACGGTTGACTACCCGCTCCACAGCCGTCGGCCGACCGCGCCGGGGCTGGCGCTCGTCGGCGACGCCGCACTGACCGGCGATCCCCTGTGGGGCGTCGGCTGCGGGTGGGCCCTCCAGTCCGCGCGATGGCTCACGGAGGCGGTGGGCGCCGCCGTGACCGGTCAGGGCGACCTCGACAAGGCCCTGTCGGCGTACGCCCGCACGCACGGACGACAGCTGCGCGGCCACCAGTTCCTCGGCGCCGACTACGCCAAGGCCCGCCCCTTCAACCCGATCGAGCGGCTCGTCTTCTCGGCAGCCGCCCGCGACGAAGAAGTGGCCTGCCACATGCACCGGTTCGCGTCGCGGCTGATCGGACCCGGCCGGTTCCTCAGCCCGTCGGTGCTGGCCAGGGCCGCGGTCGTCAACCTCAGGCACCGGGAAGGGGCGGCTTCCGGCGTCAGGCAGGGGTGAGGCAGCCCGCGGGGGTGTCGCTGAGCACGAACCCGTTGTCGAAACGGACGCGGACCTTCACGAGAGGTCCGCGCTCCTGGTACGCGGTCCACTCCGGCTCCAGAACGGCGACCTGGTCCACCAGCTGGGCCCTGCTGGCGGGCGGCATCTGGTCGCCGAAGTCGGCGAGGAGGGACGCGAGGCGCTCGTACTCGCGAACGGCCTGGCTCTGCTCGCGGTTCTCGACGAGGTGCTCGACGGTGCCTTCGAGGCCGACGGCGAGGGAGAGGTAGCCGGCGGAGGGGGCGTCGTCCGGCTCGTCGTCGCCCATGACATCGTCCCTGTCGTCGCCCGTCTCCTCGACGGCGACGATCCGGCCGGTCAGCCGGAGGTCGTACGCGAGCTTCACCCGCCCGCCCACGTGCAGCGGTGCGGTCGTCATGACTTCCTGATCCTTGTCCACAGGTCAATCCTCGCTCAGGTACGCGTCCAGCCGCGCCGCGCCCGTCAGCATCGCCCGGCCGCGAGCGGCCAGCCGGGCCCGCCAGTCCCCCAGCGCGCCTTCCAGCGACTCCCGGCCGCCGGCCGCCCGGACCTGCTCGATCACCGGGGCGATCTGCGCCAGCACGTAACCGCCCCTCCTGAGCAGGTGGGCCAGGCGCGCGTCCCGGACGTCGGCCTCGTCGTACACGCGGTACCCGGTCGCGGGGTCGCGGCGCGGGCGCACGATCCCGGCGCGTTCCCACTTGCGGAGGGTGGCGGGCTGGAGGGCGAGAGCTTCGGCGAGGGGCCCGATGAACATGCCGGAGGCCGGCTCGACCGGGGCGCCCGTGCCGGCCCCCAGATCACGCAAGGCCCGTTCCACCGCC
Source organism: Streptomyces sp. NPDC056144 (assembly GCF_042264145.1). NCBI lineage: Bacteria > Bacillati > Actinomycetota > Actinomycetes > Kitasatosporales > Streptomycetaceae > Streptomyces > Streptomyces sp. NPDC056144. The sequence goes on along the minus strand of NZ_JBHJVF010000001.1, from coordinate 1,278,521 downwards.
TGGAGCGTCTTCCGGTCCTCCAGCAGCTGGGTGTGGCTCTCGTCGATCAGCCGGAAGGCCTCGTCGGCGGCGTCCTCGTTCACGGCGCGCATGATCGCCGTGGCGGTGCGGTGACCGTGACCGGGCAGGAGGGCGAGGAAGGCGCGCAGGGCGGCGGCGTGGCGCGGGGTGTAGGCGCGGTAGCCGTGGGGGGAGCGGGCGGCGGGCGGGAGGATGCCGGCGTCCTCGTAGTTCCTGACGGCCTGGGTGGAGAGGCCGTGCGCGCGGGCCAGGTCGACCGGCCTGAGCCGCACACCGATTTGAAGGTTTTGCCCCATGACCGCCAGGATACCGCGCCAAAGTCTCCAACGAAGGTTCAACGATACCGTTGAAGGCATGGCGACTGACATCAAGGACACCGCCCATCCCGTCGAGCCCGCCGCCCTCCTGGGGCTGCTCCCCGCTCGGCCCCGACTGCTCGCCCTCGGCGAGCCCACCCACGGCGAGGACGCGCTGCTCGCCGTCCGCAACAAGCTCTTCCGGCGGCTCGTCGAGGACGAGGGCTACCGCACGATCGCGATGGAGAGCGACTGCCTCAGGGGCCTGGTCGTGGACGCGTACGTGACGACGGGCACCGGCACGCTCGACGAGGTCATGGCGACCGGTTTCAGCCACGGTTGGGGCGACGCGGCGGGCAATCGCGAGCTCGTCGAGTGGCTCCGTACGCACAACGAGGGCCGGCCGACGTCCGAGCGGGTCCGGTTCGCGGGCTTCGACGGTCCGCTGGAGATCCACGCGGCGGAGAGCCCCCGGCAAGCGCTCACCGCGCTCCACGCCTACCTGGCGACGTGGGCCGACCCGGGACTCCTCCCCTGCACGACGAAGACCCTGGACGAGCTCCTCGGCCCGGACGACCGCTGGACGGAACCGGCCGTGATGTTCGACCCGTCCCGCTCGGTCGGCCGCTCACCCGAGGCTGCGGAACTGCGCCTCCTCGCCGACGACCTGACGGCCCTTCTGGACACGCAGACACCCCACCTGATCGCGTCGACGTCACGGGAGGACGTCGAACGGGCGCGCCTGTACGCCCGCACCGCCCTCGGCCTGCTCCGCTACCACCACGGCATGGCCGACCCCTCCCCCGCCCGCCTGAACCGCCTGGTCGGCACCCGCGACCGGATGATGGCGGACAACCTCCTCGCGCTCGCCGAACGCGGCCCGACCCTCGTCCACGCCCACAACTCCCACCTCCAGCGGGCGAAGAGCACGATGACGCTGGGCGACACGCCGCTGCACTGGTGGAGCGCGGGCGCCCTGGTGAGCGCGCGCCTCGGCCAGGAGTACGCGTACGTGGCCACGGCCCTCGGCACGCTCCCGCACCAGGGGGTCGACACCCCGCCCCCGACCACCCTCGAAGGCCTCCTGTACGCCCTCCCGGACCCCACGTGCCTCGTCGACAACCGTCGCCTGGCCACCCGGCTCGGCGACGCCCTTCCGCAGCCCCGGGTATCCCCGTGGTTCGGCTACGCCCCGCTCGACCCGCGGCAGCTGTCGGACAGCGACGGGCTGGTGTTCGTGAGGGACGTCGTACGCGGCGGGTGACAGCCTCGGCGGCCCTTCCCTAACCTTGCCCGCATGGGGGACACAGGGGAACTGCTCACGATGGTCCTGATCACCGCGACCAGCGTCTTCCTGTCCGTGGTGGGCGCACTGTCGCTGCGGTCCGGAGTCGCGCTCATGCGCCGGGGTGTGCGCGTCGACGCGAAGGTGGTGGGGGTTCGGGAGCACGAGGACGACGGTGACGTGCGGTACTACCCGATCATCCACTTCACGCCCCCGGACGGCTCGGCGGTCCAAGGCGAGGTGGGTTTCCGCCTCAACGACTACTCGGCCCCGGAGACGATCAGCGTGTACTACGACCCGCTCCGGCCCCAGACGTTCGCCGAGAGCCGCTGGGACGAGCTCGGGGGCGGCGTCCTCTGGCTGCTCATCGGCGTCCCCGCGACCGGCTGGTGCCTGTGGTGGTTCTTCCACTGACACCGCGGGCATCAACTAGCTCGACGCGTCTCCGAGACCCGGCCGGTTCCGCGCACCCCCTCTACGGCCGACCACTCCCCGGGTCGGTCAGCAGGGCTTCGGCCGCCGCCGTCGCCACGGTCTCGGCGACCGTGGACAGGGCGGGTGAGTCGAGTTTCCACTGTTGCCAGTAGAGCGGTACGTCCATGGGGCGCGCCGGGGCCAGTTCGACGAGGCGGCCGGAGCGGAGGAGGGGCTCCGCCTGGGGTTCGGGGACGAGGCCCCAGCCGAGGCCGTAGGCGACCGCGTCGCGGAAGCCGTCGGAGGTGGGGACCAGGTGGCGTACGGGCCCGGCGTCCGAGCGGCCGCCGGTGAGGGACCGTACGAAGGCGTCCTGGAGGCGGTCGCGGCGGTCGAAGACGACCGTCGGGGCCTCGCGCAGGTCGTCCGCGAGGGCGCCCGTGAGATGGCGGGCGGCGAACTCGGGCGAGGCCGCCGCCCTGTAACGGGCGAGGCCCAGCCTTCGTACCGTGCAGCCGGACACCGGGTCGGGGGACGAGGTGACGGCCGCCATCACCTGGCCCTCCCGCAGGAGCGCGGTGGTGTGCGACTCATCCTCGCGATGCAGCTCGAAGCAGATCGGCGGGTCCTGCGGCACGCGGGTGAGCGCGGGCAGGAACCAGGTGGCGAGGGAGTCGGCGTTGACCGCGATCGGGATGCGGACCGGGCCCTGCCCGTCCTCCAGACCGAGTTCGGCGCGGGCGTCCCGTTCGAGGCGGGCCAGCTGGCGGGCGAAGCGCACCACCACCTCGCCGGACTCGGTGGGGCGCACCGGCCTCGTCCGTACGAGCAGGACGCGGCCGGTGCGCTGCTCCAGCGCCTTGACGCGCTGGCTGACGGCGGAGGGGGTGATGTGCAGGGCGGCGGCCGCGGCGTCGAAGGTGCCTTCGTCGATCACCGCGAGCAGCGTGCGGACCTGGTCCAGGGGTAGCTCGTCCATAAGTATAGCTAAGGGTACGTAAGAATCTTTAGCTGTACTCATCGAGCGGGAAATCCTACGGTCGTACCCATGACCAGCAGTTTTCTCGCCGCCGCCCTCGCCGGGTTCGGCACAGGGCTCTCCCTCATCGTGGCCATCGGGGCCCAGAACGCGTTCGTCCTCCGCCAGGGAGCCCGCGGCCATGCCGTCCTCGCCGTGGTCGCGATCTGCGCCGTGTCGGACGCGGTACTGATCACACTCGGCGTGGCGGGAGTCGGCGCGGTCGTCACGGCGTGGCCCGCGGCCCTCACCGCGGTCGGCCTCGCGGGCGGGGCCTTCCTCATCGGGTACGGGATCCTCGCCGCCCGGCGCGTGCTGCGCCCCGACCCCACCGCCGCCCTGACCGCGACCGGGCCCGACGGAGGCTCGGCCCGGCGCGCGGTCCTCACCTGCCTGGCCATGACCTGGCTCAACCCGCACGTCTACCTCGACACCGTGCTCCTCGTGGGCTCCCTCGCCTCCGACCGCGGCGACCTGCGCTGGGCCTTCGGCGCGGGCGCGGCCCTGGCCAGCCTCGGCTGGTTCTTCGCCCTCGGCTTCGGCGCCCGTTTGCTGAGCGGCGTCCTGGCCCGGCCGAAGGCCTGGCGCGTCCTGGACGGGCTGGTCGCGGCGACGATGCTGGCGATGGGCGGGATGCTGGTGGCGGGCGTCTGACCCGTGGTCGGCACCGCGGACCTGGACCTGAACCTGGTCCCGGCCACGGCCCGATGGCATGATCGGCCGGGTGCCCCCTTCCCTCAAGATCGGTCCGTACACAGTGATCGCGCTCGCCGACGGCGCGGGCCCCTTCTTCGCCCCCAGACGGGACGCCTTCCCCGAGGCGACCGACGAACAGTGGGCGGCGGCCGACCGGTTCGACCCCGGCGCGCTCGACGCGGAGGGACGCTGGTGGCTCCAGTTCCGGGCGTTCGCGATCCGCGGCGACGACGGGGTGACACTCGTCGACGCGGGCATCGGCCCGGCGGACAGCCCGGCGGCCTCATGGGCGCCGGTGCCCGGGGTCCTTCCCGCCTCCCTCGCGGCCGCCGGGATCGCGCCGTCCGACGTCGACACCGTGATCCTCACCCACCTCCACACCGATCACGTGGGCTGGGCGGTCGTCGGCGCGGACTCCAGTCCCTACTTCCCGAACGCCTCCTACCTCCTCCAGCGGGCCGAGCTCGACGCGCTCGGAGACATCAACCCCCAGCTCCACTCCTCGGTGATCGACCCGCTGCGGACAGCGGGTCAACTACGGCTGCTGGACGGCGACACGGAGCTGGACAACGGCCGCCACGTCGTCGCGACACCCGGCCACACGCCCGGCCACCAGAGCGTGCTCGTCACGTCCGGCCGCGAGCGGGTCGCGGTCACCGGCGACCTGCTGGTGCACGCGATCCAGCTGCTCCACCCCGGACTCCCGTACGTCGGCGAGATGGACGCGGACCGGGCGAGGGCCTCGCGTGAACGCGTACTGACGAGCGAAGCCCAGGACACCCCGGCCACGCTCCACCTGGCGACACCACACCTCACCGAGCCGTTCGTCACCCTCTAGGTGTGTTGTCCCGGGACGTTGGTGACGCGCGTGCTGGGTTATGGGTGAGGGCCTCCGGGTTCGGTGTGGATTGCGACATCTACACGGATCCGAGGAGGCCCTCGTGCCCCACCGTAATGCCCCGCTGACCGAGACCGGGCGTCTTCGCCTGGCCCGCTGTGTCGTCGACGACGGCTGGCCCCTGCGCCGGGCGGCCGAGCGCTTCCAGGTCCGGCCCCACCACCAGCCCCGCAGGACACCGGCCGCGATCGAGACGGAAGTCCTGCGCCTGCGGCGCGAACACCGCATCGGCCCGCTGCGGCTGGCCGTCCGCTGCCACATCGCGGCCTCGACCGCCCACCGCATCCTCCAGCGGCACGGCCAGCCGCCGCTGGCCGCCCTGGACCGGGCCACCGGCGAACCCGTCCGCCGCTACGAACGCGCCCGGCCCGGCGAACTGGTCCACATCGACGTCAAGAAGCTCGGGCGGATCCCCGACGGCGGCGGCCACAAGACTCTCGGCCGGGCCGACGGCCACCGCAGCCGGACCAACGGCGCCGGCTGGGCCTACCTGCACACCGCCCTCGACGACCACAGCCGCATCGCCTACACCGAGGACCTGCCCGACGAGACCGCCCCGACCTGCGCGGCCTTCCTCGTCCGGGCCACGGCCTACTTCGCGTCGGGTGTCGACCGACCAGCAGTCGACCGACCGTCAGAACCTCGTCCTGGACGAGGCCGGAATCGAGGACCCGGTCGTCTTCGAGGAACAGGCCGGCACCTCCAGCCGCCTCCACCCGCTTGAGCGCCCGAACTTCGGCGAGCTGCTCGCCTACGCGCGGCCTGGCGATGTCGTGCACATCTCCGAGATGTTCCGCCTCGTGCGCGGCACCGGGCACATCCTCGTCGTGCTCGACGTCCTCCACCGCGACCGCCTCGCCCTGCGCATCCACGACGGCGCGTTCTCCGCCGTGGACCTCACCGCCCGCCACCCGCGCACCGGCGAACTGCTGTCCACCGTGAGGTTCCTGGTGCAGACCCTCGCCGCCGCCGGCGAACTCCAGCGGGACCTCCAGCGAGAGCTGACGTACGACGGGCTCCGTGCCGCCGAGGCCAAGGGCAACAACGGCGGGGGCCGCCCGGCCGTCAAGGCCGCGCTGGTCGACGGTCGTCCTCGACATGCCGGGCAAGCTCGCCGACTTCCTCCGCGCCGCCGAACTGGAACCCGCCGAACGCGTCACGCTCGACCAGGGCGTGCCCGTACGACGCGGCCAGGGCTACACCCTGCGCGTCACCGCCGTACCCGCGATCCACCGCCAACTCCTCGACCGCTGCCAGGGCCTGGACGGGGCCGGAGCCATTCCGGCACAGCGCAAGGCCCGCCGCGAGTACGAGACCCGCGTCAACGCTCTCGGGGCTCACGCGGGAAGCTGAAGAGAGCTACCAAGATCAAGAACTGGCGGCTTCTGGACTCACCTCGGCGCTACCCCCGAAGGGCCCGGTCGCTCAGGTTCCGCCGGGTTTGCCCGTCGAGACCAGCAGGAGGACGGACGAGCCCGGTGCCACCGGTTCTGCGCCGCCCCGGGGCTGACTGCTGATCACCTGCCCAGCGGGAGCGTTCCAGTCCGTGTGCCGCATGATCGTGCAGGTCAGCCCGAGTCCGCGCAGCAGGCTTCCGGCCTGTTCGACCGGCATGCCGGCCAGGTCCGGCAGCGCGATGCCCGCTCCCGCGGTCTGCTCCTGCTCCGGTGCCCGAGTCGCATCGGCGCTTCCGCTCTTGGGGGTGCCGGTGGCGAGCGGGGTGCACGCCCCGTTCGCCAGTGGGGACAGGGACGGGGAGGCGCCGGGCGCGGGCTGCACGGGCTTCAGCGCGAAGAACCCCACCGTGGCGCACGCCAGCACGCAGGACGCCGCAGCGGTGCCGAGGAGCGCCCGGCGGGTGCGGCTGCGGCTGACGGCTCGCTCGATCGCGGCCGCGTTGACGACCGGCGCCGTCGGCCCGTCGGCGAAGGAGGCCACCGCGGCTCGCAGCTCGTCTTCGAGGCCCGGCTCGAACGGGGCCGGTCCGGACGACGTGTTCCTCACTTCGTACCTCCGAAAGCGGCCGACGGCGTGTGCGGCGCCTGGGCGCCCGATACGGACTCGCGCAGCTTGGCCAGGCCGCGGGCGAGCTGGGACCTCACCGCACTCGAAGAGATGTCCAGGACGCCGGCGACCTGCCGGGCGTCCAGATCGTGCAGGTAGTACAGGACCAGCACGCTGCGCATGCCCATCGGCAGCCCGAGCAGTGCCTCGATCAGTTCCGCGCGCAGATCCACCTGCCCGAACCGGTCCCGGGGGTCGGCCGTCTCGGGCACCCCCGACAGCCCGGGGCGCTCGTCCCGGCGCGACAGCCGCCGCCAGCGGTCGTTGGCCAGGTTGACCAGCACTTTGCGCACGTACGCCTCCGGCGAGTCCGCCACCGCGACCTTCCGCCACTGTCGGCACGCCCGCTCCAGCGCCTCCTGCACCAGATCCTCGGCCACGTGCACGTCACCGGTCAGCGCATACGCGGTGCGGAACAACGCTCCCGACCGCTGTGCGACGAACTCCGTGAATCCGATGCCCGGACCGCTCCTGCGAAACCTCACCCGCCGACCTCCTCTCCTCGTCCCGTTCCGATCACTGCCCCCATGACGGCGGAACGGGGCTGAGTGCTGCACCGAGCCGCCAGCAGTGACGTGAATCACAGCCGGGACGGAAGGGTGTCCCAGGACCTCGCGCCGCTGCCGCCGGGGAGCGGGCGTGGCGGAAGCGCTCGCGTTCAGCAGGCGCCACCGTGTGACGCCTAGCTGTGACGCAACTGAACTTGAACTCGTGATGTCGGTCGACTCGTGGTGGCGGCGTCAGGGTCCGAGACGTCGGCTGTTACCGGCTCGGGTTCAGGACGACGGCTGTAGCCAGCGCCGCGCCGCGGAGAGGTTCACATCGACGTCATCGCTCCAAGAACAGACCTCCAGCCATGAGAGGTAGCCGCCTTGCGCGAAGACCAAGACCTCACCAGGGCACTCGCCGGTTTCGGTGAACAGCTGCACGTCGGCAGCCACGACGGTGCCGGGGCCCGTTGGCGCGGGCTCCAACGCGTCGGCGTCAAGGTCGAAGTAGGCAGTGCCGCACCCACACTTGCAGCGGGATTGCACCCTGAGTTGGGGCACCTGCCGTCGGAGGGCGACGTGAATCGGCTCGTCCGAGTTCAGGACGAGGCCAAGCACGTCGGCTACATCCTCGGGCAGATTTTCAGGCATGCCGCCACCGTAGCTGACCAGCAGCTTCGGGCTTCGACCGATTTCGGGTCCGTCGACCCGACGCTCACAGGGCCAGGTCGGTGCCGCCGGCCAGCTGTCAGGCGAACGGCACCGACATCACTCAATCGAGTTCAGTAGCGGGCGAGGGTCCAGTTCGTGAGGCGGTCCACGATGTCAAGAACCGACCTGCGTGCCCCGGCGGAGATGAACGCGAAGACGACGAACGAGGGGATGAGCGCCACGATCACGACCAACGCGGGCAGCAGACGGACCACGATGGTGCAGAAGTCCAGCAGGGCGTGGAGGGTCCGGGTCTGAGACAGGAGGTCGATCAAACGGTCCAGCAAGGTGTACTCCTCGGATACGCGAGCGGGGTCACCTGGTGTCCGACTGAGGGCATACGTTTCCCTCGGGCGGTGCCTTGTCAGGGCAACCAAGCTAATGAAGAACCCCGCTGGCCCGCGTTTCACGAGTCAGCGGCAGGTTCGAAACCTGCTGCGCATCCCTGTCTCCCTGCATATCGACCTACGGCGCCGGACAACAGTCCGGCGGGCAGCTGAATTTACTGACCGCCACACCGTCATTCAAGGGCGAATCTTAGTCACTGTCCAGAAACGCTCGAAGCTATTGTCTGAGCTTGAATGCGTGATGCCGGCCAGTCGTCCGTGATCAGGCCGGTGCTGGTCAGGCAGCCGTCGACCAGGTCGGACGGTACTGGATCTGCTTGAGCCTGCGCTTGACGGCGCGAGTGATCTGGCCGAGGTCGACTGCGGCAAGGTTGCCGATGTCGCGTTTGACCAGTGACCAGATGCCCTCTTGCGGGTTCAAGTCCGGTGCGTAACTCGGAAGTCGGAAGACGGTGAGCCAGTCCGCGTGGTCGGCGATGAATCAGGGCATCGCCTCGACCAGGTGCATGCGCAGGTTGTCCCAGACCAGCACGATCGGGCCGCCGAGCTGGATGTGCGCTCTGACCAGCAGGTCGCACAGGTCGCGCCAGCCGATGCCCTTCGGCTCGCCCCTGCGGCCCCGGTACTCGCGGACCGAGTAGAATGTCCGGGACCGCTTCCCCGGCTTGTAGCAGGTCAGCCCGGCTATGGACACCCGGCCCGAGCCCCGGCCACGGACCCGGACCACTGGCGTTGAGCCCTTGCGTCCCCAGCTTCTCGCTCGCGGCGGCGTCATCGACTGCCCAGCTTCGCCCTCGAAGACGATCCAGCCGTCACATGCCGCCGCGGTGCTCTTACCCGCGGCCAGGTCTCCTTCTTCCAGACCTCGACCGCCGCGTCGTCACACTCGATCGCCCGCCGAGCCGGCTGCTGCCAGGACCAGCCGTGCCGCTTCAGCAGCAGCCACGTGCCCTCCACGGTGTAGCTCACGTGGAACAGCCGGCCGATCAGCGTCTTGATCCGGGCCAGTGTCCACCGCTGGTCGGCCCAGCCGTGGACCAGCGGCCCACGCTCCAGTTCCCGTTCCAGCCTCGCGATCTGTGCTTCGCCGAGCCTCGGCCGCCCCGGCGATCCCTTCGACAGGACCCCCGCTTCACCGCGCTCGCGCCACTGACGGCGCCACCGTTCCACAGACCGCTCACTGACCCGCAGCGTCGCAGCGATGTCCCTGTTCTTCTGCCCGCCTTGGAAGCGTGTCACGGCCTGCAGCCGGACCCGCTCCCTCGCGGCCCTTCCGATGTCGGTCAACCCGCCGCCCTGCGCGTATCTCACAGTTCAGGGCTACCGGAACGGACCGACCACCATCAGGCGAACGGTCCGACATCACCCAATCAAGTTCAGTACTGCCAGGTCAGACCCATGATCGTTCTCAGCGCCAACCGCTGTACGGATGTTCCCCAAGGCCGATCTAGAGGCAGCAGAGGAACCCGCGGACCGTGGCGTTGAACTCCGCGGGGACGGTGGCATGGACGGTGTGCCCCGCCGGCAGTTCGACGAGCCGGGTACGGGGTCGCCGGTCGGCCATCTCCCTCGCGTGCTCGGCGCCGAGGACCGAGCTGCGGCAGCCCCGGACCAGCAGAGCGGGGCAGGACGTGGCCAGCCAGTCGTCCCAGTGGTCCCCGTTGAGCTGCCGCTGCGAGGCGACCATGTCCTCCGGATCGAACGCGAGGCCCCATCCGTCGGCGTACTCGCGCACGGCGTCCGCGAGGTGCAGCGCCGACGACCCCAGGGCTGCGAGAAGCTCGGCCCGGGTCGGGACCCGGCGCGGCCAGGCGAGACCGAAGGACAGGTCGCCGTCGACCTCGGCCCCGATGTCCTCGACGATCAGCGCGCTCACGAGCCCGGGGTGCCGGGCGGCGAGCTGGTAGGCGTTGACCCCGCCGAGCGAGTGCCCGAGGACGACCGCGCCACCGATTCCCAGCCGCTCCAGGACGGTCGCGGCATCGTCGACGTACCCGGTCCGTGAGAAGTCGGCGGGGTCGGCGGGGCGGTCGGACTCCCCGTGCCCCCGCTGATCGAGTGCGAAGACCCGCCAGGCGTCGCCCAGTTCCCGGGCGAGGCGGGTGAACGTACGGCCTTCCGCGAAGTGTCCGTGCAGCGCCAGCAGAGGCCGGCCCGGCCCGCCGAAGTCGAGGAAGGACAGCCGCCTCCCGTCCACGACCACGGTCGCACGGCCGGGTTCGGCGGGGAGGAGGGCTGTCATGGACGCCAGTATGCGGCCCCTGTACGGGGCGCTAAGGTGCGGGTCGCACGTATGCACGAGAAGGGGGCGGACGCGTGGTGCGTCTGGAGAAGACGGTGCCTGAGGCGCCCGGTGAACGCACGTACCGGCGGAGCGTTTGGACGACTCTCACCGGCTGGGGGATGCTGCTCAGCGCCACGGGTGCGGTCGGATGCGCCCTGTGGGGCGTCGGCCCGTACCCGCCCCTGCGCGTGGAACTCGCCCTGGCCGCCCTGGCCGTGCTCTTCGCCGTCGCCTGGATCGCCGCGTCCCGCCGCGCCCCCGAACGCACCGGCCGCCCTCCGGCCGCCGGGCGAGGCCTGATCTGGCTGATCGCCTGGCTCGTCCCGCTCGCCACGTTGGCCTGCTTCGACCTCGGGTTCATGGTCTCCCCGGAGTACGGCCAGGAGACCGAGCGCCTGGAAGCGGCACGGTACGGGCGCTACTCGGTGCCCGTAGTCCGGCTGGCCGGAGCCCCGGTCAAGGGAGACAACGCCTCCGACGAGCCGGACTTCTACGAGACCGACCTCGTCCTGCGCCTTCCGTACGACAGCGGTCCCCGCGAGGTCACCGTCCCCGGCATGTACACCCGCTACGACCCGCCGAAGCCGGGCATGAGCATCGACGCGTACTACGCCCCGGGCGACCCACGCCCCGACTCGCCCGTCCTGGAGGACGGCCGCCGCTGGGGTACGGGCGTGATCGGCACCCGCCTCCTCCTGATCACCCTGCTCCCGGCCATCTTCGCGGGATCGATCCTGACCGGCAGCCTGAGCTACGCGCTACCGCGCACCACCGCCCGCCGCTTCACCCCGGACGTCCACCTCCCGGTCCTCGGCATCCTCCTCCTCGGCCTGCTCCTCCTCCTGCCCACGGCCCTCGGCTGGGACGCCGGCGGCCTGGCCCAACCGGCGGCGTTCCTGGCGTGCGCGGTGCCGGGGTCGGCGTTGGCGTGGGCGTGGAGGTCGTTCTAAAGCGTGTTGCGAACGCGGATCCCCCTTGTGATGATCCCGATGTGACGCGAGGGGATGACAAGCCAAGATGACGCACGAGCCGAAGGCGTGGTTCGGCGCCCGAACCTTCTACAGATGGCTGACCTGGGAAAACCAACCCTACGAGGAGCGTGTCGTACTGTTCCGCGCACGGTCCCTCGACGAGGCCATGGAACTGGCCGAGCGGGAAGCGGCCGATTACGCCGGGGAGGGTGACCTCGAAGTGCTCGACATGGTGCAGGCGTACCGGATCTCCGACGGTGACGAGGAGTTGCGCCTGGGTACGGAGGTCTTCTCCAAGCTCCACGCTCTCGACCTTCCTGCGAACGTGTTTCTCGACCGCTACGACTCCGGGTCGGCGCACACTCAGATCAGTGAGTGATGCCTGTGTGCTCTCCGGCTACTTCATTGCTGTGCCCGAGCGCCTCACGGGCCCCGGGTTGCCTCGTACGGAGCGGCTGACGTCGGCCTCCGAGTGCCTGATCGACCGGTTTCCGGATGACGGCCGCTGGTTCGGCACGGCGCAGGAGGCGCTCGCGGCCGCCGGGACCGATGAACCAGTACTGCTGGCCCACCTCGATGGCCAGGGCGCCGGCCAGGCCGCCCGTCAGGTGGCTGAGGGCGGACACGAGCTCGGCTGGGAGGTCCTCGGCTACGACTGTGGCCTGCTCCACACCTGGCTCTGCAACGACCTGTACGAGGAGGGCAGGCTCCACCTCGGAGTCGATACCGATGAACGCGGTCTGCTGCCCGACCGGCAGGCTGCCCTACGAGTCGCCGCCTGGGCGAACATGCATGAAGACACCAAGCCGGTCACCTGGTTCCCCGGCGCTCTGATCGAGTGGGACATCTCGGTGGCGAGCCACCGCGGGCCGTCGCCATCGTGACCCCGGCGTCTGCGCGGCAGCCGCGGTAGGGCACATCCGCCGGCGCGCCTGGACCTCAGACCCAGGGGCCTGCATGCCCCAGGCGGCGCGGCGAGGGTCAGGATCCGGGGGCGGGGCGGCGGGGTGCGGGGAGAGAGGCCAGGAGCTCCCACAGCGGGGTGGATCCGGCCGCCCACTGGGCGAGCAGGTGACGGTCGACCAGGTGGAGCCGCTGGTCGTGGGCGAAGTCGACGGCCTTGCCGGTGAAGCGGCCGTTGGTGACCAGGACGATGACGTCGCCGTTGTGGACGGGTCTGCCGGTGCCGTTGAGGACGTGCAGGTCGGGGGTGCCGACCGCGGCACCCGCCAGCCCGGCCGCCCGGTGCTTGCACTGGATGACCCAGAGGCGGCCGAAGGGGTCGGTGGCCTTCACATCGGCGCCGTTGTCACCGGCTCCGCCGACCCGGATCGCCTCGGGGCAGCCGTCACGGCGCATCAGGTCCCGTACCGCTTCCTCGAACTGCTGGTGGTGCAAGGCGTCGATCTGCGGCATCGCGTAGCGAAGGCCCCGTTCCCGCACCTCGTTCCAACGGGCGGCCTCGCGCCGCCGGTGCAGCCACGCGCCGACGGCCGCCGCCGCGATCAGCAGCAGCATGGCCGGCACCCAGGGGTGAGCGGCCAGCCACCGCAGGACGGCCACGACCAGGGTCCCCACCACGACGAGCACCAGCAGCAGGGGGCCGCCGGTCCGCTCCCACCCGGATGCCCGCCTCCGACGACGGGAAGCCGGGCGACGCCTTCGCGGCGCCGGGCGACGGCCCGCTGTCATGTTCCGGCCGGTGAGAAGCCGCTCACCAGTTGCTGATGCGCCTGCGTCCTACGTACCAGGGGCACTAGCAGCACCCCCACGTTGATCGTCGTCATGCGAGATGCGCTCCTGCCACCGTCGTGCCCCGATCCAGTGCAGCCGATGACGTACCCGGGCCGCAGCCGATCGGCGGACGATGGCGGAAAACCCGTCGGCGCTGCCCGGTTGTCGCCCGGACATGCGTTCTGACGGCGGAACGCAGCCCTTCTCAGGCGTGCACCGCGTGTTCCGTGAAGTGTCCGCAGGAGCGAAACCCCAGGCGGCGGTAGACGGGTTCGCCGTCAGCCGATGCCTGGAGGACCGCGATGCGGGATGCGGCGCGAGCCGTATGCAAGGCCGCGAGCGTGATGGCGCCGCCATAGCCGCGTCGACGGTGGGCGGCCAGGGTGGAGATGTTGTAGATGCCGGCCACGCCCGCGCGGTGGAACACCTCGGCTGCGCAGACCGGGTGGTGCCCGTCCACGTATCCGACCAGGTAGCGGGCCGGAGACCGCTCCGCGAGGGCTTGTGGCGCGGCTCGTTCGTAGAATCGCCGGACCGTTTCGGCGGGCGGATCCCAGTTGGCGGCAACGACGGTGGCGTAATCGGCAAGCTGCTCGGGCGTGGTCACCTGCTGGATGTCCAGGCCCAGGCGTTGGGTGCCGGGGGTGGGAAGGGTGTCGTCCAGTGCTGCCCACATCGCCGTCTCCTGTTCGGAGGCCGGCAGACCGGCCGACGTCAGGCGCGCACGGAGGTCCGTCGGCGTGGAGGCGGGGCCCACCCACCAGGAGAACGGGCGGCCCGTACGAGCCAGGGTGCGCGCGGTCTCGGCGATACGGGCATCCGCGTCGGTGGCGTCGAAGCGGGCGGCGGCGACGATGTTGAACGTGTCGTCGTCGAGGCCGCTGTCCGCGATCAGGAGGTCGTCGGTCTCCGTGACGGTCGCACCTGCCGTGCGGCGATGCAGGTGGCAGGCGTGCTCCGCCAGGTTCCGTTCCATCCTTTCCCACACGTCGGCCACGGCGACCGCGTCGGTTGCGTCAAGGTGATGGTCGTCCATAGCGGCTCATCTCAGCATGGATCCTGTCCCCCCGGAGCGCGGTGCGTACTGCGGGGTCGGTGCGGTGAGTTCCTTGGTCATGAAGACGCGGCTGGTGCCCGGGGGGTCGCAGGGGACTTCCCCCAGAGGCTGCCACTCGTGCTTCCGGTAGAAGTCAGGGGCCTGGAAGCTGATCGTGTAGAGCACTGCCGTGCGGCAGCCGCGGGTTCGCGCCTCGTCCTCTGCCTGCCGCAGGATCCTGCTTCCCAGTCCGGTGCCGCGCAGCTGAGGCGGCAGGTAGAAGAGGTCGAGGAAGAACAACCCGAGGGAGGTGCGCCCGGTCAGTCCGCCGACCGCCTGATGTGTCTGGGGATCACGGATCAGAACGGCGAGCGGTGTACCGTCGGCGATCCCGGTCCGCTCGATGTTGAAACGGTCCAGCGCGTCAGAGATCACCGCGATGTCCGCCGACGCAGGAGCATCGGTGACCACGTGGTCCATCCGGGGTTCGGGATGTCGTGACGCGGTGACTGTCGTGTCGGACGTGGTCATGGTCGCTCCAGTAGGTGAGCGGAGGCAGCTCGGCCTCGCCGGCGGATGCAAGTGCGGAGGTGGGAACCCCCCGGGCACGCGCCGACGCTAGGACACGGACGCTTCGACGACCGTCGAAGCGAGGTCGGTGAGAATGGCAACGTGGACATTCAGCACACAGGTCAGGACGTAGGCGTGGACCTGGCGGGCGTGGCCAGGCTGCTGGCCGACGGGACCCGGGCCGCCTTCTGCCTGGCGCTGCTCGACGGCCGGGCGTGGACGGCGAACGAGCTCGCGCGTTACGCCCACGTCGCACCGTCCACCGCCACATCGCACCTGAACCAGCTTGTCAATGGCGGACTCCTCGTTGAGGAGCGGCATGGACGTCACCGTTACGTACGGCTCGCCGACCGCAGGGTGGTCGACTTGATCGAGTGCCTTGCCGCGCTCGCCCCGCAGCACAGCACCCGACCGAGCTCCCTGTCAGCCTCCGGCCGACAGCAGGCCCTGGCCCGTGCACGGCTGTGTTACGACCACCTGGCCGGAACCGTCGCGCTGGCGATCACCGACACCATGGTCGAGCGCGGACTGTTGGAGTGGGGGCCCGAACCGGGCCTGACCGACAAGGGTGCCCTGTGGTTGACCGATACCGGCATCACCCTGCCTGCCGGCTCACGCCGCCCGCCGGTACGCGCGTGCCTCGACTGGACCGGGCGCCGTCCGCACGTGGCGGGCGCTGTGGGTGCTGCCCTGTGCGCTCATGCGCTCGCCGCGGGATGGTTGACCCGCGTCGGCACCACCCGCGCCCTCGTCGTGACGCCCGTCGGCCGTCAGGCATTGCACGACCACCTCGGCCTGCCGTCAGCTCACTTCTGACACGACGGCGGTCGTCGGCAACGCAGACGCGTCCGGACGCCGCTCACGCCGGACCCTCGGCCACGGACCTGAGCAGCCGGCTCACTTCCATACGAGTCGACCATCAGCGATCTCACAGACCGGGTAGCTCCCCTCGGCGATCTTCGTCAGCGTGTCCGCCACGGAGTCGAAGTACGCGGCCAGGGACTCGTACTCGCCCGTCACGCTGATGTCTCCCACGAACCACCTGCCGACCCGCCCGTCCCGTATGTCGACGAACTTTCCGCTCCAGCCGTCCTGGTCAGACAGGAACGGGATCCACTCGTTGCGCCAGAACGGGCTGTCCGGCTGGTCCGGAGGGTCGAATCCACCCGTCGTGCGGCGGTTCGCGTAGAGCCTCTCCATCGCCCGGATGCCGAGGAAGAAGCTGCCCTCGTCCGGGAAGCCGTCGAAGCCGCGGCACATCACGTCGTCGTCGACTTCCTCCTCCGGCAGATCCAGATTGTTCTGCGACAGCCACGCCCGCAGATCTCCGTGGAGGGACACGCCCATGCGCTCTTCCGCCGCCGCGAGTGTCTCCTCCGCGGCAGGACCTGCCAGTTCCGCGTGATCGGCAGGGGCGTGCCGCCGCAGCAGCGCCATCACGCGTGTCCAACTCTCAGCCGCGCTCACCGTGCTCATCGCGCTCAGCCCTCCCTCTCCCCGGTTGCTAATCCGCCGTCACCCCCCAGTACCCGATCGCCGACGGCTCGCCGTTCTCGTACAGCACGGTGCAACGGCCGAGGCCGCGGCTGGGGTAGAGGTCGTCGTCGCCGGCCAGGGCCGTGGTCCAGTCGGCGAGGGTGGGTTGGCCGTGGGGACACCAGGTGTGGAGTTCCTCAGGGGTTATCGGGCGCATGTAGGGGCCGTTCTCGGGGGCCGTCGCCTCCACCGTGTGGATCTGGTCCAGGACCGTGGCCGTACCGCCCGTGAAGATGTACTCGGCCCAGTCCTCGGACTCCCAGAGCTCGGCGATCGTACGCCCTGTGGAGTCGTGCTCCCCCTTGGCGAGCTCCGCGTCCTGCGCCCGGCGGAACGCGACCGCCAAGTCGCTGTCGTACGGACCCGTCTGCCACCAGCAATTGCCGCCCATCCCCCAGCCCTCCCCTTGATCTTTCCCTGTGGACGCAGCGTACGGGCGAGGTCTGACAGTGAGGATGTAGGCGGCATCGCTCGGGGGTCTGACTCTGGGTCTGACTGGCGCTTCGGCTGCCTGTGCGTTGAATCGTCGGCCCCCGAGGGATGCCACCGCGTGTGCGCGCGGGTGTCCGTGACCTCATAGGAGCTTGGCCACCAGCCTCTTCACTGTCTTGTCCGTCCGCCCGGGCAGCACACGCCGATCCGGTATCCGTACGGAAGGACGGCAGAGCCGAGCATGACAGCGCCCGAGATAGCGGTGATCGGCGGAATCGATACCCACACCGACGTCCACCAGGCCGCAGTGATCGACTCGGTCGGCCGCCATTTGGACACGCAGCCGTTCGAAACGAACTCGGCCGGCTACGAACAGCTGCTGGCCTGGCTACGTGCCCAGGGCGAGGTCATCGCGGTCGGGATGGAGGGCACCGGCGCCTACGGTGCCGAACTCGCCCGGTTCCTCACCGCCAGCGGCATCACGGTCGTCGAGGTTGACCGCCCGGACCGCAGGGCCAGGCGGGCCCACGGCAAGTCCGATCCGATCGACGCCTACGCTGCGGCCACCGCCGTCCTGTCTGGCCGCGCGAGCGGAACACCGAAGAGCCGGGACGGGATCGTGGAAGCGATCCGCGCCCTGCGTGTGGTCCGCAAGAGCGCGGTCAAGGCACGGACGCAGACCATCAACCAGATCCGGGCTCTGATGGTCACCGCTCCCTCCGCCCTGCGGGACAAGCTGCGTGGGTTGCCCACCGGCCTGCTGATCGATACTCTCGCCCGGACCCGGCCCGCCGCTGATCTCACGGACCCGGCCTGCGCGGCCAAGACGGCACTTCGCCGCCTGGCCCGGCGCTACCAGGCCCTTCAGCAGGAGATCAAAGAGGCCGACGCGGACCTAGTGCCGCATCAGAGAACCTTCGCCCTGCTTCTCGGTGAGAGGATCATGGTCAAGCTCTGGGGCTGACGGTCTCGGATCAAACGGGGCGGGAGGCATCGGGAGTGGCTGCTGGTGAACCTTGGACGGGCGAGGATCAAGATCACAACGATCGCTGCCATACGCGCTGGCTCGCCTCGTTGAACCGCTCGACGGCCCAGCCCGACTACCGGAACGAGTGGTATGACGCCCAGTGCGGAGGATGTCGCTTCTGGATCGCGTTGAGCGGGGAGCTCGGCCAGGACTACGGGGTGTGCAGCAACCCCGCCTCGTCATTCGATGGCCGAGTGCGGTTCGAGCACGATGGCTGCGAGAGCTTCGCCACTCGCGCAGACGGCTCGTTCGGGTAGCGATCGGTCAGGCGACGTTGGCTCTGGCCACGACTTTGCGGAGGCGTTCGTCGGCGGCGTGCTTGTTCCGCCAGATGATGTAGCGGCGGATCATGCTGCCCTGGGCCTTGTGGCTGGGGTGGTCGGTGCCGTCGAGGGCGAAGTAGCGCAGGGCGGTGAACTGGGCCTCGATCCGGTTGAGCCAGGAGCTGTTGGTCGGGGTGTAGGCAATCTCGACATTGTTCGCCACGGCCCAGGTCTCGACCCGCCGGCACCGCTTGGTGGTCAGGTGGGGTGAGTAGTTGTCGCAGACGATGGCAATGCGGACGTCCGCCGGGTGCAGCGAGCGCAGGTAGCGGCAGAACTCCAGGAACTTCGACCGGTTCTTGGTCTTCTTGACGTGCCCGTAGAGCTGGTCTTTGGCGAGGTCGTAGGCGGCGAACAGGTGCCTCACGCCGTGCGGGCGGGTGTAGGTCGCCCGCCGTCTCGGCCTGGGCTCGCGGTCGGGGTCCTTGTGCCGGCCGCCGCGTTCGACCCACTGCCGACCAGGGTGGGGCTGGAGGTTGAGCGGTCCGAACTCGTCCATGCAGAAGACGACTTCGGGTTCACCTTTCTCGGGTATGACCTCGCCGTCGGCGATGGCGTAGAGGTGCTCGACCCTCGCTTTCTTGGCCGCGTAGTCGGGGTCGCGGGAGGTCTTCCAGGTCTTCACGCGTTGAAAGGTGACGCCTTCCTCGCGGAGCAGGACCCGAAGGCCCTCGTGGCTGATGTCGTCGACCACCCCCTCGGCGACCAGGAAGTCGGCCAGTTTGGCCAGGCTCCAGGTCGAGAACGGCAGGCCGTGCTCGGCCGGCCTGGACTTGGCGGTCTTCTTGATCTCCCGGCGCTCGGGCAGGGTGAAGGTCCTGGGCCGGCCGCCCTTGTACTTCGGGTAGAGCGAGTCGAAGCCGTCGGCGTTGAAGTTGTGGATCACGTCCCGGACCCGGTCCGCGCTGGTGAACGTGACCTCGGCGATCTTCGCCACCGGCATGCGCTGGGCGGACAGCAGCACCATCTGGGCCCGCCGCCAGGTCACCACCGAACCGCTGCCCCGGCGGACGATCCTCAGCAGCCGTCTGCCCTCGTCGTCATCGATCTCGCGGACCTGTACGCGTTCAGCCACGTGATCATTCTGGCCGTCCAGTGCCGCCCGGAACAGCGACCGGGCGGCACATCATGACGGGGCGAACGTTGCCTGATGCGGCACTAGCTCCGCTCGTGACCCGGGCGGCACCCAGCCTCGTCGCCCTGCCCGGGGTGGGCACGGAGACGGCTGGCCAGCTGCTGATCACTGCGGGAGACAACCCCGACCGGCTCCGGTCCGAAGCGTCTTTCGCGCACCTGTGCGGGGCGGCACCGATACCCGCCTCGTCCGGCCGGACCCACCGTCACCGCATCAATCGCGGAGGGGACCGCAACGCCAACAGTGCCCTCTACACCATCGTCCTGGTCCGCATGCGTCACGACCAACGAACCCGGGACTACGTCGCCAGACGCACCACCGAGGGCATGTCCACCAGTGACATCATGCGGTGCCTCAAGAGGTTCGTCGCCCGCGAGGTCTACAGGCACCTCAGGAGCACGAGCATTCTGGACACGGCAGACTCGGCCGGTGCCGGATCATGACGCCGGCCGGCTGCCGTCCTCGTCATCAAGGTCGAAGGACACGGCCGCAGTCAGCCGCTCGACGAACGTCTGGAAGTCCGTCGCCAGCGGGAGCTCCGTGTCGGTGTCCACGTCGAACCACGTCACGGACGGCTCCCCGCGCTCTCCGCATGCCCGGTAGTCGAGAGCAATCCAGCAGTGGCCATCACCGGAGAGCAGAACCAGAGGAGACGGAAGACCCCACTCCCCGACCAAGTAGGGCGAGTCCAGCAATGAAAGTCGGTCGTCGTGACGGCCGATGCCCATCATGTCGTCGAGCGGCACATGGTCCTCGCTCCACGACGTCGGCACATCGGTCGGGAACGCGTTCCACAGCTCCGCCACCAGGCCGCCGTTCTGGACCCGCAGGATCTCCAGCAACGAGGCCGGCAGACGGACACCGAGCTGGCGCTCGGCGTCCTGAACGACCGCGTCGGTCAGCGGTGGCTGAACCCCGTACAGGCCCTCGCCCCAGAACGTCGCCTTAACCTCATCAAACCGAGCCACGAACGCATCCTATGGACCTCGCAGCCCGGCTTGACGATCTATAGGAGCTTCATCGCGAGCGGGCCGGCCTTAGGGTCGTGTCCGTGGCAGATCATCGGGAGAACACCAGGGCCGCCTACGACGGCGTCGTCGAGCTCTACGCGTCGCTCTTCGCGAACCGGCTGGAGGACCAGCCGTTCGCACGGGCCATGATCGGGAGTTTCGCCGAGTTGGTGCGGGGGACGGGGAACACGCGGGTGGCGGATGTCGGGTGCGGGCCCGGGCATCTCACGGCCATGTTGGAGGAGTTGGGGCTTGACGCCTTCGGCTTCGACCTCTCCCCCGGGATGGTCGCGCACGCTCGGCGCGCCCACCCGGCGTTGCG
Organism: Streptomyces sp. NPDC056144; assembly: GCF_042264145.1. Taxonomy (NCBI): domain Bacteria; kingdom Bacillati; phylum Actinomycetota; class Actinomycetes; order Kitasatosporales; family Streptomycetaceae; genus Streptomyces; species Streptomyces sp. NPDC056144. Next base: position 1,257,903 of record NZ_JBHJVF010000001.1, on the reverse strand, counting down.
GTTCGAGGAGGCTCGGATGGAGGCGCTGCCCCTCGCCGACGGTGAGCTCGGGGGCGTACTCGCTCACTACTCGATGATCCACACCCCGCCGGAGCAGCTGCCGGAGCTGCTCGCCGAGCAGGTACGTGTCCTGGCGCCCGGCGGGTTGATCCTCGTCTCGTTCTTCGGGACCGAGGGGTCGGAGCCTGTGTGGTTCGATCACAAGGTGGCTCCCGCGTACAGCTGGCCGGTGGACCGGCTCGCGGGGGTGTTGGGCGACGCCGGGCTCGTCCCCTTCGCCCGGCTGGTTCACGACCCGGCTTCCGAGCGGGGGTTCCTCGACTCTCATCTCCTCGCCCGGCGTTCGTAGGGGGATCTCCCTCCTACGGCTTCGGGTGGGACATTCGGGCCACGGCAGCCAGCAGTACGCCGCAGACCGCCACCAGGATCCAGCCCGGGCGGGACGCCGACGCGATCTCCTGCGGCGTCGCGGTCGCCACCAGGCCGCCGGCCAGGGCGATGCCGATGGCCGCGCCGAGTTGACGGGCCGTCGACGTGATCGCCCCGGCGACTCCCGCGCGGGACGGCGGCAGGCCGTTGACCGCGGTGTTCGTGATCGGGGCGTTCGCGAAGCCGAAGCCGATGCCGATGAGGAGGTACGCGGTCAGGAGCAGCAGCACGTTCGTGTGCGGGGTGAGGCCGATCATGCAGAGCCCGCCGGCCGTGAGGAAGCCCGCGGCCAGGAGCAGGGGTCGCCGTGCGCCCGTACGGCCGACCATCCGGCCCGACCAGGGGGCGCAGACCGTCGCGCCGAGCGCGAGCGGCAGCGTCGCGGCGCCTGCGGCAAGGGCCGTCCAGCCCCGGGTCTGCTGGAGGTAGAGGGTGTTCAGGAGCAGGGTCGTGTTCAGGGCGACGAAGACGGCGACCGCGCCGACGACGGCGCCGTTGAAGGCCGGGCGGCGGAAGAGTCCCAGGTCCATGAGCGGTTCGGGTCGGCGGGATTCGGTACGGAGGAAGGCGGCGGTCGTCACGACGGCGACCCCGTAACCGGTCAGCGCCCACGGTGAGGTCCAGCCGATGTGCGGGCCCTCGATGAGGACGCCGACGACGCTCGCGAGGACCAGCGTCAGCAGGATCTGGCCGGGTACGTCGAGCCGGCGGGCGCGCTCCGCCCGGGACTCCGGCACGAACCTGGCGCTCAGGAGCAGCGCTGCCAGGATCACCGGCGCGTTGATCCAGAACAGCGACCGCCAGTCGAGGCCCTCCAGGAGCGCACCGCCGACAAGCGGCCCGGCGGCCATGCTCAGGCCGAAGACCGACGCCCAGATGCCGATGGCCTGTGCCCGCTCCTTCGGGTCCGGCATGGCGTTGACGACGATGGCCAGCGCCACGGGGCTGAGCATCGAGGCGCCGACGCCCTGGACCGCGCGGGCCGCGACGAGGACACCGGCGGACGGGGCGAGCGCGCAGAGCAGCGAGGCCAGGCCGAAGAGGGCGAGGCCGTACTGGAAGATCCTGCGGCGTCCGAAGCGGTCGGCGAGCGCTCCGGATGAGATCAGGAGGCTCGCGAGGGTGAGGGTGTACGCGTCCACGATCCATTCGAGACCGCGCGTGCCGACGTCGAGGCCGTCGCCGATGGACGGGAGGCCGACGTTGACGATGGTGGTGTCCAGGCCCACGAGGAACATGCTCAGGCAGCAGACGGCCAGGATCGTCCAGCGTCTTCGGGAGCCGAGTGAGGGCCGTGCGGGCTGCGGGGCGGGGTGTGTCGTCGTGGTCATGGTCCGTCCACTTCTCGCGTCGTGCGCGTACGTACGTACGCCTGGGGGCGCTGCCACGACAGGATCGGGCCGGTTGATCAACACAGCCCACGGTTTTTGCGAAGACCGCAAAATGGAGCCATGAACACGGGAAGCGGGACCGCGACCACCGACGCCGAGCTGGCGGAGATCCTCGACGCGATCGGGCCCCGGCTGCGTGACCTCCGCAGGGCGCGGGGGCTCACCCTGGAGGCCCTCGCGGCCGTCACCGGGCTCTCCGTCAGCACGCTCTCCCGGCTGGAGTCCGGAAAGCGGCGCCCGACGCTCGACCTCCTCATCCCGCTCGCCCGCGCCCACCACGTGGCCCTCGACCAGCTCGTCGCGGCTCCCGCCAGCGGCGACCCCCGGGTGCACCTCAGGCCGGTGCGGAAGAAGAACGGCAGTGTTCTCGTACCGCTCACGCAGTATCCGGGGCGCGTCCAGGTGTTCAAACAGGTCCTGGCGCCACGGCCGCCGGAGCTCGTCACGCACGAGGGGTACGAGTGGCTGTACGTCCTCGCCGGCCGGCTCCGGCTCGTCCTGGGAGCCCGGGAGGTCGAGCTGAAGCCCGGCGAGGTGGCCGAGTTCGACACCACCGAGCCGCACTGGTTCGGCCCCGCGGGCGCGGAGACCGTGGAGATCCTCCACCTGTTCGGCCCGCGCGGCGACCAGGCCGTGGTCCGGGCCCGGCCGTCCGGTGCGAACCCGGGTGGGTGAGGACCGTTTGTCAGTGCCCTTTGCCAGGATGCGGGAATGACATCGCCGTCGCCGTACGCGGATCCGCACGCCGGTCAACGCGCCCACCTCCTGCGGGTGCTCGGCACCATCACGCCCTGGGACGAGCTGGAGCGCGACCACCTCGCCACCGCCACTCGATGGGTCGCGGACGGGGCTCCGCTCTACCGCACCCGCAAGCCGGACGTGCCCGCGACGCATCTCGTCTCCTACTTCGTCCCGTTCGACGCCGCACGCGAACAGGTGTTGCTCGCCGCCCACCGCAAGGCCGGGCTCTGGCTGCCGCCCGGCGGGCACGTCGAACCCGGCGAGGATCCGTGGGACACCGTCGTGCGCGAGTGCGGAGAGGAGCTGGGGATCCGCGCGTCCGCCTCATCGGTCGCCGGCGAGCTCCCGCTCTTTCTCACCGTCACCCGCACCCGGGGGCCGGGCACGCACACCGACGTCTCGCTCTGGTACGTGCTCGACGCCGACGCCCGGTCCGTCACCTGGTACGACGAGGGCGAGTTCGAGTCGGTCCGGTGGCTGACGGCGGACCAGGTGCTCGACGAACCGATCGAGGCACTCGACCCTCACATGCACCGCTTCACCCGCAAGCTTCGGCAGCGCGTTCGAGATCGGCCACGGGTTCGAAGGTAGACACGCGGGATGCACCCTGGGCCGGGACGTGGCCTGGAAAGTATGATCAGGCGATGTCTGACATGACCGAGACCACACCCGGCTGGCTGTCCACGGACGAACTCGACGTGGCCAGGGCCCGGATGCCGATTCTGTACGTCGAGGCCGTTCCCGTACGCGTGGACGACAGCGGCGAAGTCACCAGCATCGGGCTCCTGCTGCGCATCGGCGCCGACGGAACGATCAGCCGCACACTCGTTTCCGGCCGCGTCATGCACCACGAGCGGGTCCGCGACGCACTCCTCCGTCACCTGGAGAAGGACCTGGGCCCGGTGGCGCTCCCCCGGGTTCCCGCCTCCTTGCAGCCCTTCACCGTCGCCGAGTACTTCCCCACCGCGGGCGTGACCCCCTTCCACGATCCCCGGCAGCACGCGGTCTCCCTCGCCTACATCGTTCCGGTCTCCGGTGACTGCCGCCCGCGGCAGGACGCTCTCGACCTCGTCTGGTTCAGCCCGCAGGAGGCGGCGTCCCTGGCCGTCCAGGACGAGATGCCGGGCGGGCAGGGGCTGCTGCTGAAGCAGGCCCTCGCGCACGTCGGTCACACGTACTGATGTCGGGACGGGACCCCGCGGTGCGCCTGTGCGCACGGCGGGGTCCCGCCGTCTCGGTGGCCTCTCAGGCGGCGGGGCTCAGAAGCCGAGCATCCGGAACAGGAAGAACGCGGCCCCGAGGACGGATCCGAAGACGATCAGCGAGACCCACACCAGCGGGTGCTCCCAGATGCCGCCATCGGCGCGCTCGGGGTGGGCAGAGGAGGTGGAGCCCTCCGCCGGCGGGGTTTCCTCTGGAGGTACGAACGGCACGCTCATGATCGCCGGCTCCCTGTACGCGACGGCCCGTCGCCGTCGGGCTTCCACCGTCTCCCTCTCATCCCGGCATCGCGAAACGCATCGATCGTGCAGCGGATTACGTTCGCGGAGTCGTGTGCGCGGGCGGCGCGCGGATCGAGTCGGCAACTGACGCTCCCCACCTCGACCGGCCCCTGGGCCGAGGCGGCGGTTCGGGAAGGGTTCGCGACAGGCTACGCGTTCGGCCTCATCACGACGCGCCGGGCTCCCCGCCGCCGGGCTGCTGCTCGTCGCGCGCTGCGGCCAGCTCGGCGTTGAGTGCCCTGAGGAAGTCCGCGACCGTGCCGAGCTGCTCCGGGGTGAAGCGGTCGCGCGCGTTCTCGGTGGCGCGCGCGAGCGGGCTGAAGTACTCACGGGCCAGCGCGCGGGCATGCGGGTTGTACACGAGGTGCACGACCCTGCGGTCCGCGGTGTCCCGCACGCGGCTCACGTGTCCCGAGCGCTGGAGCCGGTCGAGGCAGGCGGTGATCGCCCCGGAGGTGAGGCCGAGCTCTTCCCTCAGGTGCGTGGGGGTGACGGGACCGTCGGCGGATGCCGCCGGATCCATGATCACGGCGAGCGCGTGGATGTCCGTGGGGTGCAGCCCCTGCTGATGGGCGAAGTCCAACGTGGCCCGGTTCAGCTCCCGATTCAGCGCGCGCAGCAGGACGGCGTAGGCGAACAGGTCGCTGCCCTGGTCAGGAGTGTCCGGCGAGTACGGCTGCATCGCCCCATCCTAATATTACTCAATCATTGAGATACTCTCTCGTTGAGATACATCCGGTTGCTCGATCCGATAGGGAATCGATGAACAGCGCGCGTCGACCAGTCCGCTGGCTGGTCCCCCTCGTCCTGGTGACAGTCTGGTTGGGTCTGGGCGGAGCCTTCGGCTCGTACGCCGGCAAGCTCGGCGAGGTCTCCACCAATGACCAGGCCGCCTTCCTGCCCCAGAACGCCGAGTCCACGAAGGTCATCGAGCGTCAGGACGCCTTCGACCAGCAGGAGACGCTCCCGGCGATCGTCGTCTGGACGGCCTCCGGCGGCGGCGACGTCACACCGGCCCAGCAGAAGGCGGCGGCCGCCGCGCTGCGGTCGCTGGAGGGCGTACCGGGCGTGGAAGGCGCCCCCTCCCCCGCCTTCCCCTCCGAGGACGGGAAGGCACTCCAGGGTGTCGTGCCCCTCGGCCCCGACCTCGGTGACGAGCTCGGCGAAACCCTGGAAGCGGTCCAGGCCGCGGCGGACACGGTGCCGGACGCACGGGCCCAACTGGCGGGCCCCGCGGCGACCCAGAAAGATCTGGGAGACGCGTTCGCCGGAATCGACGGGATCCTGCTCGGAGTGGCACTCGCGGCGGTGCTGCTCATCCTGCTGCTGGTCTACCGCAGCGTCGTGCTGCCCTTCCTGATCATCATCAGCTCGGTCTTCGCCCTCGGCGTCGCCGGCGCGATCGTCTACGTCCTCGCCGACAACGACATCGTCCGCGTCGACGGCCAGGTCCAGGGCATCCTCTCCATCCTGGTGATCGGCGCGGCCACCGACTACGCCCTGCTGCTCACCGCGCGATTCCGCGAGGAGCTCGCCACGACCGGCGATCGCGTGGCAGCCGCCTGGGCCGCCACCAGGGGATCGTCCGGAGCGATCACCGCCAGCGCCGCCACGGTCGCGCTCGGCCTGCTCGCCCTGCTCCTGAGCGACCTGACCAACAACAGGGCCCTCGGACCGGTCGGCGCCATCGGCGTGGTCTGCGCCGTCCTCACCACCCTCACCTTCCTTCCCGCCGCGCTGGCCCTGATGGGCAGGACCGCCTTCTGGCCCGCCAAGCCGAGGTCGGCCGACGCCGAGACCGGCGGCCACGGGATCTGGCGCCGTGTCGCCCACTGGGTCGACACCCGCCCGCGGCGGCTGTGGACCATCACCACCGGGCTTCTCCTCGTCGGCGCCGCCTTCTTCCCCGCTCTGCAGTCCAAGGGCGTGCCCCTGGACGAACTGTTCGTCAACGACGCCCCGTCCGTGGCCGCCCAGCAGACCCTCGGCGAGCACTTCCCCGGAGGCTCCGGCCAGCCGGCCGTCATCATCGCCGACGCCGACGACCGGGACGCGGTGCGGAAGGCCGCGGCACAGACGCCCGGAGTGGCCGACGCGCGGGTGGTCACCTCCGTACCCGGGGGGAAGCCGCTGGTCGTCGACGGCCTGGTCCGCATCGACGCCACCCTGGCCGACGCGCCCGACAGCGACGCCGCCAAGGAAACCGTCCGGAAGCTCCGCGAGCGGGTTCACGCCGCGGACGCGAGCGCCCTGGTGGGCGGATACACGGCGCAGCAGTACGACACCCAGCGCACCGCGGAACACGACAAGAACCTCATCATCCCCGTCGTTCTCGGGATCATCCTCGTGATCCTGGTCGTTCTCCTGCGTTCGCTGCTCCTGCCCGTCCTCCTGGTCGCCACCGTGGGACTGAACTACCTCGCGACGCTCGGCATCGCCGGGCTGGTCTTCGAGCACGGCTTCGGTTTCTCGGGCACGGACGCCTCCGTCCCGCTGTACGGATTCGTCTTCCTCGTCGCCCTGGGAGTCGACTACAACATCTTCCTCATGTCCCGTGTCCGCGAGGAAACTCTGCGCCTGGGCACCCGGCAGGGCATGCTGCGGGGACTCGTCACCACGGGCGGCGTGATCACCTCGGCGGGGGTGGTCCTCGCGGCGACGTTCGCGGCCCTCATCGTCATCCCCCTGGCCTTCCTGGCGCAGATCGCGTTCATCGTGGCCTTCGGCGTCCTGCTCGACACCATCGTCGTGCGCTCCCTGCTGGTGCCCGGACTCGTCAGGGACATCGGCCCCGCGGTGTGGTGGCCCAGCCGACTCGCCCGGGAGACGGACCCCGCCCGTGCGGACGACGCCGAGGCCGGTGCGGAGGCTCCGTCCAGGCCCGGTCACTGACGCGACCCCGTCCAGAGGGGTGCGGCATCAGGACGCACATGTGGTTGCGGCCGGGACGCCGGGCGCACGCTCTCTCGGGGAGCGTGCGCGCGGGCGTCCGCGACCGCCGCGTAGTGCTCGGCCAGCGTCCCGGCCATGGCGGCGGACGAGTACGTGGAACGGACCAGCGTCCGGGCCCGGGCGGCCATCACCGAGGCCTGCTCGCCGTCGACGGCGAGCAGGCGGACGAGGCCGTCGCCGAGTGTCTCCGCGCGGGAGGTGTCGATCAGCAGTCCGTTGTGGCCGTCGACGAGGTAGTGCGGTACGCCGCCGCGGAGCGGGCCCGCCACGAGGAGTCCCGCCTCCATCGCTTCGAGGAGCGCGAGACCGAACTCCTCCTTCGCGCTCGCGCACACGTAGCGCGCGGACGACCGCCGCGCGGGATCCGCCAGGCACCGTTCGAGCATCCTGACCTCCGCGTTGGAGAGTGCGGGCAGGAGCACCAGGCGCCGTCGCGCCTCGGGGCAGGCGCGGAGCGCGTCCTCGATCCTCGCGCGCATCGCGCGTTCGAGGGGGTCGCCGGCCTCCGGGCTGCCGCCGACGAGGACCAGGGCCGCGCGCCGATGGCACCCGGTGCCGATCCAGGAACGGACCAGGAGGTCCTGCTGCTTGACCGGGTGGAGCCGCCCCACGCTGAGCAGCACCGCCGGAGTCCCGCCGTCCGCGGGCCCCGGTGCGGCCGCGACGGCCGCGACACCCGCGTCGACCGCCCGGAGGAGCTCCGCACGCCTCACCGCCCCATGACGGGGCGGCCGGTACGACGGGATGCCCTCCGCGACGGCGCTCGGCGCGCCCTCGCCCTTCCGGTCGGTCAGTTGCGGGTAGTACCGCACCAGTTCCGACGTCCCGCCGTCCCGGTCCGCGATGCCCACCACGCGGTCGGCGCGCTCCACGAGCCTGTCCGCGACGAACACCCGGTGCAGGTCCTCCCTGAGGGCAGTCCCGTCGGCCGCGGGCGTGTCGTACCGCTCGGTGATCTGCCGGTGCGGGTCCGGGGTGGCCGTGAAGACGACGCGCGTTCCGGCCCTGCGCGCGGCCTCGGCCAGGGCGAGCGAGCCGTCGTCCGCGTAACGGACGTGCAGGACGTCGATGCGAGGGGCCCGCGAGGCGAAGAGCGCGGCGGCCCACCAGGCCATGGCCTCCCGGTGCCGCCCGAACTCGTCCGGGCGGGGCTGGTCCTCGCTGTCCACCGGGATCCTGAAGACCCAGTGCCCCGGGGCTCGCCGCCGCAACAGGACGGGGTCGGCCTCCAGCTCCGGCGTACAGGTCGTGACGACGGTGATCACGTGGGCGACGGGCTCGGTGCCCGCGAGGGCGTCTCCGAGTGAACCGAGGAGGACGCCGAGGCCTCCGCTCATGCCTTCGCCCGGACGGTCGAGCCGCCCCAGCAGCATCGACTGGGCGACGACGAGACCGTGGCGCGGCGCGGACCGCACACGGCCGAACGAAGGCCCGCGGTTCAGCAGGGTGAGAAGAGCCCGCTCGTACGCGTCCCCGGCCTGACGGGCGTCGGGTATGAGGGACTGTCCGCCCGTCGCGAGGAGGAGACGCCACGCGGCGTGCCGGGTCCGGCGACCGGGCGCGGCGGCGAGAACGCGGAGCTCACCGCGGGTGAGGGGGCTCAGCGCGGTCGCCGCGGCCAGGTCCAGCATGACCGCGATCGCCGCCTCGGAGCCGGCGCCCGTGCGGATGCCGACGCGCAGCGCGGCCGTCGACCTCGTCGGGCCGAACCGCCGGACGGTTTCCGGCCACACGTCGAAGACGGCGGCCCGCGTACGGTCGCAGCCGTCGAGCAGCCGGACGCACTCGGTCGGCGTGGGAACGCCACCCGTGCGTACCAATCGCCTCAGCCGTGCGAGCGCGAGGTCGCGCGGCGTCGCGAAGACAGCGGTCCCCGTCGCGGCGGCACCTCCCCGGTACTCGGCCCGTGCCAGTTCCGCGAGCAGGTGCGGCGTACCGGGCCAGCCGGAAGCCTCGCCGGACGCGGGCTGGCGCCAGTGCGCCACACGGACGGCCAGGAACGGCTCGGCCGGGTCCCCCGCGTCCGTACGCGAGCCTGCGGGGAGCGGGTGGTGACCTTCGGGCAGGACGCGAGCCCGGACGGTGTGCGAGCGGTACATCGCTTCTCCTCGTCGGCGACGGTGGGCGCGCAGTTCTTCGCCGACGACGGGGGTGCCGGATGCACGCACGGCGTTCCGGCGGAGGCCCGGGGGCGCCCGCGCAACGAATCCGGTGCCCGCGCATCCGAACGGCGCGGGACGGGCGAACCGTTCGGCATGGAGACATCAGAAGCCGCTCGGGGGCGGCGCGCGCCACGCGTGGTCGTCGTCAGTCCTCCCTTCGCCTCCCACGCGCAGCCGCTCTCCGTGCTGGCGGGCGAGCTGGCCCGTCAGGGCGCCGAGGTGTTCTTCGCGTCCGGGCCGTCCTTCGAGGGGTTCGCGGCCCGCGCGGGCGTGGCGTTCGTGCCGCTGACCGTGACGCGGAACGCGAACACCGGAGTGGCGCGCGGCACCCGGCAGCCGGCCGGGGAGGCCGAACGGCTGGAGGAGTTCCTCGACTCCACGCGGCGCGGAGCGGTGTCCACGCTCCTCACCCAGAGCCGCCACCGCGGCCGGGACATGCTGCCCGATCCCGAAGGGACGCTGGCCGCGCTCCGCGCCCTGGACGCACGCCTGCGCCCGGACTGGTACGTGGTCGACCAGTTGAGCTACCCCGTCACTCTCGCCCTGCACTGCCTGGGCCTGCGCTACGCGACGTTCTGCCCCGGCCACCCCACGTACGTCCCGCCCGCCGACGACGTGCTGTTCGGCGTGCCCTACGCGTGGCCGCGGGAGATCCGGCCCCGGGAGGAGCAGCTCGCGGAGCTGCGCGCGGCGGCCGGCGCGGTGGAGGCGGTGTTCACCCGGCGGTTCGCGGCCATGGCGCGCGTCCACGCTCCGGGGTCCCGGCCCCCGGGCCGCGCCTTCGCGCTCACCTCCCCGTACGCCGTGGCGTTCTCCTACCCGGAGTTCCCGTGGCTGCCCGGCCATCCGGCGAACGGACCGTCGCTCCTCTACGGGGGACACAGCGTGCCGGACACCGAGCCGGATCCCGGCCCGGAGTGGGAGAAGGTGGTGAAAGGGCTCAGGGCCCGGCACGACCGCCTGGTGCTGATCGCCCTCGGCACGTTCCTCTCCGCCCGTGACGACGTCCTCGCCCTGCTCGTGAAGGCGCTGCGCGCCCATGTCCCCGGGGCGGCCGCGGTGGTGGCGGCGGGCGACCGGGCGGCGGCCCTGTCCACGCTCGCGGGGCCCGACGTCCACGTGGACGCGACGGTGCCGCAGCGGTGGCTGCTGGGGAAGGTGGACGCGACGGTGCACCACGGAGGGAACAACTCCTTCACGGAGTGTCTGGCGTCCGGTACGCCCGCCCTCGTCCTGCCTTTCTCCAGCGACCAGTTCGCCGTCGCCCACGACGCCGAACGGGCCGGTGTCGCCCGGTGCCTCGACCCCTCCCGGCTGGACGGGCATGCCGCCGGACAGGCCCTGCGGCGGCTGCTCGACGAACCGCTCCCCGCTCTCGGCCGGTGGTCGCGGTGGGTCGGGCACCGGGGACCGGCCTGGACGGCGCGCGCACTCATCCGGGAGATGTCCGGCCCGGACGCCGTTCGCTCCGCCGCGCAGGCAGTGCGGCCTGTTCGTTGACGACGAGGACAAGCGTCCTCAACGCCCTCCTGGTGTGGCTCTTGACCGTGCCGAGCGGCAGCCCCAGGCGCCGTGCGATCTCCGGCTGAGTGAACCCCAGGTAGTAGGCGAGGAAGAGGACTTCGCGACGGCGGGCCGGCAGGTCGGCCAGGTGGGCGGCGGTCACGAGGCGCTCGACGGCACGCGTCGCGGTGTCGGTGCTCGCCGGGGCCGGGCCCTGGGTGAGGCGGCGGGCCGCCTCGTGCCGTCGGACCAGGGCACCCGACGCGTCCGCCGCCTTGTGCGCGGTGATGCCGCGCAGCCACGGGCCCAGGCCGCCGCGGTGGGGGCAGTACCTGCGGGAGTGCAGCCAGGCGTCCACGAACACCTGCTGGGCCACGTCCTCCGCGTCGTGGAGGTCGATGCAGCGGTACCGGGCCCACCCGAGGACCCGGGGGTACCAGTCGGCGAAGAGGACGTCGAAAGTCTCCCGCACGACGTCACCGTGAGGCGGACCGCCGTCGCTCCGGTCCTGACAGTGAACACATGAAGGCAGAGGGGTGTTTTCGGGCAGCCGATCACGGGTGTCGGCCGACCGCCATCCGACGCGGTCCGACGGTGCGCCCCTCCCCCGCGTCGGGCGCCCGGGCGCCCGACGCGACGGGCGCCGGACGCCGCGTCGGCCAGGGCGTCACCGCGGCCCTTCGGGGACCGCCGGACCGGACGTTCCGGGAAGCGCGGGCGGCGTGGTGCGCGCGGCTCCGGGCGGGAGGGCCGAGACGGCGAGGCGGCGGCGCGCGAGGGACTCCGCCGCGGCCTCGCGCGGGTGGCGCCTGCGCCAGTAGGGGTTGTCGTGCGACAACTTGCTGGACACCCGCCCGTACATGCCGAACGTGAGGATCAACAGCCCCATGAGGAAGCTGAACATCACGTTGGTCATGCCGAAGTCGAGGAAGTTGGCGGGCCGGTCGAGCACGAACAGGTGGAAGAAGCCGCTGAGCAGGAACGCGCCTCCCACGAGCATGTTGACGGTGGAGGCGATGTTTCCGCCCACGGCCGCGCCGGCCAGGAGGACGAGTCCGGTCACCACCGAGATCCAGCTCAACGCGGTGTTGGTGGTCATGCCCGCGATCCGCTCGCCGGACGTGTCGAAGGGGCTGAGCGCGTCGGCGAAGCCGAGGCAGCCGAACACGAGCAGGAGGCAGCCGCAGAGGGCGGCGCCCCAGCGGTAGACGGTGGCGAGGTGGTGGTCCACGGGAAGTTCGTCTTTGAGTCTCACGGTCGTTCCCCAGTCTGTCCGCGGTTCCGCATGTCTGGTTTGCGGTACTTCATTGCCTTTTATTCATCGCGAGGGTGAACGGATGCACCTCACCGTCGAGCAGCCGGCTGTTCACCCGTCCGCGCCCTACGCGACGGTGACGAAGACGCTGTGCCGGCCGCTCGCCCCGTCAGGGATGGTCCGCGTGCGCTCTTCGGTCTGCACCTGCCCGGTGCCGTCCGTCGCGCGGACGGTGAGGCGGTGTCCGCCGGGAGTCGCGTTCCAGCGGTACGACCACTGACGCCAGGTGTCGGCGCCCGCCGCCGCGGCGAGGTCCGCGTCCTGCCAGGGGCCGTCGTCGACTCGGATCTCGACGCGGGTGATGCCGCGGTGCTGGGCCCAGGCGACGCCGGCGACGGTGACGGTTCCGGCCGGGGCGCGGGCGAAGGCCTTGGGTGTGTCGATGCGGGTCTGGGTCTTGATCGGCGCCCGGCGCGCCCATCGCCGCTCGACCCAGTAGGGGTCGTACGCGTCGAAGGTGGTGAGCTCGATGTCCTCGATCCATTTGCAGGCCGACACATAGCCGTAGAGGCCGGGCACGAGCATGCGGACGGGGAAGCCGTGCTCGAAAGGCAGAGGCTCGCCGTTCATGCCGACCGCCAGCATCGCGTCCCGGCCGTCCATGACGTCCTCGACGGGGGAGCCGAGGGTCATGCCGTCCACGGAGCGGGCCACCAGTTGGTCGGCCGGCCCGCCCTTCGACGGCGGCCGGACTCCGAGTTCTCCCAGAAGGTCGGCGAGGGGGACGCCCAGCCAGCGGGCGTTGCCGACGTAGGGACCGCCCACCTCGTTCGACACGCAGGTCAGCGTGATGTCCCGCTCGATCAGCGCGCGCCCGAGCAGGTCGTCGAGGGTGAACGTCCGCGGTCGGGCCACTCCCCTGCCGTGGACGCGCAGCCGCCAGGTGTCCGCGTCGACCTTCGGTACGACGAGGGCGGTGTCGACCCGGTAGAAGTCCCGGTTCGGCGTGGTGAACGGACTGATCCCCGGCACCGCGAGCCGGGTGCCCCGGGGCAGCCCGGGGGCGGGGGACGCGGGCGCCGGCAGGACCAGTCCGGCCCGGGAGGCCTCGGCGCCCCGCCCCCGGCGACGGGCCGCCCAGCGGCCGAGGGCGCCCACACCGGTCGCGGCCGCGACGACGGCGGCGGTGGTCAGGAAGCCACGACGGTCGCGGTATGCGGGGGCCTCGGCTCCTGAGGTTCCCGCATCCGCGGTGTCCGGGCCCACCGGCGCCTCGGCCCCTCCGGCCGCCCCTCCCTCCGCCGCGAACGAACCGGCCAGGACGGCCAGCACCACCGCGCCCGCCGCCGCGCCCGCCAGGGACGGCAGGGCGTCACCGACTCCCGCCGAGTCGGGTCGGCTCAGCGCGGCGGCGGCCCCGAGGATCCCGAAGGCCATGACGCCGAGTGCACCCGTACGCCGGTGCCGCAGCGCGACGGTCCCCAGGACCGACGCGAAGACGGCGAGCAGGACGAGGATGCCGAACTGGAGGACGGTCTTGTCGTCCTCCCCGAAGGTGCGGATCGCGAAGTCCTTGACCGGCGCCGGGGTCCGGTCGACAACGGCACCGCCGATGACCGTCACGGGTGCGGCGGCGGGGCGCACCAGGGCCGAGACCAGCTCGGCGACCGCCAGGGCCGTACAGGCCGCCGCCAAGCCGACGAGCGCGCCCCGCGCGAGGGTGCTGAGGGTGTTCCGGAAGCTGCTCACATCCGGTCCTTCGGCGGCCACGGCGCTGCGGATGGGTCGGACCACCCGGACGGGTGCCAATGAAGAGGGCACCGACATCGCATCGTGACCTCCCTGACCCATCCGCAACGGCGTCGGCGCCGAAGTACTTCCGGGAGCTGTACACACAGGCTCTCCGCCGGCCCGCCGAAAGGCGCGGACACCGGCCCGCCCCACCGCGAAGGACCCGCATGCGATGGCTTCCCACTCCGAGGACGACCGCCCGACGTGGCGGCTCCGTCCCGTCCCGACGTCCGGAGCCGGGCAGGTGACCCGGCCGCTCCCCTCCGATGCCCCCGAAGCCGACCCGAAGGGTGACCTGGCGCAGGTCGTCCGGGAGGTCGCCCGGGGCGACAAGCAGGCGTTCTCCACGCTCTACGACGCCCTCGCCCCGCTGGTCTTCGGCATCGCCCTCCGTGTGGTGCGCGACCGTTCCCAGTCCGAGGAGGTCACCCAGGAGGTCATGATCGAGCTGTGGCGCCAGGCCGCCCGCTACGAACCGACGGCCGGAAGCGTGACGGCCTGGGTGGCGACGATCGCCCACCGTCGCGCCGTCGACCGCGTACGGTCGGCCCAGGCAGCCTCCGACCGGGAGCTCGCCCAGGCCGCACGGGAGCACACCGCCGCCTTCGACGAGGTCGCCGAGCAGGTGGAGACCCGGCTGGAGAGCGAGCGGGTACGCCGTTGTCTGCGCGGCCTGACCGAACTCCAGCGCGAGGCGGTGACCCTCGCCTACTACCAGGGCCTGACCTACCGTGAGGTCGCCCAGAGCCTGCAGACTCCTCTTCCCACCATCAAGACACGCATGCGCGACGGACTCATCCGCCTCCGCGACTGCATGGGGGTGACCTCGTGACCCAGCAGCACCACTCCGACCTCCACGCCCTCACGGCGGCCTACGCGCTGCACGCGCTCGACGCCGACGAACGGGACGCGTTCGCCGCCCACCTCACCGACTGCGAGGACTGCCGCAGGGAGGTCAGCGGGTTCGAGGAGACCGCCGCGCGGCTCGCGGCCTCCGTCGGCCGGACGCCGCCCGAGGCCCTCAAGCTGCGGACGCTCTCCGCCGTCGACGGCGTACGCCAACTGCCGCCCCGCGTGCCGGGGGCCGGCCGGACCGCGGGCCTGGCCCGGGTGGTGCGGCGCAAGGCGGTCCCGCTGGCGCTCGCCGCCAGCCTGGCCGCCGCCGCCTCGTTCGCGGGCCTCGCGGCCTTGCAGCACCGGGAGAACGAGGACGCGCGGCAGCAGGCCCGGCAGGCCCAGGAGCAGCTGGAGGCCGTGAGCGGCGTGCTGGCCGCGCCCGACGCCCGGACCGTGCACGGGCGGACCACGAACGGCGCGATGACCACGGTCGTCACGTCGGACCGGCAGAACCGGGCCGTCTTCACGGCCTTCGGCCTTCCGGACCCGACCGCCGGCCACACGTACCAGCTGTGGCTCGACCACGACGGCACCATGCGACCGGCCGGGCTGATCCACGCCGACGGCACCGTCCTGCTCGACGGCGACCCGGCCGACGCGACGGGGGTGGGGCTCACCCTCGAACCGGCGGGTGGTTCGGCGCAGCCCACGACCCAGCCTCTGATGCTGCTGGGCCTGCCGGCCTGACCGCTCCCTCTCTCCGGGCCGGAGCGGGGGGCGTCACCGTTCAGGGAGCCGGGCGCCCGCGGCCGGGGCGGACCGCTTCCCCGGCGGCGGCGCGGGCGAGCAGTTCCTCCTCGATCCGGCCGCCCGTGCCCAGCAGTCCGGTCTGCTCGAAGGAGTACTCGCTGAGGAGCCGGGGAAGTTCGCGGCGGGAGAGCAGGTCCACCGCGAGCGGATAGAACGGCCGCCCGGCCTGGGCCAGCCGGAGCCACGGCGGGGCGTAGACGGAGGCGCGGCGCCGTTCGACACCGCGAACCAGCCAGGACGCGACGCGGTCCACCGGGTACACGCGGCGGGCGGGCGCGGGCATGTGTCCGCGCAGTTCCCGCAGGACAGTGTGGCGGTCCACGTCGCGGACCATGTCGGTGTCGGTCCAGTGCAGGTACGCCACGCCCACGCCGACACCCAGGTGCGCCACCTCGGCCCGCAGGGAGCGGGCGAAGGCCTCGGCGCCCGCCTTGGAGGCGCAGTACGCGCTCATCATCGGGGCCGCGCCGAAGGCGGCGGTGGAGGCGACCTGGAGGAAGTAGCCCCGGGTGGCCCGCAGTCCCGGCAGGAAGACCCGCGCGGTGATCGCGCTGCCGACCAGGTTGACGTCCACGACCCGGCGCCAGGTGTCGGGGGCGGAGCTCTCGAAGGGGCCGCCCTCCGCGACACCCGCGTTGGCGATGACGACCGACGGGGCCCCCAGGACCCGCGTCACCTCCTCGGCCGCCCGTTCCATCGCCGCGTCGTCGGTGACGTCGACCTCCACGACGTGGCTCTCGGTGCCGAGCGTCGCGGCGACGGCGGCGAGGGTGGCGTGCTCCCGCCCCAGCAGCGCCACCCGCATGCCGCGCTCGGCCAGGAGTCGCACCAGTCCCGCGCCGAGCCCGCGGGCGGCGCCCGTGACGACCACGACACGGCCTCGGGGTTCCGTGGAACGGGGCATGAGGGCCTCCGGTCAGGAAGGGTCGGGGCGGGGGCCGACGCCTCGCCGCCTACGGAAGGATTTCCGGAGGCAGGGGTTCCTCGGATGCGCCCGGCGACGGCTTCTCGGCGGCCTCACCCGTCCGGGACGCATCCGGCCGCCGCTCCCGGGACGAAATCACGGCAGTTGCCGCGGCACCCACGCACCCACGCACCCCGCGGCCCGCTGGACGAGGCACGAGGACGGACATGACATGACGGACGCGCACTGGCTCTTCGGCGACCAGCTCGGGCCCGCCTTCCTGGAATCCGGCGACGGCGGTCCGGCCCGCGACGCCCCCGTCGTGATGATCGAGGCCCGGTCCGTCTTCCGGCGCCGCCGTTTCCACCGGGCCAAGGCCCACCTGGTCCTTTCGGCCATGCGGCACCGCGCCGCCGAGCTCGGTGACCGGGTGACGTACGTACGGGCGGACACGTACCGGGAAGGGCTCCGGAAGGCCGTGGGCAACGGCAAGGTGACGGTGCACCATCCGACCTCACGGGCCGCGCTGTGTCTCGTACGGTCCCTCGACAACGTCACCGTGCTGCCGCCGCGCGGCTTCCTGGTCGGACCCGAGGAGTTCGCCGCCTGGGCGGACGGGCAGCGCACGCTCCGGATGGAGAACTTCTACCGGCACGTCCGGCGCGGCCACGACGTCCTGATGGAGGGCGGCGAACCGGCCGGCGGCACGTGGAACCTCGACCACGAGAACCGCCGTCCCCCACCGCGCGGAGCGCGCACGCTGGAAGCCCCGGCTCCGTATCGCCCTCGTGAGAACGGGATCGACGAGGAGGTCCGGCACGATCTGGACCGCTGGGAGCGCGCCGGGGACCTCTCCTTCGTGGGCCGCGACGGGCCCCGGCGGTTTCCCGCGGACCGCAGGCAGGCGCTCGCCGCCCTGCGGCGCTTCCTGGACCACCGGCTCGCCGGGTTCGGCGCGTACGAGGACGCGGTGCTCGCCGCCGACGGCACCATGAGCCACAGCCTGCTGTCGTCCTCCCTGAACCTGGGCCTGCTCGACCCGGCCGAGTGCGTGGAAGGGGCGGAGGAGGTCTGGCGGGCAGGGGGCGCGCCGCTGAACTCGGTGGAGGGATTCGTCCGGCAGATCGCCGGCTGGCGCGAGTACGTGTGGCACCTCTACTGGTACTTCGGCGAGGAGTACCGCACGAGCAACGTCCTCCGGCACACCGGCGCCCTCCCCCCGGTGGTGGCAGGAGCTCGACGCGGACGCCGTGTCGGCCCGGTGCGTGGCGACGGCCCTGCGCCAGGTCCGTGACACGGGCTGGACCCACCACATCCCGCGCCTGATGGTGCTGGGCAGTTACGCGCTCCAGCGCGGCTGGGACCCGGCGGCCGTCACCGACTGGTTCCACCGCAGCTTCGTCGACGGCTACGACTGGGTGATGCTGCCCAACGTGGTCGGGATGTCGCAGTACGCCGACGGTGGCCGGATGACGACGAAGCCGTACACCTCGGGCGGCGCCTACATCGACCGGATGAGCGACCTCTGCGGCCCCTGCCCCTATCGCCCGGACCGTCGGGTCGGCGAGGACGCGTGTCCGTTCACGGCCGGGTACTGGGCCTTCCTCCACCGGCACCGCGACCGGCTCGGCCGCAACCACCGGATGGCTCAGCCCGTACGGGGACTCGACCGGCTGCGGGACCTGCCCGCTCTCCTGGAGCAGGAACGGGGACGCGGGGCGGGACCGCCCTGACCGACCGGACGACGTGCGGGAGCAGTCCGTTCCCCGGACTGCTCCCGCTCGGTGCCGCTGATTACTTGGGCATGAGGACGGTGTCGACGATGTAGACGTTGGCGTTGGCGGTCTTCACGTTGCCGCAGACGACCTTGGAGCTGTCGTTGACGGTGAAGTCCTCGCCGGAGCCCTTCGTCGTGATCATGCCCTTCTGGAGGGTTTCGAAGGAGCCGTTCTCCAGCTGCGACGGGGCGAGCTTCTGGCCGACGACGTGGTACGTGAGGATCTTCGTGAGCGTGGCCTTGTCGGCGAGGACCTTGTCCAGGTCCGCCTTCGGGATCTTCGCGAAGGCGTCGTTGGTCGGCGCGAAGACGGTGATGTTCTCGGCGTTGTTGAGCGTGTCGACGAGTCCGGCCTGCTTCACCGCGGTGACCAGGGTGGACAGGGCCGGGTTGTTCGACGCGGCGGTCGCGACGGGGTCCATCGCCATGCCGTCGAAGGAGCCCGCACCGTCCTTCGGGACGCTCGCACAGGCCGGCCCGAACGGTGCGTCCGCGGCCGTCGCACCCTCCGCCGGGGTTGCCGCGGTGGTGGGGTCGGTGGCCTGGTCCGCGGAGGAAGAGGCGGCCTTGGTCTCACTGTCGGAGTCCGAGCAGGCGGTAAGCGACAGGGGCAGAACGGCGGCGGCGGCCACGGCGATGACGCCACGGCGGATGCTCAGGGAGTTCATGAGTGCTGCTCCTCAGCGAAAGGTCGGAACGGGTGAGCGAGCACGTACGTGCTCACCAACCGTTATTCGGCGCCGCCCGCTCGGCGGATGGGCCTCTCACTCGAACGAGTGAGATCCGGTGTGTTTCGTGGGGAGGAGGAGCTGTCCTGGTGCCGGCTCGGCCCGAGGTTTGCCGTCGGGCCCGTCAGCCCTCGGTGGGATCCCTGCCCGTTCTCCGGACTCGCGCCGAGTCCGCGGTCTAGCGTGCTGACCCGTGGAGTGGCGCACCGCCGCGGTCACATGAGGAGGATCCCGTGTCATCGACCTGCGACCCCCAGTACGCGCCCGCCGGCGACGTGGGTACGGCGCTCATGGTGATCGATTCGCGGCTGAAGGCCATCTACGACGGCAGAACCGAGATCGATCCCGAACAGCGGCGGCTCGACGCACAGCTCACCTCGTCCCTGGGGCCCACCGGCGCCCAGGACCTCATCGACGGCGTCTGCACGATCGTCTTCATGTACATGAGGTGGCTGCGGATGGCCTGCGAGGAGCACGACAAGGACGTCGTCGAGTACGTCGTCCCGAACCTGGTCACCGCCCTGCGCAGGATGCCCAAGAGCATCAGCCCCGAGGCCATTCCCACCATGGCCGGGCTCGTCATCGCGGCCGGGACGGGGCTCAGCCCGAGTCTGTGGCGCGAGCAGTACGGGGAGTGGACCAAGCCCGAGATGAACGCGCTGGAGGCCACCGGCTTCCTGCTGGCCGAGCTCATCAACCGGGTCACCGACGACCGGGAGTTCGCCTCCCGGCTCATCGGACAGGCCCTCACCGACGCCGACGCGCTGCGGGACGAGGGCGAGGGCGAGGACGGAAACGGCGACGGAAACAGAGACGGGTACGGGTACGGGTTCGGGGAGTAGACGGCTGGGCAGCGCCTGGTGTCAGTCGCGTACGGGGGCGCCGAGGCTGCGCTCGCCCGGCCACTCGTCGCTGCACCATTCCCGCTGCTCCGGGCCGCCGCTGTGGTGGGCGAGCGCCGTGTCCAGGTCGTGGTGGACAGGGATGGCGGGGTGGTCGCCCGTGGGGACGAGCGAGCCGTCCGCCGGGATGGCGGCGAGTTCGAGACTCCTGCCGTCGGCCTCCAGGCGGCGGGCCGCCTCCGCGACCGCGAGCTGGCCGCCGGTCGACCAGCCGCGCAGGGCGGTGAGGTCGAGGATGACCGGGCCCGTGCCCCGGGACAGGGCCCAGCCGACCGCGCCGGTGAAGCGGTTCACCGCCTCCTCGGCGCCGAGGTGGCCGGCCAGGGAGAGTATCCCCAGGTTCTGCTGGATCGTGTAACGCCATTCGATCGTCATCGTGCCGCCTTCGTCGTCGCGTCCACGTCGACCGCCATGCTCTCCGCCTGGCCGTCGGCTTCCCTCAGCTCCTCCAGGAGCTCCTTCTGTCCCACCAGCATCTCCGTGAGGATGCGGCGGGCCGCCTGCATGAGATCCGCGACGTCACCGCCCGCGAGCCGGTAGACCACCGTCGCACCTTCGCGCGACGAGGTCACGATGCCGGAGCGGCGCAGGACCGCGAGCTGCTGCGAGAGCGCCGGCGGCTCGACCTCGATGGCCGCGAGCAGGTCGCGTACGGCCATGGGGCCGTTCTGCAGCAGTTCCAGCACCCTGATGCGTACCGGATGTCCCAGCATCCGGAAGAACTCGGCCTTCGCCTGGTAGAGCGGGATCGGCACGGTCTCGGACTCTCTTCACGCCTCGGAAAGGATCGGTAAGGACGGGCCGTCAGGCCTTCTTGACCACGCTGGACTTGAGCTGCATGGGGCCGAAGCCGTCGACCTTGCAGTCGATGTCGTGACCGTCGACGCCGTCGACGAGCTTGATGTTGCGCACCTTCGTGCCGGCCTTGATGCCGGACGGGCTGCCCTTGACCTTGAGCGCCTTGACGACGGTCACGGTGTCGCCGTCGGCGAGCACGTTGCCGACGGAGTCCTTGATCACCTTCTCGCCGTCCCCGGCCCCTTCCGCCGTCTCACCGGCGGACACGGACCACTCGTGACCGCACTCGGGGCAGACGAGGAGCGCGCCCATCTCGTAGGTGTAGGCGCCGGAGCACTCGGGGCAGGGGGGAAGGTTCTCGTTCACCCGATGAGTCTAAAGCGATGCTGGGAATTGCGAAAATTGGCAACTCACCTGGTGAGACGCGTACGCCCTCGCGCGTCAGCCGACGCCCGCGCCGCCGTTGAGCTGGTGGAGGCGCAGGGCCAGCTGCGTCTCCAGTGCCCGGGCCGGGCTGTTCCAGTCGGGGCCGAGGAGCTGGGCGACGCGGTCGAGGCGCTGGACGACCGTGTTGACGTGGACGTGGAGCGCGTCCTTCGCGCGGGACAGCGCGGCGCCGTGCTCGTAGTACGCGCGCAGGGTGCGCAGCAGCTCGGTGCCGCGCTCGGCGTCGTAGGCGAGGACGGGGCCGAGGACGCGCTCGACGTACGCCCCGACGTCGGCCCGGTCGCCGAGGAGTACGCCGATGAAGCCGAGGTCGGCGATGTCGGCGCCCTCGCCCGTACGGTCCAGGGCGTGGAGCGCGGAGAGGCAGCGGCGGGCCTCGGCGTGGAGCGAGGCCAGGGATTCCGGGCCGTGGCCGGGCCCGGCGGCGCCCGCCGTGACGGGGGCGCCGAGGGCCCGGCCGAGGTCCCCGGCGAGGGTGCGGGCGAGGGGGCCCGGCCGGTCTGTGGGGGCGAGCAGGACGACGTGGCCGTGGCGGGTGCCCGACAGGCCGCCGAGCTCGCGGGCGCGGCGCGCGGTCTCGGCGGCGAGCCGGGCGCGCAGGGGCGGGTCGCAGTCGAGGACGGCGACGGTGTGGGCCCTGGCCAGGTCGACGCCGATGCGGCGGGCGCGCAGGGTGAGGCTCCCGCCGTCCCAGCGGGCCGTGGCGGCGGGATCGGCGAGGAGGTCGTCGAGGAGCTCGCCGCGCACCCGGTCCTCGGTCTCGGCGACCGAGCGGCGCATGAGCAGCAGCATGGCGGTGACGAGCGCCGCGCGTTCGAAGAGGCGCCGGTCGGCCTCGGAGAGGTCCGTGCGGCCGGTGAGGACGATGCTGCCGAGGGACTCGGTGCCGGCGAGGACGGCGCAGGTCCAGTGGGAGTCGGCGTGGACGGCGCGGCCGTCGGCGCGGGAGGCGGTGAGGCTGTCGGCGGAGGGCGTGATCGGAGCCGTACCGGTACGGGCGAGCTCGCGGCCGTCGGCGTCGTGGACCGCCACCCCGCCCTGGAGCAGCCCCGCGATCTCGGCCGCGACCTCGGTGATGTCGGCGCCGCGCAGCACGAGCTTGGTGAGGCGGTCGTGGGCGTCGGAGGCGTGGTGGAGGGCTTCGCCGTGGGCGCGGGCGGTGGCGTTGGCGGCTTCGAGCCGGGCGAGGGTGGTGCGGGTCTCGTCGAGGAGGCGGGCGCTGTCGATGGCGACTGCGGCGTGGTCGGCGAGCGAACCGAGGAGGGCGATGGCGTCGGGGGTGAACTCGCGCGGGGTGCGGTCGGCGGCGAAGAGGACGCCGATGATCTCCTCCCCCACCCGGAGGGGCACCCCGAGGATGCCCCGCAGGCCCTCCTCGGCGACGCCGTCGTCGATGGTTCCTGTGTGGCGGTAGCGCTGGTCGGTGCGGTAGTCCGTGCTCGCGTACGGGCGTGCCGTCTGGGCCACCAGGCCGCCGAGGCCCTCGCCCATGCCGAGGCGGAGCTGCTGGAAGGCGGCCGAGACGGAGCCCTCGGTGACGCGCATGAACGTGTCCTGCGCGATCGGGTCGTTGAGGGTGAGGTAGGCGACGTCGGCGCCGAGCAGGGTACGGGCGCGGCGGACGATCGCGCGGAGGACGGCGTCGAGGTCACGGAGTCCGGCGAGGTCGCCGGCCGTGTCGAAGAGGGCGACGAGCTCCGCCTCGCGGCGGCGGTACTGGTCGAGCACGCGCCGGACGGAGAGCGCGACCTCGGTGGTCTCCTCGATCCAGGCGGAGTCGGCCTCGGACGTCGCTCCGGCGGCGCGGGAACGGGCGGGCTGGGCGGCGAGCTCGGCCGCGGGGGCATCGACGGCGAGGAGGTCGAGGAGGTGCCGGGCCGCGGAGGCGGTGGCAGCGGCGGTCGTGGTCGGCGTGCCGGTGCTGGGGGTCGTGGCCATGGGGGGTCTCCTCGCATGCATGGGGGTGTAGTGCCGGCGGTCCCGATCCCGGTCCCGCTCGTGGCGATGCCGATCAGGCCGGAGCTCCGGCCTGATCGGTGCTGCCGCGCTGTCGCCCGGTCCGCCGCCAGCCCCCCACGGTCGAGGCGGCGAACCGGGCTGTTCATGGGCGCCGTGGGCGCCGTGTCCGTCAGACGCGCTCGGCGGCGGTCGCCCGCTCCGCGGCCGGGGCCGCGGCCTTGCTCGCCGCCAGGTCGCGGCCGCGGGTCTCCCGGGTGACCGCCACGGTGATCGTCGTGATCACGGCGGCGATGCAGAGGTAGAGGCTGATGGGGGTGGAGGAGCCGTAGTCCTTGAGGAGCTCGACCGCGATGATCGGCGCGAGGGCGCCGGCCACGATGGAGGCGAGCTGGGAGCCCATCGAGGCACCGGAGTAGCGGACGCGGGTGTCGAACATCTCGGAGATGAAGGCGGCCTGCGGGCCGTACATCGCGCCGTGGAGGAGCAGGCCGGCGGTGACGGCCAGGGCGATCACGGCGAAGGACTTGGTGTCGACGAGGCCGAAGAAGACGAACGCCCAGACGGCCATGCCCACGGAACCGATGAGGGTGACGGGGCGGCGGCCGACGCGGTCGGAGAGGGCGCCCCACATCGGGATGGTGACGAAGTGGACGGCGGAGCCGATGAGGACGGCGTTCAGGGCGGTGCTCTTGGGCAGTTCCAGGTGGACGGTGACGTACACGAGGAGGAACGAGGTCAGGATGTAGTACGAGATGTTCTCGCCGAAGCGGGTGCCGATGGCCGACAGGACCTCGCGCCAGCTGCGCCGGAAGACCTCGACGACCGGGGCGGTCTCCTTCACGCCCTGCGCGGCGGCGGCCTCGGCCTTGGCCTGCGCGGCGAGGAAGATCGGGGACTCGGAGACGGAGACGCGGATCCACAGGCCGATCAGGACGAGGATGCCGGACAGGAGGAAGGGAACGCGCCAGCCCCAGGCCTGGAAGTCCGCGTCGGACTGGAAGGCCGCGAGGAGGGCCAGGACGCCGGTGGCGAGGAGGTTGCCGCCGGGGGCGCCGGCCTGCGGCCAGGAGGCCCAGAAGCCGCGGTGCTTCTCACCGCCGTGCTCGGAGACGATCAGGACGGCGCCGCCCCACTCGCCGCCGAGCGCGAAGCCCTGGACGAGGCGCAGCACGGTGAGCAGGATCGGCGCGCCGACGCCGATGGTCTCGTACGTGGGCAGCAGACCCATCGCGAAGGTCGCGCCGCCCATCATCAGGAGACTGATCACCAGCAGCTTCTTGCGGCCGATCTTGTCGCCGAAGTGTCCGAAGACGATGCCACCGAGCGGGCGGGCGGCGAAGCCGATGGCGTACGTGATGAAGGCGATCAGCGTGCCGACGAGCGGGTCGGCGGTGGGGAAGAACAGCGTGTTGAAGACGAGGGCGGCGGCGGATCCGTAGAGGAAGAAGTCGTACCACTCGATGGTGGTGCCGATGAGGCTCGCGGCGACGATGCGCCGGATCGAGCCGGAGGGCGGGGGAGTCTGCGTTGCGGCGGCCATGTGCACCACTTCCGAGCGGGTGACGGGGACGATGTCTTTGCGCCACACCGTAGAAATGAGCACGTCACAGGCGTATGTGGTGGGCCACCATAGTTCTGGTTCTCAGAGTGAGCACTACCACCATGTCGGGCTCTACAGCTGGAGACTCTGACCATCCCTCCGCGAGGGCCGCTCGTTCTTGACGCCGCTGCACGCCAGGAGCTCGGTCCCGGTGGAATCGAAGTACAGCGTGAAGAACCACGATCGGTCTGCCGCGACGATGTTGCCCGTACGCAGGTGCTCATCGCGGTGCCGAGTGCTGAGGATCTCCACGGTCTCGTCAAGGCCGAGGGTCGTCACGCCGGTCCGCAACGACCGTTTCCACCTTGTCGCGGCGATGCCGAGGACCATCCACTGTGGCGGGTTCCCGTCGTAGAGCATGACCTCGCCGCCGGCGGCGATGGCGTCGCGCGCCGCCTCGCAGGCACGGGTCTGGTCTTGGAGCATCGCGCTGATGTCGGGCTGACGTGGGTTCTCGTCCTCGGTGGCCATGCGGCGACTGTAGGGAACGAGCGGGGAGCGTCGCCACGGGATTCGGCGTGGCCTGAGGTCGGAGGCCCCTCAGTGATCGCGGCGGTGGGGCCCTGGCCGCGGGACGCCTCGCCGACGCCCTGAGCCCGTCGTCCGGTTCACGGCTGTCAACCGGTCGGCGGAAAGGAACCACACCGCCGGCGACCTGGGTCAGCTCCGCTCGCTTTGCGGCGAGTCCGCCGGGAATGTCAGGCGGAACAGGGCGCCGCCGCCCGGGGCCCGTTCGGCCGTCAGCGCTGCGCCGTGGGCGCGGGCGATCTGGAGGGCCATGGCCAGGCCGAGGCCCGAGCCGGGCAGGGCGCGGGCCGTCGTCGCGCGGTAGAAGCGGTCGAAGACGTAGGGCAGGTCCTCCTCGGCGATGCCCGGCCCGTGGTCGCGTACCGTCAGCTCGTACGGGCCGAGGCCCACCTCCACCGGCAGTCCCGGCGGGCTGAACTTCGCCGCGTTGTCCAGGAGGTTGCCTACCAGCCTGGTCAGCCGGGCCGGGACGCCGGGGACGACCGGTGCCCCCGTGACCCGTACGTCGAAGGGCACCCCGGGCCAGTGGTCGCGGGCGGCGGCCACGGTGTGGTCGAGGAGCGGGGCCAGTGCGACCTGTTCGAGGAGCGGCTGCGGTTCCTCGTCCCTGGCGAGCTCGATCAGGTCCGCTACCAAGCCGTTCACCTCGCGTAGCAGCCGCCCCACGGCCGACGCTGCCCGCTCGCGCTGACTTGGCGTCAGCCGGTCGGCGCGGGCGAGCAGTTCGGCGTTGGTGCGCAGTGCGGTCAGGGGCGTGCGGAGTTCGTGCGAGGCGTCCGCGACGAGCCGGCGCCGTGCCGTGACGGACTTCTCCAGTTCGTCGAGCATGACGTCGAAGCTGGCCGCGAGGCGCGCGATCTCGTCCTTGGGCGCGCCTTCGCGCCCCGGCGGCGGTCCGATGCGGTGGCGGGGGTCGCGGGTGGCGGCGATCTGTTCGGCCGTGGCGGTCAGCCGGGCCACCGGGGCGAGTCCGGTGCGGGCGACCCAGGAGCCGAGGAATCCGGCGGTGACCACGCCCGCGGCGGCGGCGAGGGCGAGGAGGCGGGCGACCTGGGCGACGCCGCGTTCCACCGTGTCCGAGCGCAGGGCCACCTGGAGGGCGCGGCCGGGGGCGAAGTCGGTCGTCAGCATCCGGGCGGGGTGCCCGTCGACGGTGACGTCGGTGTAGAACGGGGCCCGTCGTCCGGCGGCCACGGCGCGGGCCGCGTCGGGGACGGGCAGGACGTACGGGTCCGCCGGGTCGTCCGCGCGGTCCTCGGGCACCACCTGGGCACAGCCGGGCGCGGCGAGGAAGCGGCACTCCCCCGCGATGACGCCGGGGCCGGCGCCCTGGTTGCGCTGGGCGACGAGTCTCGCGTACTGGGTCAGGTTCAGCTGGAGCTGGTCGTTGAGCTGGGCCCGGACGATCAGGAAGGCGGCGACGGACATGCCGACGGCGACGACGGCCACGGCGGCGGTGGCGGCGAGGGCCATGCGGGTACGGAGCGGGCGGCGGCGTCGCCAGCGGGCACCGAGGCGGTGGCGCGGGCCGGTGTCCCTGCGTTCCGGTGCCGCCGTCATGCGGGGCCCAGCCGGTAGCCGATCCCGTGCACGGTGTGGACGAGCCGGGGTTCGCCGCCCGCCTCCAGTTTGCGGCGCAGGTACCCCACGTACACGGCGAGGGAGTTGGACTCCGGACCGAAGTCGCTTCCCCAGACGAGTTCGAGGATGAGCTCGCGCGGCAGCACCTGGCCGGGGTGGCGCAGGAGCAGTTCCAGGAGGGACGCCTCGGTGCGGCTGAACTCCAGGGGACGTTCGCCCCGCCGTCCGGTGCGGGTCTCGGGGTCGAGGACCAGGTCCTCGTGGACGAGGAGCCCCGCCCCCGCCCCCTCGTCGGGCGCGGGGGCGGCGCGGCGCAGCAGCGCCCGTACGCGGGCGAGGAGTTCGTCGAGTGCGAAGGGTTTCACGAGGTAGTCGTCGGCTCCGGCGTCGAGGCCGTCGATGCGTTCGCTGACCGAGTCCCGGGCGGTGAGGACGAGGACGGGGGTGCGGTCGCCGGCCGCGCGCAGCCGCCGGCAGACGGCGAGTCCGTCGAGGCCCGGCATCATCACGTCGAGGACGACGGCGTCGGGTTCCCAGAGGGCGACCTCGCTCAGGGTGGCGAGCCCGTCCGGGACGCCCCGGACCTCGTATCCCTCGATGGTCAGTCCGTCCTCGACGGCGGCCCGGACCTCGGGTTCGTCGTCGGCCACGAGTACGCGGTACGCCTTCGGTTCCATGCCCATGCCCCGCATCATGCCAAAGCGTCCCGAACCATCTCTTAGAACGTTCTTAGGGCACGTCGTGAGAGTACGGGCATGGACACACGACGAACCCGTCCGCTCTCCGTGGTCATCGGCGCGGGCGGCACCGGCGGTCACATCTACCCCGGTCTCGCCCTCGCCGACGCGCTGCGCCGCGCGGACCCCGAGGCCGCGATCTCCTTCATCGGGACCGAACGGGGCCTGGAAGGGCGGCTGGTCCCGGGCGCCGGATACCCCCTGCACCTCGTCGACATGATCCCGTTCGACCCCGGTCTCGGGGCGCGCCGCTTCCTGCTCCCGGCCGACCTGGTGAGGTCGGCGGCGCAGGCGCGGGAGATCGCGCGCGCCCAGGGGGCCGAGGTGGTCGTGGGCATGGGCGGCTACCCGAGCGCGCCCGCCGTGCTCGGCGCGCGGCTGGCCGGGCTGCCCGCCCTCATCCACGAGTCGAACGCCGTGCCGGGCCGGGCCAACCGTTTCGCGGCCCGGCTCACCCCGCATGTCGCGGTCGCCTTCGACCCCGCCCGGTCGCATCTGCACGGCGGGCAGAACGCGCTGACCACGGGCATGCCCATCGCGGCCGAGCTCGCCGAGCTGGCCGCCCTGCCCGCCCGCTCCCCCGCCCGCGAGGCCCGCCGCGCGGCGGCGAGGCTGCGGCTCGGCGTGCCCGAGGGCCGCCGTCTGGTCGTGGTCAACGGCGGAAGCCTGGGCGCCGCACGGCTGACCGAGGCCGCCCTCGGTCTCGCGGAGCGGTGGAGCGACCGCGACGACGTCCACTTCCTCGTGAAGACCGGGCCCGCGGCACTGGCGGACGCCCGGCAGCGGCTGAGTACGGGCGGCGGGGAGCGGGTCGCCGCGGCCGTGCCGTACCTGGACCGGATGGCCGACGCGTACGCCGCGGCCGATCTGCTGCTGTGCCGGGCGGGTTCCGCGACGGTCGCCGAGCTGGCCGCCACCGGCGTCCCGGCCGTCCTGGTGCCCTACCCGCACGCGCCCGGCGACCACCAGACGCACAACGCCCGGGTGCTCACGGACGCGGGAGCCGGGCTGCTGCTGCCCGACGCCGAGACGACGGCGGACCGGCTCGCCGGGATCGTCGCCCCGCTGCTGGCCGAGCCCGCGCGGCTCGCCGCCATGACCTCGGCCGCGCCGCCCGGCCCGCACGCCCACGCCGCCGACCTGCTCGCGGCCGAGGTGCTGCGCCTCGCGGGACGCCCGCGGCTGCGCCCTCTTCCCTCCACTCGTCCCACTTCCCTCAGCACCGCACGGGAGCAGATATGACCACTACCGGACTCACCACCGCACTCACCACCGCGCTCACCCCTTCGTCCTCGCCGGATGCCGCCTCCGTGTGGCGGGGCAGGACGGTCCTCGTCACCGGCGGCGAGGGGTTCATCGGCTCGACGCTGATCGACCTGCTCGTGGCGCGCGGCGCCCGCGTCCGCGCGTTCGTCCACTACAAGCCGTACGCGGAGAAGGGCTACCTGGCCCGCTACCTGGACGACGACCGGGTGGAGATGTGGGTCGGGGACGTCCGCGACCCGGGGCGGGTGGACGACGCCGTGGCCGGGTGCGACACCGTCTTCCACCTCGCGGCGCTGATCGGCATCCCGTACAGCTACGTGTCCCCCGGCGCGTACGTGCAGACGAACGTGACCGGCACGGAGAACGTCGCCGAGGCCTGCCGCCGTCACGGCGTACGGCGTCTCGTCCACACCTCCACCAGCGAGGTGTACGGCTCCGCCCTCACCGTCCCGATCTCCGAGGCCCATCCGCTCCAGCCGCAGTCGCCGTACTCGGCGTCGAAGATCGGCGCGGACATGATGGCGCTCTCCTTCCACCACGCCTTCGAGCTGCCCGTGACGGTGGTACGGCCCTTCAACACGTACGGGCCGCGCCAGTCCGCCCGGGCGGTCATCCCCACGATCCTCGCCCAACTGCACTCCGGGGCACGGGAGATCAAGCTCGGCTCGCTCACCCCGACCCGCGACTTCACGTACGTCACCGACACCGCCGAGGGCTTCCTCGCGGTGGCCGAGTCCGACCGGGCGCTCGGGCACGTGGTGAACCTCGGCACCGGCCGCGAGATCTCCGTGGGCGACCTCGCGCGGGCCCTCGTGGAGGCCTCGGGCCGCGAGGCGCGGATCGTCACCGACCCGGCCCGGCGGCGGCCCGCGGGCAGCGAGGTCGAACGGCTCGTCTCCGACAACTCCCGGGCCCGCGAGTGGGCCGGCTGGGAACCGCGCGTCTCGCTCTCCGAGGGGCTGCGGCGCACGTCGGAGTGGATCGCCGAGAACCTCGGTCTCTTCGCTCCGGACCGCTACCAGGTCTGATCCGGCGCGTGCGTCAGCCCGTGACGGCGAGCTTGCCGTCACGGCGGCGGGGCTCGCGCCCGGGCTGCCGCCGGGGCCGCGCCGTCAGCAGGGTGACGGCGGTCCCGATCGCGGCCCAGGCGCCGAGCACCAGGAGCGAGGTGCCGACGGCGTTGCGATGGAAGTACGCGATCGAGCGCGCCGCCCAGGTGCCCGCGCCCGGCGGGAGGAACGGGCCGATAGCGCGCCAGAACGGGGGGGGCGGCTCACCCGTCCCAGAAGGGCCGTGAAGGTGTTTCACGGCCCTTCCCGCATGTCCTCAGCTCGCGGTCCAGCCCCCGTCGAGGGCCAGGGAGGTCCCCGTGAGGTAGCCGGAGTGCGGGCCGCAGAGCCACAGGACCGCGGCCGCGACCTCCTCGGACTCCAGGAGTCGCTTGACGGGCGAGCGGGCCAGCATGACGTTGGACAGCACGTCGCCCTCGCTGATGCCGTGGGCGGCCGCCTGGTCGCGCACCTGGCCCTCGACGAGGGGGGTGCGGACGTAGCCGGGGTTGACGCAGTTGCTGGTCACGCCGTGCGGGGCGCCCTCGATCGCCGCGACCTTGCTCAGGCCCTCCAGGGCGTGCTTGGCCGCGACGTAGGCGGACTTGTAGGCGCTGGCCCGCAGTCCGTGCACGCTGGAGACGTTGACGATCCGACCCCAGCCGCGCGCGTACATGTGCGGCAGGGTGTGGCGCATCAGCAGGAACGGCGCGGTGACCATCACCTTCTGGATGAGCTCGAAGCGCTCCGGCGGGAACTCGGTGAGCGGCGCCACGTGCTGGAGACCGGCGTTGTTGACGAGGATGTCGACCTCGGCCGGGAGTCCGCCGATGGCGGGCCCGTCCGCGAGGTCGGCCACGTGGGCCTGGCCGCCGGCGAGCTCCGCGACGGCCTTGGCGGCCTCGGCGTCCCGGTCGACGACGTGGACCACGGCCCCGACCTGCGCGAGGGCGAGCGCGCAGGCCTTGCCGATGCCGCTGCCGCCACCGGTCACCAGAGCCGTACGACCGCTGAGGTCGAGCGCCCCGCCGGGCGGCGGAAGGGGCGTGGGCTGGGGAGATGTGTGCGTCATGGTCGGAAACGCTAGGGAGGGCCCTGGGCTCGTCCCATGTGGGCAACACCCATAATCCGGCGATTAGTGGTGTCGGAGATCTCTATGAGTGCGGCACGGGTTCCCCGCCGCCGTGCCTTGTCCGGTAACCGTCTTGTCAGGAACCCCTTAGTCAGCGGGCCCGCGCGATGGCCATGGATGCCCGTCACACGAGCTCACCGCGAACCCTGGCTGTCCCACCCATGTCAACGCCGTCGCGCCCGCCCCGATGATGCACGGCACCGCCCTTCGAGCCGTTCCCCATCCCCAATCCCCATCCCCCTCAGGAGGCAGTCGTCATGGGACAGCCCTTCTCCCGCCTCACCGCCGGCGTCCGGCGCTGGGCCACCGCCGCCGTCGGCGCCCTGGCCCTCACGGCCGGTCTGATGACCGTCAGCCCGCAGGCCTCGGCCGCCGGGCTCACGCAGATCACCGGCTTCGGTTCCAACCCTGGCCACCTGTCCATGTACACGTACGCGCCCGACGGCCTGCCCTCCGGCGCCCCGCTCGTGGTCGCCCTGCACGGCTGTACGCAGAGCGCGAGCGACTACTACGCGAACTCCGGCTGGCCCAAGTTCGCCGACCTGTACGACTTCGCCCTCGTCCTTCCCCAGACGAGCAGCGCGAACAACTCCAACTCCTGCTTCAACTGGTTCGAGTCGGGTGACAGCACGCGCGGTCAGGGCGAGGCGCTGTCGATCAAGCAGATGGTCGACGCGGCCCTCGCCCGGTACGGAAGCGACTCCCGGCGCGTCTACATCACCGGCCTCTCGGCCGGCGGCGGGATGACGGCCAACATGCTCGCCGCCTACCCGGACGTCTTCGCGGGCGGCTCCGTCGACTCGGGGCTCCCCGCCTCCTGCGCGACCAGCGTCTCCTCCGCGTACACCTGCATGTACAGCCCGCCGAACAAGACGCCCGCCCAGTGGGGCGCGCTCGTCCGCGCGGCCGCGCCCTCCGGCACGACCGCCTGGCCCCGGGTCGCGATCTGGCAGGGCACCTCGGACACCACCGTGAAGCCCGCCAACGCCACCGAGCTGCGCGACCAGTGGACGGACGTGTGGGGGCTCGGCCAGACGCCGACCCGCACCGAGAGCCTCAGCGGCGGCACCACACTCACCAGCTACGAGGACGCCACCGGCAAGCCGGCCGTCCAGGTGTACTCGATCTCCGGCATGGCCCACGGTCTCGCCGTCGACCCCGGCAGCGGCCCCGAGCAGTGCGGCACCACCGGCACGTACTACCTCGACACCATCTGCTCCAGCTACCACACCGCCCGCTTCTGGGGCCTCGACGGCGGCACGCAGAACCCCGGTTCCCTCCCCGCGCCCGCCGGCCTCGCGGTCACCGGCGTCACCGACACCACCGCGTCCCTCGGCTGGACGGCCGTCTCCGGCGCGGTCTCGTACGACGTCCTCCGCGCCG
Source organism: Streptomyces sp. NPDC056144 (assembly GCF_042264145.1). Taxonomy (NCBI): domain Bacteria; kingdom Bacillati; phylum Actinomycetota; class Actinomycetes; order Kitasatosporales; family Streptomycetaceae; genus Streptomyces; species Streptomyces sp. NPDC056144. The sequence continues at coordinate 1,225,739 of NZ_JBHJVF010000001.1, read as the reverse complement.
GTACGAAGGTGGGGACCGCCACCACGACCTCGTACACCGACACCGGCCTGACGGCCGGGACGGCGTACGGCTACACCGTGGCGGCCGTCGACGCGGCCGGCACGCGCGGCGCGGTCTCCGCCGCCGTGACCGCGACGACGACCGGCACCGGATCCGGCCACACGGTCACCTGCCACACGGCGAGCAACTACGACCACACGGTCGCCGGGCGCGCCTACCAGAGCGGCGGCTACACGTACGCGACGGGCTCGAAGGAGCCCATGGGCCTGTGGAACACCTTCACCGTCCACACCCTGAAGCAGACGGCGCCGGGCTACTACGTCCTCGCGGACGGAGGCTGCACACCCTGAGTCCGCCTGCCCATCTGACCAAGGGGGGTTGAGGTGGTGATCACCACCTCAACCCCCCTTGGTATGTGGATGACAGCCATGGTTGCGCCCTTCCCACCTGCCTAGGCTCGCTGCCCATCGGTAGTACTGGCACCGGCTCCGACCAGCACGGTCGACGCATCCCGGCTGCCCGAGGGAAAGGGACCGTATGGGTCTGGACAAGACAGTCGCGAGCGCGGCGGAGGCGGTGGCCGACATCGTCGACGGCTCCACGCTCGCGGTGGGCGGCTTCGGTCTGTGCGGCATACCGGGCACGCTGATCGACGCACTGTGGCAGCGCGGTACGCAGGACCTCGGCATCGTCTCGAACAACTGCGGAGTCGACGACTGGGGCCTCGGGCTGCTGCTCGCCGCCGGTCAGATCTCCCGGATGACGAGCTCGTACGTCGGCGAGAACAAGGAATTCGCCCGCCAGTACCTGAGCGGCGAGCTGGAGGTCGAGCTCGTGCCGCAGGGCACGCTCGCCGAGCGTCTGCGGGCCGGCGGCGCCGGGATCCCCGCCTTCTACACCCCCGCCGGGACCGGCACCCAGGTCGGCGAGGGCGGGCTGCCCTGGCGGTACGCCGCCGACGGCTCGGTCGCGGTGGCCTCGCCGCCCAAGGAGACACGCGAGTTCGGCGGTCGCCCGTACCTCCTGGAGGAGGGCATCACCACGGACTTCGCGCTCGTCCGCGCGACCATCGGCGACCGGCACGGCAATCTCGTCTTCCGTTCCTCGGCGCGCAACTTCAACCCGCTCGCGGCGATGGCCGGACGGATCACGGTCGCCGAGGTCGACCACCTCGTCGAGCCCGGCGAGCTCGACCCCGACGAGGTCCACCTGCCCGGGATCTTCGTCCAGCGCGTGGTCAAGGTCGCCCCCGGCGACCCCGCCGCCGAGCGGCGCATCGAACGCCGGACCGTACGACAGGAAGGCGGCGCCTGAGATGGCCCTCACCCGCGAGCAGATGGCGGCCCGCGCCGCCCGGGAACTGACCGACGGCAGCTACGTCAATCTCGGTATCGGCCTCCCCACCCTGATCCCCAACCACCTCCCGCCGGGCGTCGAGGTCGTCCTGCAGTCCGAGAACGGCATCCTCGGCGTCGGCCCGTACCCGACCGAGGACGAACTCGACGCCGACCTGATCAACGCCGGCAAGGAGACCGTCACCACCCTGCCCGGCGCCTCCTTCTTCGACTCGGCGCTGTCCTTCGGCATGATCCGCGGCGGGCACATCGACACCGCGATCCTCGGCGCGATGCAGGTCGCGGCCTCCGGGGACCTCGCCAACTGGATGATCCCCGGCAAGATGGTCAAGGGCATGGGCGGCGCGATGGACCTCGTGCACGGCGCGGGCCGGGTCATCGTCCTCATGGAGCACACGGCGAAGGACGGCACCCCGAAGCTCGTCGAGACCTGCTCCCTCCCGCTCACCGGCCGGGCCGTCGTCCACCGCGTGATCACCGACCTCGCGGTCGTCGACGTCACCCGGGACGGCTTCGAGCTCGTCGAACTCGCCCCGGGGGTCACCACCGAACAGGTCGTCGCGGCGACCGCCGCACCGCTCCGCGTACCCCAGGGAGTCGGGCAGCACGCCTGAGGTCCTCCGCCGGTCCGGTGCCCTTGGACAGCCACCGGACCGGCGGACCGGGGACCGGCGGACCGGGGACCGGCGGACCCGGCAGGAGAGCCACCCTCAGGAGGCCACTCGCCCTCCCGACAGATCCAGTCGGCGGCCGGCGAACCGGGCCCGGAACTCATGATCGTGCGAGACCGCGACCACGGCACCGGGGAACGCGGCGACGGCCTCCTCCAGCTCCTCCACCAGCGCGGGGGCGAGGTGGTTCGTGGGCTCGTCGAGGACCAGCAGATCGGCCGGCCGGGAGACCAGCAAGGCGAGTTCGAGCCTGCGGCGCTGCCCGGCGGAGAGCGCCGCCACCGGCACGGTCAGGTCCTCCTCCCGCAGCAGCCCAAGCGCCAGCAGCTCCCCGGCGTGCTCCTCGGGGAGCCCCGGCCGCCCCTGCGCCCAGACGGCCAGAGCCGTCCGGCGGGTGGGCGCGTACGGAAGCTCCTGCACGAGGTGACCGACCCGGCCGGTACGGCGGACCACACCTGCGTCCGGAACGAGTTCACCGGAGATGACCCGCAACAGGGTCGTCTTCCCGGCCCCGTTGGGGCCGGAGACGAGCAGCCGCTCCCCCGCCTCGATCCGCAGCCCGTCGACGGCGAGCCGGCCGCCGACGGTCACCCCCGTCAGCTCCACGAGCGGGCCCTCGGGCGGCTCCCCGCCGCCCTCCGCGAACCGCCCGCCGAAGCGCAGCGGGTCCGGTGGTGCGGCCACCGGCTCACGCATCAGCTCCTCCAGGCGGCGGCGCGCAGTCCGCACCTGTCCGGACAGCTTGTTCTCGCTGGAACGGCGGTGCTTGCCGAAGCCCTGACGCGGGTCCTTCCCGGTCACCGCGAGCCGCTGCCCCGCCGCCGCGACGAGCTCCTCGGTACGGGTGACCTCCTCCCGCCACTCCAGGTGCTCCTGCGCCCGGCGCCGCCGCTCGGCGGCCTTCGCCGACCGGTAGCCGGCCCAGCCGTCCCCGTACCGCAGCACGGTCCGCCGGTCCCGGTCGACCTCCAGGACCGTGGTGGCGAACCCGGTGAGGAAGGCGCGGTCGTGGGTGACGACGAGCGCGGTGCCCCGGTGCGCGGCGAGCCGCGCCCGCAGCCAGTCGACGGCGCCACGGTCGAGGTGGTTGGTCGGCTCGTCGAGCAACAAGAGCTCGGCCCCCGAAGAAAGGACGCAGGCGAGCGCGAGCCGGGCCTGCTCGCCGCCAGACAGGGTGGGGAGCGGCCGGTCGGCGGTGACGTGCCCGAGCCCGAGCACGTCCATGGCGGCGGCGAGTTCGGCGTCGGCGCGGTAGCCGCCGCGCTCCTCGAAGCATTCGAGCAGCTCGCCGTACGCGACGAGCTCCTCGGGCCCGGCCGCACCGAGCCCCACCTCCGCCTCCCGCAACTCGGCTTCGAGGGCTCTCACTTCGGCGAGAGCGAGATCGACGACATGACGGACGGTGTCGTCCGGGCCGACCGGGTACGTCTCCGGAAGCGTCTGGGCCAGGCGGGCGACGGAGCCCGGAAAGCGGACCAGGACCTCGCCCTCGTCGGGGACCAGCCCTCCGTCGAGCAGCCGCAGCAGGGTGGACTTCCCGGAGCCGTTCTCGCCGACGACGACGGCCTTCTCCCCGGGGCGGACGGTGAACGAGACCTGGTCGAGGACGCGGCGGCCCCCGAAGGCGACGGCGACATGACGAAGGGAGAGCTGAGCGCGTTCGCGCATGGGTGTTCCTCTGATGAATTCGTGGGATTCGCGGAATCAGGGCACGCGAAACCGGCGGACGACCGCGACGGCGGCCGGGCCGGCACCCGAATCAGAGGAAGAAGTAGTGAATCGTACCCATACGCCCAGGCTAACAGCCGGGCGCCGCGAGAGCCCGGGACTTTCGGGCCCCCTACGGCCGGTGGGCCCCCTCCATCCAGTGCTCCGCCGACGGCGGCTCCCCGGCCGCGCCCTCGGCCCGCGCGACTGTTACATCCGTACGAACAACCCGTGTCACAGGCCTCTTTGGCGTTGACGGGCTGATTCCGGTTCGGCTTGACTCCTGCCTCATGCAGCCCCAGCGTGACTGCTCGGTCACCCTCGTTCAGCGCCGCCACGTGGATCTCGTCCGCGTCGCCAGCGCCGTCTGTCGCTGACCCGCGGCCGGTTCCGCTCGCCCGCCGCTTCCTCGCGCTCCTCCGTACGCCCCGCCCGCGGCGCCGTCCCTCCGTCTGCCGGGCCCCGGAGGCATGCCCTCACCATCTCGCACGCCCTTCTGGAGTCCCGTATGTCCACGCCCCTGTCCCGCCGTGCCCTTGGCGGGGTCGCCGCCGGCGCCGCCGCCGCGGCCGCCCTCGGTACCGCGGCGCCCGCCGCGCAGGCGGTCCCCGCGACCGACGCGCAGGAGCGTCCGTTCCGCGCCGCCCACCCGCGCCGCCACTCCCGGCGGCCCAACATCCTCTTCATCCTGGGCGACGACCTGGGCTGGGCCGACCTCTCCTCGTACGGTTCCCCGCACATACGCACCCCCCACCTGGACCGCCTCGCCCGTGAGGGCGTTCGCTTCACCGACGCCTACTCCGGTTCCGCGACCTGCTCCCCCACCCGTTTCAGCCTCTACACCGGCCGCTACCCGGGCCGTACGAAGGGTGGTCTCGCCGAGCCGATCGCCGACAAGTCCGTCGGTCTCGAACCGACGCACCCGACGCTCGCCTCGCTCCTCCGGGACTCCGGCTACGCGACGGCGCTCATCGGCAAGTGGCACTGCGGCTACCTGCCCGACTACTCCCCCACCAAGTCCGGCTGGGACGAGTTCTTCGGCAACTTCGGCGGGGCCCTGGAGTACTACTCCAAGCTCGGCCTCGGCGGCGAGTACGACCTCTACGAGGGCGACGCCGAGTACAAGGACCTGCGCTACTACACCCGGATCCTCACCGAGCGGGCCGGCGAGTACATCGCCCGCGACCACGACAAGCCGTGGCTGCTCAACCTCAACTTCACCACCCCGCACTGGCCCTGGATCGCCGACGGCGACAAGGAGGCGAGCGACGAGATCGTCCGCCGCATCAAGGCCGGCGACCGCTCCGCCCTCTGGCACCAGGACGGCGGCTCCGTGGAGAAGTACAAGGAGATGGTCGAGGACCTCGACCGTTCGATCGGCCAGGTCCTCAAGGCGCTGAAGCGCTCCGGCCAGGAGCAGGACACCCTCGTCTTCTTCGGCAGCGACAACGGCGGCGAGCGTTTCTCGTACAACTGGCCGCTCGCCGGCAACAAGGGCTCGCTCCAGGAGGGCGGCATCCGCGTCCCCTCGATCCTGCGCTGGCCCGCCAGGATCGACGGCGGCCAGGTCAGCGACCAGCCGGTGTTCTCGCCCGACTGGACGGCGACCCTGCTGGAACTGGCCGGGGCCCGGCCCCACCCGGCGTACCCCCTCGACGGCACCAGTCTCGCCGGACACCTGCTGCGCGACGCCGAGGTGCCCGAGCGGGACCTGTTCTGGCGGGTGCGGGGCGAGCGGGCGCTGCGCCGCGGCGACTGGAAGTACTACCGGGGCAAGTCCGGCCGTGACCAGCTCTTCCACCTGTCCGAGGACTCCCGCGAGCAGGCGGACCGGGCGCCGTTCGAACAGGCTCGGCTCGCCGAACTGCGGGCGGCCTGGGAGCGGATCGACGCGGGGCTGCTCCGCTACTGAGGCCGGTCGGCTCAGGGGCGTACGGTCCCGGGCGTCACGTACGCCCGGACCAGCTCCAGGAGGACCGCCAGGTCGGGGACGTCCTCGTCCCGCAGGTGACCTCGGACTCCCCTCTCCGTCCACGCCGTTCTGGTGTCGAGGACGATCAGGAGGATGCCGTCGCGGTACTGCACGCGCTGGAGCCGGTGCCAGGCCAGTCGTCCGCGGGGGAAGAGCCGGGTCATCCTTCTGGAGCCCAACGGGACGCCTGCCGCGTCGGCGAGGGTGATCCCTTCGCGGTCGACCGTGACGGGGCCGAAGGAGACGCTCCGGCCTTCGTCCACCGCCCGGTGCGCCGCGGGAAAGCGGTGCCGCACCGCCTCCTCCCGCACCACCGCGTGCAGGACGAACGCGTCCTGTCCGCCGAGGAAGCCCGTCTCCCGCCCGTCGTGCGACCTGAGCCGCACGCAGCAGGAGGCGGGCACCTGCCCGCCGTGGGGTCCCCCGGTGCTTCCCGGCGATTCGTGCGCGGTGTACGTGAGGACCTCGTCCCACCGAAGGACCGCGGGTTCGCCTCGGCGCGGGATCAGCAGGCCCCGTTCGTAGCGGTGCAGGTACCGGCCGACCGGCAGGGGTACGGGCCACCGCCGGTCCAGCAGGACCGCGGCCGTCATGAGGAGGGCGTAGAGCCCGGCCGAGACGAGCACGAACTGCCGGCTCGCCCCCAGGGTCAGGCCGGCCAGTGCCGTCAGGCCCGAGAGCCAGGCGACCACGGACAGCGCGAGCGACGCGCCACCGACCGACCGGGGCCGTCCCGTCTTCGGCGCGCCGCTCACGGCGTCCGACGCGGCCTCGTAGCTCCGGACGAATGCGCCCAGGCCGTCGCGTTCGGCTCGCGCCGTTTCATCCCCCGTCGGCTCCGGTACCCTCGACACACGGTTGCCCATCCCAGCCCCCCTGCCGCTCCCCCGTCGACCCGCTCCACCGACGGAATACCCGTCACAGGGGCGGATCGCCCCAGCGCGGCAGGCGGAGCTCAGTCCCGGTACTCGCAGAGGTAGGCGGTGTCGACGTCGACCTTGAGCTGGAACTTGCTGTCGGCGGGGACCTCGAACCTCTCACCGGCCCCGAACGTCTCCCAGTCCTCGGAGCCGGGAAGCCGGACCGTGAGCGCGCCGGACACCACGTGCATGATCTCCCGCTTCGCGGTACCGAACTCGTACTCCCCCGCGGCCATGACTCCGACCGTGGCCGGACCTTCGCTTCCCTCGAACGCGATCGACTTGACCGTGCCGTCGAAGTACTCGTTGACCTTGAACACGCGCTTCCTCCTGTGAATCCGGGCAGGGGCCGTCCGTCGGCTCGGCAGCCGCCGGATCCCCGGAGCGGAGGCTACGTGAGTCCCCGAAAGGGCGGAGCCGCTGTCCACTCCTTGTCGGCGACCGCGCCGGAGGTGACGTCCGGGGGTGGCCGCGCGCCATTCGAGGGCATCCCGCCGCGCGCCTCACCGACGCTCACGGAGTGTGATGCCACGCTGCCTGGCGTGACCACGCAGCCCGAGGAAACCCCTCGCCAGCGGACCACCGCGCCCAATCACGTCTACTACTTCGACATCGGGACCGGTGTCTGGCGGGGAACGGCTTCCTTCCGCGTCACCGACTGGCGCCTCTTCCTGCGCAGCCGCATCGGGCTCAAGAACAAACTGCTCGCCGCCTCCATGCACGCCGTCGAACGGCTCACCGGCATGCCCCGGCAGGAGTCGACGATCGTGGCGAAGCCGGAGGTCGGCGAGTTCGGCCGGGCCGACAACGTGGTCAGGATCTCCAAGTTCGGGGTGACCCTGTACCTCCTGGAGGAGCAGTACGTGCTGCACCGCGACGGCATCGGCGTGACCATCAACGGGAAGGAGCAGCTCGGTCCCGTGCCGCGCCTGCTCACCCGGACGTTCACCTACACCGCGCAGATCCGCGACGAGGGGATGGCCGCGACCTACCAGATGCCGCTGCTCGGAGCCGACTGGACGGCGGACTACCAGGTCACGCCCGACCGGCGAAGCCTCTCCGCGGTGCTGGTGTGCGCGTGGGGACGGGCGGCCGAGGACACCCGTCTCATCAGCAAGCCGGCCTAGCCGGCGGCAGGGACACCCCCGATGACCGCCGAGCCCACGCTCCCCGCCGCCAGGGTCACCCGGGTCGCCGCGCTGCTCGCCGACCGTGTCGCGCAGTACGACGCCGCCCGCGACCGCCGGGCCGCGTTCGCGTACACCTACTACCGCCTCACCTCGGCGCTCGCCACGAGCCTGGGCACCGGGGATCCCGCGTTCGACGATCCTCCGTGGGTGGCCACGCTGTGCGAGACGCTCGCGCAGGCCTACTTCGACGCGATGGACGGCGTCGACGCCTGGATGGCCGGACGGCCGAAGGGGTCATCGGGGGAGGTACGGCCCGACGACCTGCCGGGCTCCATCCCCGAGCCCTGGCGGGACGTCGTCGCCGCGTCGGGATTCCGGCACTCGTACGTGCTGGAGGACGTCCTCTTCTCGATGATGGCGCACATGTCCTACGACCTGCCGTTGGCCCTGCGGCAGATGGCGACGTCGACGGGCGACCGGGGCCGGTCCGCCGACTTCCACCGCATGAACGAGGTGCTGGCCTCCTGCATCGACGTGGTCCAGGACGACCTGGCGTCCCGGTACATCGTCGGGCTGGAGTCCTGGGACAAGCTGTTCACGCGGAGCGACGAACTGCTGAGCAACTACGGGATCCGGGTCGCCCGGGGCCTCGCCTGGTACAACTGCGACCGGCTCCTCGACCCCGACGCGGCCGAGGACGCGTCGCGGTCGATCACCAGGAGCACCGGCGCGTTCGTCTCCGAGATCCGCACCCCCGGCGACCGGAAACTCCGCACCGCCCTGTGGATCCTGCGCAGACTGATCCCCGACCGTCGGCGCTGGCCCACGACGACGGTCTAGTCGCGGGTGGGAAGGCGCGGGTCCGGCCAGTCCGCCTCCCATCTCCACTCCGCCCAGTCCGCTCCCTCCGCGAACGCGCCGGAGCGCTCCGCGATCATCGCGAGGACCTGTTCGCGGGCGGCGTCGACGGCTTCGTGCTCGGCGGCGGTGATGACGCCGAGGCGGCGCAGTTGCGCGTACTCGTCCTCGTCCTTCCACCGTGTGCTGTCGAGGTCGGGGGTGACGAGGAGGTCGAGGGCCAGGTCGAAGGTGTCGAAGCCGGCGGGTGTGCGGGTCGTGGGGCGCTCGAAGTTGACGTACCAGTTCCGGAGGCGGCGGCCGGTCGTGTCGGTGACGAAGAAGGCGTTGACGCTGAACCAGGCCTCGGGGGGCTTCCAGAGCAGGATCTCGGTGTCCTGCCAGTGGTCGGCCGCGAGTTCCCAGTCGCCCGTGGCCAGGGCGTCCAGCGCTCTTGCCCGGACGTCCTGGTCGTCCTCCGCGCGGGACTGGACGTACAGGGCGGGCCAGCGGACCTCCGCGCCGGGGGCGCAGCCGGTGACCAGCGCCTCGGGTGTGTCGGCGAGGACGCGCAGGGCGTGTTCGCTCCAGACCTTGCCCGGGCGGTACACGTCCCGCCGTACCACCGTGTCCCCCACCGCGAAGCCGCTCATCGACCCCTCCTCAGCCGCGTGCTGTCGTGGCGTGGAGCCTGCCCAAGGCCGCTCCGGCTATCCGTTCGAGGCGCGTGTTCACCCGTGCGAGTGATCACTCGTTCGGGGATTTGGCCGTCGTCGTGATCATCGGACGGAGATCCTCGCGGAGGCGGCGCCCGACCCGCGTCGCGACGAGGCTTGGTGGAGAGGGAGTCGTGGGGATGAGCGGGGAGACGGGGCGCGGGGCGCGGCCCGGTGAGCAGGCGGTGCTGTTGGTGGCGGGGCTCGCGGACGTGGCCGTCAGCGCCGTCGGATCGGCGTTCGACGTGGTGCGGGGGTTCGCGCGGCGTCAGGACGGGGCGGAGCTGGCGGCGGAGGCCGAGCGGGAACTCACCGCGCGCGGGCGGCTCGTGCTCGACCGGTACGCCTCGGTGCCGCCCGCGCACCTGGAGGTCCTCGCCCGGCACGTGAAGGCACGCCGGGCGGCCGACGGTGGCTGAGGGCTGGGAGCAGGCCGCCTTCCGTGCCCGGGTCGACGAGGTGCTGCACCGCTTCGTCGCCGACGAGGCCGACCAGTTGGTAGCGGTCGATCCCGCTCTCGGTCCCGTGGCCGAGCAGGTGGAGACGGCGGTCGCGGTGGGCAAACGGCTGCGGGCGGCCTTCTGTTACTGGGGCTGGCGCGCGGCGCGGCAGCCGGACAGTGACGCGCTGGTGCGGGCGGCGGCGTCGATGGAACTGGTGCACGCCGCCGCGGTCGTCCACGACGACCTCATCGACGACAGTCCGCTGCGGCACGGCCGGGCCACCGCGCACGTCGCCCTGCGGGAGGCCGTACGGAGCCATCCCCGGCCCGACGAGGCCGGGCGATCGCTCGCGCTGCTCGTCGGCGACCTGCTGATGTCGCTCGCCGGGCAGTTGTTCGCGACGAGCGGGCTGCCCGCCGCGTACCTCGCCCGGGCCCGGCCCCTGTGGGCCCTGCTCGCGCGTGACCTGATCGCCGGGGAGTGCCTGGAGATCCTGCACACCGGCGCCGTCCCCGACACGGCGGCCTCCCTGAAGGTGATCCGCTACAAGACGGCCAAGTACACGGTCGAGCAGCCCCTGTTGATCGGCGGCGCGCTCGCCGGGGCCGGGGAGCGGCTCAGCGAGGGCTTCCGCGGTTACGGACTGCCGCTGGGCGAGGCCTTCCAGCTGCGGGACGACCTGCTCGGTCTGTTCGGCGAGTCCCTCCGTACGGGCAAGGCCAACGCCGACGACGTACGCGGCCACCGGCCCACGGCCCTGCTCGCCGAGACCTGGCGCCTCGCGGGGCCCGGGGAGCGCGAGGAGCTCGGCGCCCTGCTCGGCCGCGCCGACGATCTGGACGCGGCCGGGCTGGAGGCCGTACGCGCGCTGATGCGGCGGCTCAAGGCGCCGGACCGTGTCGAGCGCATGATCGCCGCCCGGGTCGAGGAGGCGCTCGGCGCGCTCCACGAGCTCGACGTGCCCGCGCCCGCCGCCACGGCCCTCCGGGAGCTCGCGCACTCGGCGACGGTCCGCCTCGCCTGACGTCCGCCTCTCCTGACGTACACCTCTCCCGATCCCGGATGACGACAAGGAAACCCCATGCCTTACACCGAGGCGTCCATGAACGCCCTGCGCGGCGGCGGCGACGAGCTCGCCGACGCCACCGTCGCCGCCCTCTTCGACCGGGGCGAGACGGGCACCTTCAACACGCTCATGCGGTACGTCTCCACCGTCGGCGCTCCCCTGCCGGACGGGCTGCCCGAGGTCGCCCGGGAGTACCTGGCGGCGACGAGCGCCCCGCCGGCCTGGGTGGACTGGGAGGAGATGGAGCGGGCGCGGCTGTTCTTCGTCGACAACAACGTGCACATCGCGACGGCGCTGTCGTTCGCCTCGATGCCGGCCTGCTATCTCGTCCCGCACGTCGCGAAGCTGCTCTCGGCGACGCACGGCCTGAACTACCCGTCCACGCGCATGGCGGCGACCGGCCAGTTCACGGTGTACCTGATGCGGCCGGACGCGTTCGAGGCGGGGAGCCGGTTCATCCCCGCCGCGCAGAAGGTCCGGCTGCTGCACGCCTCCATCCGCCACCACCTCACACGCGAGAACCGCTGGGACCGGGCGGCACTGGGGGTGCCGATCTGTCAGGAGGACATGATCGGCGGGCAGATGTTCTTCTCGCTGCTCGTGCTCGACAGCCTGCACCGGCTGGGCATCCACATGTCGACGGAGGGCGCGGAGGCGTACTACTACGCCTGGCGGGTCGTCGGCGCGATGCTCGGTGTCGACCAGGACGCCGTCCCGCCGACCCTGGAGGAGGCCCGTGCGTTCCTCGACCTGTACATGATCCGGCACATGGGGCCGTCGCCTGAGGGCGTCCATCTCACCCGGCAGCTGATCGACCTGTACGAGGAGGTCGTCCCCGGCACGCTCCTCGACCCGATCGTGCCCGCACTGATCCGCTACCTCGTCGGGGACACCAGTGCGGACTGGTTGGAGGTGCCGAGCGGCGGATGGGACACGATCGTCAAGGTCGTGCCCCATCTGCTCGGTGTCCTGGAATCCATCGAGGACAGCTCACCGCTCGGCGCCTGGGCCCTCGACCGGCTCGGCCATCTGACGACGGTCTTCGAACTCTCCTCGCTGACCCGGGGGCGGGTCATGCACTACGCGATCCCGGAGAGCCTGCGCAAGGAGTACGGCGTCCCGAACGGGCCCTCGCGCACGGGACGGTGGACCCCGCCGGGCGCCGCCCTGTCGTCCTCCTGACCGTCAGATGTTGCTGCTGCCGAGGGCGGAGCAGCGGGTGCCCTGGCAGACCTTGAAGTACACCGTGCCGCGGGCCTCGTCGAGCTCCAGGTTGTGGGTGTAGCCCGTGCTGTAGTCGACGGGCACCCGGAGTGTGGCGGCACCGTTCAGGCTCGAGTTGTAGGCCCACTTCACGTAGACGGCCTTGTCGTCGTCGACGTTGTCCCAGATCTCGAAGATGTCGCCGTAGCTCCGGTAGACGACGCCCGCCTCGTTGTTGCCGAGCCGGACGCTCCCGTCGGCGTGGGCGGGGGCGGCGGCGACGCCGATCGCGAGCGCGGCGCCGGCTATTCCGGTCAGCATCGTGCGGAACCTCATGACACTCCTCGTGTACGGGACGGTCGCGGCGGACGGTGTGTCCGCCGCGTGCCGGTCCGGCGCCGTGACGCCGACCGGGCGGCCCGAACGCTGCCGCCCGGCGCACCGGGCGGACAAGGTCTCCGGGGCGTCCCGGACGGACCTCGCGGTGTCCGGTCAGGTCGGCGCCTTGTCCGGGTGCCGTCCCGGACAAGTGTCCCGGGACGGCACGAGGGGCCGGGAACTCACGCCACGAGGGATCAGGGGCAGCCGAGGCGGATGTCGCCGGGGTCGGTGGAGCAGGTGTCGGTGCCGTAGGAGCCGTTGGCGGTGTCGTTGCCGTTGACGGAGTCGATGGTGTTGACGCGGTCGTTGCCGTAGTTGCCGTTCAGGGTGTCGTTGCCCGGGCCGCCGTTGAGCGTGTCGTCGCCGAAGGACCCGTCGACGTTGTCGTTGCCGAAGTTGCCGTAGACGGTGTCGTGGCCGTAGCCCGGGCGGATGGTGTCGTTGCCGCCGAGGCCGCAGATGACGTCGTTGGCGTAGCCGCCGTTGAGGGTGTCGGCTCCGGAGGTGCCGATGATGGTGCAGCCGCGGGCGTTGTTGACGGAGGTGGTGACGGCCGTCGTGTTGTTGGCGGAGTTCGGGTCCGCGGGGCTGCCCGTGACGGTGGCGGTGCTGGTGAGGGTGCCGGTGGAGCGGGGCTCCCCGGTGAGGGTGACGGTGGCGCTCGCGCCGGGGGCGAGGGAGCCGATGGCGCAGGTGGCCTGCGTCGCCGTCGTCGTGCAGCTGCCCTGGGTGGTGGCGGCGGAGGTGACGGCGGCACCGGTGCCCGCGAGCGTGTCCGTGAGGGTGACGCCGGTGGCGGTGGCGGTGGAGGCGGAGGAGTTGGTGACCGTCACCGTGTAGGTGGCGCGGTCGCCGATGGTGACCGGGACCGGGCTGTTCGAGGACACCGACAGGTCAGCGTTCGGGGCCGGGGGCACCGGGGCGTCGCCGCCCTCGAAGCGGGCGAGCGCGAAGGCGAACCCGGCGCCGTACCCGGCGGCGACGATCTTTCCGTCGGGCTGGATGAGGACGCCGCGGGCCTCGTCGAAGTCGTTGAAGCCGGTGACGGCGAAGCCGTCGCCCGCGAACCCGGTGTCGATGGTGCCGTTGGAGTTGAAGCGGGCGACGCCGAAGTCGTTGGCCTCGGAGCTGTTGGGGTCGTCCGCGCGGCCCGCGAGGACGATCTTGCCGTTGGTCTGGAGCGCCATCGCGTAGGGCAGGCCGCCGTCGCCGGGGAAGGCGACCGACGTACGGCCGCCGGTGCCGAAGGTCGCGTCGGGGGTGCCGTTCGCGTGGTAGCGCAGCAGGGCGAAGCCCGCGCCGCCGGAGCCCGCGGCGAGGATCTTGCCGTCCGGCTGCACGCTGATCGCGTTGCCGAACTCCGTACCGCCGAAGTCGGCCGTGACCATGCCGTCGTTGCTGAAGCTGGTGTCGAGGGTGCCGTCGGGGAGGTAGCGGGCCACGCCGATGTCGAACGCGGTGTTCCCCACGTACCCGACCGAGACGATCTTGCCGTCGGGCTGGAGCTCCATGCGCCGGGCGATGCCGCCGCCGTCCTGGGGCGAGGTGGGCGTGAAGCCGGCGACGACCGCGCCGTCTCCGCCGAGGCTCGGGTCGAGGGAGCCGTCGGCGAGGAGCCGGACGAGCGCGAACCCGCCGCCGGCTCCCTTGCCCGCGGCGACGATCCGGCCGTCGCCCATGACGGCGATGTCGGCACCGTCCGCGGAGCCGCCGAACTCCTGGACGCGGACGAGGCCGCCTTCGCCGAACGCCGTGTCGAGCGCTCCGTTGGGGAAGTAGCGCGCGACGGAGAAGAAGCAGCAGCCGTTGCCTTCCTCCTGGTCGAAGACCTCGGTGGTGCCCGCGACGACGATCTTCCCGTCGGACGGCTGGATCGCGACCGCGTTCGCGGACTGCGAGCCGCCTTCGAAGGCGCTGGTCACGATGCCGTCGGTGTCGAAGTCGGGGTCGAGCCCGCCGCCCGGGAGGTAGCGGGCCAGGGTGAATCCGCCCTCGCTCTGGCCGGCCACGACGAGCTTGCCGTCGGATTGGCGGACGATGTCGTGGCCCTCCGCGTAGTTCGTGATGGGGGTGACGACCCGGCCTGACGTCCCGAACGTCGGGTCCAGGTCGCCGGGGGCCGCCACGGCCGTGCCGGGCAGGGTCAGGGCCAGCGCCGCGGCGAGCACGAACGGCGCCCCGGCCTTCCCTCTCAGCCCTCGGCGCCGGGGTACGGGTCTCACGTCTGCGTACGTCATGGGCGTACGGTCCTCCGTCGGTGGGGGGTGTGCGGGGGGGTGTGCGGACGAGCAGCGCACAGCCTCCAGACCGGAGCCCGCGGTCGGCTCCCGAGCCATGCCGCACTGGGCCCACCGGCCCACCCGGATCCACTCTCGCGAGGGAGCGCGCGTGACCGGGGCACGAGCCCGGCCGACGCCCCAGGAGCGAAGGAGCGTCAGACGTGGGCGAGCAGGCGTTCCAGCGGGCGGGGTACGCGTTCCAGGTCGAGGTGGTCGACGAGGGCTTGCGCGTACTGGGCCTTGCGGCCGCTGTGGGTGCCGAGGAAGCGGCGGAGCTGGTGTTCCACCGGGCGTTCGCGCTGCGCCGGCTGGTTGACGAAGGTACGGAAGGGCCGCGCCTCGCCCTGGGCCTCGATGACCTCCTTGACCCCGTCGGGGCCGAGGGCGCGGATCAGTTCGTCCTCCAGGTCGGCGACGCAGACGTGGAAGCCGAGGGTGTCGAGGCCGGTGTCCGTCTCCGCCTCGGCGAGTCCGACCCGTTCCAGGTGGCGCCGGAAGTGGCGCTCCTCCGCGATGTCGTAGAGACCCGCGAGGGGGAGGCCGAGGCCGGGCGGGCCGCAGACGTCGAGGAAGTGGCCGATGTTGGTGGCCCCGCCGAGGGGGACGATCACGACGCCCTCGGCCCGGAGGTCGCGTCCGCGTCGGCCGGCGAGCGCTTCGAGCGCGGCCAGGTCGCTGTCCCCCTCGACGAGGACGACCGCCCGCACGCCGTCGGCCAGTTCCCGGGCCCGGGCAGCGGCCTCGTCCGCGCCGGGTCCGTGCGCCGCCCAGGTCACCAGCGCCTCGCGGAATCGCGTCACGTCGTCCATGCGCCCTCTCACCTCGCTTCCGGCGCCATCGTGGCACGGTGGTGATCCCGGCCGCACGCGTGTTTTCACACCTCCGGGGCGAGCGGGACGGAGGCGGTCAGGACGGTGCCCTCGCCGGGCGTCGACTCGACGGTGAGCGTGCCGCCGAGCTGCTGGACGCGGGCGCGCATGGCGGGGAGGCCGTGGCCGCGTACGCCTCCGGGCTTCTCCGTCGGGTCGAAGCCGCGGCCGTCGTCGGCGACGTCCAGGACGACCTGGTCGTCGAGGTGGCTGAGGGTGAGGGCTGCGGTGGTCGCGTCGGCGTGCTCACGGATGTTGGCGAGCGCTCCTTGCGCGATGCGGACCAGTGCGGCCTGGACCCGGTCGGGCAGCGGGGCGACGGGGGTGCCGTCCTCGTGGAAGCGGACCTGGAGGGTGGCGGAGGTCTCGCGTGCCGCGAGGGTACGGAGGGCCTCGGCGAGGCCTCCGCCGCCGGCGAGGTCGGCGGGGGCGAGGGCGTGCACGAAACGGCGGGCCTCGGCGAGGTTGTGCTCGGCGATGGACTCGGCGGTACGGATGTGGCGGCGGGCGCTCTCCGGGTCGGTCTCCCACAGCCGGTCGGCGGCCTGGAGCAGCATCTGCTGGCTGGAGAGGCCCTGGGCGAGGGTGTCGTGGATCTCCATGGAGAGCCGCTGGCGTTCGGCGAGCGTGCCCTCGCGGCGCTCGGTCGCGGCGAGCTCGCGGCGGGTGCGGACGAGGTCGTCGATGACCGTGCGCAGACGGTCGGCCTGGCGCTGGGAGTAGATGAAGACGGCGACGGCGACGGCGGCTCCGGCGGGCGGGGCGAAGATGAGGTTGGGGTCGAATCCGTACCGCATCCGCAGCTTCATGGAGGCGCCGACGGTCATGGCGGTCATGAGGGCGACCAGGACGACCGCGTACCGGGCACGGAGGGACCGCAGGCTCGTGTAGTAGAGCGGCACCGCGCACCAGCCGAAGCTGGGCGCGAGGACCACCAGGGCGAACCAGACGCCGACGACGGCGGCGAGCCAGAGGAACGCGGTGGCGCGGGGGACGGCGGGGCGGCCGTCGCCGGGGCGGGGGCCGAAGATGGGGCCGATGACGTACAGGGTGGCGAGGCAGGCGGCGAGGGCGATCACCCAGGGGGTGCTCGGGGCGTGCGGGTGCACGATCAGGTAGCGCGTCAGGGACGAGCCCAGCAGCACGAAGAAGGCCACGTGCATGACACGTCTGAGCCAGCCCACGTCGGGGTCGACCGCTTCCCCGCCATTCCCGCAGTCCCCGGCTTCCCCGTCGAGGACGCCTCCGGCTTCCTCGGCCTCGTCGTCGACCGGCGACCGCCTGTCCTTCAGCACCGCTCGCTCCTCGCCGCCTGCCGTCGTCAGAAGATCAGACTAACGGGAATATCTCCTTCCATATCGACCGATCGGTTGACCCCCGTGTCGTCCACCGGGGGCGCCGGGGCGAGCCCGGTGGACGACCGTTCAGGCACGGATACGGACCCAGGATGGAATCAATCGATCCCAAGGAGCTGAGCACCGTGAAGAAGCTGACCCTGCGCACCCGTGTCCTGACCGGTACCGTCGCCGCCGCCGCGCTCACCGCCGGCATATTCGGCGCCGTCTCGGCGAACGCCGCCGCGCCGGAGGCCGCCCCGGCCGCCGCCGTCGCCAAGAAGGACGACGCGAAGAACAAGAACACGACCACGTCGACGCACCTCACGATCGAGGCCGCGACGAAGGCCGCGCAGGCCACCCTCGACGCCGCCGAGAAGGAGAACCAGCGCGTCTCCGTCGCCGTCGTCGACCGCAACGGCAACACCATCGTCACCCTCCGCGGCGACGGCGCCGGCCCGCAGTCCTACGAGTCGGCCGAGAAGAAGGCGTACACCGCCGTCTCCTGGAACGCCCCCACCTCCGAGCTCGCCAAGCGCCTCGCGAACGCCCCCACCCTCGCCGACATCCCCGGCACCCTCTTCCTGGCCGGCGGCGCCCCGGTGACCGCCAAGGGCGCCCCGATCGCGGGCATCGGCGTGGCCGGTGCTCCCTCGGGCGACCTGGACGAGAAGTTCGCGCAGGCCGGCGTCGCCTCCCTCGCGAAGTAACGGCGACGGAGGGGTTCAGTCCTCCAGCGGGCGCGTGGCCGGCCCCTGGAGGACCGACCCGTTCTCGGCGAAGCGCGATCCGTGGCAGGGGCACTCCCAGGTCCGCTCGGCCTCGTTGAAGCCCAGCTCGCACCCCATGTGCGTACACCGGCGGCCGTCGCGCCTGCCCGCCAGGTAGTGGCGGGCCACGGTCGCCTGGCGCCGCGCCACCCCGGGCAGCTCGCGCACGGGCAGCCGGCGGCGCGGGTCGACGAGCTCCGTCCAGGCCGGGCGCGGTGCGCCGGTGAGGTGGGCGGTGAGGAGCCGGGCGGCGGCGACGCCGTTGCTGAGTCCCCAGCCGCCGAATCCGGTGGCGACGTACACGTGCTCGGTGTCGGGATGCTCGTGGCCGATGCACGGCAGTCCGTCGGCCGTGTGCACGTCCTCTGCCGCCCAGCGGTGGAAGGACGGGGCCTCGGCGAAGCCCGGGAGAAGGTCGCGCGCCCAGCTCTCCAGGCGGGCGAGCCGTTCGTCGACGCCGTCGGCGCCCGGTGAGAAGGACTCGCCCGCCACGATCAGCAGCCGCCGGCCCTCGTCGAGCGGTGCCGTGCGCACGGACCGTGTGCCGCCCTCGTGGGTCAGGTACATGCCGTCCGGGGCGTGCCGCTCCGCGACCGGGGCGGCGACGACCAGCTCGCGATAGAGGGAGAGCCGCAGGAGCAGGCCGGTGTGGCAGCGCACCGGGAACTGGGTCGCGAGGACGACGTCGCGCGCGTGGACCGTGGCCCCGTTCTCCAGGGTGAGGCGGCAGTCGGCGCCCTCCTTGAGGTCGGTGACGCGCGTGTGCTCGTACAGCCGGACCCCGTGCGCGACGAGATCGTCCGCGATGCCGAGCAGGAAGCGGCGGGGATGGAACTGGAGCTGGTCCCGGAGCCGTACGGCCGCGACGACCGGGTACGGGAGACCTGTCCCGGTCACGACCTCGGCCCGCAGTCCGGCCGCCGAGGCGGCGGCCGCCTCGGCCCGTATCTCCTCCACGCGCCCCTCGTCGAGGGTGTACGTGTACGCCGTCGAGCCCTCCAGCTGCGCGTCGATCCCCAGCTCCAGGCAGAGCCGGGTCACCTCCCGCAGCGCGCCCTCCTGCGCGTCTGCGTACAGCCGGGCCCCCTCGTCGCCGTGCCGGGCGCGCAGATCCGTGTAGCGGAGCCCGTGGAGGGAGGTCAGTTTGCCGGTGGTGTGCCCGGTCACCCCGCCCGCGATCCGGCCGGCCTCCAGGACGACGACCTCGCGCCCGGCGCGGTTCAGCTCGCGCGCGGTGCACAGGCCGACGATCCCGGCCCCGACGACGACCACGTCGGCGGAGAGGTCGCCTTCCAGGGATGGCAGCTGGTGGCGGGGCGGCGCCGAGTCCATCCAGTACGAGGTTCCGGTCGTCGCGCGCATGACGTGCTCCTCTCGGCCGAGAGGCGTCTACCCGGAACGGAGAGGGTGACGCTCAGCCCTCGACGCCGGTGGAGGTGTGCGCGGCGCCGACCGGCTTCGACTCGGGGGAGCCGCGCTGCCGCAGGTAGACGGAGAGGACCACCATCGAGGCGACGGCGAGGAGTTCGGACTGCCAGTTCTGGAGGGTCCGGTTCCAGAACTCGGCGGAGGTGGCGTACGTGACCCAGTCGACCGGGTCCTGGTACGCGCGCAGCTGGTCCTCGTTGAAGGTGACCCGGCCGGTGACGGACTGGGCCAGCCAGGAGAGGACGAAGATCAGGCCCATGACGAGGCCGAGGGAGTTCGAGTAGAGGCTCTGCCGGAGACCGCCGGCCGACGCCGAGGCGGGCGAGTCCGGCTCCGCGTAAGCGCCGGTCTTCTGCTCCTCGTCCGACTCCCGGCCGATCCTGTCGAGCGGCTTCGACTCGGGCGAGCCGCGCTGCACGAGCCAAACGGTCGCGGAGACGAACAGGAAGAACTGGAGGAACTCCGACTGCCAGTTCTCGGTGACGTCGACGAGGAAGTCCGAGGTCAGGACGTACTCGGTGCAGCCGACGGGGTGGAGACTCGCGGCGGTGAGGACGGTGTTGAGCTCGGCGCAGCCCGCGACGGCCTGGCCGAGGAGCGAGAGCAGGAAACCGGCGCCGAAGGCGAGGCTGAGACCGTTGTCGCGGAGGAACCGCGCGGGGCCGCTCATCGGCGTTCCAGGCCGACGACGAGGGCGAGGGCGAGTCCCGCCGCGATCATCACGAGGCAGGAGATGAACACGGTCCGCATCTCAGGGGCCCTCCACTTCGCAGTCCGCCGGGCGTTCCGGCCGTGGGGTACAGCCGGCGGCCGTGACCTTCCAGCCCTCCGGGAAGGAGGCGAGGAAGACGAGGTCGTCCTCGAAGGCGACCCGCGCCTGCTTCCCGTACACCTCGGTCCGCAGCGGCGAGCCCGCGTCGGCGGCAAGGTCGAGCCCGGCGAGGGCGGCGGGGCAGGGGCCGTCGCTCTCCAGTTCCTCGCGGGTGCCGGGAGCGAGCGCCGCACACGCCCGGAGCGCGTCCGAGGCGCGCAGGGCCTCCTCGAAGGCGACGGCCGCGCGCCGGGCGGCGCCGGTCCGTTCCCCGACGCCGGCACAGCCCGTCAGGCCGAGGCACAGGGCGCCGAGGAGGAGACCGGTCGTGATCGTGCGCATGGGGCGACCTTGCCCCGTCGCACGGAGGCAGCCTCGGCCCGGCGTTCCGACACGCGAGGCGATGGCCCGTCCGGCGTAGGGGCGATCCGCGGGGGGATCGGGGGCGCGCCGGCTCAGGCTCCTCCGAGCGGACTCGTGTCCAGGTGCGCGAGGAGGTCGGCCGGGTCGTCGTAGACGGCTGCGGCGCCCGCCTCCGTGAGGTCGGCGCGCGGGATGCCGCCGCACAGCAGGGCGACGCGACGCACGCCCGCGTGACGGGCGGCGCGCATGTCCCAGACGCTGTCGCCGACGAAGACGGCCCGGTCAGCGGGCACGTCGACGAGGCCGAGGGCGTGCTCGATCGGATCCGGCGCGGGTTTGCCCTCGTCGACGTCGTCCGAGGTGGCGGTGGCCGCGATGGCCTCGTCCGCGCCGATCGCGCCGCGCAGGGCGTCCAGTTCGCGGTCCTGGGCGGAGGTCACGAGGACCACCGCCCAGCCGTCGTCCGCGAGGGTACGGAGCAGGTCGGCGGCCCCGTCGAAGGCGCGGAGCCGTTCGAAGTACGTCCCGTAGAGGGTGTCGTGGGCAGCGGACAGGCGGTCGTCCTCCGCCGTGTCCCGGCCGTCGCCGAGCAGGTGGTCGAGGAGGCGTTCCCCGGGCAGGCCGATCGCGCGGTGCACCGCGTGCGCGGGGACGGGGTGGCCGCCCTGGCGCAGGGCCTCCCACCAGGCCACGACATGCAGGTGGTTGGAGTCGACGAGGGTGCCGTCGACGTCGAACAGCGCGGCTCGGTCCATGTCCGGGGTTCCTCCGTGAGTGCGGTGGGTGTCAGCGCTCGCGCGGGGATGTCACCGCTCGGGCGGGGTGGGCGGCCGGTCGTCGGGCTCGGACGGCTGCGGCCAGGATTCCGGGGCGTCGGGAGGCAGGTCCCGCGTCTCGACGCGCCGTACCGGGCCCGGACCCTCGTCCGCCGGAGCGTCGCTCATCGGGCCCTCGCTCATCGGCAGGTCGCTGGCGGGCCGCTGACCCGTCGACGCCTCCCGCATGCCGCCGCCGTCCCTCATCGGGCCGTCGCCCGTCGAGCTTTCCCGTGCGGTGTCGCCGGGCATCGTGCCCCTCATCGGCCGCTCACCCGTCACGGGGTCGATGGCGCGGTCCCCTTCCCTCTCCGGGTCCGTCATCCGGCGCTCTTCCCTCGACGGGTACGAGTGCCCCTCCTCCGTCGTGCCGCCGCGCGGCGGCACGTCCATGCCGGCGTCGGGGTCGACGGCGTCACCGGGACGGATCCGGCCGCGCCAGCCTCCGGTCTCCTCGCCGCGCTCCTCGATGAATCCCTTGAACCTCTTCAGATCGCCCTTGACCCGTCGGTCCAGCATGCCGAGGGCGTCCGCGAGCTTCTGCCCCATGCCGTCGGCCTCGACGTCCATGGCCAGCCGGACCCGGGTGTGCTCGTCGTCGATCTGCATGAAGCTGACGACGCCCTTCTGCCGAACGTCCCCGCCGACGGTGCGCCAGGAGACGCGCTCGTCGGGGAGCTGGTCGACGATCTCGGTGTCGAACTCGCTCTGGACTCCGGCGACCCGGGTCCGCCAGTGGCAGTGCCGGTCGTCGAGCTGCCTGACGTCCTCGACTCCTTCCATGAACTTCGGGAACTCCTCGAACTGCGTCCACTGGTTGTACGCCCGCCGCAGCGGTACGTCCACGTCGATCGTCTGCTCGACTCTGCTCATGGTTCGTCTCCTTGTTCTGCGCTCGATGACCGCGCAAGGAGCCCGCGGGCCGCCTTGGCGATGTGGGTGCGGGAGATGCCCGCGGCGTCGAGGAGTTCGTCGGTCGTCCCCGAGTCCGGGAGCCCGGTGACCGCCAGGTGGGCGAAGGCCGGGCAGGCGCCGTGCTCCGCGAGCGCCGACAGGACGGCTTCGCCGATCCCGCCCTCCGGGTGGTGGTCCTCGGCGACGACGAGTGCGCCCGTGTCCCGGGCGGCGCGGGCGAGTGTGCGGCCGTCGACGGGCTTCACGGAGTACAGGTCGACGACCCTTGCGCGTACGCCCTCGGCCGCCAGGGTGTCGGCGGCGGCGAGGCAGGCGTGCAGGGTGACGCCCGCGCCGATCAGGGTCACCCGGTCGTCGTCGGTACGGCGGAGGGTCTTGGAGCCGCCGACGGGGAACGTCTCGCCGTCGGCGTACAGGACGGGGTAGGCCCCTCGGGTGGCCCGCAGATAGCTGATGCCGTCGAGGTCGGCCATGGCCGCCGTCAGCGCGGCGGCGGAGGTGGCGTCGGCGGGGTAGAGGACCGTGGAGCCGAGGACGGCCCGCATCATGGCGAGGTCCTCGACGCCCATCTGCGAGGGGCCGTCGGCGCCGATCTCGACGCCGCAGTGGGTCCCGCACACGGCCATCGTGATCCGGGAGACGGCGGCCATGCGCAGGAAGTCGTGCGCGCGGGTGAGGAAGGCGGCGAAGGTCGTGGCGAAGGGGTGGTAGCCGCACACGGCCATGCCGACGGCGTCGGCGATCATCTGCTGTTCGGCGATGTACGCCTGGACGTACCGGTCGGGGTACTTCTCGCCGAACTCCTCGGTGTGCGTGGAGTTGCCGACCTCGGCGTCGAGGGCGACGATCTCGCTCCGCGCGCCGAGGGCCGCGAGGGCGGCGCCGAAGGCGGCCCGGGTGGCGACGCGGTCGCCGGGCTCGTACCGGGGCAGGCGGACGGCTCCGGGCACGCGCCGCGGCCGGGCGCGGGTCACGGAGCGGGCGGGGGCGGCGGGTGGCACCGGGCCGCGTACGCGCAGGTGGCGCGTGCCGCCGAGTTCGGCGATCGCTCGCTCGGCCATGTCCTCGGGGAGCGGTTTGCCGTGCCAGCCGTTCTTGTCGGCGACCTCGCTCACGCCCCGGCCCTTGACGGTCCTCGCGATCACCACGGTGGGCGCCAGGCCGTCGGCGGCCGTGGTCAGGGCCCGGTCGATCGCCGCGAGGTCGTGGCCGTCGACCCTGATCGCCCGGCAGCCGAAGGCCTCGGCACGACGGGCGTAGGCCGCGGTGTCCCACTCCAGGGCGGTGGGGCCGCGCTGGCCGAGGCGGTTGACGTCGATCAGGGCGACGAAGTTCGCGAGCCGGTGCCGTCCGGCCGCGTCCAGGGCCTCCCACACCGAGCCCTCGGCGGTCTCGCTGTCGCCGCACAGCACCCACACCCGCGCGGGCGACTTCCGCAGGTCACGGCAGGCGAGCGCGATGCCGACCCCGTATCCGACGCCCTGACCGAGCGAACCGGTGGCCACGTCCACCCAGGGCAGCTCGGGGGTGGGGTGGCCTTGCAGCCGGTGGCCGTGACGGCGGTACGTGGTCATGAGCTCGTCGTCGTCGATCGCCCCGGCCGCCTTGAACATCGCGTACAGGAGCGGGGACGCGTGCCCCTTGGAGAACACCAGGTGGTCCGCAGCGGGGTTCCCGGGATCCTCCCACGCGTACCGCAGGTGGCGGGTCATGAGGACCGCCATGAGGTCGGCGGCGGAGAGGCCCGAGGTGGGGTGGCCCGAACCGGCCGAGGTACTGGCGCGGACGCAGTCCACCCGCAGCTGCCGGGCGAGCTCGCCGACCTCGGACAGGTCGCTGCCGGGGTCGAGGGTGCGGGTACGGGTGGAGGTGGGGGCCGGGGCTGGGGTGAGTGGCGCCGTCATGTCAGTGCCCGAGCTTCCTCTTCAGTTCGGCCTTGTTCATCTGTGAACGGCCGTGCAGGTTGCGACGCCGGGCCTCGGCGTACAGCTGGTCGTACGTGGGTCCCTGGGCGCCGCTGTGCGAGCGCTGACCGCCCCGCTTGGACGAGGACATGTCCTGGGTGGAGGACTTGCTCGCGGTCTTGGACTCGCCGGCACGCGCCCGTTCCTTGTTCACCGTGCGGGCGGCGATCTCCTTGGCGCGCTTCGGGCTCTCGCCGCGTTGCTCCGCGCTCTCCTTGATGTGCTCGTACTGACGTTCCCTCTTGGGGCTCGATCCGCGGGGCATGGCGATTCTCCTCTCAGTGGTTCCGACAGCGGTTCTCGCGACCGGGTACTCAGTCGGCGGGCCGGGATCCCGAGGACGGGGCACGGGCGCGCGTCCACCGCCGCGACCAGCGCACGACGAGCAGCAGGAGGCCGATCAGGGTCAGCACCCAGACGGCCGCGAACGCCCAGATCAGCGCGGGTGCGCCGGTCGCGACCGCGAGGACGAGCAGAGCGAGGGTCGTGAGGCCGAGCGCGGTGACGCCGAGGCCGGGGAGCCGGCGCCGGGTGTCGGCCATGGAGGGGACGGCGAACCGGGGCCCCCGTTTCATGGCGCCGAGGCGGCGGGCGAGGGGCTCGTCCTGCTCCTGGAGCTGTTCCTCGATCTCCGCCAGGACGCGTCGCTCGCGCGGGGAGAGTCGTGCCTCGTCCATCGCGGCACCTCCTCACGGTCCCTGGTGGCCTGGTGCGACCGCCACGCGCTGCGCGGTCGCACCAGGCGGATGCCCCGGGAATCGGTGTCAAACCCACCCGTAGCGGGCATCCTGTCTCCAGATGCTCGACATGCACGTACTGCACTCCGGACGCACGTCTCCCCCGGACAGCAGCACCGACGGACCCCCCGCCGCTCCCTTCACGGCCGTGGCGGCAGGCCCACCGCCACCGTCGAAGGACTTCACATGTCCACCCTCACGCACGTCTCCGCCCCTCACGGGGTCTCGCTGCGCCGCGCGGCGCTCGGCGGGCTCCCCGAACCCGTCGACCCCACCGGTGCCTCCACGGAGGACGCGCGCACCCTCTCCGTCGCGCTGCTGCGCCGGCTGCGCGAGCTCGACGAGGGGACGCCGGAGTACGCGTACGTCCGCAACACCCTCGTCGAGCTGAACCTGAGCCTGGTCAAGTTCGCCGCCCGCCGGTTCAGGAACCGCGCGGAGCCCACGGAGGACATCGTCCAGGTCGGCACGATCGGCCTGATCAAGGCGATCAACCGGTACGACCCCGAGCGCGCGGTCGACTTCTCCGCCTTCGCCCTCCCGACGATCGTCGGCGAGATGAAGCGTTTCTTCCGGGACACCAGCTGGGCCGTACGCGTCCCCCGCCGCCTCCAGGAACTCCGTATCGAGCTGGCGAAGGCCACCGACGCCCTGGAACAGAGCCTCGGCCGCCTGCCCACCCGGGCCGAGCTGGCCGAGCGGCTGGGGGTCCCTGAGGACGAGGTAGCCGAGGGACAGCTGGCCGCCCACGGCTACGCGGCACGGTCACTCGACGCGACGGCCGGTGACGACGACGACTCCCCCGGCGCCGCAGCGCGCCGGCTCTCCACCTCGGAACCCGCCTACGAGCTGATCGAGTCCCTGACGGCGCTGCGACCCCTGCTCGCCCGCCTCGACGCGCGGGACCGGCGCATCCTGGAGCTCCGCTTCGGCGAGGAGCTCACACAGACGGAGATCGGCCTCCAGGTCGGCCTGTCGCAGATGCACGTCTCGCGCCTGCTGACCCGGATCCTCGGCGAGCTCAGGCGGGGTCTCCTGGACGACGGTCCCGAAGGTCCCGAAGGTCTTCAGGACCCTGAGGGTCCCGCCGTCGCCACGGAGGCCGTCCCGGTCGGCTGACCTCCAGCCACACCACCTTGCCGACGTCCCCGTTCGCCTTGTCCTCGCTGCCCCAGTCCCCGGCGAGCCGGTCGAACACCATCAGCCCGTGCCCGCCGGGCAGGGCGGGCGAGCGCGTGACGCGCGCCCGGGGGTGTTCGGGGCTCGCGTCGGCCACCTCCACCCGGAGGCGGCCCGGCCGATGGCGCAGGACCATCTCCTGGGGGCCGCCCGCGTGCAGACAGGCGTTGGTGACGATCTCCGAGACGAGGAGCAGGACGTCCTCGGCCCGTTCGTCCTCCTCGGGCGTCTGCGCCGGGAGCCAGCCCCAGTCGGCGAGCGCCTCGGCGGCGAAGTCCCGGCAGCGCGAGACGACGCCCCTGGTGCCGTGCAGGACGAGTCTGCGGACCTGCTCGGGGCGGCTCGTGCCGTCAGCGCTCGCCGTCACGGGCCCCGCCGCCTCCGGAACCGCCGCGATCCTCGTCCCCACCGTCTCCGCCACCTCCACCCTCACCACCGCTCTCGGCGAGCGCCTCGCCCAGCGTCCCGTACACGCGGAACACGCCTCGGGCCCCGGTGATGTCGAACATCCGGCTCACCGGGGCCCGCAGCCCGGCGAGGTCGAGGCGACCGCCGGCCTCCAGGGTCCGCAGCCGCGCCCGCAGGAGCGCGTTCAGGCCGGAGGAGTCGCAGAAGCGCAGGTAGGAGCAGTCGACGACGGTTCTTCTCACGCCCAGGCGTTCTTCGACGGCCGCGGTCAGCGGGGCCACGGTGTCGCGGTCGAGCTCGCCGGTGAGCACGAGGACATCGGTGTCGGCGCCGGGCACGGGCCGGATCTCCACCGTGAACCGGTCACGTGCGAACCGGCCGGACGTGAACCCGTCGGTCGCGAACCCGTCGGTCGTGGACCCGTCGGTCGCGAACCGGTCGGACAGGTACCCGCCCCCGCCGTCGTCCACCGGTTCCTCGTGCCGCATGGACCCACCCACCTTCTCGCACCTTTTGCCCCTTTCTACACCTTCGCCGTCTGGGGGACGATCCGGAAGCGATGGAGCTCCCTCGCGTGTTCGCGCCCGTCCCCGTCGACGAAACGGCCGGTCACCTCGTACGTACCGAGGCTCGCGTGGCCGACGGGCAGGCGCTCGGCGGGCAGGACGACCTCGTACGGGCCTCCGGCGCGGTAGCCGCCGAGCGTGGTCCTGCTCTCGGCGACGACACCGCCGTCGGCTCTCCGGCTGGTCTCGAAGGCCAGCCCGTCCAGGTCCTCCATGACGCGGAAGACGAGGGTCACGGAGACCACCGCTCCCTCGGGCAGGTCGACGGGGTCGTGATCCGGGGCGTCCAGGGGTACGACGTGCGTGCTCCCGCCGTTGGCGGCCAGGACCACATGGACCAGTTCGAAGGCGGTCATGACGGGCTCGCCTCCTCTCGCGCTGTACGGGTACCCGGGCTCGGCACGCTCAAGCACCCTCGCGCGCATGGCGGGGCGGGGTCCGGGCAGCGGCAGCATGAGGGGAGAAAGACAGGCGTCGCCACGATGACCGTGCCCAGGGAAACCGAGATTCCGCGTCTGGTCGTCCGGACCTGGCCGGGAGATCGTCCCGGCACCGTCGTCATGGCCCTGCACGGCGAGCTCGACCACGACACCGCGGCTCCCCTGCGGACCGCGCTCGCGGAGCGCGGCGGACCGGTCCGGGTCGTCGTCGACTGCGCCGGCCTGCGGTTCTGCGACTCCACCGGCCTGAACGTGCTGCTCGGCGCCCGCCTGCGCATGCTGGCCGAGGGCGGGCTCGTCGTCCTGTCCGGGCTCCGGCCTCCAGTGGAGCGCATGTTCGAGATCACGGGCGCGCGGAGCGTCTTCCGGGTGTACGAGGACCCCGGCGCCGCTCTCGGTGACGTCGAGCCGCCTTTCGTTTCCTGACCCGGCCCGGAGGAGGTTGGAAACCCGTCCGGGAGGGCAGCGGCGGTGTATGACCGGCCGGGACGCAGAGCGTGGGACCTTCCGCACCCGCCGCTACGAGCTCACGCGGGGCGTCGGAGTCGTACGGGAATGCCGCGATCACACCCAGCAGGCCCTGATCGAGTGGTTCGGGCCCGCCGGGGCACCCGGGCGGATCCCCGTCGAGGACGCCCTCCTGCTGGTCTCCGAGGTCGTCTCCAACGCCTTCGCCCACGGCGGAGCCCCGTACGAACTCTGCCTCGACCTCACCGACGGCCGCCTGTGGGTGCGGGTCAGCGACGCGAGCCCCGTACGGCCCCGGCCGCACGGGCCGCACCGGCCGGGCCGCTCGTCCGGGCACGGGCTCTACCTCCTGGAACGGCTCGCGACGGCCTGGGGCTGCGTGCCCCAGGAGGGGGGCAAGACCGTGTGGTTCGAGGTGACGGTGCTGCCGCCCGGCGGTCCCCGATCCGGCCCGTGAACGCGCGGGCCGAACCGGGCGGCCCCGAGCCCGCCACCCCCGTCCGTCCTACAGTGGAAGGGTGGCGCGGGAGCGCCGAGGCGCGCCTCGCGTCCCGGCCCGTACCCCGCTCACCGGTGCGAGGTCTTCATGGCAGAGCGCAGACCGGCCGCCTCCTTCGACGGCTCGCCGCCCCACGCGGAGCTCGGGGAGGACGGCCTCCGGCAGCTGCTGGCCGGGCTGACGGCCGTCCGGGACGGGGATCTCTCCGCCCGGCTCCCCGACGCGGGCGGCGGCATCCTCGCCGAGATCGCGGCCGTCTACAACGACATGGTCGGGCAGCTGTCCCTTGTCACCTCCGAGGTGACGCGGGTCGCCGGCGAGGTCGGCGGGCAGGGGCTGCTCGGCGGCCGGATCCGCGAGCCCAAGGCGCGCGGGGTCTGGCGCGAGCTGACCTCCGGCGTGAACACGATGGCCGACAACCTGACCTCCCAGGTGCGGTCCATCGCCCAGGTCGCCACGGCCGTCGCGGGCGGGGACCTCACGCGGAAGATCCGGGTCGACGCGCGCGGCGAGATCCTGGAGCTGAAGGAGACCATCAACACGATGGTCGACCGGCTCTCCTCCTTCGCCGAGGAGGTCACCCGGGTGGCCCGCGAGGTCGGCACCGAGGGCAAGCTCGGCGGCCAGGCCACCGTCCACGGCGTCTCCGGCACGTGGAAGGACCTCACCGACAACGTGAACTCGATGGCCGACAACCTCACCAACCAGGTGCGGAACATCGCGCAGGTGACCACGGCCGTCGCCCAGGGCGACCTGACGAGCCGGATCGACGTCTCGGCCCGGGGCGAGATCCTCGAACTGAAGACGACCATCAACACGATGGTCGACCAGCTGTCGTCCTTCGCCGCCGAGGTCACGCGCGTGGCCCGGGAGGTCGGCACGGAGGGCAAGCTGGGCGGCCAGGCGGAGGTGGAGGGCGTCTCCGGCACGTGGAAGCGGCTCACGGAGAACGTGAACGAGCTCGCCGGCAACCTGACCCGGCAGGTCCGGGCCATCGCCGAGGTCACGAGCGCGGTCGCCGAGGGCGACCTGACCCGCTCGATCACGGCCGACGCGCCGGGCGAGGTCGGCTATCTGCGCGACAACATCAACGCGATGGTCGAGTCGTTGCGCGCCACGACCCGGGCCAACGAGGAGCAGGACTGGCTCCAGACCAACCTGGCCCGGATCACCGGGCTCCTCCAGAGCACCCGGCGGCTCCCCGAGATCGCCGAGCTGATCATGGAAGAGGTGCCGCCCCTGGTCGGCGCCCAGTACGGGGCCTTCTTCCTGGCCTCCGACGACGAGCGCGGCATCGAGCTCGTCATGACCGCCGCCTACGGGTCCCCCGACGCCCCGGACGTCGAACCGCGCCGTTTCCGCCTCGGCCAGTCGCTCGTCGGGCAGGCCGCCCGCGACCGGCGCGCGCTCCTCATCGAGCAGGTGCCCGCCGGGTACGCGACCGTGGCCTCCGGCGTCGGTTCGGGAGAGCCCAGCACGCTGATCGTCCTGCCGATCGTCGTGGAGGAACAGGTCCTGGGCGCGGTCGAGTTCGCCTCGCTCCATCCCTTCACCCCGCTGCGGCGCGAGTTCCTCGACCGCTTCGTCGTCACCGCCGGCGCCGTCCTCAGCTCCCTGGTCGCCAACCTCCGTACGGACGAACTCCTCGGCCAGTACCGGAAGCTGGCCGACGAGCTGCGCTCACGGTCGAAAGAACTGCAGAGCCGGCAGCAGGAACTCCAGAGCTCCAACGCCGAGTTGCAGGAACAGGCGGCGCTCCTCGCCCAGCGGAACAAGGACATCGAGTCCAAAAACCTGGTCATCGAGCAGGCCCGGCAGGAGCTGGAGGCGCGGGCCCAGCAGCTGGCCCGGAACTCGATGTACAAGTCCGAGTTCCTCGCCAACATGAGCCACGAGCTGCGCACCCCGCTCAACAGCCTGCTCATCCTGGCCCGGCTGCTGGCGCAGAACCCGCAGGGGAACCTGACGGCGAAGCAGATCGACTACGCGGAGGTCATCCACTCCGCCGGGTCGGACCTGCTGCGGCTCATCAACGACATCCTCGACCTGTCGAAGGTCGAGGCGGGCAAGCTGGACATCCGGCACGAGCCGTTCCCGCTCCACCTCCTCATGGAGTACCTGGAGGCGACCTTCGGGCCCGTCGCCGACGAACGGCAACTGGAGTTCACCGTCTCGCTCGCGGACGACGTGCCCGAGGAGCTCAACAGCGACGAGGCGCGGGTCCGCCAGATCCTGCGCAACCTCCTCTCCAACGCCCTCAAGTTCACCGA
The DNA here is from genome assembly GCF_042264145.1 of Streptomyces sp. NPDC056144. Lineage (NCBI taxonomy): Bacteria > Bacillati > Actinomycetota > Actinomycetes > Kitasatosporales > Streptomycetaceae > Streptomyces > Streptomyces sp. NPDC056144. The sequence goes on along the minus strand of NZ_JBHJVF010000001.1, from coordinate 1,195,223 downwards.
CTCCGGCCGGGTGAGCCTCGACGTCGAGCGGGCGAGCGCGGCGCGGACCCCGCCCGGGCTGCGCGACGGCGGGCCCGTGCTCGCGTTCCGGGTGACGGACACCGGCGTCGGCATCCCGCCCGAGCAGCTGCGGCTCGTCTTCGAGGCCTTCCAGCAGGGTGACGGGACGGCGGCACGCCGGTACGGCGGGACCGGCCTCGGGCTGTCCATCAGCCGGGAGGTGGCCGCGCTGCTCGGCGGCGTCATCGAGGCGGAGAGCAGGCCGGGCGAGGGCAGCATGTTCACCTTCTACCTGCCCGTCCACCGGCCGCCGGCGGAGACGCCGACGGGCGGCGCCCCCGTGCCAGGGACGTCGGAATCCGACCCGGGCGCCCTGGGCGTCGACCACGGGCCGGGTCACGGTTCCGACCACGGGCATGGTCACGGTCACGAGCGAAGTCACGGCGACGCGCTGGGCTCGCTCGACGCGAGCGGCGCGGGCACGGGCATGGACGGCGCGACCGTCCTGGTCGTCGACGACGACTCCCGCAACGTCTTCGCCCTCACCGAGGTCCTCGAAGACCACGGCCTGCGGGTCCTGACGGCCGACAGCGGTCTCGCCGGCCTCGACGTGCTCGCCACCCACGACGAGGTCCGGCTCGTCCTCATGGACGTGATGATGGGCGGCATGGACGGCTACACCGCCATCAAGGCCATCCGGAAGCTGCCGGGGCGCGGATCCCTGCCCGTCGTCGTGGTCACCGCGAAGGCGATGCCGGACGACCGGGGCGACGCCCTCCGGGCGGGGGCGGACGACTACGTGTCGAAGCCGGTGGACGAGGCGGAGCTCACCGCGAAGATCCGGTCCTGGCTGACGACCTGACGTCACCCCACCCGTACCGCCACCAGGCTCGTGTCGTCGTCCGTGTCCCCCGTCGCCGACAGCAGCAGTTCGTCCACGAGCCGCTCCGGCGGCCGGTCCGCGAGCCGTTCCACCTCGGCGGCGAGCCGTTCGAGGCCCTCGTCGAGACCGGCGTGGCGCCGCTCGATCAGCCCGTCCGTGTAGAGCAGGAGGGTGTCCCCGAGACGCAGTCCCATCCGCTGCTCCCGGTACGCGAAGCCGGGCACCGCGCCCAGGAGCACGTCGTGCGGCGGGTCGAGCAGCCGTGCTCGGCCGTCGCGCAGCAGCATCATGGGCAGATGCCCGGCGCTCGTCCAGAGGAGGCCGTGGTCCTCGGGGTCGTACAGGGCGCAGACCGCCGTGGCCGTCGTGCCGCCGCCGGTCCGCAGGGTCACCTCGTTGAGCCAGCCCATGAGGCGGCGGGGCGGTTCGCCGGTGAAGGCCAGGGCGCGCTGGGCGTTGCGGAGCGCCACCATGCCGGTGACGGAGTCGATGCCGTGGCCGGCGATGTCGCCGACGGTGACGAGGATCTTGCCGGTGGGCAGGGCGAGGACGTCGTACCAGTCGCCGCCGACGCGGTACTCCTCCGTCGCGGGGCGGTAGCGGACGGCGACCGTCAGGTCCCCGGGCAGTTCGAGGAAGCCGGGGACCTCGGGCACGATCGCCCGCTGGAGCTGGAGCGCGAGCTGGTGGCGGGTCTCGGCCTGGTGGTGGAGGGCGGTGAGGTGGTCGAAGGTCGCGGTGAGGACGGCCTCGGTGCGTCTGCTGTCGGACACGTCCTGGTAGACGCCGGCGATCCCGGTGACGGTCTCGCCGGTCATGAGCGGCTCGGCGGCCACGCGCACGTGCCGGAGCACCCCGCCGGGGACGGTGATCCGCAGGACGGCCTGGGCGCCCGTACGGCGTTCGGTGAGCGTGCTCAGGAGGTCGGTGAAGGCCCCGCCGTCGTCGCGGTGGACGCGGCCGCGCAGGGCCAGGAGGGGGACGGGCGGCTGGTCGCGGTCGATGCCGAGGACGCCGTACGCCTGTTCCGACCAGAACGTGTCGCCGCCGGTCAGGCTGTCCTGGAACATCGCCACGCTCTGGAGCCGGTCGGCCGCGCGGGCGGCGGCGAGGCCCGGATCGGTGGCGGCGTGCCAGAGGACGGCCGCCCGGTCCGCGCCGGTCGCGACCACCCGCACGTCGAGCAGCGGGGTGGGTTCGCCTTCCCGGGCGATCGCGGGGAGGCGCGCGGCACGCTGGACGCGGGCGGTGGCGAGGGCGCGCCGCGTCATCCGGGCGAGATCGGTGTGGGCGCGGGGGAAGAGACGGAGGAGCGTGGGGCGCTCCTCGTGGAAGCGGCTGCCGAGTGCGGCGACGGCCTCGTCGTTGAGGTGCTCCACGGCCGGTTCCCCGGTCGTTCCGCGCGTGCCGAGCAGCATCGCCGGGTGGGCGAGGGAGTCGAGGACGTCGACGAGGACGGGTGCGGCGGGGCGCGCCGGGTCGTCGACGTCGAGGACGGTGCTCGCGACCTCCAGGAGTCCGAGGAGGGCGCGCCGAGCGGTGGCGTCCAGGCTCCTCGGGCGCGGCCAGCCGACGAGGGCGAGGCCGACGGGCTTGCCGTGCCGGAGCAGGGGCACCAGGGCGCGGGTGGCGTGCGGCGACGGCCCGGGGAGCGGCTCGTCGGCGGCGGTGCCCTCCTCCAGCCACAGGGGCGCGTCGCCCGCGAGCACGGAGCGGAGGGGTTCGGGGGTCGCCGGCGGGATCCACTGCCAGGCGGCGGCCTCCGCGGCCCCCACGCCTGCGTGTCCGGCGAGGACGAGGCAGCCGTGGTCGGCGCGCCGCCAGAGCCAGAGGCTGTCCGCGCCGAACGGGGCGAGTCCGCCGCGCAGGAGCGTCCGTGCCGCCTCGTGCCCCGGGGACACGGCCTCCGCCTCCGCGGCGACGCGGCGGGCCCGCCGCTGCTCGACCGGGTGCGGGAGGGCGTGGACGCCACCGCCACCGGGGAGGGAGCCCCCGCCGGGCAGGGCACTCCCGCCGGGCAGGGAGCCGTCGCTCCCGGCGACGGCGTTGACGACGTCCGCCGCGAGATCACCGACCGCCAGGCCGGTCGCGCGGGCGAGGGCGGCGAGGTGGTCGGCCGCGTCGGCGGGGGAAAGCCGCATCTGGGCGGCGAGGACACCGGCGGCGAGGTCGAGCAGGTGGCGGTGGGCCAGCCGCTCGCGCAGCCATCGGTTCTCGGCGATCAGGGCGGCGTAACCCGGATCGACGAGAGCACCGTACGACGACGGCTCTGCGGGCCCCGCGGAACCGGTCACGACGACCTCCGTTCCGCCCCCGCGTGGGCGTCCGGGCACGCGCTCGTGTCCCCTCCGATTTTACCCGCGGTGCTACTCCGGCGCGGGGGGCTGCGTGGCGATCTGGATGAGGTTGCCGCAGGTGTCGTCGAAGACGGCCGTCGTGACCGGGCCCATGTCCATCGGTTCCTGGGTGAAGACGACGCCGAGGCCGCGCAGCCGCTCGTACTCCGCGTGGACGTCGGCGACGGCGAACTGGGCGAGCGGGATGCCGTCGGCGACGAGCCGGTCGCGGTACGGCTTCACTGCCGGGTGCCCCGAGGGCTCCAGGAGGAGTTCGGTGCCGCCGGGCTCCTCCGGCGAGACGACGGTCAGCCAGCGGGCTTCGGGACCGAGCGGCACGTCGTACTTCTTCACGAAGCCGAGGACCTCGGTGTAGAAGTGCAGCGCCTTCGCCTGGTCGTCCACGAAGACGCTGGTCAGGTGAATCCTCACGGGGTGGTCTCCTCAAGTCCGGGAACTCCGGCACTTGTATCAAACAGCGCTGACAATCCCGTGGACCCTCGGCCCCGCAACCCCGCGCCGGTCAGCTCGTCAGCCGGTCAGCTGGTCCACTCCTTGAGGACGGCGGCGGTCTGCCGTACGTCGATGAGCCCCTCGGCGACCCGCTCGACGAGCTCGATCGCCTCCTCCGCCGTCGCGCTGACGGGCAGTCCGCAGGCGTTGAGGTAGGCGGCGGCGACGACCACGCCGTACAGCTCGTTGGAGTGTTCGAGCGCCGGAACACGGATGAACTGCTCCAGGAGCGCGGCGGCACGGTGGTGCGGCTGCTCGTACACGGGGACGTCCATCACGCGGAAGGCGTGGCGGGCGCGGGCGGCTTCGAGCGCGCCCCAGTCCGAGATCTCCGGGTCGCCGGGGATCTCCTGCTGGGCGGTGTCGAGCAGCCAGGAGAGGTCGATCTGGAGTATCACGCGTCCCGCCGGCCCTCAGGCGGCGTCGGTACGGGACTTGGCGGGGCCGCCGAAGCGTTCCGCGAAGGCCTTGCCGTGCTGGTCGACGAAGACGCGGGCGCCTTCGAGGAACCGCGCGCGGGTCAGGTCGGCGTCCAGGACGCGGCCCGCGTAGTCCTCGGCGGGCACGTGCTTCTCCGCGGCGACGCGCTCCAGGGCCTCGTACGCCTCGTCACTGATCTCGATCCGGATCTCCCGTGCCATGCAACCAAGGTAACGGTCCGGTGGCGGGCGCGACAGGGGCTGTGACTACTCGGAGGCCGGGGAGGGTTCGGCGAGGACGGTGCGCTGGGCCGGGGAGCCGTCGTCGGGCTTCGCTTCGGCCTCCGCGCCGGACTCCGCCGTCTCAGGGGCGGGGGTGTCCGTGCCGGTTCCGGGCACGCCCCGGTTGACGTACCGGTTCAGGGGCGGCTCCTCGGCGAGTACGGCTCCGATGGTCACCGCGAAGGTGACGGCGCCGCAGACGGCGATGAGCCAGGAGAGCATGACGAGCACGACGCCGAAGGGGCCGTACTCGCCGATGGCGCGGTCCAGGGCGCCCGGCATGTAGACGGGGGCCGTCAGGCCGAGGACGGTCGTGGCGGCGGCCGCGAGGACCGCGCCGGGGAGCAGGGCGAGCCAGGCCACGCGCTTGGCGAGGAGCAGGTGCTGGGTCCACAGCCAGACGCCGACGGAGACGACGAACATGAGGAGGGCTCCGACGAGGACGCCGGCACCGAAGCCGTCGCGGATGGGGCCCTGGAAGACGATCACGAGGAGGAGGAAGAACAGCCAGGCCACCCAGCGCCAGGCGGCGATGCGGAGGCCGGACTTGGGCAGCCGCCAGGCGCGTTCGCAGACGCGGACCATGGCGCGGCTGAAGCTCGTCGCGGAGACGAGCGCCACAACGGCGCCGACCACTCCGGTGGTCTCCCGCAGGCCGGTCTCGGTCGTCCCGTACAGGACCTCGCGGAGCTGTTGGTCGGAGGCGCCGGTGAGGCCGAACATCGAGCGGAGGGACTCGGCCAGCTGGTCGCGCAGGCCGTGCGGGGCGAAGGCGGCGAACGCGAAGAGGAGCGGGACCGCGGCCAGGAACGCCTGGGCGGCGAGCCTGGTCCCGGCGTCGAGGAGGTTGGCGGACAGGAGACGGCTCGTGAGCTCGGTCAGGACGGGGAGTCGTTGCTCGGCGCCCGCACGCAGGGCTTCGAGCCGCGGCTTCCATTCCAATGCCCGTCTCCTGTCGTCTGCCACGTGTCGGTCGGTCGTGCTTCTGTACTTCTGTCTGTACTTCTGTCTGCACTTCTGTCAGGCGAGGCGTCAGGCGAGGATCTTGGCCTTCGCCTTCTGGAACTCCTCCTCGGTGAGCGCGCCCTTCTCCTTCAGGTCGGCGAGCCGCGCGAGCTCGTCACCGGCGGAACCGGTCCCGCCGTCGGGTGTCGCGGTCCTGCGGATGTACTCCTGGAAGCGGGCCTCGGACTCCTTGGCGCGTGCGGTCTCCCGCTGGGTCATGCCGGTGCCGCGCGCGATGACGTAGATGAGGACGCCGAGGAACGGCAGGATCAGGCAGAGGATCAGCCAGCCCGCCTTGCCCCAGCCGCTGAGCTCGTGGTCACGGAAGATGTCCGTGATGATCTTGAACAGCAGGAACAGCCACATGATCCAGAGGAAGAACCAGAGCATGGTCCAGAAGAGATTGAGCAGCGGGTAGTCGTCCAAGGTCTTCTCCGTCCCGAGTGGGCTGTTATCGCCCATTTCCGGAAGTATGTACGCATGGTGACGTCACGGCGACTCGGCGACGGCCGCCCCTCCCCCGCGATGCGCGCGGAAGGCGATCAGCGCGGTGTCGTCCCGATGGTCGGAGAGCGCCTGGAGCGCGCCGAGGAGTTCGGGGAGCGGCGCGCCCCGCAGCCGGGAGGCCTCGGCGGCGAGCCGTCGCTGACCTGCGGAGATCGACGCCTTCGGCGTCTCGACCAGTCCGTCGGTGTAGAGCAGGAGCGTGTCGCCCGGGGCGAGGACGCGGGTGTGGCTCTCCCGCGGCCCGCCCGGGTCGACGCAGAGCGGGAGGTCCTCGGCGGCGCCGACGAGAAAGCACGGGGCGTCGCCGGACGGGATCACCAGGGGCGGCGGATGGCCCGCGTTGGACCAGGTCAGCCGCCAGCCGTGCGCGGGCTCGGGCAGTCTGCCCAGCCGCGCCAGGACGGCCGTGGCGAACGGCGCCGCCCCCAGGCCGTCGCACACCTCGTCGAAACGGGTGAGCACCTCGCCGGGGGCCACGCCCGAACCGTGGCTGTAGGCCAGGGCCCGGAGCATGTTGCGCATCTGGGTCATCGCGGTGGCGGCCGCGAGGTCGTGGCCGACGACGTCACCGACGTCCAGGACGAGCGTGCCGTCGGTCAGCGTGAAGGCGTCGTACCAGTCCCCGCCGATCTCGTTCGCCGAACTCGCCGGCTGGTACGAGGCGGCCAGGGTCGCCCCGGGAACGACGGGCGGCCGGGTGAGCTGGGCCCGCTGGAGCGCCAGCGCGGTACGGCGCACCCGCTGGTGGTCGAGCGCCTTGCGGACGGGCTCCTTGGCGTGGTGGAGGACCTCCTGGAGGAGGTCGGTCTCGGCCGGGCCGAGCGCCGGAGTGTCCCCGTTGGTGCTGGTCGCCGCGTAGCCGAGGACGGTGTCGTCGACGACGAGCGGGATCAGCGTCAGGCTCGTCGCCTCCGAGACGGTCAGCCAGCGCTCGCTGACGGTCGGGACGAGGTCCGCGGGGAGCGGGGTGCCGCCGGAGACGTCGAAGGTGCGCGGGACCCGGCTCGCCAGGACCTCGCGGACGGTGGGGCCGACGGCGACGCTCTGGCCGCGCAGGGCGGGCGGCGCGTGCAGCCCCGGGCGGGTCGCGGAGGCGACCCGGCGGGCGGTGACCCGGGCGTGGTCGGGGAGCGGCCACTCGTCGTGGGAGAGCAGCAGGATCAGGCAGGCGTCGGCCAGCTCGGGCACGACGACCTTCACGACCTCGCCGAACGCCTCCCCCAGGCTCGCCCCCGTCGCCGCCGCGACCTGGGCGAGCAGCCGTTCGCGGAGCTGGGCCCGCCAGGTGTCCTCGACGTCCACGGTCGCGGCGATCCACTCGGCGACCCGGCCCTCCCGCAGGACGGGGACGCTGCGGGTGGACAGGTGCCGGTAGGAGCCGTCGGCGGTACGGAGGCGGAAGACGCACTCGAAGACGCCGCGGCCCGGGCCTGAGCCGGAGACCGAGCCGGAGCCGGAGACCGAGCCCGATCCGGAGCCTGACGACGGTCCGCCCTGAGCCGAGGCGTACCGCCAGCCCGCCCTGAGCCTCTCGCGGTCGCGGGGATGGACGTGCGTGAAGAAGCCCGCGTCGGCGCGCGGGTGCCACGGGACGCCGGTGAGCCCCTCCCAGCCGGCGACGATCTCCTCGAAGGTGCCGTCGGCGTGTATCACCCACACCATGACCGACACGGCGGAGACGAGGGCCTGGTAGCGCTGGAGCGCGAAGGTCTCCGCCGTGGTGTCCATCGCGAGGACCAGCGTGCCGGGGCCCTCGGCGGTCTCGACGGGGGTGCAGGAGTAAACGAAGTACCGCGCCTGCGAGAGCGCCCCGGGGTCGGTCTCGCGCGCGCCGACGACCTGGCGGGCGCGGCCCGTCGCCCACACCTCGTCCAGGACCGAGAGGAACCGGCCGCCGTCGGGGTCGGGGAACGCCTCCCGGGCGGCCAGTCCGATCCGCCGGGGCCCGAACATGCCGGTGAAGGCCGCGTTGGTGTAGAGCAGCCGCCCTTCCCTGCCCGCGAGCACGGCGACGGCGGCCACGCTGGCGTCGAAGACCGCCGGGTCCAGGGGCGGCGGCCGGCCCAGGAACGGCGCCGGGGGTACGGAGTCCTTCACTCACCGTCCTCCTGGTCCGTGGGCCTCCAGCCTCCCGCCGTGCCCGCGACGCGGCGAGACGGGTCGAACCAATCGGGTGAGCCGGGATTCCCGGCGAACGGGAACGTTCTCGCGGGCCGCCCCGTTGAGCTCACATCCACCACCCTGCCCCCGGACTGAGGAGCGTCTTGCCCCAGCTGACCGACACCGCGTCCATCACCCCCGTACCGCCGCTGCCGTCGCTCGCCGTCCAGGCGGAGCGGCTGATCGAGCTCGGGGTGCACGAGATCGCCGGAATCACCGCCGAAGCGGTACGGGCTTTCGCGGCGGAGGCCGCCGTCACCGGCGAGGACGTCCTGCTCGCCGTGCACCCCGACCGGGCCCCGGCCTCGGCACTCGCGCCGCTGCTCGACCGGGACGGCAAGCCCGGTTTCGTCGTCGTCGACATGGCCGACGTGGACGCGTTCGTGCCCCAGGACATCGAGCTGCCCGACTCCCCGCTGTACCTGGTCACGGACGTCGACCGGGGCGACCGGATGGCGAACTGGAGTCCGGAGGAGGCGCTGCCCGCCCTCGCCGAGGAGAAGCGCACCCCGCTCGTCCTCACCGAGGGCATCCACTGGGTCCTCCAGCGGCCGGAGGCTCTCGCCCGCAACCACTGCTTCATGACGATCGGTTCGCGTCTCCGGAAGGCCAACGGCGCGCTGGACACGCGCACTCCGGCGATCTGGATCAGCAACGGCACGGGCCGCGACGGGCGCGAGCGGCGCAACGCGCCGAAGGTCGGCTGGTGTTGGTGGGGCAACCGCCACACCTGGCTGGGATTCGGCTCGACGACGGGCCGGGAAGGCTAGCGCCCGTCCGGCGGACCGGGGTCGGACAGGGCGCGGGGCCTGGTGCGTGGCCCCGCGCCCGTACCGTCAGCCCGTCGGCCGGAGGTTCACGCGCTCACTGGTGACGGGGAACCCGGCCTTGGCGAAGTTCGCCGCCATGGGGAAGTTCCCCCGGTCGGTGGCCCCGCTGATGAACTCCGCGCCCTGCGCGACGAGGTAGTGGGTGCATTCGGCGAGCAGGTCGTAGGCGTAGCCGTGACCGCGCTGCTCCGGTACGACGCCGATGAAGCCGATCGTCGGGCCGGAGGGGTTGTGGGCCGGGATGTGGATCCCGGCCAGCTCGCCCTCGGGGGTGTGGGCGACCTGCCACCACTCGCGCGGCGACGGGCACCAGTGGAAGAAGTCGAGCTCTTCCTGCGCGGCCTGGTCGAGGCCGCCCTCCTCGATGGCGAGGAGGGCGTGGGCGTCCAGCGTCGCGGAGTGGATGCGGCGCAGGGCGTCGAAGAAGACGGCGTCGTCGGGCTCCTCGCGGAACCGCAGGCGTCCGGGGCGCTCGGGCAGCCCGCACTCCGGGGTCCAGCGGTAGAGGAACCGTTCCACCAGGGGCTCGTACCCCGCGGCGTGCGCGGCGGCGAAGCGCGCCTCGGCGGCGGCGCGCAGGGTGTCGTTCTCCCGCCAGCCGCCAGGGATGTTGATTTCGAGCTCGACCCGCCAGGGCGCGGAGCGCAGGAGCTCGGCCCCCGCCGCCTCCTCGCCCTCGGCGACGTCGAACCAGTTGATGTTGACGGGCTCCGCGTCCTCGGGCCCGCCCCACCACGCTCCGCGCGCGACGACCTCGCCGTCGCGCAGGGCGACGCGCTTCCATTCGTCACGGAACTGGGTGCGCCGGTGGTTCTCGCGGGCGCCGAGGGGGTCGGGGTGCGCGTCGAAGAGCGCGGCGTCGTTCGTGGAAAGCGTGCGGATGACCAGATCGGTCATGGAATTCCTCCGGGATACAAGCTGCGTGGAGCGCTCCCGGTCAGAACTGACGCATCACGCCGGGGAGATGAAAGAGGGAGCGCTCGGGGATGTGAACTGCACGGCACTCGCCTCCTTCCATGTCTCAGGGCGTTGACGTGAACGGTACGTGATCTTTTTCGGGTCCGTCCAGGGATTTTCCTCCCTTCGTGGTCCGCAGGCGTGCGGCGGCCGCCGGGACGGAGCAGCCGGACAGGGCGAGGGCGTTCTCCAGTTCCTCGCGGAGCAGGGTGAGGACTTTGGTGACGCCCGCCTCTCCCCCGGCGGCCAGGCCCCAGAGGGCGGGGCGGCCGAGGAGGACGCCGGAGGCGCCGAGGGCCAGGGCCTTGAGGACGTCGGTGCCGGAGCGGACGCCGCTGTCGAGGAGGATCCGGCTGCGGCCGGCGACGGCGTCGACCACGGCCGGGAGGGCGTCGAGGGTCGGGATCGCGCCGTCGAGCTGCCGGCCGCCGTGGTTGGAGACGACGATGCCCGCCACCCCTTCTGCGGCGGCCCGGTCGGCGTCGGCGGGGTCGAGGACGCCCTTGAGGACGAGGGTCAGCCGGGTGTGGGCGCGGAGCCAGTCGAGGTCGCGCCAGGACAGGGACGGTTCGACCAGGCCCGCTGTCTGGACGGCGATGCCGCTCACACCGTCCCGGGGTCCGCTCGGCGCTCCGTCGTCGCCCCGCGCGAAGTGCGCGGCCGTCACGCCCTCGGGCAGGGTGAAGGCGCCCCGCAGGTCGGCCCGTCGGCGGCCCATGTACGGGGTGTCGACGGTGAGCATCAGGGCGCGCGCCCCGGCCTCCTCGGCGCGGGCCAGGAGGTCCTTGGTGAGCGCGCGGTCGCGGAGCCAGTACAGCTGGAACCAGAGCGTGGCCCCGGTCGCGGCGATCTCCTCGACCGGGGTGCTGCTGAAGGTGCAGGCGGTGAAGGGGATCCCGGCGGCGGACGCGGCCCGGGCGACGGCGAGTTCGCCCTCGGGGTGGACGGCCCGCTGGTAGGCCATCGGCGCGATGGCCAGCGGGAGCGCGGCGGGGTCGGGCTCGTCGCCGAGGAGCCGGGTGGCGGTGTCGACGGTGGAGACGCCGGTGAGGACGCGGGGCAGGAGGTGGAGGGCGTCGAAGGCGGCGCGGTTGGCGGCGAGGGTGCGTTCGTCGCCCGCGCCGCCCGCGACGAACCGTTCGACTCCGGCGGGGAGTACGGCGGCGGCCAGGGCCTCGGCGTCGGCCGGGGTGACCATGCCGTCGACGGTGACCGCGCGGTCGACGGCGGCCGCGCGGTCGAAGCGGACCGTGCCGTCGGCCGGGTGGGCCTTCACCGGCCGCTCCCCGGTGCGGCGTTGGCCTCGTGCTCGGCCTTCTCCGCCTGCACGGCCTCGTACAGCGCGCGGACGTTCCCGCCGCCGAAGGTGTCGGCGCCGATCCGCTCGATGATCTCGTAGAAGAGGGTGCGGCGGGGGTGGACGGTCCTCGTGAAGATCTGGAACAGCTGGCCGGCGTGGTCCTCGTCGGCGAGGATGCCGGACTCGCGCAGCTCGTCGACGGAGTGCCGGTGCGGGGCGAGGCGGGCCGCGAGGGCCTCGTAGTACGTGTCGGGGGTGGCGAGGAAGAGGGTGCCGCGCTTGTCGAGGCGGGCGACGGTCTCGACGATGTCCTCGGTCGCGAAGGCGAGGTGGTGGACTCCACCCCCGCCGTGCCGTTCGAGGAAGTCGCCTATGTGGCCGGCCTGGTGGGCGGGGCTGGGCGCGAGGACGGTGAGGGTGAGGTCGCCGGCAGGGCTGCGGACGGCTTTGGAGTCCATGGCCTCGGCGCCCTGGACCATCAGCTCCTCGTAGATGCCCTCGAAGCCGAAGACGCGCTCGTAGTAGCCGGTGGAGGCGGCGAGTTCGCCGGTCCTGACGCTGACGGCGACGTGGTCGAGGACGGTGAGGCCGGGCGATTCTGCGTGCGGCAGGGCGAGTTCGGCCACGGGGACGAGTCCGGGCAGCGGCAGCGGCGTGCCGTGCGCCTCGGCCCCGGCGGCCGGGCGCTGGACGAGGGTGTGGCGTACGTCGTCGAAGCCGGCGGCCACCGCCGCGGTGACCCACCCGCCCTCGTGCCCGGCCGGCTCGGCAAGGGCCCAGGCGCCCCGGGCGACCGCGTCGGCGAACGCGGCCCGCACGTCGGATGCGGTGAGCGCGATGTCGGCGATGCCGTCGCCGTGGGCGGCGGTGAAGGCGGCGGCCGGGTGGGTGGTGTCGAGGGCCTGGGTGAGGACGAGGACGATGTCTCCCTGGCGCAGGGCCAGGGAGCGGGACGTGGGCATGGGCGTGGGCATGGGCGTGGGGGCGGTCCGGTCGCTGGTGGCGAAGACCTGGAAGCCGTATCCGGTGACGAACGCCTCGGTGGCGGCGTCGGCATCGGTGACGTACAGCTCGATGTGGCTGACGGTCGGCGGGGAGAAGGATGCGGGGCCGTTTTCGGCCATGACGATGTCCTTCCGTACGGGGAGGAAACGCTCGGTGTCATTGGTCTCGGCAGTTTTGCCGATGATCGTACAACCGAGCTACTCCCCTGCACCGGCGATCAGTTGAGGTCCTGGATGCGTCGGAACGGACGGTCCGCCTCCAGACCGAAGGCGACGTCAAGGAGTGTCCGCTCGCTTCCCGGCCGTCCCGAGAACATGACGCCGATCGGCATGCCGTCCTCGGTCGCGGTCGCGGAGGGCAGCGAGATCGACGGCGTTCCGACGACGTTGTCGACGGGCGTGAACGCGACGTACGCGAGGATCCGCTCGACGAGGGTCCGGTAGGGAACGGCCGGATTGAGGTGCCCGATCGGCGGCGCCGGGTGGGCGAGCACCGGGGAGAGGAGGAGGTCGAAGCCGCGGAAGGCCGCCGCGTACGCCTCCTTGGTCCGCTTCAGGCGCCGCAACACGCCCGGGGTGCGGCGCCAGTTCCGCACGTACTCCTCGCGCAGCCCCCGGCTGAGTCCGTCCATCCGGCGGCGGTCGAAGTCCTGGCCCAGACCGCGTCCCGTGACGCCGATGAGGAACGAGAGCATGCCCCAGTAGGTGAGGAAGTCGGCGGTGAACCGGGGGTCGACGTCGATCTCGACCGGCTCGACGGTGTGGCCGAGGTGTTCGAGTCGGGCCACGGTCTCCATGACGGCCGCCTGGGTGGCGCTGTCGGAGATGACGCCGCTGGGCGAGTCCCGCAGGAAGCCGATGCGCAGGCGCCGGTCGGACGGTCCCTCGACCAGGCCGACGGGCGGGAGCTTCGGGTTGCGCCAGTACCGCTCGGCGGCGGCGAGGAAGGTGGCCGTGTCGCGTACGGAGCGGCTGACGACGCCGTCGACGACGAGGTCCAGGGGCAGTTGGCGGCTCTGCGCGTTCGCCACGACCCTGCCGCGGGTCGGCTTGAGGCCGACGAGTCCGCAGCAGGCGGCGGGTATCCGTATGGAGCCGCCGCCGTCGTTGGCGTGGGCGATCGGTACGGCTCCGGCGGCGACGAGCGCGGCGGCGCCGCCGGAGGAACCGCCCGTCGAGTAGCCGGTGTTCCACGGGTTGCGAACGGGCTCGCCGCCCTCGTACTCAGTGGTCGGACTGAACCCGAACTCGGGCAGCCGGGTCTTGCCGAGCACGGTGACGTCGGTGCTGGTGAACTGCCGGGTGAAGGGCGCGTGCTTGCGCGCGGGCGCCGGGGCGAAGGCGGCGCTGCCGTGCCCCGTGGGGAGCCCGGCGAAGTCGGTGTTGTCCTTGACGAAGGTCGGCACCCCGGCGAGGAGGCCGCTGTTCGCGGTCACGGGCGCGGGGGTGGGCGCGTCGGCGTGGACCTGGACGGCGTGGAGGTGCTTCTCGACGATCCGCACCCGCTCGGCCGCGGCGCGCGCGGCCTCGACCGTCCCGACCTCGCCACGCCGGATGGCGGCGGCCAGGCCGACGGCGTCGTACTCCCCCAGCGCGTCGTCCCGGAAGGCGTGCACCCTGGTCTGTTCCTCGAAAGTCGACACCGCTGTCTCAGCCCCCGGCCGCGTGTGGATTCCTGGTCGCCCCCATCATGGCCTACCGACAAGTAACAGGCGAGGGTTCGACTCTGTTCGACGTGTCCTGCGTCACGTTCCGGGAACCGGATCGGCGCGGTCGGACAGTCGGGGGATATGGAGATGAGTGTGAGAGCCCGAATACGAGCGGGGGACCCGGACGCGTTCGGGTCCCTCTTCGACGACTGCGCCCGGGCGGTCCACCACCACGCCTTCCGGCTGACCGGCGACTGGTCGACGGCCGAGGACGTGCTGTCGCTGACCTTCCTGGAGGCCTGGCGGCTGCGGGGAACGGTGGACCCGGAGGGCGGTTCCCTGCGGCCGTGGCTGCTCGGCATCGCGACCAACGTCGTACGGAACACACGGCGCGCCGCCCGGCGGCACGAGGCCGCGATGAACCGGCTGCCCCGGGAGGAGGCGTTGCCGGACTTCGCCGACGAGCTGGTCGGACGGATCGACGACGCCGAGCGGGTCGCCGCCGTACAGTCCGCGCTCGCGCGGCTGCGGCGCCCGGAGCGCGAGGTGGTCGCCCTGTGCGTGTGGTCCGGCCTCGACTACGCGGCAGCCGCCGAAGCGCTCGGCATCCCGGTGGGAACCGTCCGCTCCCGCCTCTCGCGCGCCCGCAAGAAGCTCGCCGCGTACGCGCCGTATCCCTCAGCCGAGGGACGGAACTCGGCGGCGGGTCACGGACAGACAGATGGTGACCGCATCCGCGCGGTCCGGCCCCTCCAGGAGGAAGCGCGATGAGCACCACCCCGTCCCGTCCCACCCCGCCCCGTCCCACTCCCACTCCCTCTCCCACCGAGCACGAGGAGCTGGCCCGGCTGCTGCCGACGCCGCCCGAGCGCGAACCGTCCGCCCGTCACCACCAGCTGCTCAAGGCCCAGCTGCTGCGCGAGTTCCGGCAGGACACCGCCCCCGCCGCCGCGGCGAAGCCCCGTTTCGGGGTCCGCCGCCTGACGATGGCCGCCGTGCCGCTCGCGGCGGGTGCCCTGGCCGTCACCCTGGCGACGAACGGCGCCTTCGACGGCGGCGAGCGGCCCGGCACCGACCCCCGCGCCGCCACCGTGCCGGGTCAGTCGTCGCAGTCCTCGCAGTCCGGCAAGGCCACGGCCGCCACCCCGGCGGCGGTCCTCCTCGACCGCATCGCCACCGTCGCGGCGGCCCGTCCCGCGACCGCCGTCCGCGACGACCAGTTCGTGTACGTCTCCAGCACCGTCGCCTGGTCGATCCAGAACTCCGACGACCCGGTGCTGCGCCTGGACACCCCGCACAGCCGCAAGATCTGGCTCTCCGTCGACGGCTCGCAGCCGGGGCTCCTCCACGAGCGGGGCAAGGCCATTCCGTTGGCCGGCGAGGTCGACAAGGACGGCCGTCCGGTCAACCCCGTCGGCAACCCCCACCCCACGCTGAACAGCCCGACCTACCGCTACCTGGAGTCGCTCCCCACCGACCCCGACGCCCTGCTCAAGAGGATCTACGACGAGACCAAGGGCATGGGCAACGGCCCCGACCAGCAGGCCTTCGTCACCATCGGCGACCTGCTGCGCGAGCAGCTCGCGCCGCCGAAGGTGTCCGCCGCGCTCTACAAGGCGGCGGCGAAGATCCCTGGTGTCACGGTCGTCGAGGACTCCGTCGACGCGGCCGGCCGTCACGGCGTGGCCGTCGCCCGCGTCTACGCCGGTGAGCGCACCGAGTGGATCTTCGACAAGAAGAGCCTGGAGTTCCTCGGCGAGCGCGGCGTGATGGTCGAGGACACGACGGCGGGCAAGAAGGGCCAGGTCACCGCCACGACCGCCGTCCTCGGACGGGGTGTCACGGACGAGGCGGGCCAGGCCCCGGGCGGTCCGAAGGACCGCGCGAAGGGCCGTACGAAGGCCTGACCGCCGGGACCGGCGCTCACTGCTCGCGCATGCCCCACGGGGAGCCGTACGCGGTGAGCAGGTCGAGGAACGGGCCCGGGGCGAAGGCCTCGGGCCCGAGGACGCCGGCACCGGACCAGGTGCCGGCGGCCATGAGTTCCAGGGCCACGACGGGGTTGATGGCGGTCTGCCAGACGACGGCCTGACAGCCGTACTCGCGCATCGACCACTCGTTGTCGACCACGTGGTAGAGGTACACCTCGCGCGGCTCGCCGTCCTTGACGCCCTTGACCCAGGTGCCCGCGCAGGTCTTGCCGGTCATCCGGTCGCCGAGGGTCGCCGGGTCCGGGAGGACGGCCGCGACGATGTCGCGGGGCGAGACCTCGGCCCGGCCGAGACTGGTGGCGACGGTGACGGGCGCGGTGCTGTCGAGACCGAGCGCGTGCAGCGTCTTCAGCTTGCCGATGAAGTCCTCGCCGAGGCCGTACTTGAAGGTGACGCGCCGGGCGTCGACCCAGCGGGGTACCAGGAGGACCTCCTCGTGCTCGACGTTCACGCACTCGACGGGGCCGATGCCCTCGGGGAAGTCGAAGACCTCGGGCTCGCTGAACGGCTCCGTCGTGAACCAGCCGCGCCCGGCCTCGTACACGACCGGCGGGTTGAGGCACTCCTCGATGGTCGTCCAGATGTTGAAGGACGGGGCGAAGTCGTAGCCCTCGACGGTGAGGTTGGCGCCGTCGCGGATGCCGATCTCCTCGATCTCGTCGAAGAGCTCGTCGGCCGCGTACCGGGCGAAGACGTCGGAGAGGCCCGGCTCGACGCCCATGCCGACCAGGGCGAGCCTGCCCTCCTTCTCCCACTCCTCGGCCCGCTCGAACTGGGCGTCGCCGAGCTTGACGCCGCACTCCTCGTACGGGCGCTCGGGGTGCGGCTTCGACAGCGACATCGCCATGTCGAGGTAGTGCGCGCCGGCCTGGGCGGCGGCCTCGAAGAGCGGCAGGACGAAGCGCGGGTCGGTGGCGTTGAGGAGGACGTCGCACCGCTCCTCCGCCAGCAGCGCGGCGACCGCCGAGGCGTCGGAGGCGTCCGTGCGGCGGGCACTGAACCGGGCGCCGTCCTCGCCGAGGGCGGCGACGGCCGCCTCGGCGCGGGCGAGGTCGTAGTCGGCGACCACCATGTGGTCGAAGAAGGGGCGGCGGGCCGCGATCCGGGTGATGGCGGTGCCCACACCGCCGGCGCCGACAAGCAGAACACGCATGAGGAATCTCCCTCTCCGAGGCTGTGACCTGTTGGTTCCCGAGATGAAACTCCCCGTGCGTGGTTAACGTCTATGGCGTTGGCATAAGGTGCGGGCAGCCCGGAGGTCGCCGGAGCTCGCCAGGAGAGGGGCCGCTCATGCCGAAGAAGGTGGTGCCGGAGTCGGCGCGGAGACGGCGGCGACCGACGAAGAACGGCGAGGTGCTCTCCGAGCGGATCATCGTCGAGACGGCCCTGCGGATGCTCGCGGAGCACGGTGCGGCGGGGCTCACCGCCCGGCGGCTCGGTCTCGCGCTCGGCGCGGACCCCAGCACCCTCTACCGGTACTTCGCGGGCATGGACGACCTGACGCTCGCCATCGGCGCGGAGCTGATCGGCCGAGCCCTGCGCGGCTGGGAGGCCACCGGGGCGTGGCGCGACGACCTCCGGGCGCTCGGTCTGCGCATCCACCGCGCCTACCTCGCGCACCCGCAGGCGGCGGTGCTCACGGCGAGCCGTGTGACGGGCCGGGAGCAGGAGATCGCGGCCGACGAGGCGATCCTCGCCGTGCTGCGGACGGCGGGCTTCCCCGATCCGGAGGCCGTGCGGATCTACCACACGTTCATCGACCAGAGCCTGGCGTTCGCCGCCCTGGACGCGGCCTCGATGGCCCTCCCCCGGGCCGCGCGCGAGGCCGACGAGCACATGTGGGAGTCGGCCTACGCGCAGCTCTCGGACGCTTCGCATCCGCACATCGCGGCGACGGCGGACCTGCTCGCGGCGCGCATGAACCACAGCGCCTACCCGGCCGCACTGGAGATGATCCTCGACAGTGCGGCCGGGAGGCTGGCGCGTGCGAACGCGAACGGACTATCGGCAATCGAACTACAGGCGGACGGACTGCCGGCGCACGGACTACCGCGCCCGCCGTCGGCCGGGTAGGACGAGGAACACCACCAGCGTGCCGACGGCCATGATGATCCCGCCGACGACGCTGGTCGCGGCGACGCCGTGGGCGAAGGACTCGTGGACGGCCCCGACGAGGGCCTGCGCCTGCTGGGGTCCGCCGTCCGGGTTCTGGGCGACCTTCTCGGCGACGGCGAGTCCGGCGCCGACCGAGTCCTGGGCGGTGTGGAGCGCGGCGGCCGGGAGGCGGTTGCCGACGAGGTCGGCGAGTTCGTCCCGGTAGGCCGTACCGAGCAGGGAGCCGAGAACGGCGATGCCGAGGGAGCCGCCGAGTTCGAGCGCGGTGTCGTTGGCCCCGCCGCCGACGCCGAGTTCGGACTCGGGGAAGGAGCTCATGATGGTGTCCGTGGCCGGTGAGACGCTCAGGCCGATGGCGACGCCGAGCATCATCAGGGGCGCGAGGAAGTCGGCGTACGTCGACCCGGTCTCGATCCTCGTGAGCAGCAGGACGGCGGCGGTGCCGAGCAGCATGCCCGCGACGACGGTGACCTTCATGCCGAGCTTCGGGGTCAGCCGGCCGGTCGCGGCGGCGCCGACGAAGACGGCACCGGCCAGCGGGAGCAGGCGGACGCCGGTTTCGAGCGGGCCGTAGCCGAGGACGAACTGCAGGAACTGCGTCGAGTAGTAGATCGCGCCGAACGTGCCGAAGAAGAAGAACAGCACCGCGAGCATCGACCCGGCGAAGGGCCGCTGCGCGAACCTCCGTACGTCGAGCATGGGGTGCGGGTGGCGCAGTTCCCACCACACGAAGGCGAGCGCGCCGACGGCCGCGACGACGGCGGCGGTGACCGGGCCGGCGCCCCAGCCGAAGTGCGGGCCCTCGATGGTCGCGTAGACGAGCGAGCCGACGGAGACGATGGACAGCAGGCCGCCGACGTAGTCGATCCGCCCCATGCCCTGCGCCTTCGACGGCGGTACGAGGAAGAGCGCGCCGACGACGCCGAGGAGCGCGATCGGCACGTTGATGAGGAACGTGGAGCCCCAGGCGTGGTCCTCCAGGAGCCAGCCGGCGACCAGCGGGCCGACGGCGATGGCGAGACCCGAGGTCGCGGTCCAGGCGGTGATGGCGCGGGCGCGCTCGTGGCGGGGGAAGATCGCGACGAGCAGGGAGAGGGTCGCCGGCATGACGACGGCTGCGCCGACGCCCATGACCGCGCGGGCCAGGATGACGAGCGAGGTCTCGTGGACGAGGCTGCCGAGGACGGATCCGGCGGCGAAGACGAGGAGGCCGGTGACGAGGGCGCCGCGGCGGCTGTACTTGTCGCCTACCGCGCCGAGGACGAGCATCAGGGCCGCGTACGGGACGGTGTAGCCGTCGATGACCCACTGGAGGTCGCTGCTGCTCAGGCCCAGGTCGCGGGTCATGTCGGGGGCCGCGACGATCAGCGAGGTGTTCGCCATGACGACGATCAGCAGGCTGAGGCAGAGGACGAGCAGGGCCCACCAGCGGCGGGCGTAGGGGCCGGTCATCTTCTCGACGGGCGTGCGCGTGACGGAGAGCGTGGGGGGTGGCATGCGGGTGAGGCTCCTAGCCGGACGGATCCATTACTTGCCCATTGATGTGCAGGCTAGGTTATTGCACATCGATGTGCAAATATCTCGCGGCGCGCGGAAACGACACTGCCCCGGAGCGCGGCTCCGGGGCAGAGATCAGGAAAAGAGCAGGTCAGCCAGGGGGGGCGACCTCCGCGACGGCCGCGCGCGCCCGCTCCACCGGCACGCCGGCGGCGACGAGCACGGCGACGGCGACCGGCGCTCCCTCGTCGATGAGCTCGTCGCGGTTCACGGCCTCCAGGAGGGCGACCGTCATGGCTTCGAGCCCCGCGCTCATCGCGGCGGGCGGCAGATGCACGGGGAAGACGCCGTCGGCCTGCCCCCGCTCCACGATGGCCGTGACCGCGTCACGGGCCGGCGCCAGGATCTCGGCCACGCGCTCGGCGCCCAGGTCGCGCCGGGCGAGGGCGAGCAGCATCCGGTAGCGGTCGCCGACGGGCCAGAGCGAGAGCACGAAGTGGGCGAGTGCCCGCTCGGCGCCCTCCTCCGCCGGGACACCGACGGTCACCGCGCTGCGCAGCGCCTCGGAGGCCTCGTCGGCGAGGGCTTCGAGGAGGGCCTCGCGCCCGGGGAAGTGCCCGAAGAGGGTGCGCCGTACGACTCCGGAGGCACGGGCCAGCTCCTCCAGGGTGATGTCGGGGTCGCGCCCGAGCTCCCGCCGGGCCGTGGCCAGGATGCGCGCCCGGTTGGACCGCGCGTTGCTCCGCAGCGGCTGACGGGCGACGGGCTTGGTCACGGCGGGCACCTCGATGGATGGACGGAAAGCGCTCCCAATTCTGACACGCTGGTCAGACCTGGGAGCGCCGCCGGGAACCGGCTCGCGAGCGACTCGCGGGCTAGCTCGCGGGCTAGCTCACGAGCGTGGCACCGGCCCAGTCCGCGTGGTCGCTGTTGATGCCGTCCCCGGCGTCCGTGACCTTGAGCGTGAGCGTCGTGACGCCCGTGACGTCCAGGTCGATCGGGACGGTCGCGCTGGTCGGGGTCATCGTGCTCGGGGACCCGTACAGCTTGACCCCGTCACCCCAGACCTCGAACCGCACCGTCGCGTTCGCCGACACCTCGTCGTCCACGCCCAGGTCCGACTGGAAGCGGGTGTACCCGCGGTTCAGGGCGTAGGTGACCGTGCTGTTGGCGTGCGTGCCGACGCCCTTCGCGTACGTCGTGCCGTTCAGGCGCAGGGCGTTGTTGTCGACGCTCCGGTCCTTGCGGACCGTGCCCCAGTCGATGGCGGGGGTGCCCGTCCAGTTCAGGTCGCTGAGCGCCGTGCGGGTCGCGGTCCGGGTGACGAGCCGGGCTCCGGCCCAGTCCGCGTGGTCGCTGTTGATGCCGTCCCCGGCGTCCGTGACCTTGAGGGTCAGCGTCGTGACGCCCGTGACGTCCAGGTCGACGGCGGCCGTCGCGCTGGTCGGGGTCATCGCGCCCGGGGACTCGTACAGCTTCGTGCCGTCGCCCCAGACCTCGAAGCGGACGGTCGCGTGGGAGCTGACCTCGTCGTCCACGCCGACGGCGGACTGGAAGCGGCTGTACCCGCCGTTCAGGGCGTAGGTGACCGTGCTGTTGGCGTGCGTGCCGACGCCCTTGGCGTACGTCGTGCCGTTCAGCCGGAGCGCGTTGCCCTCGACGCTCCGGTCCTTGGTGACGGTGCCGAAGTCGCTGCGGGCGCTCGTCCAGGTGAGCGCGCTCAGGTCCACCACCTGGCCGTCGCCGCCGGTGGAGGTGGTGACGGCGTTGCTCGCGGCGGAGAGGTTCCCGGCCGCGTCGACCGCCTTCACGGTGAAGGTGTACGAGGTCCACGGCGAGAGCCCGGTGACGGTGAAGCGGGTGGTGGCGCCCGTCGTGGTCCCGACGAGGGTGTTGCCGGCGTAGACCTTGTAGCCGGTCACGCCGGTGTCGTCGTCGGAGGCCGTCCAGGACAGGTCGGCGCCGGTCGAGGTCGGGTTGCTCGCGGTGAGGGCGGTCGGCGCGCTCGGGGCGATGGTGTCGGGCGCCGGGGTGCCGGCGGTGGCGGTGACGGCCGCGCCCGCGACGACCGGGACGGTGACGTACGAGACGGTCTTGCCGTACAGCGACTTGGTGCGGGCCGCGTAGGGCGTGCCGTTGACGGTGATGGTGTCGTGGGTGCCGTAGAACTGGGCCTCCCAGTTCACCGTTCCCCCGGCGTTGTTGGTGAGCTTCGACGCCGTCGTGCCGGTGTGCTGGAGCTTGAGGTCGTTGTCGCCGACCTTCAGGTGGTCGATCTCCACCCAGGGCGTCTCGGACGTCAGGCGCGAGACGGTGGCAACGTTGTCGCGAGGCGCGTCGGGCTGCACGCCCATCAGGCCGTCGATGGTGCTGCTCACCGCGAGGAAGGAGATCTCGGGGTACTGATTGCGGTCGGCCATGAGCTTCTTGAGCCAGGACCAGCCCTCGGCCGAGCGGTTGTACTGGTAGTACATCTCGGGCAGGTAGGAGGTCGCCTCGACGTTGAGGTCGTCGTCGTTGGCGGCGATGAAGTCGAGGTAGCGCTCGGTCCGGGGGCCGTGGTCGCCGAGTCCGGTGAGCATCATCAGGAAGCTGGCCTCGTGACCCCAGCTGCTGTAGCCGGTTCCGGCGGCGTCCTTGCCGCGGACGTAGCGGTTGTTCGCCGCGTCCCACCAGTTCGCCTCGAAGTGGTCGCGGACCCGCTGCGCGCGCCGGGTCCAGGTGGCGCTGCCCGCGCTGTCCCCCTTGGCCTTGAGGATCTCCGCGTACGCGAGCATCGACTGGTACTGGTAGCCGAGGGAGTCGGCGGCGGAGACCAGGTTCTCGTTGGGGAACTCGAAGAAGGTGGCGGTGTACTCACCGGGCTGCTTGCGCGAGACGGGCTGCTCCGCGGCGGGGTCGGCGTCGTTCCACTTCACCTCGTGACCGGCGAGGAAGGACCCCATGGTCGAGTCGTAGAACTTCGTGAGGTCGGGGTCGTTCAGCCAGGCCTGGTCACCCGTCCACTGGTACTGCTTGTACGCCTTCGTCATGAGGTTGAACGGCGAGGGCAGTTCACGGAAGCCGGTGCCGTCGATGTAGTACATCGCGCCGTACGAGCTGTGCGCCCAGAGCGGCCAGCCGTTCTGGCCCGGGTCGTCGGCGTCGCCGGCGAAGGTCTTCATCATGTGGAAGGTCTGGGCGTCCAGACCGACGGCGTGGGCGCCGTCCGACTGGTGGGCGATGTCGCGGTTGTAGTACGACTCGCGGTTGGTGTACGCGCCCCAGTAGCCGGGCTCGACGTCGGGGTGGGAGGCGTTCTTGAGCCGCCACCACTCCGCCTCGTGGCCCATCATCGGGTTGCCCGGGTAGAAGGTCATGGCGAGCGCCCGGTTCTTCCCCCAGGTGAAGCCGGAGTTGAGGGCCGCGTTGGGCGATCTGATGGCGAGGGTGCTGGTGGGCGCGCCCACGTGCTCCTGGATGGTGATGCGGTCGACGCGGGGCGCCTCGCCGGTCGAGGTGGCGGTCAGCTCGATGACGTCGCCGGGCTTCAGCGCCACCTTGTTCGACGTACGGGTGTCGATGTTGACGGGGTCGGTGTAGTCGCGTCCGTAGCGGCGCGAGGTGCCCCAGGAGTCCACGGCGGTGCCGTTGACGGCGAGCTTGTAGGTCACGCCGTTCTCGGTCATGCCGTTGTAGCGGGTGATGAGGTCGTACGTTCCGGCCGTGCCGGAGAAGGTGGTGCGGGCGGTGCTGACGCCGCCGGCCGCGCCGCGGCCGTAGGTGACGTCGTCGACGACCGTCCCGTTCCAGGTGTGGCGCACGGTCTCCGGCGTGAAGCCGGTCGTGGTCATGCTCTCGGCCTCGACGACGTACGGGCCGGCCGCCGCACCCGCGGCGGTGGCGGCCGTCGCCACCGCGGGTCCGGGGAGAGCCAGGGCGGTGCTGACCGCCGCCAGGGCAGCGGTCAGCGCACAGGCAGAACGACGCATGGGAAGTCGAACCTTCCGTCGGTGGGGGAACCTGTTGGACTGCGTTGCATATTGATGCTTTCGGCCCGCACCCCTGTCAAGACATCTGACGTCGACTTCCCGTTTGCTACTGGCGATCAGACTGAAAGTTTTCAGCGAAAAGCGTCAAGAGACTCAGTCCGAAGATGAGGACGCCCAGCGGGACGTGCAGCCCGGCCACGTGATTCACACCCAGCACGACCTGCGCCGACGCCAGCACGAGGAACCCGAGGGCGTACCGGAAGTGCCGGGGCGAGGCGCCGCCCCGGCGCCAGGCGAGCAACGCGGCGATCACGTACACGAGCGTGGCGGCGTACATCACCTTCGAGCCGATGTCGTGGACCTCGTACGCGAGGTCCGAGGAGAGCAGGAGACCGGCGGTGGCCGCCTGAAGGAAGACGGCCCCGGTCTGCGCGAAGAGGGCGACGCGCAGGAACGTCGGCCTCGTCCGCGCGGTGGTGGAGGTGGAGGTGGTCGTGGTCATGAGGTGTTCTCCCGTTCGGTCGCCGGAGCCCGTCGTGTCCGGCCCTACTCCTCCGACGACGCAGCCCCCGGAAATGTGAGACGGTGCGTCAAACTGCTGTACGGGGGAGATCGAACTGAGTACGTCGAGCACCATCACGATCACGGGCGAACGCCGGCAGCTGACCGACATCGCCTACCGGCTGCTCGGTTCCCTCGCCGAGGCGGAGGACGCCGTCCAGGAGACGTACGCCCGCTGGTACGCGATGTCCGCGCGGGAACAGGCGGCCGTCCGCTCCCCAGGCGCCTGGCTGACCACGGTGGCCAGCCGGATCTGCCTGGACGTGCTCGGCTCGGCACGGGCGCGCCGCGAGCGGTACGTGGGCGAGTGGATACCGGAGCCGCTGCCGGACCACACGGAGTGGATGAACGGCCGGCGGCCGGGTGACGGCACCGCCGAACCGGCCGACCCCGCCGACCGGGTCACCCTGGACGAGTCGGTCGACATGGCGTTCCTCGTCGTCCTGGAGACGATGACGCCGGGCGAGCGGGTCGCGTTCATCCTCCACGACGTCTTCCGCTACCCCTTCACCGAGATCGCGGACGTCCTCGGGCGCACCCCGGCCGCGGCCCGTCAGCTCGCCTCCTCGGCCCGCCGCCGCGTCCGCGCCGCCCAGGCCCCCACGGCCCCGGAGGTCCGCCGGACCAGGGTCATCCGGGACTTCAAGCAGGCCTGGGAGGCGAAGGACATCGACGCCCTCGTGGCCCTCCTGGACCCCGAGGCCACGATGATCGCCGACGGCGGCGGCCTGGTCGGCGCGGCCCTCCGCCCGATCGAGGGCAGCCAGGGCATCGCCCGCTACATCCTCGACATCGCCACGCGGGCCCCCGGCCTCACGCTCCTGGTCCGCTCGGTCAACGGCCGCCCGGGGCTGGTCGCCCAGCACGGCGGCACCACCGTGACGGTGGCCGCCTTCGGCCTCGCCGGGGAGCGCATCACCCACATCTGGGCGGTGCGCAACCCGGAGAAGCTGGGGCCCTGGGACGCCCTCAGCGGATGACGTCGAAGACGTTCTTCTGGATGCCGTTCGCGTAGGCCTCGAACTCGACCAGCTTGAGCTTCTGGGTGTCCTTGTCGGTCGTGCTGAAGAGGCGCTTGCCCGCGCCCAGGAGCAGCGGGAAGACGAGCAGGTGGTAGCGGTCGATCAGGCCCGCGTCGGAGAGGGCGTGGTTGAGGGTGGCGCTGCCGTGGACGATGATCGGGCCGCCCTCGGTCTCCTTCAGGGCGGCGACCTCGTCGAGGTTCCTGAGGATGGTCGTGTCGCCCCATTCGGGGACGAGCGCGTCCTCGGTGAGGGTGGTGGAGACGACGTACTTCGGCATCGCCTTGTACTCGGCGAACTCCTCCATCGCGGGCCACACCGGGCTGAACGCCTCGTAGCTGGTACGGCCGAGGAGCAGGGCCCCGGCCTCCTGCTGCTCGCGGCCCTTGATCTCGTAGGCCTCGGGGAGGAAGTCGACCTCCTTGAAGGTCCATCCGCTGTTGCGGTAGCCGGGCTCGCCGCCGGGGGCCTCCATGACGCCGTCGAGGGACACGAAGGCGGTGCTGATCAACGTACGCATCTCAGGATCCTCGCTGTGTATCGGGTGCTGTTCCCCATTCTGATCAGTAAGACCGGAACCCGCCCCGAAACTCATCGGTGTTCGCCGGAGTTCATCGGATTCCCATCGCGAGCGCGACCGCGGCCAGCAGGAGGAGGTACGCCCAGGCGTGGGCGCGGTCCGGGATACGGGGCGGGCGGCGGCGGAGGACGGCGATGACGGGGAGGGCGCCGAGGAGCAGTGCCCCGGCGGCGCCCGGGTCGACCAGGCCGACCAGGTCGAGCGGCGCGGCCGGGAGCGGGGTGCCCGCGAGGGAGAGCAGGGCGGCGGGCAGCGCCACGGCGAGGGCGAGCGGGTTGGCCAGGGCCGTCGCCACCTCCATGGGGTGGCCCGCGCGCCGCATGGCCGGGACCGTCATGACGCTGCCGCCCACGCCGAGGAAGGCGGCGACCGCGCCGATGGGGGCGCCGGCGGTGGCCCGCAGTCCGCGGGGGACGTCCGTGGAGGCGCGTTCCCGAGGCCGCAGGAAGCCGGGGCGGAGCAGGAGGTCGACGGCCGTCGCCGTGACGTAGAGGACGAACGCCCAGCGGACCGGTTCCGGCGGCGCGTAGCGCGAAGCGAGCGCCCCGGCGCACGCTCCGGCGGCGAGCAGGAACAGCAGGAGTCCGCTGCCGCGCAGGGCGCGGAGCACGCGCCGCGGCGTGACGGCGGTCGCGAAGGCCGCGTTCACCACCATCACGAGCGCCGAGGTGGCCGTCGCCACCCGTACCGTGTCCGCGCCGAGTTCCGCGTCCGCCCACACCACCACCGGGACGGCGACGAAGCCGCCGCCGAAGCCGAACAGCACCGTCGTCACGCCCGTGACCAGCCCGATCAGCAGAAGTATCGCCATGTCCATGAGGCAAGATCACCAGAGTCGGCAGACGGCCCGCATGCGATGGTCGGCAGACTTCCTTCGCGTCTCGGCCATCGGGCTTCGCGCCGGTACGGTGACGGCCGTGAGGAACATCCCGCTCGACACCGTCGACCACCTCGACCGCGCCGTCCTGCCCCTCGGGACCGACTACCCCGCGGGCCGGGTCCTCGACTGGCACGAGCACCGGCGCGCCCAGTTCCTGTACGGGGCCACCGGCGTCATGGTCGTCGAGACCGCCGACGGCAGCTGGACCGTCCCGCCCGAGCGGGCCGTCCTCATCCCCGCCGCCACCCCGCACCGGGTACGGATGCTCGGCGTGAGCACGTGCAGCCTGTACGTGGAACCGGGCGCCGTCCCGTGGTGGCCGGCCCGCTGCACCGTCGTGGACGTCCCTCCGCTCCTCCGCGAACTGCTCCTGGCGGCCGTCGACTTCACCCCCGACTACAGCCTGTCGGGGCGCGAGGGCACACTCGTCGAGCTCCTCCTGTACGAGATCGCCGCGCGCCCCGCTCCCCTTCCACGTCGCCCTCCCTGCCTCCCCCGACCTCGCCGAGGTCTGCCGCGCCTATCTGGAGGCGCCCGACGCCGGGGTCACCAATGCCGAGTGGGCCGCCCGTACCGCCCACAGCGAGCGGGCGTTCACCCGCCGCTTCCGGGCCGAGACCGGCGAGAGCCCGGCCGTCTGGCGCTCGCGCGCCCGCCTCCTCGCGGCCGTCCCCCTGCTCCGTACCGCATCGGTCACGGAAGCGGCAGGCCGCCTCGGATACGCCTCCCCCGCCGCGTTCACCGCCGCCTTCACCCGGGCCTTCGGCCTCCCGCCCTCCCGCTTCCGGGGCACCGCCACGGCCGCGCGTCCCACACCGTGAGAAAAGGGCACGGGCGGACACCCAGCGGATACGCACGGCGGCGGCCCGTGTCGTTCCCGCAGGTCCGTACGCCGTAGGATTCCGGACGTTGTCAATGACACCGTCCGAAGGAGATCTCCCATGGCCCAGGTCACGCTGAAGGGCAACCCGGTACTGGTCAACGGCGATCTGCCGTCCACCGGCAGCTCCGCTCCCGACTTCACGCTCGTCGGCGAGGGGCTGGCGGACAAGTCGCTGAAGGACTTCGCCGGTCAGCGCAAGGTCCTCAACATCTTCCCGAGCGTCGACACCCCGACGTGCGCCTCCTCCGTCCGCGCCTTCAACGCCAAGGCCGCCGAGCTCGACAACACCGTCGTGCTCTGCATCTCCGCCGACCTGCCCTTCGCGCAGGCCCGTTTCTGCGGCGCCGAGGGCCTGGAGAACGTCAAGAACCTCTCGACGCTCCGCGGCCGCGAGTTCCACACCAACTACGGCGTCGACCTCGCGGACGGCCCGCTGGCCGGTCTGACCGCGCGCGCCGTGGTCGTCCTCGACGAGAACGACCAGGTCCTGCACACCCAGCTCGTGGGCGAGATCGCCGACGAGCCCGACTACGAGGCCGCGCTCGCCGCCCTGAAGTAGTCGTCACCGCGTGACGAAGAAGTAGTCGTCACCGCGTGACGAAACGGGAGGAGCCCCTCCGCCGGTCCGGCGGAGGGGCTCCTCCTTTCGTCGTTCAGGAGCACTCCGGGCACAGCCCCCGGTACGTGACGTCGGCCTTCGACACCGTGAAGCCGAACCGTTCCCCTTCCGGAAGCACGTCCAACGGGTCCCCCGTCGGGTGGACGTCCCGGATGACGCCGCAGCCGGAGCAGACCAGGTGCTGGTGCGGTCGGCGCGCGTTGGGGTCGTACCGCTTGGCCCGGCCGTCCGTGGAAAGCTCCACCACCTCGCCGAGGGACACCAGCTCACCTAGGGTGTTGTAGACCGTCGCCCGCGCGATCTCCGGCAGTCGCGCGACCGCGCGCGCGTGCACCTCGTCCGCCGTGAGGTGCACATGATCACCGGCCAGGACCTCCGCGACGACACGTCGCTGGGAGGTCATCCGCCATCCCCGGGCGCGCAAACGTTCCAACAGGTCGCTCATGAATCACCTCTCCTGCCATCTTCCGCATCGACCGACTTGGCGTGGTTCTTGACTTGGACAAGGTCCATCGTAGGATCGGTTTAGTTGGTAGCCAAGGGACAGTAAAGCCTCCAGCGCTGCGGGAGAAAAGGATTCCCATGTCTGAGAACCATGATGCAATCGTCACCGACGCCAAGGCGGAGAGCGGCGCGGGCGGCTGCCCGGTGGCGCACGAGCGCGCCGCGCACCCGACGCAGGGTGGCGGCAACAGCCAGTGGTGGCCGAACCGCCTCAACCTGAAGATCCTCGCCAAGAACCCCGCCGTCGCCAACCCGCTCGGCGAGGACTTCGACTACGCCAAGGCGTTCGAAGCCCTCGACCTGCCGGCGGTGAAGGCGGACATCGCCGAGGTCCTCACGACCTCGCAGGACTGGTGGCCGGCCGACTTCGGCCACTACGGCCCGTTCATGGTCCGTATGGCCTGGCACAGCGCCGGCACGTACCGCATCAGCGACGGCCGCGGCGGCGCCGGCGCCGGTCAGCAGCGCTTCGCGCCGCTCAACAGCTGGCCGGACAACGGCAACCTGGACAAGGCCCGCCGTCTGCTCTGGCCCGTGAAGAAGAAGTACGGCCAGAACATCTCCTGGGCCGACCTCCTCATCCTCGCGGGCAACGTGGCCCTGGAGACCATGGGCTTCGAGACCTTCGGCTACGCCGGCGGCCGCGCGGACGTGTGGGAGCCGGACGAGGACGTCTACTGGGGCCCCGAGACCACCTGGCTCGGCGACGAGCGGTACACGGGCGACCGTGAGCTGGAGAACCCGCTCGGCGCGGTCCAGATGGGCCTCATCTACGTCAACCCCGAGGGCCCGAACGGGACTCCGGACCCGCTGGCCGCGGCCCGCGACATCCGCGAGACGTTCGGCCGGATGGCGATGAACGACGAGGAGACCGTCGCCCTCATCGCCGGTGGCCACACCTTCGGCAAGACCCACGGCGCCGGCCCCGCCGACAACGTGGGCGCCGACCCCGAGGCCGCGCCGCTGGAGGCCCAGGGCCTCGGCTGGAAGAGCACCTACCGCTCCGGCAAGGGCCCCGACGCCATCACCAGCGGTCTGGAGGTCACCTGGACCACCACGCCGACCCAGTGGGGCAACGGCTTCTTCGACAACCTCTTCGGGTACGACTACGAGCTCTCCAAGAGCCCTGCGGGCGCCCACCAGTGGGTCGCGAAGGACGCCGAGGCGGTCATCCCGGACGCATACGACCCGGCGAAGAAGCACCTCCCGACGATGCTCACCACCGACCTGTCGCTCCGCTTCGACCCGATCTACGAGCCGATCTCGCGACGCTTCCACGAGAACCCGGCCGAGTTCGCCGACGCGTTCGCCCGCGCCTGGTACAAGCTCACCCACCGCGACATGGGCCCGGTCGCCCGCTACCTCGGCCCCGAGGTGCCCTCCGAGGAGCTCCTCTGGCAGGACCCGCTGCCGGCGCGCTCGGGCGAGCTCGTCGACGCGGCCGACATCGCCTCCCTCAAGGAGAAGATCCTCGCCTCGGACCTGACGGTCACCCAGCTGGTCTCCGCCGCCTGGGCCGCCGCCTCCTCCTTCCGCGGCAGCGACAAGCGCGGCGGCGCCAACGGCGGCCGCATCCGCCTGGAGCCGCAGCGCAACTGGGAGGTCAACAACCCGGACGAGCTGGCGCAGGTGCTGCGCGTCCTGGAGGGCGTGCAGTCGTCCTTCAACTCCGCGCAGAGCGGCGGCAAGCAGGTCTCCCTCGCCGACCTCGTCGTCCTCGCGGGCGCCGCGGGCGTGGAGAAGGCGGCCAAGGACGCCGGTCACACCGTCGAGGTGCCCTTCACGGCGGGCCGCGTCGACGCCTCCCAGGAGCAGACGGACGTCGAGTCCTTCGCCGCCCTGGAGCCGGCGGCGGACGGCTTCCGCAACTACGTGGGCAAGGGCCAGCGCCTCCCGGCCGAGTACCTGCTCCTCGACAGGGCCAACCTGCTCACCCTGAGCGCCCCGGAGCTGACGGTCCTCGTCGGCGGCCTGCGCGCCCTGGGCGTGACCCAGCCGGGCACCTCGCTCGGTGTCCTCACCGAGACCCCGGGCAAGCTGACGAACGACTTCTTCGTCAACCTGCTCGACCTGGGTACGGAGTGGACGTCGACCTCCGACGACCAGACCACGTTCGAGGCCCGCGACGCCTCCGGCGCGGTCAAGTGGACCGGCAGCCGCGCCGACCTCGTCTTCGGCTCGAACAGCGAGCTGCGCGCGCTCGCCGAGGTCTACGCGAGCGACGACGCCAAGGAGAAGTTCGTGACGGACTTCGTCGCGGCCTGGGCCAAGGTCGCCGACCTGGACCGGTTCGACCTGTCCTGATCCTCCGCACGTCCCCGTGTCCCGGTCGGCCGACCTCTCCGTCGGCCGGCCGGGACACGTCGTCATGTGGCGCTCAGCGCCACCGTCGGATGGAGCCGCGAGGCACGGATCGCCGGATAGAGGCCCGCGATCACGCCGATCACGAGGGTCGCTGCCAGACCGCCCCCCAGGGACCAGGGCGGGACCACCGCCGTCCAGCCCTGGGCGTGCGCGAACGCGTACGTCGCCGCCGCGCCGAGGAACGCGCCGGTCGTGCCGCCCAGCGCGGACAGCAGCAACGACTCGGTCAGGAACTGGACTCGGATCGCGTTGCGGGTCGCGCCCAGCGAGCGGCGCAGGCCGATCTCCTGGCGGCGTTCGAGCACCGAGATCACCATCGTGTTGGCGACGCCCACCCCGCCGACGAGGAGCGCCACCGCTCCCAGACCCAGCATGAGGGCCGTCAGCCCCTCGTCGGTGGCGGCCTTGGCGGCCAGCGCGTCCGAGGGGCGTGACACCTTCACCCCGCCTTCGGCGCCAGGGCTGATGGTGCGGGCCAGGACCGCCCGTACGTCCTCCACCGAGGCGTCCGTCGAGCGCTCGAAGACGGTGGTGGGGTGGCCGTCGAAGCCGAGGTAGCGCTCGGCGGCGGGGAACCCGACGAGGGCCACCCGGTCCAGGGTGGGGACCAGTTCGATCGGGGCGAGGATGCCGACGACGACCACGCGGGTGTCGTTCATCATGATCGTCTCACCGGTGCCGGTGATGCCGAGCCGCTGCGCCGCCGTCGCGCCCAGGACCGTCACGGGGAGACGCTCGCGGGCCGGGTCCAGCCACACGCCTTCCTCGACCTCGCCGCCTAGCGCGGCCAGCAGATCGATCCCCGCCGCCTGGGTGGTCACGCCCGCGGTGCGTTCCTCCGGGACCACGTCGCTGCGGCGGATGCGCGCGTCGACGTCACCGGTCGCGGTGGCGTGCCGTACCGGCCCGATCCGCTCGACCATGGCAACGGCGCTCTTGGGGAGCTTGACCTCCTGCCCGGTGGCGTCCTTGCCCGCCTCCGCCGTCAGCAGGTTGGTGCCGAGCCGGTCCAGCCGGGCCATCAGATCGGCGCGGCTGGACTCGGACAGGCCGACGACCGCGACCATGGTCGCGATGCCGATGGCGATGCCGAGCGCCGAGAGCACGACACGGGCCCGACGCGCGCGCAGGCCGACGGCGCCGACGCGCAGGATGTCCCGGGGAGCGAGGCGGGAGGGGGTGAGGTCCCGCTTCATGACGCGTCCTCTTCCTGTGGCGGGGTCCCTCCGTGTGGCGGGGTCCCTTCGCGCGCCGGGGCGGCCGGACCGGACCGGGTGTCCGAGACGATCTCGCCGTCCTTGAACCGCACCCGCCGGGGCAGCGAGTCGGCGATCTCGTTGTCGTGCGTGATCACGCAGATCGTGGTGCCCGAGGCGTTCAGCTCGTGCAGGAGTTCCATGACGATCTCCCCGGACGCGGTGTCGAGCGCCCCGGTCGGTTCGTCCGCGAGCAGCAGACGCGGATCCTTCACGAGGGCGCGCGCGATGGCCACGCGCTGCTTCTCACCACCGGACAGCTCGTTCGGCGTGTGCGCGCGCCGATGGTCGAGCCGCACCTTGGCGAGGGCTTCACGCGCACGCGCGCGCCGCTCCTTCAACGGGACGCCCGCGTAAAGCAGACCGTCCGAGACGTTGTCCACCGCGTCGCGCCCCGCCGCCAGGTGGAAGTGTTGGAAGACGAAGCCGATGTGGCGGGCGCGCAGGGCGGAGAGCCGGGCGTCGGAGAGCGCGGACACGTCGTGTCCGGCGACCCGGACGGTACCCGTGGTGGGCTTGTCGAGCGTGCCCATGATGTTGAGCATCGTGGACTTGCCCGATCCGGAGGGGCCGACGACGGCGAGCAGTTCGCCCTCCTCGACGGTGAGGTTCACTCCGCGCAGGGCGTGGACGCCGCCGGGGTACGCCTTGCCGGCGTCCCTCAGTTCGATGACCGGGGCACGTACGGCGCGGGGCGCCGGGGGCGTCGTCATGACGAGGCCACCCCGACCTTCATCCCCTCGCGCAGATCCGGGCCCTTGACCTCGATCTGTCCGTCGGCCGTCATCCCCGTCTCGACCCTGACGATCGTCGAGCCGGTCTCCCGGACGATCTGGAGGCCGTATCCCCCGTCCTCGCCACGCAGCGCGACGACCGCCTCGACGGGGACCGCGAGAACGTTCTCGCGGGCCTCGCTGACGAACTTCACGCTCGCCGAGGCCTTGGCGTCCTCGCCGTGCGCGGCTCCCGCCCCACCGTCGAGGACCACCTCGACGGTGATGCCGTCCTGGGCGCCCCCGCCGCTTCCGGACGCGTTCTCCGCGGGGCGTACGGTTCCGTCGACCCTGCCGGTCACGGTCTTGCCGCTGGGCAGGGTGACCTCGACCTTGGTGCCGCGGGAGGTGAGCGCCCCGTCGGTCTGATCCAGCTGTGCCCGGACCACGGGCCGCGTGGAGGCCACGGTGAGGACGGGGCCGTTGGGGGCGACCTGGTCGGCGAGCGCGGCATCGGCGGCGACCACCTTGACCTGTCCGGTCTGGAAGACGACGTCGCCCTTGCCCACACGTCCGGTGGGCTCGCGGTTGAGGGACTTCTGCCAGCGTTTGACGGCCGCCTCGGTGGACTCGTCGTACCGCGTGTCGACGTACAGTTTCGCGCCGTATCCCAGGTCGCGGAGATTGCGCTCCAGCTGGAGGACGTCGCTGCCCCGGTCGCCCTTCTTCATCTCGCGGAACATGGGGACGGGCCCGTAGAGGAGGGTGACGGGTTTGTCGTTCAGCTCGTAGAGCGCCTCTCCCCTGCCCAGGGTCTTCCCTTCGGGGGCCGCCACGGTGATGGTGCCCTCGACGGCCGACTTGACGGTACGGCGCTGGGCGAAGTCGAGCGTGCCGTCCACGGTCTTGGACCGTACGAGATCGGTTCGGACGACGGTGGCGGTGGCGGGCGGCCGGTCGCCGCCCTTCGCCGCGGTTCCGCCGTCGCCGTCGCCGCCCAGGAGCAGGACGCCACCGGCCACGGAGGCGGTGACGGCTCCCACGGCGACGACGAGGAGCGTGGTGCGGCGGCTCACTGCATGCCGTCCAGACCGTCGAGAAGCTTCGGCGCGCAGGCCTCCCGGGCCTGCTTGTACGCGGGCGAGTCCGTGTCGATGACGGGCGACGCCGGGTTCGGGTCGCCGCCCGGCTGGGCGTTGCCGCCGCTCATGGTCGGGTTGGTGAAGCGGGAGACGCCGTTGTCGCGCA
Source organism: Streptomyces sp. NPDC056144 (assembly GCF_042264145.1). Lineage (NCBI taxonomy): Bacteria > Bacillati > Actinomycetota > Actinomycetes > Kitasatosporales > Streptomycetaceae > Streptomyces > Streptomyces sp. NPDC056144. The sequence continues at coordinate 1,161,174 of NZ_JBHJVF010000001.1, read as the reverse complement.
TGCACTTGGCGTGCGCGAGCATCGACTCGTAGTCCTTCTGCTGGTCGCGCTGGGGCTCGGCCGCCATGGCCCGCTGGAGTTCGGGGCCGCAGACGGCGTTCTTGCCGCCCTTGGCGGCCTCGTTCTGCCCGGGCCTGGACGAGATCTCACCGATCTTCGTCCAGTCGAGGTGACCGCTGAGCTTCGGGTCGGGGAAGTCCTTGTAGCCCCCCTTGGCGCGCATGCACTGGACGTACGCCAGCTGGGCGTCGTAGAAGGCGGACTTTCCCGACGCCCCGGCGCTCGGGCTTCCGGTGCCCTTTCCGGGCGCCGAGGCCGCCGGGGTGTCCGGTACGGAGGCGATGGCGTCGTGCCCGTTCCCACCGTCGGCGCTGTCTCCGTCGCGGCCGCAGGCCGCCGTGAAGGCGAGGACGGGGACGGTGGCGAGGGCGACGAGGCGCAGCCGCCTGGCAGCACGGAAGGTGGTGTGCGAGGTCGTGGAGGGGTTCATGTGCTCCACCGTCCCCACACCACGTGATGAGCCGTCCATGACGACATGATGAGAACGTAACAATGGCTCCGACCTGGGCATTGACCTGCCATCGGAGCCGGTGATCGGGGTTCACTGTGCCCATAATCGGCCTCATGCCGCATGTACTTCTCATCGAGGACGACGTCTCCGTCAGGGACGGGATGGAACTCGTGCTGCGCCGGCACGGGTACGACGTCGCGACGGCCGCCACGGGAGAACAGGCCCTCGCCCTCCTCGACGGCCCGGCGGGCCCGAACGTCGACCTGGCCGTCCTGGATCTGATGCTGCCCGGGATGAACGGCTTGGAGGTGTGCCGCCGCATCCGCGCGGTCAACGCGGTCCTGCCGGTCATCATGCTGACCGCGCGCGGCGACGACCGGGACATCGTGGCCGGGCTTGAGGCGGGCGCCGACGACTACGTGGTCAAACCCGTCACCGCGCCTGTCCTGGAGGCCCGTATCCGGGCGGCGCTGCGCCGCGCGGAACCCACCGCGCCCGTCCGGGGAGCGGACGCCGATCTCGCCGGTCTCGTCATCGACCGGGCGGGCCTGACCGTCACCAAGCACGGCGCCCCGGTCGCCCTGCCTCCGACCGAGCTGCGGCTGCTCCTCGAACTGTCGGCCTCCCCCGGCCGGGTCTTCAGCCGCGAGCAGCTGCTGGCCTCCGTCTGGGACCACACCTTCCTCGGCGACTCACGGATCGTGGACGCCGCGGTGGGACGGCTGCGGGCCAAGCTGGAGGACGTACCGGCGCGGCCCCGGTACGTGCAGACGGTGCGGGGCTTCGGCTACCGCTTCGGGCCGCTGTGAGGCGCGGGCGGCTCGTCGGAGGGCTGCGAACCCGGCTCGTCGTCGCGTTCGTGCTCGTCGCGCTGGTCAGCGCGGTGACCGCGACGGCCCTCGCGTACCGGGACGCGCGCACCGCCGTGCTCCAGCGCGCGCAGAACGCCGCCGTGAAGGACCTTCGGGACAGGACCACCGCGCTGGCCGCCGACTTCGACCTGCCGCCCGACGAGCGTTCCCTGGCCCGGTTCGCGACGAAGGTCTCGGACGGTCTCGGGGCCCGCATCGTGGTCGCCCGCCACCAGGACCTCGTCGCCTCCTCCGATCCGCTCGCCGTCACCGAGGGCCGCATCACCCCGGAGCTGCGCACCGCCGTACGCACCGGGAGCGGCGCCCACTTCCAGCGGGTGACGTGGCACGGCGAGCCGTATCTGGTGGTCGGGATGCCGGTGACGTACGCCGACGGGGACCGTCGCACCTCCGGTCTGGAGGTCTTCGCCATCAGCAACCTGCGGGCCGAACGGGACGACACGGCGGCCCTCCTGGACTCCGTGCGGTCCGGCGTCCTGCCGGTGGTGCTCCTCGCCGCCGTCCTGGCGCTGCTCGCCGCCCGGACGGTCCTGCGTCCCGTACGGGAGCTGCGCCGGGCCACCCGGCAGCTGGCGGACGGGGACCTCGGGAGCCGGGTCGTCGCCACCGGGCACGACGAACTCGCCGACCTGGCGCGGACGTTCAACGAGACCGCCGACGCGCTCCAGGAGTCCGACGCGGAACTGCGCGCGCAGGAGGCGAGGGCACGACGGTTCGTGGCCGACGTGTCGCACGAGCTGCGGACGCCCCTGGCGGCGATGACGATGGTCGCGACCGTCCTGGAGGAGGATGCCGACCAGCTGCCGCCTGACGCGGCGCGGGCGGCCCGTACCGTCGGCACGGAGACGGCGCGGCTCTCCCGGCTGGTCGAGGACCTGATGGAGATCTCCCGCTTCGACGCGGGGGCGGCACGGCTGCACGCGGCCGAGACGGACCTCGCCGAGACCGTGCGGGCGTCGCTGGCGCTGCGGGGCTGGACGGACCGGGTGCGGGCCGATCTCCCCCGGGGCGTACGGGCGGTGGTCGACCGGCGGCGCGTCGACGTGATCGTGGCGAATCTGGTGGGCAACGCGCTGCGGCACGGGGCACCGCCCGTCACCGTGACCCTCCGGACGACCGTCGCGGACGACGGGGAATGGGCGACGCTGCGGGTCGCGGACCACGGTCCCGGCCTGCCGCCCGGGGCCCGTGAGCGGGTCTTCGACCGGTTCTACAAGGCGGACGCGGCCCGGACGCGTGGAGCGGCGGACGCCGAGGGACCGGGCAGTGGCCTCGGCACGGCGATCGCCATGGAGAACGCCCGGCTCCACGGCGGCACGATCGAGGCGGCCGACGGGCCGGAGGGCGGCGCGGTGTTCACGCTGCGCCTGCCCCTGCGACGTACGGAGGAGCACGCGGAATGAGGATCCGGCAGGCGGCGACGCTCGCCCTCCTGGGGGTCGCCGCGCTGGGAGCCGCCCTCACCGGCTGCGGCGTCCAGCCAACGGGGGTCGTCGGCGCGGGAGAGCCCGCGTCGGGGCTGACGCGCGGGATGCGGCTGTACTACGCATCCGACACGGGCCTGCGCGGAGTGCCGCTGCTCGACAGGAAGGTCGACAGCCTGGCCGCCGTCATGAAGCTGCTCGCCGCGGGCCCCGGCCCTGCAGAGCAGCGCGACGGGCTGACTTCCCTCGTCCAGGGTCTCGGCGGCTACTCGGTGAGCGGGACGGGCACCCGGGTGACGGTGCTGCTCGACGATCCGTATCCGCTGTCGGGCCGCGACCAGGGCACGGGCCAGGTGGTGTGCACGCTGGCGCGGGCGCAGTCCGTCCTCGACCCGAAGGTGCGCGCCGACGACGTCGAGGTCACGATCCGGCCGGCCGAGGGCGCGCCCCTGGGACCGTACCGGTGCGCGGAGTTCCTCGTCAGGTGACGATCGGCCCGGTCCGCCCTTCGATGACGGGGGCGGACCGGACGATCGCGACGTCAGGAGGACGTCGGGCCGGGGATCTGGAGCGCCTTGGTGTTGCGCATCCAGTCCGACCACAGGCCGGTGTCCACGCAGTAGCCGCAGTTCGGGCCGAAGAACAGGCCACGGGCGCGCTCGTCGCCCATCAGCCAGAAGCGGAGCCACGCGGTGGTCGGGGCACGGAACTCGCCGCCGTCGCCGATGGAGCTGAGGTGGCCGGCGCCGCGGACCTCCCCGTACACGGCGGGGACGTGGCCCGAGTCGCGGTAGAAGGCCTTCACCAGGGCCGGCCAGACCGTCAGGTCCCGCTGTCCGGCGAGGTAGAAGACGGGCTCGTCCATCAGGTCGGCGCTGGCGATCGGGCCGGGCTGGATGGGGACGGCGGTGTCGACGCGTGGGTCGATCGCCGCGTTGATGGCGGCCGCGCCGCCCTGCGAGTGGCCGGCGGAGCCGATGTGGTCGAGGTCGACCTTGCCGTAGAACCGGCTGCCGGGGTCGGCGTTCCACTGCTCCAGGACGTCGATGCCCCCGCGCATGGTGATCGCGAAGTTCGAGGTGGGGGTGTTGGCGGCTGCGACGATGAAGCCCTGGCTGGCCCAGTGGCGGAGCAGCGAGCTGTAGATGCCCGGTACGGCCCCGGTGCCGTTGCCCCAGATCACGACGGGGTGCCGCTCGCCCGACTGGCCCATGTTCTTCGGGTAGTAGAAGGTGTGCACGACGCCGATGTCGACGTTCACCTCGTAGGGGCCGGTCTGGCCGAAGTCGACGGCGGCCGAGGCGGGACTCGTCGTCGTGTCCTCCACTGCGCCCGCGGTGCCCGGCGTGGCGAAGGCCGAGAGCGTGACGGCGAGCAGGAGCGTGCCGAGCGCGCGGCGCGCTCTCGCGTACTTCCCTGACATAGGAACTCCTCCATGGATACGGCGCGTTGCGCGTCCACGCAATCGCGACTGGTGCCCATGGTCGGGGTCCCCCGTGCGGCTGTCTCCCGGCAGGAGCCCAGAGCTGCGAAGGGAGGACTGGGCAGATGCCCAGTCCTCCCTTTCGGTGCGGCCGTGGTGCCGGCGTCAGTGTCAGCCGTTGGCGAGCAGCGTCAGCGTGTCGATGACGCGGTTCGAGAAGCCCCACTCGTTGTCGTACCAGGCGACGACCTTCACGTGGCGGCCCTCGACGCGGGTCAGCGCCGAGTCGAAGATCGACGAGTGCGGGTTGCCGACGATGTCGGAGGAGACGAGGGCGTCGTCCGAGTACTCCAGGACACCGGCGAGGCGGCCCTCGGAGGCCGTCTTGTAGGCGGCGAGGACCTCGTCGACGGTCACGTCGCGGGAGACGGTCGTGTTGAGCTCGACGATGGAGCCGACCGGGACGGGGACGCGGATCGAGTCGCCGGACAGCTTGCCGTCGAGCTGCGGGAGCACGAGGCCGATCGCCTTGGCGGCGCCGGTCGTCGTGGGCGTGATGTTCCACGCGGCGGCGCGGGCACGGCGGGCGTCGCGGTGCGGGCCGTCGAGGAGGTTCTGCTCCTGCGTGTAGGCGTGCACGGTCGTCATGAAGCCGTGCTCGATGCCGGCCAGCTCGTCGAGGACCGAGGCGAGCGGCGCGAGCGCGTTGGTGGTGCAGGAGGCGTTCGAGACGATCGTGTGGAGCTCGGCGTCGTACGCGTCGGTGTTCACGCCGTACGCGAGGGTGACGTCGGCACCGTCGGCCGGGGCGCTCACGAGGACCTTCTTGGCGCCGGCGTCGATGTGCGCGCGGGCGGCCTTCGCGGAGGTGAAGCGGCCGGTCGACTCGAGGACGATGTCGACGCCCAGCTCGGCCCAGGGAAGCTGCGCGGGCTCGCGCTCGGCGAGGACCTTGATGCGGCGGCCGTCGACGACGAGGACGTCGCCCTCGACGGAGACCGGGCGGCCGAGGCGGCCGGAGGTGGTGTCGTAGGCGAGCAGGCGGGCGAGGGCCGCGGGCTCGGTGAGGTCGTTGACGGCCACGACCTCGAGGTCGCTCTCGCGCTCGAGGAGAGCACGCAGCACGTTGCGTCCGATGCGGCCGAATCCGTTGATGGCGATGCGAGTCATGATGAGCGGTGTCCCTTCCGTTCCGTTGCGATCCAGACTCGCGCACGACATCGGAACGAAACAGCGGCGTGATCGCCACGGTCCGCAAGGATCGCGCCAAAGGGGGTTGGCGGGGCATCGACGCAGGTGGAAGCGGGTCCGACCACCGGACGGGGAGCGTCACTCCCCCTGCGCGAACGTCTTCCGGTACTCGCTCGGCGTCGTGCCCAGGATGTGCTGGAAGTGGAGGCGCAGGTTGGCGCCCGTGCCGAGGCCGACGTCCGCCGCGATCTGCTCGACGCCTCGGTCCGAGCGCTCCAGGAGCTCGCGGGCCAGGTCGATGCGGGCGCGCATGACCCACTGCATGGGGGTGTAGCCGGTGTCCTCGACGAAGCGGCGGGAGAAGGTCCGGGCCGAGACGGCCGCGTGGCGTGCCAGGAGGTCCAGGGTCAGGGGCTCGTCGAGCCGGCGCAGCGCCCATTCGCGGGTCGCGGCGAAGCGCTCGCCGTGGACCTCGGGCACGCTGCGCGGGACGTACTGGGCCTGGCCACCGCTGCGGTAGGGCGCGGCGACGAGCCGGCGGGCCGCGTGGTTCGAGGCGGACACGCCGAGGTCGCGGCGCAGGATGTGCAGACAGAGGTCGATGCCCGAGGCGGCGCCGGCGGAGGTCAGGACGCTGCCCTCGTCGACGAAGAGAACGTTCTCGTCGACGTCGATCAGCGGCCACTTCGCCGCGAGCGCCCGCGCGTAGTGCCAGTGCGTCGTGGCGCGCTTGCCGTCGAGGAGTCCGGTCGCGGCGAGCGCGAACGCGCCCGTCGAGATCGCGGCGAGCCGCGCGCCCCGCGCGTGCGCGGCGACCAGCGCCTCGACGACGGCCTGCGGCGGGTCCTCGCGGTCGGGAAAGCGGTAGCCGGGGACGAAGACGATGTCGGCCCATTCGAGGGCTTCGAGTCCGTGGGCCACGAGGTACGAGAGTCCGTCGCCGCCCGCGACGGTGCCGGGCGACGCGCCGCAGACCCGTACCTCGTACGGCATGCTCGCGCGGGTCGTGAACACCTGCGCCGGGATACCGACGTCGAGCGGTTTCGCCCCTTCGAGGACGAGGACGGCGACGCGCTGGAGCTGGGAACGGGGCACGGCATCGAGGGTACGCGGCGCCTGGAGGGAACCGATCACCGCCGTTGGCACTCATGATCCATGGGCGTGGGTACGACCCGCAGGTTCCCCGCGCCCGTCCGACCGATCGACCACCGGAAGAAGCCGAGGAACTTTAGTGTCCCTGCCGTCCCGCCACCGCCGTACGCTCAACACCGTGAGCGCCGCCCTCGTCGCGGCCCTCGCCCTGGGCGCGGCGCCCGCGACGACCGCGTTCGCCGCCGAGTCCCGTCCGGACGCCACGCCCGTCACCGGCGCGGAGACCGCCGTGCCGGCCCCCGACATGGACGGCGTGACCGCCGCCCTCGACGCCGCCATGGCCAACGGCGCCCCCGGCGCCATGGCCCGCTTCGTCGGCCCCGACGGCGTCGAGAGCCGTACCGTCGGCGTCCGCGACCGCGACACGGGCGCGGAGATGAACGTCCACGCGCGCTTCCGCATCGGCAGCGTCAGCAAGACGTTCTCCACGGTCGTCCTCCTCCAGCTGGTCCAGGAGGGCAAGCTGACCCTCGACACCTCCGTCAACACCTACCTGCCGGGCCTGCTCCCCGACGACCGCATCACGGTCCGTCACCTCCTCACCCACCGCAGCGGCCTGGCCGACTACACGAACGCCATGTTCGCGAACACCGTCCCCGGCTTCGAGGCCGTGCGGAACCGGGTCTTCGGTTACGAGGAGCTGGTCGCCCTCTCCCTCGCCGAGCCGCGCACCACCCAGCCCGGCGTCTCCTACAAGTACTCGAACACCAACTTCGTCGTGGTCGGCATGCTCATCGAGAAGCTGACGGGTCGGCCGGTGGCCGACGCGTACGAGCGCCGCATCTTCAAGCCGCTGAAGCTGCGCTCGACCTCGTACGTCCATCCCGACACCCGGATCAAGGGGCTGCACGTGCGCGGCTACCTGCACCCGGACGAGGAGGGCGGCGCGCTGGTGAACTCCACCGAGCAGACCGTCTCCTGGGCGCAGTCGGCGGGCGCCGTCATCTCCAGCCCCGGGGACCTCAACAAGTTCACGAGCGCGCTGATGCGCGGCCGGCTGCTGTCCCCGGCGATGCTGGAGGCGATGACGACGGTGACGCCGACGGACGCCACCAACACCCGGTTCTACGGGCTCGGCCTGCGCCGCTACGACCTGTCGTGCGGCACGCAGATCTTCGGCCACACCGGGACCGTGCAGGGCTACTACACGTACGCCTTCTCGACGCGTGACGGCAAGCGCTCCCTGTCGGCGGTGGCGAACACGTCGAACCACGGCGCGGCGAACACGGCGCTGGGCGGGACGCTGGAGGCCGCGTTCTGCGGCAAGAAGCCGGCGGCGGCCGCCGCGCGCTCCGCCGCCGCGCGCTCCGCCACGGCCGAGACCGCGCCCGAGACCGCGCCCGAGTCGGCCGCCTCGGCGGTCTCCTTCCCGGCCGAGCGGGACCTGCCCGAGCGCTTCTGATCCCCCGGCCTCACCGAGTACCGGGACGCCCGTCTGTCAGGCCTCGTACTCGGTGAGGTCGATCGCGTGCACCCGCAGCGGGACCCCGTGGACCGGGTGGTCCAGGTCCCGCTCGGGGGCCAGGCCCAGCTTGCCGAGGACGTTCTCCGCCGCCGTGTTGCCGATGTGGGTGACGGCGACGACCCTTCCGAGCCCCCGGTCCTGGAGCGCGAACTCCAGGACCGCGTGGGCGGCCTCGGAGGCGTACCCCTGACCCCAGAAGGGCCTGCCGACGCGCCAGTCGAGCGCGACCTCCGCCGCGAGCTCGGGCAGGTCCTGAGGGACGGTGAGTCCGGAGATGCCGATCAGTTCGCCCGAGGCGAGCAGTTCGACGGCGAAGACGCCGAACCCCTCGTCGTCCCACTCCTCCTCGTACCGCTCGATGTCCTCGGCGGTCTCGTCCAGGTCCCTTGCCGAGCCGTCGCCGATCCAGCGCATGACCTCGCGGTCGGCGTTGATCTCGGCCAGGGGGACGAGGTCCTCGTCGGTCACGGGTCGGAGGAGAAGGCGGGGCGTACGGATCTGGGTCATGCCTCCATCCTGACGTACTCCGCGGGGGCCGTTCGCCAGCCGCCCGCGGCGGCGCGGGCCGGAGGCCCCTCTCTGATCAGGGCGAACGGCTCTGGCTTCGAAATCGGATCGGTGCGACACGTAAGAGCGACGTGAAGACTCTGTGTACGTTGAGGCGCCCCCCCACGTTCACCGCCACCGTGGAGTTCCCCGATGACCCAGCCCCCGCCGCCCGGCTACGGACAGCCGTACGGACAGTCGCCCTATGCCCCGTCGCCGTTCCCCGCACCGGTCCGGCGTTGGTGGCAGCATCCCGCGCTCGTCGTCGTGGCCCTGGTCGTCTTCCCGCCCGGCGGCATCGCCCTGGCGTGGCTCAGTCTCTGGAGCAAGGCGAAGAAGATCGTCGCCACGGTCCTCGCGACCCTGTGGTTCCTGCTGCCGTTCCTCGTCCCCGACCCGCCGAAGGACCCGGCGGACGACGCGAAGGGCGCGCCGATGCCCTCCGCGACGCAGTCGACGACCACCGCTCCGGCCTCGCCGTCCTCCTCCCCTTCGGCCACGCCCACGGAGAGCGAGGCGGCGGTGATGCCGCAGCTCGTGGGCGAGGACTACAAGGCCGCGCAGCCGCTGCTCACGAAGAACGCGGGGCGCGCGTACGCCGCGTACAAGGACGTCGAACTGCCCGCGACGTACGCCGACTGGCTCGCCTGCTTCCAGCGTCCGGACGCGGGCGAGCCGGTGTCGTCGATGGTGCCCGTGGTCTACCTGACCGAACCGGGTGTGCCGTGCCCGGCGTCGACGAAGGAGCTGCTCCACAAGCCGACTCCCAAGCCGACGCCGACCCCGACCCCGAAGTCGACGCCTGCCCCGGAGCCGACCCCGAAGCCCGTGCCGAAGACGACTCCGCCGCCCGCGCGCACGGCCGCACCGGAGCCGACCGAGGACTCCCCCGCCGACGTCTACTACAGGAACTGCACCGCCGTCCGCGCGGCGGGCGCCGACCCGATCCACGCGGGGGAGCCGGGTTACGGCCGCCACCTGGACCGTGACGGGGACGGCGTGGCCTGCGAGTAGCGGGGGGGCGCCAGTAGCCGGGGGCCGCGAGCAGCCCCCGGCGCGGCGGTCAGGCCGGGGACAGCACCGCGAGGAGGTGCGAGACCTCCCGGGCGACCGCCGTACGGGCCGGGGTGAGGTAGTGGCGGGGGTCGAACGCGTCCGGGTGTTCCGCGAGATGGGAGCGGATCGCCTGGGTGAAGGCCTTGTTGAGGTGGGTCGACACGTTGACCTTCGTCATGCCCGCCGCGACGGCCGCCGCGAGGTCCGCGTCGGACACGCCGGAGGAGCCGTGCAGCACCAGGGGCGTCTCGACGGCCGCGCGCAGCCGTGCGATGAGCTCGAAGTCGAGGACGGCGTCCCGGGTCACCATCTGGTGGGCGCTGCCGACGGCGACGGCGAGGGCGTCGACCCCGGTGGCGGTCACGAAGGCGTGGGCCTCCTCGGGGTCCGTGCGGACGCCCGGGGTGTGGGCGCCGCCCTTGCCGCCGATCTCGCCGAGCTCGGCCTCCACCCAGACGCCGTGCTGGTGGCAGTGCTCGACGACCTCGCGGGTCGCGGCGACGTTCTCCTCGTACGGCAGTTTCGAGGCGTCGAACATGACCGAGCCGAGGCCGAGGGCGACGGCCTCGCGGACGAGGTCGGTGTTCTCGGCGTGGTCGAGGTGGACCGCGACGGGGATCTTCGCGGCGCGGGCCACGGCGAGGGAGGCGAGCGCGACCGGTTCGAGGCCGCCGTGGTACTTGACGGTGTTCTCGCTGATCTGGAGGACGACCGCCCGGTCGGCGTGCTCCGCGCCGGCCACGATGGCCTGCGCGTGTTCCAGCTGGAGGACGTTGAAGGCACCCACGCCCGTGCCGGCCGCGCGGGCGCGGCGGACGATCTCGTCGGTGGGAGTCAGCGGCACGGTCGTACTCCGGTGGCAGAAGTGGCTGATACGGGCAGGGGCGGGGTTTCGCCGGGCGTGAGCGCGAAAGGCTCAGGCATGGCGGTCGGGCAGGATCACGGAGCGGGTGAGGTTGCGCGGGGTGTCGGGGTTGAGCCCCTGCGCCTCGGCGACCGCGACCGCGAGCCGCTGGGCCCGGACGAGGTCCGCGAGCGGGTCGAGCTCGCTCTCGACGACGGTGCCGCCGACCTTGCGCACCTCGTCGGCGAGGCCCTCGGGGAGGGCGCCGAAGCCCCAGGCGACGCGCCCGGGTCCGGTGATGCTGATGGGGCCGTGGCGGTACTCCATCGCCGGGTACGCCTCCGTCCACCCGCCGGCCGCCTCGCGCATCTTCAGACCTGCTTCGAGGGCGAGGCCGTAGGTCCAGTGGGTGCCGAGGAAGGTGAACTGCTCGGCGGTCAGGACGGCTTCGTCGAGCGGCTCGGCGCAGGCGCGCTCGGCGTCGTCGGCGGCCTCGGCCAGCGGCCGCACACCGGCGGGCAGGGCGTCCTCGGCCTCCAGGTGCGCGCGGAAGAGCGCGATCGCGGTGGTGGCGAACCGGGTCTGGACGACCGACTCCTCGTCGGCGAAGTCGAGGACCGCGACCTCGTCGGCGAGGTCCATCACCGGGGTCGCGGGGTCGGCCGTGAGGGCGCCCGTGGGGATGGAACCGCGCAGGCGGGCGAGGACGGCGAGGACCTCGCTCGTGGTGCCCGAACGGGTGATGGCCACGACCCGGTCGTAGCGGCGACCGTAGGGGAACTCGGAGGCGGCGAAGGCGTCGGTCTCGCCGTGGCCGCCGGCCTCGCGCAGTTCGGCGTAGGCGAGGGCCATGAACCAGGAGGTGCCGCAGCCGATCACGGCGACCCGCTCGCCGCGGCGCGGGAGGGCGGCGGCGTGCTGGGGAAGGGTGCGGGCGGCCTGGCGCCAGGTGGCCGGCTGGGAGGCGATCTCCACGGCGGTACGGGAGGTGGTCATACGGGCTCCTTGCAAGAAAAGTGCGCAGACATTGTGCGAAGTTGCGTGAAGCTGGCTTCATTCAAGCAGATGCACGCATCTTGATACCAGGGCTTCGGCCTTCCGGCGGCTAGAATCGGACGCGCGCACGAACGGGAGGGGATGGGCCCATGTCCAAGCACGAGCGGTGGAACGCGCTCCTGGAGTTGCTCGCGGTCTCGGGAAAGGTCGAGGTCGAGGAGGCGGCGACCACGCTCGAGGTCTCCGCCGCCACGATCCGCCGGGACCTCGACGAGCTCGCCGAGCAGCGCCTGCTCGTACGGACGCGGGGCGGAGCGGTCGCGCACGGCGTGTCGTACGAACTGCCCCTGCGGTACAAGTCGGCACGGCACGCCTCGGAGAAGCAGCGGATCGCGGCGGCGACCGCCGACCTGGTGACCCCCGGCGAGGTGGTCGGCCTCAACGGCGGCACGACGACGACGGAGGTGGCCCGCTCCCTCGCCCTCCGCTTCAGCAGCGGACGCCAGGAGGGCTCAGGGCCGGCCCTCACGGTCGTCACCAACGCCCTCAACATCGCCGGCGAACTGGCGGTCCGCCCGCAGATCAAGCTCGTCACGACGGGCGGGGTCGCCCGCCCGCAGACCTACGAGCTGGTCGGCCCGCTGACCGTCGGCGTCCTCAGCGAGGTCGTCCTCGACGTGGTGATCCTCGGCGTGGACGGGGTCGACGCCGAGCTCGGGATCATGGCCCACCACGAGGACGAGGCGAGCATCAGCCGTCTCTTCGCGGAGCGTTCGAGCCGGGTCGTGGTCGTCACCGACTCCTCGAAGCTGGGCCGCCGCGCCTTCGCCCGCATCTGCGGCCTGGACCGCGTCGACCTCGTCGTCACGGACACGGGCATCTCGGCGGAGGCGATGGAGCAGCTGCACGAGGCGGGCGTCAAGGTCCTCACGGTCTGAGGACGACTGCCATTGGTGCGCAGCCGCACCAATGGCCAAGTCGCATTTCGATGGCGATCAGTCGTGGTTACTGATCGTTCACTCAGACATAACTGCACGCCTCTATACCTTTAACCGCCGCTCCCCCATCATGGCTCCCGGTGTGCCGCCCGGGCATGCCGGGACGGGAGAGGCGGGGCATGCTTCCCATCAGTCGCAGGGGATTCGTCGGGATCGGCGCGGGGCTCGTCGCCGGGGCGGCGCTGCCGGCGGGGCGGGCCTCGGCCGCCGCGCGGAGCGCCACGGGGACGCTCACGGACGTGAAGCACGTCGTGATCCTCATGCAGGAGAACCGGAGCTTCGACCACTACTTCGGGACGCTGCGCGGCGTCCGGGGCTTCGGCGACCGGGCCGCCGGCAACCTGCCCGGCGGCTGGGGCATGTTCCAGCAGCCCAACTGGGGCGGACGCCAGTACCCCTGGAAACTGAGCGACACCCCGCCCGCCGGCGGCGTCGACGGCGAGACGCTCGCCCAGTGCAACGGCGACCTCCCGCACAGCTGGACCTCGCAGCACGCCGCCTGGAACAAGGGCCGCATGGACAACTGGGTGACGGGCGTCGGCAACACCCGGTCGCTCGGCCACCTCGGCCGCGAGGACATCCCCTTCCACCACGCCCTCGCCGACCACTACACCGTCTGTGACGCCTACTTCTGCTCGACGCTCAGCGCCACGGGCCCCAACCGGACCTTCCTGTGGAGCGGGAAGATTGACGCCTCCAGCAAGGACGGCGGCGACGAGTCGGGCCTCACGTGGGAGACGTACGCCGAGGCGCTCCAGCGGGCCGGGGTGAGCTGGAAGGTCTACCAGAACGCGCAGGACAACTACGGCGACAACGGCCTCGCCTACTTCAAGAAGTTCACCGACGCCCGCCCCGGCGACCCGCTGTACGACCGGGGCATGGGCTCGGTCCCCAAGGTCACCGGCTCCACGCCCGACGACATCGCCGCCGCCATCCGCGCCGACGTGCTGGCGGGCACCCTCCCCCAGGTGTCCTGGGTCGTCGCGAACGAGGCCTTCTCCGAGCACCCCTACGCGCCCCCCGGCGACGGGGCCCACTTCGTCGACCTCGTCTACCGGGCCCTCGCCGCGAACCCCGAAGTCTTCGACTCCTCGGTCCTCTTCCTCAACTACGACGAGAACGACGGCTTCTTCGACCACGTGCCGCCGCCGGTCGCCCCGCCGGACACGCCGGGCGAGTACCTCGACGGCGTGCCGATCGGCCTCGGCTTCCGCGTGCCGATGCTCGTCATGTCCCCGTGGACCCGAGGTGGCTGGGTCAGCTCCGAGGTCTTCGACCACACCTCCGTGCTGCGCTTCCTGGAGACCTGGACGGCGGCTCTCGGCACCCCGGCCACCTGCCCGAACATCAGCGCCTGGCGGCGCAAGGTCACGGGCGACCTCACCGGGGTCTTCGACTTCGCGCACCCGGTGTACGGGGTTCCCGCCGACCTGCCGTCGACGGCGAAGGTCATCGGGCAGGCCACCTGCGGCCCGCTCCCGAACCCCGCCCCGCAGAACAACGCCCTGCCCGCCCAGGAGCCCGGTACCCGTCCCGCGCGCGCGGTCCCGTACCAGGTCAACGGCAACCTCGACCGGTTCGAGTTCGGCGCCGCAGGCAAGATCCTGGCCTGGTTCTCGATGACGAACCAGGGCGCGGAGGCCAAGCGGCCGGCCCACTTCTCGATCCACCCGCACCAGTACCGGGACACCGCTGCCTGGCAGTACACCGTCGACCCCGGCGGCACGGCCTCCGACTACTTCAACATCGGGCTCGGGTCGGGCTCCGGGAAGTACGACATCTCGATGATGGGCCCGAACCGGTTCCTGCGCCGCTTCATCGGCGACGCGTCGAAGGCGGGCAAGGCCGTCGAGGTCGCGGCCCGGTTCGCGCCCGAGGCCGGGACCGGCAAGACGGCCCTGTGGTTCCGGATGACCAACTCGTCGGCCGGACCCGTCACCTTCACGATCCGCTCCAACGCCTACCGCTCGGACGGGCCGTGGACGTACACGGTGGCTGCGAACTCCTCGCGCGAGGACTTCTTCAACGCGGTCGCGTACAACGACGGCTGGTACGACTTCACGGTCTTCGCCGACATCGACGGCACCTGGTCGCGCCGGTACACCGGACACATCGAGACGGGCGCGCCGAGCGTCACCGGGTGACCCGGGCCGGCCGGGCACCCGGCGGACCGACAGCCCGCCCGGCAGCCCACTCGGCGCGCCCTCAGCGACCGGCGTCGGCCGCTCGCCGGATGGTGGCGTCGAGGAGGGCCACCGCGTCCTCGGCCGTACGGCCGGGGGCGCGGTTCCACGGCCCGATGAGGTCGTTCCAGCCCCGCGACCTGAGCTCCGTCATCACCCAGGCCGCCGCCTCGTTCATCGTGTCGACGCTGCCGTGGCCGAGGCGGTGGGCGGCGAGGAGCGCGCCGCAGACGCAGCGGGCTCCGCGCCGGTCGCGCAGCTTGTACGGGGCGTTCTGCCAGCCCCATTCGACGAGGACGAGACGGGCGTAGCCGAGGTGGACCGAGGGGCGGAGGTCGGCGCGGCCGAGGCGGCGCCAGGCGTGCAGCCGGTCCGGGAGGACGGCGCCGAGGCGGCCCGGGAGGCGGCGGTCGGCGGGGAGGGCGGGCGGCAGCGCGTCGAGCGCCTCTGCCACGAGTCGGTCGACCGGGACGGACAGCAGGCTCCGCCAGTCCTTCTCGGGAGCGACCGGCCCGTCGGCCGTCCAGTCGGCGACGATCCGCTGCCAGGCGGCGGAGTCGTAGAGCGCGGCGGCCTCGCGGTCGACGAGGTCGGGGCTGGGCGGTGCGGTGACGGGCGGCATTCGGCACTCCTCGGTCGGGTAGCACCATCTTTGGCGACGAATGCCCGATTTGCGACTTTTACCCGTGCGTTCGGGGTAACTCGGGACGGCTCGCGCATATTCGGCATATTCGGACATTGAACGCGGCGTGACGTGATTCACGTTTCGGAATGCGTCGCGGTGATCGACATCCGCGCATGCCATGGGGCACACGGGAGTTCCCCGTCGGCAAGCGGCGGTCGATCATGAATTCCGTGAATTCCGAGCCGCTTTTCGCACATCGCCGATCACACGCCCCTTGTTGTCCCGCGTATTCCTGGCCTACGGTCACCTCCATTCGAGCGGATCGCCTAATCCTGCCACCGCTTGAAATACCTCCCTTTTCACCCGACGGCAGGAGCGGGGGACCCACGAATACGCCGTACCGGATTCCCGGGACGGCTCGGGGTGCAGCCGCGTGCGCGCGGCCGGACACCTCCCGTCCGAACCCGACAGCTCACCTCGCAGGCGCCGGAGAGGAACCCGTCATGCCTGCACACGGTAAGCACCGCCGCCCCCGACGCCGCCCCGTCTCCCAGGGCCTCGCCCTGGTCGGCACGGGTGGGGTCGCCCTCGCCCTCCCGCTGATCGCCCCCGCCTCGGCCGGCGCCGCGCCCGTCTCCGGAGCCCCGGAGATCGCCGCCCGCGCCGCCGTTCCCGCCGTCTCCCCGGCCTCCGTGGCGCCGGTCGCCCTCAAGGCCCCGGCCGCTCCGGTCGCCTCTCGCACGTACACCGTCGTCAGCGGTGACTCGCTTTCCCTGATCGCGCAGAAGAAGGGAATCCAGGGCGGCTGGAAGAGCCTTTACCGGGCGAACAAGACCGCCGTGGGTGACAATCCGTCACTTATTCACCCCGGCCTTGAACTGACGCTTCGTCGGAATTCCGCGAAGGTCGTTTCCGCCCCGGCGAAGAAGGCCTCCACGACGGACCGCGCCAACCGCTCCGCACACCGCGCGGCCCCCGCGCAGGCGGCCCCCGCGCAGCCCGCTCCTGTCCAGGCCGCCCCCGTCCAGGCCGAGCCTGCGGCCGCCCCGGCGCAGGCCGTCCAGGCCGCCCCCGCCGCCGCCACCTCGTACGCCGACAACCTCGACGGCTGGATCCGCGAGTCGCTCGACATCATGGCCCGCAACGGCATCCCGGGCTCCTACGACGGCATCCTCCGCAACGTCATGCGCGAGTCCTCCGGCAACCCGCAGGCCATCAACCTGTGGGACTCCAACGCCGCCGCCGGCACGCCCTCGAAGGGCCTGCTCCAGGTGATCCAGCCGACCTTCGACGCCTACCACGTGCCCGGCACGTCCACGGACCCGTTCGACCCGGTCGCCAACATCACCGCCGCCTCCAACTACGCCGCAGACCGCTACGGCTCGATCGACAACGTCAACGGCGCCTACTGATCCCGGAAGTGCCCGGTGAACCAGGAGGTGGCGAGCTCCGCCACCTCCTCCAGGGCACCGGGTTCCTCGAAGAGGTGCGTGGCACCCTCGACGACCGTCAGCCGGTTCTCACAGCGCAGCAGCGCCTGCGCCCGCCGGTTGAGGTCCAGGACGAGCGCGTCCCGGCCTCCCACCACGAGGAGCGTCGGGGCGCGCACCCGCGCCAGCCGCTCCCCAGCGAGGTCGGGCCTGCCGCCCCGTGAGACCACGGCGTCGACGTCCGCCCCGGCGTCCGCCGCCGCCCACAGCGCCGCCGCCGCGCCCGTACTCGCCCCGAAGTAGCCCAGCGGCAGCCCGGCCCGCTCCGGGCGTCCGGCCAGCCACTCCGTGGCGCCCGCGAGCCGGCCCGCGAGCAGCGGGGTGTCGAAGACCCGTGCCCGGTCCGCCGCCTCCTGCTCCGTCAGGAGGTCGAACAGGAGGGTGCCGAGACCGGCCCGGTTGAGGGCAGCGGCCACCGAGCGGTTGCGGGGGCTGTGCCGGCCGCTGCCGCTCCCGTGGGCGAACAGCACGATGCCGAGCGCCTCGTCGGGCAGGGCGAGCCGCCCCGCGAGGATGGCGCCCGCCGACGGGACCCGGACCTCGGTGTCCCGCACGACGGGGCCGCGCGCGGCACGGCTCCGGGCGAGGCAGTCGAGGACCTCCTCGTCACGGGTCTGGGAGAAGTCCCGGTAGAACTGCCCGATCGCGTGGAAGAAGGCGGGTTCGCTCACGCTGACGGTCTCGTCGGCCTCGCCTCCGACGCGCGCGTGCCAGCCGCGCGGCGCGACCGGGACGGCGAGGACGATCCGCGCGGCGCCCTTGGCCCGGACCACCCGGCAGGCGGCGAGCGCGGTGGCACCGGTGGCGAGCCCGTCGTCCACCACGACCACCGTCCTGCCTTCCAGGGGCACGGGCGGACGGTCGCCCCGGTAGCGGCGGGTCCGTGCCTCCAGCTCGGCGTGCTCGCGCTCCTCCACCGCCGCGAGATCCCGGTCGTCGACACCCGTCTCGCGCAGGACCTGATCGTTGAGGACCCGTACGCCGCCCTCCCCGAGCGCGCCCATCGCCAGTTCCGGCTGGTACGGCACCCCCAGTTTCCGTACGAGACAGATGTCGAGCGGCGCGTCGAGGGCTTCGGCGACCCGCGCGGCCACCGGGACGCCCCCGCGCGGGAGCCCGAGGACGACGACGTCCTGGCCCTTGAGATACCCGAGGCGCTCGGCGAGCCGGCGCCCTGCGTCGGTCCGGTCGCTGAACTCCATGATCCGCCGCCCTTCCGCCGACGCGGCCGGGATCCGGGGGTGCGAGGTCCGGGGGTCCGAGGTCCCGGAGAGGCGGGTGCGTCCCGTCCCGGCCGGTGCCTCCAGCCTAGTCGCGCGTCGGCCACTCGGACTGTGTCGGGCCTTGCCCGCCGAATCCCAGGCGAGGAGCAGGCTCTCAGGCCGCCAGGAACGCTTCGATGGCCTCCGCGAGGGCCTGCGGGGTCTCCTCGGGCGCGTAGTGACCGGCGTCCTTCAACACCTCCAGACGGGCGTTCGGGTACCAGCGCAGCCAGGTCGCCTCCATCGCCTCGGCACCGAGCGCGGGGTCGTGCGCGCCGACGACGAGGAGGACGGGGGTGGCGTTGTCACGGACGCGCTCGTGGAAGTCGGGGCCCGACCAGGAGTCGAGGTAGCTCCGGAAGGCGGTGGCCGACGAACGGCTGACGGACCGGTCGACGAGCGCGCCGAGCCAGGCTTCGTCGTATCTGCCGCCCGTGGTCGTGTCGATGATCGCGCGCCGGTTCGCCGGGGACTCGGCGGCGCCCGCGAAGAGCTCCCACGTCTCGCCGTCGAGCGGGAACCCGGAGGCGGCCACCGGCGAGATGCCGATGACGGAGCGGATCCGGTCGGGCGCGTCGAGGAGCATCAGCTGTGCCGCCTTGCCGCCCATCGAGTGGCCGATGACGGAGAACCCGTCCCAGCCGAGGTCGTCGGCGACGGCGAGGGCGTCGGCCGCGACCTCCTCCATCGTGTAGGCGCCCTCGACGTCGCGGGCCTCGCCGTAGCCACGGCAGTCGACGAAGGCGTACGTACCGACGGCGCCGTCGAGGTGGTCGCGCAGTGGCGCGAAGCTCGTGCGGTCGCCGAACCAGTTGTGCAGCACGAGCGCCCGGCCCGGACCCTCGCCATGAACGTCGTACGGAAGAACTCGGCCTGTCATCATGCCCCCTGGCAGCGAATGGTGAGACCGTCCACCCGTGGGCGGCGATCCCGTCTGATTACAGAGAGTAATCGCTAGGCCTCGTGGAGTCACCGGCGCGAGGAAGTGCGCAGACGGCGCGCCGGACTCTCCGCGCGCCCCTCGTCTTCGCCGCACGCGCCTCCGGGATGCGCCGCCTTTCACGGCGGGCGCATCCTGTCTGTGTGACCTCGCACGGCACGCCCGGCCATGGCCCGGCGGGCAGCACCCGGCGTCCGTCCGGGAACGGTCCTGCCGACGGGCCCGGCTCCGGCGCGCTCACGCGGGTGGTCGCGGAGACCACACTGCGGACCGTCGAGGCCGTCGGCGGGTACGCGGGCGGGGTGTACCTCCGCTCCGACGCGCCCGGCCTGCTGCGCCTCGCCGTCCTCGCGGGACTCCCGGGACCGTTGTTCCGCCCGTGGTGGCGGATGCACGTGAACCGGCCGTTCCCGATCGCCGAGGCCCATCGCTCGGGGCAGGCCGTGCACCTCCCCGACGTCGAGGACGCGATGCGGCGCTTTCCCCAGCTGGTGGCGAGCCTGCCGTTCCCCTTCGCCTCGCTGTACGAGCCCGTGGTCGTCGGCCGGCAGCGGTTCGGGGTGCTCGTGGCGCTGCGCAACCCCAGCCCCGGCGAGGCTGTGAGCGCGCGGGACGCCGGCCGCATGACCGCCGAGGCACGACGCCTCGGCGAGGCGCTCGCCGGGCTCTCGCGGAACGGGACGTCCGTCGAGTGGGACGGCGACCCCGTCTCCGTACAACTGTCGTCCGGATCGGCGCCGCCGGTGCGGTTCGGCTCCTTCGACTGGGACCTGGACTCCGGCACGGTCACGATGGACGCCGGGCTGCGGGCGATCCTGGGGGCCGGGCTGACCTCGCCGTGCTCGATCGAGGTGCTGACGTCCCGGCTCGATCCGGAGGACGCCTACGCCCTGTGGGCGGCGGCCCTCCAGACGACGGAGGCACACGGGCCGCCGGGCGTGCGCAGGATCCGCCTGAAGGGCCCGGACGGCGGCCTCCACCTCCTGGAGGTGTCCGCGCGCGCCCAGGAAGGGACGGCCCCGGACGCGCGCCGGACCGGCGGGCGGCTGGCCGGCACGCTCGTCGACCTGGGGACGGGCCTCGTCGGCTCGGACGCCACGGACCGGCTGCCCCGGGCGATCCTGGCGATCGACCGCCTGGGGCGGATCACGTACCTCAACGAGCGGACGGAGCGGCTGCTCGGCCGCCCGCGCAGCGCGCTCGCGGGGCGGCCTCTGTGGGAGGCACTCCCCTGGTTCGGCCTTCCGTTCCACGAGGAGCAGCTCCGGGCGGCACTGCTCTCCGAGGGTCCGGTGCGCTTCCTCGCACGACCTGAGCAGGGGCGCTGGCTGTCCGTGGCGCTGTACCCGGGCCGGGACGGCCTGACGATGGTCCTGGTGCCGGAGGAGGATCCGGCACGGCTGCCGCCGGACGGAACGGACGCGCCGGAGGCCGCGAAGGACCCGGCGGGCCGCCCGCTGGCTGCCGCGCGGGACGCGGCCGTGGACCAGCGGGACCGTACCGTCGACCTCCGCCACCACGCCTCGGACGACCTCGGCGCCGGAGACCGCGCCGCCGCCCTCTACCGGCCGGTGGCCCTGGCCATCGCCCTCACGGAGGCGGTCACCGCCCGCCAGGTGTCGGCCGTGGTGACGGAGGAGCTGCTCCCGGCCTTCGGCGGGCGCCAGCTGGCGATCTACCTGCTGAGCGAGCGGCGGCTCTATCTGGCGTGGGAGCGCGGCTTCCCGCCCGGCTTCCTCGAACCCTTCGACGGGGTGGCGCTCGACGCGCACCTCCCGGGCGTGGACACACTGACCTCGGGGCGGCCCCTGTTCTTCGAGTCGATGGAACAGCTCAGGGAGGCGTACCCGGGCCTTCCCGTGGACTCGACGGCGGGCGCGCGGGCCTTCCTTCCCCTGATCGCCTCGGGCCGGCCGGTGGGCTCCTGCATCCTCGGCTTCGACCGGTCCCGGCCGTTCAGCCCGGAGGAGCGGACCGTGCTCACCGCGCTCGCGGGCCTGATCGCCCAGGCACTGTCGCGGGCGCAGCGGTACGACACGGAGTCGGCGGTGGCCCGCGGCCTCCAGGACGCCCTGCTGCCGCACCGGCTGCCCGTACGGGCGGGAGTGGAGACGGTCGGCCGCTACCTGCCCGGCACCGACGGCATGGACGTGGGCGGCGACTGGTACGACGTGATCGAGGCCGAGCACGGGCGACTGGCGCTCGTCATCGGCGACGTCCAGGGGCACGGGGTCGCGGCGGCGGCCACGATGGGCCAGCTGCGCAGCGCCGTACGGGCGTTCGCACTGGGCGGTCACCGGCCGCAGGACGTCATGCGGGGCACCAACCGGCTCCTCATCGACCTCGACCCCGGGCAGTTCGCGAGCTGCTGTTACGTCCTCCTCGACCCCGACACGGGTGAGGCGCGGGCGGTACGGGCCGGGCATCCGCAGCCGCTGCTGCTGCGCCCGGACGGGACGACACGGCTGCTCGACCTGCCGGGCGGTGTGGTCCTCGGCGTCGACGACCGCGCCACGTATCCCGTGACGCCGCTGCGGCTCCCGCCCGGGTCGGTCCTCGCGCTGTTCACGGACGGCCTCGTGGAACGGCCGGGGACGGACATCGACGAGGGGATCGAGCGGCTGCGGCGGGCCTTCGCGGCGACGGGCGCGCTGCCGCTGACCGAGGCGGCGGACCGACTGACGCGGGAGGCCAGGGAGGCGACGGCCCGCCCGGACGACATCGCGCTGCTGCTCGCCGCACGCTGGCCGGACGTTCCCTGAGCGCCCGCGGGCGTCACCCGTCCGGGCGCGTGGCGCTGGTCGGCCGTGACCACCCCGGGGAGGCTGGGGGTGCCGCGCCTGAGCAGGCCGGACGCGTCAGGCGGATGAGTTGAGGGCGCAAGCCCGAGGAGGACACGTGCAGCAGGACAAGCAGCCCGAGTACGGACCCGTGGTCTTCCGCGACCGGTCGGCCGGGTACGCCTTTCTGACCCGGTCCACCGCGACCAGCGAGCAGACGATCACCTGGGACGACGGGAACACGTACCCCGTGATCGACGTCGAGATCTCCTCCGAGAGCCACCCCTTCTTCACGGGCAAGGCCCGCACGGTGGACACCGAGGGGCGGATCGCGAAGTTCGAGCGGCGGTACGGCGAGGAGGCCTGACGCCCGGAGGGCCCCTGACGACAGCGGGGAGCCGCACGTCCTTCCCGGACGTGCGGCTCCCCTGCGTTCAGGCGCCGGTGACGGCGTCCGAGTGGTCTCAGACGGTGCCGGAGGCCGAGATCTGGACCTTGGCGGAGGGACGGCCCGAGGGGGAGCCGAGCGCCTCGATCTTGTCCACGACGTCCTGGCCCTCGACGACCTCGCCGAAGACGACGTGCTTGCCGTCGAGCCAGCTGGTGACGACCGTGGTCACGAAGAACTGCGAGCCGTTGGTGCCCGGGCCCGCGTTGGCCATCGAGAGCAGGTACGGACGGTCGTGCTTCAGCTTGAAGTTCTCGTCGGCGAACTTCTCGCCGTAGATGCTCTTGCCGCCCGTGCCGTTGTGGTTGGTGAAGTCACCACCCTGGAGCATGAACTGCGGGATGACGCGGTGGAAGCCGGAGCCCGCGTAGCCGAAGCCGTGCTGGCCGGTGGCGAGCTCGCGGAAGTTCTGGGCCGTCTTCGGGACGGTCTCGTCGAAAAGCTGGAACACGATCCGGCCGGCCGGCTGGTCGTTGATGGTGATGTCGAAGTACACGTTGTCGCTCATGGGGACATCCTGTCATTACTCCTCCACAGCGCGCGCACGGGCCGCCTCCTCGCGGGTCACGGCATTCCGGTGCCCCGCGCCTCCCATGAGGGCGCGGGGCACCGGTTTCCGCAGGTCAGAGGTGAAATCAGAGGATTCCGCCGCCCTGCGTGCCGCCCTCGATGGCGGCCGACGCGCCCTGGACGGTCTGGACCGTCCCGGCGACGGCCTCGGCGGTCTGGTCGTCCTGGAGGAGGCCCGTGGCCCCGCCGAGGGGGCCCTCGGCGGCGCTGGCCTGCGGCGGGGGCGTGATGAGGGCGGTGACGACGCCTGCGGCGAGGGAGGCGATGGCGAGCATGCTGCGCTTCTTCATGACCGGGTCAACTACCGAGGAGCCGTGGGGTTACGGTCGGCCGCCGTCGGATCCAGAAGAGCACGAGGAGCGAGGCGACGGCCGCCAGGGCGCACCAGGTGGAGACGAAGGCTTCGCTCCACAGCACGGCACAGACGATCGCCCCGGCACAGGTGACGAGCCCGAGCGCGCGCAGGAGCCGGTCACGGGCGAGCAGCAGGGCGCCGACGGTGGCGAGGAGGTACCCGGCGAGGACCAGGGGCGCGTACGGCAGGTCGACGACGTAGCCGAGGGTGTGGCCGTGGACGCTGGCGGACACGGGGTGCGTGGCGAGGCGGTACGCGAGGACGGCCGCGGTGACGATCCCGGCGAGGAGCGGGACAGCGAGCCGCCGCCGGTCGACGGGACGGGCGGCCGTCACGACGCCGACGGGGATCCAGACGGGCAGCAGGGGGAGCGCGATCACCGCCCGGGCGAGTGTGGCGGGCCCGGCACCGCCCCCGGAGTGCCAGACGGCGGCCTCGACGACCTGGTGGGCGCCGAGGAGAAGGGGCAGGGCGGCGAGCGGGAGGTCTCCGGCGCGGCGTACGGAGGCGATCGAGGCGACCCCCACGGCACCGATCCCGAGGCCCGCCCAGAGGTCGGCCGTCGCGCTCCAGCACATGAGGAACTCTTATCGCGATATCCGGCATATCGGGTGGAACCGTACGATGAATGGCGGGTGGCTTCACCAGTGACACCACTGTCCCCAGCGCAGCAGAAACGGGGGACGTCATGCATCACCGTCACGCTCTCGCGGCCGTCACCGCGGGGATCCTCCTGACCGCCGGTGTCGGCGTCACGATCCCGGCGGGCGCGGCCCACGCGCCGACCCGGTCGGCGTCGCCGCCCACGACGACCCAGGTGGTCAACGTCCGATGGGGCGGGCATTCCACCTTCGACCGGCTCGTCGTCGACGTCCGGGGCGCCATGCCCCCGGTCACCGTGCGGCAGGTCGGTGACCTGTCCTACGACGGCTCCGGGCAGCGGGTACCGCTCGCGGGGAGGTACTTCCTCTCGATCACGCTCTCCCCCGCCGCCGCCCACGACGAGGACGGAAGGAACGTCTACCAAGGGCCCTCGCTGCTGAAGACCCGTCTCCCGGCACTCAAGGGAGTCGCCCTCACCGGTGACTTCGAGGGGGTCGTCTCGATCGGTGCCGCCTTCGACACCAAGCCGGTCTACAAGACGTTCCGGCTGCACTCGCCGGAGCGGCTCGTGGTCGACATCGCCCACCCGCCGGCCGGCTGCCCGGCCTGAGCCGTCTCACCGGCCCGGGGGTGGCCCGTCCGCGGGGACGGGCCACCCCTGGCCGCTCAGCCGTCGCCGGGCGCGGTCTCCACGTACACGGTCGAACCCGCGCCGCGGGCCTCATGGATCTCGGCGAGGCGGGCGAAGTCACCCGG
Organism: Streptomyces sp. NPDC056144; assembly: GCF_042264145.1. Classification (NCBI taxonomy): domain Bacteria; kingdom Bacillati; phylum Actinomycetota; class Actinomycetes; order Kitasatosporales; family Streptomycetaceae; genus Streptomyces; species Streptomyces sp. NPDC056144. Next base: position 1,136,684 of record NZ_JBHJVF010000001.1, on the reverse strand, counting down.
TTCCATCTCCCGCTCCCACTCCTCCAGGGTGCGGAGGCTGTACTCGCTGTGCTCGCCGGGGTCGAGGACGACTGCGGCGATCTGCTCGTCCGTCAGCTCCCCGCCGTCGAAGATGAACCCGATGTGGTTGGCGGGCCACTCCTCGCCCCGGTCGCTCACGAAGTGAGCGCCGAGGAGCCGCTGTTCGCCCGTGAAGACCATCCCGGTCTCCTCGCGGCACTCCCGTACCGCCGTCTCCCACGGGGTCTCCCCCGGGTCCATGTTCCCGCCGGGCCACTGCCACCGCCGGGTGTGGTCGCTGGCACGGATCTGGAAGGGCCGGCCCGCCGTGTCCGTGAAGTAGAGACAGGCGTAGGCGGTGGCTCTCGGCAGGGTCTCGACGTACTCGACGGGTGGCAGCCAGGTGTTCGTCATGGGCGGCTCTCTCTCGACGGGCCGTTGGGGAAGATTCCATCCAAGCGGGCCCGGGGCCGGCAGTGGGCCGCTCACGTGCGGATCCACCGGATCGTGTGATCGTTCCGCGCGCGGCGACCGCCGGTGCGGCCGGTTCTGCCAGTTCGGTCGGTTCAGCCGGTGGAGACCAGACCGGCTTCGTAGGCGATGATCACCAGTTGGACGCGGTCGCGGGCGTCGAGCTTGGCGAGCAGGCGGGTGACGTACGTCTTCGCGGTGGCGACGCTGATGTGGAGTTCGGCGGCCAACTCCGTGTTCGACAGACCGCGGCCGACGAGGGTCAGGACCTCGCGCTCACGTTCGGTGATGCCCGCGACGGGGCGCGCGGGGGCGGACTCGGTGCGCGGGCGGTCGGTGAACTGCTTGATGAGGCGCCGGGTGACACTGGGGGCGATGAGAGCGTCGCCGGAGGCGACGACGCGGACGGCGGCGAGGATGTCGTCCAGGGCCATGTCCTTGACCAGGAAACCGGAGGCTCCGGCGCTCAGCGCTCCGTAGACGTGGTCGTCGTCGTCGAAGGTGGTGAGGACGACGACGCGGGCCCCGGTCGCGCCGGAGGTGACGAGCCGGGTGGCCTCGATGCCGTCGGTGCCGGGCATCCGCAGGTCCATCACGACGACGTCGGCACCGGTCTCCTCGACGAGCTTCACGGCTTCGGCACCGTCGGAGGCCTCACCGACGACATCGAGGTCGGGCGTGTCGGCGATGACCATGCGGAGGGCGGTCCGGACGAGCGGCTGGTCGTCGGCGAGGACGACGCGGATGGCGGTGTCGGTCATCGGGTGCTGGCTCCTGCGGGGAGAGAGGGGACAGGAAGGCGGGCGGTGACGCCGTAGCCACCGTCGGGGCGGGGGCCGGCGCGGAAGTCTCCGCGCAGGAGGGCGACGCGCTCGCGCATACCGACGAGTCCGTAGCCCGAGCCTCCGCCGGGGTGGTCGCGATCGCGGCCGGGAATGTGACCGGAGCCGGGGTTCTCGATGGTGACGGCGACGGCTTCGGGGTCCCGGTGGTCGACGGTCACGGTGCAGGAGTCGGCACCGGAGTGGCGGACCACGTTGGTGACGGACTCCTGCACCAGGCGGAAGGCGGAGAGGTCTATCTCCGGCGGCAAGGGCCGAGGGGTGCCGACACGGCGCACCGTGACCCGCACTCCGGCGGCGCCGGTGACCTCGGCGAGCCGGTCGAGGGCGGCGAGTCCGGGCATCTCGGGAAGCCCGCGCGTCTCGCTCGGTTGGGCTGTGGCCGGGGCGCCGGGAGGTCTGCCGCCGGCTGCCGTCGTGCCCTCCCCCGCACCCTCGGCCGTGCGCAGCGCGCCGAGCAGGCGTCGGAGGCCCGCCAGGGTCTCGCGGCTCGCCGTCTCGATCTCGCCGAGCGCCTGACGGGCCGATTCGGGCTGGGTGGTGATGACCCGGCGGGCGGCTCCGGCCTGGAGGGCGACGATGCCGATGCTGTGGGCGACCGTGTCGTGCATCTCGCGGGCGATGCGGAGCCGTTCGGCGATGACGGCCTGCTCGGCGGCCTGGGCACGGCTCCGCTCGGCGTACTGCCGGCTCAGCCGCTCCGAGCGGCCGAGGAGCCAGGCGACGACGGCGGCGAGGGCCACGCCGAGGGCGTTGGTGATGCCGACACTCCAGCCGGCGAGCAGTCGGACGGCGAGGTACCCGACGAGTACGCCGAGGGAGACGAGGAGCGCCCGGGCGGCCTCGCGGGGCGGGCGGGCGACGGCGATGGCGTGGAGCGCGACGTCGACGGCGAGGTACTGGGCGTACGGGATGCCGGTGACGCCGAGCGGGGTCGCGGCGACGACCGCGGCGCCCAGGAGGAGCCCGAGCGCGGTGGTCGGGCGGCGGGACAGAAGGGCGCTGCCGCCGAGGGCGAGGGCCGAGGCGAGGACCAGCATGGTGATGCCGTCCCAGCGCAGGAAGAGCTCGCCGACGATGACATCGGCTCTGTCCTGGCCGGGTAGACGGAGCCGGAGCAGGCAGGTGAAGAGGACACCCGCGAACCAGGCGATCGCGACCCACCCGCCAGGTGTGACCCTCTTGCGTAACGAAGCTGACGAGGTGGCGGACATGCGGTGATCGTAAAGCGGTTCGCCCGGTGGGGACATCGGCCGAGGGTTGTACAACCACGGGTGACAGTGCGGGCCGTCGATTGTCACTGCTGGTCCGATGCCGGGGGCGGGGTCGCGACGGCATCGTGGTCCGCATGATCGAAGCGAAGGAACTCACGAAGCGCTACGGCGCGAAGACGGCCGTCGACGGACTCACGTTCACGGTCAGGCCGGGCATCGTCACGGGCTTCCTCGGGCCCAACGGCTCGGGGAAGAGCACGACGTTACGGATGATCCTGGGGCTGCACGAGCCGACGAGCGGCTCGGTGACGGTCGACGGCCGGCCGTTCACGGACCGGCCGCGCGGGCTCCGGCACGTCGGCGCGCTCCTGGACGCCGGTGACGTGCACCCCGGGCGGACGGCGCGGGCCCACCTCGGAGTCCTCGCGCGGAGCAACCGCATCCCGATGTCCCGCGTCGACACGGTCCTGGAGGAGGTGGGACTCGCGGCGGCCTCCCGGCGCAGGATCGGCGAGTACTCCCTGGGGATGCGGCAGCGGCTGGGGATAGCGGGCGCGCTGCTCGGCGACCCGCCGGTGCTGCTCTTCGACGAGCCGCTCAACGGCCTCGACCCCGAGGGTGTGAAGTGGGTGCGGGGGCTCTTCCGGCGGCTCGCAGTGGAGGGGCGCACTGTCTTCGTCTCCAGCCATCTGATGACGGAGATGGAGCACACGGCGGACGACCTGGTGGTCATCGGCCGGGGGACGCTGATCGCGGCAGAAAGCCTGACGGAGTTCTCCGCGCGGGGCCGGCAGGCCAGTGTGACGGTCGGGACCCGGGACCGCTCGGACCTGGCGTCGGTGCTGCTCGGAGCGGGTGCGGTGGTCGACGAGGAAATCGGCCTGCTGACGGTGACCGGGCTGACGGCCTCGCGTATCGGGGAACTCGCCCTGGAGCACCGGATACCGCTCGACCAGCTGACCACGCGCACGGCCTCCCTGGAGGAGGCGTTCATGGAACTGACCGCCGACAGTGTCGAGTACCTGGCAGGAGACGCCCGATGAAGACCCTCACGCCGTCCGCCGCCTCCCTCACGTCCGTTCCTTCCGACATACGGGCTGGGGAGCCCCGGGCCCGCTTCCGCGATCTGCTGGCCTCGGAGTGGCTCAAGTTGTGGTCGCTGCGGTCGACGGTCTGGTCGCTGCTGCTGAGCGCGCTGGCCGTGTCGGCCTTCAACGTGGGCACCGCCTGGGACCACTACCGGTACTGGTCGCAGTACGACGCGGAGAGCCGGGACGCGTTCCTGCGGAACGGTCAGGGGCTGTGGGACGCGTTCACGGGGAACGCGGCGATGGTGCTCATCCTGTGCGCGGCCGCGATGGGGGCGGTGGCGGTGGTCGGCGAGTACGGGACGGGGCTGATACGCACGACGTTCACGGCGGTACCGGCGCGGGGTTCGCTGATGTCGGCGAAGGTCCTCGTCGTGGCGGCGGTGCAGGCCGGCTTCGGGGCGGTGGTCGCGGGGGTGTCCTTCTGGGCGTCGCAGGCGATCCTCGCGGTTCGGGGTGCCGGCGTGTCCGTGGCGGACGAGGGGGCGCTGCGGGTCGTCGTCGCCTCGGCACTGCTCGCCCCGGTCTGCGCGCTGGTCGGGATGGCGCTCGGGTCGCTGGTCCGGCAGAGCGCGGGGGCGATCGTGGCCTCGGTGGTGCTGCTTCTGCTGGTCCCGGTGGTGCTCGGGGACGACCGGTATCTCTCGGCGGTCCTGGCGCACGCGACGCCGTTCCACGCGTGGCAGCGGCTGGCGCCGACCGGCTTCGCTCCGGAGCAGCCGTATCCGTGGACGGCCGGTGGCGCGTGGCTGGTGTACGGGGCATGGGCGTTGGGCGCGGCGGTGGTGACGGTGCTCGCGGTGCGGCGCCGGGACCAGTGAGGTCAAGTGCGGCGGCGCAGGCGGCGGGTGACGAGGTGTTCGTGGGCGAGGCGTCCGACGAGGGCGCCTCCGTAGACGACGAAGCCGACGCCGACGAGCCAGGACTGGAGGACGAGGACGGTGCCGAACTGGCCGTAGGTGACGGCGTTGGAGGCGATGAGCGGGGAGAAGACCAGCTGGGAGAAGATCCGCAGGCCGAGCAGGCCGAGCGCGGTGAGCGCGGCGCCGGGGGCGAGGGCGCGCCAGCGGACGCGGCCGCAGAGGAGGAAGCGCTGTGACCACCAGAAGAACAGGAACGTGCCGGCGAGGTCGGTCAGGGCGACGAGGGTGGTGACGAGGGCCGGGGATTCCTCGGGGGTCGGGGTGGTGACGAAGAGGAGCAGTGCCCCGACGAGGACGGCGAGCCAGACGACGTGGCGCCACATGGTGTGCCAGCGGGCGGTGGGGAGGTCCCAGACGCGTTCGTAGCCGGTCTGGACGGCGGAGCCGAAGGTGACGCCGAAGGCGGCGAGGGCGGCGAGGCCGAAGGCGGTGGTGCGTTGCAGGGCCTGCCCCGGCTGGCCGAAGAGCCGCTCGACCTCCTCCTGGGAGACCTCGGTGACGCCGAGGCCTTGGATGAGCCAGCGGGCGAAGCCCTGGCCGCTGGCGAGGTCCGCCGCGGCGACGACGATGAGGAGGGGGACGAGGGTGAGGAGACTGAGCGCGGCGAAGCCCATGGCGCGGTGCATGAGTTCCATGGCGCGGCCGCGGTTCCAGGCGAGTCCGACCGGTGAGGCGACGACGCGGGTGTGGAGACGGTGGAACCAGTGGCCGTGTTCGGCGGGGGCGGCGTCGTCCGGCGGGCCGGGTGTGGGGGGCATGGTTCGTGGGGTACCCGCGTGGGCGGTCGGACCCCTCCCCCGTACCGCCGAAAGGGTGTCGTCACCGCGGGGCGGGGCGGGCTCCGGGGCCGGGGCGGGCGGTGACCTCGCGGGGTGTGAGGGTGGCCTGGTCCTCGCCCTCGCAGCGGACGACGACGCGGACGGGTGCGCCGCAGTCGGTGTGGTGGATGTCGAGTACGGGTCCGTCGGGGTCGGGCGCGTGGGTGTCGCCCCACTGTTTCAGGGCGAGGAGGACGGGCCAGAGGTCGACGCCCTTGGAGGTGAGGCGGTACTCGTAGCGGGTCCGGGCGCCCGGTTCGCGGTAGGGCTCGGCGCGCAGGATGCCGGCGGCGACGAGCTTGCGAAGGCGGTCGGCGAGGACGGCCTCGGAGAGGCCGATGTGGCGGCGGAACTCGTCGTAGCGGCGGACGCCGTTGAAGGCGTCCCGCACGATGAGCAGGCTCCACTTCTCGCCCACCAGGTCAAGGGTGCGGCCCACCGGGCAGTTCGCCGTGTCCGTCTCCAGCCACTTCATCGTCACACTGTAGCCACCTGGCTGCGTCGTTGACAGTCAGCTGACGGCAGGGCTAGCTTCGCGGTACAGAGTCAGCCAGGTGGGAGCGGGAGCGGAGCGATGACAGTGCGGTCACGGACGGTGGAGTGGCAGGACCCGGCGGACAGCGCGAAGGCGGCGGCGACGATGGCGGGGATCGACTTCCTGCGCGAGATCGTGGCCGGCCGACTGCCGGGGCCGCCGCTCGCCGCCCTGCTCGGCTTCTCCCTCGACGAGGTCGAGGAGGGGCGGGCCGTGTTCGCCATCGAGCCGGGCGAGGAGCACTACAACCCGATCGGGAGCGTCCACGGCGGGGTGTACGCGACGCTGCTCGACTCGGCGGCCGGCTGCGCGGTCCACTCGACGCTTCCGCAGGGCATGGCGTACACCTCGCTCGACCTGTCGACGCGCTTCCTGCGGCCGATCACCACGGAGACCGGCAAGGTCCGCGCGGTCGGCACGGTGCTGTCGCGCGGGCGTCGCACGGCGCTCGCGGAGGCCGGTCTCTACGACGCGCAGGACCGGCTCCTCGCGCACGCCACCAGCACCTGCATGCTCTTCCCGGTGCCGCAGTAGGTTCCGGTCCGCCGTCAGCGGTTGCCAGGGACCGGGAGGGTGCGGGTGCAGCCGTCCGGGGCGGAGTCGGGGACGCCGTTGGCCTGGAGGGCGGCGCTCACCAGGGTGGCGAGCAGGTCGATGTCCGAGCCCATGTCCAGACGGACCGTCACCCACCCGGATCCGGCGCGCAGTCGGACCGCGCTCGACCCGAGGAGGGCGGGGCGCAGTTTGGCGACCATGGCCCGGGTGAGGTGGACGTCGGCCTCGTGTTCTCCGTGGAAGTGGACGATTTCCTCTGTCTCCGTGCCGAGTCCGAGCTCGGCGCCGCAGTGGGCGCGGCCGGGGGTCAGCGAGGGCCAGCTCATCAGACGTTCACTGGCATGCCTGGCCGTGTTCATACGAGGAGCGTGCCGGGCGCCGGGGCCACGCACAAGCGTCGCGGCGAAAGAATCCCGCCCAGGCGTGAAACAGGCATCCGGGCCGGGTCCGTTCGCCTTTTCCGACGTCGGCCGGGCGGGGCTCAGTGCGCCGTCGGGCGGGCGCGGACGCGGGCGGCGAGGACGGCCACGTCGTCCTCGGCACGGTGGGCGTCGAGGCGGTGGAGCACGGCGTCGACGACCTGTTCGGGGCCCGGGTCCGGCGCGAGGCGGAGGGAGGCGAGGCGGTCCAGGGAAGCGTCGATGTCCTCGCCCCGGCGCTCGACGAGGCCGTCGGTGAAGAGCAGCAGCGTCTCGGCGGGGGTGAGGGGGCGCGTGACGGGTTCGTAGCCGCCGACGCCGGTGCCGAGCGGCGGGCCGACGGGGAGATCGACGAGTTCCGCCGAACCGTCCGCGCCGAAGACCACGGGCGGCAGGTGCCCGGCGCTGGCGAAGGTCGCGGTTCCCCGCGCCGGGTCGACCCGGACGAGCAGACAGGTCGCGGGGCGGCGGAGGTCGTCCTCGGCGACGACCGAGTCGAGGTGGCGCAGGACCCGGTGCGGGGGCAGGTCCGTCGCGGCGACTTCGCGCAGCGCCGTGCGGTACGCGTTCATGTCGACGGCCGCGTCCAGGCCGTGGCCCATGACGTCGCCGACGACGAGGAGCGTGCGGCCGAAGTGGAGCCGTACGGTCTCGAACCAGTCGCCGCCGACGAGCGCCTGGTGCCCCACGGGCAGGTAGCCGCCGGCTGTCTCCAGGTTGGGGTGCGGACGGCCCGGTTCGGCGACGAGGGCGCGCTGGAGGTGGAGCGCGGTGCTCTCGGTGGCGGCGAGCCGGCGCGCGTGGCCGATGTGCCGGGCCGCGAGGCGGGCGGCGTGGTGGAGGGCGGCGGACTCGTCGAAGGTGAAGGGGGCGGAGATGGCGCGGGTGGCGGTGACGACGCCCACGGGCTTGTCGTCGTCGGTGACGGCGAGGGGGGCCTTGAGGGTGTCCGTGCGGGTGCCCGCCCGGGGCGTGGGCCCGGGCGCGGTCGCCGTGGCCGCCCGCCGGGCCCGGGCGCCCTGCTCGGCGTACAGGTCGACCGCGACGGAGCCGCCCAGGTTCCGCATGAGGAAGGCGGCGAGTTCTCGGCAGGTGTGGGTCTCGTCGAGCGTCGTGCCGATCTCGGCGACCGCCTGCTCCATCGTCCGCATCCTGGACAGGAGGGACTCCGCCCGAGCCCTGGACAGGAACACCTCGTCCTGTTCCGTCACGACACCTCCACCGCCACCGCCCGCACGTCGGGGCGGCGCCTTCCGGTTCCCCCATTGCACCAGCGGGCCGCGTGCGGCGCGCGGGGACGGGCCTGGGGTCGCCTTGTGCGGTGCGGGTGGATCTGATCAAGTACGACTGATGCTACTGGCTGGTAAAAGCCGGTACGGACATCCACTCCCCGGGGGGACCGCCATGACGACCGGATTCTTCAGCTCCGTCGACGACGTCGCCGCGCGGCTCGCCGCGACCGGCTACCTCGCCTCGCGGGCCGTCGCCACCACCGTCTTCCTCGCCGACCGGCTCGGCAAGCCCCTCCTCGTCGAGGGCCCCGCGGGCGTCGGCAAGACGGAGCTCGCGAAGGCCGTGACCGAGGCGACGGGGGCACGGCTCGTGCGCCTCCAGTGCTACGAGGGCGTCGACGAGTCCCGCGCCCTCTACGAGTGGAACCACGCCAAGCAGCTGCTGCGGATCACGGCCGGCCGGGGCGAGAGCTGGGACGAGACGCGGACGGACGTCTTCTCCGAGGAGTTCCTCCTCCCCCGGCCGCTCCTGACCGCCATCCGCTCCGAGGAGCCGACCGTGCTCCTCGTCGACGAGACCGACAAGGCGGACGTCGAGGTGGAGGGCCTGCTCCTGGAGGTCCTGAGCGACTTCCAGGTCACCGTGCCGGAGCTCGGCACGATCACGGCGGTACGACGACCGTTCACCGTCCTCACCTCGAACGCGAGCCGTGAGCTGTCCGAGGCGCTCCGGCGCCGCTGTCTCTTCCTGCACATCGGCTTCCCCGAGGAGGACCTGGAGCGCCGGATCGTCACCCTCAAGGTGCCGGGTCTCGACGCGGCGCTCGCCGCGTCCGTCGTCCGGGTCGTGGGCTCGCTGCGGGCCATGGACCTGCGCAAGGTGCCGTCCGTGTCCGAGACGATCGACTGGGCCCGCACCCTCCTCGCGCTCGGTGCCGACCGGCTCGACGAGGAGCTCGTACGGGACAGCCTCGGCGTCCTCCTCAAGCACCAGGACGACATCGTGAAGGCGGCGGCGAAGCTCGACCTGGACGCGGTGTGAGCCCGGGCGGCGCCGCCGGGGTCACGGCTCGGCTGACCGGACTGGTGGCGGCGCTGCGCGACCACGGCTTCGGGATCGGCACCGGCGAGACCGTCGACGCCGGCCTCGCGCTCGAAGCGGTCGGGTTCACGGACCGGGAGCGGATGCGGGAGGCGCTCGCGGCGACCCTGCTGCACGGGGAGCGGCAGCGCCGGGTGTTCGACCACGTCTTCGACCTGTACTTCCCGCTGGGCGGCGGTTACACCGGCGACGGTGAAATCGGTGAGAGGGGCTCGTCCGACCTCGCGAGCCTGCGGGAGCGGATCGCCGCCGCGCTCGCCGCCGCCGACGGGGCCGCCCTCGACCGGCTGGCGGCCGAGGCGGTGGGGGGCTTCGGCGGCTTCGGTTCCGGTCCGGAGTCGGACGGCTGGTCCTCGTACCAGACGCTGGCCAGGCTGCGTCCCGAGACCCTGCTCGCCCGGGTGCGGGACGCCCGGAGGCGCGCGGCGGACGAGCCCGACTTCACCGACCGGCTGCTCGACGACGAGATCCGGCGGAGCATCGAGGCGTTCCGCGAGCGGGTACGGACCGAGGCGCGGCGGCGGGTCGCCGAGCGGCAGGGCCGGGACCGGGTCGCGCGGCGGGCGGTCGCCGGCACGGCGGACGGTGTGGACTTCCTCCTCGCCGGCCGGGCCCAGCTCGACGAACTGCGCCGTGCGGTACGGCCGCTGGCGCGGAAGCTGGCCACCCGGCTCGCGGCCCGGCGGCGACGGGCGGCGCGCGGCGAGATCGACCTGCGGCGGACGCTGCGGCGCTCCCTCTCCACGGGTGGCGTCCCGGTCCGCCCCGTGCTGCGGCGGCGCCGGCCGGGGCGTCCCGAGCTGGTGCTGCTGTGCGACGTCTCGGGCTCCGTGGCCGGTTTCGCGCAGTTCACGATGCTGCTGGTGCAGGCCCTGCACGACCAGTTCAGCCGGGTACGGGTCTTCGCGTTCGTCAACCAGGTCGACGAGGTCACGGACCTCGTCGCACGCGGCGGGGCGGACCCGGCGGGCCTCGGCGACCGGATCCTCGCGGAGGCCGAGGTGACCGGGTGGCACGGGCAGAGCGACTACGGGACGGCACTCGGGGAGTTCGCCGACCGGTACGCGGACGCGATCGGGCCGCGCACGGTCCTGTTCGTCCTGGGCGATGCCCGGACCAACCGCGCGGACCCGAATCTCCCGGCCCTGAGACGGGTCGCGGACCGCGCGAAGCGCGTCCACTGGCTCAACCCGGAGCAGCCCTCCCTGTGGGGCACGGGCGACTCGGAGGCCCCGGCGTACGCCGAGGTCGTGGACATGCGGCCGTGCCGGAACGCCCGGCAGCTGGGCGCGCTGATCGGCCGCCTCGTGCCGGTCTGACCCGGCGGGACCTCCACCCGCCCCGTACAGGATCGGATGACCCGGTTGTACGACGAGTGGGCTGTCGAACTAGCGTGTCCTCCATGGAACTCATCGGAAAGATCACCGCCGACCGTCCGCTGCTCGTCCTCGCCCTCAAGGAGGAGGCGCAGTTCCTGGACACGGATCTTCCGGTGCTGCTCACCGGCATGGGCAAGGTGAGCGCCGCGACCGCCCTCTCGACCGTCCTCGCCCAGGGACCCCGGCCGTCCGAGATCGTGAACCTGGGCACGGCGGGCGCGCTGCGCCCCGGCCTCAGCGGCACGTACGTCGTCGGCACGGTGATCCAGCACGACTTCGACGGCGAGTTCCTCGCCGCCCTCGTCGGCGGGGCGTACGGCGAACCCCTGTCCCTGGCGGACGGCGGCGAGGTGGTCCTGGCCACCGGCGACTCGTTCATCAACGACGAGGACACCCGCGCCCGGCTCGCGGAGCGGGCGTCCCTCGTCGACATGGAGGGGTACGCGCTGGCCACCGCCGCCGAGCTCGCCGGTGTCCCGCTGCGGATCGTGAAGCACGTCAGCGACGAGGCGGGCGAGGGCGCGGACCGCACCTGGCGCGAGTCGGTGGCAGCCTCGGCGCGCGTCCTCGCGGACTGGGCGGCCGCGAACACCCCGTACCGTTCCTGAGCCCTGTCCCAGGGCCGGCTGCTACCGGCCCTGGAAGTGCACCTCGGGGTTCCCGGGCGTCGGTCCGTCGAGCACGGGCCGCTCCCGGCCCTTGAGGTGCCGGTCGAAGAACGCGGCCACATAGGTCCGGGTGACGGCCACCGCCCGGTCCGGCGGCAGCGCGGGGCCGGGGAGCCCGAATCCGTTCTGGATCACGGGATAGTCCGAGAACGTGAAGTGTTCCGCTCCGGCCACGGTGATCCACCGCTTCCAGCCGTCGAGCCTCGGCCACGTCCGGTCCCAGCTGGCGTCCTCGCCGCCGGGCAGATGCGTGCCGTCGTGGGTGCCGAGCATCAGGAACGGGCGGCCTCGCAGCCCCTCCGTCGGCAGGTCCTCCCAGAAGGCCCCGTCCATGTTCACCCCGGCGTCGACGCGCGGGTCCGCGGCCATCGTGGTGGCCGCGCTCGCCCCGCCGATCGAGTGTCCGGCCATACCGACGCGGCGGGCGTCGATGACGCGGGCGTGGCGCCAGACGGGTCGGGGTCCGATCAGCCGGTCGAGGACGAAGCGCATGTCGGCGGCGCGGGTGCTGGTGACCACACTCGGGTGCACGCCGTCCACGTCGAGCGCGGTGCAGGCGACACAGGTGAGGGTGCGGCCGCCGGGGACGGAGATCCCGTACGACTCGTAGGCGTGGTCGACGGAGGCCACGACGTAGCCGCGTGAGGCGAGGTCCTCCGCCAGGTGCGTCAGCGTCCAGCGCGAGGCGCCGAATCCGGGCGAGAGCAGCACGAGCGGGTACCGGCCGGGCGCCGGGCGGGCGTCGGTCGCGCCGTGCGTGCGCATCCGGGCGAGCGCCTCGCCGGGGACGGCTCCGCCGATGCCGAGCGCCTCGGTGAGGAGCCGCGCCTCCTCGCCGGTGGCGTACGGGGCGGGGCGCCCGCCGTCCCGGCGGACGGCCGGGTAGTGGAGGCTCAGCATCAGCTCGCGCCCGTCGGCGGCGGGGACCCAGGGGTCGGTGCGGGACCGGTCGACGAGCGACAGGACGGTGGTGCCCACGGCGTAGGGCCCCGTGGGCTCCGGCAGGGTCGCGGCCGAGGACGGGTCCGCCACGGTGGGCGAGACCGTCGCGGTGGAGGAGACCGTCGCGGCGGGCGACGGTGTCGCGGCCGGCGGAGCCGCCGCAGTGAGGGCGGCTCCGGACAGGACCAGCGAGAAGGCGAGGACGGCGGTGGTGGCCGCCCGGGTGAGTAAGGTCATGGGCGCACCGTAGGGGACTTCTCGGGGCGGGCACCTCCTCCCGGGGACGTATCCGTGAGCGGCTCGCCGTGCGCCAAGTTCCCTTCCCCTGCTACCCCCTGGAAGGTCCCACCAGCTGGGAAAGGCCTTGACAGTACGGAAGCCCGCCTGCCTAAGGTGAAGGGAACGAGACCAGGGGGGAGGCGCACATGTACGCAGCGAACGCGACGGCGGCGCTCCGCCCCGCCCGGACCGCCGGGCCGCTCGTCTGCCGGCGTCACGTCGACTTCTGCCGTACGTCTTCGGCCATCTGTCCTTCCGTCAGCGCCTGACCCCGCCCTCACCGGGCCCGGGTCCGCGCGTTCCGTGACCTCTTTCCGCACGGCCTCGCCGTGGCGCGTCTCCGCGCCCCGGGGCCGTCGCACGTCACTGCCTTCCGGAAGGACTTCCCATGCCCCGCCCTGCCCTGCGTCTGGCCGTCGAACTCGACGGCGACGGCGCTCATCCGGCCGCGTGGCGGCGTGCCGCGCACGCCCCCGGCGAGCTCCTGACGCCGCGTCGGACCGCCCGCACGGCGGCCGCCGCCGAGAACGCCGGGTTCACCCTCGTCACGTTCGAGGACTCGATCCTTCCGCCCGAGTCCGACGCCGGTCCCGTGGGCCGCGTCGGCGCCGTCGAGCGCGCCGCCTTCGCCGCCGCGTCGACGAGCGTCCTCGGCGTCGCTCCCGTCGTCGCCACCACGTACGCCGAGCCCTTCCACATCTCCACCCAGCTGGCCTCCCTCGACCACGTCTCGGCCGGCCGCGCCGGCTGGGTCGTGGGCGTCGAGGACGACCCGGCCGCCGCGCGGGCCTGGGGGCGCCCCCTCGTCGAGGGCCCCGAGGCGCTCGCCCGCGAGGCCCGCGACGGCCTGCAGGTCGTACGGGACCTGTGGGACTCGTGGGAGGACGACGCGGTGATCCGGTCGGTGCCCACCAGCCGCTACCTGGACCGCACGCGGCTCCACGCCATCGACTTCACCGGCGAGACCTACTCCGTGCGGGGCCCGTCGATCGTCCCGCGCCCTCCGCAGGGCCGCCCCGTGGTCCTCGCCCACCCCGGCCTCGTCCCGCCCGGCCTCGTCGACGTCGCCCTCGTCGGCGGGCCCACGACGGCCGCGACGATCGAGGCGGCGGCCGACTCCGGTGTGCCGCTGGCCTTCGCCGAGATCGAGGTCGCCCTCGACACCCCGCGGGAGACCGCCGACGAGCGAATAGCGGACCTGGAGCGGTACGCGCCCTGGGAGCGGCGCCCGGACCGGCTGCGGTACACGGGCCCGGCCGAGGGCCTGGTGGCGCTGCTCGCCGAACTCGCCGCCCATGTCGACGGCGTGCGGCTCCTTCCCCTCGTCATCGACGAGGACCTGTCGGTCCTGTCCCGGCGCGTCCTGCCCGAACTGTTCGAACGGCGGCTCGCGACCCGCCCGCTGCCGGGTACGACCCTGCGCACCTCGCTGGGTCTCCCCCGCCCCGAGAACCGCTTCGCCACCACCACCGTCGCCACCGCCGACGCCACCGCTCTCGTTGGGGAGGAGTCCCGATGACCCGCACCGATCCCACCGACGTCCCCCGCCCCGACGCACAGCTCCACTTCGGGGTCTTCTTCCAGGGGGTGAACCACTGGACCGTCTGGTCGGACCCGTCGAGCGGTTCGCAGATCAACCCCGCTTCCTTCCTCCAGGTGGCACGCACGGCCGAACGCGGCCTGTTCGACGCCTTCTTCCTCGGTGACGGGCTGCGGCTGCGCGAGTCGGAGGGCGGCGTCCACGAGCTCGACATCGCCGGCCGCCCCGACTCGATCACCCAGCTGTCGGCGCTCGCCGCCGGAACCGAGCGCATCGGTCTCGTCTCCACCTCCAACGTCACCTTCAACGAGCCGGCCGACCTCGCGCGCCGCTTCGCGAGCCTCGAGGTGCTCTCCGGCGGCCGGGCCGGGTGGAACGTCGTGACCACGCACAACGCCTGGACCGGGGAGAACTTCCGGCGCGGCGGCTACCTCGACTACGCCGACCGCTACCGGCGCGCCGAGGAGTTCCTCTCCGTGGCGCGTGCCGTCTGGGACAGCTGGGCGGAGGACGCCGTCGCCCCGTCGGTCGACGCCCGCTCGTGGTCGGTGCCGGGCGCACTGGGACGCGTACAGCGGCAGGGGGCGCAGTTCGACGTCGATCTCGTCCCGACGCTGCCGCGCAGCCGGCAGGGCCACCCGGTGATCTTCCAGGCCGGGGACTCCGGCGAGGGCCGGGACTTCGCGGCGCGCCACGCCGACGTGGTCTTCTCCGCGCACGGCACGGACTTCGACGACGCCCTGTCGTTCGCCGAGGACATCCGGCGCCGGCTGCGGGCGGCGGGACGGCCCGAGGACGCCGTCCGGCACCTGCCGGGTACGGAGATCATCATCGGGGCCACCGAGAAGGAGGCGGAGGAGAAGGCGCGCTGGGTCCGGCTCGAACAGGTCACGCCCGCCGTCGCACTCGGCATCGCCGGCCGCGTGTGGAACATCGACCTCTCCGACCGGGACGCCGACGGGCCGCTGCCCGCCGACGAGCCGGTGATCGCCGAGTACGACGGGACGTTCGGCACGCGCGCGGTGAAGGACCCCCGGGCGACGATCGCCGAATGGCGGGCGCGGGCGGAGGCGAACGGCTGGTCGCTGCGCGAGACCGTCATCGAGCTCGGGCCGCAGCGCGGGCACGTGGGCACCCCGGCGGGGCTCGCCGAGAAGTTCGGCCGGTTCGCACGGCACGGCGCCATCGACGGCTTCAACATCACGCCGTACCTGATCCCGGACGGGCTCGACGACATCGTGGACCTGCTCGTGCCCGAGCTCCAGGAGCGGGGGCTGTACCGGACCGCGTACACGGGGACGACGCTCCGGGAGCACCTGGGCCTGGCGCCCGTGGCGTAACCGCACCCACGACGGGAGGGGGCGCGCACCCGGCCGGTGCGCGTCCCCTCCCTGTCCGTGGCGGCCGGGGCTCAGCCGAGGGGCAGTTCCAGGAAGGACGGCAGGCCGTCCGGGGAGCCGATGGTGGTCTGCGTCCAGGTCACCGTGGCCTCGTCCCCGTACAGCGGGTCCATGCTGTCGACGACCAGCATCAGGCGGTGGCCCGCGGGGATGTCGTACGCGGCGGCCTGGAGGTTCCACGTCGCCGTGGTGTCCTCGTCCGGCGTCAGGTCGTACGCGGTGCACGGCTCGTGGCTGATGATCCGGGCCGTGTCGTCCGCGGCGACATCGAGGAGGTGGGCGACGAGGGTCGCCGACGGAGCGGTGGAGCGGAAGGTGAGGCGCAGGCGCGGGATGCCCCGCACCCTGCGGCCGGGCACGCCCGCTCCCCCGTCGGCGGGGAACGGCTCGCTCGTCCACACCAGGGCGTGACGGCGGTCGATCTTGTGCGTCTCGTAGACCTTGGGGTTGCCCGCCCACTCCGCCTGACCCGTCGTCATGATCGGCATGTCCATGGCCGTGGCCTCGGTGTCCACGCCCGCCACGAACGAGCGCCGCCAGCCGGCACCCTCGGGCGGGGCCGTGGTCTCGCCGCCGCCGGTGACGAGCGCGCCGTCGCCGCCGCCCGCTCCGTCACCGGTGAGGGCGAAGGTCTCGACCGCGGTCGTCACCTCCGACCAGTCGGCGCGGCTCTCCCGGAGGGCGGGTTCGACGACCTGGTTCTCCCCGGTCGGCTCACCGGTCCCGGGGTCCAGGACGGGCTCCGTCCGGTACGTGAACATCACCTGACCGCAGACCCGGTCCCACTCCTCGACCCCGTTCCGCTCACCCTTGAGATGGTGGTCGAGCCAGGCGTACGCCTCCGCGAGCGGCAGGTTGACCAGCCCCGGCTGCGTGCCGATGAGCCCGGCGCCCTCGGGGACGGCGTGGTCGCCGATCCAGAGGTTGAGGCGCTTGGGCACCGTCAGCGCCTCGAAGGTGGTCAGCACCTGGTTGACCGGGAAGAGGCTCTCGTGCCAGGTGTTGGAGAAGAAGGTGGGCGTGCCGTTCCGGTTGGTCAGATGGGCGTACGTCTCCGGGGCGCGGCGGCGGCCCCAGTCGACGACGGCCTCCATGTCCTCGTTCGCGTCGAACTTCCGCAGGATCTCCTGGTTGGCGGCGTCGAACCGCTCCTCCACGGGTCCGCCGGTGAAGCCGACAAGGGCCTTCACGGCGGCGGTGTGGCGGGTCCGGTGGTCGTACATGCTGGTGGCGAGGTTGCCCCAGGTGCTGAGCGCGACGACGGCGGCCACGCGCTGGTCGTGGGCGGCGACGAGCTGGCTGATGCCGGAACCGTAGGACTCGCCCATGAAGCCGATGACGCTCGGTCCGAAGCGGTCGACGGCGAAGTCGACGACATCGGAGCCGTCGGAGACGTCGTTCGGTCCCGCGACGTCGACGAAGCCCTCGGAGGTGGACGGGAGTCCCCGGTAGCCGAGCCCGCGGGGCGTGTAGGCGAGGACGTGGTAGCCCCGGCGGGCCAGGGCGCCGTACGCCCAGAGGAACAGCGGCCAGCCGAAGGGGGTCCAGCCGGCCGGGAAGACGACGAGCGGGTGCGGTCCCGGGCCGAGCTGCCGGAGGCTGAAGGCGGAGAGCCGGGTGCCGTCGGTGACCTCGATCCGGTGGTAGGCGGGCCAGGCGACCCCGCGTACCTCCTCGACGTGCGCGGCGAGTTCGGCGGGGAGCAGGTCCTGCGCGTTCTCGTCGAGGAGAGCGGTGGCGAGGGTCTGGCCGAGCCGCGCGGCTTCGGGGTTCACCGATCCGTCGGCGGCCCAGAGGCCTTCCGCCGCGATCCGGGCCGTGTCGGCGGCGGTGAGCCCCGCGGCGACGTCCGGGAAGCCCGGGAAGTCGTCGGACGGGCCGGGGGTGAAGGGGGTGTCCTGGGGCACGTGCACCCGTTTCTCTCGAGTGGACTGCTGGTCGCTGCTGGCGACTGCTGACAGCTGCTGACTGTCCGTCATGCGGACGGTCGACAGCCTCACGCACGGGGGCGCGGAGCGGCCAGAGCGTGCGGACAGCGCACGAATCACGAGGTCGGGCGTGAACGACACAACCCGCCCCCTCGGATCGGGTTTGGACGCGGCGAAGCCCGTCAGGACCGGGTGTCAGGGCGGTCCGCGGGGGCGTCCGCCCGGACCACGAGCAGGGCCGCGACATCGTCGTCGAGCCCGCCCCCGCCGTACGCGGCAAGGTCCTTGTGAAGCATTCCGGGCAGGTCGGCGGCCGGTTCTCGGACCCAGCCACGCATCCGCGTCTCCAGCGGGTAGAAGGTGCCCGCACGGTCGCGGGTCTCGCTGACGCCGTCCGTGAAGAGCAGCAGCCGGTCCCCCGGGCCGAAGGGGATCTCCTCGACGTGGTGGCGATTCTCCGCCAGGCCCGCGAGGTTGACCGGCAGCGAGGGATCGGAGAAGTCGACCGTCGAGACCTCGGTCCCGTGCTGCACCAGCGGGGCGGGGTGACCGCAGCTGAGGAGCCGGGCGACGTCCCGGTCGTCGGGGAACTCGACGAGGACGACGGTCGCGAACCGCTCCGCCGCGTCGGACTCGGGGTCCCAGCCGCCGTACCCGACCAGCCCCTCGTCCAGGCTGTCGGCGAGGGCCGGCAGGTCGGGGGCCTCGGCGACCCGGGCACGGAAGGAGCCGAGCAGGACGGACGCGGTCTCGACCGCCCCGAGCCCCTTGCCCTGGACGTCGCCGAGCATGACCCGTACGGCTCCGGGGACTCTGACGGCCTCGTAGAAGTCGCCGCCGATACGGGCCTTGGCCGCGGCGGCGACGTACAGCAGGTGCAGCTCGAAGCGGTCCAGTCGCGGGGACAGCGGACGCAGGACGACCCGCTGGACGACCTCGGCGACGGCGGTGACCTCGCGGAGGTCCTGCTCGTAACGGGTGCGGACCCGGCTGACCCAGGCCGCCGCCGCGGTGACCAGGGCGAGGAACAGTTCGCTGGCGACCAGCTCGGGGAAGAGGGCCTCGCCCCTGTCGAAGGTGAGCAGCGCCCGCACGATCATGGCGAGCAGCCCGATCTGGATCGTCCCGCGCACGCTCCAGGTGACGGCGGCGAGGGCGGGCGCGACGACGAGGAGCCGCTCGAACCGGTCCTCGTCGGGCGTGGCCACATCGGCGACGGACGCGAGGACGATGACCACGAACGGCAGGGCACGCCCGAGGTTCAGCTGGGTGCGCTCCACCGGGACGCGGGAGCGCCGATGGCCGGAATGAGGCATTTCATGATCGTACGCAGGGCAGTCGTGCCGCCCCGGGTGGTGTGGCTCCCGGGCGTGTCCCGTCGCGCCGCGCCTGGCCCGGCAGGGCGAGCGCCGCCGGCAGGGCGAGGGCGGCGACCACCGCGAGGACGGGCAGCGCGGCACCCCGGTCCGGGACGAAGCCGCCGTCCGGGACGAGGGCGAGCAGCAGGGTCGCGCCGGCGACGCCGATCGCGGGTCCGGTGTTCATGACGGTCTGCTGGAGGCCGCCGGCGACTCCCGCGTGCGCCACCGGGGCACGGTGCACGACGACGGAGGTCGCGGTGACCATGAGGGCGACGAAGCCCGCGCCGAGCAGGGCGGAGGCGAGGCCGACCGGGACGGCGGAGGCCGTCGCGTCGAGCGAGGCCAGCAGGGCGACGCCGAGCGTCAGGAGGGCCGCCCCGGCCGTCGCCGTGCGCCGGGGGCCGAACCTGCGCTGGAGCGGCGGGCACAGCGGCGCGCCGAGCACCATGAGGGCGGCGAGGGGCAGGAAGCGCAGGGCGCAGTCGAACGGGTCGAGGTGCTGGACGTCCTGGAGGAAGTACGTCGCGACGAAGAGCGAACCGAAGAGCGCCGCGGAGGCGGCGAGGAGCACGGCGAGCCCCGCGAGGACGGGCCTGCTCCGCAGGAGTTCGGGCGGGAGGAGCGGGTACGGGGTGCGGCGCTCGTGCCGGACGAGCACGGCGACCGTACCGACGGCGGCGACGGCGACCCCGGCGAGGAGCCCGAGGGCGGTTCCCGTGGCGTGGGCCGCGTCGGTGAGTCCGTACACGAGGAGACCGAGGGCGGCGGCGAGGAGGACGGCGCCGAGGGGGTCGAGCGCGGAGATCCCGGGGCTGGGCTCTCGCCTGGCGGGGCGGGGTTCGGGGGTGGTGAGAGCGAGGAGGCCGATCGCGAGGGTCGGCGGGACGCCGAGGAGGAAGACCGAGCGCCAGCCGTACGCGGACACGAGCGCGCCGCCCACCACCGGCCCCGCCGCGGCGGCGAGGCCGATGGCCGCGGTGCGTACGGCGATCGGGGTCGCGAGACGCTCGGGCGGGAAGGCGGTGCGCAGCATGCCGAGGGTCGCGGGCTGGAGCAGCGCCCCGCACACGCCCTGGGCCACGCGCAGCGCGATGACGGCACCGATGCCGGGGGCGAGCGCGATCCCGGCGGAGGCGGCGGCGAAGCCGAGCGCGCCGAGGGCGAAGACGCGCCGGTGTCCGTAGCGGTCGCCGAGACGGCCGGCGAAGACGAGGAGGCTCGCGACGGCGACCAGGTAGGCGGTACTGGTCCACTGGACCTGGCCGACGGAGGCGTGCAGGTCCCGGCCGAGGGCGGGTTGGGCCACGGTGAGGACGGTGCCGTCGAGGGCGACGACGGCGGCGCCGACGACACTGCAGGCGAGGGTGGAGGCACGGCGGGCGTCGGTCACGGCGTGTCCCCCGCCTGTCCTCCGCGCTGCGTGAGACCCAGGGGTCCCAGGTGGGCGTCGAGCGTGGCGGTCAGGAGCGGGCCGGGGTCGTCGCCGCCGGTCGCGAGCCTGAGGCTGCCCCAGTGCCAGAGCTGGGCGATGCCGTGGAGGTTGGCCCACAGAGCGCCCGCGACGAGGACGGGATCGGCCCCGGGGCGGACCTCGGCCACGAGTCCGGCGAGGCGGCCGAAGAGCGGAAGGCTGGTCTCGCGCAGCCCGAGCCGCCCGCTCTCCAGCAGGTCGTGCCGGAACATCAGCTCGTACATGCCGCGCCGGGTCCCGGCGAAGTCGAGGTAGACGCGGGCGAGCAGGCCGATCCGCTCGCGCGGCCCGGCGTCCTCCCGGTCCTCGGCCGCGACGCGGGCGGCGAGTTCGGCGAAGCCCTGGCGGGCGATGGCCGAGAGGAGGTCCAGGTGCGTCGGGAAGTGGCGGCGGGGCGCGCCGTGCGAGACGCCGGCGCGGCGCGCGATCTCCCTCAGGGTCAGCGCCGGGGCGCCCTCGGCGTTGACGAGATCGACACCGACGCGGACGAGCCGGGCGCGGAGCCCGTCGTCACCCACGGCATCGTCTTCGGTCTTGTTCTCCTGCATGACCCTTTGTCTACCAAGATGCGTAGACAGTGTCTACTTCCGCAGGTGGACGGCGTCTACCTGGACGCGCGCCCCCGTCCGTTACACTCGTGAGCAGCGAAGGGGAGTAGCCCTGCGAACCGGTCGTCGACACACTGGAGCCCCCGGGTTCCCGGTGACCGGGTCCGTGCGCGTTCACGCGCCGGACGGGCGAGACCTTCGGCCAGGCATCATCCGCGTCCGCGTACCCGTGGGCGTGGTCCGTCATGCCGGGCCGAGTGGTCCTCCCGTCGCCCATCGAGGCGGTGCCCGGAGTCCACGGGCCCGGACCCACCAGAGAGCCCCGGTATGCACCTCGACCCCTTGGCGATCCTCACCGCCTTCGGGCTGATCTTCCTCGCCGAACTTCCCGACAAGACGATGTTCGCGTCCCTCGCCATGGGCACGCGCATGCGTCCGCTGTACGTCTGGTTCGGCACCTCCACCGCCTTCCTGGCCCATGTCGCCATCGCCGTGGGCGCCGGCGGTCTGCTGAGCATGCTCCCCGGCTGGATCGTGAAGCTGGTCTCGGCCCTGCTGTTCGGTTTCGGCGCGTTCGTCCTGCTGCGCGGCGGGGACGACGACGAGGACGAGGACACGGCCGGCCGTACGGTGACGGGCTTCTGGCCCGTCTTCTCGACGGCGTTCATGACCGTGTTCATCAGCGAGTGGGGCGACCTCACCCAGATCACGACGGCCAACCTCGCGGCCACCAACGGCACCTGGTCGACGGCGATCGGCTCGCTCGCCGCCCTCATGACCGTCTCGGCCCTCGCCCTGGTCGCGGGCCGCTTCATCGCCAAGCGCGTCCCGCTCAAGACCGTCCAGCGCGTCGGCGGCATCTGCATGGCGGGGCTGGCGGTCTGGTCGCTGATCGAGGTCTTCACCGGCTGACGCGAGAGCCACCCCCCTTCAGCACGCGCGAACGCCGCACTCCCCCGTCCCGCTCGGGGGTGTGCGGCGTTCGGCGTCCGGTGCGAACATCATCGGATGACCACAAGCCCCCAACCGTCCGACCGCCTGGCGGCGTTCGGGAACCAGCTCGTCGACGTCCACATCTGGCTCCGCGAGGAGCTGTCCCGCCTCCGCGAGGAGGTGGACGCCTCCCTTTCCGGCGGGGCCGACCGCCCCCGGAGCCTCCGCGCGCACTGCCTCGCCTTCTGCACCGCGCTGACCCGCCACCACACCGCCGAGGACCAGGGCGTCTTCCCCGTCCTCGCCGAGACGTATCCCGCGCTGCGGCCGGTACTGGCCGAGCTCGCGCGCGACCACGAGCAGGTGGAGGAACTCCTGCGCCGCCTCCAGGAGCTCCTCGACACCCTGCCGGGCGCGGACCCGGACCCGGCCGAGGTGCGGCGGGTACGCGGCGAACTGGACGGCCTCATCGCACTCGTCGAGTCGCACTTCACGTACGAGGAGAAGAAGCTCGTCACCGCCCTCAACGAGCTGGGCACCCCGCTGCCCGACGACTTCAGGCTGACGGACCTGACGGGAGCCCGAGCGTAGACACGACCCGACCCGACCCCTTGTTGAAGCAGTGAATCACTGCTTCACTTCTTCCATGCCCTACCGACGCACCCCCGCCGTTCAGGCCCGGCTCGACGCCCAGCGCTCCGCGGTCCTCGACGCCGCGCGCGAGCTGCTCGCCGAGCAGGGGTACGCGGGCTGCACGGTGGCGGCGGTCGCCGCCCGGGCCGGGATCGCGACCGGCAGTGTGTACCGCCACTTCCCCAGCAAGGCCGAGCTCGCCGTCGAGCTCTTCCGCACCGTCGTGCGCCGCGAGGTCGCGGCCGTCACCGAGGCGGCCGCGCACCCCGCTCACCGCACGGCGGCCGAGCGGGTCGTCGCGGTCATCGAGACGTTCGCGCTGCGGGCCCTCAAGTCGCCGCGCCTCGCCTACGCCCTGCTCGCCGAGCCGGTCGACCCCGCCGTCGACGCCGAGCGGCTCGTCTTCCGCCGCGCGTTCCGCGACGTGTTCGCCGCGCGCGTCGCGGAGGGCGTACGGAGCGGGGAGCTGCCGGCCCAGGACCCGGAGCTGACGGCCTCGGCCCTGGTCGGCGCGGGCGCCGAGGCGCTCGTCGGCCCGCTGGCGGACGGAGCCGTCGGGCCGGACACCGTACCCGCACTCGTCACCTTCACCCTGCGAGCTCTGGGAGTTCCCGATGCCGACCACGCATGAGGTCACCAACCAGGTACCGCCGCTCACCGGTTACGACGTCTCCGCCGACCCCGCGCTCCTGGAGGCGCTGCGCCGGGAGGGCGCGGCCTGGGCCGAGGGCGAGGTCCGCGCGCTCGGCGCGCTGGCCGGGGGCGCGGAGGCCCAGGAGTGGGGGCGGCTGGCCGAGCGCCATCACCCCGTCCTGCACACCCACGACCGGTACGGGCACCGGATCGACGAGGTCGAGTTCCATCCGCACTGGCACGCGCTGATGGACGTCGCCGTCCGGAACGGCCTGCACGGCGCGCCGTGGCGCGACGAGCGGCCGGGCGCGCACGTGGCGCGCGCGGCGAAGGTCTTCGTGTGGGGCCAGGCGGACTCCGGGCACCTGTGCCCGATCTCCATGACCTACGCGTCGGTGCCCGCGCTGCGCGCGCAGCCGAAGCTCGCCGAGGTGTACGAGCCGCTGCTGACCTCGGAGTCGTACGACTTCGGGCTCCGCGTCCCGACGGAGAAGCGCGGGATCATCGCCGGGATGTCGATGACCGAGAAACAGGGCGGTTCGGACGTCCGGGCGAACACGACCAGGGCCGTACCCACGGGCGAGCCGGGGCTGTACGCGCTGACCGGGCACAAGTGGTTCACGTCGGCGCCGATGTCGGACGTCTTCCTCACCCTCGCGCAGGCGCCCGGCGGCCTCTCCTGCTTCCTCGTCCCGCGCGTGCTGCCGGACGGCGGCCGCAACGCGATCCGGCTCCAGCGGCTCAAGGACAAGCTCGGCAACCGGTCGAACGCCTCCTCCGAGATCGAGTACGAGGGTGCCCTCGGGCACCTCGTCGGCGAGGAGGGACGCGGGGTCGCCACCATCATCCGGATGGTGAACATGACCCGGCTCGACTGCGCCATCAGCTCGGCGTCCGGGATGCGGCTCGGGCTCGTCCAGGCCGTCCACCACGCCACGCACCGCGAGACGTTCGGCGCGCGGCTCGTGGACCAGCCGCTGATGCGGAACGTCCTGGCCGACCTGGCGGTGGAGGCCGAGGCGGCGACGGTCGCGGCGCTGCGGCTCGCGGGGGCGGTGGACCGGGCTGCGCGGGGCGACGCGGAGGAGGAGCAGTTGCGGCGGCTCGGCCTCGCGGTCACCAAGTACTGGGTGTGCAAACGGGCCCCCGCCCACGCGGCGGAGGCGCTGGAGTGCCTGGGCGGAAACGGCTACGTCGAGGACTCGGGCCTGCCGAGGCTCTACCGTGAGTCCCCGCTGCCCTCCATCTGGGAGGGCTCGGGGAACGTGGCGGCGCTCGACGTGCTGCGCGCGATGTCCCGTCAGCCGCAGGCGGTGGAGGCGTACTTCGCCGAGGTCGACCGGGGCGCGGGCGCCGACCGCCGCCTCGACGCGGCGGTGGCGGGCCTCCGCAAGGATCTCGCGGGGCTCGGCGACGACCCGGAGGCGGCGGCGTACGGGGCCCGGCGCCTCGTGGAGCGGCTCGCCCTCGTCTTCCAGGGCTCCCTCCTCGTCCGCCACGGCGAACCGGCCGTCGCCGACGCCTTCTGCGCCTCCCGACTCGACGGCGACCGCGGACTGGCCTTCGGCACGCTGCCGACCGGGGTGGACACGGCCGCGATCATCGCGCGGAGCGGTCCGGAAGGGGCGTAACCGCTCAAGGCATCCCCTAGATTCGGGCTCACGACCGACAACCGGTACACGTTCGAGAGGAAGTCCTCGTGAGCACGGATGCGATCCACGACGAGTCTGTGTACGGCGAACTGGACGAGCGGGCCGCGAAGGCGGCGGAGCGGGTGGTGTCCTGGCGGCACCACCTGCACCGGCATCCCGAGCTGTCCAACCGGGAGGTGAACACCGCCCGGCTCGTCGCGGACGAGCTGCGCGCCCTCGGGCTCGACGAGGTCCGCACCGGGATCGCGGGCCACGGCGTCGTCGGCGTCCTGCGCGGGACGGCGCCCGGCGGCGGGGGACGTGTCGTCGCGCTGCGCGCGGACACGGACGCGCTGCCGGTCAGGGACCTGTGCGGGACGGAATTCGCCTCCACGGTCGTGGACGCCGACTACCCGGGCGGCCCGTTCCCCGTCTCGCACGCCTGCGGCCACGACTGCCACACGGCGATGCTGCTCGGCGCGGCGACCGTCCTCGCCGGCGTGCGGGACCGGCTCCCCGGCACCGTCCTCTTCGTGTTCCAGCCCGCCGAGGAGGGTCCGCCGGTGGGCGAGGAGGGCGGGGCACTCGCCATGGTCGAGGCGGGCGCCTTCGCCGGGCCGGTGCCGACGATGGCGTTCGGCATGCACGTGACACCGCAGCCGAAGGGGTACGTGGGCTACCGGGTCGGCAACCAGTACGCCGCGTCCAGCCTCCTCCGCGTCGTCGTCACCGGGAAACAGACGCACGGCTCGACGCCCTGGACCGGCGTCGACCCGATGCCGGCCGTCGGCGCCGTTCTCACCGGCATCGGCCAGATCTACCGGCAGGTCTCGGCTTTCGACGCGGTCACGGTCTCCATCGGGCACGTGGAGGACGTCGGCCGGTTCAACATCATCGGGCAGACGGTGACCCTGTGGGGCACGGTCCGCTGCGCCGAGGAGTCGGACATGGCCGAGGTACAGGCCCGGCTGACGACCCTGGTGGAGCATTCGGCGGCGGCGTACGGGGCGACCGCGACGGTGGAGTACCTCCAGCCCGTGCCGCCGGTGCACAACAGCCGCCCGTGGGTCGAGGCCGCCCTGCCCTCCTTCCGCCGCGTCGTCGGCGGGGAGCGGGTCGTGGAGACCGGGGGGACGCTCGGGTACGACGACGTCTCCGAGTTCGTCCGCCGCTTCGGCGGCCTGTACGTGACCCTCGGCGTCCAGGACACCACCCTGGACCCGACGACCGGCCAGCCGGTCCCGACCCCGGGCGGCCGCGGCCTCGCCACCAACCACAACCCGCACTTCTACGCGGACGACGCCACGCTCGTCACCGGCGTACGGCTCCACGCGCACGTGGCGTACGACCACCTGACGGGCGCGCTGGTGGCGGGTGAGCCCACCTAGGGACCGACCGCCTCGACGAAGGCCCTGAGGAGGGCCGAGTCCGCGGCGGTGCGCCAGACCAGGCCGTATTCGACCTGTGGGGCGTCGTGGAGGGGGACGTACGCGATGCCGGGGCGCGGGTGGTAGCTCGCGCCGAGGGCCGCGCCGGGGGCGATGCCCCGGCCCGCGCTGACGTGGGCGAGGACCTCCTGCCAGGTCGCGGCGGTCGGGCCGCGGCCGACGGCGGCGCCGGACGGGGTGTGGCGGGGGTAGTGGTGGTCGACCCAGTACCGGGGGTTGGCGCCCTCGGGCGTGATCATCGGCAGGCCGGCGAGGTCCTCGAGGCTCAGGGAGGGGCGGGCGGCGAGGGGGTGGGCCGCCGGGAGCAGGATCATGCGGTCCGCGGTGACGACGGCCGGGCCGGTGGTCAGTCCCGGGTCGCGGGCGGGGAACGCGACGAACTGGACGTCGAGCGTGCCGTCCGCGAGCAGGCCGAAACCGCCGTCGAGCGGGACCTCGCGGACGGTGATCTCGCAACCGGGGTAGCGGGCGAGGAGGGTGTCGGCGGCTGCCGTGAGCAGGTCGCCGCCCCAGGCGGGACCGAAGCCGGTCCTGAGCGTGCCGTGGAGGCCGCGCCCGGCCTCGGTGGCGCGGGTGAGGGCCTCGCGCAGCTGCCGGTAGGCGGGGAGGAGGTCCTCGTACAGGCGCTGTCCGACGGGGGTGAGGCGGACGCTGCGGCTGGTGCGGACGAAGAGCGGGGTGCCCACGCGCCGCTCCAGCTTCTTCACGGTCTGGCTGATGCGGCCGGTGGAAACGCCGAGGCGTTCGGCCGTGCGCCCGAAGTGGAGCTCCTCGGCGAGCGTGAGGAAGGCCTCCAGTTCGTACCGTTCGAGCATCGAGCCCTCCGCTGATCGCCCCTGTGATCGTTGAGTCTGACTCAACGCCGTTTCGATGATCGCATCTTGTTCGACCGTGGCGCGACGAGGACGCTGGTGACGTCCCCCTCCCCCCTGACGGAAGTGACTCCGTGGAATCCTGCCCTGCCGTTCGCGTGGCCACCCGCGAGGCGCCGTCGGCCGAGACGGCTCCTCCCGTCAACGTCCTCCTCTTCGCCGTCGCCGGGGCCGTCACCGTCGCCAACCTCTACTTCCCGCAGCCGCTGCTCGCCGCCGTCGCGCGCGGTCTGGAGACCTCGGAACGCACGGCGGGCGCGATCGCCTCTGCGGCCCAGATCGGGTACGCGCTCGGCATCCTGCTGCTCGTCCCGCTCGCCGACACCGCGCGCCTGCGCCGGCTGACCTCGGTGCTGCTCGCGCTGACCACCGTGGCCCTGCTCGCCGCGGCGGCGGCGCCCGATGTCGTCACGCTCGCCCTCGCCACGCTCGCGCTGTCCACGACGACCGTGCTGCCGCAGATCCTCACCCCGGTCGCCGCCGTGCTGGCGGGCCCCGCGCACCGGGGCCGGGTGGTGAGCCTCGTCGGCCTCGGTCTGACGCTCGGCTCGACCCTCTCCCGTACGGTCTCCGGGGCGATCACCGACGCCGGCGGCAGCTGGCGCGCCGCCTACGTGGTGGCGGCGGTGGCGACGGCGGCCCTGCTCTGGGTCCTGCCCCGGCGGCTGCCCGAGCGGCTCTCCGCATCCGCCGAGGCGGACGGGCGCCGCTCCTACGCCCGTACCCTCGCCGGGCTTCCGCGGCTCCTGGCCGACCACCGTTCCCTCCAGGTCTCGGCGGTGCTCGGGGCGTGCGTCTTCGCCGCGTTCAACGTCTTCTGGGCCGTCCTGGCCTTCCATCTGGCCTCGCCCCCGCTCGGGTACGGGCCGGGCGTCGCCGGCCTCTTCGGCGTGCTGTCCCTCCCCGCGGCGCTCCTCTCGGCGACGGCCGGGCCGCTCGCCGACCGGTACGGGCCGCGCGCGATGAACGCCACCGGGCTCGCGATCGCCGGACTCGGCCTCGCCGTGGCCGCGTGCGTCCCGTACTCCCTCGTGGCCTTGGTGACCGGGGCCAATCTGCTGCTCCTCGGCGTCAGCACGAGCCAGGTCGCGAACCAGGCGCGGATCTTCGCGATCGGCCGGGACGTCGCCGCCCGGGTGAACACGGTCTTCATGCTCTCCACGTTCGGCGGCGGCGCGGTGGGCTCTCTCTGCGGGTCCTGGCTGTACACGGCGCACGGCTGGTCGGCCGCCCTCCTCCTCGCCGGAGCGTTCGTCGCCGTCGCGGGACTCGTGGTGGCGGTCGCGGCGCGACCGGCGGTCCCGAGTTGCGTCCCGGACGTCACGGGCGAGGCTGGTGGGTGACCGTCCGTGCCCCGGCCTCCGGGGACCACCTCGCAGGTGAGAGACCCGGCAGGGAGAGACATGAACCTGGACCTCGGCGCGCTCGCCGACGAGCACCTCGCAGCGGCCCGTACGGCTCCGCACGGGCGCAGCGCCCATCTGGTGCTGCACGACGGCGTGCTCCGGCAGACCGTCATCGCCCTGACCTCGGGGACGTCCCTCGACGAGCACAACGCGCCCCCGGCGGCCAGCCTCCAGGTGCTGCGCGGGCGGGTGAAGCTCACGACGTCCGGGTGGGCGGAGGAGCTGTCGGCGGCGCAGCTGCGGATGATCCCGAAGGAGCGGCACGGGCTGACGGCGCTCGACGACGCGGTGGTGCTGCTGACCGCCGTGAACGACTGAGTCGGATTCCGAGCCGGTTCCCCCTGGCGGAGGACGGGGTCAGGCCTCGGTGACGAGGACGAGCGGGACCCCGGCGCAGGGCAGCAGGCGTGTTCCCGCCTCCCGGCGGCCGGACGGCGGGCCCGCGAGCACGGCGGCGAAGTCCGGACCCTTGGCGAGGGATCCGGCGAGATGCGCCGGGTCGGTGGAGGCCGCGACCCGGCCGCGCGCGTTCACGAGCCGGGCCGGGGTGCGGAGGCGCTGGAGCGCGGGCAGGACGGCCGCCTCGAAGTGCCGGAGGTACACGTCGGCGGCGGCGACACCGACGAACCGGCCGTCGAGGACGACCGGCGCGGAGAGCGTGAGCCCGTACTCGTCGGAGCAGAGGTAGTCGACGTACGGGCCCGCGACGGCCCGGAGGCCGGTCTCGCGCGGCAGGGCGTACCAGTCCCAGTGGGTGTAGTCGGAGTACGCGGAGTGCTCCGGGTCCAGGTCGGGGAGGAGAGGCCGGACGCTGCCGTCGGGGCCGCGCTGCCACCACTCCAGCCAGGCCGGAACGTCGGCGAGGAGGCCGGGGGCGGCGACGAACCCGATGCCGGAGACGAGCGGTTGGCCGGCGAGCCGGGCGTGGAGGCCGGGGCGCAAAGGCGCCAGGTCGGCGGTCGCGGGACCCCGCCGCCCCCGGCCGGACGCGCCGGCGAGCAGGGACCGCGTCTCCGCGCCGGTCGTCGCGACGGCGGTGAAGACGGATTCGAGCGTGTCCCGGACGCGGGCCACGGCCGCGTCGAGCGCGCCGGACGCGGGGGCGGGGATTGCCGCGAGGTCAGCGAGGGGCCCCACGTGGCCCGCGAGCCCGGTGCTGCTGGCCATGCGTGTCCTCCTCGTGACGCGGCTCGTGTACGTGGTCGGGGGCCGCGAGACGCAGGGCGATCAGCCGCCCCACGGACTCCCGTACGCACGTTTCGGCGAGCATTCTGGCCCGCTCGTCGGCCTCATCCTGCACGGCGGAGATTACGGAGCGGTGACGATCCACCACATCGTTCAGATGTGCGGGGTCGTCGAGGACGAGGCAGAGCAGGGCGCCCAGGTCGGTCTGGAGGTCGATCTCCTGGCGGGTGAGGCGGGCGGACTGGGCGGCGGCGGCGAGTTCGACGTGGAAGCGGCCGAAGAGCCTGCTGCGCGCGGCGGGTTCGGCGGCGGTGGTGAGCTCCTCGACGGTACGGACGAGGGGGCGCAGGTCGCCGGGCTGGGTGCGGCGCGCGGCGAGCAGCGCGGCGGCCCCGGAGACGGCGGCCCAGTGGTCGCCGAGGTCGCGGAGCTCCTCGGTGGACCAGTCGGCGAGGCGGACGCGGAGCCGTTCCCGGGCGGGTCCCTCGGGGAGCGTGACGAAGCTGCCGCCGCCTCGGCCCCGGCGGGTGGTGACGAGCCCCTGCTGCCGGAGGGCCATGAGGGCTTCCCGCAGGGTGACCGTGGAGACGCCGAGCTGTCCGGCGAGTTCGGTCTCGCCGGGCAACTGCTCCCCGTCGGCGAGGAGTCCGAGTTCGATGGCGTCGCCGATGCGGCGGGCCACGGTGTCGACGCGCGCGCGGGTGTCGACGGGGGCGAAGACGGCCCTGCGGGTGGCACCCGTTCCGGCGGAGCTCGTACCGGCAAAGCCCGTCTCGGCGGGGCCCGTTCCGGCGGACCTCGTCGCGACGGAGCCCGCCACGACCCCGCCCGGCCGGCCGGAGCCGTTTCCGGCCATGCCGCCCTCGCCCGGTCTGCCCTCGCGTCTCACCGAAACACCACCTCGCACTGGAGCGTTGACTCAGCCTTTACCTTACGGGGGTCTTGAGATTTGAACTATGACTTCATATGTTTACGCCCTCACTCCGGTAACGCTCCACCGCACGAGAAAGGTTCCCGCCCATGCAGGGACAGGCGATCCGCCTCACGGGACTGCGCAAGAGCTACGGCCGGACCGAGGCCGTCGCGGGCGTGGACCTGGAGATCGCCGACGGCGAGTTCTTCTCGATGCTCGGCCCCTCCGGTTCCGGCAAGACGACCGTGCTGCGCATGATCGCCGGTTTCGAGCCACCGACCGCCGGGGCCGTCGAGCTCGCCGGCCGTGACGTCACCCGGCTCGCGCCCTTCGAGCGGGACGTGCACACCGTCTTCCAGGACTACGCGCTCTTCCCGCACATGACGCTCGAACAGAACGTCGCCTACAGCCTGAAGGTGCGCGGGGTGGCACGCGCCGAGCGGCTCGTCCGGGCCCGCGCGGCCCTCGCGCAGGTCCGGCTCGACGGCCTCGGCCGCCGCAGGCCGTCCGAGCTCTCCGGCGGCCAGCGCCAGCGGGTCGCCCTCGCGCGGGCGCTCGTCGGCCGCCCCCGGGTGCTGCTGCTCGACGAACCGCTCGGCGCCCTCGACCTCAAGCTCCGCGAGCAGATGCAGGTCGAGCTCAAGGCCCTCCAGCGCGAGGTCGGCATCACCTTCGTGTTCGTCACGCACGACCAGGAGGAGGCCCTGACGATGAGCGACCGCATCGCCGTCTTCCACCAGGGCCGCATCGCGCAGATCGGCACCCCCGCCGAGATCTACGAGCGTCCCGCGACGCCGTTCGTCGCCGGGTTCGTCGGCACCTCGAACCTCCTGAGCGGCGACGTCGCGCGACGGGTGGTCGGGGCACCGGGGACGTACAGCATCCGGCCGGAGAAGATCCGGGTCGTCACCGCCTCCGGCGCGCCCGAAGGCGGCGCCGGGCACGCCGTCGGCACGGTCGCGGAGGTCGTCTACCTCGGCGACTCGACCCGCTTCCTCGTCGACCTCGACGGGGGCGGCCGTCTCACGGTCGTCCGGCAGAACCTCCAGGACTTCTCCGCCGACCTCGCCGCCCTGCGCGGCTCACGGGTCGGCCTCCGGTGGGACCCGCGCCACGCGGTGCTCGTCCCGGACACACCGTGACACCCGCGCCTTTTCTGTACACGCAAGACCCGCCCCCGCAAGGCCCGTCCCCGCAAGGCTCACCTCACGCAACGGAGAACCACGTGCGCCCGCACCGCTCCCTCCTGACCGTCGCGGCCGTCTCCGGCCTGCTCCTCCTCTCCGCCTGTGGCTCGGCCGATCCGGCCGGTACGGGGAAGTCCGGCGGTCTCAACCCGCCCGACCTCAAGGCGCCGACCGCGCTCGGCGCGCCCGAGGGCGAGGTCAACCTGATCGCCTGGGCCGGATACGTCGAGGACGGCTCCAACGACCCGAAGGTCGACTGGGTCACCGCCTTCGAGAAGCAGTCCGGCTGTCAGGTCAACACCAAGACGGCCGCCACCTCGGACGAGATGGTGTCGCTGATGAAGACCGGCGCGTACGACGCCGTCTCCGCCTCCGGCGACGCCTCCCTCCGCCTCATCGCCTCCGGTGACGCGGCCCCCGTGAACACCTCGCTCGTGCCGAACTACGCCGACGTCTTCGAGGGCCTGAAGAACAAGGAGTGGAACTCGGTCAAGGGCGTCAGCTACGGCATCCCGCACGGCCGCGGCGCCAACCTCCTCATGTACGACACGGAGAAGGTGAAGCCGGCGCCCGACTCCTGGTCCGCCGTCTTCGACAAGGCCTCGGCGCACACCGGCAAGGTGACCGCCTACGACTCCCCCATCTACCTCGCCGACGCCGCCCTCTACCTGATGGCGACCAAGCCGGAGCTGGGCATCAAGAACCCGTACGCCCTGGACCAGAAGCAGTTCGACGCGGCCGTCGCCCTGCTCAAGGAGCAGAACAAGCACGTCGGGGAGTACTGGAGCGACTATCTGAAGGAGATCTCCGCGTTCAAGAGTGGCGACTCGGTGGTCGGCACCAGCTGGCAGGTCATCGCCAACCTGTCGAAGTCCGAGGGCGCCAAGGTCGAGGCCGTGCTCCCGAAGGAGGGGTCGACCGGCTGGTCCGACACCTGGATGGTCTCGGCCAAGGCCAAGCACCCCGCCTGCGCCTACAAGTGGCTCGACTGGATCGTCTCGCCGAAGACGAACGCGCAGGTCGCCGAGTACTTCGGCGAGGCGCCGGCCAACTCCAAGTCCTGCGCCGAGACCGCCGACAAGAAGCACTGCGACACCTTCCACGCGACCGACGAGGGCTACTGGAAGCGGGTCCACTTCTGGACCACGCCGATCGAGCAGTGCCTCGACGGCCGGACGGACGCGCGCTGCGTGCCGTACGCGAAGTGGGTCCAGGCCTGGACCGAGATCAAGGGCTGATCACGAAGTCATGACCGCAACCCCTGTCCGGCTGCTCGCCGGGGCCCTGCACCGCAGGCCCCGGCTGCGGCTCGCGGCCCTGCTCACGGCCCCGCTCCTGTGGCTGGTACTCGCCTACCTCGGGGCGCTCGCCGCCCTCTTCGTCTCCGCGTTCTGGACGACCGACTCCTTCACCTCCGAGGTCGTACGGATCTGGACCTCGGCGAACTTCGAGGAACTGGTCACCTCCCCGGTCTACCGGACGGTGGCCCTCCGGACCGTCGGCGTCGCGCTCGCCGTGACCGTGCTGTGCGCCGCCATCGCCTTCCCGCTGGCCTTCTACACGGCCCGGGTCGCGCACCCCCGCCGCCGCCCGCTCTTCGTGGTCGCGCTCCTCACCCCGCTGTGGGCGGGCTACCTGGTGAAGGTGTACGCGTGGCGGCTGATCCTCTCCGAGGGCGGGCCGCTGGACTGGGCGCTCGGCCCGCTGGGGCTGAGCGGTCCCGGGTACGGCCTGACGGCGACGGTGATCGTCCTGACGTACCTCTGGCTGCCGTACATGGCGCTGCCGATCCACACCGCACTCGTCCAGCTCCCCGACAGCCTGCTGCACGCCTCGGCCGACCTCGGCGCGCGGGCGGGGCGGACGTTCGTCTCGGTGATCCTGCCGATGGTGTGGCCGGCGGTCGCCGCGGGCTCGGTGTTCACCTTCTCGCTGAGCCTCGGCGACTACATCACGGTGCAGATCGTCGGCGGCAAGACGCAGCTCCTCGGCAACCTCGTCTACTCGAACGTCACCCTCAACCTGCCGCTGGCGGCGGCGCTCGGCACCGTGCCGGTCGCCGTGATCGTCCTGTACCTGCTCGCCGTGCGGCGCTCCGGCGCGCTGCGCAGCCTGTGACCGGCGGAACCCGCGTGAACGATCGCAACCGGAACCGGAACCGGAAGGACCGCGACCGATGAACCTCTCCCGACCCGCGCGGATCGCCCTGCGCACCGCGGCGGCCCTCGGCTTCGCGGCGATCTACCTGCCGCTGCTGCTCGT
This sequence comes from Streptomyces sp. NPDC056144, assembly GCF_042264145.1. Lineage (NCBI taxonomy): Bacteria > Bacillati > Actinomycetota > Actinomycetes > Kitasatosporales > Streptomycetaceae > Streptomyces > Streptomyces sp. NPDC056144. The sequence goes on along the minus strand of NZ_JBHJVF010000001.1, from coordinate 1,102,866 downwards.
GCTGCTCGGCTCCCTCAACCCGGACCGCTCGGCGAGCTGGCCGCCGCCCGGTCTCACCCTCGACTGGTGGTCGGCGGCCTGGGAGAACGAGGGGGCCCGCGAGGCGCTGTGGACCTCGGTGAAGGCGGGGCTCGCGGCGACGGCGATCGCGCTCGTCCTCGGCACGCTCATCGCGTTCGCGGTGCAGCGGCACTCCTTCTTCGGCCGTGAGGCCGTCTCCTTCGCGGTGGTGCTGCCGATCGCGCTGCCCGGCATCGTCACCGGCATCGCCCTCAACTCGGCCTTCGGGACGGTCCTCGCCCCGCTCGGGGTGGGGCTCGGCATGTTCACCGTGGTCGTGGGCCACGCGACCTTCTGCATCGTGGTCGTCTTCAACAACGTGGCGGCCCGGATGCGCCGGCTCCCCGGCTCGTACGAGGAGGCGGCGATGGACCTGGGGGCACACACGTTCCGCACCTTCTGGGACGTCACCTTCCCGCTGCTGCGCTCGGCGTTGCTCGCGGGCGGACTGCTCGCCTTCGCGCTCTCCTTCGACGAGATCGTGGTGACCACCTTCACGGCGGGGCCCGGTGTGAAGACGCTGCCGGTGTGGATCTTCGAGAACATGACGCGTCCTCAGCAGGCTCCGGTGGTCAGCGTGGTGGCCGCCGCGCTCGTCCTGCTCTCGGTGATCCCCATCTACGCGGCGCAGCGCCTCTCCTCGGACACGGCGGGCGGCGGTCGGGTGTGAGGGCGCCAAAGCGCTGCTAACGTGCGCGAATGCGCCTTTTGTCCCGTCTTGACGTGCGTGGTCTGGCCCGCGCTGCCTCCGCTCTGCGCCCCCGGCGACAGCGGGGCACCGTCACCGTGCCGGAGGCCGAGAGCGCCGGCCGCGAGTGGCTGCGCGACCTCGCCGCCCTCCTGTGCGAGCTCGGCTCCGAGCTCCTGCGGGCCGGGGAGCGCACGGCCGAGGTGGAGGCCGCACTGCACGACGTCGCCGCCCGCTACGGCATGCGCGTCCGCAGCTTCGTCGTCCCCACGGGCCTCTTCGTGCGGGTCGGGGGCGGCGTCGACGGCCGGGGCGGTGAGCTGGACTTCTCGCCGGTCGAGGGGCCGGACCTGCGGCTCGACCAGGTGGAGACGCTCCAGTCGCTCGTCGAGCGGATGCGCCGGCAGGCCGTACCGTTCGAGGAGGTGCGGGAGTCGCTGCGGGAACTGCGCGCGCGTCCCGAGCAGTTCAGCCCCACCGCCACCGTCTTCGGCTACATCCTGCTGACCGTCGGCCTGGGATCGATGCGGCACGCGACCGTCCCCGCCATCATCGGGTACGCGGTCCTCGGCGCGGCCGTCGGTCTGCTGCGTCTCTTCGGCGACCGGCTCCCCTTCACCCGCACCGCCCTGCCGGTCGTCGCCGCGATCGTCGTCACGACGGCCTCGCAGGCCTGGGCGGGTCCGCTCCTGCACGAGTCGCCCACGGTCCTCTACATCCCGCCGCTCATCGCCTTCCTGCCCGGCGCCGCGCTCACCCTGGGCGCGATCGAACTGGCCACCGGGGGGGCGCTCTCCGGCATAGCGCGCCTCGCGGGCGCCCTCAGCGTGCTGCTGCTCCTCTCCCTCGGCATCCTGGTCGGCACCGAGCTCGTCGACGCGCAGCCGTCGAGCGGGCACTCGGCCCAGCCGCTGGGCCTCTGGGCGCCCTGGGTCGGCGTCCTGCTCCTCGGGTTCGGCTTCCTCCTGTACTTCTCCGCTCCGCCACGCGTCACCGGCTGGCTCCTGGCGGCGCTGCTCGCGGAGCGGTTCGTGCAGGCGCTGGCCACGGAGTTCGCCGGGGCGACCTTCGGCGCGTTCGCGGCCGGTGTGCTGCTGCCGCCGATGGCGAAGTGGATCGCGGCCCGCTCGAAGACCCCCGACCAAGTGGTCTTCCTGCCCTGCTTCTGGCTGCTCGTGCCCGGCGCGGTCGGGCTCACCAGCGTGTCGGAGATCATCGTGGCGGGCGACACCAACGGCGGCCTGGACAGCCTCGTCAGCATGGTGATCACGGTCGCCGCCATCGCCATGGGCGTCCTCGTGGGCGCCGGAATCCAACGCCGGCCCAAGCTCCAGCTGGGCGCGCCGGCCTCGCCGACGCCCACCGGGCCCGTCGGAACGGCCGCGTCCGACGCGGAGATCCGGGGCGACTCGGCCACCCGGAAGGAGTAAGGCGGGCGGACCGGTTCAGCCGCTGTTTCAGCCGGAGGACTTCGTCCACTCCAGGGTCACCCGCAGGCTGCCGTTGGCGGAGCCCTGGACGACGAGCGCGGTCAGCCTGCCCGCGTCGAGCCCGAGCTGGCAGCCGAACTCGACGGTGGCCCGGTCCGGGGCGGCCCGGTCGAGGGCGTCGCCGATCTGACCGGCGAAGGAGGAGAGCGCCTCGGTGACGGCGGACAGGTCCGGAATGCGGCCGCCGATCCCTTCGAGCTCGCTCTCCGGTGCGAGCCCGTTCCCCGGCGCGAGTTCACGCGCCTCGACGAAGAGGGTCGCGTTGCCGACCTCGACCTGAGTGACGATCTCCGCCATCACACACCTCCTGGGATCAGCGCGGACCCGCGCGGCCGACCTGATCGACTCCCCCACCGTGGCACCCGGAGGCCCGGCGGGCTCGTCCACCGCGTCCGAACGGACTCAGAGCGCGGGGCGCAACCCACCGCCGGCCTGTTCGGCCGGCTCCGTACCCGGGTGGTCCGTCAGAGCGCTGCCGCTCCGCCATGCGGTCCAGCTCAGGTTCCAGTCCCCGAAGCCGTTGCCGAAGGGCGCCATCGGCTTCCCGTACCCGTTGACGACCCGGACGACGTCGCCCTCGCGGACCGTCCGGAACAGCCAGGCCGCGTCCTCGGTGCTCATGCCCGTACAACCGTGGCTGACGTTCTCGCTGCCCTGCGCGTCGACCGACCAGGGGGCCGCGTGGAGGTACTCGCCGCTCCACGTGACGCGGGTGGCCCAGCGGACCTTGAGGTCGTAGAAGTCACGGCTGCCCTTGGGGATGCCGATCGAGTCGCCCCGCATCCGGACGAGCGGTTCCTTGCCGAGGACGACCTTGATGCCGCCCCGGGTACGGAAGCCCGGCTTGCCGGTCGTGACCGGGATCGTACGGATCGCGCGGCCGTCGCGGTACACGGTCATGTGGAGCGCGGCGACGTCGGTGACGGCCTCGACGCGGTCGCCGGTGGTGAAGGTGAGGGGGCGCGAGGGTCCGCCCTGGAGGCCGGGGCCGACGCGGATCCCGTCGAGGCCGCTCCGGACGTGGACGGTGGCGCGGGCCGGCCAGTACGTGCGCGGCCGGTAGTGCAGGGTCACGGAGTCGACCCAGTGCCAGGAGCCTTCGACACGCGGCGAGCTGCGCACCCGCAGGGCGCTCTCGACGACACGGCGGGCGGCGGGATCGCTCTCGGGGACGGGGTGGCTCAGCTCGGCGGTGATCGGCTGCCCGACGCCGTACGTCCGGCCGTTCTCCGGCCCGAAGGCGACGGTGAGCCGTTCCCCGGCGGGAGCGGCGGGGGTACGGAACTCCAGGCGGGCGAACCGGCGGTGCGGCTCCCGGCCCCCGCCGGAACCGTACGGCTCCGGGCCCTCACCCGTGCCTTCGACGACGAGCCGGGCCGTGTACCGGCCCCCGGCCGGGAGCGCGGCGGCGCTGGTCCAGTGGGTGCCGTCCGGAGCCGGCGTTCCGGCGACACGGCGGCCGCGCGCGTCGGTCACGGTGACGTCCGCGAGCCGTCCGGGGGTGCGGAGCACGAGCCGTACGGGTCCGGTGACGCGGGCGTCGAGCATGACGGGGCGTCCGGCGAGGGTGTGCGCGCCGCTCATGGCCACGGAGTGGCGGGGCACGGCGCACAGTCCGCCGCCGTCCGGGCAGCCGTCGACCTCGACGACGGCGGCGGAGCTCCGGACGGACCCCCGCTCGGAGGCCGCGGGCGGCTGGGCCGCCGTCGTGACCAGGACGGCTCCGATCGCGACGGACAGCGCTCCCCACCCTCGTACGTATCTGCGTGACGGCACGACGGACACCCTCCCCTTCCGGCGAATGCGTCGGCGGACGTGGCCGACCGCTGCATCAAAACGGATGACGGAAGGAAAAGATGATCAAGACACCGGACATGGCGGCGGAGGGGCGAACGAGACGACTCGAATGGTCCAGCGGGAGGCCGAGACGCGAAGGACGACAGGACAGGCCGTCAGCGGGGCGGCTCGGGGAGCTCCTCACCCGTCTCCAGGAGGGACTTGAGGCTGGAGATCAGCGCGGGCCAGCCCTCCGCGATCATTCCCTTCATCAGCCCGCCGGGCTCCAGGTCGTCATGGGTGACGGTCAGCTTCACGGCGTCGCCCGAGGGTTCGATCGCGAAGGTCACCCGCGACCTGCGCTCGCGGACCAGCAGCTCGTACACCTCCCGTTCGAGCCGGACGGCCTCCGCCCAGGCGGGGGTGAAGGTGTGCCAGGTGTACGAGAGAAGGCGGCCGGGCTCGGCCGCCAGCACGACCTGCTCGGGGTCCTCGGTCTTGCGCCCGTTCTCGTCCCAGACCATGGGGGCGCCCGGCGTCCACTCCGCCTGGAAGGCCACGCCCCAGTAGCGGCGGGTCGATTCCGGGTCCGTGAGCGCCGTCCAGAGGTCGTCGGGGGTCGTCCGGATGTAGCTGGTGTAGACGAACGTGTCGCTGTCCATCGCGCTGGCCCCTCTGGTGCGAACCCGTGCCGAGTCCCTCCCCTCCACCCTAGGCAGGCGTCGGAGCGGCCTGCCACCGCTGCGGTTCCGTCGGGTCACCCCGGGTTGCCGCCGGGTTGAATAGGTGTGAAGGGAACTATTCAACGTGCTGCTAGCGTGTCCGGATGTCGCTCAAGCACGCCGTTCTCGCCGCCCTCCTGGAGGGTGAGGCCTCCGGGTACGACCTCGCCAAGATCTTCGACGTGTCCGTGGCCAACTTCTGGGCGTCCACGCCGCAGCAGCTCTACCGCGAGCTGGACCGGCTCGGCGAGGCGGGCCTCATCGTGGCCCGGACGGTCGAGCAGGAACGACGCCCCAACAAGAGGATGTTCAGCCTCACGGAGGCGGGACGGCAGGATCTGTACGCGTACACCTCGCGGCCCCCGAAGCCGAGCGCCGTCCGCGACTCGCTCATGGTCCAGGTCCAGGCGTGCGACGAGGGGGACACGGACGCGGTCCGGGGCTTCGTGGCGGACCGGATGGACACGGCCCGGGCCAAGCTCGCCCGCTACGACCGGCTGCGGGACTGGCTGCTGAACGGCCGGGACGAGGAGACGTACCTGCGGGAGGCGGAGCGGATCGGCCCGTACCTCACGCTCATGCGGGGACGCTCCCTGGAGGAGGAGAACCTCCGCTGGGGCGAGAAGACCCTCGCGGTGCTCGAACAGCGTGCCGCCGCCCGCACCGCCCCGGCAGGGGTGACGGGCGCTCCTACCGTGCGGTAACGTCACCGGCCGGCCACCGGAGGCACCGGTGACGGACGGACGCGGATCGAGGACGGGCCTCAATGAACGTCGGTGACCTTGTCGAGGACTTCACCCTTCCGGACGAGACGGGAACCCCGCGCTCGCTGAGCGGACTGCTCGCGGAGGGGCCCGTGGTCCTGTTCTTCTACCCGGCGGCACTGACGCCCGGCTGCACCGCCGAGGCCTGTCACTTCCGCGACCTGGCGGGCGAGTTCCGCGCGGTGGGCGCGCTGCCCGTGGGCATCAGCACCGACGAGGTGGACCGGCAGCGGGAGTTCACCGAGCGCCACTCGCTCGGCTATCCGCTGCTCTCGGACGCGGACGGGGCCATACGGGACCGGTTCGGCGTGAAGCGCGGTTTCTCCCTGGCGCCGACGAAGCGGGTCACGTTCGTCATCGGCCAGGACCTGCGGGTGCGCGAGGTCGTCCGCAGCGAACTGCGGATGAGCGCGCACGCGGACCGGGCGCTGGCGGCCCTGCGTCGCCCCTGAGGGGGACGAGGGCGGGCCGGCGCCCGGTCGGTGTGCTGCTGCCCTGAGCTTGTCGTGCTCAGGTGCTCTCAGGTGCCGAGCAGCTTCGCCTTCGCGGCGGCGAACTCCTCGGGAGAGAGCAGGCCCTGCTGTGCGAGCTCGCCGAGCCGAAGGAGCTGGTCGGTCACCGAGGGCGCGCCCTGAGGGGCGGCGGCAACGGGCGCCGGAGCGGCCGGCGGCGGGGGCGCGGGCTGCTGCTGGTACTGCTGCTGTTGCTGCTGGGACTGGAGGTCGGCGATGGCCGCCTCCTGGTCCTGTTCGCGGCGCTGCGAGCGGGCGGCGCTGCGGCCGGCGGCGTAGGCCGCGCCGCCGACGAGGGCGCCGCGCAGCAACGGGGCTCCGGCGGGCCGGACGACCGGGCGGAGGAGGGGACGGCGTCGCATGAACATCGGTCAGCTCCTTCCGGCCGCGGCGACGGCCTCGCGGTAGGCCTCACGGGCCTGTTCGACGTGATCGGGCGGGATGCGCACGGTGCCGGAGACCCGGCCGCCCGCCTCGCGGATGGCGTCGGCGGCGCGCGCGGCCCAGACGTGTTCCACGAGCAGCATCAGCGCGCAGGTGCCCGGTTCGAGGGTCTCGGCCGCCTCGGCCGCGTCCTCGGGGCCGAGCAGGTTCGCCTCGGGCCCGATCTCGGCGGTGGCCTCGTCGTACTCCTCGTACTCGACGAGCTCCGATGTCGATACCTCACCCGTCACGGACTTGACGACGACGAGCGAGTCGATCAGCCGCACCTGACCCGCCCTGCGCAGTTCGGCGATGGCCGTCACCGCCGCCACTTTCAGCCGTTCCCCCGGGAAGGCGAGCACGACACATTCCACCGGCCCCATGTTGCTCCGTTCGTCTTACGGTCGTCGGTGACCATCCGAACACGGGGGACGACGCTCCGCATCTCGAACACACCGAACCGGTCCCATACGGCCAAATCGGGACTTTTCTCGACACGCCGGGCGAAGCGGCTTTACAGGGGAGAGATCATGCGGTGCATGACACTTCACTCCGACGCCAGGCCTCCCCGGCCTGCGCGGGAACGGAGTGTGCAGGCATGGACGACTTCCCCCTTCTCGATCTCTTCTGGACCATGCTGTGGTTCTTCCTCTGGATCATGTGGCTGTTCCTGCTGTTCAAGGTGATCTCGGACATCTTCCGCGACCACGACCTCAGCGGCTGGGGCAAGGCGGGCTGGCTGATCTTCTGCATCCTGCTGCCCTACCTGGGCGTGCTGGTGTACGTCATCGCCCGCGGCAAGAGCATGGGGCAGCGTGACATCAAGCAGGCCAAGGCCTCCGAGGCGGCGTTCCAGGACTACATCCGCAAGACGGCCGGCACCGCTCCGGCGGGCGGCGGCGCCACCGACGAGCTGGCCCGGCTCGCGGAGCTGAAGGAGAAGGGCGCCATCACGGACGAGGAGTTCGAGAAGGCGAAGGCCAAGGTTCTGGCCTAAGCGCCGGGCCGCGGCGCGAGCCGCCGCCGCGAAGGGGCCCTCTCGGGGGCCCCCTAATGCGTATGCGAGATACCCCTTTGATACGGTCAGCCCGTGAGGCTGACGAAGTTCACCGACCTGGCGCTCCGCGCCGTGATGCGCCTGGCGGTCACGGCCCCGGAGGAGTCCGTCACCACCCGCGAGGTGGCGGAGTCGATGGACGTGCCCTACGCGCACATGGCGAAGGTCGTCACCCGGCTCCAGCACCTCGGCGTGGTCGAGGCGCGACGGGGTCGCGGCGGCGGACTGGCCCTGACGGAGGTCGGCCGGCACTCCTCGGTGGGCTGGCTGGCCCGCACCCTGGAGGGCGACGAGGAGGTCGTCGGCTGCGAGGGCGATCCCCCGTGCCCGCTGCGTACGGCCTGCCGGCTGCGAGGTCTGCTGCGCGAGGCGCAGGAGGCCTTCTACCGAACGCTCGACCCGCTGACGGTGGCGGAGCTCGTCGAGTCGCCGACCGGCCCCCTGCTCCTCTCCCTCAGCCCTCGCCCGTCCCCCTGATCCGCGCTTCCTCTGGTCCGCGCGCATCGCCTTTGTCCGTGCATGCGGTACCACCTACCCCATGCCTTTAAATACGCAGATCATCTACCAGAAAGCAGGGTTCTCATGCTGTCCGAGCAGTCCATCCCGGTCGTCCGCGCCACGCTGCCCGCCGTCGGCGGAGCGCTCGACCAGATCACCGAGCGCTTCTACGGGCGGCTCTTCGAGGCCCACCCCGAGCTGCTGCGCGACCTGTTCAACCGGGGCAACCAGGCCAACGGCGAGCAGCGGCAGGCCCTCGCCGGATCCATAGCCGCCTTCGCGGTCGCCCTGCTCGAGAACCCCGACAGCCGCCCCGACGTCATGCTGTCCCGGATCGCGCACAAGCATGCCTCCCTCGGCGTCACCGCCGAGCAGTACAAGGTCGTGCACCAGCACCTCTTCGCCGCGATCGTCGAGGTCCTCGGCGACGCCGTGACCCCCGAGGTCGCCCAGGCCTGGGACGAGGTCTACTGGCTGATGGCCCACGCGCTCATCGCCGTCGAGGCCCGCCTCTACCAGGAGGCCGGCGTCCCCGAGGGCGGCGTCTGGCGGCCCATGGAGATCGCCGAGCGCCACGAGGAGACGGCCGACACGGTCTCCTTCGTCCTGCGCAACACCGACGGCACGCCCACCCCCGCCTTCCGGCCCGGCCAGTACGTGAGCGTCCAGGTCACCCTGCCCGACGGCGCCCGGCAGATCCGCCAGTACAGCCTCTCCGCCGCCCCCGGCCACCCGCAGTGGCGGATCACCGTCAAGCGCGTCGACGGCGACCCGGCCGGCGAGGTCTCCTCCTGGCTCCACGCCCACGCGAGCGCCGGCGACACCGTCGACGTGTCGGCGCCGTTCGGCGACCTGACGCTGCCCGAGGGCGACGGCCCGCTGCTGCTCGCCTCCGCCGGCATCGGCAGCACCCCGATGCTGGCGATGCTCGACCACCTCGCCTCCACCGGCTCGGCCCGCCCGGTCGTGGTCGCGCACGCGGACCGCTCCCCCGAGGCTCACGCGCACGCCGCCGAACTGCGCCGCCTCGTCGAGGCGCTGCCGCAGGGCACGCTGCACGTCTGGTACGAGGAGCCGGGCGAGGACGCGTCGGCACGCCAGGGCCGCGCCGACGTCACCGCGCTCGACCTGCCGGAGGGCACGACCGCGTACCTCTGCGGCCCGCTGCCCTTCCTGCGGACCGTGCGCGGCGACCTCCTCTCGCGCGGCACCGCTGCCGCCGACATCCACTACGAGGTGTTCGGCCCCGACCTCTGGCTGGGCGCCGAGGCCTGACACCCCTGGGGAATGGCCCCTGGTCGGCCGACTGCTCGCCTCAGCAGCCGGTCGACCAGGTGTGGGAGTCACCTCGGTCGTTGGCGGCCCCGTTGTAGCCGACCTCCTGACCGGGCGAGAGACAGATGGTCATGCTGCCGCCCTGCCAGGCGCTGTCGTAGACCCGGACGTGGTCCTTGATCCCCGGACCGGAGATGCCGTGGTTGGCCCAGGAGGAGTCGCCGTCGGAGATCCAGCTCTCCCACCAGCCGTCGTCTCCGCTCCAGTTGGCCCGCTGACCGCCGAAGTTGGAGTGCTCCCAGACGCAGAACTCGCCGCTGGGGCAGTCGGCGGCCCGGGCCGCGGTGGAGAGGGCGAGGCCGCCGGTGACGGCGAGGAGGGCCGCCGCGGAGACGGCGAGGATGCGCTTCACGAGTAGTCGAGGCCTTTCTGTGGTGTCTTCGCGGGCGGTTCGGCCGCCCGCAGCAGCGCGCGGTCGCGCAACTGCCGGTACGTGGCGAGGTCCTCGCGGTGCAGGGCCCGCACCACGACCAACTCGACCGCTTCGAGCCGGGCCTGTACGCCGTCGAGTCCGGTCTCGCGCGCGCAGCGGGCGGCGACGGCCGGGTCGGGGCGCTCGGGCCGGGGGCGGTCGGTCGGGGTCGCGCAGCGGGTCCAGCGGGCGAGTGCCTCCTGATGGGCGGGATCGTCGCGCATGCGGGCCTGGGCCTCGGCGCGGAGGTTGTCGACGGTGACCTGGGTCCGGAACCAGCGGCTCTGGTCTCCGTAGAGCCAGGCGCGGGCGGTGGCGAGACAACCGTCGCTGTGGGCGGTGACGGTGGCGCCGGTGGCGAGCGTGACGGAAAGCTCGCGGGGCCCCGCTCCGAAGAGCGCGGCCTGAAGGGTCCGGTCCTGATCCGGGGCGCGGGCCCGGGCCGTGAGGGTGAGGCCCCGGTCCGCCAGGCAGTCGCCGACGAGCCGCTGCTCGGCCGCCTTCAGCACGGCGTCCTGCTCGGCGCGCCCGGCCGGCACGGCAGGCGCACGCGGCTCGTCGGATCCGACGACCGCACAGGCGGTGAGGAGCAGTGGGGCGGCGGCGGTCACGAGGGCGCGGCGGGCGCGCGCGGTCTTGCGGAACATGGGCTCCCCCTTCGAACGGCCCAGGTGGGCGGGGTTCCGGGTGATCGTCCGGAGGACCCTGGAAGATCACTGCCCGGCGCCGTCGGGGCCATGCCGAGGCTCACTCGAACGAGTCGAACGCGCCGGTGTGCGCGCCCCTCGGGCGCCGTCGTACCGCCGTTCGGGAACGACAAAGCCCCGGTTGGACGGGGGATTCCAACCGGGGCCGATCGCCGTGACGGCGAAGAGCGGTCACCTCTCGGGGGGGACCTTCGGGACCGGACCTCTTCGCGGTCACATACGGTCCAACGGGCCGCCGCCTCCCGATGTTCCATGCGCGACGACTTGGGCGGTGTGAGTCGGCTCACCCCGATTCCGACCGGTCCGCTCAGGCCACCTTCGGCCGCCTTCGTCCGCCTTCCGCCGCCGTCAGTCCTTCTCGGGGCCGTACAACACGCCCGGCTGCGCCTTGCCCGGGGCGAGGAGTTCGGGGACGGTCACGAACGTGAAGCCGCGGCGCTTGAGCTCGTCGATGATCGACGGGACGGCAGGGACCGTGCCGTCGTAGATGTCGTGGAGCAGGATGATGCCGTCGCCGCTCGCCTGGTCGAGCACCCGCTGCCGGATGAGCGCGGAGTCGGTCGTCGAGTAGTCCTTGGCGGTGACGGTCCACAGGATCTGCGCGAGGCCGAGCTCTTTGCTGACCTCCGAGACCGAATCGTCGGTACGGCCCTGCGGCGGGCGCATCAGGGTCGGCTTGCGGCCGGTGAGCTTCTCGATCGCCGTCTGGGTGCGGGAGAGCTCCTCGCGGATCTGGTCGTCGTCGAGATCGGTGAGGATCCGGTGGGTCCAGGTGTGGTTGGCCAGCTCGTGGCCTTCGGCGGCCATCCGCTTGACGACCTCGGGGTAGCGGTCGACGTGGTTCTCACCGAGCAGGAAGAACGTCGCCGGGACCTGCTTCTCCTTGAGGATGTCCAGGAGACGGGGGGTGTCCTTGCCGGGCCCCGCGTCGAAGGTCAGGGCTATGCACTTCACCTTCGTGCAGTCGACCCGCCCGGCGCCCTTGCCCGAGTCGGCCTGCTCGCCCTTCGCGCCCTTCGCGCTCCGCGCCTCCTGCGGCGTGACCCGGTCGACCCCACAGCCCGTGAGCGTGAGCGTCAACGACACGGCGGCGATCAAGGCGGCCGCCGTTCCCCTGCGGCTGGCCGAACCGGATCGGAACATTCTGAAACCCGCTTTCCGCTGTGCTGTCTCGGTACCGTCGCGCCGCCGCCTGGTCAGGACGGGTCGCACGACGTCAGGTGCAGGACTCTACACACGGTGTATACCGATAATCACAGCGGGGTGCCTCAGCCGGGTCCCTCAGGCGTCGCGCACGAGCCGACACCGGGCGCGTCCCGGGCGGCGCCCGTCCGCCCCGCCCGGGTGTCAGCGGGCCGTGCCGGTCAGCGGGAGGCGAGCAGCAGGCGGGCCTCGGTCTCCTGGTCGCCGGAGACGGACTGCAGGGACTGGATGTCGAAGCCCGCGGCGAGCACCCGCTCGACCTCGTCGACGGCGTGGTAGCCACCGGTGAGCGTGGCGCCGACCGGTGCGGAGAGGTGGGTCGGGCGCACGTCCTCGTGTCGGCCGGCGGCGGTGTCGAACGTGGCGACCCAGACGGTCGGCGCGGGCCCCGCCGCCACCTGCGGGCTCGGGTTCGGCGACTCCTCCAGCTGGTAGACGCCTTCGAGGACGTCGAAGACGGCCTGGGCGTCCTCCCGGCCGCAGTCGCAGAGCTGGACCGTGACGTCGGTGTCGATGTGCATGTCGTACACGTCGCTCATCTCCTCGCGGGCCGCAACGCTCACCCCTCCAGCATCCCCCTCAACCCCCACTCCCGCGAGGGGCCCCTCCTCCCTCCCCCGCGAGGGACTCGATGGTGTCTGCTTCTTCCGGTGTCTTGTCGGGGCGGTAGTGGAGGACGCGGGCGAAGCGGAGGGTGATGCCGCCGGGATAGCGGGTCGAGCGTTGGAGGCCGTCGTAGGCGATCTCGACGACCAGTTCCGGCCGGACCCGCACGGTGAAGCCGTCGTCCGACACCGCGAGTTCTCCCAGACGCTCGGTCTGCCAGCGCAGGACCTGGTCCGTCAGGCCTTTGAACGTCTTTCCCACCATGACGAAGCCGCCGTCGGCCGAGCGGGCGCCGAGGTGGAGGTTGGAGAGGAGGCCGGTTCTGCGGCCGTGGCCGCGTTCCACGGCCAGGACGACGAGGTCGGCGGTGTGGACCGGCTTCACCTTCAGCCAGGAACGGCCTCTGCGGCCGGCCACGTAGGGCGCGTCCAGGGCTTTGACGAGGACGCCTTCGTGTCCGCGTTCCAGGGTGTCCGTGAAGAAGCGTTCGGCCTCCTCTCCGCTGGCGGGGTCGGTCGGGTCCCCGACGAGGTGTCGACGGACCCGTTGGGGTTCGGGGAGCAGGCGGGCGAGGACCGCGTGGCGGTCCTGGCCCGGCCTGTCGATCAGGCTTTCTTCGTCGACGGCGAGGACGTCGAAGAAGACGGGGGTGAGGGGCAGGGCGGCTCGGGCGCCGGACACGTCGGCGCGGGAGCCGACGCGGGCGGCGACGGCCTGGAAGGGGACGGGACGGCCCGTCTCCGGGTCGAGGGCGATCACCTCGCCGTCGAGGATGAATCCGTCGGCGGGCACCGCACGGGCGGCGGCGACGACCTCGGGGAGTCGGTCGGTGATGTCGTCGAGGGACCGGGTGTACACCCGGATCTCGTCGCCGAGCCGATGGACCTGGATGCGGATGCCGTCGAGCTTCTCCTCGACGACGCAGGGCCCGAGGCTCTCGATCGCCTCGGTGACGGAGGCCGCGGTGTGCGCCAGCATCGGCTGCACGGGGCCGCCCACCCGCAGGGTGAACGCTTCGAGCGCCGCGCCGCCGCGGGCCAGCACGGCCTGGGCGACGGGAGGCAGCGAGCCTTCGAGCATGACCGCCCGCCGGAGGTCGGCGGCGGGCACGGTCGCCGCTTTCGCGACGGCTTCCAGCGCGATGGCGTCGAGCGCCCCCTGCCGCACCTCCCCCGACAGCAGCCTCAGCAGGAGTTCCTGCTCGTCACGGGTGGCGGCCGTGAACAGCTCGCGGACCCTCCGGTCCCGCTCCGCCCTGGCTCCCGCCCCGGAGACGGCCGCGAGCCCCGCGAGTGCGGCGTCCACGTCCACCAGCGTGAGCCCCGGCGTCTCGGCCGGAGGGACGGCGGGCGGCACGACGTTCTTCAGGACGCTCCACCCGACGCCGATCCGACCCTGCGGCAGCCGTCCCGACAGGTAGGCGATGACGAGCGGGCTCTCCTCGGGCTCCGCCTCTGCGAAGAGCTCGGCCAGGAGGCCGGTCTTGCGGGAGCGGGCGGAGGTGGCGGCAACCTCGCGGGACACCTCCGCGACACGGGCGAGCAGCATGCGGCCATCCTCCCCAGCCCCTGCCCGGCCCGCACGCCGGGCGTCCTCGTCCGCGCCCTCGTCCGCCGCGAGCCCGCGCCCCTCACGGCCAGCCCGCTGCCCGTTTCCCTCTCCGCGTGCGCGAGGAGCTCAGCGCCTTTCGCCGCAGGATCCGGTCGAGCAGGCGGGAGCGGCGGGCGTCCGAGGGCGTCGGGAGCGGGCTCGGCGCCGGTTCCAGGGGCGCGGGGGATGGTGATGATGGTTGTTGTTCGAGGGGGCGTGGTGTTTCCGCGTCGGTGTGCGCGGGCCGGGGGGCCTGCCTGGTCGTTCGCGCCTTGCCGAGCGCCTGGGCCAGGGTCGACCGGTACCAGGCGACCTCGTCCGGTTCCTCCGCCCGTGCGAGCCGGTCGACGGCCTCCCGCGCGGCGCCCGACAGGGGCAGCCCCGGTTCGGGTGGTGGCCGCAGGCGGTCCAGACGGGCCCGCTCGTACGGGTCGGGCACGACCTCGGCCAGGTGGGCGGGGTCGAGCATCGAGGCGAGGGCGGCCGCGCGCGACCAGGGATCGTCCTCGGCCGCCCGGAGCAGCAGGCCGAGCCGTCGCATGCGCCAGTTCCTGGCGCGCGTGTCCTCCTGGGCCGCCAGCCGTTCGCGCAGGTCCAGGGGGAGATGTCCGGCGAGCAGTGCGGGCCGCGCCAGCGCGAACTCGCCGACCTCCGAGGCCAGATACCTCCACACCACGGCCCGGTAGCGGTTCAGGTAGAACCGCACCGGAGCGAGATGGCCCGTCCTGGCGAGCCGCGTGAACCGGTCGGGGGCCACCCCGAGCAGCGCGGCCGCCTCCCTCGTACCGACCTCGCGGACCCGCTCGCGCAGCCCGGCCGGGAAGTCCGGTGCGGAGGTGAGGCGGTCGATCTCGGTCCACTCGACCCGCCGCCGCTCCCCCGGCCCTCCGCCGCCTCCCGCGCCGGAGCCCGCCGGGACCGTCCTCACGAAGCCCAGCCGCACGGCGAGGCGGAACTCCCCGCGTGCCAGCCTCAGTTCCTCCGCCGCCCGCGTCACGGTCACCGTCCCCGTGCGCGCGGTGTCATCGGTCGTCATGACACAGCCCTCCCCCGTCTGTCCGTCCTGCGTGTTCTCTCGTACGCGATGTACCCGACGAGGAGAAGGTAACGCAGGGTGACGACATCGGGGCGGGCTGTGGACAACGCCCTGTGGACAACGGTCGTGGGCGCTTGGCGAACGCTCCGTCAGAGCGTGTCGCCACCCGCCTGTCCGGGCAGTCGCGCCGCCACGCCGAGGTGCTCGCCGACCCGGTTGACCAGCAGCGTCATCTCGTACGCCACCTGGCCGACGTCCGCCTCGGCGGCGCTCAGGACGCACAGGCAACTGCCGTCGCCCGCCGCCGTCACGAAGAGCAGCGCCTCGTCGAACTCCACCATCGTCTGCCGTGCCCTGCCGGCCCGGAAGTGCCGCCCGGAGCCTCGGGCCAGGCTGTGCAGGCCCGACGAGACGGCCGCGAGGTGTTCGGCGTCCTCGCGGGCGAGGCCACTGCTCGCGCCCGTCACCAGACCGTCGTTCGACAGCACCAGCGCGTGCCGTATGTACCCGACCCGCTGGGTCAGGTCGTCGAGGAGCCAGTCCAGTTCCTTGTCCAACGCCATGTGCGGTCCTCCCCCTTGGTCGTACGTGTCCGCGCAAGCCTTACGCACTGTCCTGGGCAGGGCAAGGACCTCACGAATACCGCGCGGCATCCGCTCAGCCGACGCTGTCGAGCAGCCGGGCCGTGTGCATCCGCCCCGCGTACTCGACGAGCCGGATGAGGACCTCCTTGCCGGAGTCGCGGTCGCGCGCGTCGCACAGCACCACGGGCGTGCCGCGGTCCAGGTCGAGCGCGCGGGAGACGTCGGCCGCGCCGTAGGTACGCGCGCCCGTGAAGCAGTTGACGGCGACGACGAAGGGGATCTTGCGGTGCTCGAAGTAGTCGACGGCGGGGAAGCAGTCCTCCAGCCGGCGGGTGTCGGCGAGCACGACGGCGCCGAGCGCGCCCTGCGACAGTTCGTCCCACAGGAACCAGAAACGGTCCTGCCCCGGGGTGCCGAAGAGGTAGAGCGAGAGGCCGGCGCGGATGGTGATCCGTCCGAAGTCCATGGCGACGGTCGTGGTGGTCTTCTGCGCGACCCCTCCGGTGTCGTCGACGAGCTCGCCCGCGCGGCTGAGTTGTTCCTCGGTGCGCAGGGGCCGGATCTCGCTGACGGCGCCGACCAGCGTCGTCTTGCCGACGCCGAATCCTCCGGCGACCAGGATCTTCAGGGCGAGGGCGGTGGTTTCCGCTCCCTCGCGGGCGCCGGTGCTCTCAGAGCGCTCGTAGGCCATCGATGACTTCCCTCAGGATTCTTTCGTCAGGGAGTTGTGCGGGGGGTACGGGCCTGCTGACGCGCACGAAGCCCGATTCGAGAAGGTCGCCGAGGAGGACCCGGACGACACCGACGGGCAGGTCGGCGTCGGCGGCCAGTTCGGCCACCGACTGCGTCTCGGCCCGGCACAGGGCGAGCAGGGCGCGGTGTTCGGGTCCGAGGAGGGACTCCTCGGCCGCTCCCGGCGGGTCGTCATCGACGACGACGAGGGCGATGAGGTCGAACCGTACGTTGCTCGGTCCCGGCCTCGTCCGGCCGCCGGTCATCGCGTACGGGCGTACGAGCGGGCCGGCGTCGGCGTCGTACCAGTGACTGCCCGGTGCGGTCGGGCCGCCGCCGGTGCTGTCCTCGTTCATGGGGGTCTCCGGGTCAGCCGGCGGCAGGCGGTGTCATGGTGAGCCGCGGCGGGGTGTGGAGGTGCTCGCCGACGCGTTTGACGAGGCGGGCCATCTCGTAGGCGATGAGGCCGATGTCGGCGCTGACGTCGCTGAGGACGGCGAGGCAGGAGCCGTCGCCCGCGGCGGCGACGAACAGGAAGCCGTCGTCCATCTCGACCATGGTCTGGCGGACGCCTCCGGTGTGGAACTGGCGGCCGGCGCCCTTGGCGAGGCTGTGGAAGCCGGAGGCTATGGCGGCGAGGTGTTCGGCGTCCTCGCGGCTGAGTCCGCTGGAGGAGCCGACGGCGAGTCCGTCGTTGGAGAGCACCACGGTGTGCCTGACCTCGCGGACCCGCATGACGAGGTCGTCGAGGAGCCAGTCGAGCTCGCCGGAGCGGTGAGGGGAGATCCTCTCGTGGTCGATCATGCGTCGTCTCCTTCGAGGTGCGGGGCGTGGAGGGGGTCCTGCTGGGGTGCGAACCGGGGGTCGGTGTCGAAGCCGGTGCCGAGGGGTCGCCTGCTGCCGGGGGCGGGGCCGCCGCCGCGCTGCCAGCCGTCGCGGTACGCGGTCATCCGGTCCCGTACCTGTTCCGGGGTACGCGCGTCCGTGCCGGGCGTTCCCGGCACGGGCGCGGGTGCCGGGGTGGGTGCCTCGCGCAGTTGCGGGACGAGGCTCGCCTGGCGTACGCGGCGGGGAAGGTCGCCGTCGAGCTCGCCGAGCCCGCTCGCGCCCGGCTCTCCGGGTCCGTCCCCGTACGGGTTCCGGGCGGGCGGTGCGGCCGTGGGCCGGGGCTGCACGGGAAGGGGTACGGGTGTGGGCGCGGGCGCGGGCCTGGGACCCGCCACCGGTGGCCGCGCGGGCGCGGGGGCCGCGGGGGGCGGGGGCACGGGACCGCGCTGCCGGATGGCCGTGACCCCGGCGGGCGGCGGCCCGGGCTCCGGGCGCGACGCGAGGGCGGGGACCGCCGTCGGGCGCGTCAGGGGCTGCGGCGCGGGCGGGCGCTGCGTCCGGTCGGCCGGCAGAGGTCCCTCCACGGGCAGGGGCCCGCCGGGCTGTCGCGGCGCGGTGCCACGGCCTGCCGCGCCCGGACCCAGCGGGAGGGTCGGGGTCGAGGGCGCCTTGCGCGGTGCCTGGGGGCGGCCGAAGCGGCGGGCCTCGGCGCGCTGGGCCTCCTCGTGTTCGCGGGCCGCGCGCGCGGCGGCCGCCGCCGTACCACTGGGGCGTCCGTCGCCGGGGTGCGCGGCGCCCGTACGGGGGTCGCCGGGCTGTCCCGGGGTCGCCGAGGTTCGCTGCGGAGCGGTCGCCCCGGCGGGTGTTCCGGGCCGCGCGCTGTTGGTGCCGTCGCCCCGGCCGGGCGGGAGGGCACCCTGCAGGAGGTCGGTCGGGAGGAGGACGACGGCCGTCGTCCCGCCGTACGGAGAGGTCCGCAGGTGGACCTTGATGTCGTGGCGGGAGGAGAGGCGGCTGACGACGAAGAGGCCGAGCCGGTCGCTGTCGAAGAGGTCGAGCGCCTCGGACTGCTCGATGCGCGCGTTGGCCTCGGCGAGGGACTCCTTGCCCATGCCGAGACCGCGGTCCTCGATCTCCAGGGCGTATCCGTTGCCGACGGGTTCGCCGCTGACGCGGACCTTGGTGTGCGGCGGGGAGAACTGGGCGGCGTTCTCGATGAGTTCGGCGAGGAGGTGGGTGAGGTCGGCGACGGCGCCGCCGACGACGGCCGTCTCGGGCAGCCGGCGCACCTCCACGCGCGCGTAGTCCTCGATTTCGGAGACGGCGGCGCGGACGACGTTGGTGAGAGGGACGGGCATCCGCCAGGCGCGGCCGGGGGCGGCGCCGGAGAGGATGATCAGGCTCTCGGCATGGCGGCGCATGCGGGTGGTGAGGTGGTCGAGGCGGAAGAGGTCGCCGAGTTCGTTGGGGTCGTCGGCGCGCCGCTCCATGGTGTCCAGGAGGTTGAGCTGGCGGTGGACGAGGACCTGGCTGCGGCGGGCGAGGTTGACGAAGACGCCGGAGATGCCGCTGGCGAGTTCGGCGCGTTCGACCGCCGCGGAGAGGGCCGCGCGGTGCACGGTGGTGAGGGCTTCGCCGACCTGGCCGATCTCGTCCTGGGAGGCGGGCTCGGGGGGCGCCTCGGCCTGGACGTCGATCTCCTCGCCCGCGCGGAGCCTGCGCATGGCCGAGGGGAGTTTGCGGCGGGCGATGCCGAGGGCGGTGTTGCGCAGGCTGACGAGTTCGACGACGAGGCCGCGGCCGATGCGGACGGAGATGACGAGGGAGGCGGCGACGGCGGCGAGTCCGAGGACGACCGCGGCGCCGCCGACGCTGAGCACTCCGCCGGCGAAGGGATCGGCGCGGTCGGCCGCGTCGGTGCGGGCGTCGGTCTCCACGGCGGTGAGCCCGGCCCGTACGACGGTCAGGGTCTCCTCCCAGTCGGCGGAGGGGACGGCCTGGGCGGCGGGACGGCCGGAGGCGGCCGCGAGGACGGCGTCCTCGTCGCGGACGAGACGGGCGTGGTCACGGCCGCCCGCGAGCCGGTTCCCCTCGGCGCGCGCGCCGGCCGGGAGGTCGGCGACGGCGGAGGCCATGAGCGTGCGCCGGGTCTCGACGGCGCCGGCGAAGGCGCGGAGGCGTTCGGTGGGGAGGCTGCCGGTGAGGTGGGCGGCGCCGAGGAGGGCGTCCTCGCGGGAGAGCATCTCGACCGCGCGGCCGAATTCGAGGAGTACGCGCGCGTCGGAGCCCTGTTCGCTGTCCTGGATGCCAGTGAGGGCGCCTCCGACGGCGAAGCCCGCGGAGACGGCGGCGGTGTACTCGTCGTACAGCTGGTCTCCGTCGGCGCTGCCGTCGACGGCCGCGGTACGGAGCCTGGCGAGGCTTTCGGCCTTGGCGACGAAGACGCCGACCCGTGCGGGAACGTCGCCGGGCAGGTCTCCGGTGTCGCCGACGGTGTGCCGGTCGTCGAGGCGGAGGCGGTCGAGGGCGGTGTCCGTGTGGCGGATCCGCTCCTTGAGCTCGGCGGCGCGGGCGGTGCCGGGGGCCGCGACCTGGCGTACGGCGGCGCGGCGTTCGGCCTGGAGGGCGGCGATCGCGGCGGTGACGGGTTCGCGGATCTCGGCGTCGACTCGCTGGAGCTGGCGGAGCCGCGCGATGTCCTGCGCGGTGGTGACGGTGGCGAATCCCCACAGGGCGAGGAGCGAGACGACGGGCACCATCAGGAGCGAGACGATCTTGGCTCGGACGGTACGGGGGCGCAGGCCGAGGCGCGGAAGTGCGGCAGGGCGGGAGGTCGCGGTGGCCTGGCCGGACGGCCGGGGCGCGGCCGGGGTGCGGGTCGCCGGCTCGTGGTCGGCGGCCGGGGTGCGTATCGCGGCATCGTCAGCGGCGGCCGGGGCGTCGCCCGGGGCGTGCGCGCCCGGTTCGTCGGCGGGCGGCCCGGCGTGCGCGCGTCGCCCGCGCGCGGCGGCCGGCGGCGGATCCGCCGCCTCGGCGCCCTTGGTCTTGCGGGGAGTTCGCATGGCCTCCTCGTTCCGGCTGCGTCTGTCGTGTGGTGCGGGATGGGCGTCGGGAGTGGCGGGCGGTCGGGAGCGGCGGCTGTCAGGAGTGGCGGGCGGTCTCGGCGGTGCGGAAGCCGGGCGGCGCGACGTCCACGGCGCGTTCGTCGGGCTCGGTGAGGCGTTCGGCGGAGGCGTACGCGGCCCGTTCGCCGGCGGTCGGGGAGAGGGCGACGAAGGCGGAGGTGATGAAGAGGTAGGAGCCGAGGCCGACGGCGAGCGGGAAGATGAACTGCATGACCGTGGCGCCCGGGAGCGGGGCGGCGGAGGGGACCACGTCGACGCCGACGGCGAACATGCCGGTGTAGTGCATGCTGCTGACCGCCGCGCCCATGACGAGCGAGGCGAAGGCGACGGCGGCGGGCGCGTGGATGTTGAGGGCGGCCCACAGGGCCGCCGTGGCGGCGACGACCGCGATCAGGACCGAGAGCGCGACGAGCAGGGGGTCGTACCGCACCTCGCCGTGCAGGCGGAGGGCCGCCATCCCCATGTAGTGCATGCTCGCCACGCCGATGCCCGTGGTCAGTCCGCCGATCAGGAGCGAACGGACCCGGTCACGGCCGTAGCCGACGGCGAAGACGCCGACGCCGACGACGGCCATGGCGATGACGAGGCTGAGGATCGTGAGCGGCACGTCGAAGCGGATGTCGGTTCCGGTGACGCCGAAGCCGAGCATCGCGACGAAGTGCATCGTCCAGATGCCGGTCCCGATCGCGGAGGCGGCGGTGAGCAGCCAGTTCCGCCGCGACCGGCCGGTGGCGTCGAGCGCCCGTACGGTGCAGCGCAGGCCGAGGGCGGCGCCGATGCAGGCCATCGCGTACGACAGCGCGGGTGTCAGCCAGCCGAAGGTGGCGTGGTCCAGGTGTCCCATGGCTCAGGGACGCTAGTGCGCATCGGGGGGCGCACCCGGGGCGCATTTCGAAAGCTGATGGAATATGACAGAGAGATGATCCTGAACGATCACACCGAGTTCGAACGTGGACACACAACGTTCACACCATCGGGTGCGGAATCATGAGCGCATGAGCGATGACCCCACACACGTACGAGAGTTCTTCGGCTCCCGGGCCGCCGACTGGGACAGCCGGTTCCCCGACGACGGTCCCGCGTACGCCGCCGCCGTGAGCGAAATCGGACTGCGCCCCGGCGACGCGGTGCTCGACGCGGGCTGCGGCACCGGCCGCGCGCTCCCGCCGCTGCGCGCCGCCGTGGGCCCGTCCGGCACCGTCCTCGGCGCCGACCTCACCCCGGAGATGCTGACGGCGGCCGTGCGGGCGGGACGCCAGGGCCCCGACGGCGGGACGCTCCTCCTCGCCGACGTCGGCGCGCTGCCGGTGGGCGACGCCGCACTGGACGCCGTCTTCGGGGCGGGGCTCGTCTCCCATCTCGCCGACCCCGTGGCCGACCTGCGCGAACTGGCCCGGGTCGTCCGGCCCGGCGGCATGCTCGCACTGTTCCACCCGATCGGCCGCGCCGCCCTCGCCGCCCGCCACGGCCGCCAGATCACCCCGGAAGACCTGCGCGCCGAACCGAACCTGCGGCCGGTGCTCGCCGGGAGCGGCTGGCGGCTCGTGCGGTACGTGGACGAGGACGCGCGCTATCTGGCCCTGGCCGTCCGCGAGAGCTGAGGGCTGAGAGCGGCGAACGCGCACACCGCCAAGCGGCGGAACACGTCGCAGACACCCCATCGCCGAGGGTGATTCTCCCGATGATCGGGTGATCACATCATCCTCACAAGGAACCTTCCCTCCAGTTTCTGCAGGTGAACCAGGTGAACCAGGTGCACGAGCAACCAGTGCCCCCGGGAAACAGGAGGAGAGAGATGGCCCGCTACAGATGGACGGGCGGTGTGGCCCTCGGCGCGGTGGTGCTGGGGGTCACGACCGTGACGGGCTTCGCCCCGGCACGGGACGGCGGCGAGGTCGGCGCGGCCGTGACCGCGGGAGCACTGAGCCCGGACACCGGCGAACGGGTCACCACGCGCGCGCGTGCCGGTCGCGCCCCCACGGGGGACGAGGCCGAGGATTTCGGCGCGCGGTACGTACGCGCGCGCGTGGCCCGGATCCTGCCGGCGGCACTCGGCCCCGTCTGCGGTAGCGAGTACGGGCGTGAAGTGACGTTTCCCCTCTTCGGCGACCTGACGATCCAGGCCGTCGAACAGGCCCGGAGCACGGTCGGCACCACCCTCGTCTGGCACGGGGTGGTCGCCGGGACCAGCGACCAGCACGTGATCCTGACCCTGGACGGCGGCTGCGACAAGACGCCGGGCAACGAGGTCCTGAGCGCCCAGTTCATGCTGGGCGGCGACCTCTACGCCATCGAGCCTCTCGGCCCGGGCCGCGTGACGATCGCTCAGCACACCCCCCTGACGGACGAGGACGAGGGAGTCGTCGGCGCGCCCCCCGGGGCAGCGCTCGCGGCGGAGGCGGCCCGGCAGGCCGACCACCGGCCCGGCCCCTCGACCGGCCACAGCCCCGGCCCCCGGACCGGTCATCGGACAGCGGCCGACGCCGCCTTCGTCGCGGCGGCGGCGAAGGCCGCGGCCGCGTGCAAGGGCGGCGCCGGGTACGCGCTCATCGACGCCCTGGTCGGGTACACGCCGGGCGCCCGCACCGAGGCCGGCGGAGACACCCAGATCAAGGCCCTCGCCGCGCAGGGCATCTCCCTCGCCAACGACGCCTTCGCCGCCAGCGGCACCAAGGTGCGGCTGCGTCTCGTCGGCACGACGCTCGTGACCGTACCGGCCTCGCTCGACGGCGTGACGAACAACCTGCTCAGCGCGATCGCCCGCCCCACCGACGGCGTCGCCGACAACGTCCCCACGCTGCGCGACCAGTACGGCGCCGACGTGGTCTCCGTCATCGCCTCCGGTGTCGCGGCGGGCGGCCTCGGCTACACCCCGCCCAACCCCGGCCCCTCCACGGCGGCCTGGGGCTACAACGTCGTCGGCCGGGCCGCCATCTCCAACTACTCCATGGGCCACGAGATCGGCCACAACATGAGCGCCGACCACGACCGCGTCACCCAGCCCGTCCAGCCCGAGAACGGCGCCACCGGTTACTTCCCCGCCAAGGGTGACTGGTCGTCCCTCATGGCGTACGAGTCCAGCTGCCGCAAGGCGACCAAGGGCGCCTGCACCCGGATCAACCGTTTCACCAACCCCAAGCAGAAGTACCGGGGCGAGACGATCGGCATCCCGCTCGGCAAGCCCGACCAGTCCGACACCTCCGACGTCCTCAGCAAGACCGGCAAGGCCGTCGCCGCCTACCGGGCGGCGAAGACCTCCGACGCGCTGTGCGCGGTCACGTCCTCGGTCTCGCCCGCCGGCTCCGGCACCGTCCAGGCCGCCGTCACGGGCCCGTATCTGCCGGGCACGAGCACCGTCCACTCGGCGACCGCGGCCAAGGGGTACGTGTTCAGCGGCTGGAAGCTCGACGGCAAGGCCGTGAGCGGAGGAGCCGCGAACTACCGCGTACCGGCCGGCGATCACACCCTCGTGGCCCTCTTCAAGAAGGGCACGACCCCCACGTCGGCCGTGACAACGAAGACGAAAGGCAGCGGCACGGTGACGAAAGCCCCCGCCAAACGGGCCGAGCTGGAGGGCGCCGACCTCCTCTACCAGGCGACACCTGCCGCGGGCTGGGACTTCGCGGGCTGGCAGCTCGACGGTTCGTCCGCCGGTGACGACGACACCGTCGCCCTCGACGTGGGCACCGACGACATGGAGCTCACCGCGGTCTTCGAGCAGAAGCGCCACCTCCTGAAGCTGGAGTGCGAGGGCGGCAGCGGCAACGTCGCGCTCTCGCAGGACGGTCCCTACTCGGACGGCGACACCGTCATCGCGACGGCGACGCCCGACCCGGGGTACGTGTTCGTGGACTGGCTGCTCGACGGGAAGCCGTACGGCGGCGACGAGGAGCGCACCCAGGGCGAGACGGCCGTCACCTTCGAGGAGGAGGGCCACACCCTGACGGCGGTCTTCGCCCGCGCGTAAGCCTCGACGAGACCCCAACGCCCCCTTCTGTCCCGGCACTTCGCTGTCTACGGTGGAAGTGCCGGGCAGTCGTGCCCGGGAAAGGCGGCGGACCGTGGCACAGATAAGGGAACGACTGCGCAGACTCCTCCCCTCCGCCCGCAGGGCGGCCGACCCCGACGCACGCCCCCGCCCCCGGCAGGGGCACAACCTCTTCGAGGCGGCGGCGACGTACGTCACCGCCTGCATCGAGGACGACCAGGACCGCATCGACGAGGCCGTCACCCGGGTCTCCCCCGGCCAGCTCACCTTCGGCATCAACGAACTGGCCTGCCGGGCCGTCACCGCCCTCGCCCGCGAACGCGGCGAGGCGCCCGGCACGGTGGCCCGGTCGCTTCTCGGCCTCCGCGAGGAGTAGCGCCCGGGCCCCTCGACGAGGAGGTTACTCACTGGTTAAGGTGCGCCGACTACAGATGGGGAGGCCGCCGTGGCTGGGACGGAACCGATCGCCGAGGCCGTCGGCGGCGAGGACGCCGCCGACGCGTTGTTCGTGCTCACCGCGGCGCTGCTGACGCCCGCGCGTTTTCCGAGCGTGCTCGGCGACGACTACCCGGAGGCGTGTGCCGCGCTGGGGCTGCTGCCCGCCCCGGAGGGGTACGGGCTCCTCTTCGGACAGGACGGGCTCGGCGCGCGGTGGACCGTCGTCACCGACGACGTCTCGCTCGTCGCCGTGGCCATCGCCTCCTGGGACTGCGGGATGGCCTACGACCTCTCCCCCGACGAGCGGACGGTGGTGGCCGGGCTCCCGGGCTGGCCGCTGCCCGTGGCGACCTCCGCGCCCGGTGTCCCCGACCCCCACGACCCGGAGCCGGAGGAGGGCGATCCCGCACCGCTGGCCCCGCCGTCCGGGGACGTCTGGGGACCCGCCCTCCGCCGGCTCGGCGCCGACGAGGTGGGGTCGCAGTGGGCCGCGTGGCGCGCCCAGGTGGGCGAGGACGGGCGGATCGTCGAGCCTTCGGAGCCGGCTCCGGAGAGGACGGGGCAGCCGGCCACGGAACCGGCTCCGGGATCGGCTCCCCCGTCGGCACCCCGGTCGTCCGCGGGCCCGGGCTCCGACCCGTACGACGGCGTCCGCAAGGTCCTCGACGAGCTCCACGCCTATCTGGAGGAGCCGCCGCCGGTCGGCCGTGTGCGGGCCGAGGCCGGCGGGGAGGGCGGGGCGGGGGTCCTGCGCGCCGACGGGCCCGGCTGGTCGCTCGTGGCCAAGGCCGGCGACATGGCCTTCGTCCTCCTCGACGACGTGCCGCGCGAGGTCCTGCCCGTGGCCCCGGGCGCTCGGCTGCCCGCGCTGCTCGAAGCGCTCGACGCCATGGCCGTACGCCCGGTCTGACCCGAAGTACCGAGCCGGTACCCGGATGTCTCCCACAGGGGACAACGACCTGTGGTGTGGCTCGACACCATGGTCCGGCGGTGGTGGTGCGTCGCAGTATGTGGCGCCGCACCCCCATCCGTCGTCCCTACGGAGGCCCACATGCGCCTGTTCCCAGGCGTTCCCCTGATCACCGCGTTCCTCACCGGGGTCACCGTCCTCGCTCCCGCGAGCACCGCCGGAGCCGCGTCGGACGCCGTCCCGTTCCCGGCCGCCGGCCAGGTCTCGGCGCACTGCGCGCGCCAGGACCGGCTGCACGTTCCCGGCGCCGAGCACCAGGAGTCCGCCTGCCTGGCGGACCTCACCACCAAGGGCCTCGCCGGCACCCCGTACACCGACATGGCCGACCAGGCCGGTCTGTCGTCGAAGGCGACCCGCAACCCCTCGGGCGTGCCGGGCGTCCAGATCGACGGGTATTTCCCCGACACGTCGACCTTCAACGCCACCCACGGCTGGGCCCACGACGCCCAGTTCGTCATCCGGCTGCCCGACAACTGGAACGGCGGACTCGTCGTCACCGGGGCTCCCGGCTCGCGCCGCCAGTACTCCACGGACACGCTCATCTCCGACCAGGTCCTCGCCCAGGGGTACGCGTACGCCGCCACCGACAAGGGCAACACCGGCGCCGACTTCTTCACCGACGGCGACGAGCCGGGCGACGCGGTCGCCGAGTGGAACCGCCGGGTGACCGAGCTGACGCGCGCCGCGAAGAAGGCCGTACGGCAGCGGTACGGCAGCGCCCCCGAGCGCACGTACATGACCGGCATCTCCAACGGCGGCTACCTGACGCGCTGGCAGCTGGAGAACCGCCCCGAGCTGTACGACGGCGGGGTCGACTGGGAGGGCGTCCTCTGGACCACCGAGGGTCCCAACCTGCTGACCAGCCTCCCGGTGACGGTGGCGCGCTCACGCGGTCTCGCCACGGACGACGACCTGATCACGGCCGGGTTCGCGCCGGGTTCGCGCTTCCTGTGGGCGTACCACGAGAAGGCGTACTGGGGGCTGACACAGAAGCTCTTCCGGGCCGAGTTCGACCCGGCGTACGACCCGGCCTGCCCGGGGACGACGGCGGGCCGCACGGTCGAGGAGATCTTCGCCGCCTGCGCCTCGGACGCCGTGTACGACTACGCCTCACGTCCGGCGTCCGTGCACCGCGCGGTCGCGAAGGTCGCGCTGACCGGCCGGATCGGGAAGCCGCTGATCACGCTCCACGGCGACCTGGACACC
This sequence comes from Streptomyces sp. NPDC056144, assembly GCF_042264145.1. NCBI lineage: Bacteria > Bacillati > Actinomycetota > Actinomycetes > Kitasatosporales > Streptomycetaceae > Streptomyces > Streptomyces sp. NPDC056144. Next base: position 1,076,116 of record NZ_JBHJVF010000001.1, on the reverse strand, counting down.
CTGCTGCCGATCTCGACCGACTCCGACGTGTACGACGGGATGATCGACGCGCGGGGCCGGGGCGGGCTGCACCGGTACTACACGGTGCAGGACGGCACCCACACGGACGGGCTGTACGACTCCTACCCGGACAAGCTGCGGCCGATCCTGCCCTGCTACCGCTCCGCGTTCGACGCGCTCACCCGCTGGGTCGAGGACGGTACGCGGCCGCCCGCCGACCGCACGATCACGCGGCCGGCGGAGGGTGACCTCGCCAACTCCTGCGCCCTGGGGCAGTAGGAGGGGAGATCGGAAGGGCCGTGCTCAGACCCGCTCAAGGGGTCGGTGCGGCCCTTCCGGCAGTTCGGCCCGGATCGTGTCGCCGGGGCGGACCTCGCCACCGGTCAGCACGATGCCCATGATGCCCGCCTTGCGGACGATCTCGCCCTGCTCGTCACGGCCGACGACCTGCTTGAGGAGGCCGTGGCAGAAGTCGTCGATCTGGGCGCACGGATTGCGGAGCCCGGTGACCTCGACGACGGCCTCGGCGCCCAGGTGGAGGAGCGTGCCGGTGGGCAGGCCGAGGAGGTCGATGCCCCGGGTGGTGACGTTCTCGCCCAGGTCGCCGGGGTGGACGTCGAATCCGGCGCCGGCGACCTCGTCGAAGAGTTCGGCGTGGATGAGGTGGACCTGCCGCAGGTTCGGCTGGGTCGGGTCCTGGGCGACGCGCGAGCGGTGCTTGACCGTGACTCCGGCGTGGACGTCGCCCTCGACGCCGAGACCGGCGAGGAGGGTGATGGCCTCCCGGTTGGGCTTGGTGAAGCTGTAGGTGCCGTTGCTGCTGACCGTGTGGACGGTGGCCGTCCGAGTGGCGGTCGTCCGGACGGTGGCGTCGACGCTCATGCCGTGGAGCTCCCCTTTTCCGATGGGCGTGATCACTCACGACCCTACTCGGCACGCTCCGCGTGCTCGGCGCGCAGGGGTTCCCCCACCTCGTGGAGGTGGCCGAGGGCCTGGCGGTACGACTCCACGAAGCCGGTCTCGGTGTACGGGATGCCGAGCGCCGCGCAGTGCGCGCGCACGGCGGGCTGCGCCAGGCGCAGGTGCGGGCGGGGCATGCTCGGGAAGAGGTGGTGCTCGACCTGGTAGTTGAGGCCGCCGAGGAACCAGTCGGTCAGCGCGCCGCTCCGGATGTTCCGCGAGGTGAGCACCTGGCGGTGCAGGTGGCCCCAGCTGTCGCCGTCGGCGTGCTCGTCGGGGCGCTCCATGCCCTTGTGGTTGGGGGCGAAGGCCATGCCGAGGTGGACGCCCAGGAGCATCTGGTGGACGAGGGCGAAGACAAGGGCCTGGAGCGGGTTCAGGAGGGTGAGGAGCAGGGTCGCGTACCCGGCGAAGTGGGCCAGGAGCAGGGCGCCTTCCACGAGCCGCTCGCGCCGGGTGCGGAAGGGGCCGTCCTGGGCGAGCAGCGACCGGACTCCGTACACCTTGAGCGCGATGCCTTCGAGGGTCGTGAGCGGGAAGAACAGCCAGGCCTGGTGCCGGGTGAGGAAGGCGTGCAGGCCCTTGCGGCCGGCGGTCTGGTGCTCGGCGAAGACGAGGATGTCGGCGGCGACGTCGGGGTCCTTGTCGAGGTGGTTGGGGTTCGCGTGGTGGCGGTTGTGCTTGTCGTTCCACCACTCGCGGCTCATGCCGAGGAGCAGGTTGGCGTGGACGAGCTGGATGATCCTGCTCGCCCTGCGGTCGGCGGTGATCTGGGCGTGCCCGGCGTCGTGGCCGACGAAGGCGGCGCGGGCGGAGAACAGGGCGAGCGGGACGGCGAGGGGGAGGGCCCACCAGGAGGGGCCGATCAGGGCCAGTCCCGCCACGACGGCGGCGATGGCGAGGAGGTTGACGACGATGCCCCGGGCGTACCAGCCGGGCCGGTGTTCGAGCAGTCCCTGGGCGCGGACCGTCCGCAGGAGCGGGCTGAACTCGCTGCCGCCCCGGGATCGCGGGGGCGCCTCGGCGGCGGCTGCTGCCGGGGGCAGGACGGTGGCCTGGGACATGGCGGGCTCCGGATTCTGTCGGACGGGTGGGTTCGGTGGGCGCCTGTCCACGAACCTACGGATCCGTGACCGTCCGGGGCCATGGCGTCACCACCCGTCCTGACCTGGGGGTGTTCGGGGGTACGGGGGTGGGGACAGCCCCACCCCCGTTCCGGTCGCGTCACCCCCGTGCCGGCCGCACCCCCGTGCCGGTCGCGCCGGCCGCACCCCCGTGCCGGTCGCGCTACGGCCGGGCGCCGACGACGAGGGTGCCGAGGGCCGTGCGCCGGTGGGTGACCGACCGGCCCGTACGGGTCGTCGTCGCCATGCCCGCCGACCTGAGCGCCGCCGCGTGGGAGGAGGCCGTCGCGTTGCTGACGCGGAGGGCGCGGGCCAGGGAAGTCGTGGTGTGCGGGTCGGCGAGGAGGCGCAGGGCGTCGAGCCGTGTGCGGCCGATGACGGTGGCCAGGGCCTCGGCGGGGTCCGACAATCCCTCGGCGGTGGGCGGGAGGCCGGGGCCGGCCGGGTACGTGAGAACCGCGGGACGGCTCGGGGAGTCCTGGACGAGCGGGCCGGCCGGATGGTGGAAGGTCGGCATCAGGATGAGGCCGCGGCCGTCGAGACGGACGTCGCGGTCGGGTCCCGCGCCGGGCCATTCCCACACGCCGTGGTGGAGGCGGGTGGCGCCCGGGCTCAGGGCGGTCAGGGCGGCGGCCAGGCCGTGCTCGGCGACCGTGAGGGCGTAGCGGGTGAACTCCTCGCGGTGCAGGTCCTGGACGACGGGCCAGACCGGGGCGAGGACCGTGTCGTACGCGCTTCGCTGGGCCGCCCGCACGGTCTGCCAGGCCGTCTCGTCGCCCGCGTACAGGCCCCGGAGCCAGGGCGGGGGCGCGGCGGCCGAAGTGTCGTACACCCGCGTGAGCTCGGCGCGGACGAGACCGGGGCGTGCGGCACGGATCCGGTCGAAACCGTCGGCCATCGTGTCGCCGAGGACGTCGAGGAAGACGGGTGGGCGGCCGGCCGGAACGAGGTCGGCGAGCGGGGCCGTCGAGGCGGGGAGGGAGCGCAGGACACGGCCGCGCCAGGGCGCGAAGAGGGGGCCGCCGCGCCGGGTCACGGCGGTCGTCAGGGCGGCGTGCAGTTCGTGGAGCGGTGCCGGGCGCGGCGCGAACCGGACACGGGCGAAGTCCCCGTCGGTGAAGTGGATGCGCAGCACTGCCACAGCTCCTCGTCCTGGGGCGGCCTTTCGGTCTGCGCCTGAACCTTCGCGTCGTCGCGGTCTGCTTCACAGGATGGCCGCATGACCTCTCGACGCACACTCCTCAAGGGCACCCTATGCGGGGCTGCCGCCGCCCTGCTGCCCACGGCCACGGCCACAGCCGCCGCCGTGACGCCCACGGACACGGACACGGACACGGTCGCGGCCGGCTCGCCGCTTCGGCTCCCCGCGCCCACCGGCCCGCACCCCGTCGGCCTGCGGACGGTCCACCTGACGGACCCGGCCCGTACCGATCCGTGGGTGGGCGGAGCGCGGCAGGTGATGCTGACCGTCCTCTACCCCGCCCGGTCGGTCCGCGGACGCGCTCCGGCTCCGCAGCTCACCCCGGCCGAGGCCGGGGAGTTCGCCGACGTCGCGCGGTTCATCCACCCCGGGCTGCCGGAGCCCGGCGCCGTGGACTGGGGTGCGGTCCTCACCCACGGGTACGTGGACGCGCCGCCGCTGCCCGGCAGGCGGCCGGTCCTCGTGTACTCGCCCGGCGGCGGTGACTCCCGGACGCTCGGTACGAGTCTCGCCGAGGACCTCGCGAGCCGCGGTCGCGTGGTCGTCCTCGTCGACCACCCCGGTGACGCCTCCCAGGTGGAGCTGCCGACCGGGATGCGGACGACCGTGCTGTTCGGGCCGCCGGACCCGGCGACCTTCCGCACGATGGTGGACACGCGGATAGCGGATCTCCGCACGGTCCTCGACCGCCTCGGCGAGCTGCCGCTCGCCCGGGTGATGGACCCGCGCCGGATCGGTCTCTACGGGCATTCCGCGGGCGGAACGGCCGTGGTGTACGCGGCCCGTGGCGACCACCGGGTCGGGGCGGTGGCGAATCTGGAGGGGTATCTCGACCTGTACCCGGCGCCGGTCGACTCGGGCAGGCCGCTGCTGCTGTTCCGTACGGACGGGTTCGACGAGGCCGCCCGCGTCGAGGCGTCCTGGGCGGGTGTCCCGGGGACGCGCACGCGGCTGGCCGACGCGAATCACTGGACGTTCACCGACTACGGAGCGCTCGTCCCACAGCTCCAGTCGGCCGGTCTCGTCACGGCGGCGACGCGGGCCGCGCTGGTAGGCGCCGGAGACCCCGCCGCGGGGCTCGCACGGGTACGGCGCCGGGTGGGGTCCTTCTTCGCCCGCCATCTGGCGTAACGGCAGCGGGAGACGGCGACCTGACCCCCTGGGGCCGAGTGGCGTGGCTCACGCGGAAATCGAACGCGTGGCGCGATCTCGTGGGGTACTCTCGGCGACTCGGTCCCCAGGTAGTCAAGTTTGAGGAATGCGTTGTCGCTGTCGCACGGACCCCATGATTCGGCCCGCGAACCCGCCCAAACCCCCACTCCCGACCTCATCTTCCACTCCGCCGTCTTCCTTCCCGCCGATCCGCCACGCGCCGGGCGCATCGCCTTCTGGTCCCCGCAGGACGAGGACCTTCCGGCCGACGCCCCCGCGAACGGCGAACTCACCGTCGTCGACGGGGACACCCTCGGTCTCCTGACCGTGCCCGCGCACACCCTTTCCGTACGGGAAGCGCTGCCGTTGCTCACGCGCGCGCGGTACGACGCGTCCGCCGCGCCGGCCACCGCCTTCTGGGGCGCATCCTCCCTCATCGCCCTCGACTTCGTCGCACGCGGACTGCTGCTGCCCGGGCTCACCGCCGGGGAGTTCGACGCGTGGCGGGCCGGCCCGCTCGGGGCCGAGGAGCTGGAGCGGCTGCGGACCCTGGCGGCGTCGATGCCGCCGAGCGCGCATGCCGTGCCACTGCCGTCCCCGGGGGGAGAATCGTCTCCCCTGCTGCCGGAACCCGAGGCGCTGCTGCGGGCGTTCGCCGACGCGGTCGCGGACACCCTGCCCCGTACCCCCGCCGCTCCCCTGGCGGCCGGCGGGCCCGCGTTCGCCGCCGAGGCGGCGCAGGCGATCCCCGAGCAGCGGGAATGGGCCGCCGACGTGGCGGCGGGGCACGACGCGGGCGTACGGCTGTCGCTGCGCGTCGAGGTCGTGGGGATCACGAGCGGGGCGACGGACCCTTCGGAGGACGAGGACCCCGGTTTCCGTGCCGTCCTGCAGATCCACTCCGTCGCCGACCCGACGCTCGTCGCCGACGCCGCGGAGGTGTGGGCAGGGTCCGGGGCCACGGCCGGGGCCTTCGGTCCCCGCGCGCGCATGGACGCGCTCCTCGCGCTCCGGCGCGCCGCGCGCGCCTGGCCGCCGCTGACTCCGCTGCTCACGGCGGCCGTTCCCGACACCTTCGAGCTCGCCGACGAGGAGGTCGCGGAGCTCCTGGGTCCGGCGGCGCGCGCGCTCGCGGCGACCGGTGTGCAGGTCCACTGGCCTCGCGAGCTCGCCGACCGGCTGACCACGCGGGCGGTGATCGGTCCCGTACCGGCGGAGGACCCCGTCCTCGCCGCGGACGAGGACCGGGAGAGGGAGACGTCGGGCGGAGAGGCGGCCCACGGGCACGGCCGTTCCTCCGGGCGCTCCTTCCTGTCCGCCGACTCGCTCCTCGCCTTCAACTGGCGTTTCGCGGTCGGCGACCACGAGCTGACCCGGGCCGAGCTCGACCGGCTCGCCGAGGCGGGCCGGCCGCTCGTCCGGCTGCGCGACCGCTGGGTCCTCGTCGATCCGGCCGAGGTGGCGAGAGCCCGTACCCGGCAGGACACCAAGGTCACCCCCGTGGACGCGCTGTCCGCCGTCCTCACCGGCACGGTGGAGGTCGGCGGCGCAGCCGTCGAGGTGACGGCGGCCGGTCCGTTGGAGCGCCTCCGGGAGCGGATCGCCGAGCCCGAGGGCGGCCGGCCCGAGATCGCGCAGCCCGCCGCGCTCGCCGCGACCCTGCGCGACTACCAGCTGCGCGGGCTCGACTGGCTGCACCGGATGACCTCGCTCGGTCTCGGCGGCTGCCTCGCCGACGACATGGGCCTCGGCAAGACCATCACCGTCATCGCGCTCCACCTGCACCGCCAGACCGATCCGGCGACGGCCGGGCCGACGCTCGTCGTCTGCCCGACCTCGCTCATGGGCAACTGGCAGCGGGAGATCGAGAAGTTCGCGCCCGGCACGCCGGTGCGCCGCTTCCACGGCGCCACGCGCGAGCTCGACGACCTCGCCGACGGCTGCGTGGTCCTCACGACGTACGGCACCATGCGCCTCGACACCGAGCGGCTCGCCGCGCGGGACTGGGGCCTGCTCGTCGCCGACGAGGCGCAGCACGTGAAGAACCCGTACTCGGCGACCGCGCGTGCCCTGCGGACGATCGGGGCACGCGCGCGCGTGGCGCTGTCCGGCACGCCGGTGGAGAACAACCTCTCCGAGCTGTGGGCGATCCTGGACTGGACGACGCCGGGCCTGCTCGGCACCCTCGGCGCCTTCCGCAGGCGGTACGCCTCCGCCGTCGAGGGCCGCACGGACCCGGCCGCGGCCGAGCGGCTCGGGGCGCTGGTCCGGCCGTTCCTGCTGCGGCGGCGCAAGTCGGACCCGGGCATCGCCCCCGAGCTGCCGCCGAAGACGGAGACCGACAGGACCGTCTCCCTGACGCCGGAACAGGCCGGGCTGTACGAGGCCGTGGTGCGCGAGATCATGGAGGCGATCGCGGACGCCGACGGCATGGAGCGGCGCGGGCTCGTCGTCAAACTCCTCACCGCGCTCAAGCAGATCTGCAACCACCCCGCCCAGTACCTCAAGGAGGACCGCCCGAGGATCGAGGGCCGATCGGGCAAGCTGGAGCTGCTCGACGAACTCCTCGACACGATCGTCTCCGAGGGCGCGAGCACCCTGGTCTTCACCCAGTACGTGGGCATGGCGCGGCTCCTGGAGACGCATCTCGCGGCGCGCGGCATCCGCGCGCAGTTCCTGCACGGCGGCACGCCCGTAGCCGAGCGCGAGGCGATGGTGGCGCGCTTCCAGGACGGCGAGGTGCCCGTCTTCCTGCTGTCGCTGAAGGCGGCGGGGACCGGGCTCAACCTGACCCGCGCCGAGCACGTCGTGCACTACGACCGCTGGTGGAACCCGGCCGTGGAGGCGCAGGCCACCGACCGGGCGTACCGGATCGGGCAGGACCGGCCGGTCCAGGTGCACCGGCTGATCGCGGAGGGCACGATCGAGGACCGGATCGCGGCCATGCTCGACCGCAAACGGGAACTGGCCGACGCCGTTCTCGGGACGGGCGGGGACACCCCGCCGGAACTGACCGAACTGACGGACGCCGAGCTGGCGGAGCTCGTACGGCTGCGAGGGGACGGACGATGAGCCGGGACGACGAGACGTACGGGTACGGGGACGGATACGGGTACGAGCGTGAGGGCGAGGCCCTGGAGACGGAGCAGCGGACGTTCGCGGCGCTGCCGCCCGCGCAGGGCTCGGCGTTCACCAGGACCTGGTGGGGCCGGGCGTGGCTCAAGGCCCTGGAGGACTCGGCGCTCGACGGGCAACAGCTGAAGGCGGGGCGGCGGCACGCGCGCGCGGGGGCGGTGGGGGCCGTGTCGGTGCGGCCCGGTCGGATCACGGCGGTCGTCAAGGACCGGGACGGGACGGCGTACCGCGCGGACGTGCTGGTGCGGGAGTTCTCGGAGGAGGAGTGGGAGCGGCTGCTCGACCTGGCCGTCGACAGCGCGGGGCACATCGCGGCGCTCCTGGACCGGGAGATGCCCCCGCACCTGGTGGAGGACGCGGCCGAGGCGGGTCTTGACCTGCTGCCGGGGATCGGCGACCTGGAGCCGGAGTGCGCCTGTGAGGCGTGGGACCACTGCCCGCACACCTCGGCGCTGTGCTACCAGGTGGCACGGCTCCTCGACGAGGACCCGTTCGTGCTGCTCCTGATGCGGGGGCGGGGCGAGCGGGCCGTGCTCGACGAGCTCCAGGCGCGCAGCGCGCGGCGGGCGTCCGCGCCCTCGGCGGGCGGCGGGCCGGAGGCGGCCGACGCGGCGGGCGCCGGCGGGTTCCCGGGCGTGCCGGCGGAGGAGGCGTACGCGGCGCGGGACATCCTGCCGCCGCTGCCCGCTCCCCCGGTGGCTCCGGCCGTGCCGGGCGATCCGCCGTCGCTGGACACGGAGACGGATCCGGAGCCGGGGGTCGATCCCACGGCGCTGGAGTTCCTGGCGCGGGACGCGGCCGTACGGGCGCGGCGGATGCTCGGCGCGGCGGCGGGCGGCGGCGACGGGCGTTCCGTCCCGGCGGAGGAGCCGCTGACGGCGGCTCAGGACGCGGTGCGGCTCGCGACGGGCTCGCCCGAGTCCTGGATCGCGACGCGGCTCGCGACCGGGTCGGGCCGGTCGCGGGCGGAGCTGGACCTCGCCACGCGCGCGTGGCGGGTCGGTGGCGCCGAGGCCCTCTCCGTACTGGAGGAGGAGTGGACGCCTGACGCCGAGACGCTCGCGCGTGCGGCGGCGCGGCTCGCGGAGGCCTGGGAGGACGGCGAACGGCCGGTGCTGCGGCGTGGCGCGGGGGCCCGGTGGACGGTGGTGGGCGCGGAGGCGCAGCTGCGGCTCGGCGCGGACGGCCGCTGGTGGCCGTACCGGAAGGATGGTGCCCGCTGGTCGCCCGCTGGTCCGGCGGACCGCGATCCGGCGGCGGCCCTGGCCCTGGCGGTCACGGCCGGCGCGGGGGACGCGGAGGGGCCGACAGGCAGGGAGGGGGCGGCGGACGTGGACCGTGCGGCGGACGCGAACGTCCCTACTGGAGACGGCCGGTGAGTGTGCCGCCCTCGGCGGCGGGGGCGACCAGGCTGCAGGCCACGGCGTCCGAGCCGAGGAGATAGCTGGTGCGGTAGGGGAACTGCACGAAGGTCGTCCAGCGGGTGCCGGCGGGCTGCTGGGCGGCCTTCTCGCGGAGCGGCACGCGGCAGAGCGCCGTGGCCGCCGCCCGTATCGTCCGGTCGTCGGCGAACCGGCCCGTCAGACGCGGCCGGGCCACCATCTCGGCGTGGTGCGGCGTGTCGCAGGAGCGCCGGAGCGCCGTGCCCGGCGCGGCGCGGTCGATGTCGAAGCACTGGCCGACGCGCAGCGCCTCGAAGGCGACGGGCCGCTCCTTGCGGACGGCGGGCACGTGGGTACGCGCGGGGGCGGTGGGGGCCAGGGTCGTCGCCGAGGTGGGCGGGACGGGGGGCGTGGGCGGAGCCGTACGGGCGTGTGTCGGCGTGTCGGCCTCGGGGGCGCCGGTCGTCGCGGCCGGCTCCGTCGGCGTGTCGGATTCCGTCGGCGCGTCGGACTGCGTCGGCGCGTCGGTCTCCGTGGGCGAGTCGGGTTCCGACGGCGCGTCGGTCCCGGGCCCGCGGGGTACCGGTACCCGCTGACCGGTGACGACCGGCGACGGTCCCGTCAGCGGCTGGTCGCCGGGCCGGCCGCTGGCGAGCGCGTCGGAGTTCTCGCCGCCGCCGATGACCGTGAAGCCGCCCACGACGAGGGCGGCGACGAGCATCGGGACGAGCGGGACGCCGAACCAGCGGGCGCGCAGCGCCGCGGGCCCCGGGCGCGGCGCCCCGACCCGTACGACACGTGACCAGGCGGGCGCGGCAGGCTTGTCGACCGGCGGCGGCGTCGCACGTTCTGGCGCAAATCCTCCGGCGGAGGGCGCACCCGACCCGCGGTCCTGCGGCGGAAAGTCGGACGGCTGATACGGCACGATCACCAGGGTTGCTTGTCCGCGCCCGCGACGCGAGCGATCAGGGGCCTGTCGGCGCGGCCTGTACGGAATCGTGACCATAGAGCGTCGTCGATGTCCGTCATGGCCGGAAAAGATCCCTCCACGCCGGGACACGCCCGGCCGGTACGAGCCCGGCCGGGTTCCCGCGTGAGTGCGGGGCCTACAGGCCGAGCTGGCGCTCGGCGGCCTCGACGGTCTGGGCGAGGAGGACCGCGATCGTCATCGGGCCGACGCCGCCGGGGACGGGGGTGATGAGGGAGGCGCGCTCGGCGGCGGAGGCGAACTCGACGTCGCCGACGTTGCCCGGGTTGTACCCGGCGTCGATGACGACGGCACCCGGCTTGATGTCCTCGCCCTTGATGAACTCGGGCTTGCCGACGGCCGCCACGAGGATGTCGGCCTCGCGGACGACGGAGGAGAGCTCCTTGGTGCGCGAGTGGCAGTAGGTGACGGTGGCGTCGCGACCGAGGAGGAGCAGGCCGGCCGGCTTGCCGAGGATCGCGCTGCGGCCGACGACGACGGCCCGCTTGCCGCTGAGCTCGACGTCGTACGCGTCGAGGAGGCGCGTGATGCCGCCGGGCGTGCAGGAGACGAAGCCGGGCAGGCCGAAGCCCATGGCCGCGAAGGAGGCCATGGTGACGCCGTCGACGTCCTTCTCCGGCGCGATGGCCTCGAAGGCGGCGCGCTCGTCGATGTGGGGGCCGACGGGGTGCTGGAGCAGGATGCCGTGGACCTCGGGGTCCTCGGAGAGCGCGGTGATCGCGGCGACGAGTTCCTCGGTCGTCGTGGAGGCGGGGAGCTCGACGTGCTTGGAGCGGATTCCGGCCTTCGCGCAGCGGTTCTGCTTCATCTTCACGTACGTCACGGAGGCCGGGTCCTCGCCGACCAGGACGGTGGCGAGACAGGGCGTGACCCCGGTGCGGCGGGTGATCTCGGCGGCGCGCTCGGCGGTCTCCTCGCCCGTGCGGCGGGCGAGGGCGGTGCCGTCCATGAGGGTGGCGGTGCTGGTGGACATGGCGTCTCCTGGGCGTCGTCGGTGACAGGTGGTTCGCCCAGGCGCACGGCAGCGGCACGGCCGCCCCGGTCGGGTGCGGTCCGTCCGGGCCGCTCCCCGGTGGTGATCCACCTCAAGCGCCAGTCACGGCCCGGGGTCCACTCTACGTGAGCGGCCGGAAGGCGGAAGGGGCCGGTCCCGGACACAGCGCATATGCCGGGACGCCGGGGCGCTTGTCGGGGGTCCGCCCACGCACGACGATGTGCCGCACGACGATGTGCCGGACGACGAGCGACGAACACCGGACGACGGCCCGCCGCGCGGGCGGACCTCGACGGGGAGGCCGAGTTGAGCGAGGCGTGGGTGGCGGGTGCGCGGGGCGGGACGACGACGGACACGAGGACCGATCCTCCGCCCCTGCGGCCGCTCGTCGCCGCCTCGTGGCGGCGTTCCGTACGCGCGCGCGTGAGCCGGGAGGGCGCGCCGCCGGTCGAGCTGGACGACGACGCGCTCGCGGCGCACCGGGAGGCTCATCCGCTGGCCGCGGCGATGCCGGTGATCCGCGAGCTGATGGGGGCGTACGCGACGGACGGGGAGCACCTCCTCGCGGTGTGCGACGCCGCCGGGCGGATGCTGTGGGTGGAAGGGCACGCGGGAACGCTGCGGAAGGCGAGCGGGGTGAACTTCGTGGCCGGGGCCCGCTGGTCGGAGTCGGTGGCCGGGACGAACGCGCCGGGCACGGCGCTCGCCGTGGACCGGCCGGTGCAGGTCGTGGCCGCCGAGCACTTCCGGCGGCCAGTGCGGGCGTGGACGTGCGCGGCGGCTCCGGTGCACGATCCGCACAGCGGGCGGGTGCTCGGGGCGGTCGACATCACGGGCGGCGAGCCGCTCGCGCACCCGCACAGCCTGGGCTTCGTGCAGGCGGTGGCGCGGGCGGCGGAGTCACAGCTCGCGCTCCTCGGCCCGGTGCCGAGGCCGACCGGACCGCGCCTCGCGGCGCTCGGCCGGGACGAGGCGGTGCTCACCGTGGACGGCCGGCGGACACGGCTGAGCCGTCGGCACAGCGAGATCCTGGTGGTCCTGGCGCACCGCCCGGAGGGGGTGGGCGGCGACGAGCTCCTGACGCTCCTGTACGAGGACGAGGCAGCGGCGCCGGTGACACTGCGGGCGGAGCTGTCCCGGCTGCGGGCGCTGCTCGGGCCCGATGTGCTGCGCTCGCGTCCGTACCGGCTCGCGGGCCCGGTGGAGGCGGACTTCGCGGTGGTGGACCGGCGGCTGGCGTCGGGGGCGGTGTCGGCGGCGGCGCGGGAGTACACGGGCCCGCTGCTTCCGGGGTCGCTCGCCCCCGGGGTCGTACGGCTGCGGGAACGGCTCGCGGACCGGCTGCGGGCGGCGCTGGTGGAGCGGCGGGATCCGGGGCTGCTCGCGGACTGGGTGTACAGCGCGTGGGGCGAGGACGACGTGACGGCGTGGCGGGCCCTCTGCGCGACGCTGCCCACCGCCCAACTCCCGCCCGCACGGGCACGACTGGAAGCACTGGAGACGGAACTGGCGTCCGGTGCAACGTCGTTGCAACGTCCCTCAGCCCAGACTCGGCGGTGAGCGCCGGTCAGGGACGACCGGCCGCGTCGAGGGAGGCCATGCCCATGACCCGTTACGCCGCACCCGGTACCCAGGGCGCGCTCATGTCGTACGCGCCCCGCTACGACCACTGGATCGGCGGCGAGTACGTCGCCCCGGCACGCGGCCGGTACTTCGAGAACCCCAGCCCGGTCGACGGGCGCGCCTTCACGGAGATCGCGCGCGGTACGGCCGAGGACGTGGAGCGGGCACTCGACGCGGCGCACGCGGCGGCGCCCGCTTGGGGGCGTACGGCGGCGGCCGACCGCGCGAACGTACTGTTGCGGATCGCGGACCGGATGGAGAGCAGCCTGGAGGCGCTCGCGGTCGCGGAGAGCTGGGACAACGGCAAGCCCGTACGGGAGACGCTGGCCGCCGACATCCCGCTGGCGATCGACCACTTCCGCTACTTCGCGGGGGCGCTGCGGGCGCAGGAGGGCTCGCTGAGCGAGATCGACGACGACACGGTGGCGTACCACTTCCACGAGCCGCTGGGAGTCGTCGCGCAGATCATCCCGTGGAACTTCCCGATCCTGATGGCGGTGTGGAAGCTGGCACCGGCGCTGGCGGCGGGCAACGCGGTGGTCCTCAAGCCGGCCGAACAGACCCCGGCCTCCGTCCACTTCTGGCTGAGCCTGGTCGCGGACCTGCTGCCGCCGGGCGTCCTCAACATCGTCAACGGCTTCGGCGAGGAGGCCGGCAAGCCGCTCGCGTCCTCGCCCCGGGTCGCGAAGATCGCCTTCACCGGCGAGACGACGACGGGTCGCCTGATCCTGGGCTACGCGGTGGAGAACCTGAAGCCCGTGACGCTCGAACTGGGCGGCAAGTCGCCGAACATCTTCTTCGACGACGTCTGGGCGTCGGACGACGACTTCCGGGACAAGGCCCTGGAAGGCTTCACGATGTTCGCCCTCAACCAGGGCGAGGTGTGCACCTGCCCCTCGCGCGCGCTGGTCCAGCGCGGCCACTACGGCGACTTCCTGGAGGCCGCCGTGGCCCGTACGGAGAAGATCGTCGCCGGCCACCCCCTGGACACGTCCACGATGATCGGCGCGCAGGCCTCGGCCGAGCAGCTCCGGAAGATCCTCTCGTACCTGGAGATCGGCCAGCAGGAGGGCGCGAAGATCCTGACGGGCGGACAGGTCGTCGAGCACGGCGGCGACCTGGCGGGCGGCTACTACGTCCAGCCGACGATCTTCGAGGGCGACAACCGCATGCGGATCTTCCAGGAGGAGATCTTCGGCCCGGTCGTCGCGGTGACGTCCTTCACCGACTTCGACGACGCGATCAGCACGGCCAACGACACCCTGTACGGCCTCGGCGCCGGCGTCTGGACCCGCGACACGAACACCGCCTACCGCGCGGGCCGCGCCATCCAGGCGGGCCGCGTCTGGACCAACTGCTACCACGCCTACCCGGCCCACGCGGCCTTCGGCGGCTACAAGCAGTCGGGCATCGGCCGCGAGACGCACCGGATGATGCTGGACCACTACCAGCAGACGAAGAATCTGCTGGTGTCCTACTCGCCGAAGCGGCTCGGCTTCTTCTAGGGACACAAAGTGAGGCGCCTGACCTGGGCTTTTACCCGTCAGGCGCCTCTCGACAGCCTCATCCATCGCAGCAGCCGACTTGCGTCGGAACTCCCGGTTCGTCCCACCCGTATCCCGCTCCTGACCAGCTGTTCCGGTCTATTTCCGGTCCAAGCTCGGTCCATCGGCGGGAGTCCCGCCTCGGTGGATGCGGTCCCATTCCTCCATCGACTGCTCGATGAGGCGATTGGCCTGCTCCCGGACCCCGTCCAGGAACTTGGCGTAGAAGCGGAAGAGGACCTCGATGCTCTGGCCGGCCCGGCGGGCGCACTCGGCCGGGTCGACGCCGGAGTACAACCAGAAGGAGATCCCAGCGTGCCTACTGATCTTTTCGTTAGTTCCGTGGGTGCGGCGGGGTTGTTGGCGGGATCCTGATGCGGTGTCTTTCACGCCTCCGTCTGTTGTTCCTCCTTTGACTCGGCCGCAGTTGGCCGGGGCCCGGCGTGTGCGGGCGGCCGAGTTGTTCGACCAGGGGCGTTCGGGCGCCGAGATCGCGCGGATGCCGGGGGTCAGTGACGAGAGTGTGCGGCGGTGGAAGCGGGTCTGGGAGAAGGACGGCGCCGATGCCTTGCGCCGGCGCCCGGCCACCGGCCGTCCGCCCAAGCTGGACGATGCCCAGGTCGAGCGGGTGCGGACCGCGCTGGAGCAGGGCGCCCAGGCGCATGGCTTCGAGGCCGATCTGTGGACACTGGAGCGGGTCAGTACGGTCGTCACGCGGGTGACGGCGGTGACGCTGTCGAAGGCCTCGGTATGGCGGCTGCTGACCGGCCGGCTCGGACGGAGCCTGCAGCGGCCCGAACGGCGAGCGGCCGAGCGCGACGAATCCGAGATCGCCCGCTGGATCGCGCACGAGTGGCCCCGCATCAAAAGGGGGCGGTGAACACACGTGCCTGGATCGTGTTCCTCGACGAATCGGGAGTGTCGCTGCTGCCGCAGGTCCGCCGCACCTATGCACCCCGCGGCCGCACCCCGCTCCTGCGGCACCGGCTGAACTGGAAACGCGCCTCGATGGCCGCGGCTCTCGGCTACCACGCCGCCGACCCCGAACGCAGACCGCGGTTGTGCTTCCACCTCAAACCCGGCAGCTACGACACCGCCGCACTCATCGAGATGCTTGAACAGCTCAAGACGTTCTACCGCGGCGAGCGGGTGATCCTGGTCTGGGACGGACTGTCCGCCCACTGGAGCCGGGCGATGCGGGCCTGGGTCGCCGAGCAGGACTGGCTGACCCTGGAACGATTACCGGCTTACGCGCCTGAGCTGAATCCGGTGGAACTGCTGTGGTCCTCGCTGAAGAAACGCGAGCTCGCCAACCTCGCCGGCGACCACCTTGCCGATGTCGCCGATGCCACCGAACAAGGCATCCACCGCATCAACCACAACCCGCAGCTGCCCTGGTCCTTCCTCACCCACACCGGCCTCACCCTCCACCCGCCAACCCCACAGAACTAACGAAAAGATCAGTAGTACTCCAGCAGGACCTTGGTGTCTGACCTGCGGGTTTCGCTGGGCGGCTGGAGTGTAGCGGGCCGTGGTGTGGTCAGGGGCGGTCTTCGTCAGGCTGTCCATCGATCGTGCGACAGCGCCGCACGTAGTGGCAGCGGTGGGGCAGCTTCCCAAGGTGATCAGCGCGCGTGTTGGCAAGCAGTGGAACCTGGACCTGGACGACCTCTTCGTGAGCATTGGCCATCGGTTCGGCCGGGTGGAACTACGCCGTCGCATGCGCGACTACGTACGTGGCCTCCTCGCCCCGGTGGCCCGGAAGAACAGCTGGCAACTGGCTGAGCAGGCAGGCCACGCAACCCCCGATGGCCTGCAGCACCTACTCACCGGGGCGAAGTGGAATCCCGACGACATCCGCGATGACCTGCAGGAATACGTCGCTGACAAGCTTGGCGAGAGCGATGGCGTCCTCATCATCGACGACACCGGGTTCATCAAGAAGGGCACCACATCCGCCGGGGTCCAGCGCCAATACTCCGGAACCGCCGGCCGCACCGAGAACTGCCAGATCGGCGTCTTCGCCGCCTACGCCACCACCTTGGGCCGGGCCCTGGTCGACCGTGAGCTCTACCTGCCCAAGTCCTGGACCGAGGACCGGACACGCTGCCGCGCTGCCAGAATCCCCGACGAGCGGGAGTTCGCCACCAAGGGCGAACTGGCCCGGCGTATGGTGCTGCGGTCCCTCGCCTCGCCGCTGCCCATCTCCTGGGTCACCGCAGACTCCGCCTACGGAGGGGAGAGCCGCTTTCGCCGGCTGCTGGAACAGTCCGGCGTCGGCTACGTGCTGGCCGTGCCCAAGTCCCAGTTCACTGTGGGCTGCCCCCGCATCGACACCTGCGCGGACACCGAGGACGACGCCACGCGCTGAGCTGGTCGAATTGGCGTCGACGACGCCAAGCAGCCGCCCGGCGCTGTCACTACCAGCGACGCCGACGCACGACCGAGGGGCGGTCTCTTCGAGACCGCCCCTGACCAACTCCCGCCCCGCTACACTCCAGCCGCCCGGCATCGCCCCAGGTCAGACACCAAAGCCCTGCTGGAGTACTAGGCCTGTCGTTTGGATCAGGCCGGGATGCGGGTCCCTGCGCCGCCGACCCTGATCCGCCGGTCGCCCGCCCGCAGTTCCACCGTCAGGACGCCGGGGCGTCCCATGTCCTCCCCCTGGTGGAGGGTGAGGACCGTCGCCTCGGGCACGAGTCCGAGCTCACGGGCGTACGCGCCGAAGGCAGCGGCCGCCGCCCCGGTCGCCGGGTCCTCGACCACACCGCCCCCCGGGAACGGGGCGCGGACGTGGAAGACCTCCGCAGAGGCGCGCCAGACCAACTCCAGCGTCGTCAGGTCGAGCCGGTGCATGAGGGCCTCCAGCCGGGCGAAGTCGTACGCCAGGCGGGCCAGGCGCTCTCGGCTCGCGGCGGCAAGGACCAGATGGCGGGCGCCCGCGAAGGCGATGCGGGGAGGCAGGGCGGGGTCGAGGTCGCCGGTCGGCCAGTCGAGCGCGGCGAGTGCCTCTGCCAGGTCATCGGCCGCGACCTCCTCGATGTGCGGCTCGACGCTCGTGAGTGTGGCCCGCAACGCCCCGCCCTCGCGCGTCACGGTGACCGGCACGGTCCCGGCCCGCGTGGTGAACACCAGGTCGCCGGGGCCGATGCGCTCGCCGAGGGCCACGGCCGTCGCGACGGTGGCGTGACCGCACAAGGGCACTTCCGCCTTGGGACTGAAGTAGCGGATGGTGTACGCGCGCCCGGCGTCCGACGCGCCGGAGCCCGCTCCCTCGGACGGCGCTGTCAGGACGCGCTCTCGCTGTAGCCGACTTCGGCGGCGATCACCAGCATCTCCTCGCCGCTGAGGCCCGTGGCGTCGAGAACGGTTCCGGCGGGATTGCCTCCCTCGGGATCGTCGGAGAAGGCGGTGTAACGCAGGACGTCGGGGGTTTCCCGTATGGAGTTCATGCCGGGGCAACGGCGCGGATCCCCGGGTTGGTTCCCCAGATAGGGACCGTCTCATCCCGTGTGACTTCGTAGTTCCACGTCACGTCGCGCTTGTGGTGGCTAACGGTCGGCGCCCTGCCCGATCGCGCGGAGGACATCGGCGAGCCGGACCAGGTGGTGGCCCACGGCCCGGTTCGGGTCGGCGAGGAGGTCCTCAAGGTGCTGCCATGACTCGGAGAGCTGCCCGATCGTGATCTTTCTCGGTTCGTTGGGGACGTCGTAGAGTTCGTCGCCCGGAACGGACCAGAAGTATCGCCGTGCTCGCGCCGGCCATACTGGCCGCCGTTGCCGCCGCCACCCCCCACACACCGGCGGGTGCGCGGGGTGGCGGAGGGGGACCGTTACTTGGCGAGTTTGCCGTCGGCCGTTACGGCGAACCAGGTGCCGCCCACGCCCTGGCCGTTGGTCTCGCCGGGCGTCTTGTCGCCGGTGAACCAGTACAGCGGCCAGCAGTCGATGGTCAGCTGCTTCGTGCCGTCCGGGCGGGTGTAGGAGATCAGCTTCTTCGGGTCGATGCCCTCGACCTTGTTGACGTCGACCAGCTTGGCCGGCCGCCACTTCTCCAGGCACGTGCCCTCGCAGTTCGACTTCATCGGCCAGGCGGTGTCCTTGGTGAAGCGGTACAGGGTGCGGCCCTTCCCGTCCCGGATGATCTTTCCCAGCTTGCCGTTCTCGGCCAGCGAGAGCGCGGGCAGCGCCGCCCCATCCGACTCCCCCGCGCCCGGCGCGGCGGTGCCGGGCTGCTGAGCACCCGCTTTCTTGCCGTCCGGGGTGACCGCGAACCAGGTACCGCCCACCCCCTGGCCGTTGGTCTGGCCCGGCGCGGTGTCCTTCGCGAACCGGTAGACCGGCCAGCCCGCGATCGTCAGCTGCTCGACGCCGTCGGCCCGCTTGAGGGAGCCGACACGCGACGCGTCCACACCGCCGGGCTCGGTGCTGCCCGCGGGGACCGGAGGCCAGGTCTTGGCGCAGTCGCCGGCGCAGGCGGAGGTGGAAGGACTGGCGGTGTCGTTGTCGAACCGGTAGAGGGTGAAGCCCTTCGCGTCGACGACCACGGATCCGAGCTTGGCATCGTCACGGACCGCCAGCGGCCCCGACGCCGTCGCGCCGCCCGCCGCGGCCGCCCCGGCCGTACCGCTGCCGTACGCGTCGCCCCCGGCGGCCGTGGCAGCGGGCGGCGCGACGGTGGAACCGGCCGCCCCCGTCCCTGTCCCCGTCGCCTGCGTTCCACAGGCCGTCACCCCGAACAGCAACGCGGCCCCGGCCGTGGCGACGGTGAACTTACGCGTGTTCATCATGACAACTCCTCATATCCGGTGCTTCGTTGTGCTGTGTCGGCACCGGAAACACGCGGCCCGTCCAGGGCGGGTTCAATGGATTCGAAAAACTTTTGCGGTGTCCTCCACCGGGCATCCCCGGCCGTCCCGCGCACACGAACGCCGGCCGGGCACGAAGCCCGGCCGGCGCTCTCCCGCGGTGCGGATGGTGCTCTACACGGGCACGGAGACGAACCGCTTGCCCGACTCGTTCTCGACGACCACCGCGGCCACGTCCGCCGGAGCGACCGCCGCCGAGCCGTCGAGCGCGGCACCCTTGCCCTCTCCTTCACGGGCTCCGGCTCCCACGACCCAGCTGCCGGCCGTCGTCCGGCTCCCGTCACGGCCCACTACGACCAGCGTGCAGCGCTCCCCCTCCGGCAGCCCGGTCACCGCCGCGCGGACGCGGACCCAGCCGGCCGCCGGAGTCACCCGTACCGTCATCCGGGCACCGCTGGACGCGTCCGTCGCCGACGCGACCCGCGTACCCGGGACCGGCACCGAGGGCGACACGGCAGCCGAGGGGACGGGTGACGGGGGCAGAGCGATGGGCGCGCCGGAGCCCGGGAGGGCCGTGCCGGCCCAGAACACACCGGCGAGCACGGCCGCCGCCGCCAGACCCGTCAAGGCCTGGCGGCGGCGCCGCACACCCGCGCGCTCGGCGCGCATCTGCCGCAGAGTCCGCTGCAGCAGCAGATCGCCCCCTTCAGGGGGGCCGTCCACGAACGCCTCCGGCGGTACCTCGCCCAGCGCCGCCTCCATCTCGCGCAGCGCGTCCACCTCCTCGCGGCAGGGCTCGCACCCGGCCGTGTGGGCTTCCACGCGCCAGGCATCGGCGTCGTCGAGGACACCGAGCACGTACGGACCGAGCAGGACCTCCTCCTCGTGGCGCTGCCGGTTCATGCGACCACCTCCTTGAGTCCGGCGGGCTGCTGCGGCACGCTCGTCCGGTTTCCTTCTCTGAACGTCTCGCGCAGCGCCTTGAGCGCGTAGTGCGAGCGCGACTTCACCGTGCCCGCCGGTATGCCGAGGGTGTCGGCCGCCTCCGCGACGCTCCGCTCGCGGTAGTACAACTCCGTCAGCACATCCCTGTGTTCGGGCGTCAGCCGGTCCAGTGCGCCGAGGACCGTCATCGTGTCGACGACGGAATCGGCGTGGTCCTCCTCCACCGGGGGCGTCGCGGGCGACTCCGCGACCTCGGCAGGCCGCGCGGCCTTCGCCCGGTAGCGGTCGGTGATGATGTTGCGGGCCACCGTCAGCAGCCAGCCGCGTACCGATCCCTTCCCGTTGACGAGGGCGTCCGTATGCCGCCACGCACGGATGAGGGTTTCCTGCACCACGTCCTCGGCGGTGGCCCGATCGCCCGTCAGCCGCGTCGCGTAGGCGAGCAACGCACCCCCGTGCTCCTCGTACACCGACCTGATCAACACCTCATCACCCGAGCCACGCCCGCCGCGGGGCCACAGTGGTCCTGCCATCACACCCACTCCGTCTCTCCGTCGCCTGCGTCCCGCCCAACACGCAACCCGGGGGCACCTGGTTCATATGACCCGCGTCACACTCACTTCCGGCAATGGCGACCCGTGTTGAGGCAGTCGACGACCTCCGCCATCCGCGCGTCCGTCATCACGTTCACGAACATGCCGTGATCGGTCTTCGGGCTGTGCCGTTGCTCGGGGAAGGAGTCCAGCGCGATCGACACACCGACCTCGGGCGCCGCGTAGGCCAGGCGGACGGTCAGCTCGGGAACCGCGAACGTGTCCGCCGGGCAGACCCCGTTCGTCGCACGGAACACCAGGTGCGTGCGCTCGGGGCCGGCGGTGTCCAGGCCGTTCCAGCAGCTGGGGAAGACCAGGGTCCGGGTCAGCCGGTCACCCGCGGGACAGCGCGGATAGCGCGTCGTGGACCGGTCGGGGAGGCTCGCGCAGCCCCAACGCGCCCGGACGTTCTCGTCGTTGCCGGCGGTCAGCGCCACCGCGTCACCCGTGACCGCGCGCAGGAAACGCGGCATCGGGACGACCTTGCCGACCGGGTTGCCGCCGAACTCCAGGCGCACCTCGGCCGGTTCGAGGATCTGGCCCGCGTTGCCGTGCCCGGCAGCCTTCTCGTACGCGTGCTCGCCGGGCCGGTCCGTGCGGCGCAGCACCGGCCAGTAGTACGTGGAACGGTCACCCCCGCGGCAGGTGGTGGGCGCGGCTGCCAGACTCGCGTCGGTGGAGCGGGCGTTCGTGGACAGGTTGCCGACGTAGGCGTGGGTGTGGTGGGCGCCGCCGCGCAGGCCCGGCGAGATCACCAGGTTGTCCTCGTTGTAGTGCTCCTCCTCGTTGCGGCCGCAGTCGACCGTGACGGTGCCGGTCGACGCGTCCGGCCCCGGAGGCGGCGGCTCGCCCTTCGCTGCCGGTACGTCAAGGATGTCGACGAAGTCCCCCGGCGCCGCCGTGGCGGAGGCGGCCCCGTGCGGCGCACCGCCGTCGGACGCGCCGAGGATGGCCACGGTCAGCGCGGCTCCCACGACCAGGCAGACCAGCACAGCGAACCAGCGACGTTCTCTCCCCATGCCCGCCACCGTCCCCGCCGCACACCGCTGACGTCAACTGCGGCTCTGGCCGAAACCGATCCTCTGCGCGGCACAGGAGCCGTCGCCACGGGGGCGGACGGCTCCTGTGCCGAGGAACGGGCAGTGGGTCAGGGGCAGCTGATGCGGGCGTCGCCCGGGTCGGTGGTGCAGGTGTCGGTGCCGTAGCCGCCGTTGGCGGTGTCGTTGCCCGGGCCGCCGTCGATCGTGTCGTCGCCGAAAGAGCCGTCGAGGTTGTCGTTGCCGTGGCCGCCGTGGACGGTGTCGTGGCCGTAACTCGCGCGGACGGTGTCGTTGCCGCCGAGGCCGCAGATCACGTCGTTGCCGTAGCCGCCGCTCAGGGTGTCCGGGCCGCTGGTGCCAATGATCGTGTAGCCGCGGGCGTTGTTCACCGAGGTGCTCGCGGTGGCCGTGTTGTCGGAGGAGACGGGGTCCGAGGGGGTGGCCGCGACGGTTGCCATGTGGGTGAGCGTGCCGGTGGAGCGGGGCTCCACCGTGAGCGCGAGCGTCGTGCTCGTGCCCGGGGCAAGCGAACCGAGGGGAACGCCTCGCCGTATCGGCGCGTCCGGCCGTAGCCAGTGGGTGACATCCACGGCCAGGACCAGGCGCCCGTCAGCGGCCTCGGGCTGCGGCAGCCCGGCCAGCACCTGCCGCAGCCGCGGCACATCGACGTTCCCGCCGTTCAAGGCTTCGTACATCGCGCCGTGCCCGCGGCGGTGCTCGGCGGTCAGCCGTGAGGTCGACCGGTGTCTTCACCGGCCCGTCCGCACACAGCAGGGCGTCCGTCAGCTCGAACAGCGTGTCCCCGCGCACGGTAAGGGAGCCGAAGAAATCGTCCCGGAAGTGCGACGCCACCGCGGACGCTTACCGCCGGACATCGTGATGCAGCAGACTCATTCCCCCACGGCCTTCGTACTGGTCAAGTGCCTCTTTCGTCGGAGCACAGGATCAGACGAAGGCCGTGTTCACGTCCCCGGAATCCTCGTACGAGCGAGCACGTTCGGCACACCGTTCGAGGTCAGACCATAAAGAACAAGCTGAGGACGCCAGCGGGTTACTCCGCTGGGTGGCACCTGGCCGGGTGGCCGGGTGTCTTCCCGTTTCGTCGCTCCGCGCCGGACGGCCTTGCGGCCGTCCGGTCTTACCGATGCTTCACGGGCGTTTAGCGTCTCCCCCTACCAGGGGTGACGGGTGCTGCACCCGCCTGCACGGCGTGGCGGGCGATGTTCTGGGCGGCGTTGAGGTCCCGGTCATCGATACCGCAATCGAGGCAGTGGAACTTCCTGTCCGCGAGCGTAAGGCGTGAATTTTGCCATCCGCAGGCCGAGCAGGTCTTGCTGGAAGGGAACCAACGGTCGAGAACCGCGATCTTGGATCCGTACCAGATGCTCTTGTAGGTGAGCTGGCGGCGGAACTCTCCTGGGGCAGCATCGAGGACAGCCCGGTTCAGGCTGGCCTTCTGCCGCACCCTGCGGCCAGGGGCCCCGGCGGTGCCGCGAACACTCGCAGTCATCCCGGCGACGTTGAGGTCCTCAACGGCTGACGACCGCGAATCCGGTCGCGAGCCGCTTGGTCACCGCGTGCAGCGCACCCACGCACCGCACGGCAACCCCGTGGTGCAGCCGTGCGACCTTCTGCCGGGCTTTCTCACGGCGCCTCGTACCCTTCTCCGTCCGTGCGAGCCTCCGCTGAGCCTTCGCCAGGCGCTGCTCGGCGTGGGCCAGGTGACGGGGGTTCGCGACCAGGATGCTGGCCGGGGTGGCCTCCCGCTCGACCCAAGCGGCGGCGGACAGCGGACGCGGGCATCGCCCACTTGGCTCGGCTGACCCTCAGCACCGACCCACCACTCACCTCCTACTCCCATCCCGTCTGCCGTCGACCCACACCTATGTGGAGCGGGCGCGGTGCCGGGCGTCCATCTGGAGCACGCCACTGCACGAACGACCCCGGTGCCGTGTCTGCTCGGCTTGCCCTGGGTCGATAGCAGACGGGAGGGGAGTTCCCCGCCTCAACCATCCGCGGCCGGCACCCGCGCACGGAGCCCCCGCCATCCCGGAGCCTGAGCGCCCCCGCCGGAGGCACTCTCTGACCCGTACCTCGCGCACTCGCCCCGGCCACATCATGGCTCCCCACCCATCAACCCGAGCCGTCAGGCGTGCGGCCGGCGGCCGGGCCGGAGCGGGGCGAAGACAGGAGCGGCGGCCCGGACGACGCGCCGCACGCGCCGCGCCGTGGGGCGAAGTGCCAGCTCGTTACTCCCGCAGCCGTTGTGCGTTCGTACGCCTGCCCAGATCACCGTCCCTCAGCCTGGCGAGCACCAGGCGGAGGACCTCGCCGCACTGGCTGCCGCACTGTGCCATCAGTCCCTCGCCTGGGACGCCCGCATCCGTGACCCCGTCCCGCTCCACTTCGCCGGAGCAGTTGACCGGAACCGTCCTGAGTATCGCGGCCCCAGCTTCGATGCAGAGACCGAACGGCCCAGCGAGGACCCCTCTTGAAGGCTCTGCCCAGCGCTGCGTAGGCGCCGCAACGCTGAGGCGCGGATGTGGCCCGATACGAAGATCCGGGCCATACCCGGGCCAAGTATCGACCAAAGATCACCAAGACAATCCTTTTCGCTGGTCATCACAGGTGCGGGCCGTGTACCACCAGCACGCGAAGAACATATTGCAGAGTTACAGTCCCAAGAAGCTTGGGTTCTTCTAGGAATACAGAGAGACGCCTGGCCCGGGTTCCGGCCGGGCAGGCGCCTCCCGCTGGTGGTGCGGTGGAGCCGGCCCCACCGGCGAGACCGTCAGGATCGACCTACCGGAGGCGGGATGGACCGGTTCTCTGCGCCGGCTCGCGTATGACGGCGGTCGTTCCCGCTCACCGCCGCGGAGCAGTCCCGGATTCCCACCGGGTGCACAAGCCGCTCGACCCGCGCGAATCCGTCCGACCCGTTCAGTGAGGGGTGCTCGCCCCAGACCGTGATGCCCCGGACCGTGGCCTCCGGACGCCCGGGCCCGAACGGCCCACAACGCCGCCCGGCGCAGCCGGGCCTCGGCGGTGGGGCGGAGCAGTCATGGGTGACCCCGTGACGGAGATGGACGAGCGTGGCCAGGAGCCGGTCGACGAACACCAGCCGGTGCTTCGCGCCGGCTCCCACACGCCGCTGCCGCGCCCGTGAGGCCAGCTTTGCCTGTTGACGCTCATGCCATAACGGGCCCAGCTCCGCGACGAGTTCAGCAATCACTCCGGTCGACAGGCCCGCGATCCGACGGCTGCTGACAATCGCTGCACGAGTCACAGCCCCCACCACCCCACCATGATCGACCATCCGTGGGACCGACGTCTCACCGCTTACCGTGCACGAGCTCGTTAGCCGCGGACGACGGCGGCGGTCAGCCCGGACCGAACCGGACGACCCGGTCGGCTACGACCTCGCCGCCCGGCCCGCGGCCGATCACCCCGGGTGACCGGGCACCCGGTGCAGGCCGCCCACCTGTCGACGTCCAGGCCGGTGCTTCTGGTGCGGCGTCGGCCGACAGGTCGTGGAGGCCCTGCGTCGCGACGTGCGTGCGGACGGCGCGGCGAGCGCACCTTCCGACAGGGTGACGACGCCGTCGGGGCAACCGACATCGCTCGTCCGGCGACGGTGGGCTCCGGAGCGGCTGTCGCGGCGCCGGTGTCAGGCGCGCCGTCTCCGTGTCCGTACCGGCTCGGATGTGCGTCGGCCCCCGCGCGGTGGTGTATCAGACGTGTATCAGACCAGGTCGGGGGCGTGCCGACAGCCCTCCCGCGCCGCCGGGGGTGCGGGAGGGTGAGGCATGATGGAGAACCTTTCCCGTCCCGTGCCCCGAGGGATGTACATGCCTGATGCCGTGCCCGTGCCCGCGCCCGCGCCCGCGCCCGCGCCCGTGACGATCCTGCTCGTCGAGGACGACGAGGTGATCCGGCGGTCCGTCGCGATGGCCCTGGAGCGCTACGGCTACCGCGTGCTCGTCGCGGCCGACGGCCTGACCGGGCTCGAACTCTTCCGGGAGGGGCGGCACGACCTGATGCTGATCGACGTGATGCTGCCGGGCCTGGACGGCATCGGGCTGTGCCGGCGCGTCCGGGAGACGGCCACGGACCCGATCCTGATGATGTCGGCGCGCGGCGACGCCCTCGACGTGGTGTCCGGCCTGGAGGCGGGGGCCGACGACTACGTGGTGAAGCCCGTCGACACCGCCGTCCTGGTGGCGCGGATCCGTTCGCTGCTGCGCCGGGCCGCCTTCGTACGCCCGGCAGCCGAACCGGTCGGCCCCGCGGAGCCGGCCGCCCCGCTGGTCTTCGGTGACCTCTCCCTCGACCCCGCGGCCCTGGAGGTCCGCAGGGGCGGCGAGCGGATCGCGCTCGCCCCGACCGAGCTGCGGCTGCTGCTCGAATTCGCCGCGCACCCAGGAATCGTGCTGGACCGTCAGACCCTGCTGCGCGAGGTGTGGGACTACGGCTGGGACGGCGACACCCGGGTCGTCGACCTGTGCGTGCAGCGACTGCGCAAGAAGATCGGCTCCGAGCGAGTCGAGACGGTCCGGGGCTTCGGCTACAAGTGGAAGCGGTGAGCCGGGGTCCCCGGGGAGCGGTCGCGGGCCTGGTGCCGCACTCCCGCTCGCTGCGCTGGAAGATCGTCCTCCTGGTGGCGCTGGCCTGTGCCTCGATGGCGCTGACGGTCGGCGTGCTGGTGCACGACTCGGTGCTGCGGCGGTCCATGCACGAGGGCGCGGGCAGAGCCGTCACGGCCCTGGCGAAGGCCAGGGAGGAGGCCGCGGCCGCGGGTGAGGATGGCCCCCGGGCCTCCCCGGGGGAGCTTCCCGAGGCCCTGCTGCGGCAGGTCGAGCACGACGGCGAGGCCACGCTCTACGCGAACGAGCCACCGGCCCCCGTGTTCTGGGCGGCCCGGCGGGAGGGCGGGAAGTTGTACGCGGTCGAGGTCGACATGACCGCCGACCTGCTGACCCGGCAGGCCCTGGACCGTCACATGTGGAAGTACTCGCTGCTCACCCTGGGCGTCGTCGTCCCCGCCACGGCCCTGGCGACGGAACTCCCCGCCCGGCGGCTGCGCCGGGTGGCCCGCACGGCCCGCCGCATCACGGCGGGCGACCTCGACGCCCGGACGGGGACGGTCCGCGGGGGCGACGAGGTCGCCGAGATCTCAGCCGTGGTGGACTCGATGGCCGACAGCCTCCAGCAGCGGATCGACACCGAGCAGCGCTTCACCGCCGACGTCGCACACGAGCTGCGCACCCCGCTGATGGGTCTGGTCACCTCGGCGGACCTGCTGCCCGAGGGCGAGGTGACGGACATGGTCCAGAGCCGGGTGCAGGTGCTGCGGGACCTGGTGGAGGATCTCCTCGAGATCTCCCGTCTCGACGCGGGCGCCGAGACGTCCCAGCCGGGACCGGTCGACCTGGCCGCCCTCGTCCGGGACTCGGTGGCGCGGACGGGCCTCGCGGCACGGGTGACCGAACGGGAGACGGCGGTGGTCGAGTCGGACCCCCGGCGCCTGGACCGTATCGTCTCCAACCTCGTCGTCAACGCCCACCGGCACGGCGCGGGCCTGGTGGAAGTCGCCGTCGCCGGTCGGACGGTGACCGTCCGGGACCACGGCCCCGGCTTCCCGGCCGACCTGTTGTCCCACGGCCCCCAGCGGTTCCGTACGGGCACGGCCGAGCGGGGGCACGGGCACGGCCTGGGCCTGACGATCGCGTCCGGCCAGGCGAGGGTGATCGGGGCGACCCTGGACTTCGCCAACGCCCCGGACGGAGGGGCGGTCGCGACCCTGACCCTGCCCCAGGACGGGCCACCGTCCGAGGCGTGACCGCGTCCCTGGACCGCCCGCCGGCGGGTGACCCGGCCGTACCGGGACGGCCTGCCCGCCGCGGGACGCTCCCTGGCGTCCCGGGAGGTCCGCCTGTCGGGGTACGTACCGGTACGGCCCGCATGCCGACGCACGGTCCTCGACGGTCACCTGTCGGCGTACGTCCCCGCGCTTCGGACGGCCCGCCGGTGCGTGGCGCCGCCGGTCCGGGGACGGCTCCGTCCGCCGACGAGGCCGTCCCGTATCGATCGCCTTCGCCGGGACGGCCGCCCGGCGCGATGCGCACCCCCTCCGCTCTTCCGGCCGGGGCCCCGACCCGCCCCCGCCGATGCGTCGAACGCGCCGGCTGGCGCACGTCCACTCGCCGCCCCGTTGATACACGACCGATGGGTTCCCGAGCCCGGGCCGCGCTCTTCCGACCGTGGGACGGAGACCTCGTCCCCGGAGTCTTGCTGCCGTACCGATCCCGTACCGCAGCCCCTGGAGGCGGCCCGTGCCCGTTCCCCGTACCCCCCGTCACCGCCTCGTCGGCGGTGCCCTGATCCTGGCCCTGCTGACGGCCTTGGGCATCGCCGTCGCCTCCCCCTCCGGCGCTCCTCCGACGCCGGGTGACGAGCGAAGGCCGGTTTCCGACATCGGCCCGCTCCCGTGGCCGCGGGACGGCCAGAGCGCCGTCGACCTCGAAGGGACCGGTTCGCTGGGCGAGCGGGGCGGGCGGCGGCCAGTGCCGATCGCGAGCCTGACGAAGGTGATGACCGCCTACGTCATCCTGAAGGAGCACCCGCTGCGGCCTGACGAGGAAGGCCCCCTGATCGAAGTGGACCGGACGGCCGCGCACGAGGCGGGAGTCGGCGGCGAGTCGACCGTCCCCGTACGGCCTGGCGAACGCTACTCCCAGCGCCGGCTCCTGGAAATGCTCCTGATCCCCTCCGGCAACAACGTCGCCCGTCTGCTGGCCCGCTGGGACTCCGGCAGCCAGGCTGCCTTCGTGGTGAAGATGCGGCGCGCCGCCGGACGGCTCGGCATGAAGGACACGGTCTACACGGGGGCGAGCGGCATCGAGCCGACGACCACGAGCACCGCGGCCGACCAGGTGCGGCTGACGCGGGCCGCGATGGAGGACCCTGTCTTCCGGGCGGTCGTGGCCACCCGCGAGACCACCGTCCCCGGCCTCGGGACGATCACCAACACCAATCCCCTGCTGGACACCCCGGGCGTCCTCGGCGTGAAGACCGGCTCCAGCACACCGGCGGGCGGGAACCTCCTGTGGGCCTGCGAGGTGCGCGTCGGCGGTACGCCCCGGTTGCTGGTGGGCGCCGTCCTGCACCAGCGGGCGAACACCACGCCCGCCGAGGGACTCCGCGCCGCCGTCGACACCAGTCGCGGCCTGCTCACCGCCGTCCGCGACCGGCTGGCCGCCGCCGGAACGGAGGGCCGGGGACGATGACCGCGACGACACGCCCGGTCCCCGCCGCCGCACCGGACGGCACGGCGGCGGGGACCCTTCCCTCCACCGGGGCGGACGGCACGACGGTCGGCCCGGACCGCGCCCCCGGGGCCTCTGACCGCGCGGCGGACGCCGGGGCGCGCCGCCGGTGGTGGCGACGCCGCGGGGCGGCGGTCACGGGCTGCTCCGTCCTCCTCGCGGTGGGCGTCGCGGGCCACGGGCTGCTCCCCAGGCTTCCCGGACGGCTGAGCAGTCTGGCCGAGACCCTGCTGCCCTGGAGCGCGCTGGTCGTGCCCGTGCTGGTGGCCGCGGCCCTGCTGCGGCGGGCGCGGGTGGCGGCGGCGGTGGCCCTGGTGGTGCCGGCGGCGGCCTGGCTGGCGGTCTTCGGCGGAGTCCTCGCCGACAAGACGTCCCCCGGCGGGGACCTCACACTGGTCAGTCACAACGTCAACCAGGCCAACCCCGACCCCGGGGGAACCGTGCGGAGCCTGCTCGCCGCCGGGGCGGACGTACTGGCGTTGGAGGAGCTGAGCCCGGCCACGGCGCCCGCCTACGAGCAGGCCCTGGCGGAGGCCTACCCGTACCACTTCTACCAGGGCACGGTGGGCCTGTGGAGCGTCCATCCGCTGAGGGACGCGCGGGCCGTGCCGATCATGCCGTGGACGCGGGCGATGCGGGCCACGGTCGACGCGCCCGGCGGGCGGCTGGCCGTGTACGTCGCCCACCTGCCGTCCGTCCGCGTGGGCCCGGCCGGATTCACCGCCGGGGCGCGCGACGAGGCACTGGGCCTGCTGGCGGCGGAGGTACGGGCCGAGCCCGTCCGGCGCGTCGTCGTCATGGGCGACCTCAACGGCTCCACCGACGACCGCGCACTGCGGCCCCTCACCGATCGTCTCGTCTCCGCACAGGCCTCGGCGGGCGCGGGCTTCGGCTTCACCTGGCCGGCGCGCCTGCCGGCCGTCCGGATCGACCAGATCCTTCTCGGGGGCGTCCGGGCCGCTTCGGCATGGACCCTCCCCGCGACGGCCAGCGACCACCTTCCGGTAGCGGCCCGGATCCACCTTTCCCCGGACCCCGCTCCCTGATGATGAATGGATGGTCGTCGGGCGCGATGTGGGGCGAAGCGGCGACCGCCCTTGCCCTCGCTGAGCGCTGGGAGGGAGCGGACACGGCATACGACGGTGCCCTCGTCACCGACGCCGAGCCCCCAGGCGCCGCCCCTGCAGCAGCGGGAGTTCACCCGCCCCAGGGGCAGCCCTCCATTCCCGCAGCACTCGGCCGAATCCAGGTCCCGGCTCACCCGGCCGGCCACGCACCCGACCCATGGCGGTGGCCGCGGACCATGCCTCCTCGTCCAAGGCCAACCGCGCCTACCTGCGCAGACGCGGGATCCCCCTCGCTGTGTGCCAACTCGCCGCCGCCTCGCGCCATCGGTCAGAGGCCCTCTCCGTCTGACCAGCAAGATCCACCTGACCTCGGACGGCCGGGGCCGTCCGCTCGGTTTCGTCGTGACGGGCGGCGACACCAACGACTGCACCCGGTTCACCACCGTGATGGAAGCGATCCGGATGCCCCGGCTCGGACCGGGACGGCCCCGCACCCGGCCAACCGGGCCCGGCGGGGCAGCCGCGGTAGCCGCGGTAGCCGCCCGCCACCCTCGACCGCGAGGCTTACAAGCACCGCAACGTCGTGGAACGCTGCTTCAACCGCTTCAAACAGTGGCGTGGCACAGCCACCCGGTACGACAAGATGCCCCGCGGCCTGATCAGCGGCCGAAGGTGTCGATGTTCTCGACGAGCCAGCGACCGTCGCGGAGCACGACGTCCACGGCGAACATCGCACCCGCGTAGACACCCTGGTCCTTCGTCTCGGCCTCCTTGCCCTTCGACGGCTTGCCGGCCGTGCTCACGCTGCTCTGGTCGGCGTAGACCAGGACACGGGCGCGGTCGCCGTCGATCCGCTCCACGGCGCTGTCGGTGACGGAGGTGGTGATGACCGTCTTCTGCTGGGCCGCCCTGGCGAGCACAGCGCCCAGCAACGTCCGGTGCTGGGCGACGGCCTTGCCCGTGAGGAGCGTCCGGCCGGCCCGTTCGAAGGGAGCGGTGTCGGCGTGGTCGTACGAGAAGAGCGCGGAGACGGCGGCGCCCGTCTGCCCCTTGATCTCGCTGGTGCGGGCGAGATCCGTGAGGGCGGTGTTGCCACGTGCCGGGTCGTCCCGGAGCTCCACGGCCCTGCTGTACGCCCACCCGGCGAAACCGCCCAGCAGAAGCGTCAGGACGCACAGGACGACGAGGGGGACGCGCCCGGACGGATCGCCGCTCGTCCGCTCACGGCGGGTGCGCCCGTCGCCGGTGCTCCGACCGCCGGTCGTCTCGCGGACCCGCGTCTCCCCCTTCGGCTCCGCGGCCGTCTCCCGTACGGACGTGCCGGCCGGTCGTTCGCGGGTTCCCGGGTCGGGTTCCGTGAGCACCCCCGCGGGCGTACGGGGCCCGCCGCCGGGCACCTGCCGGTCGGTGAGGGCCGCCCGGCGGCGGCGCTGGCGGTTGAGGTGGTGGCGGGGCGTCGGCATCGTGCGTGTCCTTTCGGGTGCGGGCGGCTGTCGCGGTACGGCCCGGTCAGCCGACCGCCGTGCCGCCCACCGGGGCCTGCCCCAGCGCACTGAGCTTCCAGTGGCCGTCGGTGCGGGTGAGTTCGCCGAGCATGCGGCTGTCCTTGTCCGTGCTCTTGCTGTCGGGTGTCGTGACGGTGATGCGCAGGGCGACGAGCAACCGGGCCCGCCCGGCCCGGTCGTCCAGCTCGGTGACCGCCCCGGACAGCACCCGGGCGGTCGTCACCGTCCTCGCGGCCTTCACCTGGCCGGTGAACTCCTCCCTGCCCTCGACCAGTTGCTTGTGCAGTTCACCGGTCGTGGAGGACTCCCACAGGTCGAGCCCCTGCTCCACCCGCTGGTGGTCCAGGGTGTTGAGGTTCTGGACAGCCTGCTCACCGGCCGCGAGCGCCTCGTCGCGCTGCACGGCGTACGCGGCGGAGTCGTCGTGGGCGGCGGCGTACCAGTCCCGGCCCGCCCAGGCCGCGGAGGCACCCGCGGCGAGGGTGAGCACGAGGGCCACGGCCAGGGCGGGGCGGATGCCCGCCCGGGTGCGGACCGGGCGTGTCATGGGGTGCTCCCGTCTCCCGCTCATGCTCAGCGGGCCTTGATGTCGACGATCAGCCACCGGTCACCCCGGAACGTGGCGGTGACGGTGAGCTGGGCCGCTGCGGACGTGGCGGTCGCCTTGTCCTGACGGGCCTTGTCCTGGGGCGTGCCGGCCCCGCGCGGGCTGTCCCGGCGCGAGGTCTGGT
This sequence comes from Streptomyces sp. NPDC056144, assembly GCF_042264145.1. Taxonomy (NCBI): domain Bacteria; kingdom Bacillati; phylum Actinomycetota; class Actinomycetes; order Kitasatosporales; family Streptomycetaceae; genus Streptomyces; species Streptomyces sp. NPDC056144. The sequence goes on along the minus strand of NZ_JBHJVF010000001.1, from coordinate 1,044,000 downwards.
CGAGGAACACGAGGAGGCGCGCGCTGTCCCCGTCGAGTTCGATCACGCCGGTGCGCACGGTCTGGGTGCTGAGGGTGATGCGCTGCTCGACCAGCTTCGCGCGGACCTGGGCGAACAGGTCCGCGTACTGGCGGGCGGCACGTCCGGCGAGAACGGTCCCGGCGGAGCGCTCGACGGCGTCGTCGCTCGCGGGCGTGTAGGAGAAGATCCGGGCGAGGCCCTCGCCCACGTCACCGCCGACGCGGGCGGTGGCCCCGGCGTCCGTGAGCGCGTGGTTGCGCGCGGAGGGCGTGGACCTGAGCTGGTGGGCGCCGTAGAAGAAGGCGCTCCCTGCGAGGAGCAGAACGGCCAAGAGCGCAGCGAGGGCGGCCTTCTGCCAGGTGGCGGGGAAGCGACGGGCGACGTCACCCTCGGGGACCTCGCCGTCGCCGCCCTCGGGAACCTCGGCGGCGGCGTCCTCGGGAACCTCGGCGTCCTCGTTCGCCGTCTCGTTCGCCGTCTCGTTCGCCGTCTCTTCAGCCGGTTCGTTCACCGCTTCGTCGGATGCCTCGGCCGCGCCGTCGTCCCCGGCCGCCGCGGCGGGCTCGGCCGACCGTGAGTTCGTGGTCCCGCGCAAGAGTCGCGTCATGTGTCGTCCTCGCTCTCCTCGGCCCCTGCGACGGGCACCGCACTCAGCGCCGCGACCCTCCAGGTGCCCTCGCCGGTGCGCGTCAGGACCGCCTCCAGACGCTTGCGGTCGGTGGACGCGGCGCTGCCCCCGCGCGGGGTGACGTCGACGCGGACGGTCGCGATGAGTTTCGCCGTACCGGCTCTCGCGTCGAGCGCGGTGAGGGCGGCCTCGGTCACCGTGGCGCGTGCCGAGGCGCCCACCGCGGGTGCGGTGCGCCCCAGTTCGGTGCGGAGCGGTCCGGTGGACGCGTCGCGCCAGGCCCGGACGCCCGCTTCGGCCCGCTCGCGGGTCGAGGCGTCGAGGGAGTTGAGGACGGTGAGACGGGCCCGGCCCTCGGCGAGAGCCGTGTCCCGCTCACGGCTGAAGGCGAGGTCCTCGTCGGTACGGGCCTGGGCGTAGGTCCAGGCCCCGGTGCCGCAGAAGCCGAGGGCGACGACGAGGGCAGCGGCGCCGAGGATCCTGCCCCGCCTCATCGGGTGCCCCGGGTGCCCAGGCCGAGGAGGCCGGCCATGTCCGTCGGCCCGCCGTCCTGGCCGGGCAGCGCGAGCGCCCCGGGCAGTGCCTGCCGGGTGTCCCCCGTGCTGCGCGCGCTGCCCGAGGGCAGCGAGCCGGGCCGGGCCGGTACGGGGACGGGGCCGCCCTTCGGCGCGTTCGCCGAGCCGCGGACGTTGACCCCGGCCGCGGCGGAGCCCGTGCAGGCGGCGCCGGTGTTGAGGGCGGGCGCGGTGCCCAGGTCGAGGCCGTTGCGGTAGCGCGTGGCGCCGTACCCCGAGGTGCAGGGCAGGGGCTTGAAGAAGGTGACGGCCATGCCGAAGTTCATGCGGCCCCCTTCGACGGCGGTGGCTCCGGCCGAGACGGCCGCGGGGTACTTCACGAACAGTTCCTCCATGCCGCGCTGCCGGGTGACGGCGATCTCCGAGGTGGTCAGCAGGTTGGCGAGGACGACGCTCAGGCTCGGGTCGAGGTCGCGCAGGAGCCCGCTGACCTGGCCGGTCGCGTCGGGGGTGACGGCGAGGAGGCGGCGCAGGTCGGCGTCGGACCCCTTGAGAGTGGCGGCCAGGGTGCGCGCGCCGGTGGCGAAGTCCCGGATGGCGCGGCCCTCCTCGGCCTGGGTGCGCAGGACGACCTCGCCGTCGTTGATGAGCCGGGTGGTGGCCGGCAGCGACGTGTCGGCGGCCCGGACGAAGCGGCTGCCGCTGTCGAGGAGGACCTGGAGGTCGTCGCCGTGCCCCTGGAAGGCCTTGCCGAGTTCGTCGACGACCGTGCGCAGGGACTCCAGGGGTACGGAGTCGGTGAGGTCGTTCATGCTCGCCAGCACGTCGGTGACCGGTGCCGGTACCTGTGTGTCGGACTGTTCGATGCGGGCGCCGTCGGCGAGGAAGGGGCCGTCGTCGCTCTCGGGGCGCAGGTCGATGTACTGCTCGCCGACGGCGGAGAGTCCGGCGACGACGGCCCGGGCGTCGGCGGGGATGCTCGGAGCGGACTTCTTGATGCGCAGTTCGGCCACGACCCCTTCGGCGGTCAGGCCGATGTCTCCGACGCGGCCCACGGAGACGCCCCGGTAGGTGACGTCGGAGTGGGTGAACAGGCCGCCGGTGCGGGCGAGATGGACCCGCACGGTGTAGTGGTCGGCCACGCCCGCGTAGCGGCCGAGGTCGGCGTAACGGACGCCGACGAAGCCGAGGACGAGGACGGCGATGACGAGGAACGCGAGGTTCTTCAGCCGTATGGTGCGGGTGATCACCGGGTCTCGCCTCCGTCCTTGGGCGGGGTCGCCGGGGGCAGCGGCAGGGGCTGGTCGGGGCTGGGGACGCCGGTGCCGGCCCCGGTTCCCCGGCGGGCGGCCGGGCCCGGGTCGGTCGGGGCGGGCGTGGGTGCGGGTGTGGGCTCGGTCCTGGGGATCAGTGGCGGGATCACCTCGGTTCCCGGTGCGGCGGCGAGGTGCAGATAGGTGTTGAGGTAGTCGCCCTTGACGCCGCGCAGCACCTCGTCGGTGAAGGGGTAGGTGAGCAGGACCTGGAGCGAGTCGGGCAGGTCGGCACCGGCGTCCGCGAGTGCCGTGAGGGTGGGCGCGAGGGCCTTGAGGTCGGCGACCATGTCCTTCTTGCTCGCGTCGATGGTGGTGACGGCGACCCCGGACAGGGTGTCCAGGGCGCGCAGCATGGTCAGCAGGGAACCCCGCTGGTTCTCCAGGGTCCTGAGGCCTGGCGAGAGTCCGGTGAGGACCGTGTCGACGTCCTTCTTGCGGCCGGCGAGGGTGGCGGAGAGCCGGTTGATGCCGTCGAGGGCGCGGGTGATGTCGCCGCGGTGGGCGTCCATGGTGGTCACGAGGGTGTTGACCCTCCGGAGCATCGAGCGGACCTCGGGTTCGCGTCCGCGGAGCGCGGCGTTGAGTTCGCGGGTGATGGTCTTGAGCTGGTTGACGCCGCCGCCGTTGAGGAGCAGGGACAGTGCGCCGAACACCTCCTCGACCTCGGTGTTGCGGCTGGTGCGGGCGAGCGGGATGACGCTGCCGTCGGTCAGCCGTCCGCCGGTGTCCTTCGGCGGGGCGACGAGCTGGATGTACTTCTCTCCCAGGAGGCTCGACTGTTCGAGGCGGGCGCCCGCGTCGGCGGGCAGCCGGACGTCGCCGTTGATCTTCAGGGTCACGCGGGCGGACCAGGTGTCGGTCGTTCCGAGCTCGATGGCGGTGACCCGGCCGACGGCGACGTCGTTGACCTTCACCGCGGACTGCGGCACGAGGCTGAGGACGTCGTCGAGTTCGGCGGTGACCGTGTAGGGGTGGGGGCCGAGGTCGGCGCCGCCGGGCAGCGGCAGGTCCTCGATGCCGTCGAACCGGAAGGGGTTCCCCGGGGTCGCGCCGAGGACGACGGCGAGTCCGACGCCGAGCGCGACCACGCCGACGGCTCCGGCTCCGGCCGCCCGCCGGGTGGGCAGGGTGCGGCGTCTCATCGCTTCCCCTCTCCGGTGGCCGCCGAGGGAGCACCGGTCGGTGTGGAGCCGCCGGGTCCCGCCGCGCCGCCGGCTCCCGCGGATCCGCCGGCCGACGCGGAGCCGCCGGTCACCGGCAGCGGGAGCAGCGCTCCGCCCATGCTGATCTCGTTGAGGTTGGCGCGGCCGTCGAGGGTGCGGGTGTCCGTGTTGTAGGCGTTGACGACGTTGGTGGCGGCGAGCGGGGCGACGTCGAGGGCTTCGGCGAGGGAGGCGCGCTGGTCGACGAGGGTCTGGGTGAGGGGGACGAGCCGGTCGACGTTCTTCTTCAGTTCGCCGCGGTTGTCCTTGATGAACGCCTTGACCTGGACGAGGGCCTTGCCGAGTTCCTTGAGGGCCCCGGCGAGGTCGTCCTTGTTCTCCGCGAAGTAGCCGACGACCTCGTCGAGGCGTTCCTGAGCGGTGCGGACGTCGCCGTCCTTGTCCTTGAGCATGGTGGTGAAGGTCTGGAGCCGACGGAGGGTGGTGAAGAGGTCCTCGCTGCTGCCGTCGAGGGTCTTGGCGGCCTTGCCGAACTCCTTGATGGAGGTGCCGATGGACGTGCCGTTGCCCTTGAGGTTCTTCGCGCCGGTGTCGAGGAGTTCGGACAGGGCGCCGGTGGAGTTGGCTCCGTTCGGTCCGAGTGCCCGGCCGAGTTCGGTGATCGAGTCGTACAGCTGGTCGATCTCCACGGGGGTGCGGTTGCGGGCGGCGGGCAGTTCCGCGCCGTCGGCGAGGGCGGGGCCGGTGCTGTACGCGGGGGTGAGCTGCACGTACCGGTCGGCGACGATGCTCGGGGCGACGACGAGGGCCCGGGCGTCGGCGGGGACGCGGACGCCCTCGTCGAGGTGGAGCCGGACGCGTACCCGCGTGCCCTGCGGCTCCACGGACTCGACCTCTCCGACGCGTACGCCGAGGACGCGCAGGTCGGAGCCGGCGTAGATGCCGACCGTGCGGTCGAACCAGGCGGTGATCCGGGTGCCGTCGTCGTCGAGTACGCGGACGGCGACGAGACCGCAGGCGGCGAGCAGCACGAGGGCGAGCCCGGCGACGAGGGGTTTTCCGGGTCTGGTCATCATTCACCGCTCCCCTTGGCCGTCGCCTTCTGTTTCGGCGGCAGGCATCCGGTCGTGGGCTGCGAGGTCTCGGGCAGGTAGGTACGGGGCACCACGCCGCACAGGTAGCTGTCGAACCAGCGGCCGCTGCCGAGGGTGTTGCCGACGAGCCGGTAGTACGGGCCGATCAGCGCGAGGGTCTTGTCGAGCTGGCCGCTGTTCTTCTCCAGGACTCCGGTGACGCGGCTGAGGGCCTTGAGGGTGGGGCCGAGCTGCCGGTCGTTGTCGCTGACGATGCCGCCGAGTTCGGTGCCGAGCGCCCTGCTGCCCTTGAGGAGGGCGCGGATGGCGTCGCGGCGCTTCTGGAGTTCGCCGAGCAGGGAGCCGCCGTCCTCGATGAGCGTCTCGAAGCTGGACTTCTTGTTCTCGAGGGTCTTGGTGAACTTCCTGCTGTTCGCCAGGAGCCGGGCGAGTTCGGTGTCGCGCGCGGAGACGGACTTCGACAGTTCGGAGAGGCCGGTGGCGGCGTTGCGGACGTGCGGCGGTGAGTTCTTGAAGGTGTCGGAGATCGTCTCGAAGCTCTCCGCGAGCCGGGCGGTGTCGATGGCGTCGACGGTGCCGCTGAGGTCCTGGAAGGCCTGGGTGACGTCGTACGGGGAGGTGGTGCGCGACTGCGGGATGCGGGTTCCCGGGTCCTGCCGGGCGGAGCCCAGCGGGTCGAGCGCCAGGTACTTCTCGCCGAGGAGGGTCTTGATGGCGATGGCGGCGGTGGAGCGGTCGCCGACCCAGGCGTCGCCGACCTCGAACGTCACCTTGACCTTGGCTCCGTCGAGGGAGACCCCGGTGACCTTGCCGACCTTGACGCCGGCGATGCGCACCTCGTCGCCGGTGTCGAGTCCGGCGGCCTCGGAGAAGTCGGCGCTGTAGGTGGTGCCGTCGCTCACGAGGGGCAGCCGTTCCACGTTGAACGCCAGGGCGGCGACCAGGGCGAGGAGGAGCAGTCCGGCGACGGCGACGGCGACCGGGTTGCGCTCCTTGACCGGCTTGAGTCGGGGGCGGGGGCTCATCCGCGGCACCTCGGCTGGGTCACGGCGATCCCGGTCGGCGGCTTCGAGCCGTCGGAGGTTGCCACGCCGCTCACGCGCGCCTCGCAGAGGTAGAGGTTGAACCACGATCCGTACGAGGACAGCCGGGCCAGCGCGGTCATCTTGGCGGGAGTGCGGGCGAGGAAGGCCTCGATGGCGGGGGTGTGGTCGCCGAGGGTGCCGGAGAGCCGGCCGAGTTCGCGGATGTCCTTCTTGAGGGGGGCCCGAGCCTCCTGGAAGAGGCCGGCGGTCGTCGTGGTGAGGTCGCCGATGGCCTGGACCGCCTCGCCGAGGGGCTTGCGGTCGGTGTTGAAGCCGGTGACGAGTTTCTGGAGGGTGACGACGAGGTCGTCGAAGGCCGCCTCGCGGTTGTTGAGGGTGGTGAGGACGGTGTTGAGGTGGGTGACGACCTGGCCGATGACCTTGTCCTTGGCGGCGACCGTCCTGGTGAGGGATCCGATGTGGCGCAGCAGGCTGTCGACGGTGCCGCTCTCGCCCTGGAGGACCTGAACGAGTGATCCGGCGAGGTCGTTGACGTCGGCGGGCGAGAGGCCCTCGAAGAGCGGCTTGAACCCGTTGAAGAGCAGGGTCAGGTCGAGGGCGGGCGTGGTGCGGGCGAGCGGGATGGTGTCTCCTTCGCCCAGGGTCCCGGTCAGGTCGCCGCTGCCCCGGCCGAGGGAGACGTAGCGCTGCCCGACCATGTTGAGGTACTTGACGGCGGCGGTCGCCGAGCGGGGCACGGAGCGGTCCTCGCGGACCGAGAAGGTGACCTGGGCGGTGCGCCGTTCGACGACGCGTACGTCGGTCACCTCGCCGACCTTCACCCCGGCGATGCGCACGGAGTCGCCCTTGACGAGCCCGGTGACGTCGGTGAACAGCGCCTTGTACGAGCGGGTGGCGGATCCGACCCCGGTGTTGGCGATGCTGAGGCCGAGGACGGTGGTGGCCATGGCCGTGACCAGGACGAACGCGAGGGACTTCAGAAGGGTGCCGGTCAGTCCGCGGCGGCGGGTGTGGGTGGGCTGCCTGGTCATCGAAGGGTCACCTCCGCGCCGCGGAACGCCGGGCCGACGAGTGTGCTGCTCCAGTCCGGGAGGTCACCGGGTCGCTTGTTCGCCCCGGGGGCGAGGAGTTCGTTGACGAGGTCGTTCTCCTGCGGGGAGTTGGCGGGGCCGAGGCCCTGGGCGGCCGCGGCGGAGGCCCGCGCGGCGGGTGCGACCGGGAGGCCGAGGTAGGGCACGGGGTAGCAGCGGGGGCCGCCGCCGGAGCCGTACGACGGTGTGTCGCGGCCGGGGGCGTACGCGCCGCGCGAGGGCACGGTGGTGACGTCGACGTGCAGTCCCGGCTGGTTCGTTCCCTTGCCGAGGGCCTTGTCCATGGCCGGGACGAACTGGGCGAGGGTGCGCAGGGTGCAGGGGAAGGAGGGCGCGTACTCGGCGAGAAGCTCCACGGTGGGACGGCTGGTGGCGCTGAGCCGGATGATGTTGTTCTTGTTCTGGCGCAGGAAGGCGGTCAGGTCCTGGGCCGTCCGGGTCGTGGAGCCGAGGGTGCCGGCGAGGTCGGCCTCCTTCTCGGCGAGGGTGCCGCTGGTTGTGGTGAAGTCGGTGAGCGCCGTGACGATGTCCGGTGCGGCGTCGGCGTAGAGGTGGCTGACCTTCACGAGTTCTTTCAGGTCCCGGGTAAGGGCGGGCAGTTGGGGGTTGAACTTCCTGAGGTGTCCGTCGAGCCGGGTGAGGGTGTCGCCGAGCTCGTCGCCGCGTCCCTCCAAGGCCTGGGAGACGGCCGACAGGGTGGCCGAGAGCTTCTGCGGCTGGACGGCGGTGAGCAGGGGCAGCACGTTGTCGAGGACCTGCTGGAGTTCGACGGCGTTGCTCGATCGGTCCTCGGGGATGACGGCGCCGGGGCCGAGCGGGTCGGCGGTGGAGCCGCCGGGCGGTACGAGGGCGACGAACCGTTCGCCGAAGAGGGTCGTGGGCAGCATCTGGGCCCGGACGTCGGACGGCACGTGGCGGAGGGTTCCGGGGCGCATGGCGAGGGTGAGGCGGGCGCCTCCGTCGGTGGCGTCGATGGCGCGGACCTCGCCGATGACGACGCCGCGGAGTTTCACCTCGGCGCCCAGGTGCATCTCGTTGCCGACGCTGCCGGTCTCGACGACGATCGGGTCGGAGTCGGTGAACTCCTTGTCGTAGACGGCGACCGCGAGCCAGGCGAGCAGGGCGGGCACCAGGAGGAAGACCAGGCCGGCGAAGCGGCGGCGCAGGGTCTCGGCACGGGAGTCGCTCATCTCACCCCGCCACCTTCACGGTCGTGGTCGCGCCCCAGAGGGCCAGCGACAGGAAGAAGTCGGTGACGCTGATCAGGACGATGGCGTTGCGTACGGAGCGGCCGACCGCGATGCCGACGCCGGCGGGGCCGCCGGAGGCGCGGAAGCCGTAGTAGCAGTGGGCGACGATCACCATGACGCTGAAGATCAGCACTTTCAGCACCGACAGCAGGACGTCCGTCGGTGACAGGAAGAGGTTGAAGTAGTGGTCGTACGTGCCCTGGGACTGGCCGTTGAAGAGGACCGTCACATAGCGCGAGGCGAGGTAGGAGGAGAGCAGGCCGATCGCGTACAGCGGGACGATGGCGACGACGCCGGCGATGATGCGGGTGGTGACGAGGTACGGCATGGAGCGGATGCCCATGCCTTCGAGGGCGTCGACCTCCTCGTTGATGCGCATGGCGCCGAGCTGGGCGGTGAATCCGGCGCCGACGGTCGCGGAGAGGGCGAGTCCGGCGACGAGCGGGGCGATCTCGCGGGTGTTGAAGTAGGCGGAGACGAAGCCGGTGAACGCGGCGGTGCCGATCTGCTCCAGGGCGGCGTAGCCCTGGAGGCCGACGACGGTTCCGGTGAAGAGCGTCATCGCGATCATGACGCCGATGGTGCCGCCGATGACGCCCAGGCCGCCGGAGCCGAAGGCGACCTCGGCGAGCAGTCGCTGCACCTCCTTGAGGTAGCGGCGCAGCGTCCGCGGGACCCAGAGCAGGGCCTTGACGTAGAAGAGGAGCTGGTCTCCGGAGCGGTCGAGCCAGACGAACGGGGAGGCCATCGGTCTCAGCCTCCCTTCGGCGGGACGATCTGCAGGTAGATGCCCGTCAGCACCATGTTCACGAAGAACAGCAGCATGAAGGTGATGACGACGGACTGGTTCACCGCGTCGCCGACCCCCTTGGGGCCGCCGCGGGGGTTGAGTCCCCGGTAGGCGGCGACGATGCCGGCGATGAACCCGAAGATCAGGGCCTTGAGTTCGCTGATGTAGAGGTCGGGCAGCTGGGCGAGGGCCGAGAAGCTGGAGAGATAGGCGCCGGGGGTGCCGCCCTGGAGGATGATGTTGAAGAAGTAGCCGCCGAGCGTGCCGACGACGGAGACCATCCCGTTGAGCAGGACGGCGACGGCCATGGTGGCGAGGACCCGGGGGACGACCAGCCGCTGCACGGGCGAGACGCCCATGACCTCCATGGCGTCGAGCTCCTCGCGGATCTTGCGCGAGCCGAGGTCGGCGCAGATGGCGGAGCCGCCGGCGCCGGCGATCAGGAGGGCGACGATGAGGGGGCTGGCCTGCTGGATGACGGCGAGCACGCTGGCTCCGCCGGTGAACGACTGGGCCCCCAGCTGCTGGGTGAGCGAGCCGACCTGGAGGGCGATCACGGCGCCGAACGGGATGGAGACGAGAGCGGCCGGCAGGATGGTGACGCTGGCGACGAACCAGAACTGCTCGACGAACTCCCGGAACTGGAAGGGGCGTCGGAAGACGGCCCGGGTGACTTCGGCGGCGAGGGCGAAGAGCCGCCCGGTCTGCCGCAGCGCGCCGGTGATCACGAGCCGCTCCCGGTGATCCGCTTCCGCTGGGGCAGGGTGTACGCCGTGTCCCTGGCGTAGGTGTCGCGGATGGCGGCCTGGGCGGCGTGCGGCAGCCGGTCGAGCATGCCGAGGACGCGTTCGCGGCGGCGTGCGACGGCCGCGCGCGGCGGGAGGCCGGGCGAGGGTTCCAGCTGCGGGACGATGGCCCGGGGCAGGGCCGGGCGGCCTGCGGGGTGGTCCAGCTCGGCGGCGAGCAGGGCGGCGTCCTTCTCCTCCGACATGCCGATGGGGCCTTCGCGGCGGCCGGCGAGGAACTGGGTGACGACCGGTTCGTCGCTGGTGAGGAGGACCTCGCGCGGGCCGAAGGTGACGAGGTTGCGCCGGAAGAACATCCCCATGTTGTCGGGGACCGTGGCGGCGATGTCCAGGTTGTGCGTGACGATCAGCATCGTCGCGTCGATGCGCGCGTTGAGGTCGATGAGCAGCTGCGACAGATAGGCGGTGCGGACGGGGTCGAGCCCCGAGTCCGGTTCGTCGCAGAGGACGATCTGCGGGTCGAGGACCAGTGCGCGGGCCAGTCCGGCCCGTTTGCGCATGCCGCCGCTGATCTCGCCCGGCAGCTTCCCCTCCGCGCCCAGCAGGCCGACGAGGTCGATGCGCTCCATCACGATGCGCCGGATCTCGGACTCGCGCTTGCGGGTGTGCTCGCGCAGCGGGAAGGCGATGTTGTCGAAGAGGGTCATGGAGCCGAAGAGGGCGCCGTCCTGGAACATGAGGCCGAAGAGTTTCCGGGTCTCGTAGATGTCCCGTTCCGGACTGCTCACCATGTCGACGCCATTGATGAGGACGCGACCCCTCTGGGGCTTGAGCAGCCCGATGAGCGATTTCAGGAAGACCGTCTTCCCGGTGCCGGAAGGGCCGAGCATCACGCTCACCTCTCCGGCCGGCAAGGTCAGGGTCACGTCCTGCCAGATATTCTGCTTGCCGAAGGACATGGTCAGACCCTCAACGACTACTTCGATTCCCATCCCACCTCCAGCAAGCGTGCGTCGGGGGTGCGCCGCGGGCGCACGTTAAGCCGGTGCGGATCACTTGGACAAGAGGCGTGGCGCAAAATCCTTGATCCGCTCCTGTATTTGTCACCACGAAGACAAAGACCGGGTTCGACTTTGTCTGCGCGGAGACACACGAATGGGCCGACCTGCGACTTCTGGCGTCGCCACGGGAACGTTACGGCCGAGTAACCTCCCCGGGCAATACCGGATCCGGAGTTTTCGGCGAAGGGAGGGAAGCGACCGGGTGTTTATCAGCCGGGAGACAGTTCTCTTTCGACGCTTGTCACCGGGGAGAGCAATGTCGAATCCAGCCACCCCTGATCGATCACTATTGTCGACATTACGCACCGCGGAACCAAGCCCATTCCGGCCATCGCTCACCCGCTTGACAGGCAATTAGCCTTCTTCAAAGAATCATGGACAGCGGCATTGTTCAGCTAAGTTTCTCGCAAGTAACGTCAGGTTTCGCGGCCGAGAAATACCGGGCCGCCGACCGCCCCCCACCGCGGTCGCACCCTCAGCTGGTCAATCCTCAAGGAGAGTCCGGGACCCATGAAGAAGCAGATCAGGAACTTCGCCGTCGTCGCCGGGGCGGCCACCGCCGCGTTCGCCCTCGCCGCCGGCCCCGCCTCGGCCGTGCCGTCGACGGTCTGGACCGTCACCCCGTCGCCCGCCAGCTTCACCGCGACCAACAGCGGCAACGTCGTCCTGAGCGTCAACGGCATCGCCATGACGTGTACGAACTCGAAGGCCTCGGGCAGCATGGCGAGCGCCACCGGCAACCCGGCGACCGTCGCCTCCATCAGCGCCATCGCCTTCGGCGCCACCGGCGCGCCCTGCACCAGCGTCCTGGGCAACGTGACCACCGTCGCGACCACCCCGTGGACCATCGTGGCCCAGGACTACACCGCCGCGACCGGGGTCACCAAGGGCTACGTCGGCAACGTCGACGCCAAGGTGACGGTCGGCGCCTGCGTCTTCCGCGTGACGGGCAAGGCCTCCGGCACGTACACCAACTCGACGGGCAAGCTGGCCGTCAACAGCGTCTCCGGCGAGCTCACCGTCGTCTCCTCGACCAACTGCGGCTCCGCCGTCCCGGTCGGCGCCAGGCCGCTCTTCAAGGGCGACTACCTGGTCAAGGTGGCCAACACGACCACCATCCCGAAGATCGTCGGCTCCAACCCGTAGGACGTGAGTGCCCGCGTCCGCCCGGCCGGTGACCTCGGCCGGGCGGACGCGGGCCGTCCGCGACCCCGACGGCCTTCCCTTCGCGCCCGCGCACCCGACGCTCGGCGCACGATCCGAGCGGAGCACCAGATGAGAGGCCAGCGAGCCGCCCTGCGGCCCTCCAGCGCCCGGACGCGTGGCGCGGCGATCGCCGCACTCGTGGCACTCGCCCCCCTTCTCCCCGCGGCCGCCGTGGCCCTGGGCTCGCACGAGGTCGACACCCGGCTCCCCTACCTCTGCACCCTCCCCTCGGGTCCGCAGACCGCGACGGTCCGGATCAGAGCGACCGTCCCCGACCGGGCGACCGTCGGCGAGACGATCGAGCCCGCCGACGTCAGCACGACACTGGAACTCCCGGCCGCGGTCGCGGCCGAACTCACCGCCCTCGGGGCCGCGACGGTACGGGCGGAGACGACGCTCGCGGTCGGCGTGGGCCAGAACGGGGCGCGCACGGACGTCACGTGGCTCGGCACGGCCCAGCCCGCCGCCGTCCCCGCCGAAGGCCCGCTCACGCTCACCGGCACCGGCGACGTCCCCGCCCTCACGACGGACACCGCAGGCGACCTGACCCTCACCGCCGGGAACCTCGCCGTCGCCCTCGCCCCGAGCAAGGCCGACGGTGCGCCCACCGATCCGGCGTCCCTCTCCGTCAGCTGCGTCCCCGGGCCGGACGCGGAGGGCCGTACGGCGCTCGCCTCGATCCCCGTCACGCCGGGCTCCGCCGCGACCACCAGTCCCGGCACGCCGTCCACCTCTCCTGCCACTTCCCCGTCGTCCCCGCCCTCCTCCCCGTCGTCCCCGCCCTCCTCTCCCGCGTCCTCGCCCTCCTCCCCCTCCTCCCCCTCCTCCCCTTCGTCCTCGGCCGGCCCCTCCGGGCGGCCGTCGGCCCCGGCCGTCCGGGAGAGCACGGGAGGAACGACCGGAGCACCGACGGGCCCGGCGTCCGTCACGGACGCCGGCAAGGGCCCGAGGGTGGCCACCGAGAACGCGCCCGGCACCGCCGGACGCCCGAAGGCACCGCCCTGCGTCACCGAGAAGCCGACCTCCACCTCGCTCTCCGCGTACATCACCGGCTACTCCAACGTGCGCAAGCTCGACGGGGCCTCGCTCATCCCGGTGTCCTGCGTGCAGCTCGAACAGGGCGAGCCGGTGATCGACTTCCGCACGGACGGCACCCTGCACCTGCTCCAGAAGTCGGAGGGCTCCCTCCGGTACCAGGGGCGCAAGCAGACCCCGCCCTTCAGGTCCACCTTCCTGACCTTCGGCTTCGCGCCCACCACGGCGACCCTGGTGCTGGAGCAGGCGGGACCGCTGGTCGTCGAGTCGGACGTCCTCCTCGTCTTCCCCGACAACATCGCGGAGACCTACATCCGGGTCCCGCTCGTCCTGCGCGTCCTCGACGTCGAGGTCAACGGCACTCCGCTGGACGTCGGCCCCGACTGCCGCACGGTCACACCGCTCAGGTCCCCCGAGCCCCAGCCCTCCAAGTACCCCGGTGACCACCTGGTGCTGCTCGGCAAGGGCCAGCTCCTCAACGGCACCGACGCCACCGGCTACGTCCTCACCAGTGGCGGCCCGCTCACCGGCGAGGTGACGGTCCCCGCGTTCAAGGGCTGCGGCACCGGCGGCGAGAACCTCGACCGGCTCCTCACCGCCTCCATCTCGGGCCCCGGCAACCACATCCGGCAGATCCAGGGCCAGACCTGCGCGGTGGGCGTGGAGGTGCCCACCGAGGGCCAGTGCACCGCGGACCGCCAGCCGTACGTGGTCCCCAAGCCCGAGCGCTGAGTCGGAGCACCCTCGCACCCTCGCTCCACCGCTCGCCCCGCAATCGCACCGCCGCACCCCGCACCCCGCGCCCCGCACCCCTCAACGGAAGGCATCGTCATGCCCCTCGTCTCCTCCCGTACGCGCCTCGCCACCCTCTCCGCCCTGACGGCGCTGGGCGCCTTCGCCTCCATGGGGTCGGCGACGGCCGCCGACCCGCAGCTGAACGGCAGTTGGAGCCCGTCCACCCGCTGCCCCGTCGACGCCGGGGCCATGCTCGCCTCGGACGGTCTCGACACCTCGCCCCAGTGCGTCGTCTCCTCCTCCACGAGCGGCTCGATCAAGCTGGGCAACACCACCGTGATCACCGGCAGCACCAACCTCCAGATCGGCGTCGTCCAGAACGCGGACGGCACCAGCACCGTCGCCGCCCCGGCCGGCGGCGCGCTCATCGCCGCCCCTGCCACCGTCCCCGGCGGCCTCCTGGGTCTGATGTGTCCCAGTGACGTCCCGTTCATCAGCGACATCTGCCGACAGCTGACCGACGCCAAGCTCAACAAGATCACCGCCACCATGGAATCGGTCGGCACCCCCTCCGACTTCGACCAGATCGCGGGCGTCCTCACCGACAAGCCGATCGTGTCCATCCCGGTCCGGATCCGCCTGGAGAACCCGTTCCTGGGCGGCAACTGCTACATCGGGACCAAGGCGAACCCGATCATCCTGCGGCCGAGCAACCTCACCTCGCCCGACTTCGGCGTCGAGCGCTTCAACGGCGACGGCTCCCCGAACGAGGAGGGCGACATGAGCCGCCTCAACCTCCTCGGCTCCACCCAGAGCGACAAGACCTTCGCCGTCCCCGGCGCCAGCGGCTGCGGCCTCGGCTGGTTCGGTCTGATCGACGCCGCCGTCAACCTCAAGACGGGGCTGCCCTCCGCCGCCGGCAAGAACAGCCTCACCCTCAACAACACCCAGACCCACCTCACGGGCCTCTTCGCCCCCGGTCTCGCCGCCCCCGACGCCGGCAAGGCGCTCTCCCGGAACTGGCACTCGGCCGTCCGGTAACAGCCCAGCCACTCAGGGTCGATTCCCGGCCTACTAGGTAAGCGCGTACCCCTCAGGCACGCCAACTCTTGCGCAACGTGTGTACAGCACACAGCAGGTGACCTAGCTTCAGCAGATCACGTTGGTACGCACCTGACGACCAAGGCGGCGCCCACCACGCCAGGCGGGGTTCCGCTCCCCCACCGGTCGCGTAGGAGAGCAGGGGATCGGTTCATGCCCGCAATCACCCAGTCGCCGGACATCGGTGAACCGCTCGAACCGCTCCCCAGGGAGTTCGCCGCCCTGATGAGGCCGGAGATACCCGGCCTCATCAAGGAGATCGGCATGGAGGTCCAGCGGACCTACCCCGTGTACGCCCATCTCTTCAACGGGCCGCACTCGGACGCGATCCGCCAGGGCGTGGAGCAGGCGCTCGCCGCCTTCGTGGAGCGGGTCGCCGACCCCGGGACGAACTCGGCCCTCAGGGACGAACTGCTCCGCAAGTTCGGCCGCGTGGAGGCCTACGAGGGGCGCGACCTCGACACGCTGCTGGGCGCCTACCGCCTGGGCGCGCGCGTCGCGCTGCGCCGGGCCAAGATCATCGGGCGCACGTACAACCTCTCCCCCACGCTGATCCTCGCCTTCGCGGACGCCCTCTTCGCCTACGTCGACGAGCTGGAGGCCCTGTCCCGCGAGGGCTACGTCATGGTCCAGAGCCGGGCGGTGTCCGATGTGGCCGCGCTGCGAAGACAGTTACTCCACCTGGTCGTCGCCGGCCCTCCACTGCCCAGGACGGCCATCGCCGAGCTGTGCCGGGACGCCTCCTGGCAGCTCCCCGCCGAGTGCACGCTGGTCGCCCTGCGCCCGCCGCTCGCCGAACTCGTCCAGGCGGGGCTCGACCGGGACGTCCTCGCCGACCTCAGCCTTCCCCAGCCGTACCTGCTCATCCCCGGGCCGCTGACCGCCGACCGCCTCGCGATGCTCGGCTCCGCCCTGGCCGGCACCTCCGCCGTCGTCGGCCTGACCGTGCCGCCCGCCCAGGCCGCCCACTCCATCCGGTGGGCCCGGCGCGTCCTCCAGCTCATCGACGACGGCGTGGTCGCCGACGCTCCCCTCGTACACTGCGAGGACCACCTGACAACGTTGTGGCTGCTGTCCGACCCGGCCCTGGTGGCCCAGCTCGCCCGGCGCGAACTCGCGCCGCTCGACGAGCTCTCCGGCACCCGGCGCGACCGGCTGATCGAGACCCTGCGCGTCCACATCTCCACCCGGGCCCCCGCCGAGCAGGTCGGCGAACTCCTCGGCGTACACGCCCAGACGGTCCGCTACCGGCTGCGGAACCTGGACAGCCACCTCGGCGACCGCCTCCTCGACCCCGACCACCGCTTCGCCCTCGAAGCGGCTCTGCGCGCACTCCACCTCGGCGGGCGGCGGACGGACTGAACAGGTCCGGGTGCGCGCTTCCGCGTCCCGGCCCCGGTCGTCTGCTCGGTCTGCCACGGCTACCGCGGCCTGCTCAACACCCATGTTTCCGACGGCACTTACCTCACCTCCGGCCACAGGATGACGGGTTTCGCCCGGACCGAGGAGGTCCTCGCCCGCGTCGACAAGCTGGTCCCCCACAACGCCGAGGAGACGCCGAAGCGGCGCGGCGCGCTCTCAAGGAGCGAGGCTGAGCCAGGACGTCACGGGTCTCGGTATGCGGAACTGAATGGTCCAGCACTCGGACGTCTCTTGCACGCCCCGGAGCCGCCCCGACAGGATGCGGCCATGGCCCCCGCACTCGTATCACGTCGTCACGTAGACCTTCTGCGTGTATCGACGATGCTGTGTCGGGCCGATTCCCTTCGTGCGTACGGCTGTTGATCCGCGGGTCCGCTGAGGACCCCGCGCTCCGCCGCTCCTGATCCCGCACGGAACAACCGCGCGCACCCGCCGCGCGCCCTTCCGCCTTCCCTCCTGCTCGCGTACACGTGTCGCCTCCCCTCGGTGCCGGCGCGTCCCGTGCTGTTGCTTCGACGAGGTCCCGTCATGCCGGAAAACCCCCTCCTGCTCCACTGGTTCCTGCCCACCGGCGGGGACGGCCGCGATCCCGGTGGTGTCACCGCCGTCCAGGGCCGTACCGGATCCGCCACCCGGCGGGCCGCGGACATCCCGTACCTGACGCAGGTGGCCCGCGCCGCCGAGCAGGCCGGGTTCCACTCGCTGCTCACGCCCGTGGGGCTCGGGTGCGTGGATCCCTGGATCCTCACCGCAGCGCTCGCGCAGCACACCACCCGGATCGGGTTCCTCGTGGCGTTCCGCGCCGGATTCGCCAGCCCGACGCTGCTCGCCCAACAAGCGGACGCCTTCCGCCGGTTCGCGGGAGGAAGGCTCGCCCTCAACGTGGTGACCGGCGGAGACCCCGCCGAGCAGCGGGCGTACGGCGACTGGCTGCAGCACGACGCGCGGTACGCCCGGACCGAGGAGGTGATGACGGTCCTGCGCACCCTGCTGGACGGCGGGACGGCCGACCACTACGGGGAACACGTGCGGGTCTCGGGGGCCCGGATCACCGATCCGGACCTGCGCCACCCCGTGCCGCTGTACTTCGGCGGGGCCTCCCCCGCCGCCGAAGGGGTCGCCGCGCGGCAGGCCGACGTGCAACTGCTGTGGGGGGAGCCGCCCGCCGCTGTCGCCGCACGCGTCACCCGGCTGCGGGAGCGGGCCCGGGCGGCGAGCCGCACCGTGCGATTCGGCCTGCGGCTGCACGTCATCAGCCGGGACACCGCCGCCGAGGCCTGGTCCGAGGCGGACCGGATCCTCGCCGGGTTCGACCCGGAGGCCGTACGGGCGAGCCAGGAGCGGTTCGCCGGCATGGACTCCACCGGCCAGGCCCGGATGACCGCGCTGCACGGCGGGATCGTGGACGCCGCCCGGCTCACGGTGGCGCCGAACCTGTGGGCGGGCATCGGCCTGGTCCGCGAGGGCGCCGGAACCGCGCTGGTCGGCTCGCACGACGAGGTGGCCGCACGGCTCGCCGAGTACCGCGCGCTG
The DNA here is from genome assembly GCF_042264145.1 of Streptomyces sp. NPDC056144. NCBI lineage: Bacteria > Bacillati > Actinomycetota > Actinomycetes > Kitasatosporales > Streptomycetaceae > Streptomyces > Streptomyces sp. NPDC056144. The sequence goes on along the minus strand of NZ_JBHJVF010000001.1, from coordinate 1,026,247 downwards.
GGCATCGACGAGTTCGTCCTCTCCGGCTACCCGCACCTCGAAGAGGCGTACCGGGTCGGTGAAGAAGTGGCACCGCGGCTGCGCGCCCTGACCGGGACGGAGGCCCCGTGAGCGCTCCCACGACGACGGCTGCGGCAACCGGCCCGGACCGGGTCCCGCAACCCGCCCCCGAACCGGCCGGCACCGGGGCCGGGACCGATTCCCCCCGACGGGTCCGCCTGCGCGAAGCCTTCCGGTGGGGCGGGCTGCGGCTCGTCGCCCTCGCCGTTCTCCTCGCCGCCTGGCAGGCGGTGGTCTCCGCCGAGGTGTGGCCGCGGGTCCTCGTCCCCTCACCCGGTGACGTGTGGCGGCAGTTCGTCCTCGCCTCCACGGAGCACGACGGAGTGCGCGGCTACGGCGGCCATCTGCTGATCGAGCATCTGGGCGTCAGCCTGGGCCGGATCGGCACCGGCTCCGCGTACGCCGTGCTGGTCGGAGTGCCGCTGGGGCTGCTGATCGGTACGGTGCGGCCGCTCGCCGTCGTGCTGGAGCCCGCGGTGACGTTCCTGAGGACGCTGCCGCCGCTGGCGTACCTCTCGCTGCTCGTCATCTGGTTCGGCATCGACGAGGCCCCGAAGATCTGGCTGCTGGTCATCGCGGCCCTGCCACCGATCGCCGCGGCCACCGCGGCGGCCGTACGCACGGTGCCCGGCCAACTCGTCGAGGCCGCACGGGCGCTGGGAACGGGGCCGACGGCGCTGCTGCTGTCCGTACGGCTGCCGTCCGCGCTGCCCGAGATCCTCACCGGTGTCCGCATCGCCGTCGGTGTCGCCTACACCTCCGTGGTCGCGGCGGAGACCATCAACGGTGTGCCCGGTATCGGCGGCATGATCCGCGACGCGCAGCGCTACAACCAGACCGCGCTGGTGATCGCGGGCATCCTCGCCATCGGCCTGTCCGGGATCGTGCTGGACGCGTTGCTGCGGCTCGTCGAGCGGATCGCCGTGCCGTGGCGCGGCCGCGGCTGATTCCCGCCCGCTTCGTCTCGCTCCCCTCTTCTCCCGCTCCCTCCTTCCCTCGTCGTCCGACCTCAGACCGGAGATCGTCCATGCCTCCACGCCTGTCCCGCCGCACCCTCCTGCTCACCGCGGCCGTCGCCCTGACGGCCTCCGTCACCACCGCCTGCGCGGGTGACGGCGACACGGCCGGCGCTTCCTCGGGGCGGACCACCGTACGGATCGCCTACCAGGCGATACCCAACGCCGACCTGGTGGTGAAGAACCAGCGGCTGCTGGAGAAGGCCCTTCCCGACGTCGACGTGAAGTGGGTGAAGTTCGAGTCCGGTGGCGACGTCAACACGGCCGTCATCGCCGGGGCGGTCGACCTGGGCCTGGCCGGGTCCAGCCCCGTCACCAAAGGGCTCTCCGCGCCGCTGAACATCCCGTACAAGGTGGTGTGGATCCATGACCTGATCGGGGACAACGAGGCGCTCGTCGCCAAGCCCGGGATCGGCTCGGTGAAGGACCTGGTGGGCAAGAAGGTCGCTGCTCCCTTCGGGTCGACGGCCCACTATTCGCTGCTCGCCGCGCTGACGGCGGCGGGGGTCGAGCCGTCGTCCGTCCAGACCATCGACCTCCAGCCGCAGGACTCGCTCGCCGCCTGGAAGCGCGGGGACATCGACGCCGCCTACGTGTGGACGCCGACGCTGAGCGAACTGGCCAAGGACGGCAAGGTGCTCGTCACCAGCCGTGAACTGGCCAAGCAGGGCAAGCCGACGGCCGACCTGGGCGTGGTGACGAACGCGTTCGCGGCCAAGCACCCGGAAGTGGTCACGGCCTGGATCAAGGCGCAGGACACGGCGGTCGCGCAGGCGCGTACCGCACCCGACCGGGCCGCGAAGTCCATCGGGGCGGAGCTCGGGCTGCCGACGGAGGAGGCGAAGCGGCAGCTGTCCGAACTGGTGCTGCTCAGCGCGAAGGAGCAGACCGGACCCGAGTACCTGGGCACGCCGGGCGCCCCCGGCAAGCTCGCGGCGAATCTGCACGACGCCGCCGTGTTCCTGAAGGGGCAGAAGGCGGTCGACTCCGTGCCGGACGAGGCGGTCTTCGGGCGGGCGCTCGCGGTGGAGGAGCTCGGCCGTGCCGCGCACTGACCAGCCCGACGCGCGGATCTCGGTCGTCGAGCTGACCGGCGTGTCGGTCCGCTACGGCTCGGCGAAGGCGCCGGTGACGGCGCTCGACGGGGTGGACGTACGCATCGACGCCGGCGAGTTCGTCGTCCTGGTCGGGCCCTCGGGCTGCGGCAAGACCAGCCTGCTGCGCGTCGTGGCGGGCTTCGAGAGGCCCGCCGACGGCCATGCCCGGGTCCGGGGCGCGCTGCCCCGGCCGGGCACGGGGGCGGGGGTGGTGTTCCAGCAGCCCCGCCTCTTCCCCTGGCGCACGGTAGGCGGGAACCTCGCCTTCGCGCTGGCCCGGCTGGGCGTGCCACGCTCCGACCGGCCCGGCCGGGTCGCCGAGCTGCTGGAGCGGGTGGGACTGCCCGGGATGGCGGGTCGGCGGACGTGGGAGCTCTCGGGCGGCCAGCAGCAGCGGGTGGCGCTGGCCAGGGCACTGGCCGCGGAGCCCGAACTCCTGCTGATGGACGAGCCGTTCGCCGCCCTCGACGCCCTGACCCGTGAGCGGCTCCAGGAGGAGGTACGGACCTTGGCCGGGCGGCTCGGCACGACGGTGCTGTTCGTGACCCACTCGGCTGAGGAGGCGGTGCTGCTGGGATCCCGGGTGCTGGTCATGGCCGCGGGCCCCGGCCGGGTGGTGGCGGAGCTGCCCGTGGACCTGCCGAGGGGGCCCGGCACGGACGTGTCCGCGCTGCGTGCCTCGGCCGAGTTCGCCCGGCTGCGCGGCCGTCTCGCCGAGATCATGCGCGGCGGATCCGTTCCCGGCCGGGACGGCTGATCGCGGCGACACCGGCGGCGACGCCGGCAGGGGTCTGCGCGCCCCCGCCGCGGGTTGCCCACATGCCGCGGGAACGTGAACTACGTGAACAAGCTGTTGCAGGCCACCGCGGAAGGATCCCCACCGCGGGGGACAGCGGATAGCGTTCCGGTCAGCGCCGTTCCGGGGCCAACCGCCGCACACGGAAGCACGGGCTGGGCCGCACCATCGGTAGCCGCCCGGTCGGCCGTTCCCCTGCTCTCGCCGGACGTCTCCGGGTGCCACGGCGCCCGGTGCGGCCGGCGGCTCCTCGCTCCACACCCCCTTTAGCCCCTCCAGTCACGAGGATCCCTGATGCCGTTCTCCCTGCCCACGGGCGGGCGCCTCGCCGTGCTCGCCCTCTCCCTCACCATGGCGCTCGGCGGCTCCCCCGCCTCCGCCGAACCGGCTTCACCGTTCGGCCCGCAGGCACCGCAGAACCCGGCCACCGCGGCCAACGGCGCCGCGACCATGCACGGCGACAGTGCGTCGAGCGGTACCACGCCCCACCCGGGGCCCGGAACCTCCGCCATCGACTACTCCCGGACGGCGCTGGCCTCGGCCTGCCCGACCGTGGTCGTGGGCGGCGACGGCTACGTGATCGCGCTCTGCACCACGATCTTCGGCCAGAACCCGACCGCGCACCTGCTCGACCCCGCCGACGGCGCCGACCTCGCCTCCCTGACCCTGCCCAAGGGCAGTCTCTTCGGCGGCGTGTACGCCTATCTCGACAACGGCGACCGGCTGGTCGTGGTCGACGGGAACAACAACCTCGTGCGCATCGGCCACCGCCGCGCCGGCTCCGGATGGACCCTCCAGGTCGAGGAGTCCACTCCGCTCGGCAACGCCGTCCCCGCCGGGGACAACATCGTCGGCCTGACCCCCGACTGGGAGGGCAGGGTCTGGTTCGCCACCAGCGGCGGTGTGATCGGGACCGTGGACACCGGCACCAAGACCGTGCGCAGCATCAGCACCGGCGAGGGCGTCCAGAACAGCATCTCCACCGTCCCCGGACGGACCGCAGTCGCCACCGACCACGCGCTCTACCTTCTCTCGGCCGGCCCGGACGGTACCCCCGTGGTGAACTGGCGAGCGCCGTACGACCGGGGCCCGGCCCGCAAGCCCGGCCAGCTCAGCTGGGGCACCGGCACCACCCCGAGCTTCTTCGGACCGGGCAACGGCACCGAGTACGTCACCATCGTCGACAACGCCGACCCGCACGGGAACCTGCTCGTCTACCGGGTGGCCGGCGGACCGGACCCGATCTGCCGGATCCCCGTGCTCACCCAGTACGCCCGCAGCGGCACCGAGGACGCCGTCATCGCCTCCGGCCGCAGCGTCTTCGTCACCAACACCTACGGCTACCCCTACCCGGCCCTGCCCGAGGGCGCTCCGGCGAGCCGGCCGTCCTCCGCGAACTTCGACGGCGGTCTCAGCCGGATCGACGTCAACGCCGAGGGAACGGGCTGCTCGGTGGTGTGGAACAGCCCGGTGAAGTCCGCCGCGCTGCCCCGGCTCTCCCTGGCGGACGGAAAGATCTACACCGTCTCCGTGACCGGGCCGACGGGCAGCGCAGGGCTGAACACCTTCGCCCAGTACCACCACTCCGTCGTCGACCCGGCCACCGGCGCCCAGCTCACCAGCTCCTACCTGGGCATCGGGCTCGTCTACAACCCGCTCCAGATGCGGGGGACGGCCGCCCCGGACGGCACCCTCTACCAGGGCACCGAGACCGGAGTGGTCCGCATCTCCAGGCGCTGAGCCCGGACACCGGCCGACGGCAGGCCAGGCGTGCCACGACGGAGAGGACCGCTCCGGTGTCCCGGCGGGCCACGGCGGGAGGGGCGGGGTCGGGGATCTGGGCGGTGAGTTCGAGGACGGCTTCGACGGGCGGGCGCTGGGCGAGGTCGACGCGTTCTTCTCCGACGAGCTGTCGGCCGAGGGCGGCCAGAACGGTCCGGACGGCTTCCTCGGCACGTTCGCGGGTGGGGTGGGCCCCTTCGTAGCGCAGAGGAGCCCGGCGTCCGGGCAGGCGGTCAGGTGCGCTGGGGGCGGCCGAAGAGAAGGTCGAAGCCTGGCGGCAGCTGAAGGAGGATCTCGCCCAGGAGGGCGTCGCCCGTCACCTTCCGGCTGTCGCCGCGGCACTGGAGACCGTCAACCAACCCGTCCAGGACACCCAGCGTCCCGCGACGGGGATGCCGACGAGCCGGCCGCAGGCCGATCCGCACCCGGCTCTGACCGCGCTCGTGCTGCTGCGGGAGGTACGCGAGCAACTCGCCGGCCGGGAGAGCGGCCTGATCGAAACCGCCCGCGGGCAAGGAGCGAGCTGGTCCGACCTCGCAGGCCCGCTCGGCGTCGCCAGCCGGCAGGCCGCCGAACGTCACTGCCTCCGCTTGCGGCCGGGCGCGGCCGGGACCACGGGCGAGCAGCGCGTGCAGGCCACGCGCGGCATGCGTGCCGCCGACCGCACCGTGACCGCCTGGGCCCGTGACAACGCGGCCGAGCTGCGCCGCCTCGCCGACCGGATCACCGCCCTCACCGGACTGCCCGCCGGCGCCCGGAGTGCCGTCGAGGACCTGAACGAGGACCTCGGCGACGACGCCGCCCGCCTCGTCCGCCCCCTGACCGACACCCGCCCGCGCCTCAGGCCCCAGGACGCCGCGCTCGCCGAGGACATCGACGACGGCGTCCGCGCTCACCCTGAGCCCCGCGCGGCAGGATGACCGGATCAGCGGATGGCGTGACGGCACGGGGCGATGGTTTCGGGCATATCCGCCGGGCCCTGGACTCGCGGCAACTGCTCTCCGGGCAGGTGGCGACCGGCATGGCCGGCGTCGCCCGCGCGAGTGCGGAATCGTTGCTTCCGCGCATCGGCGCCCCGCACCCTCCGACCCGCCCCGCGAACCCCGAAGGACGAAAAAACACTTCTTCTTACGAGTACCCCTCGCGCGCCCCCTTTCCGAGCTGTCCAAAAAGCGTCGTCCACGCATTCATCGCCTCTCACGTCCGCTGCTACTGTGCGAACTCCTCATTCGGACGATGGAGATTCTTCGCATGGAAGATCGACCCGATACGGAGTCGCTGCCGGCGAATTCGTGGACCATCGGCGCGTCCGCCCGCGAGTGCCTCCGCTATGCCGCGTACCCGATTCTGCTCCTGTCCGCAGTCTGGCTCTTCACCTCGGTCCTGCGCTTCGGCTGGGACCGCGGCCTGACCGTCCAGTTCTTCCTGATCGGCACCATCGTCTATCTCGCGGTACTGGAGCGGCTGATCCCGCACCGGACCGACTGGCACCCGAGCGGCCGGGAACTGTGCTGGTACGCGGTGTATTTCGGGTTCACCATGGCCGGCGCCGTGCTCGGGAAGTCGGTCGTCGCGGCCGTTCTGGACGCGACCCCCGTCACGGGACCGGGGCTCCCTCTCGGGGCCGAGGTGCCCCTCGCCCTGCTGGCCTCCTCGCTGGCCGGCTACCTCGCCCACCGCTGGGCGCATTCCCATCGGTGGCTGTGGAAAGTACACGGAATCCATCACGTCCCGGGAAAGGTGAACGTCGCCAACAACGGCGTCAACCACCTCCTGGATGTCGCCTTCAAGCAAGGCGCCGTCCAATTGACACTGGGATTTCTCGGATTCTCCGCCGACTGCCTTTTCGCGGTGGCGCTCTTCACCCTTGTGCAAGGCTATTTCGTGCACGCGAACGTGGACGTCCGGCTCGGTCCGCTCCACCACGTCCTGGCCACCCCCGAGCAGCACCGGCTGCACCACAGCGCCGACCTGGCCGAGGCCGGTCACTTCGGCGTGGACCTCTCGGTCTGGGACCGCCTCTTCGGCAGCTTCACCTGGCGACCGGACCGCCGCCCGGCGGTCGTCGGCGTCAAGGACCCCGCCTCCTTCCCGGAGACCGGCTCGATCCTCGCCGGCCTGCTCCACCCCGTGCGCCGTCCGCCCCGCACCGCCTAGTCCCCCCGTACCACGTAGTCCCCCGTACCGCGCGCACCCGCCCGGTACCGCGTACCTCCCGCCCCGTACCGCGCCGTACCGGCGTCGTGCCCCCCACACGCCCCGCCCGGCCCGTACCGCGGCGTCGTCCCTACCGGATTGGACCATGACGGACTCACCCAGCTCCGCCCACCACGACCAGGTCGCCATCATCGGCATCGGCTGCCGGCTCCCCGGACACGCGGGTGACCACCGGTCCTTCTGGCGCAATCTGATCGAAGGCCGGGACTGTCTCGTCCCCACCCCGGCGGACCGGTACGACACCACGACCCTCGGCAGCCGCGACCGGGCCAAGCCGGGCAGGCTGACCGGCGGGCGGGGCGGCTACATCGACGGCTTCGACGAGTTCGACCCCCACTTCTTCGGGATCAGTCCGCGCGAGGCCGAGCACATGGACCCGCAGCAGCGCAAGCTCCTGGAGGTGTCCTGGGAGGCGCTGGAGGACGGCGGGCAGCGGCCCGCCGACCTGGCCGGGCGGGACGTCGGCGTCTTCATCGGCGCCTTCACCCTGGACTACAAGATCCTGCAGTTCGCCGACCTCGGCTTCGAGACGCTGGCCGCGCACACCGCGACCGGCACGATGATGACGATGGTCTCGAACCGCATCTCGCACTGCCTCGACTTCCGCGGCCCCAGCGTCTCGATCGACACGGCGTGCAGCTCCTCCCTGGTCGCGGTCCACCTGGCCTGCCATAGCCTGCGGCGCGGCGAGAGCGAACTCGCCCTGGCCGGAGGCACCCTGCTGCACCTCGCGCCGCAGTACACCATCGCCGAGACCAAGGGCGGCTTCCTCTCCCCGGACGGACGCTCCCGCGCCTTCGACGCCTCCGCCGACGGGTACGTACGGGCCGAGGGCGTCGGCGTCGTGGCGCTCAAGCGCCTCTCGGACGCGCTGCGCGACGGCGATCCGGTGCACGCCGTGGTGATCGGCAGCGGGGTGAACCAGGACGGGCGGACCAACGGCATCACCGTGCCCAGCGCCGACGCCCAGGCCACGCTCATCGAGCGGGTCTGCGCCGAGGCGGGAGTGTCACCGGGCAGCCTCCAGTACGTCGAGGCGCACGGCACCTCCACCCCCGTCGGCGACCCGATCGAAGCGCGGGCGCTGGGGCGGGTGCTGGCGCAGGGCCGGGCGCCCGGCGCGCGGTGCTACGTCGGCTCGGTCAAGACCAACATCGGGCACACGGAGGCCGCCGCCGGCGTCGCGGGCCTGATCAAGACGGCGCTGGCCCTCCGGCACCGCCGCATCCCACCCCACCTGAACCTCGAACACCCCAACCCCGCCATCGACTTCGCCGCGCTGCCCTTCGAGATCCCGACCGCGCCGGTCGACTGGCCGGAGCACGAGGGACCCGCGCGGGCGGGCGTCAACTCCTTCGGCTTCGGCGGCACCAACGCCCACGTCCTGCTGGAGGAGGCGCCGCCCCGCCCGCCGGAGGAGCCGCACGCGACGGCCCGGACGCCCGCCCGCTCGGTCCTCCCGCTGAGCGCCCGGCACGCGTCGGGCCCGGCCGAACTGGCCGCGGGCGTCCGCCGCGAACTCGCCGCCGGGGTGTCCCTCGCGGACGTCGGGCACACCCTGGCCCACCGCCGCCAGCACTTCGAGGAGCGCCTCGCCGTCGTCCACTCCCCGCTCGACCCGCCCGGCTCCCTCGACGAGGTGCTGGCCGCCTGCGAGCACGGGGAGCAGCACCCCCGGGCCGTGCGGAACCGTCTCCGGGAGGCCGGGGCGCGGCGGCTGGTGTGGGTGTTCACCGGCATGGGGCCGCAGTGGTGGGGCATGGGGCGCGAGCTCCTCGACTCCGAGCCCGTGTTCCGGGAGGCGGTCGAGCGCTGCGACGCGGAGGTCCGGCGCCAGGCGGGCTGGTCGCTGCTCGACGAGCTGACCCGGCCCGAGGCGGAGTCCCGGATGGCCGAGACCTGGCTGGCCCAGCCCGCCAACTTCGCCGTCCAGGCGGGGCTCGCGGCGCTGTGGAAGCACCACGGGGTACGGCCGGACGCCGTCGTCGGGCACAGCACCGGCGAGATCGCCGCCTTCCACCTGGCCGGGGTGTACGGCCTGGAGGACGCCGTCCGGATCGCGCTGGCGCGCAGCGCCCTCCAGCACCGGCTCGCGGGAACCGGCGCGATGCTGGCGGCGAACCTGTCCGAGGAAGAGGCCGAGCAGCTGGTCCGCCCGTACCGGGACCGGGTGTCGGTCGCCGCCGTGAACAGCCCGGCGTCGGTCACGCTGTCCGGGGACCGGGACACCCTCGGGGAGCTCGCCGGGCGGCTGGAGCGGGAGCAGGTCTTCGCCCGGTTCCTCGACGTCGAAGTGCCCTATCACAGCGTGCGGATGGACCCGATCGAGGCCGAGCTGCACGAGGCGCTGGCCGGGATCGCGCCGCGCGCCGCCGGTCTCCCGCTGTACCTCACCGCCCGCGAAGGACGTGCGCTGGGGCCGGAGCTGGACGCCGCGTACTGGTGGGAGAACGTCCGGCGGCCCGTCCGGTTCCGTGCCGCGGTCGACCGGCTCGTCGACGACGGGTACACGCTGTTCCTGGAGATCGGACCGCACCCGGTGCTCGGCCACTCGATCCGGGAGTGCCTGGAGGGCCGGGCCGTCGAGGGGGTGACGCTGCCGTCGATCCGGCGACGGGAGGACGAGCCCGAGCGGTTCGCCCGTTCCCTCGCGGAGCTGTACACGCTGGGTGTCGACGTGGACTGGTCGGTGCTCCAGCCCGCGGGGCGGCCGGTGCCGCTGCCGGGCTACCCGTGGCAGCGGGAGCGGTACTGGGTGGAGCCCGCGCCCGTGGAGCAGATCAGGCTCGGCCGGCTGGACCACCCGCTGCTCGGCCGGCGGACCTCCGCGCTGCAGCCGACCTGGGAGAGCCGCCTGGACACCGAGCGGCTGGCGTACCTGGCCGACCACCGGATCGAGGACAGCACGGTCTTCCCGGCCGCCGGGTACCTGGAGATGGCCGCGCAGGCGGTCCGGGCGCTGACCGGCGGCGACACGGCGACCCTGGCCGACGTCGAGTTCTCGCGGGCCCTGTTCCTGTCCGACGGCGAGGCGACGACCGTCCAGCTGGCCTTCGCGCCGGAGGAGTCCGGGTTCACCATCGCCTCCCTCGCCGGTTCCGGGACCGGGGCTCCGGACCGTACGGTCCACGCGAGCGGGGTCGTCCGCACCGGGCAGCCGCGCCGGCTCGCGGAACCGCTGGACACGGGCGCGGTTCGGGCGCGAGCGGGGCGCCGGCTCGACCGGGAGGCGTGCTACGGCGAGCTGGCGGCGCTCGGCTACCACTACGGCCCGGCGTTCCGGGCGATCGACGAGGTGTGGACGGCGCCCGGCGAGGCACTGTCGCTGATCCGGCCCACCACGGGCATGGGCGACGGGGCCGCGGACTGCCATGTGCACCCCGTGCTCCTGGACGCCTGCTTCCAGACCGTGCTCACCGCGACGGCGCCGGACGACGGCCGGTCCGCCGGGATCCGGCTGCCCGTCGGCATCGCGGAGCTGCGGCTGGACGCGGTCGGTGACCGGGCCCTGTGGGCGCACGCGACGGTGACCGCGGAGAGCGCCGGGGAACTGGTCGCCGACCTCGCCCTGTACGCCGAGGACGGGACGCCGCTCGGCCGGATCAGCGGCTTCCGCGCGGCGGCGGTGGACCGGGGGGCCTCCTCGGTGAAGCTCGGCACCATCGACGGCTGGCTGGCCGAGGTGGTCTGGGAGGAGGCGCCCGCCGAGGCGCCGGTGGACGGCGGGACCGCCGTGGGGACGGGGGACGGCCCCGGCGGCTCCCCCGCGCCCGACCTCGTGGTCTTCGCCGACGAGGGCGGGCTCGGCGCGCGGCTGGCCGAGGCGGTCGTGGCGCGCGGCGGGCGGTGCCGGCTGGTCCGCCCGGGGCGCCGTTACCGGCGCGGGGCCCGGCACGTGACCGTACGGCCGGATTCGGCGGCCGATCTGCGCAGGCTGTTCGACGAACTCGGGCCGGGGTTCGGAGCCGTGGTGCATCTGTGGAACCTCGACCTGCCGCCGCTGGACACGGTCGGCGCGGCGGACCTCGACGGGATCGGCACGCTCGGCGGCTACTCGCTCGTCCCGCTCGCCCAAGTGCTGCCCGAGGCGTGCCCGGAGGGGCGCCTGCACATCGTCACCCGGGGCGCCCAGGCGGTGGTGCCGGGCGAGCCGGTGGAACCGTTCGGCGCGCCCGCCTGGGGCATCGGCCGGGTGCTGTGGCAGCAGGAGCTCACCGGTCACAGCGGCAAGCTGATCGATCTCGACCCGGCCGGGGGTCCCGGCGAGGCCGAGGCGCTGCTGCGCGCGCTCACCGCGGAGGACGGCGAGGGCGAGATCGCGCTGCGGTCCGGGCGGCGGCACCTCAGCCGGCTGCGTCCGCCCGTGGGACTGACCCGCCCCCTGCCGCTACGGCTGCGCGCGGACGGCGCCTATCTGGTCACGGGCGCGTTCGGGGCACTGGGGCGGCTGCTCTGCCGCACCCTGGTACGGCGCGGGGCCCGGCGCCTGGTCCTGCTCGGCCGCACCGGCGTGCCGGAGCGCGGCGCGTGGCGGGGGCTCGATCCGGGCAGCCCCGAGGGGCGGCGGGTCGCGTTCCTGCGCGAGCTCGAAGCGCTCGGCGCGGAGGTACGGGTCGCCGCGGTCGACGTGACCGACACGGCGGCCATGGAGGGCTGGCTGGCCGAGCGTCGGGCCGCCGGTCTGCCGCCGGTGCGGGGCGTGTTCCATCTCGCGGGGCAGGTACGGGACGTCCTGCTGCCGTCGCTGGACCGCGAGGCCTTCGACGCGGGCTACGCGCCGAAGGTGCGCGGCGGGTACCTGCTGCACCGGCTGCTGCGCGAGGAGCCGGTCGAGCACTTCGTGCTGTTCGCGTCGGTCGCGTCGCTGCTGACCACGGCCGGTCAGGTCAACTACGCGGCCGGGAACGCGTTCCTTGACGCGCTCGCCCATCACCGCCGGGCACGGGGTCTGCCGGCGCTCAGCCTGGACTGGGGGCCGTGGGCCACCGGCATGATCGAGGAGCTGGGGCTGGTCGCCCACTACCGGGACGCGCGGGGGATGAGCTCGCTGGCGCCGGAGGCGGGCATGGCGGTCCTGGAGCGGGTGATCGGGCAGGACCGGGCCCAGTTGCTGGTGGCCACGGTGGTGGACTGGCCGGTGTTCCTGTCCTGGTACCCCACCCCGCCGCCGCTGGTGTCGGCGCTGGCCGCAGCGGCGGCCCGGGAGGTCCCGGCGGGGCGGGGCGGCAGTCCGCTCGACGCGTTCCGCGCCGCCGACGAGCCGGCGCGCAGGGCGCTGGTGACCGAGCGGTTCGCGGCCCTCGCGGCGGGTGTGCTGCGGGTCCGGCCGGAGCTGGTCGACGCGGACGCCCGGCTCGGCTCGCTCGGTCTGGACTCGCTGCTCGCGATGGAGCTGCGGGCCCGGGTCCACGCCGAGCTGGGCGTCTCGCTGCCGGTGGTGGCACTGCTCAGCAACGGGCCGGTGAGCGAGCTGACCGAGCGGCTGCACGCGGGGCTGACCGAGCTCGCGGCGGCCGGTGGTCCGGTGGCGGAGACGGCGGTGGAGCCGTTCACCGACGAGGCGTGCTACCCGCTCACCCACAACCAGCAGGCCCTGTGGTTCCTCCGGCAGCTCAACCCGGACGGCTTCGCGTACAACATCGGCGGCGCGGTGGAGGTGCGTGCGGAGCTCGACCCGGACCTGTTGTTCGAGGCCTTCCGGACGCTGATCGCCCGGCATCCGAGCCTGCGCGTCAACATCACGGCCGAGGACGGCCGTCCGGTCCAGCGGGTGCGGCCCGAGGCCGTCGCCGACACCGGTCTTCTCGATGTGTCCGGGCTGCCCTGGGACGAGGTCCGCTCCCGACTGGTGGCGGAGTACCGCAGGCCGTACGACCTGGCGCGGGACCCCCTGGTGCGGCTGCGGCTGTTCCGGCTGGCCCCGGACCGCTGGCTGCTGATGAAGGCCGTCCACCACATCGTCTCGGACGCGATCTCCACCTTCACCTTCATCGAGGAGCTGTTCGAGGTCTACCACGGGCTGCGCACCGGCCGGCCGGCGGAGCTGGCGCCGGTCCCGGCCCGCTACCTGGACTTCCTCAACCGGCAGAACCGCTTCCTGGCCGGGCCCGAGGCGCGGCGGATGCTGGAGTACTGGCGGGGGCACCTGCCGCGGGAGGTCCCGGCGCTCGAACTGCCCACCGACCGGCCGCGCCCGCCGGTGCAGACCGACAACGGCGCCTCCGAGTTCTTCCAGCTCGACCACGAGCTCAGCGCCCGGGTGCACGCGCTGGCCCGGGAGCACAACGTCACCGTGTACACGGTGCTGCTCACCGCGTACTACCTGCTGCTGCACCGCTGGTCGGGGCAGGACGAGATCGTGGTCGGCAGCCCCGTCACCGGGCGCACCGAAGAGGAGTTCGCCTCCGTCTACGGCTACTTCGTCAATCCGCTGCCGCTGCACGTGAGCCTGGCCGCGGAGCCGTCGGTGGCCGAACTACTGGGCCGGGTGCGGGACACGGTCCTCGGGGGCCTCGACAACCAGGAGTACCCGTTCGTGCTGCTCGTGGAGCAGCTGGGCCTCCAGCACGACCCGAGCCGCTCGGCGGTCTTCCAGGCGATGTTCATCCTGCTCACCCACAACGTGACCGTGGAGCGATTCGGCTACGCGCTGGATTACGTCGAACTCCCCGAGGAGGAGGGGCAGTTCGACGTCACGCTCTCCGCGTACGAGGACCGTTCCGACGGGCGCTTCCACTGCGTGCTGAAGTACAACACCGACCTGTTCGACGCGGCGACGGTGCGCCGGATGGCCGCGCACTACCGGACCCTCCTCGACGGCCTGACCCGCGCGGAGGGCGGGCGTCCGGCGGGACGGCTGCCGATGCTGGAGGCCGGCGAACGGGAGCGGATCGTCACCGGGTTCGGCGGCGTCGGCCGGCGGATCGACCACGACGTGCCGGTGCACGAGCTGATCGGGAAGATCGCCGCGCAGTTCCCCGAGGCGGTCGCGGTCTCCGTACCGGGCGGGCGGCGACTCGGCTACCGGGAGCTGGACCAGCGCTCGCGGCGCGTGGCGGCCTCGCTGCGTGAACGCGGCGTCGGCGTCGGGACGGTCGTGGCGGTGCGTCTCGCGAAGTCGCCGGAGCTGGTGATCGCGCTGCTCGCGGTGTTGCGGGCCGGGGGCGCGTACCTGCCGCTGGACCCCGACCACCCGGCGGAACGGCTGGCCGAGCGGATGGAGAACGCCGGGGCCGCGCTGGTCCTGACCGACGGGCGGCCGGGCGAGGCGGCCCGGCTGCCGGGACGGACGGTCACCCTCGACGAGCTGGACCTCCCGAGGGCCGAGGAGCTGCCGGAGCCTGCCGTGGGCCTCGACCAGACGGCCTACGTGATCCACACCTCGGGTTCCACCGGCCGCCCCAAGGCGGTGCGGGTCAGCCACCGCAACCTTGCCTCGGTGTTCGTCGCCTGGCAGCAGGAGTACCGGCTGGACACCGACGTACGGGTGCACCTGCAGATGGCGGGCGTCTCGTTCGACGTGTTCACCGGGGACCTGGTCCGGGCGCTGTGCTCGGGCGGGACCCTGGTCCTCGTCGACCGGGACCTCCTCTTCGACACCGCGCGGCTCTACCGGACCATGCGCGCGGAGGGCGTGGACTGCGGCGAGTTCGTGCCGTCGGTGGCGCGCGGGCTGCTGGCGCACTGCGAGCGGGAGGGGCTGGGCCTGGAGTTCATGCGCCTGGTGATCATCGGTTCGGACGCCTGGCGGGTGGGCGAGCACCGGAGGCTCCTCGCGCTGTGCGGGCCGGACACCCGGGTGGTCAACTCGTACGGGCTGACCGAGGCCACCATCGACAGCGCCTACTACGAGGGGGAGGCCGAGGGGCTGGAGCCGGGCCGGATGGTGCCGATCGGCCGGCCCTTGCCCAACAGCGAGCTGTACGTCCTCGACCGGCACGGCGAACCGGTGCCGCCGGGGGTGGCCGGTGAGCTGTGGATCGGCGGCGCGGGCGTCGCCGACCACCACCCGAACGAGCCGGAGCGGACGCCCGAACGGTTCGTGGCCCTCGAACCGGGCGGCGAACCCGTACGGCTGTACCGGACGGGGGACCTCGGGCACTGGGACGCGGAAGGGGTGCTGCACCTCCTCGGGCGGGCCGACGGGCAGGTGAAGGTGCGCGGCCACCGGGTGGAGACCGGGGAGGTCGAGGCGCGGCTGGCCGCCCGGCCCGAGCTGGCGCAGGTGTGCGTGACGGTACGGCGGGACGAGACGGGCGAGAACGTGCTGTGCGCCTACTGCGTGCCCGCGCCGGGCGCGGTGGCCGACGCCCGGGAGCTGCGCCGCCACCTCGCGGAGCAGTTGCCGACGTATCTGATCCCGGCGTACTTCACGGAGTTGTCGGCGCTGCCGCTGACCGCGAACGGCAAGGTCGATCCGGGCGCGCTGCCGGAGCCGCGCGCGGAGGCGGGGCCGGAGCGGCACGAGCCGCCGGTGACGCTGTACGAGACGCGGATGGCGACGCACTGGCGGTCGCTGCTCGGGCTGGAGCGGCCGGGGCTGCGGGACGACTTCTTCGAGGCGGGCGGAAGTTCGATCAAGCTGATCGAACTGATCCACCACCTGCGGACCGAGTTCAACGCGTCCGTGCCGGTCGGGCGGCTGTTCCAGACCAGCACCCTGCACGGCATGGCCCGCACCCTGGAGGACGTCGTCACCGGGCGCCTGCCCGGCGCCGAGCCGTACCTGTGGTTCAACCCGGCCGCGGACCCGGCGGCGACGGTGTTCTGCCTGCCGCCGGCGGGCGGGCACGGGCTGGTGTACCGGCAGCTCGCGGCGCGGCTGCCCGAGCACCGCTTCGCGGCGTTCAACTACCTGTCGGGTCCGGACAAGGCGGCCCGTTACGCGGATCTGGCCGAGGAGCTGCACCCGGGCGGGCCGTACACGCTGTTCGGCTACTCCCTCGGCGGCAACCTCGCGTTCGAGATCGCCGGGGAGCTGGAGCGGCGGGGCAGGGTGGTGGAGCTCGTGCTGGTCATGGACTCGTACCGGATCGCCGAGGCCGTCGCCCTCGGCGAGGAGCACCTCACCGAGTTCGAGGCGGAGCTCGCGGAGCACCTGCGGCGGCACACAGGTTCCGAGATCGTCGCCCGGGAGACCGTGGAGCAGGCCCGCGAGTACCTGGCGCACTGCGGTGCCCACCCGTCGCTCGGTCTGCTCGGCGCGCCGATCGCGGTGATCTCCGACCAGGACAAGCTGCTCCGCTTCGCCGCGGACGAACCCGGCGGCTGGCACGGCGTCACCGCCGCCGGGTGCACCGTGCTCAAGGGGCACGGGCGGCACGCCGAGATGCTCGACGGCTCGTTCCTCGACGGGAACGCGGAGCTGGTCCGGGCGCTGCTGGCGGGAGGTACCGCGGATGGGCGTGCGTGACGGCGGGCCCCGCTGGGAGGCCCGGCCTCCCGGCGGGCGGCCACGGGTGATCGTCATCGGCGCGGGCATGTCGGGTCTGGCCGCCGGCTGCTACGCGCAGATGAGCGGGCTGGAGAGCCGGATCTTCGAGAAGCACGTGCTGCCGGGGGGCTGCTGCACCGCCTGGGCCCGGCAGGGCTACCTCTTCGACTACTGCATCGACTGGCTGATCGGCACGGCACCCGGGACCGGGGCGCACGAGGTGTGGCGCGAGCTCGGGGCGCTGGACGGGAAGCGGATCACCCTGTTCGACCAGTTCAACCGGGTGGTGACCGAGGACGGCCGGTCCGTCACCTTCTACAACGACCCGGACCGGCTCCAGGAGCACCTGCTGGGGCTCTCGCCCGGTGACGCGCGCCTGATCCGGGCGTTCTGCCGGGACCTCAGGCGCTTCGCGGAGCGCGGCCCGCACTGGGAGCTGAAGCCGCCGCCGCTGAAGTCCCCGGCGGAGAAGGCGCGGACGCTGCTCGCGATCCTGCCGGCGTTCCGGCTGTACTGGCGCACGGCCGCCACGCCGATGCGCCGGTTCGCGGACCGCTTCGAGGACCCGCTGCTGCGCCGGGCGTTCCCGAACGTGTTCCTCCAGGAGCTGACCGGCTTCCCGCTGCTCCCCTTCCTCTTCACGATGTCCTGCGCCTCCAACGGCAACGCGGGCTTCCCGGAGGGCGGTTCGCTGGGCCTGGCCCGGTCGGTGGAGGAGCGGTACACGGGGCTCGGCGGGCACATCGGCTACCGCGCCCGGGTGGAGCGGATCCTCGTCGAGGACGGGCGGGCGGTCGGCGTACGCCTGCGGGACGGGCAGGAGCACTTCGCCGACCACGTGATCGCCGCCTGTGACGGGCCGACGGTGCTGGACCGGCTGCTGGAGGGGCGGTGGAGCAGCCCGCGCACCGAGCTGCTGTACAAGGAGCTGCTGGACCGGCCGGACAACCTGTACCCGGCGGTGGTCTCCGCGTTCGTCGGGATCGACGGCCCGCTGCCCGCCGGTGAGCCGCACAGCACCACGTACCTCCTCGGGCCGGAGCGGGGCGCGGCGCTGCCGGGAAGCCTCCAGCACAGTCTGGTGGTGCAGCGGCGGTCCGACTACGCCGAGGGCTTCGCGCCGGCCGGGAAGTCGGTGCTGCACTGCACGTACTTCACCGACCACCGGTCCTGGCAGGAGCTGCGGAAGGCGGACCGGCGGGCGTACCGGGAGCGCAAGCAGAAGGTCGTCGACTTCCTGCGGGGCTTCCTGGCCGAGCGTCATCCGGGCATCGAGGAGCGGATCGAGCTGGTGGACGTGGCGACACCGGCGACGACGGAGCGGTACACCGGCAACACCTACGGCAGCATCCTGGCCTGGAAGGCGTTCTCCGAGGCCGACGACGTGTCGACAGCGCTGGTGAACCGGGACCGGATGCGGCTGCCGGGGCTCAGCGGCTTCTCGATGGCCGGTCAGTGGACCGGGATGGGCGGCCTGATCCGGGCCGCGACCAGCGGCCGGTACGCGGTCCAGTTCCTGTGCGACGAGCTGGGCCGGGAGTTCCGTGCCTGGCCCAGCGAGGGTGCCGGGCCGTGGCATCCCGGGAAGCTGGGCCGGCTGCCACGACTCGAACCGCGGGGCGACACCTGGAAGGCGGCGGTGGCCGAATGACCAGAAGGACCATGCTGATCGTCGGCGGAGGGCTCGGCGGGCTCTCCACCGGCTGCTACGCCCAGATGAACGGCTATCGCAGCCGGGTGCTGGAGATGCACGAGATCCCGGGCGGCTCCTGCACGGCCTGGGACCGGGGCGACTTCACCCTCGACTGCTGCGTGAGCTGGCTGCTCGGCAGCGGGCCGGGCAACGAGATGCACCAGATCTGGCTGGAGCTCGGCGCGCTCCAGGGCAAGCGGATGCGCAACTTCGACGTGTTCAACACGGTGCGCGGCCGGGACGGACGGGCGGTCCGCTTCTACTCCGACCCGGACCGTCTCGAAGCGCACCTGCTCGCCCTCTCCCCCGGCGACGCCCGGGTGATCCGCGACTTCTGCGCCGGACTGCGGACCTTCCGCAAGGCGCTGGCCCGCTACCCCTTCCTCACCCCTGTCGGGCTCATGGGCCGCCTGGAGCGCTGGCGGATGCTGGCGTCCTTCGTCCCCTACTTCAACGTGATCCGGCGCTCCATCGGCACGCTGATGCGGGACTACTCGGAGCGCTTCGAGGACCCGCTGCTGCGCGAGGCGTTCAACTTCATCCTGTACGAGAAGCATCCCAACTTCCCCGTGCTGCCGTTCTACTTCCAGCTCGCGGCGCACGCCGACGCCTCGGCCGGTGTCCCCGAGGGCGGCTCACTGGGCCTGGCCCGCTCGGTCGAGGAGCGCTACCGGGGGCTCGGCGGCGAGGTCACGTACAACGCCAGGGTCGTGGAGATCCTGGTGGAGAACGACCGGGCGGCCGGGGTCCGGCTGAGCGACGGCACGGAGCTGCGGGCGGACATCGTGGTCTCCGCCTGCGACGGGCGCACCACCCTCCTCGACCTGCTGAAGGGCCGCTATCTCACCGACACCTACCGGGAGTTGTACACCCGGACCATCGCGGAACCCGGCATGGTCTTCCCCGGCTACCTGACGGTCTTCCTGGGGCTGCGCCGGCCCTTCCCGGACGGCGAGCCCTGCACCACGTACCTCCTGGAGGACGCGGTCGCGGAACGGCTCACGGGCATCCGGCACCCCAGCGTCAACGTGCAGTTCCGCAGCCGCCACTACCCGGAGCTGTCACCGCCGGGCACCTCCGTGGTGTACGCCACGTACTTCTGCGACATCGCGCCGTGGCGGGAGCTGAGCACCGGTCCGGAGTGGTCCACCCGGATCCGCCGGGGCGAGGAGCTGCACACGCTGCCGGTCGGGCGCGGACGCGCGTACCAGCGGGCCAAACGGCAGGTGCGGGACACGATCGTGGACTTCCTCGACGCGCGGCACCCCGGGCTGCGGGACGCGATCGTGGTGCGGGACGTCTCCACCCCGCTCACCCAGGTCCGCTACACCGGCAACTACGACGGCACCGTGCTCGGCTGGCAGCCGTTCGTGGACAGCGGCGAGACCGTGGAGAAGGAGGTCAAGCGGCACGGCCCGGGACTGCCGGGGCTCGCGGACTTCTATCTGTCCGGCGTCTGGGCCACCACCGGCGGCCTGATCCGGGCCGCGGCCTCGGGACGGCACGTCATGCACTTCGTCTGCCGCGACGACGGGCGGCCGTTCACCGCCTCCGTCGACGACAGCGCCCCTCTCCCCGTCCAACTCATCGAACCCGCAGGAGCGACCCCGTGAAGACCGAGAAGTGGATCGTCAGCGAGCACAACGACGGCGTGCCGGACGTGGACCGGATGTACGTCAAGGTGGTGGAGGAGCTCGACACCGCACTGGCCGAGGACGAGATGCTGCTGCGCACGCGGTACGTCTCCGTCGACCCGTACCTCCAGGGGATCGCCCTGGACACCCCGGTGGGCGACCACATGGGCGCCGACTCGATCATGGAGGTGCTGGCGGCCGGACCGAAGGCGATGTTCGGCGTCGGGGACCTCGTGCAGGGCTTCGGCGGCTGGCGCACCCACCTGGTCAGCAACGGCGCCGAGGCGCTGTGGCAGACCGGCACCTTCCCGATGGTCTTTCCCGCGTACCGAAAGCTGGACACGGCCCACTACGACGAGGCGCTGCCGCTGAGCACCGCGCTCAGCATCCTCGGCGGCGCCGGGATGACCGCGTGGGGCACCCTCACCACCTTCCTGTCCGTACGGCCCGGCGACACGGTCCTGATCAGCGGCGCGTCCGGCGCGATCGGCACGCTGGTCGGGCAGCTGGCGAAGCGGGCGGGCGCGCGGGTGGTGGGCACGACCGGTTCGCCGGAGAAGGCGGCGCCGCTGACGGCGCTCGGCTTCGACGCCGTCGTCGTCTTCCAGCACGGCGGGGACCCGGCGCAGCTCCGCGAGGACCTGGCGAAGGCGGCTCCCGGCGGTGTGGACCGGTACTTCGACAACCTCGGCGGGGTCATGACCGACACCGTCTTCACGATGCTCACCGTGGACAGCCGGGTCGCGGTGTGCTGGCAGTGGTCGAGCCAGGTCGGCGGCGAGTGGACCGGGCCCCGGCTGCTGCCGTACATCATGTTCCCGCGCACGACGATCCGCGGGATCTTCGCGCTGGAGTGGTTCACCGAGGACAACTGGGCGGCGCTGCACGCCGAGCTGGCGCCGCTGGTGCGCGCCGGCGAGATCCGCTACCAGCAGACCGTGCACCGCGGCTTCGACTCCATCCCCGCCGCCTACCGCAGTCTGTACACCGACCGCGCGGCGTCCTTCGGCAAGGTGCTGGTCGAGCTGTGAGGCGCGGCCACACCCGGGCGCTCACGGAGGGCCCGAGCCCGGCCGACGCGCACGAGCCGGTCCTGCCGTACCCCGACGGCTGGTTCTCGGTGGCGTTCTCCTCGGAGGTGGTCCGGGGGGCGCTGCTCACCCGGCCGCTCCAGGGCGAGGACGTGGTGCTCTACCGGCTCCGCGACGGCGACGTGCGGGCGGTCCGCCCGTACTGCCCGCACCTGGGGGCGCACCTCGGGCTCGGCGCGATGGAGGGCGACGAGCTGCTGTGCCCCTTCCACCGCTTCGCCTTCGGCCCGGACGGCGCCTGCACGCGGACGGGGTACGGCACGCCCCCGCCGCCGTCCTCGGACCTCACCCTGCTGCCGGTGCGCGAGGTCGACGGCGCCGTCTTCGTGTGGCGGCACCACGACGGGCGGGCGCCGGACTGGGAGCTCACGCCCTGGCACACGCTCGGGGCGCGGGCGCCGCGGCAGGCGGCGTGGGAGATGGCGGGGCACAGCCAGGACGTGGTCGAGAACACCGTGGACATCGGGCACTTCACGCCGCTGCACGGCTGGGGCGCTTCGGAAGTGGCCGAACCGGCGGTCTTCGAGGGGCGGTCCTTCCGGATCTCCGTGCGCTCCGAGGAGCGGGTGCCGCTGCTGGGCGCGAGTCCGCTGGAGGTGACGCTGGAGGGCAACGGGATCAGCCGGGTGCACGTGTGCACGGCGCTCCCCCGGTTCGGGGTGCGCACCTGTGCCGTGTACACGACCACGATGATCGCGCCGGCCGCTTTCCAGCTGCGCCAGACGAGCCGCTTCGAGGTGGCCGAGCCGGCCGCCTTCCCTGCCCCGCTGGCCCGCTGGGTGAGCGGCTCGGCACACCGGCTGCTGGCGGGTGTGATGTTCCGGGGCAATTGCGCCTTCGTGTCCCAGGACTTCCCGGTCTGGTCGACGAAGCGGTACGTGTCCCCGCCCCGGCTGGCCCGCGGCGACGGCCCGATCGGCCCGTTCCGCCACTGGGCCCGGCAGTTCTATCCGCCGGACCGGCTGCGGGCGCAGGTGCCGTCGGCAGGGGTACGGAGAGCGGCGGGGGAAACGGAGAGCAGGGTGACGTAGTCCGGCCGCTCCGAGGAGCGGGGCGGTGGCCGCGCCGGACGCCCGGCTCCCCGCCCAGCGGGAGATCCACCGCGCTGGTACGACCGGACTTGTCATGGCCTGATCCCTGAGACCGGAAACAGGCTGTTACGGGGCGCGCACACACCGTAGAAACGGGCTGTCGTTTTCCGCTGATCGTTTCCGGACCAAGGAGTCCACCGTGACCCGCTTCCGCACCACCACCGTGCTGCTCGCCGCCGCCGCGACGGTCGCCCTCGCCGGCGCGCCCGCCCAGGCGGCTCCCGGTGACGTGACGACCACCTGCGCGAGCACCGCCACCCCGAGCGGCTACGTCGACGTCAGCTGGGGGTACAGCGCGAGCTGCGGCACCCAGAACTTCAACCCGAACATCAAGCAGATCAAGCAGCTCACCGGCCTCCCCATAGGCACCGTCGTCGAAGCCTGCGGGTCCGCGTACTACCCGGCGGGCTGGGTCCAGACCGCCTCGTACTACTCCAGCTCCTGTGTCGCCTGGCCCAACTCCGGTTTCAACAACAACGCCTGGACCCTCAAGCGCGTGTCCTGATCACCCTCCTCCGGAGGCGGCCCGCCTCGCGAGCGGATCACGCGAGGCGGGCGCTCGGACCGGAGTCGGACGGACCGGGCGGGGACACGGCGGTGGCGCGGTGCGTCAACGCGGTGCGTGCGTCAATGCGCCCAGGACAGCCGGACGTCGAGCAACTCGGTCCGCAGGGCGGGTGTGCCGTCGACCGGTGCCGGGTTCTCCGCCGTCGGCTCGATGCCTCCGGCGGCGACCTTGTCGAGTGTCGCCAGACCGGCGGGGCCGACCGTGCCGAACACCGTGTAGTTCGGCCGCAGCGCGGAGTCGCCGTAGACGACGAAGAACTGCGAACCGTTCGTGTTCGGGCCGGCGTTGGCCATCGCCAGCAGGCCGCGGCCGTAGAGCCGGCGCGCGCCCGTGGGATCGGTGGGTGCGGGCGGCAGGTCCACCGGCAGTTCGTCCTTGTACCGGTATCCGGGCCCGCCTTCACCCGTGCCGGTCGGGTCGCCGCACTGCAGGACCTTCAGCGTCGGGTACGCCGTGAGGCGGTGGCACACCGTACGGTCGTAGAAGCCGTGCCGCGCCAGGTGCAGGAAACTCTGGACGGTGCACGGCGCCTTGGCCCGGTCCAAGCTCAGCGGAAGCGGGCCCTGACTGGTCGGAACCGCCAGGTCGACCGTGCCGCGAGCGGGGGTACGCCGCGGGTCGGGCGGCAGCGGAACACGGCGCGCCGGTGGCTCGTCCGGGGTCTGGCTGTACTGGCAAGGCCCCTGCGTGGTGCGCGGCGGAGCGCTGCCGGAAGCGGTGGCGACAGTCCCACCGGACACCACCAACACCGCGGCCGCGCACGCACTGATCAGTGCTCGTCTCATCCTGCACGCCCTCCCGATGATCTCCAGGTCTTGGAGCGGTCGCAGTCTAGGGCGCGGTGTGGCCTGTGGGAGTGGGATTTCCGGCCGATCGACAGCGACGGAAGGCACGGGTGTCCTGCCGGTCCGCGGGAGTGGCACGATGAGTTTGCGGCGGTTGTGCGGTCTACCCGTGGACGAAGGGAGCACACCATGCGCGAGATCATCGTCTGCACGTTCCTGACCCTCGACGGTGTCATGCAGGCACCGGGCGGTCCGGACGAGGACGCGGAGAGCGGCTTCCCGCACGGTGGCTGGCAGAAGCCGGTGGCCGACGACGAGGTCGGCGCGGCCGTCGCCGATTGGTACGAGCGCTCCGACGCGATGCTGCTGGGGCGCAAGACGTACGAGATCTTCGCGTCGTACTGGCCGACGGCCGATCCCGGCAACCCGTTCACCGAGCGGATGAACGGCATGCACAAGTACGTGGCGTCCCGGACCCTGACGTCCGTCCGGTGGCAGAACTCCACGCTCCTGGAGGGCGACACCGTCGACGCCGTACGGGCACTGAAGGCGTCCGACGGCGGCGACATCAACGTCGTCGGCAGCGGCGACCTCGCCCAGACCCTCATGCGGCACGGCCTGGTCGACGAGTACCGGCTGACCATCCACCCGGTGATCATCGGCACGGGCAAGCGGCTGTTCGCCGGGGGCGCGATCCCCACGGCGCTGGAGCCGGTCAGCGTCTCGACGACGAAGGGCGGCACCGTGGTCGGTGTCTACCGGCCGACCGGCCGACCCGGCTACGACAGCTACTGAGGTTGCCGGACACCGGCCCGACACGGGGAGACGGCACCTTCGGTGGTGCCGTCCCGAAGACCTCAGGCCTCGTACGACGGGGCCGTGAGGGTGTCGAGCCGGGCGGCGAGGTCGGGGTGGGCGGCGTCCAGGTGGGGGCGGGTGGCGGCCAGGGGGTTGACGAGGTCCGCGGGATCGTCGTGGGCGAGGGCCGCGTGGAGCTCGCCGAGCGCCCTGCGGGCGGAGGCGGGCAGGTCGGTGAGGGCGGTGATCTGCCCGGCGAGACGACGCAGGTCGGCCGCGTTGCGGCGGGCCCAGGCGGCGGTCGTGCGGTCGGCGGCACGGGCCTGGCGGGTGGCCGTGACGCGCTGTTCGCCGGTGGTCCCGGCCGGGCCGGGGCGGCCGCGCAGGTAGCGGCGCTCGGCGGCCTGACGGCTGGCGACGCCCAGGGGTGGGGCGAGGTCGGCCCAACTGGCGCCCGCGTCCCGGGCGATCTCGATCAGACCGGTCTCCCACCCGGCGAGCTGCTCGCGGACCTGCCGCAGCAGCGACAACGAGGCCAGCGCCTGCTCCGCTCCCGGCCCGGCGCCGGGGCCGTCTGGCGCCTCCTGCCGGGCGGCGCGCAGGGCCTCGTCCACGGCGCGAAGGGCCGCCGCGGCGGCGAGGAACGACGCCGGGCCGTGGGCGTCGGCGCTGGTCGGGAACGGCTGGTCGGACGGGGTCACGGGCACCCCCACAGGTGTGTCATCGAGTCGATGACATCATGTTTGTCATCCATTGGATGACATGTTACAACGGTGTCAGTGAAGCGCATTGGCAGCAACTGCCTGAACCTGCTGGAGGTGTTTTCACGATGTTGATGCGCACTGACCCCTTCCGTGAGCTGGACCGGATGACGCAGCAGCTGCTGGGTCCGGGCACCTGGTCGAGGCCGTCGGCGATGCCGATGGACGCCTACCGCGAGGGCGACGAGTACGTGGTGGCCTTCGACCTGCCCGGCGTCAGAGCGGACGCGATCGACATCGACGTCGAACGGAACATGCTCACCGTCAAGGCCGAGCGCCGGCCGACGGCGAAGGCCGACGACGTCCAGATGGAACTGTCCGAACGGCCGCTGGGCGTCTTCTCCCGTCAGATCGTGCTCGCCGACACCCTCGACACCGAGCGCATCGAGGCCGACTACGACGCGGGCGTGCTCACCCTGCGCATCCCGATCGCCGAGCGCGCCAAGCCCCGCAAGATCTCCGTCGGCGTCGGGACCGGCCGCAAGGAGATCTCCGGCTGACACCGCCGGACACCGGTGCGGAGGACGGGCACCTGGTCTCCCCCTCACCCCCGCCCTCCGCACCCCCGTGAGAGTCCTGAGAAGGAAGGGGTGGCGGTCAGATGACCCTGCGACGCGAAGCGTTCCTCGACCACGTGCGGGAACGCGGCGAGTACGGCACTGCCGAGCAAGCCGAGCGCGCGGCCCGCGTGGTCCTCGCCCTGCTCGGCGCGCACCTGATCGGCGAAGTCCGCGCCCAGCTCGCGGCCCGCCTGCCGGAGGACTTCGCCCTGATCCTGCTCAACCCGCTCCGGAGCGCCGAACCGCTGCCACCGGAGCGGTTCGTGAGGGCGACCGCGGCCTGGATCGAGGGCGCCACCGAGCAGACCGCGACCTGGGACGTCAGCGCCGTACTGTCCACGGTCGCCGACACCGCGGGCGGGGACCTGCTGGGGCAGATCCTGCTCCAGCTCCCGGTCGGCTACGACCTTCTCTTCGGCCGCCCCGAACCCACCTGACCACCGGTGCCGCACCTCGGCACCATCCCAGCCCGGCTTGACGAAAGGCATGCACCGCAGTGATCACCGACGTCCGCGCACCGCTTGAGCACCAGCAGTCGTACGGGACGGCGTACGAGCAGATGCTGGAGAAGGTCCGCTACGAAGGCGCCTACCCCACCCTTCAGAAAGCGGAGGAAGCCGTCCGCCTGGTCCTCTCCGGGCTGGGACGCCAGCTGACCGGCGACGAACGCGTCGACCTGGCCGCCTGTCTGCCCCTGGAGGCCGCACGCGTCCTGACCGCGCAGATCCCCGAGCCCCGGCCGCTGGAAGGCTGGGCCTTCGTCAAGGACCTCGCCGCACGCTCCGGCGCCTCCCTGGCCACCAGCCGGTGGGACACCGGCTCCGTCTTCGCCGCCGTCACGGCCCATGCCGGCCCCGACCTCATCACCCGCATCCTCGACCAACTCCCCGCCGGCTGGGCCCTGCTGTTCGGCCGAGCGGAGCTCAACTCGGCGGTGTGAAAGAGCCCCCGGCCGGGATGTACCAGCCGGGGGGGGCGGCGGTTTCGGCGTCAGGAGGGGTCGCCGTACTGGAGGCCGCGGCCGTTGGTGCCGACGTAGACGCGGCCGTAGACGTCCGGGTCGCCGGTGACGACGCCGACGCCTCCGATGCTGCCCCACTGGTGGGCCTCGTCGTTGACGCGGAGCCAGGTGGCGCCCTTGTCCGTGGAGCGGAAGACGCCCGTGACGTCCTTGACCGTGCCGATCAGATAGAGGGCCTGGTAGGAGGCTCCGGGTGCGGCCTTGCCGAAGCCGAGGGCGGAGGCGGACTTCACCGTGGTGAGCGCGGTGAAGGTGCGGCCGCCGTCGGTGGAGTGCAGCAGCCCCTGGCCGCCGCCGGCGATCCACAGATCTCCGGCGATGCCGGGGACGGCGGCGAGACGGCCGGAGGGCAGGTTGCCGGCGCGCGGGCTGAAGGTTGCTCCGCCGTCGGTGCTGGCGTGGAGCGTACCGCCGGACAGGGAGTAGAAGATCCTGGCCGAGGAACGGTCGGCGACGACAACGGCGTCGGTACCCAGGCCGCTGACCCTCGACCAGCTCGCCCCCTTGTCGGTCGAGCGGTACGGGGCCTGACCGGCCTGGGTCCACAGGATCGTGGAGCCGTCCGCCGCGAGCGCGACACGGCCGTCCTGGGCACCGGCCACCGGCTCGGCCTTGAAGCCGTTCCAGCTGGTGCCGCCGTCGCTGGAATAGGCGCCGTCCTGCGCGCCGCCCCGGCCGACGCGGACCATGATCGAGGGCGCCGACTGGGCGAAGTCGATGTCGGTGCTGTTGGCCATCATCGGGTTGTCCAGCCGCCCGGCGGGCACCTTGGTCAGGTCGTCGTGGCGGAATCCGCCCTGGTCGCCCATGGCGGTGACGACCGCGGCACCGCCGGGCGGGGCGATCGCGTCCATCAGCGCGGTCTCCTCCAGGCCCCGCGCCCCCGCGTTCCAGTGGCTGGTGCCCCCACTGTCGGTGGCGTTGGCGTCCTTGCTGCGCCAGATGCCGTTGCCGGTGCCGTACAGCACGTGTCCGGAGTCGAAGGGGTCGATGGCCAGGGCGGTCATCCAGTGCCCGGTGTGGGTGCCGACGTAGGGAGCGGCGGAGGCGTTCCGCACCGACTTGTCCGCCAGTGCCTTCCAGGTCGTGCCGCCGTCGGTGGTGCGGTAGATCTCGTCCTCGGGCCACCAGCGGTCGAGGGTGGTGACCATCACCGTGGACGGCCGGCGCGGGTCGACGGCCAGGCCGGAGAACCCGTAGCCGCCCTGGGACGGGGAGACGTTCTTCCACGTTCCGCCGGCCGGTGCGTGCTTCCAGACCGAGCCCGCCGTCACGCCGTTGGGTCCGAGGGCGTTGGTGTACGTCAGGTACAGCGAGCCGTCACCGGAGAGCACGCCGTGCTGCGGCATCTGACCCGTGGGCTGGCCGGGGACGGCCTGCCAGGTGGTGCCGCCGTCGGTGGAGCGGTACAGGGAGGTGGACTTGTCGGCGACGCCGACGTACACCGTGTTGCTGCCGGCCGGGCCGTACGTCACGAAGGAGACGCCCGCGCCGCTGCTCGCCCCGTCCTTGACAGGGAACGAGGGCACCTGCCGCCATGTCACACCGCTGTCGGTGCTGCGCCACAGGCCGTTCTTGCGGGTGCCGAGCAGCAGGGTGCGGTTGTCGGCGGGGTCGATCACGAGCCGTTCGCCCGCCCCGCGGCCGTCCTCGTTGCCGCCGGCCTTGAACGGCAGGTCGGTGCGCTTGAAGGTGCGGCCACGGTCGGTGCTGCGCAGGATCGCGCCGTTGCCGGCCCACTCGTTGGTGTAGGTGCCGGCCGCGAGGTAGAGCCGGTCGGGGTCGACCGGGTCGGTGGCCACCGAATCGATGCCCAGCAGGTTCCAGTCCTTCTCGCCGAGCCAGTCGGTCAGCGGGATCCACTGCTCGGCCGCACTGTCCCAGCGGTAGGCGCCGCCCATGTCGGTACGCGCGTACAGCAGACCCTTCTCCCGCGGGTTGAACACCAGCCCGGTGACGTAACCGCCGCCGACGACCTGGGCGTTCTTCCACGCGTACGATCCGGTCCCGGTGGCCGGGACCTCGGACGTCTTCACCAGCTTCCACTGCTGGTTGGTGCTGCCATGACCTCCGTACTGGATGACCGCCGCGCCGTCGGCCGTGGAGCCTCCGGAGACGTCCAGGACCTGGCCGCTCCTGCGGGAGGTGAAGGTGACGGCGTCGGAACCGCTCGCCTCGTCGATCCGCCACTCCTGGGAGGTGGAGGAGCTGTCGGTCTGCTGCTCGGCGGCAGCTGCCTGGGCGGTCGAGCCGCCCGCTATGCCCAGCACCTTGCCGCTGTTGCGGTTCACCAGCTCGTAGTAGCCGTCCCCGGCGGGGCGCAGTCTCCACTGCTGGTTGGCGGTGTTCTGGTCGGTCCACTGCTGGATGCGGGTGCCGTCGGCGGTGGAGAAGGCGTTGACGTCCAGCACCTTGCCGCTGCGCACGGAGACCAGCTTGTAGTAGGCATTGCCGTCGACCGTCGCGGCCTGCGAGTCGTCCTGCACGAACAGGAGGTACGGCACGACGGTGGCGGGCACACCGAGCAGCAGAGCGGTGGCGGTCCTGCGACGGCGGTGACGTCCGCGGCGCCCGGCGTTGGTGGGGTTGTTCATGGGGGGTGTTTCTCCTTGTGCAACCGTGGATAGGGCAGGTCAGCGCTGCAGGGTGAGAACACCCGGCCGGTACGGCAGCTGGTCGTAGGGTCCGCCCGCGGTGGGGGACTTGCCCTGGTACAGGAACTGCAGGTTGCAGGGGTCGATGGTCATGGTCTGGTCGGGGTTGGTGCGGATCAGGTCACCGTGGCTGATGTCGTCGGTCCAGGTGGCGCCGCTGTTGGCCTTGCCCGCGAAGGGGTTGCTTTCGCTGCCGGCCTGCGGGGTCCACGCACCGCTCAGGCTGGAGGCGGTGAAGGAGCGGAAGTAGCGCCGCTCGTTCACGCCCCGCGCCTCGACGAGCATGAGGTACCGGTTCTGCCCCTGGACCTTGTAGACCTGGGGCGCCTCGAAGAGGTTCTTCGCGGTGTCGCTCATGACCGTCGTGTACGAGGAGCCGAAGCTGCCCGGGAAGTTCCCGATCGGCATGCTCGCCCGGTAGATCTTGCCGTTGTCACCGGCGAAGAACAGGTACATGTTCTTCTCGTCGGCGATCAGGGTCTGGTCGATCGGTCCGGTGCCGGATTCGGCGCGGGGAACGCTCCCGGTGAACAGCGGCCGCGGCGCGGACCAGCCGTTGGGGTCGGTGGGGTCGCTCGACGTCCGGTAGGAGAAGGGCGCGGCACCCCACTGGTACGCGAGCACCCAGATCCGCTTGGGGGCGAAGTAGAACAGGGTGGGCGCCACCGCGTTCTGGTTCATCTTCGTCTGGCCGGCCGACGCCATGTCGGACCAGTTCGTGAAGGGGCGGAACGCCATCGAGCCGTACGAGGTCCCCGACGCGCTCGACGCGTAGACGAGGTGCTTGCCGCCCAGCGTCACGTGGGTGAAGTCCTTCACGGCGGCCCATCCGTTCGACGGCTGGGCGAGGGCACCCGTCGAACGCCACTTGTACGTCGTCGGGAGATCGCACGTGCCGCTGCCCGTCCCGGACGGGGCGGTCCAGGTCCACTTCTGGTTGCCGACGGAGGCGCAGGCGTACAGCTGGATCGTGGTGCCGTTCGCGGTGGCGGCGCCGACCGCGTCGAGGCACAGCCCGGACTGGACACCGGTGATCGTGCCGTCGGACTTGACGTTCCACTGCTGGTTGGTGCCGCCGTTGCAGTCCCAGACGATCACCGGGGTGCCGTTGGTCCTGCCCTGGCCCCTGGCGTCCAGACACTTCTCGCCGTGCACCTTCAGCTGCTTGGCGGCGGTGTGGGTCCAGCGCTGGTCGGTCTGTCCACCGCAGTCCCGCAGCCGCGCGCGGGTGCCGTTGACGGGGGTGGAGCCGGGGACGTCGAGGCAGCGGCCGGAGGCGACGCCCCTGATCTCCCCGTTGGCGCCGGTCGGCTTGCCCGGAGTGGTGCCGGAACCGGAGCGGAGGGCGTTCATGACGGCGGTGTACGCCGGCTTGGGCGTGCCGCCGCCGTCGAACAGCAGCGGGCTCTCGCCGCCGCGCCAGGAGTCGCTGTCACGGACACCCCACACCGTGATGCCGGTGCACCGGGCCACGGACAGGCAGGTGCTGACCGCGCTCGCGTAGTGGGCGGGTGATGCCTGGGCGATGTCCAGCTCGGTGATCTGGACGTCTACGCCCAGGGCGGCGAAGGCGGAAAGCGTGGTCCTGAAGCTCGCCGGCGGGCCGCTCGTCCCGAAATGGCTCTGGAACCCGACGCAGTCGAGGGGAACGCCGCGCGACCTGAAGTCCTTGACCATGCGGTAGACGCCCTGGGTCTTGGCGTCCGACCAGTTCTCGATGTTGTAGTCGTTGTAGCAGAGCTTGGCCGAGGAGTCGGCGACACGGGCGGTGCGGAACGCCTCCTCGATGAAGCCGTCGCCCAGCACCTTCCGGAAGACGGAGTCGCGGAGCCCGCCGCTGCCGCCGTCGGCGAACGCCTCGTTCACCACGTCCCAGGCGTAGACCTTTCCCTTGAAATGGGTCATCTCGGTGGTGATGTGGTGGTTCATCACACTGCGCAGGGTCTTCGCGTCCCCGATGGCACGGACCCAGGGCGGGAGCTGCGAGTGCCAGACCGTGGTGTGGCCGCGCATACGCTGGCCGCGTGCCAGGGCACGATCGACGATCCGGTCGGCGGGGCCGAAGGTGAACTGGCCGCGGGACGGTTCGACGGCGTCCCACTTCATCTCGTTCTCCGGGGTGACCATGGTGAACTCCCGGTCCGCGATCGCGGTGTACGCGGAGTCGCCGAGCCTGTCGGCGGCCACGGCCGTGCCGAAGTACCGGCCCGAGGGGGCGGCCTGGGTGCCCAGGCCCGCGGCTCCGGCGGAGCTGGGGAGGAGCGTCACGACGCCGGCCACCAGCCCCGTGGCCGACAGCCCTATCGCCCATGTACGGCGTCGCCGGCGGAGCCGGTGCAGGCCCTTGGCCCTGGTTTCGGAGGTGTGTCGCGTCATGTGAGGGGCTTTCTTCAGGGGATACGTCGGTGGGGGCTGCCGGGACCCCGCCGCGCCGTCACGTCATGACGGGCGGCGGGATGGACACCCCTGAAGTGGAGGCTTCCGGGCTCGCGGTCTCGTAACGGAAATCTCGCGCCGATCGCGGGATTGCCCCGTGACGCATCTCTCGGGCAGAAAGCGTTATGCCGGACTCCGTGGGACGGCCGCGCCCGAGAAGCGGTGCTCAGGCCCCGGGGCCGCGCACGATGAAGGAGGCCTGGCCGCCGAAGGCCCGCGTGCCGTCGGAGCCGTCGAGCCAGATGCCGCCGTCGCGGTGGCGGAGGACCGACCCCGGATAGTTGTGGGCATGCAGGGTCACCGACCCGGCGACCGCCCCGGGACGGGGGCAGAAGGTGGCGTCCGCTCGGAACAGCGCGCTGCCGTCGTCGCTGCTGAGCCGCAGTCGCAGGTAGTGGTGGCGAAGGTACCGGCCGTCCGCGGCGCGGAAGGTGACGCACCCGGTGTCGGCCAGTCCTCCGACGACCGTGAAGGTGACCCGCTGACGTGCCTGCGCGCCGCCGGACGCGGCGACGCCGCCGAGCGCCGCGAAGTCGCCGGTGTACGTGACGAACAGGCCGGGACTGTCCGCGGACTCCAGCGACCGCGCGCCCAGCGGAACGGTGCCCGCGACGGCGGACGGGCTGACCGAGGACGGGCTCAGCGGGGACGGAGTCGCCGGGGAGGGGCTCACCAGGGACGGACTCGCCGGCGGCGGGCCGGCCGGGGCGCCGGTGCGCGAGGGAAGGGGCGTGGGAGCGCCGACCGTGGGAGCGGCGGTGGCGCCGGGCACAGGAGGCGCCGGTTCGGGCCAGGTCGCGTAGGTGGCTGTTCCGGCGATGAGCACCGCGCCGGTCGCGAGGCTCACCAGCGGGTGAGCGGTCACCGCCTGGAGTTTGCCGAGCAGAGCGCCGTGCAGACCGCCTCCCCCTGTCGCCGTCGCCGTCGCCGTCGCCGTCGCCGTCGCCGACGCCGTGGCGAGGGCGACGGGGGCCGCGGCCAGCCCGGCGGCGCTTGCCGCCGTACCCGACAGCAGGCCCTTGGCGGCCAGCGCGGCGATCAGGGCGGCCGGGACGGCCAGCGTCGTGAGACTGAGGGGCAGCAGGTCGGCCGGAACCCGTTCTGCCGACGTCGCCCCGCAGACCGGGCAGTCACGTGTGTGACGCGCGATCCGCTTGCGCCACACCGAGGCATGGTCACCGTCCCAGCCGACGACTGCCTCGTCCAGCTGCGGACAGCGCGGATCGGCCTCCAGCGCGGCGACGATCGTCCGGCACAGTTCCAGCTGCTCGCGCATGCGTTGCAGGCGCACGCCGACGTGCGCCACCGTGAGCCCCGTCGCGGCGGCCATGTCCTCACGGCTGAGCAGGCCGGCGCACTCCTGCCACCACAGCGACAGCAGCACCCGATGGTCCGGGTCGAGCCACCGGCCGGCTTCGACGGCCCTGCGCCGCTCGTCCGACACGTGCAGCCGCAGGATCGTCACGTCAACGGGCTCGGCGCCCGCGTCCGGTATCCGGCGTGCCTCGTCGATGACCGTGGTCCGGTCGGCGAGGGCGTGCTGCCGGTGCCAGTGGGTGTTGATCTGGCGGAGAGTGATCGACACCGTCCAGGACCGGAAACTCTCCGGGGCCCGCAGGGCGGGCAGGTCGCGCACCACGCGTATGAGGGTCTCCTGGACGACGTCGTCGACGTCGGCATGTCCGCTCAGCGCTCGCCCGACGATGTTGTAGACCAACGGCAGGTACGCGGCGATCAGCTCCTCGCGCGCCCGGTCGTCACCGGCCTGCGCCGCGACGACCAGCCCCGCGTGGTCTGCGTCAATGAGCCCCATTCCCACCTTCTCCGAGGGGAGCGATCCGCCGAGTACGGCGGCACACCCTAGCCTCGACACCCGCATACGGCCAAAGCCGGCGCCTCGGGACTCCTGCACCGCCGGCGGGTGAAGCACCTGTCCGGCGGCGCCCCCGGACATCGACATTCGGCCACACCTCGGTCGTCCCGTCGGATTCGACGGCTTGTCGTGACGTCGAACGGGTATTGCTGCTTAGCATGGCCGCAACACGCGCTCCTCCCGTATCTGGTTCACCGCTGTGCCCGGACCCCGCTGACCGGGCTGCCCCGTCGGACCGGTCGCGCCGGGCGTGTGGCGGCGGCTCGCGGCGTGGGGAACGGGGGCACAGGGGTGGGACATCGGCTCGCGGAATCGTGGCGCGTTCGGATCCTGGACGCGCGGGGCACACCGGTCGGCGCGGCGGTGCTCGTGGCCGGGGGCCGGGTGGTCACCTGTGCGCACGTCGTGGAGGGGGCGCTCGGGCCCGATGACGGGGATCCGCGGGAGGCGGAGCTCCTGGTGGACTTCCCCGGCTCCCTCGCGCCCGGCGCGGCGCCCGTGCGCGCCGGGGTCGCGCCCCGGGGATGGGCGCCCTCGGACGAGGAGCGGGCCGACGTCGCGGTGCTCGACCTGTACGAGGACGCCCCCGCCGACTGCGGGCCCGCCAGGCTGCGGCCGTGCGGCCCCGCCCGCGACCGGATCGTCCGCGCCTTCGGACAGGCGGCCGGGGCGCCCGCCGGGCTGTGGGTGCGCGCGCGGCTGGTGGGATTCGGCGGACTGAGCCCCGAGTGGATGCAGTTGGAGGCCGCCGGCGAGTCCGGGGACCGGCTTCGGCAGGGCTACAGCGGGGCCGGTGTCGTCGACGGCTCCGGGGACGTGCTCGGCCTGGTCGTGGCGGAGGACACCCGCGCGGAGCGCCGTACCGGCTGGATGATCCCGGTCGAGATCGCCGTACGGTACTGCCCCGATCTGGCGGACGCGGTGGCCGGCTCCCCCGCGTACGACAACCTGTCCGACGACACTCCCGCGCCGTCGTGGCCGGCGAGCGCCGAGCGGGATCTCGCCCGGGTGCTCGTGAAGGTACGGAGCTTCGCCGATCCGCACCGCCGCGAGCGGGTGCTGCGGGACACCGGGGACGACATAGCCTTCCACGTCGAGCGGACCGGCGTCCTGATCAACGACGCGCGCGCGGTGCTCGGGCTCTGCCTGGAGTACGAGGACGGCATCGAGCGGTTCGCGGCGGCGCTGCGCTGGTACGAGTCGGCCTCCCTGCCGATGCGGGAGTTCGACCGCGAGGTCGCCCGGCTGCGTGCGCGGGGGCCCGGCGGTGGGGCCGCCCGATGAGCGGCTCCCACGATCCGTACTGGCGGCTGGCCCACGAGATGCTCCGGCTCCGGCGGTCGCTCGCGGACACCTCCTCGGCCCGCTCCGCGGCGCTGCGGCGGGTCGCGGCGGAGTGCGGGGCGGACCCGCGCGCCCCCGAGGGCGTCACCGTGGAGGCGCTCGCCCAGGAACTGGCCTACTGCGCCGACCATCCCGGCGGTCTCGCCGTCTACCTGGAGGAGTTCTCCCGAGGCCACCAGAAGACGGCCAGCTGGCGGGAGGTGGACCGGCTGCACCGGCAGCTCTTCCCCGCGGACCTCCTGGAGCGGCACCAGCGCCAGTCCCTGCTCGACCTCCTGGAGTCCTGCGAGCAGGCGCCCCGGCTGCGTTCCCTCGCTCTGCGCGTCCTGCACGAGTCCGGTGCCGGTCCGGCCTCGCCCCAGGACTGGGGGCCCGGCCGGGGCCACGAGGACTGGCGGGACGAGATCGCCGCGCTCCTGGCGGTGTTCGAGGACCTGCCGTACGGCTGGACGGACGAGCCGCACCCCCTGCTCGTCCTCGTCGAGACCGTGGCCGTCCTGGAGGACACCCCCCTCCGGGCCGGACTGCACGCCTGGAGCGCACGGGTCGCCGCCCATCTCGGCTGTGGCAGTCCGCGGCGGCTCGCCGGGCTGCGCGCCCAGGTGGCCGCCCGGGCGGGCCGGCCGCTCTCCCCGTACCGCCTGCTCGTGGAGATCACCTCCCGCACGCCCGTACCCGACGTCTACACCGTGCGGACCTGGGTGCTGTCACCCGGTGCGGACGGGGCACTGCCGTACGGCGAGCCGGTGCGGCACGCCTCGCGGGCCGCGCTGGAGGAGGAGGTCGCGGGACGCTACCTGTCCTGCGTGCGGGAGCTCGGGGAGCTCAGTGCGGGGATGGTGGTGGAGTTCCTGCTGCCGAGGCCGCTGCTGTGGCTGCCGGTGGACCAGTTCATGGCCTGGCCGCCGGACTCGGTGCCCAGGCCGATCGGCGCCGACCACACCGTCCTGGTCCGCAGCCGGGACCGGTGGGCGAAGCCGCACTGGCGTCCGCGGCTCCACGAGCGGTCCGACGTCCTCACCACCGCCCCGGACACCGCCTTCGACTCGGCCGCCGTGCGCGTGGTGCCGTACGGAGAGCGACTGCTGCCGGTCGAGCTGCTCCGGCAGCTGCGCCACGACCGCGAACAGCTGGGCTGGCTGTTCCTCGAACCTCCGCCGTACACCGGAGGATTGGAGGGCGATGCGGTCAACATGCTTCTGGAGATGGGGATTCCGGTGATCGTGGCCGTGCGCGAGGTGGGCGGCCATCCGGAAGCGGAACGCAAGACACGAAAGATCCTGGCCGGGAGGCTCATGGAACTCCCCGAGCGGGTAAGGATGGTGAGGGGAGAAGTGGGGCCCGACGCGGAGGCGTTCTCCGTTCTGGACCTGCATCGCCACATCAGCCTAGTGTGGGACGGCCGTGACGGACTGGAGGGGGCGGACGCCGCGCTGGGGCATCCGCCGACCGGGGGTGGCTTGCCATGAGCGGGACCGTGGACCGCGCGACGGACGGCACGGGCGAGGACGCCTCGCGCGCTGACGGGGCCGACGGGTTCACCGCCCCCGACTGGTGGGTCTTCCGGGACACCGGTGAGCACCGCTCACCGCGGGACGAGGCGCTGCCCAAGCTCCCACCACCGCCGACCTGGCGCCGTTTCCGGCCGGAGTCCGAACGCGGCCCCCTGACCGCCCCCGTGCCCGCCGACGGCCACGGCACCCGACGGCGGCTCGGCAGGCGGCGGGGCGGCACGCTGGACCCGAAGGTGCTGCACGTCGTGAACGCCGCGATCCACCTGCGGCGCCCGCTGCTCGTCACCGGCGCCCCCGGCACCGGGAAGTCCACCCTCGCCCACCAGATCGCCTCCGAGCTGGGCCTCGGCGGGGTGCTGTGGTGGCCGGTGGTCAGCCGCACCACGCTCCGCGACGGTCTGTACGACTACGACGCCATCGGTCGCGTCCAGGACACCCCGCCGCCGGGACGCCGCTCCCCCGCCGGGGACGGGCCACCGCCGGGCATCGGCCGCTACCTCACGCTCGGCCCGGTGGGGACCGCCCTGCTGCCGTGGCAGCGGCCTCGGGTGCTCCTCGTCGACGAGCTGGACAAGAGCGACGTGGACCTGCCCAACGACCTGCTGCACATCTTCGAGGAAGGCGAGTTCCGCGTCCCCGAGCTGGAGCGGATCGCCCAGTCGCAGCGCCAGGTGGAGGTGGCCACCGCCGACCACGACCATCGCGTCACGGTCACGGCGGGCCGGGTGCGCTGTGCCGAGTTCCCCGTCGTGGTGATCACCAGCAACGGGGAGCGCGACTTCCCGCCCGCCTTCCGCCGCAGGTGTCTGGAGGTGCGGATGCCCGCGCCGGACGGGCAGCGGCTCGCCGCGATGGTCGCCTCGCACTTCGGCGGGGCCCCCGACGAGCGGACGCGGGAGCTGGTGCGGGAGTTCGTGGAACGGCGGGGCGACACGGCCGACCTCGCCGTCGACCAGCTGCTGAACACGGTGCACATGCTCACCAACGGTGCCGCCGACGCGGACGGAAGCTCCTGGCGGCACCTGCGCGACGCCCTCTGGCGGAACCTGTCCTCGGACCTCTCACCATGACCGGACCCGCGGGCTCCGCAGAGCCCACGGCCCGCGAGTGGGCGGAGGCGATCTGGCTCGCGGAGGTCATCGGAGAGGAGGAGGGGCCGCCGGGCCCCGACCGTCACTCCGGCCGCCATGAGGTGGGTGCCGCCGCCCCACACGTCGGCGCGGGGGCGGGCACGGGGGCCGGCACCGAGGTGGACGCGCCGGGCATCGGCGACGGTACGGATCACGCCACGGCCCCGGCCGCGGACTCGGGCACCGCCACGAGACAGGGCACGAGACCGCCCACGAGACCTCCCACGGAATCGTCCCCCGTGAACGACTCCCCCGCCCTCGGCACCGGCGCCACCGGCCCGGCCGTCCCCGACGGTCAGGTGCCCGCCGTTCCCCGGATGTCCCACACCCTCTCCTCCGGCCGCGGCGCCGTCTCCGGGGAGGAGTTACCCGGTGCCCTCCGGAACCCCCGGGATCTGTCCCGGGCCCTGCGGCCGCTCAACCGCCGCCTCCCGGGCGGGGCCCGTCGGCGGGTGCTGGACGAGGAGGCCACGGCGGTACGGGCGGTCGAGACCGGCCACTGGGACCCGGTGCTCACCCGGCCGCCCGACCGCTGGTTCGAGGTGGCGCTCGTCGTGGAGCGCAGCGTGTCCATGACGGTGTGGCAGCCCGTGGCCCGGGCTTTCGCGGAACTGCTGCGCACGCAGGGCGCGTTCGCCGACGTACGGCTCTGGACGCTGGACACCCGGGACGGCAAGCACGCGGTGCTGCGCTCGGCCGACCAGGGGTTGCGGCACAGTCCCGCGGAGCTGTTCCATCCGGACGGGCGCCGGATCGTCCTGCTGATGAGCGACTGCGTGGGCGACGCCTGGGCGTGCGGAGCCGTACCCCGTCTGCTGCACACCTGGGGCAACCGCGCGCCGGTCGCCGTGCTGCAGCCCCTTCCGACGCACCTGTGGGATCTCTGCGAGGGCGTGCCGAGGGAGCTGCGCGTCCGCGCCTCCGCGCCGGGGCTGCCCAACGCCCGTCTGGAACTCCTGCGGCACGGACGGTGGGAGCGGCCGCGCGACAGCGGCCCCGCCGATCCGCTGCCCGTCCCCGTGCCCGTACTGGAGCTGGAGCCCGACTGGATCGCGGGGTGGGCCCGGATGGTGACCGGGGGCGCCCTGCCCTGGGCCGAGACGACCTCGCTGCTGATGGACGACAAGGGGCTCACGGCACACTGCCTGCCGCCGTTCTCCTGGGAGGAGCGGCGCCGACCGGTGCCTCCGGATCTGGCGGTACGGCGGTTCCTGCGGCAGGCCTCGCCGGCGGCGCGACGGCTCGCGGCCCGGCTGGCGATGGTGCCGCTGCGGCCCGAGGTGGTGGAGGCGGTGCGCCAGGGGCCGACGGCGGTCGGCGGACCGCTGCCTTTCGCGGAGATCCTGCTGGGCGGGCTGGTCACCTCGCGCACCACCGCCGGTCCGGGCGGGACCGGTGAGGAGTACGCGTTCGAGTTCCTGGACGGGGTGCGCTCCCTGCTGCTGCGCGGCCTCGGCCGCACCGAACTGCTGCGTACCCTCCAGGAGACCTCGGCGCTGGCCGGACGCGCGGTCGGAGCCCGGCCGGACCTGTTGAGCACCGTGATCGGCAGCCGCGAGGAGCTCGACGCGGACAGCCTCACCGATCTGGACCGCGAACTGCTCGACGCCGCGGGGCCCGCGCTCCGCGCGCTCGGTCCGCCCTATGGCGCGGTGTGGAACCCGGTACGAGGGACGACGCCGTTCGGTCCGGTCACCACCGGGGAAGAGGTGACGCGGGAGGAGGGCCCGGCAGGGGTACCGGCAGCGGATCCGGCAGAGGTATCGGCAGGGGATCCGACGGACGAACCACGCCCCGGGAGCGAGGCCGGAACACAAGCCGAAGACGCCCTCGACAACGACACGACGCCCCCGAATGCAAAGGACACCAGCAGCATGGAACCCCCATCGGCGGGCGGCACCGCACCGGAATCCTCGCCCCCCGTCACCGCCCCCGGCACCGAACCCGGCGGCACCGGCACCACCCCCGGCTCCGGCTCCGGCGGCGGACCGGGACCCTCGGTCCCGTCGCCCCCCGACCAGTCCCGTTCACCCCGGTCCGTACCTCTGCCCAACCCGCACTTCGCCGGACGCGAATCCGAACTCAACGAACTGCACCGGCAGTTGGGGTCGAGCACCAGGGCCGCCGTCCTGCCGCACGCGCTGCACGGCCTCGGCGGCGTCGGCAAGACACAGCTCGCGCTGAAGTACGTCCAGCTGCACCGCCACGAGTACGACCGTGTCTGGTGGATCGACGCCGAGCAGCCCGCCGTGATCCGGGCCCAACTGACCATGCTCGCCCCCGAACTCGGCCTGGTGCCCGACCCGCAGAGCGACACGGTGGCCCGCGTACTGGCCGCGCTGGCCTCTGGCGCGCCGCACAGCCGCTGGCTGCTGGTGTTCGACAACGCGGGGCAGCCCAACGAGGTCATCCCGTACCTGCCGTCGCTGATCGGCGACTCCGAGGGGACCGGGCGCATCCTCATCACCTCGCGCCACGCCGGCTGGTCGGACCGGGTCCTCGCGACCAAGGTGGACGTCTTCACCCGTCCCGAGAGCCGGGCCTTCCTGCGGGCGCGCGCGCCCTGGGCAAGTCCGGAGCAGGCGGACCAACTGGCGGAACTCCTCGGCGATCTGCCGCTCGCGCTGGAGCAGTGCGCGGCGCTCCAGCGCCAGACCGGCATCGCGGTCCCGGACTTCCTGGCGATGATCGAACAGCGGCGGGCCGAGGTGCTGGCCGAGGGCGTCGACTCGATCACCCTGCCGGTGGCGACGGTGTGGCGCGCCTCCATGGACACCCTGTCCGCCCAGACGCCGGGCGCGCTCGAACTCCTGCGCCTGCTGGCCTTCTTCGGGCCCGAGCCGGTCGCGCAGACCTTCCTGCACGACGCCCGCATGCTGCCGTTGCCGCCGGCGCTGATGCGACTCGCCCGCGACCCGCTGGCCCGGGGGCGTACCATCCGGGCGATCAACCAGTTCTCGCTGCTCACCGTCGACAACGTGGCGGGAACGGTGCAGATGCACCGGCTGGTGCGGGCGGTCCTCCAGGACGAGCTGTCGGCGCGGGAGCAGAGCGACATGCGCCACCTGGTGCACCAGGTCATCGCCGCGCACGATCCGGGGGACACCGACCGGCCCGAGCACTGGCGGAACTACGCCGACATCCTTCCGCACCTGGAGCCGACCGGGCTGCCGCACTGCGAGGACCGGCACATCCGGGACACCGCCATCCACCTGATCCGCTACCTGCTGGCGCGGGGCGTGCTGCGCGGGGCGGCGCAGCTCGGCGAGCGGATCAGCACGGACTGGCGGTCGCTCCTCGGCGCGGACGACCTCCAGACGCTGTGGGCGACGCGCTACTGGGCCAGCGCGCACTGGCAGTTGGCGGAGTTCGCCACCTCGCGGCCGCTGATCGAGGACGTGCTGCGGAGGCTGCGGGAGACCGTGGGCGACGACCACGAGTACACGCTCGCGGCCGCCGGCGCGCTCGCCGCGGACCTGCGGACGGCGGGCCGGTTCGCGGACGCCATGGCGCTGGACGAGGACGCGTACCGACGCAGCGTGGACGTGTACGGGGCGGAGGATCCGTTCACCCTGCGGGCAGGCCACAACTACGGGGTGAGCCTGCGGGTCAACGGGCGCTACGGCGAGGCGCTGGACCTCGACCGGCGCGTCTACCGCGACCGCC
Source organism: Streptomyces sp. NPDC056144 (assembly GCF_042264145.1). NCBI lineage: Bacteria > Bacillati > Actinomycetota > Actinomycetes > Kitasatosporales > Streptomycetaceae > Streptomyces > Streptomyces sp. NPDC056144. The sequence goes on along the minus strand of NZ_JBHJVF010000001.1, from coordinate 985,227 downwards.
GCACGGTCCTCGGACTGACCGCGAGCTCCACCCTCTTCTCCGTCAACAACGTGGCCCGCGACATGCGCGAGTGCGGCGAGTACGCCGCCGCGCTCGAACTCCAGGAACAGACGCTCGCGCAGTACCGCGCGCAGTACGGCGACCGGCATCCGCACACCATGCGGGCGATCAAGAACATGTCGGTGACCTGCCGCAAGGCCGGCGGATTCGAGCGGGCGCGGAGGCTGGCCGAGGAGGCGCTCGACCTGTATCTGGACATCTTCGGGGCCCAGCACATCGACTCGCTGGCCGCGTTCGCCAACCTCGCCAACGACCTGCGGCTGACGGGCGACACGGAGGCCGCCGAACGGCAGGGCGCACAGGCCGTGGAGCGGTACCGGGAGGTGCTGGGCGCCGAACACCCGCTGACGTACGTGGCCGCCGTGAATCACGGGGCGGCGCTGCGCGCGGTGGGCAAGTTCCCGCAGGCGCTCCGGCTCGACCAGGCGACCGCCCCGGGGCTCGAACGGGCGCTGTACGAGACGCACCCGTGGCCGCTGCTCGCCCACGTCAACCTGGCAACCGGGATGGCCAGGACGGGCGACCACGAGGCGGCGCGCGACCTGGGCGCACGGTGTGCCCGGACCCTGGAGGAGCGGTACGGGGACCGGCACCCGGCAACGCTGGCCGCCCTGTGCAACCTGTCGCTCGACCTCGTGTCCTGCGGCGAGGAGGAGCGGGGCACCGAGCTGCTGGCCTCGGTGGTGCGCCGCTACCACGACACGCTGGGGCCCGATCACTGGGAGACGCTGTCGGCGGAGGCGGGGCGGCGGGCGGAGTGCGACATCGAGCCGCCCCCGCTGTGAGGTCCGGGCGCCCCTTCCCGTGAAGGGGCGCCTGCCCCTGAGGGGCCTTCTTCACGGGAGCGGGCACCGGTCCCCCTCCGCCCAGGAGGCGAGCACGGCCCGCAGGGCCCCGAGCAGGACCCGGCCGTCCTCCGTCGTCCAGTCGTCATGGGCGGTGAGGACGGCCAGGGCGGCCGCGGCGGTGCGCCTCCAGTGCTCGTACGGCCGCCGGGCGGCGGGGTTGCCGTGCCGCAGTTCGGTACGCCAGAAGCCCGCCGTGACGAGGAAGGCGGAGCCGCCGTGGAGCAGCGCGGCGGGAGGCCGGGGCCGGTCGCTCCAGGGGGCGTCGGCCCGCGCGCCGGGTGGGGAGTCGAGCAGGTCGACGAGGTCCGTCGCGGCATAGAGCAGGGAGTGCTGGGTCTCGTGGACGAGATCCGCGGCGAGTTCGACCGGGTCGTCGACCGGGGAGAGCGCAACCAGCCCCGCCGCGTCACCGAACGAGGCGCTGCGCCAGCCGGTTGCGTCCTCCCCCGTGAGCGGCACGAGCACGCGCAGCACCTCCGCCACCGTCTCCGCCCGCTCGGGGTGACGATCCGTCAACACCTGCCAGGAAGCGTCCAGTCGACGGGACCAGCCCGCGTGCTCGGCAGGCGACAAGGGGCGGGGAGGCAGGGCCGTGGGGCCGCCGAGTCTCAACGGGTCGAGGCTGTCGAGCCGTACGGTGGTCCGCGCACCCAGCCGTACCCGCGGGAGGGGGAACCAGCCCTCCGCACCATCGGCGCCGTGGATGGCCACGGGCCGCTCACCACCGTCCCGTACGACCAAGGCGCCGGTCCCGTCGCGCAGGACGGTGGCGGTGAGGGGACCGGGCTCCGGGAAGAGGACGGCGCCGAGCCCCGGCAGGACCAGCGTCGCACCGTCCGCGACCGGCACCGCGACCCGGAAGCCGATCCCGGCGCGCAGTGCCGCCGCGGCGGCGAACCGGGCGAGCCCGGCGGCGGGTTCGCCGTCGGTGTCGCGGACCGATCCGCCCTCGGTGTCGTGCGCGGCTCCGCCCTCGGTGTCGTGCGCGGCTCCGTCCTCGGGGCCGCGGGGCCCGGCGTGGCGTCCGAGCCACGCGCCGGCCTCCGGACCGCCGAGTACGTCGGCGAAGACCTCGGGCCGGGCCCGGCGGACCTCGGCGAGCAGGGCCACGGCCGCCGCCCATCGCGGATCGGTCCGGTGCCGCCGGTGGGCGACGCGGAGCAGCAGGAGGTTGCGGTTGCGGCGGGCCGTGCGCAGGGCGGCGAGAACGGCCGGACCCGGGACCCCGGCCGCCAGGGATCTCCAGAGGTCCTGCGGGGAGACGGGCGGGGACGGAGGGTGAACACTCACCCGCCGCGCCCCGCACCGGACGGGACGTCGGCGGCGACGGCCTTCGCCACGTGTCCGATGAAACGGGCGAGGTCCGGGCAGTACACGGACGGGTTGTCGTGGCCCGCGCCGCCGGACCCCTCGCGGTAGCGGTGCGGATAGTGCCCGCCGCCGCACACGGCGACCAGCGGGCAGGCCCGGCAGCCCGCGCAGAGGCCCGCCCGGCCTGCCTGACGGGCCGCCACACCCGGGTGGCGGAGCAGCGCGTCGAACGGGTCGCGGTGCACGCTGAGCCCCGTCCGGTCGGCCCCGTCGTACGTCGTCTTGAGGTGGTCGGAGAGCGTCAGCGATCCGTCGGTGTCGATCACGGCGAGCCGGCTCGGGGCTCCGCCGATCGCCTCGCTGCCGGAGTCGCCGCCGAGGAGCAGGTCGATCACCGATTCGAAGAGGGTGACGCGTGGCGCGCGGCCGGCGCTGCCGTACCAGCGGTCGAAGACGGGGACGAGCCAGTCGGCGTACGGGGTGCGGGTGGGATCGGGGACGCGGCCGGGTGGGGGGACGGTCCAGTTGCCGAGCGGCAGGATGAGGGTGAGGGCGGGCGGATCGTACGAGAGCAGGTGCTCGTACGTGGCGAGCGGGTCGGTCGACGGGTCGACCGTGGTGAGCAGGCCGGCCCAGAGCGGCCGGTGTTCCGGGCGGGCGAGCAGGCGCAGCGCACCGGCCACCCGGGCGTGGCTGCCTCGGCCGGCCGGATCCCGGCGGTGCCGGTCATGGGCGGCGGGCGGGCCGTCGAGACTGACCCCGATCCGGATGTCCTCGGCGCGGCACAGCCTCAGGAGCGTCTCGTCGAGGAGGGTCCCGTTGGTCTGGAGAGCCACCTCCGCACGGGTGGTGGCGGGCAGCGCGATCCGCAGTCCGCGGACGAGACGGGCGAGGAACTCCCCACCCGCGAGCAGGGGTTCGCCGCCGTGCAGGATGACCCGGACGGAGGTCAGCGCGTGATCGCGGGCGTGCTCGGCGATCCGCCGGACGACACGCCCGGCCGTCGCCGGGGACATGCCGACCGGTTGGGAGCGCCAGCCCCGGTCCGCGCTCTCGTACACGTAGCAGTAGTGGCAGGCGAGGTTGCAGCGGCTGTGCACCTTGACCAGGAACTCCCGGAACGGGAGGGGCGGTCGAGGGTGAGCGGGCACCACGGTCACGGCGTCGGGTCGTCGGTGGGTACGGCGGACGAGTCGTAGGCGGCGATCGGCGCCTCCTCGGCGGCCAGCCGGTCGAGGACCCGCCGGGCGGCGCGGGCCAGCACGGGATTCGGCGCGTCGAGAAGCTCCTCCAGCGACAGCCCGGCGAGGTCGGGAAGCGCCGCGAGATCGGGCGGTACGACGTCCGGACCTCGCTCACGTGGACCGGCCCTCATGCGCTCCCCCTGTCGCGCTCGTGTCCCGCATCCCGCCGTGCGGGCTCGTCCCCGTGTTCATGGCCAATCATTGGCACGGCCAAACAGATGGCCGATCGTCGGCGGTGCGATCGAGACGGCCGACCGGTCGGCCGAACCACCGCGTCGACGGAGCACGCTCATCCCCTCACCTGGGCCACAATGCTAGGCGACACCGCACGAACGACCCGGGGGATCCGATGAGTTGGAAGAGAAGGACCGCAGGCCCTCGCTCCACCGCCGGGCGCCCTCTGCCACGGTCCGTGGCCCGGTTGTTCCCCTCTCCTGAGGCCCCGGCGGACCCGTTGTCCCGCTGGATCGCGCCGGCCCTGCTGATCGGCGCGGTGGCGGGCCTCGGCGCGGTGGCCCTGTTCGGGCTGCTCCACCTGTGCACCGTGCTGCTCCTCGAGGACCTCGCCGGATTCCGCCCGTATCTGACCTCCGCCGAGGGCGGTCCTCGCGAACTGGTCGCGTCCGAACGCCCCTGGGCCGTACCGCTGGTGGCTGCCGGAGGCGCGCTGCTCGCCACGGCGTTCGCCGTCTGGCTGGCCCCCGAGGCACGCGGGCACGGCACGGACGCGGCGATCGCCGCCGCGCACCACGACCCCACGGGAATGCGCGGCCGGGTCACGGTGGTGAAGCTGGTCGCGTCGGCGCTGACCATCGGCTCCGGCGGATCGGGGGGTACGGAGGGGCCCGCCGCGCAGATCTCGGCGGCGTTCGGTTCGGTGATCGCGCGCCGTACCGGCATGTCACGCCGACAGGCGCGTACCGCTCTGATGATCGGACTCGCCGCGGGCGTCGGCGCGATCTTCCAGGCGCCGCTGGGCGGGGCGCTGCTCGGCGCGGAGCTCCTGTACCGCAGGGACATGGACGCGCGGGTGCTTCCGAAGGCGCTCGTGGCGGCCTGTGCGGGGTGGCTGGTCTTCGGCGCGTTCCACGGCTTCGCACCCGTCCTCGGACGGCACGGGGCGGACGGGCCGGGCTTCGGCCTGGGCGACCTCGTCCTGATCGCCGTGACCGGGCTGCTGTGCGGCCTGGCCGGACGGCTCTACACGGGTGCCTTCTACGCCGTGCACCTGCGCGCCGAGGCCCGTGTGCGGTCCGTACCGGCCAGGATCGCCGCGCCGGTGGCCGCCGCGCTGCTCGTGGGGGTCCTCGGGCTGCTCGTGCCGGGGGTGCTGGGCACGGGGTACGGCCTGATGCAGGCGCTCACCGACCGCGAGCTCGTCGCGGGACTTCCCGTCCTGCTGCTGCTCGCCATCCCGCTCGCGAAGATCGCGGGCACGGCCCTGACCGTCGGCTCCGGGGGCTCGGGTGGCATCTTCGGGCCGTGCATGGTCGTGGGCGCGGGAACGGGCGCACTCGCCTGGCGCCTGGGCGAGGCGCTGCACCTGCCGTCGGCGGGACCGCTCCCGTACGTGGTCGTGGGCATGGCGGCCTGCCTGGGCCCGGTGGCCAACGCCCCGCTCGGGGTGCTGGTCATGGCCACGGAAATGGTCGCCGACGCCTCGCTCCTGGCCCCCGGGATGCTGGCGGTCCTGTGCGCGTCGGCGGTGACGGGCCGTACGACGCTCTACCGCAGCCAGGAGGACCGCCGCCCGGCGGAGACCTCCGGGGCCGAAGGCGTACCGCCCGAGGGTCCGCCTACGGGCGGCCCGGCGTCCAATCCCGTCACCGATCCCGTCACCGGTCCCGTCGTCCCGCCGATGGCTCAGCCGCCGTCGGCCTCCCCGGCCCGCGCCTCCGACTGATCCCCGCCGTCACTCGCGCCCGACGCGGCCTCGGCCTCCTCGGCACGTGGCACCTGCTCGCCCCGCTCCCAGACCATCTTGACCTTGAGGTGCCCCTCGACCCCGGTCCGGGCGATGACCGCACCGGTCTCGACGTTGAACTTCACCCCGAACTCGAGCTCCACGGTCGACGGCGGCGCGGGCAGCCACACCATCCGCTCCAGCGTCCGCCCGGCCATCTCGCGGATCCGGTCGATCCCCTCCTCGAACCGCCCCGCCGCGACCTCCACGGCCCCGTTCCCCGACCGGTCACGGCTCCGGGCCCGGACGATCTCCGGGTCCTGGTCCTCGAAGGCCACGTACACCGCGGCTTCCCCGCCGCCGAGTTCGAACCGCGCCAACTCCTCCGGCATGTCTCCCCCTCCGAACCGAGCCCCTCTGCCCGGCAGTTCATCGTACGGCGCGACATCCCTACGGGACGAGGTCGGGCAGGCCCGCGCCGGTGAGAACCCCGGCCCGGTCGATGGCGACGCGCCCCTCCTTGAGCACGGCGTGCACCTGGGCCGGGTCGGCGAGGGAGTCGATGTCGTCCAGGGGGTTCGTGCCGCAGACGACGAGGTCGGCGGCCTTGCCGGCGACCAGACTGCCGGTGCTGTCGCCCACGCCGCAGAGTTCGGCGGCATCGGAGGTGGCCGCCCGGATGGCCTGGAGCGGCGTCATGCCGCCGATGTGTACGAGAAGTCCGAGCTCCTTGAGGTTCTGGCCGTGGGCGGCGATCAGACCCGCGTCGGTTCCCATCACGACCCGGATTCCGGCCGCCACGGAACGGGCAACGGACTCCTGGGCGACCCGGTGCCAGTGCACGGCCTTCGCGTGTACGGCCGCCGGCACGGTGGAAGGGTCGGGGTCCGCCATGGTCTCCAGGAGGGTGGGCACGAGGAACTGACCGCGTTCGGCCATCTCCGCCCGGAGTTCGTCGGTGAGCGCGTAACCGTGCTCGATGCTGTGGACTCCGGAACGGACTGCCGCGGCGATCCCCGCCTCCCCGATCGCGTGCACCGCGACGGGAAGGCCGCCGTAGGACTCGGCCTCCTCCACCGCCGCACGGATCATCTCTGCCCGCAGCCCCAGCCATTCGGGCTGGTCGTGCGGGGAGGTGACTCCTCCGCTGGCGGCGAGCTTCACGCAGTCGGCGCCGGCGGCGACGAGTTCGCGTACACGGGTGCGGATGTCGTCGACGGTGTCCACGATGCCGGAAGGGCTGCCGGGAAGGGCTACGGCGGCGGCGAGGGCGTCGATCCCGCTCGGGAGGCGGAAGTCGGCGTGCCCGGCGGTCTGGCTCAGCATGCTCACCGCGACGAGGAGCCGTGGCCCCGCGATGCGGCGTTCGGCGACCGCGCGTCGGAAGCCGGCGTCGAGGCCCATGAGGTCGCGTGCCGTGGTCACCCCGTTGTGCAGGGTGACGCGGAGCCGTTCGATCACCTTCAGCGTCCGGTAGCTGACGGGTTCGCCCGCACCTGCCAACGGGCTCTCCACCGGACCCGGCAGCGCGAAGTGCACGTGCGCGTCGATGAACCCCGGGCAGACGGTCCTCCCACCGAGGTCCACGCGGATCGCGTCACGCAGGTCCGGATCGTCCGGCGCCTCGTGGGCAGGGCCGCACCAGCGGATGAGGCCGTCCTCGATCACCAGGATCCCCTCGGCGACCGGCGGGGCGCCCGTGCCGTCGACGATCCGGGCGTTGTACAGGACGACAGGGAGGGAAGGCACGGTGATCCTTGGGGTTCCGGTTCCGGGCGACGGTGACGCGATCCTGCCACGGCGGCCCCCCGGTCCCGGGGACCTCGGCATCGTGCCGCGGGGCCGGGACACGGAGCCCGGCGGGTCACCGCGCCAAGGAGAAGAGGCTCTCCTCTTGGTGAGCGAAGTGCAGGCGCAGGACGGCGGCCAGGCCGTAGAGGCAGGCGCGGAGGTCGTCCGCCTGGTCGTCGTGGAAACCGCCGCCCTGACGGTCGGCCTGGTGGAGGTGGGTCTCGATGCGGATGGCGAGGCCGTGGATCTCGGCGTGGGAGCGGCTCATGGTGGCGGTGACGTCCTCGCCTCCGAGGGCGTCGGCGAGCGCGGGGTAGAGGAAGTGTTCCTCGGCCCGCTCGTGCGGCAGGAGTCGTTCCCGCAGGAGCCGGTCGACGTGGCGGACGGCGTCGAGGGCCTCGGGGCCGGTGGTGCGGCAGAGGAGGTCGGCGGCGTCCTGGACGGCCTCGCCGACGTCGCGGAGGTCTTCGTGGTCGGCGGCGAAGTCCCGCAGGAGTCCGTCGGTCTCCGCGTCGAGGGGCTGCGGCTCCTCGGGCCCGGGGCGCAGGGCGCGCAGGGCGTTGAGGATCACGGCGATGTCGATGGCCTGCTGGAGCAGGGCGCCGGCGGCGGGCGGCAGGACTCCCGCGGCGGCGGCGCACATCGCGGCGAGGGAGAGGAGCATGCCGCCGAGGGCGCTCTGCACGGCGATGCGCCGGGCCCGGACGGCGATGGCCGTGGCGTCCGCGAGCCGGTCGACGCGGTCGGCGGTCAGCACGATGTCGGCCGCCTCCGAGGACGCGCTCGCGCCCCGGGCGCCCATGGCGACTCCGACGTCGGCGGCGGCGAGGGCGGGCGCGTCGTTGACCCCGTCGCCGACCATGACGGTCACGGCCGACCGCTTCTCGGACCGGACCGCCTCGACCTTGTCCCGCGGGGACTGGTGAGCCCGTACCTCGTCGAGTCCGACGAGCGCACCGATCTCCCGGGCGGGCTCCGCGCGGTCTCCGGTGAGCATCACCAGGCGCTCCACGCCCGCCGCCCGGAGGCGGCGGATCATCCGGGGAGCGTCGGGGCGCAGGGGGTCCTTGAGGAGGACGACTCCGGCGAGCGTGCCGTCGACGGTCACCCAGGCGAGGGCGGCGCCCTCCAGCGCGGCACGGTTCTCGGCGCGGCGGGCCCAGTCCGGCAGGGGGTCGGCGTCGGTGCGGCCCACCTGGACGGCGTGGCCGTCGAGCATACCGGAGACCCCTCGGCCGGGCTCCTCCGCGACGGTGTCGGGGGCCGACAGTTCCAGCCGCCGGGAGCGGGCCTCCGCGACGACCGCCTCGGCGAGGATGTGGGGCGAGTACTGCTCCACGGAGGCGGCGGTGCGCAGGAGCTCGGAGGAGGACGCTCCGGGGGCGGTGATCACCTGGACGACGCGGGGACGTCCGGCGGTGAGGGTTCCGGTCTTGTCGAGGAGGACGGTACGCGCCCGGCCCAGCGATTCCAGGGCGGCTCCGTCACGGACGATCACGCCGCGACGGGCCGAGCGGGCGATGCCCGACAGGATGGCGATGGGCGCGGCCAGCAGGAGGGGGCAGGGGGTCGCCACGACGAGGACGGCGACGGCCCGTACCGCCGAGCCGCTGATGATCCATGCGAGACCCGCCATCAGGAGGGCGATGGGAAGGAACCAGGCGGCGTAGCGGTCCGCCAGCCGGACCACGGGCGCGCTTTCGGCGGCGGCCTGGCGGGTCAGTTCGATGATCCCCGCGTAGCTGCTGTCCGCCTCGGTCGTCGTGGCGCGGAACTCGAAGGAACCGCCGGCGTTGAGGGCGCCGCTGCGTACGAGGTCGTCCCGGCCGAGTTCGGCCGGATGCGGCTCGCCGGTGAGGACGGACTCGTCCAGGACGGCGTGCGGCGACAGCAGCCGGCCGTCCGCGGGCACCACTTCGCCCGGTCCGACCACGAGGACGTCGTCCACGGCGATCTCGGCCAGGGCCACGGTGTCGACGCGGTCGCCCACCCTCCGTCGGGCGATGCGCGGGGCCCGGGCGACGAGCGCGCGGACGTCGCGGGTGGCCCGGTGCACGGCGGCGGCATCCAGGTAGTGGCCGACGGTGACCATCAGGGCGATCAGCGCTCCGGCGAGGTACTCGCCGGTGCCGAGCGTGCCGACGAGGGCCAGCACCGCGATCAGGTCCACTCCGGTCCGGCCGCGTCGCAGCGCGGCGATCACCCAGGCCAGGGAGGGCACGGTCGCGATGACCGTGGCGCCGATCCAGGCGGCCGAGGCCACCTCCTCGGCCCCGGCGAGACGGGCGGCCGCGCCGACGGCGGTGGCGAGCAGCGTGGCGACGAGGAGCGCGCCGTGGCCCCGGTGCGCACGGTCGGTGGGCTCCCGGGCCTCTGCGGGGCGGGGGGACGGAGTCATGGGACGGGGACCCTTCTGTCGGTGCGGGATCTCGTCCATGGGACTACGGCCGGTGTGACCGGGACCACGGACGTCGTGACGTCGTTCCGGGGACGCAGGTCCTCACCGGTGGGGACGATGGCCCTCGTTTCGGCGGGCACGGGCCGCGCGGGGACCGGGTGGAACCTCCCTTGCCCCTCCCGAGTGGCGGCGCCGCTCGTGCGCGACACGGCGGACGAGTCGTCCCTCCGGGTAGCGGGCCACGATGAGAGGGTGGCCCTCGTGGAGGAACCGCCTGCCGACGCCCCGGAGTCCGCGCTGACCCGTTTCGTGCTGCGGGCAGCCTTGGCGGATCCGGGTCACCTGCCCGAACTCCTCGCCAACTTCGCCGTCCACCGCCTCGGACGGCGCGCCGACGCCTCGGTGGCCCGCGCCCGGGCCGCCCACCCGGAGGCCGGTGAGGCCGAGCTGCGCACGATGGTGATCACGCGGGGCCGACGGGTCAGCCAGAGCGAGGGTGCCTTCGTGGGCGGTCCGCTGATCGTGCTCGCCCCGTTCGCGTTCTGCGCGGCGCTGCTCACCCAGAGCCGGATGATGCTGGAGCTGGGGGCGCTGGCCGGGCGGGAGGCGACCGATCCGGCCCGGGCGGCCGAGCTGCTGGTGATCCAGGGCGTGTATCCGGACGAGGAGCGGGCCGCCGCCGCGCTGGCGGACGCCGCCGTGAAGGCGCGGCCCGACACGTCCCCCGGTCGCGCCGCCGCGCTGGTGATCCTGGTGAAGCGCATGGCGTACCTGCTCGGCATCGTCACCCCCGATCCGCGGCCGGTGTCCGTGGCCGTCCGCGTCTGGCGGTGGGTGCTGGTCGGGGCGGTGCTGCTCGTCGGCTTCGTCGCCCCGCTGGTCTGGCTGCCCTACCTCGGCTACTCCTACCACCGCGCGACGCAGGACCTCGGCGAACGGGCCTCCCGGTACTACCTGGGCGAGACCGTCTCCCCGTCCGAGGACGCCACCCGGGCCCGGCCCGCGCTCGTGGGCGGCATCCTCAACGCGCTGCTGTCGCTCCTGGTGCCGATCGGCACGGTGGTGTTCCTGGTCCTCGCCGACGTACGGCTCATGGGCAGCCAGTACCCGGCGATCGTGGTCGCTCTGGTCGTGCTGTCCATGGCGGTCAACGTGGCCTGGTACCTGCGCCGCCGGCGCCGTCGCAGGGCGGATTCCTGACTGCCGGGCCCGTGGCCCCGAGGTGGCGGCCTCGACGGACCTTCCCTCGCCGCTTCGGCGCACATCCGACCGCGTACGGCGTAGTGAGCCCCCGGCCCGGATGCGAGGTGGTTCCGGCCATTGGATGGTGGGGTCATGGACCAGAACCATCACCCGTCCCATCGGTCGATCGAGATCGACACCCGGCTCGTCGCGACCGGTGCCGTGCTCACCGCGGCCGGTGCCGTAGTGGCTTGCACCGGCATGGTCATCGGGGCCTTCGCGTTGTTCTCGGCCGGTCGACGCGCGATCCGCGACATGAACAGGCCCACGGCCCAGCAGGCGGCCGCGAAGTGGCTCCAGGCCAAGGAGGCCTCCCGGGCCGGCATTCAGGCCTGGCAGTCCGCGGCCGACACCAGGAACGGGTCCCTTGCCGGCTAGAGGATGCCGGCTGGAGGACCGGTTCAAGGACGCACGAGCGCCCGGCCGGGCTCGCAACCGAGCCCGGCCGAGCTCCGTCCGGGGACCGTCAGCGCAGACGCCACGTCAGTGAGTTGCTCGTCGCCGTGCGGACCGCGGGGTCGCGGACGGCCGCCGTGGTGTCGGTCACCGTGGCCGTGACCCGCTGACCGCCGCGGACCGCGCCGAGTTCGGCGGGGGTCACCGACAGGTCCCCCGTGGCCCAGGTGACCGGCTTCCCGTCGACGTACCAGGTCAGGACCGGGCTCGCCAGGCCGGAGACCGGGGCGAGCTGGACGGCGATCGCCTGGTTCGGGCCGACCCGTGTGCCGGTGGGCACGGTCGAGGTCAGGGCGTCCGCGTAGGTGTAGAAGCCCTTGATCATCGCCTCGCGTCCGACGTGGTTGAACCGCGTGGAGGTCAGGGTCCGCATCAGGGAGGTGCTGGTCGGGCGGTAGACGCCCGTCTCGTAGTAGTCGCCGCCCTCGTAGGTGCCGATCACGGAGCCGGTCGGGTCCTGCTCGCCCAGCCAGCGGTACCACTTGCTCGTGCCGAGGGCGGCGGTGACGGAGATGTTGGTGCTGGCGGACGAGGGGTACGGGTAGGCGCCGTAGCCGGCGTACTGGTACTCGTCGGCCAGCAGGCCTATCGAGTGACCGAGCTCGTGGGCGCCTATGAGGTACGACTGCGGGTTGTCGGAGGACATGGTCGCGATGCCGCGGTACGACGCTCCGCTCGGCGGGGTGTCGAAGCTGTAGCCCGCGCCGCCGTACTTGGTGGAGTTGGCGATGACGAAGACGATGTCGGAGGCCGGCGCCTGGGCGGCGTACGTGGTGACCTTCGACGTGTCGAGGCAGAGCAGCCGCTCCGTGCCGTCGCAGAAGAAGTAGGAGCTGAGGGCCGTGTTCCGCACGACTCCCGCGGTCGGGTCGCCGGAGACGCCGGACTCGGCGGAGGCGGCGTCCACCAGCCAGATGTTGAACAGTCCGCGGTAGCTCGCGTACGGCTCGACGGCGAAGACCGCGTCGAGCGTGGCCCGCGCGTCCGCGTGGAAGTCGGCCTGCTGCCCGGCGGTGTAGCCGTCGCCCATGACGACCAGGTCGAGACGCCCGGAGACCGGCCCGGTCTCCTGGACGGGCGTGACCGCGGCGGCGGTCGGGGCGGGCGCGGTCGCCTTCGCGGACGCGCGGCCGGTGATTCTCGCCGGGGCCTGGGCCGGGACCCTCTTGTGCCGGGGCGTGGCTCCCGGGCCGTCGAAGTACTCGACCTCGTGCGTCGCCACCGGTCCGGAGCCGGCGGCGGCGCCGGGCTCCGCTCCGGCCGCGTCGGCGCCGGCCGTGCCCGCGCCCGCGAGGAGGGCGGCGGCGGTGACGGCGGCGGAGACGATCCAGCGGGTGCGGGCAGATCCGTGTCTGGGCACGAAGACCCCTCTCAAGCAGTGAGTTAACTGTGCTTAACTGGCCGCTTAAATTAGAGGGTTCGGCGTCGGGGGCACAAGGGCCCGGGCGGAGGGAGGCGCTGGCATGATGGGGCGCATGGCGAAGCGGGACGACCCCGAGACGATCGGCCGGAGAGTGCAGCGGCTGCGGCGCGAGCGCGGGCTGACACAGCGGCAGCTGGCCGAGCCCTCCTACACGCCCGCCTACGTCTCCACCCTCGAGGCCGGCCGGGTGCGCCCCTCCGACGAGGCGCTGCGCCACCTCGCCGACCGGCTCGGCGTCGCCTTCGAGGAACTCGCCACCGGACGGCCCGCCCACCTCGCCACCGACCTACGGCTCCGGCTCACCGAGGCGCAGCGCGTCCTCACCGACGGCGAGGCCGAACAGGCCCGCCTCCAGTACACCGAGCTGCTGGCGGAGGCCGTCACCCACGGGCTCGTCGACGAGCAGGCCACCGCGCTGCTCGGGCTCGGCGAATGCGGTCTCGACACCGGGGACCTCACGGCCGCCCGCGAGCACTTCGAGCACGCCGAACAGACCCTGGCCGAGTCCTCGCTGCCCGCCCGCGTCCCGGCCCGGCGCGGCCGCGCCGTCGCCCACTACCTGACCGGCGAACTCCGCTACGCCGTCTACCTCCTGGAGTCCACGCTCGAGGAGATCAACCACACCGGGCTGCACGACCCCGACGCCCTGCTCCTGCTGCACACCGCCTTGATCAACCCGTACATGGACATGGGCGCGCAGGCCCGCGCCGCCCAGGCCGCGGAGCTGGCGCTCGCCCTCGCCCCCCAGGCCGGCGACCCGGCGCTGATCGCCCGGATGCACCGCTCGGTCGCCCGCACCCTGCTCGCCGAGGGCAGGGTCGCCGAGGCCGACGCCTCGCTCGCCAAGGCCGCCGAGATGTACCACCAGCTGAAGATCCGTACGGAGCTCGCCAACTGCCGCTGGATGCGGGGGTACGTGTACGCGCAGAACGGCGAACTCTCCAGCGCGGAGGAGGAGTTGCGTGCTGCCCTGGCCATGCTCACCTCCCGTCGCGCCACCCTCTACAGCAGCCAGGTCGCCGTGGAGCTCGCCGACGTGCTGCACCGGCGTGGCGAGTCCGAGGAGGCCTCGGACCTCCTCCGGGGGGTGCTCGACGGTCTCTCCTCGGAACGCGGCGCGGTCCACGCGGCCGCCGCCCACCGGCTCCTCGGCATCATCGCCGAGGACGCCCACCGCACCGAGGAGGCCGAGGAACACTACGTCCGCGCGCTGAGTCTCCTGGAACGGGCGGGCGCCGCCGGTGACCTCGCCGATCTGTGCCGGCTCCTGGGTGATCTGCTGCGCCGCACCGGCCGGGTGGACGCGGCCCTCGACGCGTACCGCACGGGTCTCGGCCACCGCACCGCCGGCACCACCACGCTCGGCCCGGCCCCCGCGCAGCCCTTCCTGTAGGGCGGCGTCGGCGTCACAGGTGCAGGGTGCCGTTCAGGGCCCGGTGGGCGAGGGGCGAGTGGCCGTACGCGCGCCGGAACGCGGTGCCGAAGGCGCGGACGTCGGCGTAACCGCAGGCGTGGGCCACCTCCGTCACCGAGGTGCCGGAGTCCAGGAGCAGGACCGCACCCAGGTCGAGCCGCATCCGGCGCAGGGTCGCCATCAACGAGCCGCCCGTCTCCCGCCGGAACAACCGCTCGGCGTGACGTGCCGACAGATGGACGGCGGCGGCGATCTCCGGGACCGTCACGGGCCGGGACAGGTGGTCGGCCAGGTAGCGCCGCATCTCCGCCACCTCGGGCGACAGCCGGGGCGTCGCGGGTGAGGGCGTCCACAGGTCCTCCTCGGCCGCGAAGGCGCGCGCGGTGTCCACCACGAGTGCGGCCCCGAGGCCCGAGAGCACGGACTCGTACCCGGACCGCACCGGCGCCGCGTGCTCGGCGAGCGCGGTCACCAGGGACGGCAGCGAGCCGATACGCCGTGACACCGTCGGCTTCGTGGTGTCGGTGAGCCCCGACCACCACCCCCGTTCCCCGGGGCCCGGCCCGTCCTGCCCGGCCCGGAGCGCGAAACTCCAGAAGGCGATGCCCAGGGGCTCCGTACGGCTCGACTCGATCTCGTGCTCGTCGCCCGGCCGTGCGAGGAAGACGTCACCGGCACCGACGTCGTGGTGCCGCGCGCCGGTGCTGAACCGCCCGGCTCCGCTGTAGGCGAGGCAGACCTCGTAGAAGGAGTGCCGGTGGCGGTAGTTGCGCCACGGCGACGTCGGGTAGAAGCCCCAGCTGAAGAAGTCGACCTGGAAGGCCCCGGCCTGGCAGGTCCGGAGCACACCACTCAGCTCCGTGAACGAGCCGGCCCGGACCACGTCCTCCAGGCTCAACCGGTCCTCCTGCCCGTGGGGTCGACGCCGGCCAGCATCATGCCCTGCCCCCGCGAATGCTCGTGCGCCCGTACCGCCGGCGGATCCGCCGGGTCCCTGAACTGTACGAGCCAGGTGGTGCGGGCCTCGTCGCCGCGGTTGACGCCGGAGGCGTGGACGGTCAGGTACGAGAAGAAGAGCACGTCGCCGGCCTCGGCGGAGAGCGGCACGGTCGTCTCGAACGGCACGTCGGGAAGGTGGTAGCCGCCGTCCTCCAGGTGTTCCAGGGGACCCTGGCGGTGGCTTCCCGGCAGGATCCGCACGCAGCCCTTCTCCTCCGGCGCGTCGTCCAGGTGGAAGATCGCGGCACCGACGCGGTGGTGGGTGTGCGGGAAGAACGGGTGGTCCTGGTGCGGAGGGAACGGCGACCCGTTCTCCGGCGGCTTCACGAACAGCTTGGTGTGGTGCAGCTGCACGTTCGGCCCACCGAGCACCGCAGCGGCGACGCGGGTGAAACGCTCGTCCGTCAGGAGCCGCGAGAACGCCGCGGAGTGGAACTGCACGTCGTGCAGGTGCCGCAGCCGGGTCGGTGCTCCGGCCGCGAGACCGGCCGCCGAGTCCCACGTCGCGTTCTCGTCGTCGTCCAGCCTGTCCAGCACCTCGTGGGCGGACTGGCGGCAGGCGGCCGCCTCCTCCCTGCTCAGCAGCCCCTTGACGAGCACGTACCCGTGCTCGTCGTAATGGCCGGCCAGAGCCGTGAGGTCGGCCGTTCCCGATGTCGTCGTCACTGTCCTCGTCCTCCGATCCGCCCGGGCGACGCGCGGCCGGGTTCGGGAACGACACTAGGTATCCGGCCCGTGCCCGCCGTAGACCCGTGACGGACGGCGGTGTTCGCGAGACGGACATGATCCCCTCACGCCGAAGCGGTGCCGGGCCCGGCGTCCGCCGTGGTCACTCCTCGCCCAGTTCGGCCCAGACGGTCTTGCCCTCGTCGCTGTGCCGGACGCCCCAGTTCTCGGCCAGGGTGGCGCAGATGAGGAGTCCTCGCCCGCCCTCGTCGACGGCCTTGGCGTGACGGAGGTGCGGTGCGGTCCGGCCGGCGTCGGCGACCTCGCAGACGAGGGTCCGGGGAGTCCTGATCAGCCGCAGGGTGATCGGCTCGGCGCCGTAGCGGACGGCGTTGGTGACGAGTTCGCTGACGACGAGCGTCACCGTGAACGGGTCGGCGGGGTGGTTCCACCGCCGGAGCCGTTCCTCGACGTGCGTGCGCGCCTCGGCGACGGCCGAGACGTCGGAGGGGACGGCCCATTCGGCCAGTTCGTCCGGCGGAAGGTGTCGCGTTCTGGCCAGCAGGACGACACGGTCGGGCGCCAGGAGTCCCGCCACGGCGTCCGCCATCGTCTCCACGTCGCGGTCGGGGACGTGGAGGGCGCCGACGAGGTCCTCGGTACGGGGGGCGCCCTCGCCCGACGTGGCCGGGGAGACCACGCAGAGCGTGCTGCCCTCGGGCAGGACGTGTGTCGCGCACGCGAACGGCGGGCCCTCCGCGCCGAGAAGCGGTCCCTCGTCGACGGGCCGTGTGTCGATCGAGCCGTCGGGCCGGACGACGGCGATCAGTGAGGTGCCCGCGCGGGCGAGGTCGAGCCGGCCGTTGACGGGGTCGTGGACGGCCAGGGTGCAGTGAGCCGTCGGCCGGTCGCCGTCCGGCCCGTTCGCGTGCTCGGCGGCGAGGCGGAGCGTGGTGCTGTGGAGGCGGGCGAGCAGCTCGTGCGGGTCGAGGTCGAGGGTGCTGAGGCTGTGGACGGCGGTCCTGAGCCGGCTCATCGTCGCGACGGCGCTGAGCCCCGCGTTCTCGACCTGTCCGACGACGAGCGCGACCCGCGCTCCCGGGAGGGGGATGACGTCGAACCAGGCGCCCTCGCCGCTGCCGCCCTCGCCGCCACCCGGGCGGTGTCGCTGAGCCACGTCCACGGCCGCGTGCGTGGCCGCGTCCTGGTGCAGCGGCCAGCTCTGCAGTGCCGTGGTGATCACGTGTTCGCGGGTGAACCGCAGGGCGTTCTCCAGGCATGTCGCCGCGCGGGTCACGATGCTGTCGACGAGGTCGACGTCGTCCTCGCCGTACGGTTCCGTTTCGGCCGACCGCCGGAAGGCGACGGCTCCGAAGATCTGCCCTCGTACGGTGAGCGGGGCGACCAGGCTGCTGTCGGAGGGTCCGTCGTCCGGTGCGTGCGGGAGGAGGACCGCCTCGGTCGGGAGTTCGTCCCCGAAGATGCCCGGCAGGAGGGCGGCGCCCGGCACGGGGACCGGCGGGCCCGTGTCCGTACGGGCCGCCGCCGCGCAGCGCAGCAGCGGGGCCGGCTCGCGGGACCGCAGGCCCGGCTCCCGGCCCTTCAGCACGGCGTCGGTGAGGGCGACGACGACGGAGTCGGCGAAGCCCGGCAGCACCACGTCGACGAGTTCCCGGGCGGTGCGCTCCACGTCGAGGCTGGTCCCGATCCGTTCCTGCGCTTCGCGCAGCAGCCTCAGCCGGGCCCGGGCGCGTTCCCGCGCGGTGACGTCGGTGCTCGTGACGACCAGGCCGAGCACCTGCCCGTCGGCGTCCTGGAGACGGTGGGCGGAGGCGGAGAAGACGTGCGGCACCCTGGGGTCGCCGACGGGGTGACCGGTGACGAGGAGGTTCCGCGCCGGAAGGCCCGTGGCGAGCACGGTCCGCAGCACGTCCGGGTCGACGCGCACCCCGGCCAGGGCGTACGCCTGCACCGCCGGCAGGCCGAGGAGCCGGTCCGCGGGGATTCCGCGGATCCCCACGGCGACCGGGTTGACCCGGACGACGCGCAGCCGGGTGTCCAGCACGTGGAGGCCTATGTCGGACTGGGTGAACAGCGCGTCCAGGACGGCGTCGTCCCCCGGCCTCGGGTCCGCGCGGTGAGACGTCGTCACGGGTTCCGCTTCCACGCGTACCTCCCATTTCCCGGGCCGAGGCGGTCTCCGAAGGGGTGGCGCGCGGCGACCACGCCCCCACCGAGCCTCTCCCGCGCTCGCGTATCGCGCGAACGGAGCAGACGGCCCGGTGGCGGATCACTCGTCCGGCCCAGCCACGGGTGCCGGGCGCGTTCCACCCGCCTAGCGTCGGATTGGTGGCCGCGCGACGGACCCGCGTCGTCCGTCCACGAGGAGGGGACGCGCCATGACGGACGTGAACGTCGTCGACATCGACGGCCTGGTGAAGGACTACGGCGGCTTCCGGGCCGTACGCGGGGTCGACCTCGACGTCCGGCCCGGCGAGGTCGTGGGCTTCCTCGGGCCGAACGGCGCGGGCAAGTCGACCACCATCCGCTGTCTCCTCGACCTGCTGCGGCCCACCGAGGGCACCGTGCGCCTGTTCGGCGCCGACGCCCGCCGGGGCGGGGTCGCGGCCCGGCGCAGGGTCGCCTACGTCCCCGGCGAACTCCGCCTCCCGGCCCGTACCACCGCGGGCGAGCTCCTCGACGCCGTCGCCCGGCTGCGCGGCGACTGCGACCCCGGCCGCCGCGCGGACGTCACCGAACGTCTCGGTCTCGACCCGACGAAGGCGACCCACGGCCTGTCCACCGGCAACCGCCGCAAGGTCGCCCTCGTCGGCGCGTTCATGAGCCGTGCCGACCTCCTCGTCCTCGACGAACCGACCAGCGGTCTCGACCCGTTGCTCCAGCAGGTCTTCCGCGACCTCGTCCGCGAGGCCCGCGCCCGCGGCGCCGCCGTCCTGCTCTCCTCGCACGTCCTGGCGGAGGTCCAACGCACCGCCGACCGGGCGGTCGTGCTGCGCGGCGGCCGGATCGTCGCCCGCGGCACGGTCGAGGAGCTGCGGGGCAACGCCGCCCAGCGCGTCGAAGCCGCCTTCGGCTCCCCCGGCTCCGTACCCGACCTGACGGCCGTCCCCGGCGTGACCGACGTGGCCGTCGACGGACCGCGGCTCCGCGCCCGGCTGTCCGGCCCGCCCGAACCCCTCCTCACCGCCCTCGCCGCCGCCCGCCCGCTGTCGGTGGAGATCGCCGAACCGGACCTGGAGGACGCCTTCCGCGAGCTGTACGAGGACCACGGCGGGGAGGCGGCACGATGATCCCCGTCCTCACGGCCGGCGCGCTGCGCGCCCTGCGCCGCTCCTGGTGCGTCTGGGCGCTGTCCCTCGCCGCGCTCATCGTTCTCACCACGGCCTTCTGGCCCGCCTTCGAGGACAGCCCGGACACGTCCGGGCTCACGTCGAGCATGCCCGAGGGCCTGGTCCAGGCGCTCGGGATCGGCGACCTCGGCTCCCCCGAGGGCTTCCTCTGGGGCAACCTCTACGCCCTCCTCGTCCCCCTCCTCATGGCCGTCGCCGCCGCCTCCTTCACCACCACGCTCACCGCGCGCCAGGAGGAGTCGGGACAGTACGAACTCCTCCTCACCCAGCCCGTCTCCCGTACCGCCGTCCTCCTCGCCCGCGCGCTCGCGGTCACGACGGCGACCCTCGGCCTCGGCGTCGCCGTCCTCCTGGTCCAACTGGTCGCGGACGCCGTCTGGGACCTCGGCACCTCCGTACCCCGCCTGCTGTCCACGGTCGTCCTGTGCACCCTCACCGCCCTGGTCGCCGGCGCGGCCTGCCTGATGACGGCCGCCGTCACCTCCCGGCCCTCCGCCGTCCTCGGCGCGGGCGTCGGCCTCACGGTCGCCGGTTACGTCGTCTCGGCGCTCTTTCCGCTCCGGGAGGGCTGGAAGGACTTCCAGTACGTCTCCCCCTGGAACTGGGCCCTCGGCGGCGAGCCCCTCACCACCACCGCCGACTGGTGGCGCTACGCCGCCCCGGCCGGCCTCGCCCTGCTCCTCGCCGCCGTCGCCCTGCCCCTCTTCGACCGGCGCGACGTCCACGCCCCGTGACGGGCGGCCCGCGCTTTGCTCCGGTTCCGGTCCGTGACATCGTGAGGTCGCTCCGATCACACGCCCCCGTCTCGAACAGGACTCTTCCCATGGCGGAACCTCGCCCGGCGGGGGCACCGACCCTCATCCAGTCCGTCCAGCGGGCCCTGCGCCTGCTCCGCGCCCTGGAGCAGCGGGGCGGAACCGCCACGGCCAAGCAGCTCGCGCGGGACACCGATCTGCCCCTGCCCACGGCGTACCACCTGCTGCGCACGCTCATCCACGAGGGCCTGGTGCTCAACGAGCGGCAGGCCTACGTCCTGACGGGCTCCCCTCTGACGCCCGCGCCCGCGCCCGGTCCCCTGCCCGCCCAGGCCTGGGTGGACCGTCTCAGCGAGGAACTGGAGGCCGCGGTCTACTACGCCGTCTACCGGGACGGGGAGATACGCGTGACGGCGGTGTCGCACCTGGCCGAACATCCCCCGGTCATCGAGTGGGCGGGGTTCGGGGCGACGGGGCACGCCCACGCGGTCGGGAAGGCGATCCTCTCGCGGCTGGGCGAGAAGGCGCGGGCCGACCATCTCGACCGGTATCCCGTCACCCCCCTCACCCGTTTCACCGTCCCCAGCCGGGCGGCGCTCGAACGGCGGCTCGCGGCCCTCTCCCACGACCGGCCCGTCTACGAGTACCAGGAGTACGCGCTGGGAACCGTCTGCGCGGCCGTGCCCAGCACGGCCGGCGGGGCGGTCGCCACCCTGGCGCTGTCCGTTCCCGCCGACCGCAGCGGTGAACTCCCCGTTCTCGCCTCCCGGATACAGGCGCGCGCGGAGAGCGTCCTCCTCGGCCAGCACTTCAGTGTGCTGCCGGCCCCCGACCGGACCGGTTCGTGGTCGGTGGCACAAAGCGCCTGACCCGGGCGGCTGCCCCGGTCAGGCGCTTCTCAGTGAGTGCCGCGGATCGCGCGGATCGGGTGGATCCGCGCGATCCGGTGGATCGGGTGGATCAGCAGGGGTTGATGTTGATCTTGAGGTTGGTGGTGTTCCTGATGTTCTCGGCGTTGTCCTGCATGCGCAGGCAGTTGAAGGTCGCCTCGCCGACGGCGGGGCCCTGACCGGGTTCGGGCATCTCGTTGGCCCAGATGCCGATGCCGGACCGTGCGTCCCAGGCGTCGCCGCTCCGCTTCGCGCCCGTGATGGAGATGTCGGTGAAGACGGTGTCCTTCACCGGGTTCTCCGGCTGCGAGCCGGTGTACTTGGTCTGGAACATGATGCCGCTGTAGGTGGGGTCGACGATGTCCACGTGGCTGACCCGGATTCCCTGGAAGACCTTCGAGGCGGAGAAGATCCAGATGCCGGGGAAGGACTGGTTGCCCCAGAAGTGGCCGCCGGCCCGGACGATCGAGATGTTCTCGAAGTTCGTCGGGACGGTCCCGAAGCCGTTCATCGGGTAGCCGAAGTCCAGCGAGGAGATGGTGATGCCGGAGTAGGTGAGGGTGTCGGCGATGTGGACGTTGCGGAAGGTGTTGTTGTAGCCGCCGTAGACCGCGAGGCCGGCGGCGCGCCAGGTGAGCGTGGTGCTGAGGTTCTCGTAGACGTTGTTCTTCATGTCCGCGCCGCCCGCGTCGATCGCCGAGAAGAGGGCGAAGCTGTCGTCCCCGGTGGCCCGGGCGTCGTTGTTCGACACGAGGTTGTCGGTGGAGCCGTTGGTCATGTTGACGCCGTCGGCGAACATGTTCCGGATCCGGGAGTTCTTGATCGTCATCCGGTCGGTGTTGGCGCCCCAGTAGAGGCAGACCATGTGCTCGTTCCAGATGTCGTCGATGACGATGTCGGCGGTGTTCTGGAAGTCGAAGACCTTGCCGGGCCCGTCGATGCGGGTGACGTAGTTGCCGAAGTAGGCGAAGCCCTTGAAGAGCGAGCCGTTGGCGGTGGCCTCGGCACGGAAGCCGATGTCGGTGTTGTCCTGCGTGGTCGGAGCCTGGAACCTCGTGTACCAGGGGCCTGCGCCGACGACCTTGACCGCCTTGCCGTAGACCTGGAACTTGCTGGAGGTCTGGTAGTCACCGGCCGGGAGGTAGACGCCGACGAGTTTCCCGGTGGTGTCCATCCGCACCTTGTCGAGCGCGTTCTGGACGTCCTGGTGCGTGTAGCCGGCCGGCACCGTGTACGCGGCCGGGTCCGGGTTCGCGACGGGGGCGACCTGCTCCAGGCTGACGAAGTCGATCGCGTAGTGGGCGGCCGAGTTCGCCGCGTCCTTCTGGAGCCGGATCCTGCTGCCGGCGGGGATGGTCTCGCCGAACATCAGGTTCGCCTCGTCGTAGATGTGACGCGGCGCCCCGGAGCCCGGGTCGTTGCCGGGGCCGGCCTCGGCACCGTACAGCCAGGCGTACTTCGAGGTCAGCGGCATGGCCTTCTTCAGCACGCCGTCGACGTAGACGTTCAGGGTGGTGCTGATGCCGCCGCCGCCCGGGGCGTCCGGGATCGAGAAGCGGGTGACGAGGGTGTTGGTGGCCGCGCGGGTGGTGAACTCGACGTACTCGCCGGTGGCGTCCAGGGTGACGGCCTTGCGGCCGGAGGCCTCACCGGCGATGTCGCCGATGGTCCGGTTGGGGCCGACGACCGCGGCCCCTCCCCCGGTGGTGCCCTCCTCCGCCTCGTACGTCGTGTACGGCATGTTCGCGCCGCGGCCGACGAACAGCGGACGGCTCTGGGTGTTGTTCTCCCGCTTGACCGGCAGCTCGGCGGCGTCGGCGGCGAGGACCGTCCTGACGGTGTACGAGCCGTTCACCGCGGTCCACGTGCCGAGGCTGACCTCGGCGCCGGCCCCCGCCGCGAGCGCGCCGGCGTGCGAGCCGGTCAGCGTCCTGACCACGCCTCCCTGCGCGTTGACGAGCTCCAGCGTGACGTCCTGACCGCTGCCCGAGGTCGCCACGGTGCCCTGGTTCCGCACCGCGACCTTGAACGTGACGGCGTCCCCGGCGCTGGGGCTCGACGGGACGGTCGTCACCGAGGTGGCGACGAGGTCCGCGCTCGCGACCGGCTTGACCACCAGGGCGGTGGGACGGGTGTAGGTGTTGTTGGTCTCGTTCTGTTCCAGGACCTCGCCCGCCTCGTCCGCGACCGCGCTCAGCTCGTACGAGCCGGCGGCGCGCACGCCGACGGAGACGGGGACGGTGGCCTGCTCCCCGGGGGCCAGGGCCGGGGTCTGCCCGGTGGCGATCTTGGTGCCGCCGAGGCGGACCGCCACCTTGCTCGCCGGGGCGGCGAGCGCACCGTCGTTGCGGACGGTGGCGGAGACCGTGATCTCGTCGTCCTCGTCGGGCGCGAGGGGCGCCGTGGACAGTCCGGTGACGGTGAGGTCCGGGTTGGGCGCGGGGACGCCGACAGCCTGGAACTCGGCGATCTGGGCGCCGGGCGCACCGGAGTTGGCGGTGACCTTGAGCTGGATGTCGGCCAGGCGCGCGGTCAGCGGGATGGTGACGGTGTTGCCGCTCGCGGGGTCGAAGGTGTAGCTCTTCGCCGCGACCTTGGTGGTGAAGCCGCTCGCGTTCTGCTCGCGGCCGAGGACCTCGACGGTCTGGGTGCGGGACTGCCACACCTGGGCCGGGTTGAGCTTCAGGACGACGCGGTCGAGGTCGGCGTTGGACCCGAGCTTGAGGGTGAGAGTGGCCGGGTAGGCGCCTCCTCCGCTCTCCCAGTAGGTGGCGGTGTCGTTGTCGTTGGCGTTGGCCGCGGCGAAGGTCCCCGTGGTCGAGGAGGCGTCGATCGGCTTGCCGACGGCGAGGTTGGAGCCGGTGGCGCCGCTCCCGTTGCGGGTCACGCTGTTCGAGGCGACGGAGGAGTTGCCCGCCGCGTCCCTGGCCACCACGTGGTACGTGACGGTGGCGCTCGCCGGCTGCGTGTCGGTGTACGTGGTGACGGACCCGGAGACGCTGCCGCGCAGGACGTTGTTCGCGTAGACGTCGTACGCCGTGACGCCCTTGTTGTCGGTCGAGGCGCTCCAGGCGAGCCTGACCTGCCCGGCGGCGGGCTCGGTGTACGCCAGGTTCGCCGGGGCGGTCGGTGCCTGGGTGTCCCCGCCGTCGCCGATCCGGGTGACGGTGTTGCTGTCCCCGGACTGGTTGCCGGCCGCGTCCTTGGCCCGGACCCGGTAGGAGACGGTCTGGTCGGCGGGGCGGTTGTCGGTGAAGCTGGTGACGTTGCCCGCGACCGTGGTGAGCAGGACGTTGTTCGCGTAGATCTCGTACCCGGTGACGCCGACGTCGTCGGTCGAGGCGTTCCAGTCGAGCGTGATCTGCCCGGTGGCGGGCTGGGTGTACCTCAGGTTCGCCGGGGCGGTCGGCGCCTGGGTGTCGCCGGTGGCGGGACCGTAGACCTCCAGCTCGGATATCTGCGCGGCGGGCTGGACCGTGTTCGCGGTCACCAGGACGCGTACGTAGCGCGTGGTGGTGGAGTCCAGGGTGATCGTCACGGTGTTGTCGTTGCCGGAGTTGAACGCGTAGGCCTGGGAGGCCGAGAGGTCGGTGAACTCGGTCCCGTTGGTGCTGCCCTGGATCTTCAGGGTCTGGCTGCGGGCGCCCCAGCCGGCCGGGAGCTTGAGGACGACCTTGTTGACGGCGACCGCCGCTCCGAGGTCGGCCTGGAGCCACTGCGGCAGGCTGTTGTTGGTGCTCTCCCAGTAGCTGGCCCGGTTGCCGTCGTTGGCGTTGGGGGCGGCGTACACCTCGGTGTGGCTGCTGGCGGTGAGGGTCTTGCCCGCGGCGAGGTTCGCGGAGGAGCCCTCGGCGGCGTGCACCTCCAGTTCGGAGAGCTGGGCGGCCTGCCAGCCGGTGTTGGCGGTGACGTGGACCCGTACGAAGCGGGTCAGCGTGGCCGGGAAGGCGACGGTGACCGTGTTGGCCGAGCCGGGGCTGAAGGTGTAGGTGGCGGAGCTCTTCAGGGTGGTGAAGCTGGTGCCGTCGGCGCTGCCCTGGACGGACAGGGTCTGGTTCCGGGTCTCCCAGCCGGCGGGCAGCTTCAGGACGACCTCGTCGACGCGGGTGGCGGTGCCGAGGTCGGCCTGGACCCACTGGGGCAGGGAGCCGCCGGCGCTCTCCCAGTACGTGTTCTGGTTGCCGTCGGTGATGTTGGCGGCGGTGTAGCCGGACTGGGCGCTGGCGGCGGAGGCGGTGTCGCCGAGCGCGATGTTGGGTCCGCCGGCGGCGTGGGCGGCCGTCAGGGGGCCGCCCAGCGCCAGCAGGCTGGTCGCGATCGCGGCGCTCAGGCACCGTGACCGCCAGGTGGGGGTTCTCATCGTTCCTCGCTTCTCGCGTGGTGGGGGGGGAGGTCAGCCCTGGTTGAGGACGAACTGCGTGCCGGGCTGGGAGCAGAGGTCACCCTTGGCGGAGTTCGTGACGGTGACGTTGGTGAGCGTGGCGCTGCCGCGGGCGCCGCTCATCGCGAGGATTCCGCAGCCGTTCAGCGACTTGTCGATCCTCACGTTCGTGACCTTGACGTTCGGCATGGCGCCGCCGCCGGTCTTGAACTGGATCCCGTCGTACGTCGATTCGTGGATGTCGGTGTCCCGGATGGTGACGCCCGGGATGTCGGGCCCCTGGGCGAAGAGGGTGATGGCCCCGAACTCCTGGTCCTCGTTCCAGAAGGCGCCGCCCGTGCGGTACAGGGCGTTGTTGGCGATCAGGGTCTGCCCGGAGAAGGGGATCGGGTCGTGGTCGGTGGCCAGCATGATCCCCGGGTAGTTCATGGTGTCGGAGACCACGTTGTTCTCGATGGTGTTGCCGTAACCGCCGTATACCGCGATGCCGTTGGCGCGCCAGGGCAGCTGGACGGTGTTGTTGCGGAAGTGGTTGTCGTGGCCGACGTCCACCGAGGTGTCCTTGACGTACTTGTTGGCCCACACCGCGAGCGCGTCGTCGCCGGTGTTGCGGAACGTGGAGTTGTAGACGGTGGAGTTGCGGGTGCCGTTGGAGAAGTTGACGCCGTCGGCGTAGGTGTTCCGGATCCGCATGCCGCTGAACTCCAGGCCGTCGCCGGGGCCCCACAGTTCGGGGATGTTGGAGTAGTCGCGGCCGACCCAGGCGGCGACGTTGGCGTGCTCGATCCAGACGTTGGCGATCTTCGTGTTCTTGCCGAAGCGGCCGTTGAGGCCGACGCCGCCCTCGGCGTTGCCGTCGCCGCCGCGGATGGTGCCGGAGCCGAAGATGGCGAGGTCCGAGATCCTGGTGTTGTCGTCGATGTCGAAGCCGAAGTTGCCCTCGTGCGGGTGGTTGATCCCGTTGGCCAGGTGCGGCGGGGTCAGGGTGTAGAGCTGTGAGTGCCACATACCGGCCCCGCGGATGGTGACGTCCTTGATGCCGACCTGGTTGTACTGCCCGCGGTTCAGCGGGTCGTCGGTGAGGATCTTCTGTTCCTGGCGCCACTGGCCCGCCGGGATCCAGACGCAGGGGATCTCGCCCTTCTGGTCGGCGGTGACGGCGCGCTGGAGGGCGTCGGTGTCGTCGATGCCGTCGTTGGGGACGGCCCCGTACTGGGTGATCGAGACGCACTCGGCGGGCTTCGCGGCCGGCGGGGCGACCTGCTCCAGGTCGATCAGGTCGAGGACGTAGTAGGCGGCGGTGTCGCCCGCGTCCCGCTGGAGGCGGAACTTCGTGCCGGCCGGGTAGGACTGGGTCAGCAGGGCGTGGGACTCGTCGAAGAGGCGGCGGGCGTCGCCGCCCGGGGTGTTGGTGAGCCCCTCCGGCTGGTCCGTGGTGCCGTAGAGCCAGCTGTGCTTGGAGGAGAGGGTCAGCTTGCGGACGAACTGCCCGTCCGCGTAGAGGCCGAGGGTGGCCTCCTGGCCGCCGCCGCCCGGGGCGTCCGGGATCGCGTTGCGGACGACGATCGAGTTGGCGGCGTTGGTGGAGGTGAACTCCACGTAGTCGCCGGTGGAGTTGAGCCGGACGGATTCGCGGCCCGAGGACTCGGTGGCGAAGTTGGTGTGGCCGAAGGGCCGGGTGGAGTCGGTGGACAGGAGGGTGCCGCGGTAGGCGGCGCGCTCGGCCTCGTACTCCGTGTACGGCACGGCGGCTCCGCGTCCGACGACCAGGGAGCGGCCGAGGACGTTGTTGTTCTCGTTGGTCTCGGTGACGGTTCCGGTGGCGTCGGCGGTGGCGGTGAGCGTGACGCCGCCGTCGGTGGCCGTCCAGGTGCCGGTGAGGGCGACGTCCGCGGTGGCGCCCGCGGCGATGGCCGGGGTGGTGCCGTTGAGGGTGGCGGTGCCGACGGTGAGGCGGGTGACGCTGCCGGCCGCCACGGCGGAGGTGCCGCGGTTCTTGACGGCGACCGTGAAGGAGACGGGGGTGCCGACCGCGGGGGCCGACGGGTTGGGGGTGATGCCGGTGACCGTCAGGTCCGGGCCCGGGGTCTGCGTGACGTTCAGCTTGTTCGTGGCGGTGCGGCTGTTGTTGCCGTTGTCGAGCTCGGGCACGGTGTCCGTCGGGTCGACGGCCGCCGAGACGGTGTACGAGCCTTCCGGCCGCTTGCCGAGAGCGACGGCCACGGTGGCCGACTGGCCGGCCGCGAGGGCGGGGACCGGGGCGGCACCGGCGACGGTGCCCTCGACGCTGACGTTGACCGTGCTCGCGGGCGAGGCGGCGGTGCCCGCGTTGCGGACGGCGACCTGGGCGGTGACGGTGTCCGCCTCGGAGGGGGTTGCGGGCTCCCAGGCGAGCTCGTTGACGACGAGGTCGGGGGCCGGGGCGGAGACGCCGATGACCTGGAGCTCGGCCACCTGGGCGCCGGGGGCGCCGTTGTTGGAGAAGCCCGTCAGACGCAGGTCGGACACGCGGCCGGAGACGGGGATGGTGACGGTGTTCTGGCCGGACGACGGGCTGAAGGCGTAGTCGGCGCGGGCCTTCAGCGTGGTGAAGCCGGTGGCGTTCGCGGCTCGGCCGAGGATTTCCAGGGACTGGGTACGGGGTCCCCAGGCGGCGTCGGGGTTGAGCTTGACGGCCACGGCCTGGACGTCGGCGTCCGCGCCGAGCTTCACGGTCAGCGAGGCGGGGAAGCCGGCGGACTCCCAGTAGGTGGACGTGCTGTCGTCGTTGGCGTTCCCGGCCACGTAGTTCTGCGTGGTGGAGGTGGCCTCGATCTGCTTGCCGCGGGCCAGGTTCGTACCGGTGGCCGGTGGCGGATCGCCCGGGTCCTGGCCGCCTCCGGGCTCGCCGTAGACCTCCAGTTCGGAGAGCTGGGCGGCGTTCCAGGCGGTGTTGGAGGCCACCTGGATCCGTACGAAGCGGGCCGTGGCCGCCGGCAGGTCGATGGCCACCGTGTTGGCGGCGGACGGGGTGAACGCCCGCGCCTGGGAGGCGGTGATGGTGCTGAAGGTGGTGCCGTCGGCGCTGCCGAGGACGGCGAGGGACTCGTTACGGGCTTCCCAGCCGGTCGGCAGTTTGAGCGTGAGGCGGTCGAGCTCGACCTGGCTGCCCAGGTCGACCTGGACCCACTGCGGGAAGGAGCCCAACGGGCCTTCCCAGTAGGACTGTTGGCTTCCGTCGGTGATGTTGGAGGCCGGGTAGCCGCCGTTCGCACCGCCTGCTGTCGCCGCTCTGCCGAGGGCGAGGTTCGTCTCGACCGCGGCCTGCGCGGGGACGGGGAGCAGCCCGAGGGAGATCAGGCCCGCTGTCAGCAGACCGACCCCCAGCCGCCTGCTCGGATGTGTGCCTCTCATGGTGACCTCTCCGCGATGCCGGCAGGGCCAGTGATCTGTCTTCGCCCGACCTGGCACGACTCCGACAAGAATCCAAAAGGGACTGAACGACGGGCTGCCACATTCTTGAGTAACTCTGTGGCTCATTTGCGCCGCCAGCCCGCAAGGTTTCTCCTGGATGACGACTTTGTCAACGGCCTTCGTCGACTCACAGACAGACGACATCGCGCGGAAACGCCGACGGCACCGATGTCCCGCCGCTCAGTGCGGGATATCGGTGCCGTCAGGGGCTTTCTGTTCGGTTATCGGCGAGCCGCAGGGGTCAGCGCGTCGGCGGCGGGGCCGTCGAACCGCGGACGACGAGCTCGGGCTCGAAGAGCAGCTCCCCCAGATGGTGCTGGGCGCCCTGGATCTGGGCGATCAGCAGGTCCACGGCCGCGCGCCCCATGGCCTCGATGGGCTGGCGCACCGTCGACAACGGCGGCTCGGTCACGGTCATGAAGGCGGAGTCGTCGAAGCCGACGACGGAGACGTCCGCGGGGACCGACAGGCCCTTCCGCCGGGCGGCCCTGATCGCGCCCAGGGCCAGCGGGTCGCTGCCGCAGACTATGCCGGTGACGCCGCGGCCGAGCAGGCGCGTCGCGGCGGCCTGACCGCCCTCCAGGGAGAAGACGGACCGCTCGAAGAGCACGTCGTCCCAGGCCATGCCCGCCGCCGCGGCCGCCACGCGGGCCGCTTCCAGCTTGCGACGGGACGGCACGTGGTCCTCGGGACCGAGGACCAGCCCGATCCTCTCGTGGCCCAGGGAGGCGAGGTGGCGCCACGCCTGCTCGATGGCGACGGCGTCGTCGCAGGCCACGCAGGGGAAGTCGAGACCCTCGATCGACGCGTTGACGAGGACGACCGGGATGTTGCGCTCCGCGAGCCGGTAGTAGTGGTCGTGCGGGGCGTCCGCCTGGGCGAACAACCCGCCGGCGAACACCACGCCGGACACCTGCTGCTGGAGCAGCAGCTCCACGTAGTCGGCCTCCGAGACGCCGCCCTTCGTCTGGGTGCAGAGGACCGGGGTCAGCCCCTGCTGGGCGAGGGCGCCGCCGATGACCTCGGCGAACGCGGGGAAGATGGGGTTCTGGAGCTCCGGAAGGACGAGGCCGACGAGCCGGGCGCGTTCGCCCCGCAGCTGCGTCGGCCGCTCGTAACCGAGCACGTCGAGCGCCGAGAGCACGGCCTGCCTGGTCGAATCGGAGACCCCCGGCTTGCCGTTGAGGACCCGGCTCACCGTCGCCTCGCTGACCCCCACCTTCTTCGCCACCTGAGCAAGTCGTCGCGTCATGCACGCAACTCTAGCGCAAACTCTGCAAAAAGATTGCGTCAATCAGCTGATTTAAGTAAGCCGAATTGCAGAGCGGACGCCACCCCGGGGTCAGGACCACGGCGCGGGGGCCGGGGGCGTGACGACCGGCGGACGGTCGTCGCAGGTGAGGGTGTTCGGCAGCAGCCAGGGGGCCAGCCAGCCGCCGTCGTTGCCGCCCCGGTCGGCGAGGGTGAACTCGGATCCGGTGCTGGGGAAGTGGAAGGAACCGCAGTTGTTCACGCCGACCGACCCGACGTTGCGGGCGTCCACGTTCTCGAAGGTGGCGGAGCCCTTCGTGCGGGCGCTGACGACGGAGTTCCCCGTGCCGTCGACACGGATGTCCTTGAAGTGGACCGAGGGGATGGCGAACCGGTCCCTGACCCCGTACTCGCTGACCAGCATGACGGCGTTGTGCGTGGAGTCGAGGTAGTGGTCCCCGGTGACCCGGACATCGGCGTCGATCGAGCCGTCGAGGGCGTACAGCCAGAGGGCGCCGAGGCCGATCCGCCAGTTGAGGTCGAGGGTGCCGGCGCGGACGGTGGTGTTGTCCGTGAAGCGCAGGCTGCCGGTGAAGGGTTCGGCGCCGAAGCGGGCGCCCGCGTGGAGGCCACTGCCCTCGCGCACGGGGTCGGCGACGAGGTTGCCGCTGACGGTGGTGTCGGTGCCGCCGTAGACGGCGATGCCGTTGGCGAGGGTGGGTGACTGGACGGTGTTGCGGTCGACGGTGTTGCGGGCGTCGGCGGTCTTCTCCGACCAGAGGGCGATGCCGTCGTCCCCGGTGTTGCGCACGAAGTTGTTCCGTACGAGCGAGTCGGTGACTCCGGTGTGGAAGTTGAGGGCGTCCGCGATCTGGTCGGCGATGACGTTGTCCGTCACCCGGACGTTACTCATGGGCCCGTCGAACCAGAGGCCGACCTTGGTGTGGTGCAGGTAGAGGCCGTCGACGGTGGAGTCGCTCATCGCGCCGCCGATCGCGTTGACCTGGTCGGTGTCGATCCGCTCGCGGACGTCGCCCTCGATCGCGAAGCCGCGCAGGTGCACCCCGCGGCTGCCGCCCTCGGCGGCCGGCTTGCCGTAGAGGCCGACACCGGTGTGGCGGGAGCCGTCGGGGGCCGGTTCGGCGAGGGTGACCTGGCGGCCCTTGAGGACGGTGTGCCAGTTGCCCGCGCCGACGAGGGTGACGTCGTCGACCTCGATGTGCCGGTCCACCCGGAAGGTGCCCGGCGGCAGGTAGACGGGCCGGTCCAGGCGGCGGGCGAGGGCGATGGCCCGCTCGATCGCGGGCGCCGCGTCCCGGCGGCCGGTGGGGTCCGCCCCCAGGAGCCGTACGTCGATCCCGCCGCGCTCCACGTGCGGCGGGGCGACCCGTTCGGTGTCGAGGAGGTCGATCACGGTCCAGGCGGCGGGGCTGCCGGCCGGCACCGTGAGCCGTACCGTCTCCCCCGCCCGGAAGGTCCTGTCGAGGAGCAGGCGCTGCTCGTCGTAGAAGTGGGTGGGCCGGAAGGGCTTGTCGAAGACGGGCGTCGGCGTGGTGGCGGCCGGGACGCAGGCGCACTCGGTGAGCCACCAGTCGGGGTGGAGCGGGCCGGCGCCGGGGTCGTTGGTGAACGGGTACTGGTTGTAGAGCCAGGAGTACGCCGAGGTCAGCGTCATCGTCCTGCGGTGACGTCCGTCGACGGTGACGTCCAGGGGCGCGGTGATCCCGCCGCCGCCGGCCGCGTCCGGGAGGCTGTAGCGGACGGTCAGGGCGTTCGCCGCGCGCGGCAGGGTGAACTCGACGTACTGGCCGGGGACGAGCCGGACCGCCTTCCGGCCGGACGCCTCCGAGGGAAGGGTGTACGGGGTGCGGTCGGGGCCGATGACGGTGCCGGTGGTACGGGCGTTCTCCGCCTCCTGCTCGTCGAAGGCGACCTCGGCGCCCCGACCGGCGACGAGCACCGGGTCGAGACCGGCGCGGGTGACGGCGGGGACGGCGGCGGTCGTGGGGGCTGGGTCGGGGGCGGGGCCGGGGGCGGCGGTCGCCGTGGCGGCGGCCGTCTGACCGAGGCAGAGGAGCGCGCAGGCGACGGCGGTGGCTCTGGCACCGGCGCGGGCGCGCGGACGGACGCGGCGGGGGATCATCATCTGAGCTCGCTTCTCGGGCAGGAGGGAGCCGCGGCGCGCGGGCGCCGCGGCGGAGTCTCGCGTCGGACCGGCCTTAGGGCCAGACAGGCTCTAGGCGCGCAGCCAGGCGGCGGTGTCCGGAGGGAGGGTGCCGTCGGCGGACAGGTGCCCGCTGGTGAGCAGGAGCGCCGTGTGGGGCGGGAGGGCGACGGGGTCGGCGGAGAGGTTGACGACGCAGGTCAGGCCGTGGTCCCGGGTGAAGGCGAGGACGCCGTCGGCCGCCGGGAGCCAGCTCATCGCTCCGTCGCCGAAGCCCCGCTCGGTACGGCGGAGCGCGAGGGCGGTGCGGTAGAGGGTGAGCATGGAGCCGGGGTCCTCGTGCTGCCGGTCGACGGCGTAGCGGGCCCAGTCGGCGGGCTGCGGCAGCCAGGGTTCCGTACCGGCCGGGGTGCCGAAGCCGTACGAGGGAGCCGCCGCCTCCCAGGGGAGGGGGACGCGGCAGCCGTCGCGGCCGGGGTCGGTGCCGCCGGAGCGGAAGTGCATCGGGTCCTGGATGCGGTCCAGGGGGATGTCGGCCTCGGGGAGGCCCAGTTCCTCGCCCTGGTAGAGGTAGACGGAGCCGGGCAGGGCGAGGGTGAGGAGCGCGGCGGCGCGGGCGCGGCGCGTGCCGAGCTCCAGGTCCGTGGGGGTGCCGAACCGCTTGGTGGCGAAGTCGAAGGCGGTGTCGGCGCGTCCGTACCGGGTGGCGGTCCGGGTGACGTCGTGGTTGCAGAGCACCCAGGTGGCGGGGGCGTGGACGGGGGCGTGCTCGGCGAGGGTGTCGTCGATGGTGCGGCGGAGCCGGCCGGGTTCCCAGGGGCAGGCGAGGAAGCTGAAGTTGAAGGCGGTGTGGAGTTCGTCGGGGCGGAGGTAGCGGGCGAAGCGCTCGGCGTCGGGGAGCCAGACCTCGCCGACGAAGACGCCGCCGTACTCGTCGGCGATCGCCCGCCAGGAGCGGTAGACGTCGTGGATCTCGTCGAGGTCGATGTACGGGTGGGGGTCGACGCCCTCGGTGAAGTCGCGGAGGTCGGGGTCCTTGGTGAGGAGGGCCGCGGAGTCGATGCGGACCCCGGCGACGCCGCGCTCGAACCAGAAGCGCAGGACGTCCTCGTGCTCGCGGCGGACCTCGGGGTGGGACCAGTTGAGGTCGGGCTGCTCGGGGGTGAAGAGGTGGAGGTACCACTCGCCGTCGGGGACGCGGGTCCAGGTGGACCCGGAGAACTGGGAGGGCCAGTCGTTGGGCGGGAGTTCGCCGTGCTCGCCGCGTCCGGGCCGGAAGTGGAAGCGCTCGCGGGCGGGGCTTCCGGGTCCGGCGGCGAGCGCCTCCCGGAACCAGGCGTGCTGGTCGGAGACGTGGTTGGGGACGATGTCGACGATGACGCGGAGGCCGAGTGCGGCGGCCTCCGCGATCAGCTTCTCGGCCTCGCCGAGGGTGCCGAAGGCGGGGTCGACGGCCCGGTAGTCGGCGACGTCGTACCCGCCGTCGACCATCGGGGAGTCGTACCAGGGGGTGAACCAGAGGGCGTCCACGCCGAGCGCCGCCAGGTGGGGCAGTCTCGCCCGGACGCCCGCCAGGTCACCGGTGCCGTCCCCGTCGCCGTCGGCGAAACTGCGCGGGTAGACCTGGTAGATGACGGCGTCGCGCCACCAGTCGGAGGTGCGGGACGGGGTAGGGGCTGCCACGGAACGGTCCTTTCGGGCAGGTGGGCAGGCGGGCGGAGGGGGTGCGCGTCAGCCCTTGAGGCTGCCGGCGGTGAGGCCGCCCATGATGTTGCGCTGGAAGATCAGGAAGACGATCAGCGTGGGGAGGGAGGCGATGGTGAGGGCCGCGATGAGGACGTTGACCGGCACACCGTTGGCGAGCGAGTAGATCCCCACGTTGAGGGTCTGCTTCGCGGGGTCGGGCAGCGTCAGCATCGGCCAGAGGAAGTCCTTCCAGACGCCGACGACCGCGAAGATCGACACGACGCCGAGGATGGGCCGGGAGATCGGCAGGACGATCGACCACAGGATCCGCGTCGGGCTCGCCCCGTCCATGGACGCGGCGTCGAGGAGCTCCTTCGGGATCGAGTCGAAGAAGCGCTTCAGGAGGAAGATGTTGAAGGCGTTGGTGACGGACGGCAGCCAGATCGCCCAGGGGGTGTTCAGCAGGTTCCGCTCGACGATCGGCACGTCGAGCACGGTGAGGTACTGCGGGACGACGAGGACGGTCGCCGGGATCATCAGGGTGGCGAGCATCATGCCGAGGATCGCCTTGCCGAGCACGGGCCGCAGCTTGGACAGCGCGTACGCCGCCGCCACGTCGAGGACCAGCTGGAAGGCGAGCGCGCCGAAGGCGTAGTAGAAGGTGTTGAACAGGAGGGAGGAGAGGTCCATGACCTCCCAGGCGCGGCTGTAGTTGCCGGGGGTGAAGCTCTCCGGCACCAGGGTCGGCGGGGTGCGGACGACCTCCTGGGTGTCCTTGAAGCCGCTGGTGACCAGCCAGTACAGGGGGCCGAGGAAGACCAGGGTGAAGCCGCCGGTGACGAGGGCGAAGGCTCCCCAGTACAGGCGCTTGCCACGGGTCCTGGCGAGGACGGCCGGCGAGATGAGCGTACGTGTGGACATGCGGGTCTCCCGGACTACTCTTCCTCGGCGCGGCTGAGCTTGACGTACGCGGCCGAGAACCCGGCGAGCAGTACGAGCAGGAGCAGGCCGAGGGCCGCCGCGGCGCCGTAGTTGTTGAAGTTGAAGGCGTACTGGTAGATGAGGTAGACGACCGTGGTCGTGGACCCCTCCGGGCCGGCGCCGCCGGTGAGCAGGAACGGTTCGACGAAGACCTGCATGGTCGCGATGACCTGCATGAGCAGCATCAGCGAGAGGACCAGGCGCGTCTGGGGGATCGTCACGTGCCAGATCTTGCGGAGCAGTCCGGCTCCGTCGAGCTCGGCGGCCTCGTACAGCTCGCCGGGGATGCCCTGGAGCGCGGCGAGGTAGATGAGGGTGGCGCCGCCCATGTTCATCCAGGTCGAGGCGACGACGAGGGAGAACATCGCGAGGTCGGCGTCCTGGAGCCACTGCTGCCCGGGGATGCCGAGGAAGCCGAGCAGTTCGTTGAGCAGGCCGTAGCCGGGGTCGTACAGGTACTGGAAGAGCAGGACGGCGGCGACCGGCGGCAGCATCACCGGCAGGTAGACGAGGAGCCGCAGGTATCCCTTGCCGTGCCGGAACTCGTTGATCGTGATCGCCAGGAGGAAGGGGACCAGGAAGCCGAGCACCAGGGCGAGCGCCGTGTACCAGAGGGTGTTGCCCCAGGCCTGCCAGAAGGCGGGGTCGTCGACGACGGTGCGGAAGTTGTCGAGGCCGACCCAGACGGAGTGGCCGCGCTCGGTCTTCTGGAAGGCCAGGAGGAACTCCCGGACCATCGGGTACCAGGAGAACAGGGCGAAGCAGACGACGGCGCCGATGAGGAAGCCGTGGGCCGTCAGGTTGCGCCGCAGGCTCCTGGCGAAGGCGCCGCCGGGGGCCGGGGGCCGCTCGGGGTGGCGCGGGGGGCGCCGCTCGGGGTGGCGGGGGCGCTCCGCCTTGCTCGGGGTCAGGCTCGGGGCCGACATGCGTGCTCCTTGGTACGGGACTGCCTGCCGTGTCCGCCGGCAGCCGGGAGGCCGGAGGCCGGGCGGGGCGGGGGTCCGCCGGGGGACCGTCGCCCCGCCCGGTGCCGTCACTGGTTGGCCAGGACCTGGTTGACCTGCGTCTCCGCGGTCGACAGGAGCTTGTCGACGTCGGCGTCCTTGTTGGTGAGGATGCCGGACATCACGTTGTCGAGGACCTTGTAGATCTCCTGGGCCTTCGGGGGCTCGGCCTTGCCGGGGACCGGGTTGTCCATGAAGGTCTTGAAGTTGGCGACCGGCATGGTGGCGTGCTGGACGCGGGCGGCGTCGTCCTCGGTCTTGGAGCCGTTCAGCCAGAAGTTGGGCTGCGGGATGCCGACCGGGAGCTTGTCGGCCTTGGTGCGGGCCCAGTCGAACTGGCCCTTGCCCACGGTGAGGTTCTTGTAGTTCAGCCAGGCGACGGCGGCCTTGATCTTGTCGGGCGAGATGCCCTTCTTGATCATGTAGTTGTTGCCGCCCGCGAGCGTGTTCTTGCCGCCGGGGATCGGGCCCATGCCGAAGTTCTCGTACTTCGCGCCGAGCTGCTGGACCATGTACGCGATGTCGTCGGGGGCGGCGAGGAACATGCCGAGCTTGTCGGTGGCTATCTGCTTCTGCAGGTCGCCCCACTTCAGCAGCTGGGTCTTGCCCATGCTGTCGTCCTCCCAGCGCATCGCCCGGAGGTTCTTCGCGACCTGCTTGCCCAGGTCGTTGTTGAACGCGGCCTTGGTGCCGCTCGCGTCGACGATGTCGCCGCCGAGGCTGTAGAGCTGGGCGGTGAAGTGCCAGCCGCCGGTGTTGCCGGCCGAGTACTCGCCGAAGCCGGAGACTCCCCCGCCGAGCGCGGCGATCTTCTTCGCGGCGGCGCGGACCTCGTCCCAGGTGCGCGGCGGGGCGTCGGGGTTCAGCCCGGCGTCCTTGAAGAGCTTGCGGTTGACGAGCAGGCCCATCGTGTAGTTGCTGGTGGGCAGGCCGTACAGCTTGCCGTCCTGCTTGAGGGAGCCGAGGACGTTGGGGTCGATGTCCTTGAGGGCGGGGACCGTCTTGTCGTTGACGTAGGCCGAGATGTCCTCGGCGCCGTCCTCGGAGAGCACCTGCGGCAGGTCGGTGAAGTACGTGTAGAACACGTCCGGCTGCGACTTCGCCTTCAGCATCGCGGTGAACCGCGGCGGTTCCAGGCACTGGCCGGGCGTCGAACGGCCCTCGATCGTGACGTTGGGGTACGTCTTGTTGAAGGCGGCGACGTCCTCCTTCCACTCCTTCAGCTCGGCCGCCTTCGCCGTCGGCGGCATGCAGTCGATCGTCAGCGTCACCTTCGTCTTCGGGTCCAGTGGAGCGGAGGCGTCGGCCGGGCCGGTCTGCTGCGGCGAGGCGCCGTCACCGTCGGTGTCGCTGCTGCTCGTTCCGCAGGCGGCGAGTGCGGTGAGCGTCATGGCGGAGACGAGGGTGACCGCGCTGGCGCGGCGGGTACGGCGGAGCCTGGCACTTCTCATGGAGTCCCCTTCGGGCAAGAACGTGGAGGGCGCCCCGCCGGAGGTCGTCGACCTGCCGTGTGGGGCGCGGCACACTCAACCACCGTCGACAAGTGAACGCAAGATATCGCGCTGATTTCGTAATTGCTCGACAATCGAGCCTCACGCAGGCCACTGGGGACCAGCGACTCACCCTCCCTCTGCGTCGCCCGCGCTGTCTGCGCGGCCATGACAGTGCAAAATTTGCGTGATCTCTTCCGATCTTTCCAACACTCCGTTACCTTGCGGTGTCGGGGAAGTCGCTTCCGTGCTGCGCGGACGCGATGATCAGGGCATGACGCGCTCTTTCGAAGAACTCATCACGGAAGCCTCCGAGGCGTCGGTCGACGGCTGGGACTTCTCCTGGCTGGACGGCCGGGCGACGGAGGCGAGGCCCTCATGGGGATACCAGCGGCTGCTCGGAGAACGGCTCCTCGGGGTGTCCGCGGCCCTGGACATCCAGACAGGTGGCGGGGAGGTGCTCGCCGGGGTCCCGGCGCTGCCGCCGACGATCGTCGCGACGGAGTCGTGGCCGCCGAACGTCGCGCGGGCGACGCGGCTGCTCCATCCGCGCGGGGCGGTCGTGGTCGCGGACCCCGACGAACCGCCGCTGCCCTTCGGTGACGATGCCTTCGACCTCGTCACCAGCCGGCACCCGGTGACCGTGTGGTGGGAGGAGATCGCGCGCGTGCTGCGGCCGGGAGGGAGCTATCTGGCCCAGCACGTCGGACCGGCGAGCGTCTGGGAGCTGGTCGAGTACTTCCTGGGGCCGCAGCCGGAGGCGGCCCGGGCCAGGCGCGCGGAGGACGAGGCGGCGGGGGCCGAGGCCGCCGGCCTCGACGTGGTGGACGTGCGCTCCGAGCGGCTGCGGATGGAGTTCCACGACATCGGGGCCGTCGTGTGGTTCCTGCGGAAGGTGGTCTGGATCGTGCCGGGGTTCTCGGTCGAGGCGGAGCTGCCGCGGTTGCGGGAGCTGGACGCGCGGATCCGGGCGGAGGGGCCGTTCGTGGCCCACTCCGCGCGGACCCTGATCGAGGCGAGGAAGCCGGGCGCGGTCAGCCGTCCGGAGCGATGACCACGATCTGGTCGGCGGGGTGCCAGTGCCGCACGTGGGACTTGGGCGGGTTGAGGCGTACGCCGTGGAGGTGGGAGCGGTAGCCGATGGCGCAGGCCCGCCGGCGGGCGGCGGCCTCGGCGACGGTGGCGAAGGAGGCGGGGCGGCCCGTGGCGACGTAGTGGGCGGCGGGGTGCAGCTGGACGGAGTTGCCGTCGGCGGCGAAGAGCTCCTCGAAGACGGCGGCCAGGTGCGGGTTCTGCGAGATCTGGGTCATCAGGAGGCCGATGACCCGGCCGGTGACGACGTAGTCGGTC
This sequence comes from Streptomyces sp. NPDC056144, assembly GCF_042264145.1. Taxonomy (NCBI): domain Bacteria; kingdom Bacillati; phylum Actinomycetota; class Actinomycetes; order Kitasatosporales; family Streptomycetaceae; genus Streptomyces; species Streptomyces sp. NPDC056144. The sequence goes on along the minus strand of NZ_JBHJVF010000001.1, from coordinate 946,696 downwards.
GCGGCCGAGCGGGGCGCGAGGGGGAGGTTCCGGTCGTCGGTCAGCTCGGCGACCACGCGGGTGGGGCCGGAGTGCGCCTGGCGGCCCAGCGCTTCGCGGAGGTGGAGGAGGGTGAGGAGGGTGTGGTCGTCCGGTTCGGCGTGGCCTCGGGTGTGGTCGGGGCCGAGGACGAGGACGGCGTCGTAGCCGGTGAGGTCCCGCGCGGCCGTCGTCTCCGGCACGGTGGGGTCGCCGGGGTCGTGGTGGAACGACAGGTGGTGGCCCAGGGCCCGGGCCGTGGAGCGGATGTCCGCGAGCGTCGAGGCCGTGGGCGGGGCGACGACGTCGAGCGTGGTGCCGGGGGCTGTGCTCCGCGCCAGTTGGTCGGCGACGCGGGGCGCGCGGCGGTTCCAGCCCAGGAGGAGGTGGCGCTCGGGGCGGGCGGGCGCCGGGGGCGGCGGCGGGGCGAGGGCCGTCGGGTCGTAGGGCACCGGAGGGTCGGCGGGGTGGGTCGAGCGGGCGTCCTCGGCGACGACGAGGAGGCGGTCGCCAGGGGCCAGTCGGGTGTCGGCGGGCGGGTTGAGGAGGACGGTGCCGTCGGGACGTACCAGACCCGCCGCGCAGGACTCCGGGCAGCGGGCGGCGGCCTTCCTGAACGTCATGCCCTCGGGACCCGGTGCGGACAGGGTGTGGAACTCGTGGCCCGCGAAGTCCAGGAGTTCCTGGTGGACCTGGGAGAGGCCGGGCCTCCGTGCGTACTGGACGAGCAGGCGCGCGGTGATGTCGTCGGTGTGCAGGACGGTGGCCCGGGGGCCGCCGGCGAGACGCGCGGCGGTGAGGTGGCGGTCGCCGCGTACGGCGGCGATGACGCGCACCGGGTGGTCCTGACCGGCGGCGGCCGTCAGGGCGAGCAGGGTCTTCACGGTCTCGGTGTCGTCGCGGGGGCGGTCGCGGGGCAGGACGAGGACGGACTCGGCGGTCGCCGGGCTGACGCGGGCGAGCGCGGCGGGGTCGGCGGGGCGGCCGGTACGGCAGATGACCCGGGTGCGGCCGATGGCGCCGAGGGCGGCGCGGAGTTCCTCCTCCATCACCGTCTTGGCGCGGTCGGCGAGGAGTGTGACGACGGTCTGGCCCCGGCGGGCGGCGCCGGCTTGGGCCGTGAGCAGTTCGCCGACCACGGTGGGGATCTGCTCGGACCAGCCGAGGACGACGGTGTGTCCGCGTTCCAGGACGGTGGAGTGGCCGCGGTTGAGGGCGATGAGTTTGTCGGTGATGCCGGTGGTGATGAGGCTGACGAGGGTGGAGACGTAGAGGAGGGCGATCAGGGCGAGGAGGACGGAGAGGGCGACGCGCAGCGGCGGGCCGACCTCGCCGCCGAGGCGCAAGGTCTGCCCGGTGCTCCGCCAGACCGCCGCGACACGGGAGCGCAGCGAGGCCGGCGCGTGGTCGTCGGTCCAGACGAGGAGGGCGGAGACGGGGACGACGAGCAGCAGACAGGCGAGGGCGAGCCAGGCGACAAGGGCGGGCGTGCCGCGGGTCAGCACGGTGTCGAACCAGTAGCGGAGGCGCGCCTCGGTGGTGGGGCCGGTCCGGTACGGGGGCCGGCGGCGCGGCCGGAAGGGTGTGGCGCGGCCGGCGGCCAAGGGGCCTCTCTCGGTGTCCCGTTGCCTCCTCCGTCGCCCTTGCCCGAGCCCGGGTCGTAGCCCTTGTCGCTGCCCCTGCCCTTGCCCCTGCCGTTGTGTCGGAACGACCCGGTTGCCTTCTTTTCGCACGTCGGCAGCGTGGCGCCCCGCCGTGACCGGCGGGGCGCCATCGGGGCATGTTCATCCCTTCGTGATCAGTGAGCGAATCCGGGTTCAGGCGTACGGGTCGAAGGGGATACCGGACGGTTTGGCCTTGGCGAGGTGGGCGGCGAAGTTGGCGTCCTTGAGGCCGAAGACGGCGCTGCCGAAGTCGGCCTGGCTCAGCTTGTCGCGCAGGCCGGCGGGGTAGCCGTTCCAGCCGACCAGGGTCGGGTACTGCCAGGCCTGCCGGTGGTTCTCCGGGGGCTCGTCGTTGCTGTTGGCGGGCCGGAAGCAGTGGGTTCCGATGCCGTCCTTGTGGTAGACGACCTTGGGGTGGGTGCCGTCCCAGCGCAGGGCGCCGCGCCCGTTGGTGACGAAGTTGCCGTGGGCCGAGGTGGACACGTACTGCGCCTCGTTGTCCTTGACCCAGACGACGACGTGTTCCCAGTCGTGGCGGTGGCCGCCGAGGCTGCTGCCGGGCAGGGCCTGGTCCTTCTCGAAGTAGAGGCCGTAGAGGATCGCGCACCAGCCGTTGTTGCACTTGGCGCGTGCGTAGCCGTTGGTGTTGGCGAGGTCCCCGGAGTCGCGGCACTGGCCGTTGAGGGCGCCGGTGGGGTTGAGGCCGCCGTTGAGCGTTCCGTCGGGTCCGATCGCGGGGGTGGGGTAGCAGCCGTCGGTGTCGTAGTCGAAGGCCGGCTGGAAGGTCTGTTCGAGGCCGTCGGCGCTGGCGGGGAGGGCGGTGGGCGGGGCGGCGAGGGCGCTGGTCGGGAGGGCGATGACCAGGGCGAGGGCGCCGGTGAGGGCGAGGGCGCCCCTGGTGACGTACGCCGGTGTCTTCACTACGTCCCCTTGGGGTCGGAGGCACGGTGCGGGCAGCTCATCTTGACATGCACAACTCACATATGTGGCTCACTGAACCAATCGGGGGGCCTGGACGCATCGCGGCAGCACGCGCCCACGGTCACTGGATGCACCACACAAGGAATCGCGTAATTGGTCTAGTCCAACTTTGGCCCAGACCATTGACGTGCCCCTGCCGACAGGGCAACTTCCTACGTCGACACCCGTGCCCGGCAGGCCTGTTGGCGCACTCCCCCACCGTCATTGGATGACCCATGAGACGCGTACGTTCGCTCCGCTCGGCCCTCACCGCGGCCGTGACCGCGGTGGCCGCCCTGGGCCTCGCCGCGGTCGCCGCCGCCCCCTCCCAGGCCGCGACCCCGCTCCCCGAGCACGTCTTCGCCCCCTACTTCGAGGCCTGGACCGGCGAGAGCCCGGCCGCCCTCAGCGCCCAGTCCGGGGCCAAGCACCTCACCATGGCCTTCCTCCAGACGGCCACCAAGGGGTCGTGCACCGCGTACTGGAACGGCGACTCCGGCATGCCGGTGGCCCCGGCCACGTTCGGCGCCGACATCGCGACCATCCAGTCCCGCGGCGGCGACGTCATCCCCTCCTTCGGCGGGTACACGGCGGACACCACCGGCACCGAGATCGCCGACAGCTGCACCGACGTCAACCAGATCGCCGCCGTCTACCAGAAGGTCATCACGACCTACGACGTGACGCGGCTCGACATGGACATCGAGGTCGACTCGCTCGACAACACCGCCGGCATCGACCGGCGGAACAAGGCCATCAAGGTCCTCCAGGACTGGGCCGCGGCCAACGGGCGCAAGATCCAGATCTCGTACACCCTGCCGACGACCACCCACGGACTCGCCGCCAGCGGCCTCGCCGTGCTCAAGAACGCCGTGACCAACGGCGCGAAGGTCGACGTCGTCAACCTCATGACCTTCGACTACTACGACAACGCGGCCCACGACATGGCCGCCGACACCAAGACGGCCGCCCAGGGCCTGTACGACCAGCTCGCCAAGCTGTACCCCACCAAGACCCCGGCCCAGCTCTGGGCCATGGTCGGCGTCACCGAGATGATCGGCGTCGACGACTTCGGCCCCGCCGAGACCTTCACCCTGGCCAACGCCCGCACGGTGTACGACTGGGCGGTCTCCAAGGGCATCAACACCCTCTCGTTCTGGGCGCTCCAGCGTGACAACGGCGGCTGCCCCGGCGGCGCCGCCGCCGACAACTGCTCCGGCATCCAGCAGAACACCTGGGACTTCTCCCACATCTTCAGCCCCTTCACCAGCGGCACCACCGCCCCCACCGACGACTTCTCGGTGACGACGACCCCCGCCTCCGCGACGGTCGCCGCGGGCGCCTCCACCACCGCCACCGTGAAGACCGCCGTGACCGCGGGCGCGGCCCAGACGGTCGCCCTCTCGGTCAGCGGCCTCCCCGCCGGCGTCACCGCCTCCCTCAGCCCCGCCTCGGTCACCGCGGGCGGCTCCTCGACGCTGACCCTCACCACCACGACGGCCGCCGTCTCCGGCACGTACCAGGTCGTCGTCAACGGCTCGGGCCCGTCCGCCGCCCACGCGGCCGTCCTCTCCCTGACCGTCACCGGCGGCGCCACCCAGTGCACGGCGGCCCCCTGGGTGAGCACCTCGATCTACACCGGCGGCCAGCAGGTCTCCCACAAGGGCCACACCTGGAAGGCCAAGTGGTGGACCACCGGCGAGGAGCCCGGCACCACCGGCCAGTGGGGCGTCTGGCAGGACCTCGGCGCCTGCTGATCCCCTCCGCTTCTCCCCTACCGGGGGCGAGTCCGACGGTTCCCCGTCGGGCCCGCCCCCGGCGGGCGTGCGGAAGCGTCGCGACGGAGGGTCAGCGGCCCTCGGCGAACCCGCGGAAGGTGCCCGACCCGTCAACGGCCTCGGCGTAGTCAGCGAAGGTCAGCTGGGCGACGCTGAGGTGAGCCGCGACGTCGGGGAACCACCGGGCCGGGACCCTGAACGTCCGTCCGGGCTTGTACGAGAGGTCCACGGCCAGCAGCGGACGCTCCGGGTCGCTCATCGTGGTGGTGTCGGCCAGGAACACGTCGCCGATCCTGTCGTCCGCGTCCGCGGCGGCCTCCTCCGCCAGTACGGCGGGAACCTCCGCGCCCGCGAAACGCCGGTCGCTGACGTACGTGGCACGGGGGTACTCACCTGCCGCGTCGACCGCGGCGCGGAGCGAGTCCCACGCTCCCTCGTCGTCGAAGTCGGTACGCAGGATCAGCGAGGTCATCAGGTCCGGCCGAGGCAGAGGCATGCCGCGATCGTCCCACCTCGCACGGCCCCGCGAAGGTCACTTGCCCGGATCGGCACATGAAGTGGGCCGAGGGTGGTGAGACGCGGGGTGTGAGGATGCGCGACGCCGTCGTCGTCGTGACCGGCGCTTCCAGCGGGACCGGCCGGGCCACCGCCCTCGCGTGCGCCGGACACGGGGCGCGGGTCGTCGCGGCCGCGCCGGAGCGCGTCGCCCGGGCCGCCGTAAGGGCGGCGGTGCGGCCCCGGGAACGCGTCCTCGTGGGACCCGTACGCGCGACTGCTTGTCACGGCGCACGCCCTCGCCCGGACCGCGCTGCGGTGCCACCGTCTCCGCCGGATGAGCCCGATGAGCCCGATGGACCGCGCCCTCCGCGGGCGGTGAGTCCCGTGGACGCGACCGTCGCCCCGGCCGGTGGGGCGTTCAGCCGCCGAAGGCGACGTCCGCCGCCTCGCAGACGTCCGCGCCCATGTTGCGGCTCATCATGCGCAGGGCCGCGCGGGCCAGTGCGCCGTCGATGTGGGCGACCGCGTCCTCGGGCACGACGACCTCGAAGTGCCGGATGTGGGCGTCCAGGGCCGAGTAGAGGACGCACTGCTCGGTCACCTGCCCGCACAGGACCAGCCGCTCCGCGCCGAGCCGGCCGAGCAGGTAGGCCAGCGGGGTCTCGTAGAAGACCGAGTGCCGTGCCTTGACCACGAACAGGTCGTCCTCTGCCGGTGTGACCGGTTCGACCAGGTCGGGGTGGCGGCCCGCGAGGGCCACGTCGAGGATCTCGCCGTGGTGGGAGCGCCAGCGCCCGAAGTTGTCGTTCACGTAGACGACGGGCGACTCCCCGGCACGTGCCCGGGCGAGGAGGGCCGTGACGCCGGGGAGCCTCTCGCGCACGGAGGCCACCAGGGCCTCGGCGTCCTCGTGCTCGTACGTGTTGAGCATGTCGATCACGATCAGCGCCGTTCGGGGCACGGGAACCGACTCCCTCCGTCTCGTCCTCACTCCTCCGCCACGTTCGCCAGCCGCCGCAGCATGTCGCGGTGCCGCAGCTGGATCAGCGCGTCGAGCGCGACGTTGTGGAGCGCGCCGACGACGCCTTGCAGGGGGTGCTCGTCGACGATGACCAGGGCCTCCCGGCCCCAGGGACGTACTTCGACCGCCACGCGGACCGTCCCGAGGGGACCGCTGTCGACTTCCAGTTCCAGTTCCCGGGGGGCATTCCACCCGGCGTACGACGGTGGTGCCCGAGGCCGTCCACGGGCCGAGCCCGACGTCGTACGCGAGGGCTGAGCCCAGCTCGGGCCAGCTGCCCTCGGCGGGGCGCGACGCGCTGGTGCCGACCACCCAGTCCGCGTAGCGGTCGGGGTCGGCGAGCACCGCCCACACGTCGGCGGGCGCCGCGTGGACCAGTCGGATCCGTACGGCCATGGTTCCTCCCCACGTCGGAGGGGCTGCCGACGGCCGGTCCGGCCGCCCGCGCGAGGCGTCTGCCCAGGCGGCCGGGTGTCCATTCCCCGGTCGCGTCGGCTCAGGGCGTGAAGAGGATCTTCACTGCGCCGTCCCGCTTCTCCTGGAACATCGCGTACGCCTCCGGGGCCTCCGCGAGCGGCAGGTGGTGGGTGGCGAAGTCGTCGACGCCCAGGGGGTCGCCGTCGAGGAGCAGCGGGAGGAGGTCGTCCACCCATCGCCGGACGTTGGCCTGGCCCATGCGCAGGGTGAGCTGCTTGTCGAACATGGTCAGCATCGGCAGCGGGTCGGCGGCGCCGCCGTACACCCCGGAGACCGAGACGGTGCCGCCGCGGCGGACCAGGTCGACGGCGGTGTGGAGCGCGGCCATCCGGTCCACGCCCGCGCGCTTCGACAGCGCCGCGGCCACCGAGTCGGGGAGGAAGGTGGTCAGCTCCTGAGCGGCGGCGGCGACGCGGCTGCCGTGGGCCTCCATGCCGACCGCGTCGATGACGGCGTCCGGGCCGCGTCCCCCGGTGAGCTCCCGGACCGCGTCCGTCAGCCCGTCTCCGTGCTCCTTCAGATCCAGGGCGTGGACGCCGCGCCGCCGGGCCCGCTCCAGCCGTTCCGGTACGAGGTCGACGCCGATGACGGTGCCGGCGCCGCGGTGGGCGGCGATGCGGCAGCTCATGTCGCCGATGGGGCCGAGGCCGAGCACGGCGATGCTGCCGCCGCTCGGGACTGCGGCGTACTCGACCGCCTGCCAGGCCGTGGGCAGGACGTCGGAGAGGTAGACGAAGCGGTCGTCGGACGGGCCTTCGGGGACCCGGATGGGCAACCTGTCGCCGAAGGGGACCCGGAGGTACTGGGCCTGACCGCCCGGCACCTGGCCGTAGAGCTTCGTGTAGCCGAAGAGGGAGGCTCCCGTTCCGTGCTCGTGGACCTGGGTCGTCTCGCACTGGGAGTGCAGCCCTTGGGTGCACATGAAGCAGGAACCGCAGGAGACGTTGAAGGGAACCACGACCCGGTCCCCGGCCTTCAGCGCGGTGACATCCGGACCCACCTCCTCGACGATGCCCATCGGTTCGTGCCCGAGGATGTCGCCGGGGTCGAGGAAGGCGCCCAGGACCTCGTAGAGGTGCAGGTCGGAACCGCAGAGGCCGGTGGTCGTGATCCGTACGATCACGTCGTCGCGGTCGCGGAGGACGGGGTCGGGCACCGAGTCGTACCGGACGTCCCGCTTGCCGTGCCAGGTGACTGCTTTCATGACGCCTCCTCGCGGACGGGGGTCGGGTGACCCTCGGAAGGGCGTGTGCCCCGATCGCGCCGGATGAGACGGCCGCCCGGCCCCGCCGCCGCTCAGGGACGGTGACGGAGGGCTCCCGGCCACCAGACGGCGGCGCCGATGTCCCGTACGAGGGCCGGGACCAGGAACGATCTGACCACCAGGGTGTCGAGCAGCACCCCGAAGGCCACGATGAAGGCGATCTGGACGAGGAAGGCCAGCGGGATCACGCCGAGGGCCGCGAAGGTGGCGGCGAGGACGACGCCGGCCGAGGTGATGACCCCGCCCGTGGCGATCAGGCCGCGACGCAGGCCCTCGCGGGTGCCGTGTCGTTCCGTCTCCTCGCGCACCCGTGACATGAGGAAGATGTTGTAGTCGACGCCGAGGGCCACGAGGAAGACGAAGCCGTAGAGGGGCACGGCCGAGTCGGTGCCGGTGAAGCCCAGGACGTGTTCGAAGACGAGGGCGGAGACGCCGAGCGTGGCGAGGAAGTTGAGCGCGACGGTGGCCACCAGGAGCACGGGGAGCAGGAGCGAGCGCAGCAGGCCGGCCAGGACGGCCAGGATGACGGCGAGTACGACGAGGACGATGAGGCTCCTGTCCCGTTCGGCCGTGACCTGGGTGTCGTACCTCTGGGCGGTCGGTCCGCCGACGAGGGCGTCGGCCCCGGGGACCGCGTGGAGGGCGGCGCGCAGGGCGACGACCGTGCCCTCCGCGGCGGCCGAGTCGGCGGCGTCGGCGAGGGTCACGTCGATCCGTACGCGCCCGTCGGCGACGAGCGGCCGGGACGTGCCCGGAGCGGTGACGAGTACCGCGGAGTCGACGCCGTCGACGCCGGCCGAGGTGGTCCGCACCCGTTCCGCCGCGTCCGCGTCCGCGATGACGACGGCGGGGTTCCCCGCGCCGCCCGGGAAGTGCGCGCCGAGACGTTCCTGCGCGGCGACGGAAGGGGCGTCCTTGACGAAGATCTCGTCGAAGGGGACACCCTTGGAGTCCAGCGTGAAGGAGAAGGCGGCGCAGGCGAGCAGGGCCGCGAGGGATCCGGCCCAGACCTTGCGGGGCGCCCGGTCGACGATCCCGGCGACCCTGCGCCACACGGGGTGGGCCGCCTCGCCGTCGGCGGCGGGCCGGGGACGGGACGGCCAGTACGCGGCACGGCCGAGCAGCACCAGGGCGGCGGGCAGGAAGGTCACGGAGCTCAGGACGGCGCAGACGATGCCGATGGCGCCGACCGGGCCGAGGGCCCGGTTGTTGGTGAGGTCGCTGAACAGCAGGGCGAGCAGGCCGAGCGCGACGGTGGCGGCGCTGGCCACGATCGGCCCGAAGGACTGCCGGAGCGCGGCCCGCATGGCCGGCACCTTGTCCCCGTCGTGTCCGCCGAGCTCCTCGCGGTAGCGGGCGGCGAGGAGCAGGGCGTAGTCGGTGGCCGCGCCGATGACGAGGATGGACAGGATGCCCTGGACCTGGCCGTCGACGCGGACGACGTCCCGGTCGGCGAGCGCGTAGACGAGGGCGCAGGCCAGGCCGAGGGCGAGGACCGCGCCGGCGATGATGAGCAGTGGCAGCAGGACGCTCCGGTAGACCAGGAGCAGGATCACGAGGACCGTCGTCAGGGCGACGGCGAGCAGGATGCCGTCGATGCCCGCGAAGGCGTCCTTGAGGTCGGCCTGGGTCGCGGCGGGCCCCGCGAGCCACACCTCGGTGCCCGGTACGGCGGAGGCGGCGGCCTCCACCTCCCCCAGGACGACGGTCAGTTCGTCCCCGAGGTCGGGGCTGAGCAGCACGATCCCCCGCAGGGCCTCGCCGTCCTCCGAGCGGAAGGCCGGGGAGGGCCGGCCCACCACGCCGTCGGTGCCGGTGAGGGAGGCGAGGGCCCGGGTCGCGGCGGTCTGGGCGGACGGGCCGAGGGCCCCGCCGCCGCCCGCCGTCCACACGACCAGAGCGGGGAGGCTCTTCTCCTGGCGGAACGCTTCCTGGGCCCGCAGCACCCTGGTCGACTCGGCGTCGCGCGGCAGGAAGGCGGCCTGGTCGTTGGTGGCGACCTCGCCGAGCTTCCCGGCGTACGGGCCGAGCCCGCCACCGATGCCGAGCCAGACGACGAGCACCAGCAGCGGCAGCAGTCTGCGCGCCCAGCGCGCGGGTGCGGACATGAGAACCCTCCCCGGGGACGTACGGCGGCACCGGTCCGGCCGCCGCCCTCTCTTCCGCGTGTCGGTACGAGGCGGATGCGGGCGGGCGTCGCGTATCCGTCCCCGGCCCTGATCCGTCCCCGGCTCTGATCCGTCGCCGGCCCGGATCAGCTCCCGTCGGACTCCTCGTGCCAGTCGGGCGTGCGGAACGTGCCGCCGTACATGGGCAGCTCGATGCCCGCTCCGTGGCGGGCCAGCTGGCTCCAGGGGCGGTTGATGCCTGCGGAGCCGTACCGGCGTACCCGCGTGACGGCGTCGAGGTCGAGCACGTCGACGAGGACCTCCTCGCCGCCTCCCGCCTGCTGGCGGACGGTGCCCTCGGGGTCGACGATCAGGCTGGCGCCGACGCCGGCCGGGTCGGAGGCGTTGACGTTGACGACGTACACCTGGTTCGTCCAGGCGTTGGCGCGGGCGCAGACCTGTTCCATCTCGCGGTCGCGTGTGGTGGTCAGGGTGGGCTGGATGACGACCTCGGCGCCGAGCCAGGCGAGCTGGCGGACGGTCTCGGGGAAGGAGCCGTCGTAGCAGATGGCCAGGCCGACGCGGCCGATGCCGGGGATCTCGAAGACGGTGAAGCGGTTCCCGGGCGCGGCCTGCTCGTACGGCTGCCAGGGGAAGACCTTCCGGTAGGTGGCGGCGATCGCCCCCTCGGGCGAGATCGCGAGCGCGGTGTTGTGGATCGTGCCGTCCGGCGTGCGCTCGAACACCGTGCCGGGGACGAGCCACAGCCCGGTCTCCCTGGCCAGTTCGCCGAGGCGGTCGGTGAGCGGTCCGGGGACGGGGACCGCGGCCTTCTCCATCCAGTTCTCGGGGTGTTCGGCGAGCAGCGGGCCCTCGGCGGCGAGGAACAGTTCGGGGACGACGACGAGCTGGACGTGCGGGAAGACCTCGTGGACGGTACGGATCTGGTGGGCGAACCGGTCCCAGGAGGCGTCGAGGTCGTACGGGACGGGGGCGGTCTGGACGGCGGCGATGGCCAGGGTGCGCATGGGTGGATCAGCTTTCGTTGCGGGTGGAGCCGGTGGGGGCCGGCGGGGCGACGGAGTCCTTGCCCTCGCGGAAGAAGCGGGGGAAGGAGCGGCGGACGAGGAGGACGACGAGGACCCCGAGGGCCACGGCGCCGACGGCGAGGAGGAAGACGCCGCCGATGCCGTGGAAGGAGGTGCTTCCGTAGTCGGGGGCGATGGTGTCGTACGCGCTGCGGGCCAGCGCGGCGAGCATCATGAGCCCGCCGAGCGCGGGCAGCACGCCCTTGAAGAGCAGGTCGCGGGCGGAGTCGCGCAGGCGGTGACGGAAGTGCCAGACGCAGGCGAAGGCGGTGGCGCCGTAGTAGCAGGCGATCAGCAGGCCGACGCAGAGGATCGCGTCGCCGAGGAAGCGCGGCGAGGCGGCCTTGAGGACGACCAGCGTCACGGCGGTGGCCGCGCCGAAGAAGACGGTGCCGGCGGTGGGTGTCCGGTGGCGGGGGTGGACGCGCCCGAACAGGGCGGGCATGGCTCCGTGGGTGGTCATCGACAGCCAGCCGCGTCCGCTGCCGACGAGACAGGTGAGCATCGCGGACAGGGCGCTGACGCAGACGGCGAGCTGGACGACGGTCGCCAGGGCGTTCCCGAGGAGCGGCGGGGCGAGGGCGGCGAGGAAGTCCGTGGCGTTGTCGGGGTTGCCGAGGCCGATGCCGCTGGTGCCGGTCCCTGCGTAGGCGACGGCGGCGAACGCGGTGAAGAGGTAGGTGACGAGGAGGACGGAGGTGGAGATCAGGACGGCGCGGCCGGGGACGCGGTCGGCGTCCTCGCTCTCCTCGTTCACGGTGATCAGCGCGTCCCAGCCCCAGTAGATGAAGAGGCACAGGAGCACGGACTCGGCGAAGGGCCCGGCGCCGTCGAAGGCGAAGGGGTCGAGCCAGGACAACGAGGGGGTCGCGGCGCCGGGGCGGGTGAAGGCGGCGAAGCCGAGCCCGAACAGGGCGACGAGCTGGAGTCCGAGCAGCGCGTACTGGATGCCGGTGGCGAGCTGGAGCCCCCGGCGGGCCAGGGCGGTCGCTCCGGCGAGCAGGAGCAGACCGGTGGCGGTCACGGCGACGTCGCTGTCGGCCAGGCTGTCGAGGCCGAGGACGGAGAGCAGGTACGCCGCGCTGACCTGGGCCAGCGCGGTCATGGCGAAGAGGGTGGCCACGGTGGGCACCCAGCTGCCGACGAGCCAGCCGGCCCAGGGGCCGAAGGCGCGGGTGTTCCACACGAAGGTGGTGCCGCAGTCCGGCATGTCCCGGTTGAGCTCGCGGAACGCGAAGGCGGTGAGCAGGATCGGCACGAAGCCGATCAGCAGCGCGGCGGGCGCGAGGTCCCCGACGGTCATCGTCACCAGGCCGAGCGTGACGGCGATGGAGTACGCCGGCGCGGTGGAGGACAGCCCGAGGGCGACCACCCCGAGCAGGCCGACGCTGCCGCGGCGGAGGCCTTTGTCCGCGGGGCCGGAGGTTCCGACGGGTCTCGGTCCGGCGGGGGTGTCCTGCGATGCGAGCGTCACAGCGGGGGCTCCTGACGTGAGACGCGGTTTGTTAAACCGAGATTTAAGAACCGGTCATCTGTCTCGTCAAGGCCTGGGATCATGTTGTTAAATGCGAGAACGAAATGTGGCTCGGAAGGCAAAGGGGCGATCCATGGCGTCGGGCAAGCGGGGCAAGGCGGACCGCAGGGCGGAGCTGAGCGCCGCCGTACAGCGGGCACTCCTCGTCCGCGGCCTGGACGGGCTGCGCCTGCGCGACGTCGCCGACGAGGCCGGGGTGACACCGGCGGCCGTGCTCTACTACGGCGATCTCGACGCCCTCGTGTACGAGACGTACCAGCGGGCGATCGAGCGCTACAGCCAGGAGCGCGAGCGCGCCGCCGAACAGTTCACCGATGCCCGGGACCAGCTGCGCGCCTGCATCGACCGCGGCCCGGCCACCGGCCCCGAGGACGCGCTGACCCGCCTGCTCTACGAGTACTGGCCGCGCTGCCTGCGCGACGCCAAGGCGGCGGCCCTCGACAGCGCGCTGACGGAGCGGCAGATCTCCGTTTACCACGCCGTCCTCGTCCTGGGGCAGGCCCAGGGCCACTTCACCCTGGCCGACCCGCCCCGGCTCCTCGCCGCGAACTTCGTCGCCATGGAGGACGGCTACCAGATGGAGATCCTCTCCGGCCGCCGCACCCGCGCCGAGGTGATCACCGCCCTGCGCTCGTACGCCCGCGCGGTGACCGGCCACGACCTCGGCTGACGCGCGCCGACACGGCCTGGGCCGACGCTCGCCGAGAGGCAGCGGCCCCGCAGGGCGGCGCCCCTCAGGGCCTCAGGGTGAACCCGTGCGTCCGGCCCAGGCGGCGCAACGTGCCCTCCCCGGGCACGCCGTCGGCGTCCGGGCCGGTGAAGCCGCAGCGGCGTTGCCACGCGGCGTAGGCCGCCTTCGTCCTCGTGCCGAAGGAGCCGTCGGCCCAGGGGGCGGCGAGGAGGCCCTCGGCGACCAGGGCCCGTTCCACGGGGAGGACGTCCGCGCGGTGCGCCGCCGATCCCTGGGGGCCCGTCGGGTCGAGGCGGGCCGCGGCGACCACCCGGGAGAGTCTGACGACGACGTCCGCGTCGGCGAGGACGCCGCCCGCCGCGAGCAGGGCGGTGCGTGAGATGGCGCCCGGGTCCCAGTGGTCGTTGCCGGGGACGTTCGCGTGGCCGTAGTGACCGCCGGACGACAGCCATACGGCCGATGATCTGGGGGCCGGCGCACCCGGCGAGGCGGCCAGGCCACCGGCCGGCCACCGGTCGGGGACGCCCCAGGAGCGGACCGCGGCCAGGAGGGCGGCGAAGCGCGGGCCCGGCTTCCAGTACTCCGTGAACGGCTTCTCCGCACGGGCCAGGACCTCGACCTGCACGCACACCCGGCCCGTCCGGTTGGTGCGCGTGGATCCGTCGTTGCGCAGCGCGCGGGCACTGCGGTCCAGCGGCCCGAACTGCCCCAGGCGGTCGGTCGTGGGGTCGTACAGGAGGTGCGGCTCGGCACCGGTCCTCATGAGGTACGCGCCGACCGACGCGAAGGCCGTGTCACCGGCGCCGCTCTCGGTGGTGTGCCAGACGACCCGGGGCGGCGCGTCCGGGGTGTCCATCGGTCCGCCGATGATTCCGTCGCCGAGCCGCTCCGCCCCCGGGATCCACCTGATGGTCATGACCGTCCTCCCCCTCGTGTCGGTACGGGCCAGAGGCTGGCGCGAACGCCGTGCGGACCACGTGCGGACCACGTGCGGGGAACGTGACGTTCACGTGCGCCCCCGCACGCGTCTTGCGTTGATCCGACGTTTATGGACTTCTGGAACACTCCGGGCCCAACACTTCGGAAACCGGCGCAGCGTCGCGCCGGAGGGGGGAGTTCGCATGACGGTGGACGAGGGGTGGGACCTGCACGTCCTGGGTGGTCTTGACGTGCGGTACGCGGGACGGTCGCTGCCCGTGGGAGGCGCGCGGCAGCGCGCGGTCCTGGCCACGCTTCTCATGTCCCAAGGAAGAACGGTGCCGTTGGCCATGCTGGTGGACGCGGTCTGGGAGGGCCGCGAACCGGCCAGCGCGGTCAACACGCTCCAGACGTACGTGTCACGGCTGCGCGCGGTCTTCGCCGCGCCGGTTCAGACCGCGGCCCCGGCCGTTCAGACCGCCGCCCCGGCCGTGGCTCCGGCGGCCGGGCCCCGGATCCGGGGAGTCCCGGGCGGCTACCGCCTGGAGGTGCAGCCCGATCAGGTCGACGCGCGGAGATTCGAGCGCCTCCTCGCGGCCGGCGGGCACGAACTCGCCGCGGGGCGGGCGCAGTCGGCGCACGAACAGCTGACCACGGGGCTCGCGCTGTGGCAGGGCCCGGCGTACGGCGACCTGAACACGCTCGCCGCCGTCCAGGCGGAGGCGTGCCGCCTGGAGGACCTGCGGGTGCGGGCCGTCGAGCTGCTCGCGGAGGCGAACCTGACGCTCGGCAGGCCCGAGGCGGCGATCGCCGGGCTCCAGGGGCTCGCCCTGGCGTACCCGTTGCGCGAGGGGGTCCTGGCCAGGCTCATGAGCGTGCTGCACCAGGCGGGGCGGCGGGCCGACGCGCTGGCCACGTACCGGGACGCCCGGCAGCGCATGGTCCACGAGCTCGGCGTCGAGCCGGGGGCCGAGCTCAGCGGCGTGCACCAGCGCATCCTCCTCGGCAGCTAGGCCCAGCCCTCACATCGTCTGCACGCGTTCTGCACGTCCTCTGCACAGCAGCCGGTCGAGACTCGGCGGGCTCGCCGCCGGGACGCTCCCCGGCGGCCGGCCGGTCACGGGCGGCGCTCGCGGGGCGCCGCCGGAAGGGGGACATGGGGACATGGGGCTGCCGTTGGTGCTCTGCGGGCCCGTACTGCGGCGGGTCGACGCCGGGTCGGTGACCGTCTGGCTCGCGCTGCGCGAACCGCGCCGGGTGACGTTGACCGTGTACGCGGACGACGACACCGACGGCGCGGGTTCCGGGGAGCTGATGAGCGGACACCGGGACACCGTGCGGCTGGCCGCGCGCTGCCACGTGGTCGCCGTCACGGCCCGCACGCCGGAGGGCTCCGCCCTGGCCTGGGGCGAGATGTACCGGTACGACGTGCGGTTCGAGACGATGCCGGGGCAGGCGGCCGCTCCCACGCAGACGCTGTACTCGCCCGGCGCGGTGGCCGACACGAAGGAGGCCGCGCGCCACCGGCTCACCTACTGGGGGATTCCGGGCGCCCCCGCCCTTCCCAGCTTCACGACCCCTCCCGACGACCTGAACAGGCTGCGCGTCCTGCACGCCTCCTGCCGGAAGCCGCACGGCGGCGGCGTCGACGGCATGGCCACGGTCGACCAGATCCTCACGGTCGACGTCACCTCGCGCGAACGGCGGCCGCAGCAGCTGTTCCTGACGGGTGACCAGATCTACGCGGACGACGTCGCCGACGCGCTGCTGCACGTCATCGGGGAGACCGCCGCGGAGCTCGGTGCCGTGGCCGAGGTGCTGCCCGGTGTGCCCCCGGGCGACCCGCGCCTCGCCCCGGGCAGCCGGCTCCCCCTGGTCAAGGGGCCGGCCGGGCTCAACTCCGACGAGGGCCGCAGCCATCTGATGACCTTCGCCGACTTCTGGGCCATGTACCTGCTGGCCTGGTCGGACGTGCTCTGGCCGCAGGTCTGGCCCGACTTCGCCACCGCCTGTCCGACCGCCGCCGCCCGACTGGCCGCGCTGCGGGCGAAGGCGGACCCGACCGGCGCCGAGAAGAAGGAGCTGAAGCAACTCGCCAAGGGCGAGAAGACGTTCGGGGAGCAGCTGAAGGAACTCGACGTGTTCCGGGGCACCTTGCCCGACGTCCGCCGGGCGCTGGCCAACATCCCGAGCTTCATGATGATGGACGACCACGAGGTCACCGACGACTGGTACATCATGCGCCGGTGGGTGGACCGGTCGCTGCGTTCGCCGCTCGGCCGGCGGGTGATCCAGAACGGTCTGGCGGCCTACGCGGTCTGCCAGGCCTGGGGCAACACGCCCGACCGCTTCGACCCCGCGCGCGAGGGCGGGCAGCGCGGCGCCGAGCTGCTCACCGCGCTGTCGGCCTGGGACCGCAAGGCCGGGGCGGCCGAGGGCTGGCTGCAGAACCGGCTGAGCCTGCCGACGACCCAGCCCCTCGGCGCGGACGGCATCCCCGCGCGCCACCCCGAGGCGATGGACTGGCACTACACGGTCGACTGGGCCAAGCACCGGGCGATCGTCCTCGACACCCGCACCTGGCGCGCGTACCCGCCGGGTCCCGACGACCCGGCCGCGCTGCTCTCGCCGCAGGGGATGCTCCGGCAGATCGCCGATCTCCCGGGCGCCGAGGACGAGTTGCTGACCTTCCTGATCTCGCCCGCGCCCGTCGTCGGCAACCCGTTCATCGAGGAGTACCTCCAACCGGTCCTCGCGAGGCTCCCGAGGAAGTCCGCGAACATCTTCGGCTCGCCGGACGAGGAGGGGCACTGGGGCCGCCTCTTCTCCGACAGCGAGGCCTGGGGCACCAACGAGGACTCCTTCGAGCGTCTCCTGGCCCGGCTGTTCACCCGGGGCAGCCCGTCCGCGCCGTCCCTGCGCCGTCGCCTGATCGTGCTGAGCGGGGACGTCCACTACGGCTTCGCCGCGACCCTCCGGTACGCCGGGACGCGGCCGTACCTGCTGGACCGGGACCAGCAGACGTACGGCGTACTCGTCCAGTTCACGTCCAGCTCCCTGAAGAACGAGGAGCCCAAGACCCTGGCGATGCACCACCAGTTGACCCGCGAGTTCGAGCGGCAGGCGGTGCTGCAGGCGGGGGTCCTGCCGACCACGGGCAAGGCCGGCTGGCGCAACCCCACCGGCGCCTCGATGGCCATCGGCACGAACGGCCTCGGGGTGTGGTCGGTGAAGGGCACTCCCGCGGTCGGCAAGGAGAACCTCTCCACGGTGCTCGTGAAGACCCCGGAGTGGCGGTACGGCCTGAGGTTCCTCAGCCACCGGGCAGCCGAACCGGCCGACGCGGGGGCCCCGCTCCCCCGTCCCCGCCGCCCCGACCCGGCCAGCCGCACCGACGCCCTGGCCCAGCGGTCCGTGGCCGCCCGCGACCACAGTGCCGCGTACTGGCTCTGGGGCAGCGGCAAGGACGTCGTCGGCGTCACCAACCTCGGCGAGGTCGAGGTCGACTGGCGCCCCGGCGCCCCCAAGCAGGCCATCCAGCACCTGTGGTGGCGGCCGAAGGCCGACAAGCCGGCCGGTCCCCTCACCCGGTACGTCGCCGACCTCACGTACGACGGGTTCCAGCCCGACCCGCGCCACCTCGCGCTGCTCCTCGACAAGGTCGGCAGCCCCGTCCCCGCGCAGGACGCCTGGGTGTACGTGCGGCCGGTCGGCGCGCCGCAACCGCAGCCGCTGCTGCTGCGCACCCGCGAGCAGGGTCTCCTGTACGAGGCTCCGCCGCAGGACGCCGGTTCGCCCGAGCCCTGGCGGTACGCGGTCCCTTACCGCCCCGAGCCGGGTCTCGCCCTGGAGGTCGCGTACAGCTTCGGCTCCCATCCGCTGCCGCCGGACGTCCTCGCCGACGCGTCGCTGTACCAGCTCCGCGCGGTGCCGAGCGCGCCGCCGGGCGACGACGAACCGGTGGGGATCACCCTGCCGGACCGGAACCTCGCGCTGACGGCACCGGCCGAGCTGTCGTTCTGGCCGCTGCTCTGGGAGCCCCCGGCGGCGGACCACGCCACCCGCGGGCTGCCGCAGGGCGCGCAGCTGTGGACCGATCCGGGCGGCCTCGGCGGGACGCTCACGGTCACCGAGGGCGCCCCCGCCCCGGCCGGCCCGGCACCGGTCCGGCGCGGGCTGCGCGTCGAGGGGACGGCCGGCCCGGGCGCCGTCGAGGTACGGCTCCAGGTGCGTACCCTGGCGGGCGCGCGGGTGCCGCTCGTGACCGAGACGGACGGCTGGGTACGGGCCGTCCTCGGCACCGACCAGGGCGGCCGTCGCGCCTTCCACGCCGTGCTCCGGCCGACGGCGGCCGACCCGCCGCTCGGCACCGTACGGGTCTTCGTGGACGCGCCGGGTCTGCCCGTCGCCCACACGGACGCGTTCACCGTCCAGCTCTGCGGCGTGCAGCTGGAGCTGCGGACGGAGCCGGGGGCCGAACCGGCGCTGGCCGACGAACGGATCGTGGTCGACTTCGGGAGGTCGCCGCTCCCCGACGTCCGCGCGCTGGCCGGTGAGGCCCGTGCCCGGCGCATGACGGTCCATCCGCTCCTCAACCGGATCCGCCCCATCGTCGACCTCGGGAACTACGTGCTCCGCCCGCAGATGCCGCTGTGGATGGGCGAGGTGCAGTTGCTCGGTCTCACGGCGGACGAGCTGACCGGTCTGCTCCGGCGGCGCTTCTTCCGGGCGCACGGCCTGTCCGGCGCTCCGCCGCGCGTCGAGCGGCTGCGGCTGGGGTTCTCGTGGCGGATGACGCTGGGCTGGGACGGCCCGGACGCGAACGCCAAGGCGACCCCGGCCGGGCTGAATCCGGGCATCCATCACGCGTACCGGCACGACACCGGGGACGTCTCCTGCGCCGTCGAGCTCCTCTACGGCTCCGACGGCGGGCTCCTCACGCCCGCCGGTGCCCGTCTGGTGCCCGGCCCGGGCGGCGAACTGGCCGGGGCCTACCGGCCCGCCCCCGTCCCCGGGCCGCCGCCCAACGGCGAGCGGCACCTCCCGGAGGTGCGGCTGGCACGGCCACGGGGCTGGGGACGGCAGTCCGGCGCGCCCCGGTACCCCTCGCTGGTCATGGAGTTCGCCCCGCGCGTGGCCGAGGACGGGCGGGAGATCGTCCGGGGCGGGGACGGCGGCCTGAGCGTCGGCGCCCTGGCCGTCGACGGCAGTCCTCTGGTGAGCGACGGGCAGCCGCTGGACGGCGGGGCACCGCCCCTGCTGCGACTGCCCGACTTCCGGGTGACCGGCACCAACCCGGCCGACCCCAAGGACGTGACCGCCCTGGTCGGCGAGCTGGTCGACCGGTACGTGGCGGCGTACGGCGGGGCCCCGAGGGTGCGGCTCCTGTCGAAGGAGTGCTGGCGGACCACCGTACTGAAGATCGTCACCGCCGAGAGCGGTCCGCCCGGGACCCAGCAGTTCGAGACCCGCGCCTCGCATCGGGTGGCGCACGCGGGCGGCGGCTGGTTCTACGGCCGGGAGCAGGGGATGCCCCGGTTCGGTCCGCCGCACAGCTACGGGCTGGGTCAGCTGGACAACTCGCAGCACGGCGGGGCCACCCCCGACGAGGTGTGGAACTTCCTGGAGAACCTGCGGGGCGCCGTCGAGGCGGTGATGGGCGAGAAGGCGACCCGCGCCTACGAGCACCTGGGCGCGGCACGCTTCCCGGACGACCGGCGGCACCGGGCGATCTACCAGCGGGAGCTCGTCCGCCGCTACAACGGCGGCTCCGAGTTCGCCGTCGTGGACGGGGTCTGGCAGATCAGCCCGAGCCTGGCGCCCACGGAGGACGGGAAGCCGAACCCCCGTCTCGACTATCCCAACCGGGTCCTCGGCACGCTCGTCGAGTACGCCAAGCCCTGGCCGATCGCCTTCACCGCGGACTACTTCCCACCCGAGACGGGGACCTCATGACCGACCCCATGACCGGCCCCCTGGCCGCCCGCATGACCACCCCCATGACCGCTCCCGCTGCCGACCCCGTGCCGGCGCCCCAGGGGGACAACGCCCAGGCGTGGCTGCTCCAGGAGCTGACCGCGCTCCTCGCCCCGCTCGACCTCGCCGCCGTCAACCCGGGCCGCCGCAAGGAGCTCCTCGACGAGCTGGGCTGGGACCTGGCCGCGGTCTCCGGCATGCCGGGCGACGCGTTCCCGCAGTGGCTGGAGGCCGTGGCGGAGCTCGCCGGGGACCTGGCCGAGCTGGCGAAGAACCCGCCGTCGAGCCTCGCCGAGCTGGCGACCGCACTGGAGTCCGCCCGGGGCGCGTTCGACACCGTACGGCAGCTGCCCCCGGCGCTGCGGTCGGGTCCGCAGCTGCCGCCCGCCGCGCTCCTCGCGGAGGACCTGGTCACCCATCTGACGGTCCGCTACCTGGAGACCCGGCACCCGCTCGGCCACCTCGTCCTCGTCCTCCTGGGCGTGGTCACGCCCGCGGCGGACCGCCCCGCCGACCCGCCCTTCCCCGCCGCGCCCCTGCCGCCGGTCCGGCAGCCGCGGTCCCGGCCCCGCCTCGACCTGGAGCGGCTCGCCGACCTGGTCTCCGACCCGGTGGGTACCCTGTCCGGGCTCTACTTCCCCGGCGGATTCGGCTCGGCCGCCTCCGTGCGGGCGGGCACGGACCTGCTCTTCCCCCGGCTGAAGGCGCTCCTCGACCACCTCGGGCTGCCCGCCCTGTACGGGCTGCCGCCGGGGGCCGGACCCGATCTCGGGGAGGTCGCCGCCGAGATGGCGGCGGGCATGCTGACCCTGGGCCGGAGCACACTGGTCGACGGTGTCGAGGTCCGGGCGGGCGCGACGATCGGCCTGGACTCCGCCGAGGAGGGCGGTCTCGGTCTCCTCCTCGTGCCCTCGGCGGCGGTGTCGCGGGAGTTCGACGCCGGCGGATGGCAGATCGCCTTCCGGTTCGAGGCGGGCGAGCTGCCCTTCGCCCTCGGCCCGAGCGGTCTCACGCTCCCCGAGGGCGTCCAGGGCGCCGTGTCGGCCTCGGTCACCGCGGAACGGCCGGGGACGAAGGGCCGTCCCGCCGTGCTCCTCGGCAGCGTCTCGGGGACGCGCCTGGAGATCGGCGGCGTCCGGCTCAGCGCCGGATTCCGGTTCGACTCCGACGGCGAGGACGACGACGTCGAGCTGTCCGTCGACTTCGACGACGCCGTCCTCGTCGTCGTCCCCGGCGACGACGCCGGTCCGCTCCGGCACCTCTTCCCCGAGGAGGGGCTGCGCGTCGAGGCGGACCTCGGCCTGGGGTGGTCACTGCGCCAGGGCCTGACCCTGCGCGGCGGCGCGGGCCTCGACGTGACCCTCCCGGCCCACCTGTCGCTGCCCGGCCTGGACGTCGACGGCATCCACCTCTCCCTCACCGCCGGTACGGAGGGACTCGCCCTGTCCGTCACCGCCGGGGCCGCGCTCCGCCTCGGCCCGGTCACCGCCGTCGCCGACCGCGTCGGCATCACCGCCCACCTGGGCTTCCCCCGGGGCGGCGGCAACATCGGTCCCGCCGACGCCGACCTCGTCTTCCAGCCCCCGGCCGGCCTCGGGCTCTCGGTCCGCTCGGGACCCCTCACCGGCGGCGGCTACCTCTTCGCCGACCACGAACGCCACCAGTACGCCGGTGTCCTGGAGCTCCGCTTCCAGGCCATCGCCGTCAAGGCGGTCGGGCTGCTCAGCTCCACCCCGTACGGCTTCTCCCTCCTCGTGATCGTCTCGGCCGAGTTCCCGCCGCTCCAGATCGGTTTCGGCTTCACTCTCAACGGGGTCGGCGGGCTGCTCGGCATCAACCGGTCCGCCGACCTCGAAGCCCTGCGCTCCGGGGTCCGTTCGGGGGGCCTGGACGCCATCCTCTTCCCGCCCGACCCGGTGGGGCGTGCGGCCGAGATCGTCTCGACCGTCGACAAGGCGTTCCCGGCGGCCGAGGGGCGGTACGTCTTCGGCCCGATGGCCCGGCTCGGCTGGGGCAGCCCCACCCTGCTCACCCTCGACCTGGCGCTCATCCTCGAACTGCCCAGCCCGGTCCGGCTCCTCGTCCTCGGCCGGCTGCGGATGGCGCTGCCGGACGAGCGGCACGCCGTGGTGCGGATCAACATGGACGTGCTCGGCGTGGTCGACTTCGACCGGCGCGAGGCGTCCGTCGACGCGAGCCTGTTCGACTCGCAGGTCGCGGGCTTCGCGCTCACCGGGGACATGGCGATGCGTGCCTCGTGGGGGTCGAGCCCCTCGTTCGCGCTCGCCGCCGGCGGCTTCAACCCGCGCTTCCAGCCGCCGCCCGGCTTCCCCGCCCTCAAGCGCATGTCGATCGCCCTCGCGAGCGGCGACAACCCGCGGATCCGGCTGGAGTCCTACCTCGCCCTCACCTCCAACACCGTGCAGTTCGGCGGCCGGATGGAGGTCTACGCGAAGGTCTCCAAGTTCAGCATCAGCGGCATGCTGTCGCTCGACGCGCTCGTCTCCTTCGACCCGTTCGGCTTCACCGTCGACATCGGCGCGATGGTCGACGTGCGGGCCGGCTCCACCTCGCTGCTGACCGTGATGCTCTCCCTCACGGTCACCGGTCCCCGGCCCTGGCGGGTCACCGGCCACGCGAAGTTCTCGATCCTCTTCGTGAAGGTGACGATCCCGGTCCGGCTCACCGTCGGCGCGTCCCGGCCGTTGCCGCCGCCGCCCTCGGTGGCGGTCGCCCCGCTGCTCGCCGAGGCCTTCGCCGATCCACGCAACTGGACCGCCCAGCTGCCCTCCTCGGGAGCCGAGGCCGTCACCCTGCGGCGCGTCGAACCGAAGGGGGGCGAGGTGCTCGCCCACCCGCTGGGCACCGTGACCGTCACCCAGAAGACCGCCCCGCTCGGCGTGCGCGTCGACCGCTTCGGCAACGCCCCGGCCTCGGACCCCGGAGTCCACCAGGCCGTCGTCACCGTCGGCGGCACGGCCACCACCGCGCCCGAGACCGTCACGGAACTGTTCGCCCTGGGCCAGTTCCAGGAAATGACCGAGGAACAGAAGCTCGCCGCCGCCTCCTTCACCCGGCTCGCGGCCGGCTACCGGTTCGGCGGAACCGGCATCCGCTTCGACACGGAGGCACCCGCCGCCCACGTGCCCGCGTACGAGGAGCTGCTCGTCGACGACGTGCGCCGCCCGGCGGCCCGCACGGCAGCCGCGGTCCCGCTCACCGGGCCGGAACTCGGCCTTCTCGCCCGTACCGGCTCCGCCGGGCGGGCCCCGATCCGCTCGACGGGCGCCGCCGCCTACCGGCCGCGCTCCGCCCGGCCCCTCATCACCCTGGTGGACGCATGACAGCCCGACTCACCTTCCTGGCCTGGGTCCGCGAAGGACTGGCCGCGCGGACCACCACGCCCGACCCGCTGTCCGGACCGCTGCCCGCGCACGCCACCGTGCACGCGGGGGTCCGGGTCGACCAGCAGCCGGCGACCGGGACCGACCTGCGCCTGTACGGCCCCGGTGCCGTCATCGGCATCGACCGGCGCCAGGTGATCCGCAGCGAACCGCCGGAGGGCACCAGCCGGTTCGAGCCCAACCACCTCGTGTGCGTCGAGTTCGACGAACCCGGTCTCCCCTGGGAGTTCACCCCGGCCGCGCCCGACGCCCAGGGCCGGCTGCGGCCCTGGCTGGTCCTCGTCGTCGTCCCCGCCGACCGCGCCGTGCTGGTCCAGGGGAGCCCGCTGCCCACGGTCGACATCAAGGACGCCGACCTGCCGGACCTGGCCGAGTCCTGGGCCTGGGCGCACGCCCAGGTGGCGACGGTCGACGGCGAGTCCGTCGCGGACGCCCTCGCCGACCTCCCGGAGCGGACCCTGTCCCGGCTGGTGTGCCCGACCCGGCTGCGCCCCGGCACCCGCTATCTCGCCGTCGTGGTCCCGGCCTTCGACGCCGGTACGCGCGCCGGCCTCGGCACCGTACCGACCGAGGCGGACGACGCGCCGCTGCGCCCGGCGTGGGAGAACGGGGCCCGGCACGCCTACCTTCCGGTCTACCACCACTGGGAGTTCGCGACCGGCCCCGAGGGCGACTTCGAGGCGCTCGCGCGCCGCATCAAGCCCGCGGAACTGCCGTCGGCGAGCACGCTCGGCCCGCTGGAGCTCGGCCCCGCGGGAGTCCCCGGCCTGCCGAACGGGACGCCCACCGTCACGCTGTCCCGGGGCGGCGCCCTGCGTCCGCCCGGCAGCGCCCCGACGCCCTGGCCGCTGCTCTCCCGGCAGGCGTACGAGCAGCTGGTCACCCGGCTCGCCGGGCACCCCGCCGACCGCCTCGGACCGCCCCTGTACGGCTCCGCGCAGGCGGCCGTCGACAGCGTGGAGCAGGCGCCCGCGTGGCTGCGCGCGCTCTCCCTGGATCCGCGCCACCGCGTGGCCGCCGCGCTCGGCGCCCAGGTCGTCCGCGACCAGCAGGAGGAACTGATGTCGGCGGCCTGGGAGCAGGCGGCCGACGCGCAGCGGGCCAACCAGGCACTGCGGCAGACCCAGTTGGCGCGGGAGCTGAGCCTCTCCCAGTACCGGCGCCGGTTCTCCGGGGAGTCCGCCGGGGCGCGGGCGGGAGCCGTCGCGGGCTCTGTGTCGGGCGCCTTGTCGGGCGCCGCGGCCGGGGTCACGCGCCTGCTCCAGCTCAGCGGTCCGGTCCTCGACCAGGTCGATCTGCCCGGCGGTCACGGCAGCGCCGCCGACGCCTGGAAGGACAACAGCACCGTGGGGGCCACCCTGTCGGCGCCGTTCCGGCGCGCCACGCGGCCGAACGGGCCGCTGGGGCGGCGCCTCGGCGGGGCGCAGGCGGACGTGGCCGAGGCGGTGGCCTCGGGGGCCGTCACGGCGACCCCGCCGCTCGCCCCGCCCGACGGGACCGTGCGCTTCGACGACGTGGCGGGGTCCCGGATCCGGCTCGACCTGGTGGACCCCGACGGCCTCGGCCGGGCGCCCCGCTGGTGGGATCCCGCGACGGTGGGGATCGCCGCCGCCGCCCCGGAGACGGGGACGGCGGCGGAGGCGGGGACGGCGGCGGAGACGGGGGTGGCGGAGGCAGCCCCCACCCCGACGGCCATCCCCATCCCCCAGGCCATCCCGATGAACGCCCGTGTCTACGAAGACAACACGCTGTTCGTCGGCGGCCAGGACCGCAAGCTGTACACGCTGGCGTACGACGGCACCGACTGGCGCTGGCAGCACCACTGGGACGACAAGGGCGGGCGCGCGTACGCCCCGCTCGGCAAGGTGACCCGTACCTCGTCGATGATGCTGTACGACGCCTACGGCATCGCCGAGCGGCGCTGGAACGGCGACCAGTGGACGTGGCTCACCAAGGCGAGCCCCTCGATGACCTCGCTGAGCGGCAGCCTCGTGATGCGCCAAGGGCGTTCGGTCATCGGCTGGGTGTGGACGGGCATGTCCGGGAACCTGTTCGGCGAGGCCCGGCGGACCCTGAACTCCTGGGAGTGGTCGACCCGCTCCCCCGGCACCCGGCTGTACTACTTCTCCGGCGGCTTCGGCGCGCCGCAGCGGAACGAGACCCGCTGCTGGGTCCTCGGCGGCAACGACCAGACGACCTCGCTGTGGCAGTTCGACTGGGTGTACCGGCGCACCGGCGGCTCGGGCTGGGAGTGGGTGGAGCACGGCGCGCCGACGGGCGCCCCGGTCCAGAGCCTCGGTCCGTCCGTGGACGACAACAAGCTGTTCCTCACCACCCGCGACGGCCGGCTCTTCGAGCGGTACTACGTCAACTGGACGTGGTTCTGGGTGGATCACGGCACTCCGCCGGGCACGACCTGCCGGTCGATCCTCGGCGGGGCGTCCGGCAGCCCGGACGTCTTCGTCTCGGGCGCCAACGGGCGGCTCTACCAGCGCACGTGGACCGGTGCCGCGTGGCAGTGGCGCGACGTGGGGCTTCCGCCGGGGACCGGTTCGGTGCGGCCGGTGGCCTGGATGCCGTCGCGGCGTACCGTCTTCGCCGCCACGGCCGACTCCCCGTACGGCGAACGCCTGTGGTCGGCCTCCGAGGCGAACGGCGTCTGGACGTGGGTGGCCAACCACGGCGTCCCCGCCGACCAGCGGGGCAAGGGAGGCCACCGGGACGAGCCCGTCGCCCGGCCGGAGTGGAAGGTCCCGCTCGGGTTCATGTCGGACCTGGTGGTGGCCGGGATCGGGAGCCCGCAGGGCGAGAACGTGCTCCACCACCGGGTCGGCCGCGACCTGGGGTTCGAAGGCGAGGTACGCGGGGGCTGGGCGGCGCGCCAGACCAAGCCGGGCTGGACGGGCGGCGAGAGCGCGGGCCTCGGCATCGCCGTGGGTCAGGTCACGGCGGCGGCGCGGCCCGATCTGGTGGCCGCGTGGATCGACGGCCCGGCGGGCCCCAACCGGCTGTACTACCAGCTCGGTCGCGAGCTCGACCGCGACGGCGTGGTCACCGGCGGCTGGAGCACGGCCCGTACGGCTCCGGTCCCGGTGAACGACTTCGTCTACGGGGCCGACGCGGCCCTCGCCGACCTCGACGGGGACGGACGCCCGGAGCTGATCGTGGCCTACGCGGCGCCCAAGGGCCTCTACTACCGCATCGGCTGGGGCCTGGACACCGACGGCAAGGTCACCCGGGGCTGGACCGACTCCCTCCGCGTCCCCTGGAGCGGCGGGCCCGTCACGGCCGTCGGCGTGGCCCTCGCGGACACGAACGACGACGGCCTTCCCGACCTGGTGGTGGCGATCGCCCGGACGGAGGGAGCGACCTCCCGCGTCCAGTACACGGTGGGACGCCGGATCAACGCGCGCGGTCTGGCGGCGGGCGGCTGGACTTCCTGGCGGTCGGTCGGCGGCGGTCCCCTGCCGCCCTCGCTGTGGGGTCTCGGCCTCGCGGTCACCGACATCACCGGCTCCCGGTACGCCGACCTGATCGTCCTGCACCTGCACGACGGGCCCGGCGAATCCCCCAACCAGGCGTTCTTCCGGCTCGGCGAGGACTTCGACCGGATCGGCGGCGGCGGGCGGCAGTGGTCCGTCTCGCGGCCCGTGCCGGACTGGCCCGACCCGTACAACCAGGGCACGGCGGTGGCCGTCGCGGACCTCGACCCGGCGCTCACCGAGCGGCGGAAGAGCATGGGCGACGCGTTCATCGAGGCCGCCGTCCGGCACCAGAAGCGCGTCATCGCCGCGATGGACCTGACCCCGGGCGAGCGGCCCAGGCCCGTGGACCGGCTCCCGGACGTGGCCCGGCAGGTCCGCAGCGGCCTCGACCCGGCCGCCGCCATCACCTCGGCGCTGGCCGCCCGGCTCTCCGTACCGCTCGCGCCGCCCCCGGCGGGCCTCGCGGCCGCCGCGCCGCCCGACCCCCTGCGGCAGCTGAGCGTGACGCCGCGCTTCGACCGGCCCATGTACGAGGCCCTGCGGGACCTCGGGCAGGAGCTGCTGCTGCCGGGCGTCTCGGCGGTGCCGCCGGACTCGGCGGTGCTCCTGGAGCCCGACCCGGCCTTCATCGAGGCGTTCCTGACCGGCCTGAACCACGAGATGAGCCGCGAGCTGCTGTGGCGCCGCTACCCGACCGATCCGCGCGCCACGTTCTTCCACCGGTTCTGGGACAACCGCGAGGTGCCGGGGGCCGCCCCGGACATCGGGCCGATCGCCGGCTGGGCCCCGGCCGGGCCGCTGGGGAGCCACGGCTCGTACGGCGCCGACTGCCTGGTCCTGGTGCTGCGCGGGGAGCTGCTGCGCCGCTACCCGGGCACCTCCGTGCACCTGCGGCGGGCGACCTGGGAGGAGGGGACCGGGCGGCGCGTGCCGGGGTCCGAGACCCGGCCGCCCCGGTTCTCCGGCCGCATGGAGCCGGACCTGTGGTTCTTCGGCCTGCCGGTGCGGGAGGCCGACGCGCGCGGCGGCGGGGACGACCCGGGCTGGTACGTCGTCCTGGAACAGCCGCCCACCGACCTCCGGTTCGGGCTCGACGACCCCGCGGACAGCGGGAGCGTCACGGCGGGGACCGGGGGCGTCCCGGCCTCCTGGAGCGACCTGCACTGGGGGAGCCTCGCGCCCGACGCGGTGGCCGCCGAGCGGCTGCGGCACGTCCCGGCCACCTCGGTGCTGTCCACCCTGCGTCTCGGCGGCCTCGAATGGGGGCGCAACAGCGCCCATCTGGCCCAGATCCTGCTGCGGCGGCCCTTCCGGGTGATCCGGCACGCCTCCGCCCTGCTGCCCCAGCGACCCGCCGCACTCCGTGAGGACCCCCGATGAGCCCCGCACCCGCGCCCGACGTGACCTGGCCGCTGCCGGCCCAGTGGCCGCTGGCCCTGCTGCCGGTCCGGCTGGAGACCCGCTTCACCGACACCCACCTCCTGGTCCGGGTGCTGCCCGACACCGTCCACGTGGACGGCCACGAGCCGCGTCTCACCTCCGAGGAACGGTCCTGGGGCCACGACTACTGGGACGCGCCCGGCGCCGAACCGTGGCGCCTGCTGTGCGAACTCGCGGGCGCGGAACGGGC
Source organism: Streptomyces sp. NPDC056144 (assembly GCF_042264145.1). Classification (NCBI taxonomy): domain Bacteria; kingdom Bacillati; phylum Actinomycetota; class Actinomycetes; order Kitasatosporales; family Streptomycetaceae; genus Streptomyces; species Streptomyces sp. NPDC056144. The sequence continues at coordinate 918,182 of NZ_JBHJVF010000001.1, read as the reverse complement.
CGTGTGGATCGCCCGGGTCACCGAGCCCTACCTCGACGGCGGGACGTGGAAGCGGCCCGTGCCCGCCGCGAAGGAGGTGGACGAGGAGTGGACCCGGCCCGCGCTCGCCCGGGCCCTGCCCACCCGCTGGTACGCGACCGCCCGCCGGGGAGCCGAGAGCGCCTACGGCAGGTCGGCGGAGCGCACCGCCACCCCGCAGATCGGCCCCGATCCCCGCCTCGACCTGGCCGGGGCCCCGCCGGAACTGCCGCCGACGGGCCCGGGCATGCGCTGGCTGACCGACTTCGACGCCGCCGTCGAGGCCGGGATGGCCCTGCGCGTCGAGCTCTCCCCCGCGATGCGCCGGGACGGGGTCGTCGACCACCTGGTCGTGTACGGGGTGGACGAACGGTCCGACGCCGACGCGGGAGCCCGTACCCTCGGCCGGCTCCTCGACGCCCACTTCCACTCGCACGGCCTCGGCTTCGTCCCGCCCGGGACCCCGACGAACAACACGCCCGACGCGCGGTCCGGCTACGACCCGCGCGACCCGGCCGCCGTCGCCGACCTGCGGGTGCGGGGCGCGCAGGACGCCGAACCGGCCGACCTCGACAGCAACGCCCGGACGACCGCCCTGGCGCTCGGCCTACGGCTGCGGCCGCAGGCCGGGGACGACCTGCACGACGCCCGCGGCGGCGCGCCCTCCGCCTCGCCGACCGCCCTCGCCCGGGCCCGGCACGCCGCCGAGCCGCAGGCCGCGGACGGCCGGTACATGAACACCGCCACCTGGTCGGCGAGCTGGGGCTACTACCTCAGCCAGCTCATGAACGGCGTCCTCGACGAGGACGATCTCGCCTTCACCCGCCGCCACTTCATCGACCACGTCCGCGCCACCGGACCGCTGCCCGCGCTGCGCGTCGGCGAGCAGCCGTACGGCGTGCTCCCCGTCCTCGCCTCGCGCCGTCCCTGGGGCACGCCCGGCCGACAGCGGAAGCTGTGGCAGGTCCTCGACCACCTGCGCACGGCCCACTGGAAGCCGCAGGCGGACAAACCCGAGGCGGTGCCCCGGATCAGGAAGGACGATCCCGATCCGGACCGGACGATGCTGCGGATCCTCGCGATGGAGCCGGTCACCGCCGAGTGGCGGGCCCGCTCGATGCTGGGCCTGGACTACGTCACGCACCTGTGGCGGTTCGGGAGCCTGCGGATGCGCGGCGGGTGGCGCGCCGACGACGCCTTCCTGCACGACGGCGCGCTCGCCGCCCTCGGCATCCGCGGCGAACCGCGCGTCTCCCGGGCCACGTTCGCCGACGACGCGCACCTGGTGGCCGGCCCGTACGCCGCCGGCACCGGTGTCCTGGAGGCCCTGCTCGAACGGGACTACGACTGGAACGAGCTGCGCTGGTGGATCGAGGACGATCCGGTCGGCGCCCCGCTCGTGGCGATGGTGCTCAACCAGGCCGCGCTCGGCGAGTGGGCCACCGCCGCCCGCCGCTGGCAACGGCTGAACGCGCCCCTGCCCTCGTACCTGGAGCCGGAACTCATCGACGTCCGGCCCAACACCTACGGGCGCCCCGAGCTGGAGAGCTGGCCCTTCACCCGGCAGCTGACCCGGACGGTGACGGTCGGCGGCGCCACCCGGACCGTCGACGCGCATCTGCGGGCGCTGCCCGCGACCGACGCCTCGGTGCGTGACGTCCACGAGTTCCGCGCCGCCGTCGCCCACTTCACCCGGCGCCCGCCCCAGACGGCGCTCCGGCAGTTCGCCGGCTCCCTCGACCTCGCCTCGCACCGGCTGGACGCCTGGTTCACCTCGCTGGCCACCCAGCGCCTGTCCGAGCTGCGGGCCGTCCAGCCCCACGGCGTCCTCGTCGGCGGGTACGGCTGGCTCCAGGACATCCGGCGCGTCGCACCCGTCGTCGTCGCGGGCACGGACCCGACGAAACCCGACTACCGGCCGGTGCCCGGCGAGCCGGGAATCCTGTACGAGGGAGCCGCCGACGCGGGCCACGTCCACGCGCCGTCCACGGCCCAGGCGGTCACGGCGGCGGTCCTCCGCAACGGCTACCGCAGCCACCCGCACGGCCAGGGCGCCAACCCGCTCGCCGTGGACCTGAGTGCCGACCGCCTCCGGCAGGCCGAGTGGCTCCTCGACGGCGTCCGGCAGGGCCAGCCGCTCGGAGCCCTGCTCGGCTACCGCTTCGAACGGCGCCTCCAGGAACACCCGCTGCGCCCGGCCCTGGAGGGGTGCCTCCCCGCCCTGCGCCGGCAGGCGCCGGTCACCACCACCGGGCACGCGCCGGACGAGGGTCCCCGCGAGGTCGTCTCCCCGCACGGGGTAGTGGACGGTCTCGTCCTGCACCACAAGCACGCGGCGGGCACCCTCGTCCTCCCCGCGCTGCCCGCCGCCGAACGGGCGGCGCTCACCGGGCTCCTCGACTCGCTCGGCGAGCTCGTCGACGCCGTCTCCGACGCCCTGCTCGCCGAGAGCGTCCACCACGCCGTCCAGGGCAGCCCGCTGCGCGCCGGTGCCACCGTGGACGCGCTGTCCCGGGGGACCGTGCCCCCGCCGGAGCTGGAGTTCGCCCGTACCCCGCGCACCGGTACGGCCCTCACCCACCGGGTGGCGCTCCTCGGGAACGCGTGGGCGCCGTCCGCCGTGGACTGGCCGGTCACCGAACGTCAGGCGCGGGCGACGGCCGAACCCGCGCTCGACGGCATCGTCGGCGGTCTCCTGCCCCGACCGGCCGAGGTCCACTGCGAGGTCCGCTGGGAGGACGGGACGCTGCGGACCGTCGACCTCACCGGGCTGCGCTGCTCGCCGCTGGACTACCTGGCTCTCGCGGACCGGCCCGAGGAGCTCCACCTCCGGGTCCTGGGCAGCGTCGCGCCGCGGGACGGGCGGCGCCCCGTGGAGGTGACCGGCACCGTCGAGCGTCCGGACGGGACGGTGTCCCTGGCCGAGTTCGTCGAGTGTCTCGGTGCCGTCCGCTCCCTGGTCGGCGGCGCCCGCGCGCTCGGCCCGGCCGACCTGCTGGTCGCCGGTACGGGAGAAGGCGACGGTACGGAGGAGGGCGCGGGGTTCGACCTGGACGAGCTGAAGCGCCGGGCGGACGCGGCGGTCGCGGCGCTGGCCGGGACCGAGCGTGTCCTGAAGGGAGGCCCCGCTGACGAGGTACCCGTCGAGGAGATCCCGCCCGGCGGCGACCCCGTCGACCCAGGTGAGGGCGACCCCGACGAGGACAGCCCGCCTCCCGGAGAGCCCGGCGAAGGCACCCCGCCTCCCGGGGAATCCGAGGGCGGCGGCCCCGGTCTCGCGGTGGCCCTCGACCGGGCCGCCAACCTGGGTGTCATCGGGGCCTACTGCCCGCCGGACGCCGGCCCGGAGCGGATCGCCACCGCGGTCACCGCCGCCCTGGCCGAGCTCGCCCGTCGCCGGGAGGCGCTCTCCGCCCTGGTGGAGGGCTTCGACCGGGCCGCCGCCACACCCGCCGGCCTCGTCGAGCACGACACGGCCCGGATCGTCACCGTCCTCGGCCCCGGTACGCGCGTGCTGCCCCGGTTCCTGCCCGGCTCCGCCGACACCCTCCGCGCGGCCCTCGCCGGGAGCACGGCCGCGCAGGGCGGCGATCCCCAGGCCGTACGGACCTGGCTCACCCGGGCCGCCCGGGTCCGCCCCGGACTCGACCGGTTCGAGCACGCCGTCGGGTACGCGGACGCGCTGCGCGGCGTCCCGCGCGAGGCACCACGGGTCGCGCAGCTCCCGTACACCCCGGGCGAGCGCTGGGTGGGGCTCCCGGGCAACGGCACCGGGGCGAAGCCGCGTACCGGCCTCGTCCTCGACCTCGCGCCCGGGTTCGACCCGGCCCGTGCGGTGTGCGGGCTGGCGATCGACGAGTGGACGGAGGTGGTGCCGAACGCCGAGGAGACCACCGCGATCGCCTACCACGCCGAGACGCCCGGCCAGGCGGCCCCGCAGTCGATCCTGCTCGCCGTCGCGCCGTCCGGGACCGCGCAGTGGGGCACCGGCCTCGTCGAGGAGACCCTGCTCGACACCCTGGAACTCGCGCGCGTCCGCGCCGTGGACATCGAGGCGCTCAGCGGCGTCGGGCAGTTCCTGCCCGCGCTGGCCTTCCCCCTCAACCGCGACGGCGAGACCGCCTCGACCGACTTCTCCCGCCTGGGCGTACGAGACTGACCGAAGGACGGATACCCCTCATGCCCTCCATCACCTCCTGGACCCGTCTGGAACCGCGGGCCCGGCTCGACGGCCTCGACGGCGGTCTCCAGGCCCAGGTGCACGACCCGTTGTGGCTGCTCGCCCGCCAGTGGCAGCTCGGTGAGTTCACCGGCGAGGACACCGGCAGCCCCGTCTCCGTACGGCTGCGGGCGAAGGTCGCGCCGCTGGCCACGTGCAGGCCGCCGGGCGGCGCGCCGGAACCGTACCGTCCGGACCGGCCGCTGGAGGCGGCCGTCGAAGCGGAGAAGGGCGAGGGGCTCGCCGGTCCGCGGGCGGCCGTGGACAGCGGACGGCACTGGCAGCGGCTCCTCGCCGCCGAGCCCGGACTCGCCCCGTACGCCGGGCTGTTCGTCACCCACTGCCCGCTCACCGCCCGGGACACCGGCGGCCTCGACCCCGACGGCGGGCGCTGGCTGGCCCTGCACCGGCGCCGGGTTCCCGACGGCGCGCTCCTGGCGCCCGTGCTCACCGCCCTCGCCCGGGGCACGGTCCCGGCCTGGCTGCCGGCCTCGCCCGCCCACGTACCCGTCCTGTCCCGGCTCGCGTCCTCCTGGCTCGCGCATGTCGCGACGTGCTGGCCCGGGGGCGAAGGGCCGGGCGGGGGCTCGGCCGAGGCGGCGGACTACTGGCGTCCGGAGCGCATGGAGTACCGCTTCACCCTCACCGCCCCGGGGGCCGAACTCACCGCGCCCGAGTACGACGGGGCCCGGCTCGACTGGTACTCCTTCGACCTGGACCCGGCGCCCGGCGAGGGCGGCGCCGTCGTCACCACCTCGCTGCCCGCCCCGGCCTCCTTCGCCGGCGCCCCCGCGCCCCGCTGGTGGGAGTTCGAGGACGCGCGGGTCGACCTCGGCTCGCTGACCGCCGAGAGCCGCGACCTGGCACGCCTGCTGCTCGTCGAGTACGCCGTGGTCTACGGCAACGACTGGTACCTGATGCCGCTCCGGGCCCCGGTCGGCTCCGTCGTCCGCGTCGACTCGCTGGTGGTGACGGACAGCTTCGGGCGTCGCACCCTGGTCCGGGCGGCCGGGGACCTCCCCGGTGACGGCCAGGACTGGAGCCTGTTCCGCCACAGCGGCTCCGGCGGCGGACGGGCGGACCGGCTGCTGGTCTCGCCGACGCTGCCCGCCTCCCTCCAGGGCGAACCGCTGGAGGTCGTACGCCTCTTCAGGGACGAGGGCGCGAACCTGGCGTGGGCCCTGGAGGAGTCGGTCGAGGGCGCCGCGGGACGTAGGGTCCACCGGGCGCAGGAGCCCGCCGCCGTGCCCGAGCCCGTGCCGGGCCGCTACCGGCTCGCCTCCTCCGTCCCCGCCCACTGGTTCCCCCTCATCCCGCAGGCCCCGCGAGGCGGCGGTCAGCAACTGCGTCGCGGCACGGTCCCCTCCCCCACCGGCGGCCCGGACCCGGTGCCGCTCGGCACCCTGCTCACGCCCGGCGCCGACCTGCTGCTGCACGAGGAGGAGGTGCCCCGCGACGGGGCGGAGATCACCCGCGCGTGGCAGTACGCCCGGTGGTCCGACGGCTCGACCCACACCTGGATCGGCCGCCGCAAGCGCCCCGGCCTGGGCGAGGGCAGCAGCGGGCTGGTGTTCGACACGGTGGACTGAGGCCACGGCCCCCGACCCTACGGAGAGTGACCGAGACGAGACGGCTCTCACACGCGAACCCCCTGTCGGGCGCCTCCCCGGCCTGGCAGGATGGCGCCGCCCGAGCGATGACGGACGAGGAAACCGGTGCGATTCCGGTGCGGTCCCGCCACTGTGACCGGGGAGTGACTTCCCCGGCAGCCAGAGACTCACGTCGTCGCGAACTCGCCGAAGCCGGGGCGGATTTCCCCGGAGGAGAGTGGTGAATTCGCCATGCCCGCAGTCCTCGACCCACGCCCCGCCCCCGCCTCCGCCTCCGGTCACGCCGACCTGGCGGATCGCACGGACCTCGCGGAGGGTCCCGTTCCCGGGGGCCCGGACGAGACCCCCGCGCCCAGACCGCCCGTCGCCCGGCCCCCCGTCGCCTGGCTCCCCACCGCCCTACCCACCGCCCTGGCCGGTGCCGCGTGCGTGGCGCTGTGGGCCGGGGCCGTCTGGGCGGCCGGGCACGTCTCGGTCAGCCCGGCCCTGCACACCGCCGCCCTCTTCGGGCATCTCGTGTGCCTCGTCATCGGCTTCGGAGCCGTCCTCGTCGTCGACTACCACGGCCTGCTGTGGCTGACGGGGCGGCGGACGCTGCCGGAGGTGCTCCGCGTCGCCGCGACCCTCCATCCGCCGGTGTGGGCGGGCACGGCGGGGCTCGTCGCCACGGGCGTGTTCCTCGGCCCCGACCTCGACGCTCCCCTGACCCGGGTGAAGCTCCTCGCCGTCCTGGTCATCGCGCTGAACGGGCTGGCCGCGACCGCCCTGTCCCGCCGCCTCGCCCCGTCCGGCCGCCTCGCCCCCTCCGACGGCACCACCGGACTCCGGCCCGCCGCGCTGCTCCTCGGGGGCGCGACGGCCGCCGTCTCCCAGGCCGCCTGGTGGACCGCCCTGGTCATCGGCTTCCTCAATGCCCGGCACTGACCGCGCCGCCGCGCATCGAAGGAGAGCCGACGTGGTCGACCCCACCGTCACCAGCCCCGCCCGCACGCCCAAGACGCCGGACGACTCACGGGTCGTCCTCGCCCACATCATGAGCGACCACGACACCAACCTCTACGGCACCATCCACGGCGGCGTGATGATGAAGCTCATCGACGACGCCGCCGCGGCCGCCGCCGGACGCCACGCCGGCGGGCAGGCCGTCACGGTCTCCGTCGACCGGATGACCTTCCTCGCCCCGGTGCGGGCCGGTGACCTGCTGAGCGTCGAGGCCGGACTCGAACGCGTGGGGCGCACCTCCATGACCGTCGGGGTCCGCGTCACCGCCGAACGCTGGAACAGCTCCGGGCCGGCGGCCGAGGTGGCCACCGCGTTCCTCACGTTCGTCGCCGTCGACGCCGGGGGCGCGCCGCGTCCCGTACCGGCTCTCGACGTGTCGCTGCCGGGTCTGTCCTGAGGCGGGCGGGGCGGCGGCGCTACGGCGAAGGCCGCAGCTCGCGTTCGAGGGCGGCCAGGGCGAAGGCGTGGGGAGAGGTCTGCTGCCAGCGGGCGCGTCCGAACATCACGTCCTCGGCGAGCCCGCTCAGCATGGCCACGGCCCTGATCGTGAACTCGGGGAGGTCGACGTCGGCGAAGTCGCCCCGCTCCCTGCCCTCCCGGACGATGGCCTCCAGGCGCTCGTCCCAGCCGTCGAGGAGCTCGGTGAGGACGTCACGGCCGGCCTCGTCGTGGCTCTGGAGCAGGACCTGCGACCACAGCGCGTAGCGTTCGTCGTCCTGGTCGCGGGGCAGGTAGAAGCGGACGAACAGGTCCAGCTTCTCGGCGGGGGACGCGGCCCGGTCGGCGGCCTCCTGGAAGCGGGCCCACAGGTCCGCCTGGCTCCATGCGAGGACTTCGAGGAGGAGCCGGTCCTTCTTGCCGAAGTGGTAGAGGATGTGGCCGGTGCTCATACCGGCCCGGGCCGCGATGTCCGACATCCGCAGGCCCGCCGTGCCCTTCTCGGCGATGACGCCGACGGCGGCGCGCATGGCACGTTCCCGCGCCTCGTCCCCGCTGCGCTGCCGCTTCCGGTCGGGCAGCGCGCGCCCGCTCTGTGACGTCGCCATCGGCTCGCTTTCGGTTCCGGAGAGATTCGTTCCGCTCAGTCTATTCCGCTGATCTAGATTTTCGGTCTAGACTGAAAATCTAGTTAGACGATCTCGCACGACGCCATCCAGGAGTGACCGCATGACGCGCGGATTCGATGTAGTGGAGACCTCTGTCGCCGAGCTGCGCGCGGCGCTGGAGAAGGGCGAGACGACCTCGGTCGAGCTGCTCGACGCCTACCTCGCGCGGATCGAGGCGTACGACCGGCCGGGCACGCCCACCGCCCTGAACGCGCTGGTCGTGATGAACCCGCGCGCCCGGGCCGAGGCGGAGGCCTCCGACGCCCGCCGCGCCCGCGGCGAGACGCTCGGCCCGCTGGACGGCATCCCGTACACCGCCAAGGACAGCTACCTCGCCGAGGGCCTCACCGCCGCCTCCGGCTCCCCGGCGTTCGAGCACCTCGTCGCCCAGCGCGACGCCTTCGCCATCGAGCGGCTCCGCGCGGGCGGCGCCGTCCTCATCGGCCTCACCAACATGCCGCCCATGGCCAACGGCGGCATGCAGCGCGGCGTGTACGGCCGCGCCGAGAGCCCCTACAACGCCGACTGGCTCACCAGCGCCTACGGCTCCGGCTCCTCCAACGGCTCCGGCACGGCGACGGCGGCGTCCTTCGGCGCCTTCGGCCTCGGCGAGGAGACCTGGTCATCGGGGCGCGCCCCCGCCTCGTACAACGCGCTGTGCGCCTACACGCCCAGCCGCGGCGTGATCTCGGTGCGCGGCAACTGGCCCCTCGTCCCCACCATGGACGTCGTGGTCCCGCACACCCGCACCATGGCCGACCTGCTCGAACTGCTCGACGTGGTCGTCGCCGACGACCCGAACCCGCGCGGCGACCTGTGGCGCGCCCAGCCGTGGGTGGAGCTGCCCGCCGCCTCCCAGGTGCGCCCCGCCTCCTACCCGGCCCTCGCGCCCGCCGACGCCGAGGCCGCGTCCGCCGCGCTCGCCGGGAAGCGCGTCGGCGTGCCCCGGATGTACATCAACGCCGACCCCGAGGCCGGCACGAACCCCGACGGCGGCATCGGCGGCCAGACCGGGCAGCCCGTCGAGACCCGCCCCTCCGTGATCGCGCTGTGGGAGGCCGCCCGCCGCGACCTGGAGGCCGCCGGCGCCGAGGTCGTCGAGGTCGACTTCCCGGTCGTCACCAACTACGAGGCCGACCGCCCCGGCGCCCCCTCCCTCCTCACCCGCGGCCTCGTCAGCCGCGAGTACCTCACCTTCGAGATCGAGGACCTGTCCGCCTGGGCCTGGGACGACTTCCTGCGCGCCAACGGCGACCCGGCGCTCTCCACGCTGACCGAGGTCGACGGCGCCCGCATCTTCCCCAAGTGGGAGGGCGAACTCCCCGACCGGTACGAGGGCTTCGACGACACGATCGGCGAGTACCCCCGCTTCGTCCGCGAGCGCCCGTACGCCTCCCTCGCCGACATGCCGCTCCTGGAGGAGGGCCTGCGCGGCCTGGAGGAGACGCGCCGCGTCGACCTGGAGCAGTGGATGGACGGCCTCGGCCTCGACGCCGTGGTCTTCCCCGCGGTCGCCGACATCGGCCCGGCCGACATGGATGTCAACACGGCCTCCGCCGACCTGGGCTGGCGCAACGGCGTCTGGGTCGCCAACGGCAACCTGGTCCCCCGCCACCTCGGCATCCCCACCGTGACCGTGCCCATGGGCACGATGACGGACACGGGCATGCCCGTCGGACTGACCTTCGCGGGCCGCGCGTACGACGACAACGCCCTGCTGACCCTCGCGGCGGCCTTCGAGACCACCGGCACCCGCCGCACGGAGCCGCCGCGCACGCCGCGCCTGTCGGCGGAGTGAGCGACGGAGCGAGCTGACGGAGTGACCTGACGGCCTGATCCGACGGCCTGATCCGACCAGGTGCCCTCGACGGGACCTCGCCCCTGCCGGGGGCGGGGTCCCGTCGCCGTTGTCGCGGCCGCCGTGGACGTGTGCTGTGCTGGAAGGAGCCGCAGGAAGGCACGCCGATGCGTCGCAGCCGGATCTCCGCCTTCGTACCCGCCCGGTCCGCCGCTCCGACCGGGGCCGGCGGGGGGCTGCGGTCCACGCGGAGTCTCGCCGCGGCGTGGGCGCTCGTCGTGCTGGTCGCCGTACCGGCCTGGGTGCTGACCATCGGGCAGGCCCGGGACATGGGGGTCGAGCCCGGCACGATGGGGATGGCCCTGCCGCTGTTCCTGCTGCTCTGGGTGACGATGATGGCGGCCATGATGCTGCCGTCGATGGCACCGGTGGCCCTCAGCTGGGTCCGGGGCATCGGGCGGCGGTCCTCCGGCTGGACCCGGACCGTCCGCACGGCCGAGTTCGTCTGCGGGTACCTGCTCGTGTGGACCGCCTTCGGGCTGCTCGCCTACGCGGCCCTCGCCCTCACCGGCGACCTGGTGGCCGAGCATCCCACCGCCGGCCGCTGGATCGGCGCGGTCTCGTTCCTGCTCGCCGGGCTGTACCAGCTCGGCCCCCTCAAGAACGTCTGCCTGCGGCACTGCCGCGACCCGCTGAGTCACCTGGTGCGCTACGCCGGCTTCCGGCGGCCGGCCCGGGACCTGCGGGTGGGCGTGCACCACGGTCTGTACTGCGTCGGCTGCTGCGCCGGGCTGATGCTCGTCTTCGTCCCGCTCGGCGTGATGAACGTGGCGGCGATGGCCGGACTGGCCCTGGTGATCTTCGTGGAGAAGCTGTCGCCCCGGGGCGTCCTCCTCGGCCGTGTCGTGGGCGTCGCCTTCCTCGTCCTCGCGGCCCTCGTCCCGTTCCAGGACTGGATGCTGCCGGGCCTCGACGGCTCCGCTCCCTCCATGGACGGCATGTGATCCGAGGTGCAAGCTGGAAGGAGGACCGTTTCCCGAGGGGGCTCATGGAGCCCGGCTGGAGGAAGCGAGATGACACAGCAGGCCACGACCGGCACGCGCTGGCACCTGGCCGGCGACTGGTTCGATGTGTGCAAGTGCGCGATCCCGTGTCCGTGCACGTTCGCGCAGCCCCCGACCTACGGCGACTGCAATGGCGTCCTGGTCTGGCACATCCGTGAGGGCACCTTCGGAGACGTACGGCTCGACGGCCTGAACGTCCTGATGCTCGGCTCGTTCACCGGCAGCCCCTGGGCCGGAACGCACACCGAGCCGTACGCGGCGGTCTTCCTGGACGAGCGGGCCGACGAGGAGCAGCGGGCCGCGCTCGGCACCGTCTTCGGCGGCGAGGCGGGTGGCTGGCCGGCGGAGTTCGGCGCGATGTTCCACCCCGAGATGCGGGGCATGGACGTCGTCCCGATCCACGTGGAGATCGACGAGGACCTCGGCTCCTGGCGGGCCGAGATCCCGGGCCTCGTCACGGCGGAGGCCGAGGCCCTCACCGGCCCGACCACCCCGGACGGTGCCCGCGTCCAGGTTCTGAACGCCCCGGGCGCCGAGGTGGGCCCGGGCCAGGTCGCCACATGGGGTCGGGCCACCGTCGACCGCGCCGACGCCTTCGGGTTCTCCTGGGACCGCAGCGGGAAGTCGAGCAAGTACTTCCCGTTCGACTGGAGCGGACCGGACTGACGTACGCGTGAACTCCCCCGGACTCGGGCGGCCCGCCGGACTCAGGCGGCGCGGGTGGCCGTGAGGAGCCGGCCGGTGCTGCGGAGGCGGATCGCGCCGTCGGACTCGTGCGCGCCGAGGCCCTCGGTCAGGCGGTGGCGCGCTTCGGCCCGGGTGGCGGGGTCGACGGCGGCGAGGAGGTGGCGGCCGGGGCCGGAGTCGAGGAGGAAGTCCGCGGCCTCCTCGGCGGTGCGGCCCCAGTTCCCGTACGCCTCGACGTGTGCGGCCCGCACGTCCCGCAGGCCCGCCGCGCGGAGCAGGCCGGTCGCGGTGGCGGGGTCGGCGAGGGAGAACATGCCCGGGCCGCCGGGCGTCCCGAGGCCGCCGATCGGCAGGATGTCCCCGAGCGCCGTCAGCGCGGACAGCCACGCGTTCCCTTCGGGCTCCGCCGCGCACAGGAAGGCGACGCGCCCGCCCGGGCACAGCGCCGAGGCGATGTTCGCGAACGCGGCGACGGGGTCGGCGAAGAACATGACGCCGAAACGGCTCAGCGCGACGTCGAACGCGGCCGGGGGCAGGGCATGGACCTGGGCGTCGCCTTGGGTGAAGGAGAGGTTGGTGAGGCCCTCCTCGGCGGCGACCGCCCGGGCCCGCTCGACCATGGGGCCGGAGAGGTCGAGGCCGGTGGCGTGACCTCGTACCGCCGCGCGGGCGGCGAGCCGCGTGGTCGCGCCCGCCCCGCAGCCGATGTCGAGGACGTGGTCCTCGGGGCGGATCGACGCGGCCGCGAGCAGCGGCTCGTCGAAACCGGCATTGATCGCGTTCCAGCGGTCGTGGTGGGCGGCCCAGTGCGTGCCTTCGTACCCGTTCCACGCCTGTGCCTGCGCGGTGTTGGCGGTGTCGTGCATGCGGATCGACCTCCGGCGGAGTGGCGGGAGCCCTAGAATGGGCGAACGCCCAAACAGTATGGGCGCTCGCCCATACTGGCAACGCCTTTGCCCAGGAGGAACGTGATGTCACCGCGCGGAGTCGCCATCGAAGGCCTGCGGGAGCGGTTGTTCGAGGCGGCGGAACGCGTCCTCGCCCGGGACGGGGCCGCGGCGCTGACGAGCCGGGCCGTCACCGAGGAGGCGGGCTGCTCCAAGGGGGTCCTGCACACGCACTTCGCCGGGCTCGACGAGTTCGTCGCGGACCTGGTCCTCCACCGGTTCGCCGAGGCCGCCGGACTCTCGGAGGACCTGCCCTCCCGTGCGGGCACCGGTTCCGTCGAGGAGAACCTCACGGACGTGGCCTCGGCGGTGCTGTCCCTGGACCCGGGGCTCGTCGGCCTCGCGGTGACCCGGCCGGCGGCCGCGCAGCGCGTCCGCGAGGCCTGGGCGGGCGGCGCCCCGGGGTTCACCGCGATCCAGGACGCCATCGGCCGCTACCTGCGGGCGGAGCAGGAGCTCGGCAGGGTCGCCGTGCCCCTGGACGTGGAGACGGTGGCGCTCGCGCTCGTCGGGACGCTGCACCACCTCCTCATGACCGGCTCGCCCGACGCGGGACCGGAGTCCCGGGCGCACGTCGGGCGGCTCGTCCGCGTGCTGATCCGTACGGGGTGACGGACTCCGCGACCTCAGCCGGCGCCGTGCTCGTACGGGGTGGTGACGGCTCTCCGCTGCGACTCCGAGACGTCCGGGAGGCTGCCCCGGCGGCGGTGGGCCGCGCGCTGGCGTTCGGCGCCGGTGCCGAGGGTGCGCAGGCGGGACCAGCCGGCGGTGACCTCGTCCAGGTCGCCGTGGCTCAGGAGGGCCGGCCGGAGGTCGTCGAGCATCCGGTCGACGAGGGTGGTCGCCGGCACGAGGCGCCGGGTGCGCAGGTCCACGGCGTCTCCCGTCAGGCCGTCGCGCGCGGCGCGCCAGCAGGCGGCCCGCAGCAGGCCCTGGGACGGGCGGAGGGCGGGCCGGCCCGCCTCGATGTCCGCGAGGGCGGTGGCGACGAGGGCCCGGGTGACGGCGGCGAGCAGCACGGTGTCCGCGACGGTGGGGACGGCGTCGAACACCCGGATCTCCAGGGTGGGCACGTGGGCGGAGGGGCGGATGTCCCAGTACAGCGCGGCGCGGTCCATGATGGTCCCGGTGACCGTCAGGTCCTCGACGAGCGCGCCGAAGTCCGCCGCCGACGCGAAGTGCGGCGGCGGGCCGGCCGCGGGCCACCGGGCCCAGGCCAGGGTGCGCCAGCTCGCGTATCCGGTGTCCCGCCCCTGCCAGAACGGCGAGTTGGCGGAGAGCGCGATCAGCTGCGGGAGTCGGCCGCGGAGGTGGTTGCTGACCATCAGGGCGAGTTCCACGTCGGGGACACCGATGTGGACGTGGCAGGCGCAGATGGTCTGTTCGTCGTCCAGGGCGCCGAACATCGCCACGCTCCGCGCGTACCGGGGGCCGTCGGTGACGGCGACCGGACTGGGCTGCGGCAGGACGGGCGTACCGCTGGAGACGACGCCGAGACCGTGCCGGGCGGCGGCGCGTACGACGGCCGCGCGCAGGGAACGGACCTGCTCGGCGAAGGCCGCCAGGCTGGTGTGGGGGTCGGTGCGCGCCTCGACCTGGTAGGCGGTGATCTCCGTGGTGACCCGCTCCCCCAGCTCGGCGGCGGCCTCGGCCACCACCTTCTGCGCCTCCGGCCGGAGTTCGCCGGTGGCCGGGTCGACGAGCAGGTACTCCTCCTCGGCGCCCAGGGTCAGGGGCCCTCCGCGCCACGCTTCCGCCGCGGCTGATCGTCCTTGAGTGGTCACGGTCTCCATCCTGTCTCCGGCGGCGGCGCCGAAACCTCTTCGCGGCCTCCTTGACCACATACGATCGGCCGATGGGCGTGAACACCGTACGGATCGAGCCGCTCCGGCCCGACCATGCCGCGCAGGTGCTCGGCATCTACCAGGCGGGGATCGACGAGGGCAACGCGACGTTCGAGACCGTGGCTCCCGAGTGGGCCGTCTTCGACCGGGCCAGGCTGCTCGCGCACCGCTTCGTCGCCGTCGACGGCAGCGACGACGAAGGCCGGGTGCTCGGGTGGGTCGCGGCGAGCGCGGTCTCGGACCGGTGCGCGTACGCCGGGGTGGTCGAGCACTCCGTCTACGTCCACCCCGACGCCCGGGGCCGGGGCGTCGCGGGCCGGCTCCTGGCGGCGCTCGTGGAGTCGACCGAGGCGGCGGGGATCTGGACGATCCAGTCCGGGATCTTCCCCGAGAACGCCGCCAGCCTGGCCGTCCACGCGCGGGCCGGTTTCCGGGCCATCGGCGTCCGCGAGCGGATCGGCCGCCACCACGGCGTCTGGCGGGACGTCCTCCTCCTGGAACGCCGCAGCACCGTGGTGGAGTGACCCAGGGGCGCGGGTCAGAGCGCGCCGACGATGTCCTCGACCCGTGCCTTGGCGTCGCCGAAGAGCATCGCCGTGTTGTCGCGGAAGAAGAGCGGGTTCTGGACGCCCGCGTAGCCGGAGGCCATCGAGCGCTTGAAGACGATGACCTTGTTCGCCTCCCAGACCGTGAGGACCGGCATGCCGGCGAGGGGGCTGGACGGGTCCTCGGCCCCGGCCGGGTTGACCGTGTCGTTGGCGCCGATGACGAGGACGACGTCGGTGTCGGCGAAGTCCTCGTTGATCTCGTCCATTTCGAGGACGATGTCGTACGGCACCTTGGCCTCGGCGAGCAGCACGTTCATGTGCCCGGGAAGACGGCCCGCGACCGGGTGGATGCCGAACCGTACGTCGACCCCCTTGGCGCGCAGCTTCGAGGTGAGTTCCGCCACCGGGTACTGCGCCTGGGCGACGGCCATGCCGTAGCCGGGGGTGATGACCACGGAGCTCGCGGCGGAGAGGAGTTCGGCCGCGTTCTCGGCGGTGATCTCGCTGTACTCGCCGTAGTCGACGTCCGTGCCCGAGGGTGCCTCGATGCCGAAGCCGCCCGCGATGACGGAGACGAACGACCGGTTCATCGCCTTGCACATGATGTACGAGAGGTAGGCGCCGGAGGAGCCGACGAGGGCGCCCGTGATGATCAGGAGGTCGTTGCCGAGCAGGAAGCCGGAGGCGGCCGCCGCCCAGCCCGAGTAGCTGTTGAGCATGGAGACGACGACGGGCATATCGCCGCCGCCGATCGAGGCGACCAGGTGCCAGCCGAGCGCGAGCGCGAGGACGGTGACGGCGATCAGCAGCCACGCCTCGGGCGTGATCACGAACCACACGGTCAGGACGACGAACAGGGCGAGCGCGCCGAGGTTGAGGACGTTCTTGCCCGGCAGCGTCAGCGGCTTGGAGCTCATCCTCGCGGAGAGCTTGAGGTAGGCGACGATCGAGCCGGTGAAGGTGACGGCGCCGATGAACACGCCGATGAACACCTCGGCGTGGTGGATGCCGAGGGTGCCGAGCGCGTCCAGGGCCAGGGCCTCGTGTCCCCGCGGGTCGTGCTCGACGTCGAGGTAGCCGTTCCAGCTGACCAGGACGGCGGCGAGACCGACGAAGGAGTGCAGCAGCGCGATGAGTTCGGGCATGCCGGTCATCTCGACCCCGCGGGCGCGCCGGAGGCCGATCAGACCGCCGACGAGCATCGCGAGGACCATCAGGCCCAGGCCCGCCGTGGTGACGTCGCCGTCGAGGGCGAGAACGACCGTCGCGACGAGCGCGACGCCCATGCCGAGCATGCCGAAGGCGTTGCCGAGGCGCGCCGACTCGTGCTTGGAGAGTCCGGCGAGCGCCAGGATGAAGAGCAGCGCGGCGACGAGGTAGGCCGCCTGTGCGGCGAGGGTCGCGGTCATGTCAGCTCCTGTTGAACATGGCGAGCATGCGACGCGTCACCGCGAAGCCGCCGAAGACGTTGATACTGGCCAGCAGGATCGCCACGGCCGAGAGCACCGTGACCGCCGTGCTCCCCTGCCCGATCTGGAGCAGCGCGCCGACGACGATGATTCCGGAGATCGCGTTCGTCACCGACATCAGCGGCGTGTGCAGGGCGTGGTGGACGTGGCCGATGACGTAGTAGCCGATCACGATGGCGAGGACGAAGACCGTGAGGTGCGGCAGCAGCGCCGCCGGGGCGAAGCCCGCGGCGAGGAACAGCAGCAGCGCGGCCAGGGCCACGCCGCCGAACCTCCGCCTCGCCGTCACCGGCTTCTTCGCGACCGGCGCGGCCGGCTCGGCCGCCGCGGCGGGGGCGGCCGGGGCGGGGGCCGCCGAGACCTGGACCGGCGGGGGCGGCCAGGCCGACTCGCCCGCGCGGACGACGGTGATCGAGCGCTGCACCGGGTCGTCCCAGTCCAGGACCAGGGTGCCGTCCTTGGCCGGGGTCATGAGCTTCAGCAGGTTGACGAGGTTCGTCCCGTAGAGCTGCGAGGCCTGCGCCGGGAGACGGCCCGCGAGGTCCGTGTAGCCGAGGATCGTCACGCCGTTGTCCGTGACGGTCTTCTCGCCCTTCACGGTGCCGACGACGTTGCCGCCGTTGACGGCGGCCATGTCGACGATCACCGAGCCCGGCCGCATGCTCGCGACCATCTCGGCGGTGATGAGCGTCGGGGCGGGGCGGCCCGGGATCAGGGCCGTGGTGATGACGATGTCGGCCTCGCGGCACTGCGCCGCGTACAGCTCGGCCTCCCGCGCCTTGTACGCGTCGCCCATCTCCTTGGCGTAACCGGTCTTCGAGGCCTCCGCCTCGGGGGACTCGATCGCCAGGTACTCGCCGCCCAGCGAGCGGACCTGGTCCGCCACTTCGGGGCGCGGGTCGGTCGCCCGGACGATCGCGCCGAGCGAGCCCGCCGTGCCGATCGCGGCGAGACCGGCGACACCGGCGCCCGCGACGAGCACCTTCGCCGGGGGCACCTTGCCGGCCGCCGTCACCTGTCCGGTGAAGAACCGCCCGAACTCGTGCGCGGCCTCCACCACGGCCCGGTAGCCCGCGATGTTCGCCATCGACGACAGGACGTCCATGGACTGCGCCCGGCTGATGCGCGGCACCGCGTCCATCGACAGCGCCGTGAACGGCCGCCGGCCCAACTCCTCGACCATCGCCGGGTCGAAGGCCGGAGCGAACAGGGCGATCACCGTCGCCTCCGGCCGTACCCCGTCCAGCCGTTCCGGGGGCGGCGCGTTGACGCCGAGCACCACGTCCGCGCGGGCCGCGTCGCCGACGGTCGCTCCGGCGGTCTCGTAGGCGCTGTCGGGGAACCCGGCCGCGTCGCCCGCGCCGGAGTCGACGACGACCTCGTACCCCAGTTTGCGGATCTGTTCGACGGTCGCGGGAGTGGCGGAGACCCGGTGCTCACCCGCCCGTGCCTCTCTGAGGACTCCGACAATCACGGTTGTTCTCCGTTCACTCGGCCCGGGCGAAACGCACCGATTCGCATCGTTTGCGCATCGTACGCGTACGGTGGGGGCATGGACGACACCGCGCACGGCATCACCACGGGCTCCGTGACCTGGCGTCTCCCCCACCACCGTGCGCTCCTGGGAGCGGCGGTACGGGATCGGTCCCGCCCCCTTCGCACGGAGGGGCGGCACCGGCGATGGAGCGACGCCGATCTCGCCGCTCTGGAGGAGATGCGCCGGCTCACGACGGCCGCGGGCGGGCTGCCCGCCGGGGCGGCGCGGGTGGCGCGGGCTGCCCGCGAGACGGTGCCCGGAAGGAGTCCGTCGGTCTCGCCCGGGCCGCCGTGCGCATCGACGGGCCCCGCATGGACGCCGCCCTCGCCACGGCCCTGGCCGCGCACGGTCTCGTGACCACGTGGGAGCAGGTCATGGCGCCGACCCTGCACGCCGTGGGCCGGAAGCGGGAGTCGTCCGGGGACCGTTACGTCGAGGTGGAGCCGAACAGGGCCTGCCGACACGGTTGTTCGGCGCCGCTGTGCCCGCCTAGGCCCTCGACTCGGCCGTGCGCCGGTCCGGGCCCGCCGCCGTCGTCCTGTGGTCCCCGTCCCGCTCCACCGCCCACCACGCGCTCGCGCGGCACGTCGCGGACACGGCCTTCGGCGTCCGGGGCGCGCGCACCGCGCCCCTGGTCCTGCCGGCGGGCCCCGGCCGGCTCGTCCGGACGCCCCCGGGCGGGCTGCGGGAGGCGCTCGGGACGGTCTCCCGGCTGCACGAGGAGTCGGACGACCGCGCCGACGCCCGAATCAGCTGAAGGCCGCGGCGAGTTCGAGGCTGCGGCGCATGCTCAGGAGGCCCCGCCGCGCGTGGCTCTTGACCGTGCCGAGCGGGAGGCCGGTGCGGTCGGCGATCTGGGGCTGGGTCAGGTCGGCGAAGTAGGCGAGTTCCAGGACGTCGCGCTGCGGGCGGGGCAGCCGCGCGAGTTCGTCGGTGACGAGGACGCGGTCGAGAATCCGGTCGGAGGTCTCCTCCGCGCGGTCCTCGTGTTCCAGGCAGGCGCCGAGGGTCGCCGCGAGCGCGGTCCTGCGGGTGCGGGCGGTCAGGGCGTCGGCGATCTTGCGACGGGTGATGCCGGTGAGCCAGCTGGGCAGGGTGCCCCGCTCCGGGCGGAACGTGGCCCGGCCCCGCCAGGCCGCCACGAAGACCTGCTGGGTGACGTCCTCCGCCTCCCCGGGGTCGCCGAGGGCGCGGGCCGCCAGGCCGTGGACCAGGTGCCCCCAGCGGCGGTAGGCGTCGGCCAGGCTGCGCTCGTCGCCGTCCACCAGGCCCCGTGCGATGCGGTCGTCGATGGCGGGGTCCGTGGTCGGCCGGTGTGCGGTCATGGGGCTCACGCTCCACCCCACACGCTTCCCGCCGCCACCCGCATCGGTTGCGCATCGTTTGACCGCCGGCCACGCCGACCACATGGACCAGCACACCCCCGTCAGTCGAGTCCCCTCCGCTGCCGGAAGCGCGCCAGGCCCTCGGAGAGCTCGATCAGCGGGTCCGGGTAGTCGAGGGCCGCCCGGTCGAGCCCCGTGAGCCGCCAGGGCTCGTGGACGGCGGGGCCGTCGAGGCCGGCCAGTTCCGGCACCCAGCGCCGGACGTAGGCGCCGTCGGGGTCGTACCGCTTGGCCTGGGTGACGGGGTTGAGGACCCGGTTGGGGCGGGTGTCCGTGCCGGTCCCGGCCACCCACTGCCAGTTGAGCTGGTTGTTCGCGATGTCGCCGTCCACGAGGAGCCCGAGGAAGTGGCGCGCCCCTTCGCGCCAGTCGACGCACAGCGTCTTCGTCAGGAAGGAGGCCGTGATGAGCCTGCCCCGGTTGTGCATCCATCCCTCGTGGGCCAGTTGGCGCATGGCGGCGTCGACGAGGGGGTAGCCGGTGCGCCCCTCGCGCCAGGCCGCGAGGTCCGCCTCGGCGTCCGGGCCCGTCCGCCAGCTCCCGGGCCGGGAGCGGTAGTCGGCGGCGGCCGCCCCGGGGCGCGCGGCAAGCAGCTGGTGGTGGAAGTCCCGCCAGCACAGCTGCCGTACGAACGCGTCGGCGCCCGCCCCGCCCCGCTTGGCCGCCCGGTGCACGGCCTCGGTGGCGGACAGGGTGCCGAAGTGGAGGTACGGCGAGAGGCGGGAGGTGGCGTCGCCCGCCAGGTCGTCGTGGCGGTCCTCGTACGCGTCGAGGTGACCGTCCAGCCACTCGCCGAGCCGCTTCCGGGCCTCGCTCTCGCCTCCCACGGGGAGGGCGGGCGACACGTCGGCGACGGCGGAACGGCGGGGGACGGGCGCGGAGCGTACGCCCGGCGGCACGCGCAGCGCCCTCGGGGCGACGAAGGGAACCCGTACGGGCTCGGCGGCCCAGCGCCGGTGGTAGGGCGTGAAGACGGCGAAGTGGTCCTTGCCCTGCGGGAGGACGTCGCCAGGCGGGACGACGGTCACGACGCCGTCGTGGACGTACAGGCGGCAGCCGTCGGCCTCCAGGGCCGCCCGGAGACGTGCCTCCCGCCGCTGTGCGAAGGCCGTCACACCGGCGGCCATGTGGACCTCGTCGGCATCCACCTGCCGCACCAGGGCCAGTACCTCGGTGACGGTGTCCCCCTCCAACACGACGAGGCGGCCGCCCCGGTCCTTGAGGGACCGGTCGAGGTCCTCCAGGCAGTCCGCGAGGAAGGCCAGCCGGTTGGGTGCCCCGAATCCCGCCCGGTCGACGGCCGGGTCGCGGACGAACACCGGCACCACACCGTCCGCCGCCCGGGCCGCCGCCCTGAGCGGCGGGTGGTCGTGGACCCGGAGGTCGGAGGTGTACAGAACGACGGAGACGGTCATCGCGCTCTCTTTGCTCGGGGCCGCTCGGGGCTGGTCAGGGCTGCTCGGGACTACTCGGGTCGGGGCCGCTCGGTGTACGCGACTCCCGCATGGGGTTCCCCCCGGCCGGGCGCGCCGGATGCACGCGGGCGACCCCGGTTCAGCGGCGATCCGGCGCCGCGCCGCCCGCCCGTCCGCTCTCCGACTCGGCGCTCCGGGCGATGTTCCGCGCCATGCCGCCGAAGACCACGGCGTGGAAGGGCGTCACGCCCCACCAGTACGCCTGTCCGGCCAGGCCCCGGGGATGGAACAGGGCCCGCTGCCGGTACCACGTACGGCCCCGCTCGTCCTGGTCCACCGACATCTCCAGCCAGGCCAGTCCCGGCAGGCGCATCTCCGCCCTCAGGCGCAGCAGGCGTCCCCGGTCGATCGCCTCCACGCGCCAGAAGTCCAGGGCGTCTCCGACCCGCAGATGCTCCGCGTCCCGGCGCCCGCGCCGCAGCCCCACTCCCCCGACGAGCCGGTCGGCCCACCCGCGTACGGCCCAGGCCAGCGGGAAGGAGTACCAGCCGTTCTCGCCTCCCACCCCCTCGATGACCCGCCACAGCGCCTCGGGGCTCGCGTCGACGGCGCGGGAGCGCTTGTCCGTGTACAGGCTGCCGCCGGCCCAGTCCGGGTCGGTCGGGAGCGGGTCGCTGGGCGCGCCGGGCGGCGAGGCGGTGGACCAGCGGGTGGTGACCCGGGCCTCCCGGACGCGGCGGAGGGCGAGCCGGAGGGCCTCGGCGAACGGAATGGGCCGGCCGGGGACGTCGGGGACGTACCGGGTGATGTCGCGCTCGGCGCAGACCACCTCGTGCCGCAGCGACTCGGTGAGGGGCCGGGCCAGGGAGGCGGGCACGGGGGTGACGAGGCCGATCCAATGGCTGGACAGGCGCGGGGTGAGCACCGGTACGGAGACGATGAGGCGCTTGCGGAGCCCGGCGACCTCGGCGTACCGCACCATCATCTGCCGGTACGTGAGCACGTCGGGGCCGCCGACGTCGAAGGTGCGGTTCACGTCCGAGGGCAGGTCCGCACTGCCCACCAGGTACCGCAGCACGTCACGGACGGCGATGGGCTGGACGCGGGTGCCGACCCAGCTGGGCGTGACCATGACGGGCAGCCGTTCCGTCAGGTAGCGGAGCATCTCGAAGGAGGCCGATCCGGAGCCGATGACGACGGCGGCGCGCAGGACGGCGGTGGGGACGCCCGAGTCGAGGAGGATGCGGCCGACCTCGGTACGGGAGCGCAGGTGCGGCGACAGCTCGCTCTCGGGTACGCCCTCCGGGACCAGACCGCCGAGGTAGACGATGCGCCGGACGTCCGCGGAGCGGGCCTCGGCGGCGAAGGCGCGGGCGGCGCGGCGGTCCGTGTCCTCGAAGCGGGCGGTCGAGCTCATGGAGTGGACGAGGTAGTAGGCGACGTCGACGCCGGTGAGCGCCTCACGGAGGCTCTCGGCGTCGGTGACGTCTCCCTGGGCGATCTCCACCCGGTCGGCCCAGGGGAAGTCGTGGAGTTTGTCCGGTCGGCGGGCCAGGCAGCGCACGCGGTACCCGGCGTCGAGGAGCTCGGGCACGAGGCGGCCGCCGATGTAGCCGCTGGCGCCGGTGACCAGGCAGCGGGCGCCGTCGGCCCTGGTGGGGGTGTCCATGGGCTGATCCCTTCCGCCGACCGTCCGGGCGTACACGCGCCCATCACGTACTTCGCCGTCGCGGGGCCCCGCGGGTGGGGGGCCCGGGGCCGCGGGGGCGGGCGCGCGGACCGGGGGGGGGGGCCCGGGAGTCGGGCGGTGGGGCGCGCGTGGCGGGCCGGGGGGGGCCGGGGGGCGGCCGGCGCCGGCCGCGGCGCGGCCCGCGCGGCGCCCCCCGCCCGG
>NZ_JBHJVF010000001.1:417895-895632 GCF_042264145.1 Streptomyces sp. NPDC056144 | reverse complement strand
GGCCGGGGGGGGGGTGCCCGGGCGCTGCGCGTGCCCGCCGCCGGGCGGGGCGCCCCCGCCCACCACGCCGTCGGCGGGGCCGCCGCGCGGGGCGGGGGCGGCCCCCGCGACGGCGTCGGCGGAAGCGAGGAGCGGAAGGAGGGAACGGTCAGTCGGACGTGGCGGCGCTCTTCGCGGTCCGGTCGTCCTCGTCCTGGGCCTCGGGCGCGGCCGGCGGCTCGGGGACGGGGGGCGTGCGGACCAGCAGGGCCACGAGCACCGCGACCGCGCCGAGTGCGGCGCCCACGCCGAAGCCCCAGCGGATGCCGGTGGCCAGGGCGTCCGTGGCGTCGGCGCCGTCGGCCGCCGCCGCGACGGCTCGTCCCGACATGACGCTGATCATCAGGGCGGTGCCCGCGGCGGCGGCGACCTGCTGGAGCGAGCCGAGGATCGCGGAGCCGTGCGGGTACAGGTGCGGCGGGAGGACGGACAGGCCCGACGTGAAGACCGGGGTGAAGACGAACGCCATGCCGGCGCTCAGCGCGACGTGGAGGACGAGCACCACCCACGGCGAGGTCTCGGCGCCCGTGAGCGCGAACAGCGCGAGGCAGAGCGCGGTGAGCGCGGCTCCGGGGACGACGAGCCGCGGCGCGCCGATGCGGTCGTAGAGCTTGCCGACCTGCGGTCCGAGCAGGCCCATGGTCAGGCCGCCGGGGATGAGCAGCAGGCCCGTCTGCAGGGAGCTGAGGCCCTGGACCTCCTGGAGGTAGATGGGCAGCAGGATGAACGCGCCCATGAGCGCCATGAACGTCAGGCACATCAGGCCGAGCGCCACGGAGAAGTGACGGTACGTCAGAGCGCGGAGGTCGAGAAGGGGCGTGGAGGAGCGCTGGAGTGCGAGCTGCCGCCAGACGAACAGGCCGACCAGCACCGCGCCGACGAGGGTCGTGACCTCGGGCGGCACGACGGTCGACGCGCCCTCGCCCGCTCCGAGCCCGCCCAGGCCGTAGACGAGGGCGCCGAAGCCCGCCGCCGCGAGGGGGACGGACAGCCAGTCGATCGGTACCGCCTGCGGCTCGCCGATGTCGACGAGGTTGCGGCGGCCGAATATGGCCATGGCCACGGCGATGGGCAGGACGGCCAGGAACAGCAGGCGCCACGTGCCCAGTTCGAGCAGCACGCCGGAGACGGCGGGGCCGAGCGCGGGCGCGACGGAGATGACGAGCGTGATGTTGCCCATGACGCGGCCGCGGTCGCTCGGCGGTACGAGCGTCATCAGCGTCGTCATGAGGAGCGGCATCATGACGGCGGTGCCGCTCGCCTGGATGACGCGGGCCACCAGGAGTACGGGGAAGGCGGGCGCGGCCGCGGCCAGGGCCGTACCGGCGATGAACAGCGTCATGGCCAGGCCGAACGCGGTCCGGGTCGTCACGCGCTGGAGGAACCATCCGGTCACCGGGATGACGACGGCCATGGTGAGCATGAAGGCGGTGGACAGCCAGCCCGCGGCGGACGCGGTGACCTCGAACTCCCTCATGAGGCGCGGGATCGCGTTGACCATGATCGTCTCGTTGAGGAGCACGACGAACGTGGACAGCACCAGGATCCGCAGCACGGCGGTGACGCGTTCGGGCGGCAGTGCGGGGGTTGCGTGCGGTGCTTGCATGGTGCCTTCCGTCAGGTGAGTGCCCTCCGCGGCGGGGACGGGCGAGTCACAGGGCAGACTGCGGCGCGGCGGGAAACTCATCGGTGTCCCCCGATGATGACGATGCCCCGGCCCGCCCTCAAATGAATTTTCGACGACATCGGTAGAGTCACCACGGTACGAGAGGAGTTGGTACCCCGTGGTGCCTCTGCCCGAGGAACTCGCGTCCGCGCTGCGGTCGCTGTCCACCCTGACGCTCGCCTACGCCGACGCCGAGGGCCCCCAGGCGTGCGCGGTCCTGTACGCCGTCGCGGATCCGGCCGCCGGGTCGCTCGTCTTCGTCTCCGACCCGGTCACCACCCGGCACGGGCGGGCGCTGGCGGCGGGCGGGAACGAGGGCGCCGCCGTCGCCTTCACCGCGCAGGCCGACGGGCAGGAGTGGAGCCGGCTGACCGGCCTCCAGGGCCGGGGGCGGTGCCACCGCCTGGCGGCCGGCGCGGAGCGGGACGCGGCGTTCGCGGCGTACGCGGATCGGTTCCCGTTCGTCCGCGAGAACGCCCGGCTGCGGGAGGCGCTGGCCGCCACCGCGCTCTGGGAACTGCGCCCCGCCTGGCTGCGGTTGATCGACAACGGCCGTGGGTTCGGACACAAGACGGAGTGGACGGCTTAGGGTCCTCTAGAGCGGCACCGTCGGCGGGATGTTCTGGTTGAGGGCGAAGACGTTCCCGGGGTCGTACCGGTCCTTGAGTTCGACGAGGCGGGCGTACTTCTCCGGGCCGTAGGAGGCGCGGAGCCGCGCGCCCTCGTCCCCGGCGATGAAGTTGGGCACCGAGGTGCCGGTCGACCAGGGGCGCATGGTCTCGTGGAAGGAGCGCGTCCAGTCGATGTGCCGCTCGCGTTCCTCGTTCCCCCACCAGATGGCGAGGCAGAAGCAGACCCACTTCGTGGCGGGGGTGGAGAGGGCCATGGCCCCGGGGTCCAGGCGGTCCATCTCGCCGCCCAGCGGGCAGAAGATCACCTGGGTCAGGGGAGCGGCCAGCGACTCCGTCTTCGCGATCGCCGCGTCGATCGCCTCGTCCGGCAGCTCGGGCAGGTAGTCGATCTTGAAGTACTCGCTGACGCCGACCGGTGAGCCGTCGTCGAGCATCCGCTGCAGGGCGGTGTACGGCATGGGGCCGACCCGCCGGACCCAGGGGTCGCCCCACTCGACCAGCGGCCGCAGGGCCTCCTCGCCGCGCGCCGCGTCACCCACGTACACGACGATCACGCCGACTGCGGGCTGTCCGCGGCCCTCTTCCGGGACGAACTCCTCGGGCGGTGCGGTGATCAGGGCGACGGCCCCGGTCACCTCGTCGGGCGCCTGCTCCAGGAAGTCCCGGTAGAAGCGGACGAGCGGGCCGGCGACCGCGCGCGGGTGCAGCAGCATCCCGGCGTACAGGAGCGGCCCGACGGGGTGGAGCCGGAAACCGAAGTCGGTCGCGACGCCGAAGTTGCCGCCGCCGCCCCGCAGGCCCCAGAAGAGGTCGGCGTTCTCCCGCTCGTCGGCGCGGAGGAGCCGCCCGTCGGCGGTCACCACGTCGACCGAGGTGAGGTTCCAGGCGGACGGTCCGTACATGCGCTCCAGCCAGCCGGAGCCGCTGCCCAGGGTGAGTCCGGCGACCCCGGTGTCCGACACGCGCCCGCCGGTCACCGCGAGGCCCTGCTCCTGGGTGGCGGCGTCGAGCTCGCCCCACGTCAGCCCGGCGCCGAACCGTCCGGTGCGGGCCTCGGGATCGATCTCGACGTGCTTCATGGGGCTGGTGTCGACGACGAGTCCGCCCTCGCAGGACGCGAAGCCGGCGGTGGCGTGCCCACCGCCGCGCACCGACACGTCGAGGCCCCGCTCGCGGGCGTACCGGAGGGCGGCGCGGACGTCCTCGGGCCCGGTGCAGCGGGCGACGATCTCGGGATGCTGGTCGAGGTCCCGGTTCACGCAGCGGCGCACGCTCTCGTACGCGGGGTCGTCGGGTCCGACGGTCTCGCCCCTGAATCCGGGGATGCGGGCGGAGGGGTGCTGTGTGGTGGTCATGGCGCTGGTCCCTGCCGTCGACTCGGCCGCCTGCCCTACGTCGCCAGTATGCGACCCGACCCACCGGTAGGCGACCGCTGCGGAGTCGTCGGAAACGGGCAGGGAGCGGCCGGGGAGCGGTCAGGAGGAGTGGGAAACGGTCGAAAACCCTCCAGGAGTGGCCCGTTTTCGCCCTCTTGTCAGCAAGTCCGGCCCTCCCTAGCTTGGTTCAGCCAAACCCGGCCAATCATGGAGGCGTGACATGCCCTTTGCCGTGCTGGATCTTCCGGAGACCGACGGAATCCGCGACGCGGGACCGCTGGAGATCGACGACGAGGCGCTCGCGTTCGAGGACGACGACCGCAGCGACCGCGAACACACCGCGTGTCTCTCCGACCCCTGGGTGACCGCCACCACCCGCTTCGCCTGCGACCTGAACTCGTAGCGGTGGCCGTTTCCATCACCGGCCGCGGCGGGTGGTCCGACGACACCTGGTCGTATCTGAACGATCCGCGCATGCCGGTGATGGAGCACGGCTGGAAACTGCACGTCTCGGCGCGTCCGGGCGACCTCGACGCCGTGATCGGGCTCGTCCTGCCCGTACTCTCCCGGCACGTCTGCCACGCGAAGTTCGCGCGTGACCCCGAGACGCTGCGCCGCCTCAACTCCGGGGTGGTGAGCGCCGGAGCCGTCGGGAAGGCGATCACCGTCTATCCCCCGGCCGGCGCCGTGGCCGAGGTCGGCCGGGAACTCGCCGCCGTGCTGCGTGACCGGGAAGGCCCCCGGATCGTCAGCGACCGGCGCGTCGACCCGAACGCCCCGGTCTACTACCGCTACGGCCCCTTCACGGGCGACTACCGGACCGGCCGGAGCGGGCGGCTCGAATCCGTCATGACCGGGCCGGACGGACAGATCTTCGACGGCCTGGCCGTCGGCCGGTACCGGTGCCCGCCCTGGGCCGAGGACCCCTTCGCCCGCGCGTCCGGCCACGGTGACGAGCCGACCGCGGCCGACTTCGGCGGCGGACGCTACAGGATCACCGGAGGCATCGCGCGCTCGGCCCGGGGCAACGTCTACCGCGCGGTCGACCGCGCCGCCGGAACGCCGGTGGTGGTCAAGCAGGCGCGGGCCTTCGTCGGCGAGGACGAGTCGGGTACGGACACCCGCCACCGGCTGCGGAACGAGCGCGCGGTCCTCGCCGCGCTGGACGGCGTCACGGGCGTTCCCCGGGCACTGGACTACTTCGCGCACCAGTCGGACGAGTACCTGGTGACGAGCAGCTGCGGCGACCGGAACCTGCGCACGGACGTGCTGCGGAACGGCCCCTACGGGGACGGCGGAGCCCGGCACGACGGCACCCGGCCGGAGCGCGCCCTGCCCGTCCTCGCCTCCCGTCTCCTGCGCGTCCTGGACGCGATCCACGGCCGGGGCGTCGTCGTCCGTGACCTCAAGCCCGACAACGTCGTGCTCGACGACTCGGGCGCCGGCCACGTCCACGTGATCGACTTCGGGATCAGCGAGTGGAACGGCTCCGGTCCGGGCGGGGCCACCCCCGGGTACAGCGAGCCGGTGCTCCGCGCGGACGGACCCGCCGCTCCCGCCGACGACCACTACGCCCTCGGCGCGACCCTCTTCTTCGCCGCCACCGGCCTGGATCCGGTGATCGTCGACTCCGACCACCGGGTCAACCGGGACCGGACCCTGGCCTGCCTGGCGTCGGCCCTGCCGGGCCGCGCTCACGAGGGCATACGGTCGACCATCACCGGCCTGCTGAGCTTCGACCCGGCCGAACGGACAACCGCCGCCGACCGCCTGCGCACGGGCACGGGCGCCCCCGCGCGCCAGGCCGCTCGCAGGCCCCCGTACCCCCGGATCGACGGCGACCTGCTCGCCGAGATCATCGAGCACACCGTGTCGTACTGCGTCGACGAGGCGCACGCGATCGTGGACCCGGTACGGGCCGCGCAGCGCAACGTCCCGGCCTCGATCGACGTCTACGGCGGCAGTTCGGGCCTCGGGCTCGAACTGCTCCACCACACCCACCGGCCCCAGGTGCGCTCCGCCGTGGCCGCGTTGGCCGAGTGGACGGCGGCACAGGCCAGGAACCTCGGTCCCGGCTTCTACACAGGGAGTACCGGCGTCGAGCTCTTCCTCGCGGAGGCCGGGGCAGCGGGATCCGCGGCCCCGACGTCCGGGCACCCCGTCCTCCCGGACCGCGCACCGGACGGTGGGCCCCCGGAGGCCGACCTGATCGCGGGCGCCGCCGGGATCGGCCTCGGCCGGCTGCTGCTCGCCCGACACGCCCTGCGGTCCGGTGACCGGGGCGCCGCGGACCGGCACCTCTCCGTCGCCGCCGACTGCGAGCGGATGCTCGCGTCGGGCACGGCCCGGCTGAACCCGACGGGTGCGGACAAGGCCGGCGGCGCCGCGCTCGGCGAGGGCATCGCGCACGGCGAGGCGGGCGTCGCCTGGTTCCTGCTCGACTACGGCCACGCGACCGGGGACCCCGGCGCGATCAGCCGTTCCGAGAAGGCCGCCGCGCACCTGGCGGCCGTGACACCGGGGATCATCGCGGCGGCCTCCGCGCCGGGGGCAACTCGCCGTTACGGGTCGTGGTGCCGCGGCCTGGCCGGGATCGGAGCCGTCCTCGTCCGGGCCGCCGAACTCCTCGAAGAGCCCCGGTACCTCGACCTCGCCCAGCAGGCCGCGCGCGCCTGCGCCGCGCTGGCACCGCGGATGCCGCTGGTCTCGCAGTGCTGCGGGCTTGCGGGGGTGGGCGACCTGATGGTGGACCTCGCACGGGCGACCGCCTCCACGACCGCGACCGCGACCACGTCCGCGTCCACGTCCGCGTCCGCGTCCGAGGAGTTCTGGGAGGCGGCCGAGACCGTCGCCCTGCTCATCCTGAGCCGCAGCGGCGGCACCTGGTCCCGGCCGGTGTTCCCGGACCCCGGTCTCGCCGGGCCGAGCGCGACCTGGGCCGGCGGTTCGGCGGGCGTGCTGGCCTTCTTCCGACGGCTGCACGACCGGGGCGGTCCGCGTCTCGGCCTCGACGCCTGACCGCCGGCTCCGGCACCCGTCAGAGCGCGTCGGGCCCGCGCTCCCCCGTGCGGACGCGGACCACGGTCTCCACCGGCACCATCCACACCTTGCCGTCGCCGATCTTGCCCGTGTGGGCGGCACGCACGATCGCGTCGACGGCGTCGTCCGCGTCGGCGTCCTCGACGACGACCTCGATCCGCGCCTTGGGGACCAGGTCGACCTGGTACTCGGCGCCCCGGTACACCTCGGTGTGCCCGCGCTGACGCCCGTACCCGCTGGCCTCGGTGACCGTGAGGCCGGCGATGCCGAGCGTCTGGAGCGCGTTCTTCACCTCGTCGAGGCGGTACGGCTTGACGATCGCGGTGATCAGCTTCATGCGGAGGGCTTCCTGTCCTTGGCGGGCGCGACGACGGCGGACGTGGCGTGCAGCGGCGCGCCTGCGTGGCCGAGCACGCCGTGATCGTAGGCGGTCTCCGCGTGGACCGTCTGGTCGAGTCCGGTCAATTCCTGTTCGGCGGAGGCCCGCAGGCCGATGAGCCGGTCGAGGGCCTTGCCGATCCCGTACGTGACGAGGAAGGTGTACGCGGCCACGGCCACCACCGCGACGGCCTGCCGGCCGAGCTGGCCGAGCCCGCCGCCGTACAGCAGGCCCTCCTTGCCGCCGGTCATCACCGAGGTGGCGACCAGGCCGATCATGAGGGTGCCGACGACGCCGCCGACGAAGTGGACGCCGACGACGTCGAGGGAGTCGTCGTAGTCGAAGCGGAACTTCCAGGCGACGGCGTACGAGCAGACGACACCGGCCGCGAGGCCGACGGCGGCGGCACCGGGCATCGCGACGACGCCGCACGCCGGGGTGATCGCGACGAGCCCGGCGACGGCGCCGGAGGCCGCGCCGAAGGTGGTCGGGTGGCCGTCGCGGCGCTGCTCGACGAAGAGCCAGCCGAGCAGACCGGTGCACCCGGCGACGAGGGTGTTGAGGAGGGACGCGGCGGCCAGGCCGTTGGCGCCGAGCGCCGAGCCGCCGTTGAAGCCGAGCCAGCCGAACCAGAGCAGTCCGGCGCCGAGCATGACCATGGGCAGGTTGTGGGGCCGCATGGCGTCCTTCTTGAAGCCGATCCGCGGGCCGAGGACGAGGCAGAGCGCCAGTCCCGAGGCGCCCGAGGCGATCTCGACGACGAGGCCGCCGGCGAAGTCGAGGGCTCCCAGGGACCGGGAGATCCAGCCGCCGGGACCCCACACCCAGTGCGCGACGGGGACGTATACGAGGAGGGTCCAGACCGGTACGAAGACGAGCCAGCCGGCGAAGCTCGTGCGGTCCGCGACGGCGCCGCTGACGAGCGCCGCCGTGATGATCGCGAACGTCAGCTGGAAGGTGCTGAAGAGGAAGGTCGGGACCGTGCCGGTGAGGGAGTCCGGGCCGATGCCCGCGAGGCCGAGGTGGTCGAGGCCGCCGATGAGGCCGCCGACGGCGTCCTCGCCGAACGCGAGGGAGTACCCCGCGACCAGCCAGACCACCGTGACGAGGGCGATCGACACGAAGCTCATCATCAGCATGTTGAGGACGCTCTTCGTGCGGACCATGCCCCCGTAGAACAGGGCCAGGCCGGGGGTCATCAGCAGCACGAGCGCGGTGGCGACGAGCAGCCAGGCGGTGTCGCCGGTGTCGAGCCGGGGTGCGGCGGCGAGGGGCATCAGCGGTCTCCTCCTACAGGTTCGAGGGGAGAGCCTCACGGGAACGCGTTTCGCGACGCGTACGCCGGCGTTTCCGGCGTGTTTCGTGTTTCCCCGGCGTCAACAGGCCCTCACAGCCGGGCCCGCACGGCTCGGCGCCGCCCGACGTGCGGGCACCGCCGCACGGGTGAACGATGGAGACGTGGCGAGCCTGGACGTCTTCGACGCCGTCGTCGTGGGGTCGGGTTTCGGCGGCTCCGTGACGGCGTATCGCCTGGCCGAGGCCGACCTTCGGGTGTGCGTCCTCGAACGCGGGAAGCCGTTCCCGCCCGGATCCTTCCCCCGCAGCCCCCACGAGGCGGCGAAGAACTTCTGGGACCCGGACGCCGGGCTCCACGGCATGTACGACATGTGGAGCTTCTCCACGATGGACGCGCTCGTGTCGAGCGGTCTCGGCGGCGGCTCGCTGATCTACGCGAACGTGCTGATCCGCAAGCCGGAGCGCTGGTTCGTCCACGAGGCGTACGACGGCGGGTACGAGAAGTGGCCCGTCACCTACGCCGACCTCGACCCGCACTACCGGGACGTCGAGACCATGCTCGGCGCCCGGCCGTACCCCTTCGGCGTGGAGCCGTACCGGAGCACGCCGAAGACGCGGGCCATGCGCGAGGCCGCCGAGCGGCTCGGGATTCCGTGGGAACTCCCTTCGCTGGCCGTCTCCTTCGGCGATCCGCCGGTGCCCGGCGCCCCGATCGACGACGGTTCCGGCAATCTGCACCACAGCCCGCGCTTCGCGTGCCGGCTCGTCGGCGAGTGCGACCTCGGCTGCAACTTCGGCAGCAAGAACAGTCTCGACTTCACCTATCTGAGTGCCGCGCAACGCCTCGGGGCGGAGATCCGGACCCTGTGCGAGGTCCGCGCCTTCGCGCCGGTACGGGAGGGCTTCGAGGTCACGTACATCGAGCACCGCCCCGCCGGCGCGGAGGACCCGGCGGCTCCGCCCGTTCGGCGGACCGTCAGGGCCCGGCGGCTGATCCTCTCCGCCGGAACGCTCGGGACGACGTACCTGCTGCTGCGGAACCGCAGCGCGTTCCCCGCGCTCAGCCCGGCCCTCGGGACGCACTTCTCCGGGAACGGGGACTTCCTCGGCCTGGTGTTCAAGGCCAGGAAGGCGGGGGCGCGGGAGGAGAGCGTGCCGCGGATGATGGAGCCGAGTTTCGGGCCCGTCATCACCAGTGCGATGCGGTATGACAGGAAGGGCAGCGGGGCGAGCGACCGCGGCTTCTACATCGAGGACGCCGGATACCCCGAGTTCCTCAACTGGCTCGTCGAGCACAACGTCCTCACCATGACCAACAGGGTCGCGCGGTTCCTGATGCGCCGGGGATGGTCGCGGCTGACCGGGACCGCGCGCAGCCAGGTGGGCCGGCAGCTCGGCGCCGCCCTGGGCAAGGGCCTGTTCACCGCGACCTCGCTGCCGCTGCTCGGCATGGGCAGGGACGTGCCCAACGGCCGCATGTTCCTCCGGGACGGGAACCTGGACCTCGACTGGAAACTGGGCGCGTCCGACCGGTACTTCGACCAGATGAACGAGGCCATGGAGGAGATCGCGCACAGCCTCGGCGGACACTACGCGGCGAACCCCCTGTGGCTGCTCAACCGCCTCATCACCGTGCACCCGGTGGGCGGCGCGCCGATGGCCGACTCGTCGCGGGAGGGCGTGGTCGACTCCTTCGGCCGGGTGTACGACTGCCCGGGGCTCTCGGTCGCCGACGGCTCGGTCCTGCCGGGCCCGGTCGGCCCGAACCCCTCGCTGACCATCGCGGCGCTGGCCGACCGGGCGGCGCTCCGCCTCGTCGAGGACCACCGGAAGCACCGGAAGGCCTAGGAATCATGACGACGACCGGACATCCGACCGGACTCCCGCGCAGATCGCTCCTCCTCGCCGGCGGCGGCCTCAAGGTCGCCTACCAGGCCGGTGTCCTGCAAGTCCTGCTCGACGAGGCCGAGTTGACCTTCGACCACTGCGACGGCGCCAGCGGCGGGATCTTCAACCTCGCCATGTACTGCCAGGGGATGTCGGGGCACGAGATCGCCGACAGCTGGCGCACGCTGGCCCCGCTGAAGGGCGTCAGCCCGAACTGGCGCGAGCTGCCGAAGGGCCCCTACGCCCGCTCCCTCTTCACCCTGGACGGCTACCGGCGGCACGTCTTCCCGGAGTGGGGGCTCGACTGGGCGCGGATCCGGGCCACCGACCGCGAAGCCACCTTCAACCTCTACAACTTCAGCGCGAACGAGCTGGAGGCGGTGACCGCCGACCGCATGGACGAGGACCGGTTCTGCGCCGGGGTGGCGCTCCCCATGTGGTTCCCTCCGGTGGTCATCGACGGTGACACGTACATCGACCCGGTCTACCTGACCGACGCGAACGTCGAGGAGGCGATCCGGCGGGGCTGCGAGGAGCTGTGGATCATCTGGACGGTCAGCCGCAGGCACCGCTGGCGGGACGGATTCGTCGCCAACTACTTCCACGTCATCGAGACGACGGCCAACGGCCGCCTGAAGGACTGGCTGCGCCGGATCGAGGCGAACAACACGGCCCTCCGTGCCGGGGAGGAGGGCGAGTTCGGGCGGATCGTCGAGGTCCGGATGCTGAGCGGCGAGGTTCCCCTGAACTATCTGATCAACTTCGGCCGGGACCGGTTCGCCCAGGCCGTGGAGCTCGGGGTGCGGGACGCGCGCCGCTGGTGCACGGAGCAGGGGATTCCGTGGAAGCCCGGTGCCGCGCTCCCGCCCGTCGATCCCACCCGGCTGCGGTTCACCGAGCGCATGGTCGGGCGCGTGGCCTTCACGGGCGGGGCCCCCGCCGGGCTCGCCCTGCACGTGACCGTGGACGTCCGGGGCATGGACCGCTTCCTCTCCGGACCCGAGCACGAGGCCGAACTGCGGGGCGAGATCCGCTGCGAGGAGCTCGGCGGGCGGCTGCCGATCGAGCAGGGCACCTTCCAGCTGTTCGTGGAGCACACCGACCCGCAGCACCTGCGGATGCGCTACCGCGCGTTCTTCGCCGACCGGGCGGGTCACCCGCTCACGCTCAGCGGGTACAAGGACGTCAGTGAGGACTCCCGCCTGGGCGTGTGGCGCGACACCTCGGTGCTGCACACCCGTGTCCTGCGCGGTCACGTGCACGACGAGGAGGAGTCCGGGGCCGAGGTCGTCGCCTCCGGAACCGTACGCATCCGCCCCGCCGACTTCCTCAAGCAGCTCACCACCTTCCGGGTCGAGGCGCCGACCCCGCGGGACCGGGTGAATACCCTGCGGCGGTTCGGGCAGTTCTTCCTCGGCAGGTTGTGGGACGTGTACGCGCAGAAGGTCCTGCCCTGGTCGCCGCTGTGACCGGGGACGCCGCGACCGGGGACGCCGTGACCGAGGAGGAGCCTCCGTGGACTTCCATGAGCTGCGCGGACGCGCGGACGAGCTCCGGTTCACCCCTCAGGAGCCGGTGCGCTGGCTCGCACCGAGGGAGCTGGCCCGTACGGCGGTGAAGGTCGCCCTCGCCGCCGTCTTCGCCGGCTACTCGGACAAGCGGGAGATCCAGGGGGCCTTGGAGGCGGGTCTGCTGCGGGCGCCGCTGGCGGATCCCGGGGCCGAGGAGCTGTGGATCGACTTCGTCGCGGACCTCGGCGACGGGTTCGAGGCCACGGCCTCGGTGGCGTCGGCGCTGGGGCGGGACCGGCTCGACGTGCCGGGCCCCGGACCGCTCCCCCGCGGTGCGCTGCTCGTGCTCGGCGGTGACCAGGTGTACCCGGTGGCGTCGGCGACCGCGTACGAGGACCGGATGAAGGGCCCGTACCGCGCGGCGCTGCCGTCGGCGGCGGACCAGCCGCTCATGGTGGCGCTGCCGGGCAACCACGACTGGTACGACGGACTCACCGCGTTCCTGAGGATGTTCGCCCAGGAGAGCCCGGTCGGCGGCTGGCAGACGCGGCAGACCCGGAGCTACTTCGCCGTGCAGCTGCCGCAGCGCTGGTGGCTCGTCGGCCTCGACAGCCAGCTGGGCAGCTACGTCGACGACCCGCAGCGACGCTACTTCGAGGAGCACTTCTCGCCGCGTCTGCGGCCGGGCGACAGTGTGATCGTCTGCGCGGCGGAGCCCACGTGGGTACGGAGCGACGAGCGGCCCGACGCCTTCAACTCGCTGCACTGGTTCGACCGGAACATCGTGCGGTACCGCTTCGACCGCACGACCCGGACGCGCGAGGAGACGGGTGCGTCGATCCGGCTGTGGCTGACCGGCGACAAGCACCATTACGCCCGCTACGCGGAACGGTTGCCGCACGAGGCCCCGGAGGCGACGGGAGCGGACGCAGCCGTCCTGCCGCCCGACCCGCGGCGGCGCCAGATGGTGACGTGCGGTCTCGGCGGGGCGTTCCTCGCCTCCACGCACCGGCTGCCGAAGACCCTGCCGCTGCCGCCGGCCACGTCCCGCATGCGGCGGAAGGACGAGCCGCCGACGGCGTTCGCCCTCGCCCAGGAGACGTACCCGGACCCGGCGGAGTCCCGTTCCCTCGCCCGCGCGATCGCCACGCCCTGGTCGCGGTACTGGCTTCCGCGGCGCAACCCCGGATTCGCCGCGCTGGCGGCCGGGGTGCAGGTCGTGCTGGTCCTGCTCCTGGGCGCCCTGTTCACGCTGGCCGAGGGGCGGCACAACCCGGTCGGGGCGGTGCGGAGCGCCGGGGGCGACGACGTGCTCCGGCTGCTCTGGATCGCCGCCGGGCTCCTCGTGCTGCCGTTCGTGCTCGGCTGGTGGCGTGGGCTGCGGCGCGAGCGGCGCCCCCGGGCCCCCTCCGGCACACTCACGGCCGTGCTGTTCGAGGCGGCGGTCGCCGTCGCGGCCCTCGCGGTCGTCGTGGCGGTCGCCCGGGCGGTCCCCGCGTCCTGGAACGGCTTCGCGATCCTCGCGGTCCTGCTGGTCGTGGCGGCCGTGTTGGGCGCGTCCCTGGGGGCGCAGCTCTTCGCCCTGTGGGTGCTGTGGTCGGACCACGGGATCGTCGCCGAGTGGCAGATGTCCGGGCAGGCCCTCGACGACCACAAGGGCTTCCTCCGGATGCACCTCGGACGGGACGGCAGCCTCACCCTCTACCCGCTGGCGCTCGACGCGACCTGCCGGAACTGGGAGGTCGAGGAGGTGTCGGACGAGGACGGCGCCTGGAAGCGGCCGGTGCCCGTGCCGAAGCCGGGTGTGCGGCTCATCGAGGCGCCCGTCGTGATCGCGCGGCACGGCCGGGGGTGACCGGCGGGTCGGTTCAGTGGTCGAGCAGGGCGTCGAGCAGGGCGTCGAGTCCGGCGGCCAGCTGTTCCTCGCCGCCGCGGTCGGCGAGGGCGGGGCCGTACGCCCGCAGCATGGGGAAGTCGCGGGCGGGGAGGCGGTGCAGACCGAGCCGGAAGGCGGGGTCGGGTTCGTCGGGGTCGTCGACGACCGCGCGCAGGTCGATCACGATGTAGCCGAGGACCCAGGAGATGAAGGCCCGGTAGACCCGCAGCGCGGCGGCCTCGTCGAGACCGGCCGCGCTCAGCAGGGTCAGCAGGCGTTCGTGCACGCGCAGCACGGCGGGCGGGCGGCGGGCCAGCGGGACCGTCAGGGGGCGGCTGGCGCAGAGGGAGATGGTGTTCGGGTGCGCGACGGCGACCCGGTAGAGCTCGACGGCGATGCGGTGGAGCGTGTCCCGGAGGTCCGGGGGCGTAGGGGTCCTGGGGGGCGCGGAGGGCGGTCCGGAGCGCTTCCCCGGGGGTGAGAGCCGCTCCTCCACCTCCAGGAAGAGGGTCTCGACGAGGCCGTCGAGGAGGTCGTCCTTGCTCTCCGTGTACCGGTAGAGCGCCATGGTCTCCACGCCCAGCTCCCCCGCGACCCGGCGCATGCTCAGCGCGGCCAGGCCCTCGGCGTCCGCCACCGTGAGCGCGGCGCGCAGGACGCGCTCGCGGGTGAGTCGTTTCCGGCCGCTCATGATCAGGACCACCCTTGACGACCCGTCCCCCACAGGGGGAGCATATACGACATAAACGTATGAAGTACGCATATCTCGCATGCGTACGTCGAAGGAGGCGGTCATGACCGTCGAGAAGCTGGCTCCGCCGCTGGCAGCGGCGTACGAGCGCTATGTGCGGGAAGGCCGTCGCCGCGCCCCGCTGCGGGGGCCCGCGGGCATGATGGGGCTCGTCTCCGTCGAGCAGCGCGCCAAGCCGGTCCGGGTCGTCGTCACGGTGGAGTGCGACCCGGACGCCCCGCCCGTCGGCGTGGGCGGTGCCGAGATCAACGGCGGCGGGCGGTCGATCCGTACCGGCATCGTCCCGCTGGACGCCCTGGAGGAGCTGGCCGCACAGCCGGGAGTGCTCCGGATCGTGCCGGCCTCGCAGCTGCGGCCGTGCCTCGACCTGGCCCTCGCGAAGGTCGGCGTGCCCGCGTTCCGGGCCCGTCTGGACCGCACCGGGGACGGCGTGCTCGTCGGCGTGGTCGACACCGGCATCTTCGTCGGGCATCCCGCGTTCGCGGGGCGCATCGACCGCGTCTGGGACCAGACGCTGCCCGGCGGGGACGGGGTCCCCGAGGGCCCGTACGGGGCGGAGTTCACCGGCGTCGCGGCGGGCGGGCCCGTCCTGTCCCGGGACGAGGAGGGCCACGGCACGCACGTCGCGGGGATCGCGGCGGGCACCGAGGGCGTCGCTCCGGGCGCCCGGATCGTCGCGGTCAAGACGGACTTCCAGGACGCCCACATCATCGACGGCGTCCAGTACGTGTTCCGCCTGGCGGACGAGCTGGGCATGCCGGCGGTCGTCAACCTCAGCCTGGGCGGCCACTCCGACGCGCACGACGGCACGGACGTCATGTCCCTCGCCATCGAGGAGGAGAGCGGCCCCGGCAAGATCGTGTGCTGCGCCGCCGGGAACGAGGGCGAGGACGACATCCACGCGCGGCTCTCGGTGACACAGGGCGCCACCGTCTCCGTACCGTGCCACCCGGGGCGGATCGACGGCTCCCCCGACATCTTCTGGCTGAACGGCTGGTACGCGGGCGGGGACCGGCTCGACGTCGCCGTCGCGTCGCCGTCCGGCGACACCACGGACTTCCAGCCCGTCCTGACGGGCGGTTCGCCGGTCCGCTCGTACGACCTGGCGGACGGCGTCGTGCAGATCGTCACTCCGGGCCCCGACCCGGCCAACGGCGACCACAACTTCTTCGTGGCCGTGGAGCCCTCCGCGGCGGCCCCGGCCCCCGGGGCGCCGAAGTGGCGGCTCGTCCTGCGCGGGGCGGACGTCGGCGGACAGAGCTGCCGGTCCGACGTGTGGATGCTGGGCCGTCAGGAGGCGGAGCCCCCGGCGCAGTTCAGCGGGCCCGCCGTGCAGGACGCGCTCAAGATCGGCTCGCCCGGGGCGGCGACCTCGGCGATCACCGTGGCCGCGTCCACGACCCGTACCCAGTGGCAGGACATCGACGGCGCGCAGCGGCTGGCCACCTGGCTGGTCGCGGACGACATCGCGGGCTTCAGCAGCGAGGGCCCGCGCCGGGACGGCATGCCGAAACCCGATGTCACCGCCCCGGGGGCGATGATCGTCTCCGCGCTCTCCCCCGACGCGGTCGGACTGCGCCGGGCGTTCCTGGTCGACGGCCTCCATCTGGCGCTCCAGGGCACGAGCATGGCCTGCCCGTTCGTCGCCGGACTCGTCGCCCTGCTCCTGGAGGGCGACCCGAGCGCCGGCCCGGACAAGATCCGCTCCTTCCTCACGGCGGCGGCGACGGTACCGGGCGCGGCCCCGGGATCCTTCGACCCCA
Source organism: Streptomyces sp. NPDC056144 (assembly GCF_042264145.1). Classification (NCBI taxonomy): domain Bacteria; kingdom Bacillati; phylum Actinomycetota; class Actinomycetes; order Kitasatosporales; family Streptomycetaceae; genus Streptomyces; species Streptomyces sp. NPDC056144. The sequence goes on along the minus strand of NZ_JBHJVF010000001.1, from coordinate 879,417 downwards.
AGTGGGGGCACGGCCTCGTCGACGCGTCCCGTCTGTGACCCGCCGGGGCAGAATCAGGATCATGGACTACGACAAGCTCGACACCGCCCTCTCGGCCGCCGTGGACGCCGGCGACGCCGGCCACGTCGGCCCGGAGGGCAGGGACGACACGGGGGGCCGGGCCGCCACCGGGGACCAGGCCGCGACCGAGGACCAGGCCGAGGGCGGGACCGGCTCCGAGGTCAGGAACCTCCTGGTGACCGTCCTCCTGGAACAGCCCCCCACGGAAGCCCAGCGCGAGACGCTCCGCGACACGGGCGTCGACGTCGGGACGGCGGACCGGACGGTCGTCAGCGGCATGCTCTCGCGCGACGGGGTCGACCGGCTCTCCCACGAACCGTGGGTGCGCTCGATGACCCTGTCGTCGACCCGGCGCCCGCTCTAGGGGCAGGACGCCTCTAGGAAGGGTTCGCCGGGCTGCCGAGCATCGCCAGGCGGCTCGCCGTGCGGTCGAGGTCCCGGGTGGGGACCCGGTCGCCGGGGAGGGTGGCCAGGGGGTCGGCGCCGATGAGGATCAGGCGGGTGTCCCGGTCGCTGGCGACGTCGACGAGGTTCGCGAAGCGCTGCCGGCCGTCGGCGGTGGCCTCGGCCAGTGGGGGGACCCCGTCCAGGACGAGGGTGGCGAAGCGTTCGGCGAGGGCCAGGTAGTCGGGGACCGCCGTCGTCGTCTCGCAGAGCGCGTCGAAGGCGAGCCACACGAGGTCGCCGCGGACCGCGCGGGCCGGGAGGTCCCGCAGGTGTCCCCCGACGGAGGTGGCCTCGGCCGGGGTCGGAGGGGTCAGGCCCTCGGACTCCAGGGAGGGATCCCCCGGGGGCAGGCGCAGGCCCGTCGCGAAGCGGCGGCCGCCGTCCTGCGGCCGGGGGGACGCGAGTCGGCGGAAGTCCACCGGGCCCGAGACGTCCAGGACGTCCATCCGCTCCTCTATGAGCGCGATGGTCGGCTCGAAGAGGTGGTGGTAGAGGGGGTCCGGCATGAGGCCCGAAGGCGGGTAGTTGGAGGTCGTGACGAGGGTGATCCGGCGGTCGAGAAGCGTCCGGAAGAGGCGGGCGATGAGCATCGCGTCGCCCGCGTCGTGGGCGTGGAACTCGTCGAAGACGAGGACCTTGCTGTCCCCGATCAGCTCGTCGAGCGCGCTGTCGACGGCGCTCTGGCCGTCGTGGCGGGCACCCGGCCTGTTCACTCCCTCGTGCAGCCGCCGGAAGAAGTCGTGGAAGTGCAGGCGCCGCTTGCGGTTGGTCGGCAGCCCTTCGTAGAAGGTGTCGACGAGCCAGCTCTTCCCCCGGCCCACCGGGCCCCAGACGTACAGGTCGCGCGGTGGACGGGGGAACGTCCAGGCCGGCCGGGCGAGTTCGGACGCGAGGCGGGACAGCCGCCCGACCGCCGCCTCCTGCGCCGGGGCGATCGAGAACCCGCGCCGGGCGGCGGCCTCGTGGAAGTGGCGGCGCATGGCCTGCTCGTGCTGGGGCACCGGTCTGGTCATCCGTTCGTGCGCTGGTCCCGGGTCGGGGTGCCGACCGGCCGACCATGATCGCATCCGTCCAACCGCAGGGAAAGGCACGCCTGTTCGGGAGTGTCCTGGGAGCGATCCCGTCGGCCGGGCCACCGGGGGACCGAGCACGGCGGCGCCGGAACCGACGACGGTCCGTCACCTACGTCGAGTGTCGCGTACGGCTCCCCTGGCCCCGTATCGGTATACCGGTGGTCCACGCCCGCGCCACGCAGAGGGAGAACGTCATGGCGGTTCAACGGATGGACAACGTCGGCATCGTCGTCGAGGACCTGGACGCCGCCGTCGCCTTCTTCACCGCGCTCGGCCTCGAACTGGAGGGCAGGGCGCCGATCCAGGGGCTGTTCGCGGACCGGACCGTCGGCCTGGACGGGGTCCGCAGTGAGATCGCGATGATGCGGACGCCCGACGGGCACGGGAGGCTGGAGCTCGCGCGGTACGACTCCCCCGCCCCGGTCGGCGGCGGCGCGGCCGCCCCGCCGCCGCCTCACACGCTGGGGCTGCACCGCGTCATGTACGCCGTCGACGACCTCGACGAGACCCTCGCCCGGCTCCGCCCGCACGGCGCCGAACTGCTCGGCGGGATCGCCCGGTACGAGGACGTCTACCGGCTCTGCTATCTGCGCGGACCCTCGGGGATCGTCGTCGCCCTCGCCGAGCGGATCGGCATCGGCTGAGGCCTCGTCAGGCGGAACCCGTGAGGTGCCGCCAGACCGTCGGGTCCGTGCGGGGGCCGCCCGGGGTGTCCGCGCCGTAGCGGGCGATCTCGGCGTCGAGGTCGAGGGGGCGGGTGGGTGAGGTCATGGCCGCCAGCTCCTCGGCCACCGATCCGTCCGGGACCAGCCAGCAGACCTCGAAGTCCAGTCCGTCGGGGTCGCGGGCGTAGAGCGCCTTCGTGGAGGCGTGGTTGCTCGCGCCGGTGAGCGCGCCCGCCTCGGCGAGCCGGTCCCGTGTCCGGCGCAGTTCGGCGAGCGTGTCGACCTCCCAGGCCAGGTGGTAGAGACCGACCTGCCCTGTCTGCCGGGCGGCGGATCCGGGATGCCTGGCGGCGGAGCCGGGCTCCTGGGCCTGAGGCCGGGCCTGGAAGAGGCCGAGGTCGTGGTCGTTGGCGGAGCCGGCCGCCTGGAGGAAGGCGGCCCCGGGGAAGGCCTGCGGCAGGGCCTTGAAGCCGAGGACGTCGGTGTAGAAGGCCGTGCTGCGGGCCACGTCGGAGACGAACAGGACGGCGTGGTTGAGGCGTTGGATCGGCATCGTGGTCTCTCGGCTCCTTCAGGGTCGGTCCGTGGTCTTCCGCGATTGTGACGGGCGTCTTGCAGTCACGTGACAGGGGCCTGCGCACGCTTCCCACCTGGCGTTTCGTGATCAAAGAATGAGGTGTCGCCACCGCGCGTTCCCCTCCGATTCCCAGGGAGTGCGCGGACACCCCCCTCAGAAAGCACGTCGAGCATGTCCAGAACCCCCACCACCGCCCTCACACCCGGGAAGGCGGGGTCGTGCTCCGTCACGTGATGCGCAAGACCGCAGGCTGGCTCGCCATGATCGTCGTCGCCACCAACGTCACGTACGTGCTCGCCGCCCTCTTCCTCGATCCGAGGTCGAACTACAAGGACACCCGGCCCGTGCGCAGCGCGGCCGAGATCGACCAGGCGCTCGCGCCGTACAACCTCGATCCGCGGGTGCCGCTCGTGGAGCGCTGGTGGGGCTGGTTCAGCGACGTCGTCCTCCACTTCGACTGGGGCAGGTCCCCGGTCGGCGCGCCGGTGAACTCCGAGATCGGGTTCCGGGTGCTCGTGAGCGCGCAGCTCGTCACGGCCGCCACGCTCCTGTCCGTTCTCCTCGGGGTCGCCCTGAGCGTGTCCACGGCGTCCCGGCAGTACGGCTGGTGGGACCGGGTCACCCAGTTCGTGTCCGTCTTCCTCTTCAACATCCCCACCGCCGTCGCCGCGCTGGCCGTGGTCCTCCTCGGCATCTGGCTGAACCAGAGTCTCGGGCTGCGTTTCCTGTACGTCGCCGGGGAGAAGTCCCCCACGGTCGAGGGCCTCCTGCCGACCGTCGTCGACCGGGTGCAGCACCTCGTCCTGCCGACGCTGAGCCTCACGCTGCTCGGGTACGTGGGCTACCACCTCACCCAGCGCACGCTGCTGCTCGACGCCATCGGCTCCGACTACGTCCGCACCGCGCGCGCCACCGGCCTGACCCGTGCCCAGGCGATCCGCCGCCACGCGCTGCGTTCCTCCCTCGTCCCGACGGCCACCTCCGTGGCCTTCGGCATCCCCGCGATCTTCACGGGCGCCGTCATCACCGAGACCGTCTTCGGCTGGAACGGCATGGGCCAGTACTTCATCCAGACCATCGGCAAGAACGACGTGCACGGCGCCGTCGCGGTGGCCGCGTTCGGCGCGGCGATGACCGCGATCGGCGCGATCCTCGCCGACGTCGCCGTCGCCGTGCTCGATCCCCGGGTGCGGGTGAGCTGACGTGACCGCCACCCTCGACTCCACCGCCTCCAACGACTCCCCCGCCTCCCGGCAGCGCGCCCTGGGCAGCGGCCGGCTCTACCTGCGGCGATTCCTGCGCAACCGCGGCGCCGTGCTCGGTGTGGCGCTGTTCCTCCTCCTCGTGCTGTTCAGCCTGTTCGGCGGGGTGTTCGCGCCGGCCGCGTACACCGACGTCGACTTCACCGCCCTCACCCAGCCGCCGAGCGCGGCCCACCCCTTCGGTACGAACCAGGGCGGGAACGACGTGTACGCGGAGGCCGTGCACGGACTCCAGCGGTCGCTCGTCATCGCGGTGAGCGTCTCGGTGCTCACGATCGTGCTCGCCGCCGTGATCGGCGCGGGAGCCGCGTACCTCGGCGGCCGGGTGGAGAAGGCGACCCTCGCGGTCATCCACTTCCTGCTCGTGGTCCCGTCGTTCCTCGTCCTCGCCCTGGTCTCGCACAGGCTCGCGGGCGACTGGCGGGTGCTGATCCTCGTCCTGACCGTCTTCGGCTGGATGACGACCGCCCGGGTCGTCTGGTCGCTGTCCACCTCGCTGCGGGAGCGGGACTACGTCCTGGCCGCCGAGTTCATGGGCGTACGGCCCTGGCGGATCGTGCTGCGGCACATCATCCCGAACCTGGGGTCCCTGCTGGTGGTCAACCTGACGCTCGGCGTCGTCGCCACCGTCCTCAGCGAGACGGCCCTGTCGTTCCTCGGGTTCGGCGTGCAGACGCCCGACGTGTCACTCGGCACCATGCTCGCCGACGGCGCCGGGACCATCACCAGCGCCCCGTGGCTGTTCGCGTTCCCGGCCGGGCTGGTCGTCCTGCTCACCGTGTCGATGACGCTCGTCGGCGACGGGCTGCGCGACGCCCTCGACCCCACCTCCGTATCGGCGGCCTCGGGAGGCGCGCGATGACCCTCACCCTCACCCCGGCCGCCGTGCCCGGGCCGCTCGCCCCGGAGACCGCGCAGGCGCCCGTGCTGTCCGTGCGGGACCTGCGGATCTCCTTCCCGTCCGAGTCCGGGCCGGTCGCCGCCGTGCGCGGCGTCAGCTTCGACCTGCTGCCCGGGCGGACGCTCGGCATCGTCGGCGAGTCCGGTTCGGGCAAGTCCGCCACCGCCATGGGCGTGATGGGGCTGCTGCCGCCGACCGCCCAGGTGTCGGGCGAGGTGCTGCTCGGCGGGCGGGACCTGGTCGGGCTCGACGACAAGCGGCTGTCCCGGGTGCGCGGCAACGACATCGGCATGGTCTTCCAGGATCCGCTGTCCGCGCTCACCCCGATCTTCTCCGTCGGCCGGCAGCTGTCCGACGCGCTGCGCGTCCACCAGAAGCTGACGAAGCAGGCCGCGTGGAAGCGGGCCGTCGAGCTCCTCGACCTGGTCGGCATTCCCGAGCCGCACCGCAGGGCGCGCGCGTTCCCGCACGAGTTCTCCGGCGGGATGCGCCAGCGGGTCGTCATCGCCCTGGCCATGGCGAACTCGCCGTCGGTCATCGTGGCCGACGAGCCGACGACCGCGCTCGACGTGACCGTCCAGGCCCAGATCCTGGAGGTGCTGCGGACCGCGCAGGCCGAGACCGGCGCGGGCGTCGTGCTCATCACGCACGATCTCGGTGTCGTGGCCGGGTACGCGGACGACGTCGCCGTCATGTACGCGGGCCGGATCGTGGAACGGGGGGGCGTCGACGAACTGTTCCGGCGGCCCGCCATGCCGTACACCATCGGTCTCCTCGGCGCCGTGCCCCGGCCCGACGCCCCGAAGGACCGGCCGCTGGTGCCGATCGCGGGCGAGCCCCCGTCCCTGGTGGCGCTGCCCGCCGGATGCCCGTTCGCGGACCGCTGCCCGGTCGCGCTCGACCGCTGCCGAACGGAGGAGCCGACGGCGACGGCGGTCGCGGGGCACGGTCATGTGGCCTGCCTGCGCGCCGACGAGATCGCGGACGGTCGGCTGCCGGCGGAGACGCTGTTCCCCGGGCCGGAGGAGACGCTGTCTCCCGCTCCGGCGGAGACGCCGCTTCCCGGGCCGGAGGAGACGCAGCTTCCTGGGCCGGCGGAGACCGGCACGGCGGAGGCGGCCGTGCCGGTGCCCCGCTCCCCCGGCGAGGTCGTCCTCCGGGTCTCCGGGCTCGGCAAGACCTTCCCCGTCACCAAGGGCGCGTTCCTCAAGCGTCGCGTCGGCACGCTCCACGCCGTCAGCGACGTGGGGTTCGAGCTGCGGGCCGGGGAGACCCTGGGTCTGGTCGGCGAGTCCGGCAGCGGCAAGACCACCACGCTCCTGGAGATCCTGCGGCTCCGGCCGCCGGAGACCGGGCGGATCGAGGTCGCGGGCACGGACGTCGCCCGCCCCGGCTCCGCCGGGCGCCTGCGGGAACTGCGCGGCGAGGTGCAGATCGTCATGCAGGACCCGATGGGCTCCCTCGACCCGCGGCTGCCGGTCTCCCGGCTGCTCGCCGAGCCGCTGGAGGCGGTCGGCGTCGACCGTGCGGCGGTACGGGAGCGGGTGGCCGAACTCCTGGGTCTCGTCGGCCTCGACACCGCCGTGGCGGATCGTTTCCCCGCCGCGCTGTCCGGCGGGCAGCGCCAGCGCGTCGGCATCGCGCGGGCCCTGGCGACACAGCCCCGGATCGTCGTCCTGGACGAGCCCGTCTCGTCCCTCGACGTGTCCGTGCAGGCCGGCGTCGTGAACCTGCTCGCGCGGCTGAAGCGCGAGCTCGGCCTCGCGTACCTGGTCGTCGCGCACGACCTGGCGGTGATGCGGCACTTCGCCGACCGGATCGCGGTCATGTACCTCGGGCACGTCGTCGAGACCGGCACCACCGAGGAGCTCTTCGCGAACCCCCGGCACCCGTACACCGAGGCCCTGCTCTCGGCGATCCCGGTCCCCGACCCCGCGCGCGAGCGCTCCCGTGAGCGGATCGTGCTCGAAGGCGAGCAGCCGAGCGCGTCGAACCTGCCGACGGGCTGCGTGTTCGTGGACCGCTGCCCGTTGTTCCGGACCCTCGACGACGAGGGGCTGCGGGAGCGATGCCGTACGCGACGCCCCACGTTGGGGCCGGCAGCCGCCGGCTCCGGCCACCTCCACGCCTGCCACGCCCGCTGACCGCGGGCTCCCCACCCCGCGGACGCCGCACCCCTTGGCGTACCGCGCCCTGCAAGGAATGAGGACCCACCCCCCATGCGATCGAGAATCGCCGTCCCCGCCGCCGCCCTGACCGCGGCCCTCACCCTCGCCGTCTCGGCGTGCGGCGCCCCCGACTCCGGCAAGCCGGACACCGGGAAGGCCGCCCAGAAGGGCGCGACGCCCGCCGCGGCCTCGGCGAAGGTCGACTACAACCCGCAGCCGTACGAGAACGTCAAGGACGGCGGCACGTACACCACCGCGGGCACCATCGACGACCAGGGCAACCCCTTCAACGCCAACGCGACGCTCACCGCCAAGCGCGTCTGGTTCTGGTACAACCCGGACGTCATCACGTACTCCCCCACCGGCGAGGTGCAGTACAACCCGGACTACCTCGCCGACGTCAAGACCGAGGTCACCGGCGGGAAGCAGCGGGTGGTCCTCACCCTCAACCCCAAGGCCACGTACAACGACGGCACGCCGATCGACTGGACCGCCGTCAAGGCCACCTGGCAGGCGAACAACGGCACGGACAAGAAGTACAACGCGAGCGACACCCAGGGGTACGGCCAGATCGCCTCGGTGACGCGCGGCGCGGACGACAAGCAGGCCGTGGTCACCTTCAAGGGTGTCGCGCCCTGGTGGTCGAGCCTCTTCACCACGCTCCTGCACCCCAAGGCCGCGACGGTGGCCGGCTACAACGAGGCGTACGTCAAGAAGGTCCACCCCGAGTGGGGCGCGGGCCCGTACACGGTCGGGAAGTTCGACGCGAAGTCCGGCGACCTGACCTTCGTGCGGAACCCGAAGTGGTGGGGGAAGAAGGGCAGGCTGGACCAGCGCGTCTACGTCAACCTGGAGTCGGACGCCGCCTCGAACGCCTTCAAGAACGGCCAGATCGACTACACCGCGACCGGCGACGCGGAGGGCCTCAAGCGGCTCTCGGGCGTCCAGGGCACGGAGATCCGGCAGGGCGGCAGCCCGTTCGCGTACTCCTTCTACGTCAACGCCAAGTCGCCCAACCTCCAGGACGTCCAGGTGCGCAAGGCGCTCCTGGAGAGCGTCGACCGGGCGCAGATCGCGAAGATCCAGTTCCAGGGCCTCGGCGACTACACCGAGCCGCTGCCCGGCTCGCTCCTCCTCTTCAGCTTCCAGAAGGGCTACTCCGACAACGTCGGCGCCGTCATCAAGCACGACCCGGAGAACGCGAAGAAGACGCTGGACGCGGCCGGCTGGAAGCCCGGGAGCGACGGCGTCCGCGAGAAGGACGGCAAGAAGCTCACCGTCACCTACACCCTGCGCGGCGACGACCCGCTGGAGAAGGCCACGGCGGGCGCGCTGGTGCAGATGCTGAAGCCGGTCGGCATCCAGGTCGAGCTGAAGAACTCGACGGACGCCGACTTCGCCCGGATCCTCAGCGAGCGGAGCTTCGACATCTTCCTCGTCGGCAACCGGTCGCCCGACCCGTTCGGCGCCCGCTACCTGTGCGAGTTCTACTGCACCGACAGCGGCTCCAACATCGTGAGCATCGGCAACGCCGAGCTCGACAAGGAGATCCGCGAGGTCTCCGCGATCGCGGACCCGACCGAGCAGACGGCCAAGGCGAACGCGGTCGAGCGGAAGGCGCTCGCGCAGTACGGCTACCTGCCGCTGTTCAGCGGCCCGTCCATCTACGGCGTGAAGTCCGGGCTCGCCAACGTCGGCGCCACCATCTTCGGCACGCCGCTGCCGGAGACCGTGGGCTACCAGAAGTAGCCACCGGTACGGAGTCACGGGGATCACCCGTACCCGTACTCCGTACTCGCGAGGGGCCGCACCCGTGCGGCCCCTCGCGGGCATTCCCCGAATGGCAGCGCCGCCCTGGCGGGCATAGCCTGCGGAATGAGGCAGTCCGTCCCCCGCTCCTCCCGGGAAGGGTCGAAGCAACGTGACAGTCGACAAGGACGACCAGGGGGCAGTCGAGGCCCGTGTCGGGCCGGAACCGGACGGGGAGCCGGAGTTCCGCCCGTACCACCACCCGGCCGCCGGGTGGGGAGCGGCCAAGAGCGTGACCCGGTTCATGGCGCGCGAGGGTGCGCTTCCCCTGGACGGGCCACGGGCGATCATGCGGATGAACCACGAGAACACCGGGTTCGACTGTCCCGGCTGCGCATGGCCCGACGACACCAAGGGCCTGCGGCTCGACATCTGCGAGAACGGCATCAAGCACGTCACCTGGGAGATGACCCGCAAGCGGGTCGACCGCGCGTTCTTCGCCGCCCATACGGTGACCGAGCTGGCCGGATGGACCGACCACGCGCTGGAGGACCAGGGCCGGCTGACCGAGCCGATGGTCTACGACCCCGCTTCCGACCACTACGTGCCGATCACCTGGAAAGCCGCGTTCGAGCTGGTCGGAGCCGCGTTGCGCGAACTCGACGACCCGAACCGGGCCGCCTTCTACACCTCCGGCCGCCTCGGCAACGAGGCCACCTTCCTCTACCAGCTGATGGCCCGCGAGCTGGGCACGAACAACCTGCCCGACTGCTCCAACATGTGCCACGAGGCCAGCGGCCGGGCGCTCACGGCCTCCCTCGGCACCGGGAAGGGCACGGTCGACCTCAAGGACTGGGAGACCGCCGACGCCCTCTTCCTGTTCGGCGTCAACGCCGCCTCGAACGCGCCCCGGATGCTGACCGCGCTCGCGGAGGCGTACCACCGCGGCGCCCGGATCGTGCACGTCAACCCGCTCGTCGAGGCGGCCGCCACGCGCGCGATCATCCCGCACGACTTCAAGGACATGGCCACCTTCCACGCGACCCCGACCAGCACCCTCAACCTCCAGCCGCGCATCGGCGGCGACATGGCCCTGCTGCGCGGGATGGCCAAGGCGGTCCTGGAACGCTCGGTGACCGATCCCAAGTCGCTGGACCGGGAGTTCGTCGAGCGGCACACGGCCGGGTTCGAGGAGTACCGGGCGGTGTGCGAGGCCACGACGTGGGAGGAGATCGAGCGCCAGTCCGGGCTGAGCCGGGAGGACGTCCTCAAGGCGGCCCGCGTGTACGAGGAAGCCGACCGCACGATCATCAGCTGGTGCCTGGGCGTCACCCAGCACGAGCACGGTGTCGACACCGTCCGCGAGATCGTCAACCTGCTCCTCCTGCGGGGCAACCTGGGCCGCGAGGGCGCCGGCCCCTCCCCCGTACGCGGACACAGCAACGTCCAGGGCAACCGCACCTGCGGCATCGACCACCGCCCCAGCGAGGCGTTCCTCGACCGGCTGGCCGAGGTGTGCGCGATCGATCCGCCGCGCGAACACGGCCTCGACACGGTGCGGAGCATCCAGGCCATGCACCGGGGCGACGTGCGCGTCTTCGTCGGAATGGGCGGGAACTTCGCGCTGGCCGCGCCCGACACCCCTTACACGTACGAGGCGTTGCGCGCCTGCGACCTCACCGTGCAGGTGAGCACCAAGCTGAACCGCAGTCATGTCGTGCACGGGCGGCAGGCGTTGATCCTGCCGTGCCTCGGCAGGACCGAGAAGGACCACCAGCGCAAGGGCGTCCAGTCGACCTCCGTCGAGGACTCGATGAGCATGGTGCACCTGTCCGTCGGCATGAAGAAGCCCGCCTCGCCGCACCTGCTCTCCGAACCGGCGATCGTCGCCGGCATGGCCCGCGCCGCCCTGCCCGACAGCGCGACGCCGTGGGAGTGGTACGTCGAGGACTACGACCGCATCCGCGACACCATGGCCCGCGCGCTCGACGGTTTCGAGGACTTCAACCGGCGTGTACGGCTGCCGCTCGGCTTCCGCATCAAGCAGCCCGCGCGCGAACTCGTCTTCCTCACCCCGTCCGGGCGGGCCGAGTTCTCCACCGCCCCGCTCCCCGACGTCGTCCCCGCGCCCGGCACGCTGGCCCTCGGCACGATGCGCTCGCACGACCAGTGGAACACCACGATCTACTCGGACGACGACCGCTACCGGGGCATCAAGAACCTGCGCACGCTCGTCTTCATGAACCGGGCGGACATGCGGGAGCGCGGCATCGCCGACCTCGGAGCCGTCGACATCACGAGCACGGCGCGGGACGGGAGCCGGAGGTTCCTCAAGGGCTACGTCGCCGTCCCGTACGACATCCCGCGCGGCTGCGCCGCCGGGTACATGCCGGAGATGAACGTGCTGTGCGCGCTCGCCGACTACAGCACCCAGAGCGACCAGCCGATCATGAAGCACGTGAAGGTGACCGTCGACCCGGCCGCGTGAGCGGGCCGGCGCCCGAGCGGAAGGACACCGTCATGGCCGACACGATGAGCAAGAAGGCGAAGAAGAGCAGGAAGAAGGCGCTCTCCCGGCTGGAACCCCGGTTCGCGACCGTCGGCGTGACGAGCCCCGTCCCCACCGGTGTGAGCCTCTGCGCCGATCTGCGGCGCGGGATCAACGACCTGAAGAAGCGGATCCGCAAGACCCACGACCTCATCGTCCGCATCGGCAGGACGATCGACGAGCTGTACACCCATCCGAACACCGACCCCGCGACGATCCAGCAGCTGGAGGCGCAGCGGATGCGGCTCAAGGAGCAGCTCGAGGAGGACCAGGTCAACCTCGACGGGCTCCAGATCGACTACTCGTTCGCCGGATGCGGCAGCCAGGACGGAGGACGCGGCTGACCGGCCGCGCGACTGACCGGCCGCGTGGCACGGCCGGTGTCAGCCCGCGTCCCTGATCCCGTCCCCGTCCCCGATCCCGGTGGAGAGGGCGACCTCCCGCCACTGGTCCAACTCGCGGCGCACCAGGTCCAGCTTGGCCTCGACGCGGTCGACGGCGTCCGCGCCGAGCTGGAGGCGGAGGGGCGGATCGGCGGCCTCCGTGACGTCGACGATCGCCTTGGCCGCCTTCGCGGGGTCGCCGGGCTGACGGCCGTCGTTGCCGGCCAGGGCCTCGCGGACCGGGCCCGCCCCGGCCTCGTAGTCGGGTATGGAGGCCGGTGCGACGCGCATGCTCGTACCGGAGAGGAAGTCGGTGCGGAAGCCGCCGGGTTCCACGATCGTGACGCGGACGCCGACGGGGGCGAGCTCGCCGTGGAGGGCCTCGGTGATGCCCTCCACGGCGAACTTCGAGGCGCCGTACAGGCCCACGGCGGGCGCGGTCGCGAAGCCGCCGACGGAGCCGATGTTCAGGACGTGCCCGGAGCGCTGGGCGCGGAGCGTCGGGAGGGTGGCGCGCAGGGTGTTGAGCACGCCGAAGACGTTGACGTCGAACAGGTCGCGGGCTGCCTGGTCGGAGATCTCCTCGACGGCGCCGACGAGTCCGTATCCGGCGTTGTTGACGACGACGTCGATCCGGCCGAAGGCCGCGAGCCCCGCCTCGACCGCGGCCGCCAGCCGCTCCGGCGCCGTCACGTCCGCGCTGACCGCGAGCAGCCGGTCCGGCGCCTCCGGGTAGGCCTTCAGCACCGCCGCCGCGTCCCGGGCCGTGGCGATGACGCGGTGCCCCCGGCCGAGGGCCTCCCGCGTGATCTCCGCGCCGAGTCCGCGCGACGCACCGGTGACGAACCACACGCTCATGTCTTCTCCCCTGTTCGCAGAGCCCCGAAGGGCCGTGGGAACGACCGTAGAACCTAGAGTCGGGTCTAGATCAACAGCGATCGGCGGGAGGGGTACGGATGGACCTGAGCATCGGCGAGGTGGCCGAGCGCAGTGGGCTGAGCGTGCACGCGCTGCGGTTCTACGAGCGGGAGGGCCTCTTCGCCAACCCCGTGCGCCGCCTGTCCAACGGCCGCCGGATCTACCACGAGGAGGACCTCGGCTGGCTGGCCGTCTGCACGAAGCTGCGCGCCTCCGGCATGCCGCTGGCGATGATCCGGGAGTACATCGACCTGGTCCGGCAGGGCCCGGGCAACGAGCGCCAACGTCTCGACCTGCTCCGCCGCCACGAGAGCCACGTGGAGGAGCAGATCCGTGCGCTCCAGGACACCCTGGAGGTCATGCGCTACAAGGTCCGGATCTACGAGGAGCACCTCGCCCGCGGCGAGGCCGACGGCCTCTGGAACCCGTCCCGGCCCGATCGGCAGGAAGCCCCCTAACGGATGTCGGCGGCGCCGGGCGGCTCCGGCCAGACGAGCAGGACGGGGCAGGGGGCGTGGTCGACGACGTAGCGGCCCGCGGGGCCGAGGCTGTGGGGGCCGGCGTGGGTTCGGTCGCCGTCGCGGGACAGGATCAGCAGGTCGGCGCCCGACGCCTCCGCCTCCGCGAGGACCTCGCGCTCGGTGCGACCGGTGCGCTCGGTGGTCGTGCAGGGGCGGCCGAGGCGGTCGGCGGCGGCCCGGAGCAGCTCGTGGGCGGAGGAGGAGGCGAGGTGTTCCAGACGGGTGCCCGGGTCGCGTTCGGGATGGCCGCGGCCGAGGAGCCCGGCGAAGGCACCGTGCGCGGCGCCCGGCACGTCGGGGGCGGTGACGTGCAGCAGGACGGTCTCCGTCCCCACCGGGGTGTGGGCGCGGGCGGCGTCCACGCACGCCGGCCAGGTGCCCTCGGCGATCCAGACGACCACAGTCGCGGGCGGCACGGGTGCCACGGGGCTCATACGCGTCAGCCTCCTCCGATCACGGTGAGCGAGAGCCACAGCGCCGACACGGACGCGACGAGGGCCGCCGGGACCGTGTAGACGCCGAGCCGGGTGAACTCCTTGAGTTCCACCTCACCGTCGTGGGCATGGACGATACGCCGCCAGAGCAGCGTGGCCAGGGAACCGGCGTACGTGAGGTTGGGCCCGATGTTGACCCCGAGGAGCACGGCGAGGACGGCACCGGGGCCGGAGGGGGCGGTCAGCGGGAGCAGCACGAGGACGGCGGGGAGGTTGTTGATGACGTTCGCGAGGACGGCGGCGAGCGCGGCGAGGGCCAGCAGCTCGGGGAATCCGGCGCCGTCCGGGATGACGTTCGCGAGGACCTCGTCGAGCCCGTTGTCGACGACCGCCCGGACGACGATGCCGAGGGCGAGGACGAAGGCGAGGAAGGGGACGGAGGTGGCGCGGAGCAGGGCCCGCGGGGCGGTGCGGCGCCGGAGCAGGGCGCGTACGGCGAGGGCGAGCGCACCGGCGAGCGCCGCCCACGCGGGGTCGATCCCGACCGCCGAGGTCAGGACGAAGCCGACCAGCGTGCAGCCCACGGTGACGAGCGCGAACATCGGCGGCCGGGGTGCCTCGGTGAGGGCGGGGGCCTGCGCCCCGGCGTCCAGGTCGGTCGCGAAGAAGCGGCGGAAGACCGCGTACTCGACGCCGATCGCGACCAGCCAGGGCAGCGCCATGAGCGCGGCGAACCGGGTGAAGCTCAGACCGCTCGCGGCGAAGGCGAGGAGGTTGGTGAGGTTGGAGACCGGCAGGAGGAGGGAGGCCGTGTTGGAGAGGTGCGTGCAGGCGTAGACGTGGGGTTTGGGGCGGGCACCGATCCGGGCGGCGGTGGCGAAGACGACGGGCGTGAGCAGCACGACCGTGGCGTCGAGGCTGAGGACGGCGGTGATCGCCGACGCGGCCAGGAACACCTGCCCGAGGAGGCGGCGCGGCCGGTTCGCGGCCGTGCGGGCCATCCAGGCGCCGCAGGCGCGGAAGAGTCCCTCGTCGTCGCAGAGCTGGGCGAGGACGAGTACGGCCGCGAGGAAGCCGATGACGGGTCCGAGCCGCTCGGCCTCCTCGACCGCGTCGTGGAGGGGGATCGCTCCGGTGGCGACAACCACGCCGGCGGCGGGGACGGCCACCACCGCCTCGGGCCAGCCGAAGGGCCGCGCGACGGCGCAGGCGAGGACGAGGATCAGGAGGGTCGCGGACAGCGCCTCCGCGAGCTCGGGGTTCAGGGTCGGGTCCTTCCGCGTACGTACGGCGGAGACACCGCCCGGTCAAACAGCAGGGAGGTTACCCGCGCGCACCCGGCGTCCTCGCGGCGGCCCCGGCCTGTCGGCGGCGGCACCGTCAGTGGGCCGCGAGCACCAGGGCCAGGCCGATGAGGGCCGGGACCGTCTGGACGAAGAGGATCTTGCGGCTGGCGGTGGCGGCGCCGTAGGCGCCCGCGACGGCGACGCACACCAGGAAGAAGATCTTCGCCTGGAAACCGACGGGGTCGGAGGCGACCGCGCCCCACACGAGGCCGGCGGCGAGGAAGCCGTTGTACAGCCCCTGGTTGGCGGCGAGCGCCTTGGTCTCGGCGGCGAAGGCGGCGGTGGTGCCGAAGGCGGCGCGGGCCCGGGGGCCGGTCCAGAGGAACATCTCCAGGACCAGGATGTAGACGTGGAGCGCGGCGATGAGCAGCACCACGGTGGTTGCGAAGGTCGACATGGGCATCAGGATCACATGCCGCGGCCCCTCCGGCGGAGCGGAGGGGCCGCGGCGTGACGGGTCGGAGGGGGGCGGTGTGCCCCCTGGGTCAGCGCTGGAGGGTCAGAAGGCCCGGGCGGTAGGGCAGGAGGCCGTAGTCGCCGCCGACGTTCGGGTCACGTCCCTGGTAGAGGAACTGCAGGTTGCAGGGGTCGATCGTGAAGGTCTGGTCGGCGGTGGCGCGGACCAGCTCGCCGTGGCTGATGTCGTTGGTCCAGGTGGCGCCGCTGTTGGCCTTGCCCGCGAAGGGGTTGGTCTCGGTGGCGGCCTGGGGCGTCCAGGTGCCGTTCAGGCTGGTGGCGGTGAACGAGCGGAAGAAGCGCTGCTCGCTCGCACCCCGGGCCTCGACGATCATGAGGTACTGGTTCTGGTCCTTGACCTTGTAGACCTGGGGAGCCTCGAAGAGGTTCTTCTCCGTGTCGCTCATGACCGTCGTGTACGAGGAGCCGAAGCTGCTCGGGAAGTTCCCGATCGGCATGCTGGCGCGGTAGATCTTGCCGTTGTCACCGGCGAAGAACAGGTACATGTTCGTGCCGTCGGCGATCAGGGTCTGGTCGATGGGGCCCGTTCCCGAGCCGGAGATGGTGCCGGAGAAGAGCTCCTGCTCCGCCGACCAGCCGTTGGGGTTGGTGGGGTCGGTCGACGTCCGGTAGGAGAAGGCGGTCCTGCCCCACTGGTAGGCGAGCACCCAGATGTTCTTCGGCGCGAAGTAGAAGAGCGTGGGCGCGACGACGGAGTTCGTCATGCCGTTCTGGGCGGTGGTGGCCATGTCCGACCAGGTGGTGAAGGGCGAGAAGTTCATCGAACCCCAGCCCTTGCCCGTGCCCGCGGCGCCGTACGTGGTGGCGTAGACGAGCTGCTTGCCGTTGTACGGGGCGACGGTGAAGTCCTTGAGCGAGGCCCATTCCGGCTTGGGCTGCGCGAGCGGGCCCGAGGACGACCAGCGGTACGTCGAGGGGAGCGCACAGGTGCCGGGCGTGGTGCCGCCGGCGACCTTGATGAACTGCCACTGCTGGTTGGCGCCGCCCCAGTCGTCGTACTGGACGATGTTCGCACCGTCGGCGGTGGAGGCGCCCTGGACTTCGAGGGCCTTGCCGCTGTGGCGGGCGACGAGGCGCACGTACCCGTCGGCGCTGTCGGCGAGGCGCCACTGCTGGTTGGTGCCGTTCGCGTCGCTCCACTGGGTGATCGCGGCGCCGTTGGCGGTGGAGCTGTTCTGGACGTCCAGGACCTTGCCGGAGTGGCGGGACTTCACGCGGTAGTAGCCGTCGCCGTTGGAGACGAACTGCCACTGCTGCTGGTTCTGGTCGTTCCTGGTCCACTGGGTGATGCGGGCGCCGTCGCTGGTCGACAGGTTGTAGACGTCGAGGGCCTTGCCGCTGTTGCGGTTGACGAGGACGTACCAGGCGCTGGTGTCGACGGTGGCCGCGGCGGCCGGCGGGGCGGTGAGGAGTGAGGACCCGAGCAGCAGGGAGGACAGGACCGCGAGGACGAGCCCCATGATCAGGGGTGGACGACGGAATGTCATCGGACGGCTTCCTTCGGGGGGTGGGGGTACGGGGTGCGGGTGGTGCGATGGGTGCGGGTGGTGCAGGTGGTGCGTCGGGGGCCGGCGGGCCGTCGAGCGGCTACGCCGGGAGGGCGGCGGTGTACGGGTGGAGGAGGCCGCACATCCCGTGGCGCGGGGCCTCCGGGCGGTCCAGGCGCTCCACCGCGCCGTCGTCGAGATGCGCGAGGTCCCCGGCCTTGAGGCGCTCCAGCTGACGGCCGGTCTCCTCGGCCGCCGCCAGGGCGCCGCCGCGCCAGCGGGCCTCCCATTCACCGAGGAGGCCCTGTTTCAGGCGGAGGGCCGCGGCGTGGAACTCCCGCAGCCCGCCTTTCTCGCGCAGGGTCAGAAACCCTTCGAGCGCCAGGTCGCGGCGGCGGAGCGCCGCCTCGCCGTGGTCGCCGGTCAGGGTCGCCGCCGCCGCGTAGGCCTCGGGATCGGCCAGGACGGGGGCGGGGAAGGTGAAGACGGCGTCGCCGGCCTCGGGGAGGCCGCTGTTCTGCATGAGGACGACGAGCCGCAGACCGCCGCCGTTGACCAGGCGGTGGATCGTTCCCGGGGTGAACCGGACGACGTCGCCGACGCGCAGCGGCGTGTCGGCGAAACCGGAGGTCGTGAGGGTCTGCACGCTGCCCTCGCCGCCGATGACGACGTACGCCTCCGAGCAGACGAGGTGCATGTGCGGGGTGCCGCCGCACAGTCCGTCGGCGGCCTCCCACTCGTACACGGTCAGGTCGGAGAGTCCGACACCGCCGGGGAGCGCCGTCACCACGGGTGCTCCTCGACGTACCGGGTCAGGCGCGCGCGGTCCCAGGCGCCGTCGGCCACGACGATCCGGTAGCGGCGCGCCAGCGTCTCGCCGGGGGCGAGCGGCACCTCCTTGTCGAACGCCAGGGACGGGTTGACGGCGGGGATGGGCTCGCTGCGGACGAACCACTGGCAGGGGTGGTCGGGGTCGTCCAGGAACAGCAGCGTCGAGGAGTGGTCGACCTCGTCGTGGGTGCCGACGAAGGCCAGCCAGTCGCCCCGCTCGCCCATTCCGGGGCCGATCACCTCCCCGCCGGTGAACTCGCGCGGTCCGCGCCAGAACAGGCCGGTGTATCCGGCGAGTTCGCGGCCCTGGGTGCCGGGGCTGCCGAAGACCAGGCCGGTGCCGTGGACGTTGGTCAGCTCGGTGGTGACCTCCAGGGTCCAGGAGTCGTCCTCGACGTCGCGCGCGGTCAGCGTCCGGCGCTCGTCGATCCAGTGCCCGCCCGCCATGGTGTGCCAGGCGAGCCGTTCGGTGAGGGCGACGCGGTCGTGGTCCGTCTCGGCGGTCACGTCGAGGCTGCGCATCGTGCCGAGGTTCGGCAGGTCGACGTAGCCCTGGCCGCGCAGGTAGGTGCCGCCGCCCCAGAAGTTCTGGCCCGACACCCAGGAGGCGGTGAGCTGGACGCCCTTGTGCCAGCGGTGGTCGTGCGGCCGGTAGCCGGTGACCACCCGGCCGCCGAGCGTGCGCACCGGGTGCAGGTAGGGCTTCGGCGCCTCGAAGGGGTCCATGACCGGGTGGTGCACGTACCGGAAGAGGTCGGTGCCCCGGGCCCGTACGGTCAACGCGTCCTCGTCCCGCAGGAGTTCGAGGGTCATCGGAACACCTCCGGGCGTCCTCCGTGGAGGACGCCGTAGAACGGGTCGTTGGCGTCGATCTCCCCGCGCACGACGGGCCGGCCGGTGATCGCGGCCTTGTACAGGGCGGTGACCAGTTCCATGGTGGGTCGGCCGAGGTCGGGGCGGATCCCTGCCTCGTACCCGTCCAGGAAGGCGGCCAGCTGGGCGGTGTGCGAGCTGGGTACGTCCTCCGGCGGCTCCCACTTCGTGTCGGGCGTCCTGCCGGTGAACGTCCAGTCCGCGTTGGAGTAGCCGTACAGGTGCCGGAGTTCGACCGTGGCCTCGGTGAGGTCGAACCGCAGGTAGCTCTCCTCGCGCGGCGAGAGGACGCTGTTGACGACGGTGGCGACGGCGCCGTTCTCGAAACGGACGAGGGCCGTGGACACGTCCTCGGTCCGGACGTCGCGTGCGAGGCGGCCGGCCATCGCCCGCACCTCGGCCCAGGGGCCGAGCACCGCGAGCAGCAGGTCCGTCTGGTGGATGCCGTGGCCGAGCGTCGGGCCGCCGCCCTCGCTCTCCCAGGTGCCGCGCCACGGCACGTCGTAGTAGGCGTCGTCGCGGTACCAGGCCGTGACGCACTGGGCGACCAGCGGGCGGCCCAGGGTCCCGGCGGCGATCAGCTCGCGCAGGTACCGGGCACCGGAGCCGTACCGGTGCTGGAAGACGGCGCCCGCGGCGGCCGTGCCCTCGGCGGCGCGGATCCGGTCGATCTCGGCGAGGGACAGCGCCACCGGCTTCTCGCACCAGACCCACGCCCCCGCGTTCAGGCAGGCCACGGCCTGTTCGGCGTGCAGGAACGGCGGCGTGCACAGGTGCACCACGTCCGGGCGCTGCTCGTCGAGCATCGTGCGCAGGTCGGTGTGGACGGCGGGGATGCCGTGCTCGGCCGCGAAGGCCTCGGCACGCACGGCGTCCACGTCGACGACGGCCACGATCTCGGCCCGGTGCGCCTGGGCCCGGAGGGCGGGGACGTGGCAGATGCCCGCGATCCCGCCCGCCCCGACGATGGCCGTCCTGATCATCCGCCCAGCACCTTCCGGATGGCGTCGTAGGCGGGCTTGGGCCGGAGGTTCTCGTCGAACGGCAGCGCGGCTCCCTCCTCGGGGAAGACCCCGGGGATCCACGAGTACTTGTCGGTGTAGTCCCAGATGGTGACGCCGACGCACCGCTCGACGTCCAGGCAGGCCTTGACGTAGTCGGCGTACCACTGGGCCTGGGTGGCGAGCTTCTCCGGGGTCGCGGGGAGCTGCATCCGGATGTCGAGCTCGGTGACGGCGACGTCGACGCCGAGGTCGGCGAAGCGCTGGATGTTCTCCTTGACGCCGGCGGGGAAGCCGTACTGGAGCGCCAGGTGGCCCTGGAGGCCGAAGCCCTCGACCGGGACGCCGTCGGCCTTCAGCTGCTTGATGAGCTTGTAGTAGGCGTCGCTCTTGGCGTTGATGCCGTCGACGTTGTAGTCGTTGAGGTAGAGCTTGGCGTGCGGGTCGGCCTCGTGGGCCCAGCGGAGGGCGTCGGCGATGTAGCCGGGGCCGAGCGTCTTGTAGAAGACCGACTGGCGGTAGGTGCCGTCCTCGTTGAAGGCCTCGTTGACGACGTCCCAGTGGATGACCTTGCCCTTGTACTTCCGCGCCACCGTCTGGATGTGGTTCTTGAGGACGGGGCGCAGCTCCTCGGCGGTCCAGGTGCGGTCGGTGAGCCAGGCGGGGAGCTGGCTGTGCCAGACGAGCGTGTGGCCGCGGACCTTCTGGTGGTGGTCCTTGGCGAAGGCCATGACCTCGTCGGCGGCGGTGAAGTCGAAGACGCCGGGCTGGGGTTCGGTGGCGTACCACTTCATGGCGTTGCCGGGGGTGGTCTGGCCGAACTCGCTGCCGAGGAGCTTCAGGTAGGCGGCGTCGGTGAACTCGGGGTTGTCGGTGGCCGAGCCGAAGTACTTGTGGTGCTTCTTGGCCAGTTCGGCGAGCGTGGCGGGGCGGGGCTCGGCGGTGGCGGGGGCGGCGGCGAGGCCGGCGGAGACGCAGACGGCCGCGGCGAGGGCGATCAGATGACGGGACATGGACATGAGCGGCTCCTCGGGTGTGGGCGGGGGCGGGTCAGTCGAGAACGATCGTGGTGAGCGCGCGGGGGGCGAGCTTCGCCGTGAGGGTCGTGCCGTGGGCGGTGACGACGTCCGCCGGGGCGATCGAGCGGGTCTCGTCGGTGACGTAGCCTTCGGGCCGCTTGTCGTGTCCGCCGCGGAGGGTGAACGTGGCGGACCTCTCGACGGACGCGGTGTTGAGGATCTCGATCACGCGGCTGCCGTCCGTGTTGCGGAAGGCCGTGACGCGCAGGTCCGGGTCGGCGTCCGTGACCGGCACGCGGACGGCGCCGGGACGGATGAAGCGGCTGAAGGCGGCGAGTGCCCAGTACCGCTTGGACACCCGGTAGTCGTCGCCGGGGTTGGCGAGCTGGATGAGGCCCCGGGTCGCGCCGAGGGAGGCGCCGGTCCAGTAGACGTAGGCGTTGGCGTTGCCGACGGTCAGGGTGTTCTGGATGTCGGCGGCGACGGTGAGGCCGTCGTAGCCGCTGCCGTCGTCCCAGCGCTCGTTCCAGGTGCCGCCGTCCGGCGACCACTCGGACATCCACACGTGCTTGTCGGTGGGCTGCGGGACCGAGGTCGCACCGCTGTAGCGGTGGCCGGTGACGGTCCGTACGGCCCTGTCGGCCTCCGGGTCCGCCTCGATGGCCTCGGTGTAGGCGACCTGGCGGTCCCAGCCGGCGGCATCACAGCAGACGATGCCGGTCTTCAGCCCGGAGGCGCGGACGGTCGGTCCGAGCACCTTGAGGAAGTCGACGGCCTGCTGGGGCGTGAACCGCATCGAGGCGTAGGTCGCCGTCCAGTCGGGTTCGTTGGTGAACCCGAGGTCGGTGATGTCGATGCCCTCGCGCTCGTAGAACTTCGCGTACTGCACGAGGTAGTTCGCGTAGGCCTGGCGCCAGGCGGGGAGCAGCTCGCCGCCGTTGTTCTCGCTGCCGTTGGTCTTCATGAAGGCGGGCGCGCTCCAGGCGTCGGCGTAGAAGCGCTCGACGCCGTACGCCTTGGCCTCCTTGGCGAGCCACACCTGGCCGCCGTCCCAGCCGTCCCAGATGTACTCCGGTGTGGCGTCCGGCCCACCGGGGTCGGTGGGCAGGATGGTCGGCATGTGGTCGTAGACCCGGTCGGTCGACGAGCCGATGCCCAGGCGCAGGATCGACAGGCCCGCGCCCTTCTCCTTGCTGAGCAGCAGGTCGAGGACCTCGCGCTGCTTCGCGGGGCTGAGGCCGCGTGCGCCGTGCAGCAGGTCGGCGCGCTGGAAGGCCATGGAGAAGCCGAATCCGTCGATGGGCTGGAGTGCTGCCCGGAAGTCGATGACGGGTCCGGCCGGGTGGAGCCGGCGGGCCTGGTCGGCCGGGTGGGCCGTGTGGGCCGGGTCGGCCTGGGTGGCCGCCGACGGCGCGGGTTCCGCGGCGGCCATGGGGGATGTTAGCGCTAACAGTGCGACGGCTGTCAAGGCGGTCATGCGTTTCACTGGATCTCCTCAGGGACAGGGAGGTCACGCGGTACGGGTCGGCCCTTGGTCACGCGGTACGGATCAGCCCTTGGTCGCGCCGGCCGTGAGGCCGCCGATCAGCTGCCGCTCGGCGACGGCGTAGAACGCGAGGGCGGGGATCATGGCGAGCACGATGTACGCGAGGACGAGCGCGAAGTCGGTCGAGTACTGGCCCTGGAACTGCTGCACGCCGACCGGGATCGTCTGCAGCTTCGGGTCGTTGAACACCAACAGCGGGAGGAAGAAGTTGTTCCAGCTCGCGACGACCGCCAGGACGGAGACCGTGCCGAGCGCCGGCCGCGCCATCGGCAACAGGATCTGCCAGAAGAAGCGGAGCTTGCCGCAGCCGTCCATGGTCGCGGCCTCCTCGATCTCCGCCGGGATGGTCCGGAAGAAACCGCGCAGGATCACGATCGTCATGGGCAGCCCGAACGCCGCCTGCGGGAGGATCACTCCGAGCGGATTGTCGAGCAGGCCGAAGGTGCGCAGCATGAGGAAGAGCGGCAGAACGGCGACCGCGAACGGGAACATCAGCCCGATGGTGAAGAGCGTATAGAACAACTCCCTTCCCCGGAAGGCGTATCGGGCGAGCACGAAGGCCGCCATCGCCGAGGCCACGACGGTGACGACCGTCGTACCGATGGCGATGCCCGCACTGTTGGCGATCTGCCGCCAGAACATGCCGTCGCCGAGAATTCCGAGGTAATTGCCGACCTTCCACTGCTCCGGAAGTCCGAACGGGTTGTTCGTGAGTTCCGCGGTGCTCTTGAAACCGGAGATCACCGCGTAGAGCAGGGGTACGGCGACGAAGGCGGCGATCAGCCAGACCACGGCGTGCAGCGAGAGGCCGCGTACCGTCCGACGGGCGTTCATCGGTCACCTCCCGAGGTGACGGCACCGCTCAGGTCACGCCGGAGCACGTACCGCTGGTAGAAGAGGGAGAAGACGAGGCTGATCATGAACAGCACGACGCTGATCGCGCTGGCGTAGCCGACCTGGTACCGCTTGAACCCGAACTGGAACATCGCGATGGCCATCGTCTCGGAGGAGTGGTTGGGACCGCCCGCGGTCATGACCCAGACGAGGTCGAAGAGCTGGATGGACCCGATGATCGACAGGAAGACGCTGATCCGGACCGTCGGTCCGAGCAGCGGCAACGTGATGTGCCGGAAGCGCTGCCAGGGGCCGGCGCCGTCGATCGAGGCGGCTTCCAGGATCTCGGTCGGGATGCTCTGCAGCCCGGCGAGGAACAGCATCATGTGGAAGCCGAAGTACTTCCAGATCATGACGACGAACAGGGTCGGCAGGACCGTCGAGGGGTCGGCGAGCCACTTGCCCTGGAGACCCTCCAGGCCGAGGAGGCCGGCGATGTGGTCGGCCATGCCCGCGCCGGGCAGGAAGATCATCGTGAAGAGGACCGCGGTGACGACCTCGGAGAGGATGTACGGCGCGAAGAACAGCATCCGGTAGACGGCCCGGCCGCGGAGCTTCTGGTTCAGCAGGACCGCGGTGAACAGGGCGAACGGCAGCTGCACCAGGACCGACATGAGGATCAGGTACAGGCCGCGCCACAGATCCCCGACGAAGACCTCGTCGTCGAAGAGCTTGCTGTAGTTGTCCAGGCCGACGAAGTCATCCATGGGGCCGATGCCGCCCCATTTGAAGAAGCCCGTCCAGACGGCGACCACCATCGGGGCGAGGACGAACACCAGGAAGAGCACCAGGGCCGGGACGAGGAACCAGGCCACCGAGGCCCAGGAACCCCACCGGCTCAGGAGTGAACGGGTCGGAGGGGGCGTGGGCGTCGCCACGGACGCCTCCGTCCTCTCCTTGGTCAGGGTGGACACGGAGCTAGGCACTCTTCGCAGCCTCGGTGATCGACTGGGTGACCTGCTCGGGGGTCTTCTTGCCCGCTATGAGGTCGGCGACGCTGTCGTTGACCTCCTGGCCGACGGCCGGCGGGTAGGCCTGGTCCAGGAAGAGCTGGAAGCCGGTGGCCTTGACCAGGCTGTCGGCGACGACCTTCTTGTTGGCGTCCTTGAGCTGGCTCTCCGCGCCCTTGACCACCGGCAGGTAGCCGTTGGAGGCGAGGAGCTTGTCCTCGTTGTCCACCGAGAAGAACTTCAGGAAGTCCAGGGCCTCCTTCGGGGCGCCCTTGCGGAGCGCGAAGCCGCTGCCGCCGCCGAAGACCTCACTGGCCTGGCCCACTCCGCCCTCGACCGTCGGGAAGGCGAAGAAGCCCAGGTCCGCGCCGAGGTCGGCGCCCGCGTCCTTCTGCACGGACGGCCCCCACTGGCCCATCAGCTCCATGGCCGCCTTGCCGTTGCCCATGGTCGCGGCCTGGCCGCCGGGGCTGGAGTACCCGGCGCCGAGGAAGCCCGGCTGGAACGGCTGGAGGTCGACGAGCTCCTTGAGGAGGGCGCCCGCCTTGACGAAGCCGGGGTCGGTGAAGTCCTTGGTCTCGGCGGCCTTCTGCAGGGCGGGGAGGCCGGCGACGCGCATCGCGAGGTAGGCCCAGTAGTAGTGGCCGGGCCACTTCTCCTTGCCGGCGAGGGCGATCGGGGTGACGCCCGCGGCCTTGAGCTTCTTCACGGCGCCGAGGTACTCGGTCCAGGTGGCCGGCGGGGCGGTGATCCCGGCCTTGGCGAAGAGCTTCTTGTTGTACCAGAAGCCGACCATGCCGATGTCGTACGGGATCGCGTAGAGGCGGCCCTCGATCTGGTAGGCCGAGAGCGAGACCGGGGTGAGCTGCGAGGACCACTCGGCGGCGAGGTCGGTGAGGTCCTCCACGAGGCCCGCGTCCACCTGCTGCTGGAGCACGCCGCCGCCCCAGGTCTGGTAGACGTCCGGGAGCTTGCCCGAGGAAGTGGTGGCGGTCAGCTTCGACTTGAACGCCTCGTTCTCCAGCGAGGTCGTGTTGATCGCGACCTTCGGGTGCGCCTTGGTGAACGCCGTGGAGATCTGCGGGAAGAGGGACTTGCCCGGCTCCGTCGTGGCGATGTTCCACCACTCGAACGTGACCTTGCCGTCGGCGGAGACGTTGCCGCCGGTGCCGTCGGACCCGCAGGCCGCGGTGAGGGCGACGGACAGCGTGGTCATGCCCGCGAGCGTCAGGAAGCTGCGACGGCTCGGTTGGGTGCTGGCCATGGGACCTCCGAAGGGGATGATCTCGAAAACTTTTCGAAATACTCTCGAATTGCGTGGTGCCAAAACCTAGGAACGACCGGCACCGCGGTCAAGACTTCTCACCGATTTATCTCCGAAACCTTCCGGCAACAACGGGGTTGACAAGCCGTCATGCCGCCCCGAAACTCATCGAAAGTTTGCGAAATCTGTCGCCCATGCATGGCGTCGAGACGCCGAAGAGGAGAGAAGTTGAGCGAGCAGCGGGCGACCCTGGCGGTGATCGCCGCGGAGGCGGGGGTCTCACAGGCCACCGTCTCCAAGGTGATCAACGGCCGCTCCGACGTCGCGCCCACGACGCGCCGACGCATCGAGGCACTGCTGCGGTCGCACAACTACCTCCAGCCCGGCCGGCAGAACAGGGCCCGCAGATCCGGTCTCGTCGACCTGATCATCGGTGGCCTGGACAGCGCCTGGGCGGTGGAGATCCTCCGCGGCGTCGAGGCCGAGTGCGCGGGGCGGGGCATCGGCACCGTCGTGTCGCTCGTCCCGCCGGGCGAGGCCACCCCGTCGAGCTGGTCCGCCGTGCCGGTCCAGCACCACAGCGACGGCGTCATCCTCGTCACCGCCTCCGTCACCGAGGCGCAGCGCGCCCAGGTCGAGCGGGGCGGGGTGGCGCTCGTCGTCATCGACCCGATCGACCTTCCGGACAACGGTGTCCCGAGCATCGGCGCGACCAACTGGGCGGGCGGCCTCGCGGCCACCGAGCACCTGCTGGAGCTGGGCCACCGCCGGATCGCCGCGATCGGCGGACGCAAGGAGATGCTCTGCAGCCAGGCCCGCGTCGACGGCTACCGGGCAGCCCTGGAGCGTGCCGGGATCGAGTTCGACCGCGACCTGGTCCGGTTCGGCGACTTCCAGCACGAGGGCGGCTTCCGGTGCGCGCGGGAGCTGCTCGCCCTCCCCGAGCCGCCCACCGCCATCTTCGCCGGCAGCGACCAGCAGGCGATGGGCGTCTACGAGGCGGCCCGGCAGGCCGGACTGAGCATCCCCGGAGACCTCAGCGTGGTCGGTTTCGACGACCTGCCCATGTGCGAATGGCTGTCACCGCCGTTGACGACGGTGCGTCAGCCGCTGGAGGAGATGGGCCGGCTCGCCGCCCGCACGCTCTTCCAGCTTCTGGAGGACCAGCCCCTGGTCAGCCCCCGGATGGAGCTTTCGACCGACCTCAAGGTCCGTGTCTCCACCGCCCCACCCCGTTCTCAGGAGTACCCCCGTGACCGAGCCCTGGTGTGACCCCCTCCTGCCCGCTTCCGTCCGAGTCGCCGATCTGCTGAGTCGGATGACGCTGGAGGAGAAGGCGGGTCAACTCGCCGGCTTCTGGGCCCTGCCGTCCGACCCCGGAGCGCCGGTGGCGCCGATGGAGGACGATTCCGGCGAACCGGCCCCCGGCCTCGACGACATCATCGGGCAGGGTCTCGGCCAGCTCACCCGGGTGTACGGGACGGCGCCGATCGCCGCCGAGACCGGCATGGAGCGGCTCGCCGCGCTCCAGCGGCAGGTGACGGAGGCCGGCCGGTTCGGCATACCGGCCCTCGCCCACGAGGAGTGCCTGACCGGGTTCATGACGCTGGGCGCCACGGTCTTCCCCGGGCCGCTCGCCTGGGGAGCGTCCTTCGATCCCGGGCTCGTGCGGCGGATGTCCGCCGCCATCGGCGACGGGATGCGGCGGGTCGGCGTCCACCAGGGGCTCGCTCCGGTCCTCGACGTGGTCCGCGACTACCGGTGGGGCCGTACCGAGGAGTGCGTGGGCGAGGACCCGTACCTCGTCGGCGCGATCGGCACCGCGTACGTCCAGGGTCTGGAAAGCGCGGGCATCGTGGCGACGCTCAAGCACTTCGCCGGGTACTCGTCCTCGCGCGGCGGCCGGAACATGGCCCCCGTCGCCGTGGGGCCCCGCGAGTTCGCCGACGTCCTGGTCGAGCCGTTCGTCCGCGCGCTGCGCGAGGGCGGCGCCCGGTCGGTGATGAACAGCTACACCGACGTGGACGGCGTTCCGGTGGCCGCCGACGAGCGGCTCCTCACCGGACTCCTCAGGGACGAGCTCGGCTTCGACGGCACCGTCGTCGCCGACTACTACGCGGTCTCCTTCCTGGAGTCCCGGCACGGCGTCGCCGGGTCGCGGGGCGCGGCCGGCGCGCTGGCGCTGACCGCCGGGATCGACGTCGAACTGCCCACTGCCCGTTGTTACGGCGAGCCGCTGACCGCCCTCGTACGGTCGGGGGAACTGTCCGAGGCGCTCGTCGACCGGGCCGTGGAGCGGGTGCTGCTGCAGAAGGCCGAGCTCGGCCTGCTCGACCCCGACTGGGAGCCCGTCAAGCCCGAGCCGATCGACCTGGACCCGCCGGAGAACCGGGCGCTTGCCCGGATTCTGGCCGAGCGGTCCACGGTGCTGCTCGCCAACGACGGCATCCTGCCGCTGCGGCCCTGCCGGGTCTCGGTCAGCGGTCCGTACGCGGACGATCCGCTCTCCTTCCTCGGCTGCTACTCCTTCCCGAACCACGTCGCGCTGCCCGGCGACCCGGGGGTGGAGATCCCGACGCTCGGCGAGGCGCTCTCCGCCGCCGGGTTCACGGTCACCGAGGAGGATCCGGAGGTGAACGTGCTGGTACTCGGCGACCGGGCCGGCATGTTCGGCCGGGGCACCTCGGGCGAGGGCTGCGACGCCGAGACCCTCGACCTGCCCGGCGACCAGGCCGCGCTCGCCGAGGCCGTGCTGGCCTCCGGGGTGCCGACCGTGCTGGTCCTCGTCTCCGGACGGCCGTACGCGCTCGGCTCGCTCGCCGACCGGGCGGCGGCCGTCGTCCAGGCCTTCTTCCCCGGCGAGGAGGGCGGCACCGCGCTGGCCCGGATCATCAGCGGGGCCGCGGAACCGGGCGGCCGGCTTCCGGTCTCCGTCCCCCGCCAGGTGGGCGGACAGCCCGGCACGTACCTGCGCTCCACGCTGGGCGGCCGGACCGACTGGAGCTCGGTGGACCCGACCCCGCTGTTCCCCTTCGGGCACGGGCTGAGCTGGACCAGCTTCGCCTACGCGGATCTCGCGGTGGATCCCACCGCCGCGACGGACGGGTCCGTGTCGGTCGCGGTCACCGTGCGCAACGTCGGCGAGGTGACCGGCACCGAGGTGGTCCAGCTGTACCTGTCGGACCCCGAGGCGTCCGTTGTCCGGCCGCTGCGGTGGCTCGCCGGGTTCGGCAGGGTCGAGCTGCGGCCGGGCGAGGCCGCCCGGCTCACCTTCTCCGTGCACGCCGACCGAACCTCCTTCACCGGGGTCGATCTGCGCAGGAGAGTGGAGCCCGGCGAGATCGGCGTGGCCGTCGGACGGTCCAGCGGTGACCTCCCGCTCCAGGGGTCCTTCACCCTGCACGGCCCCGTGCGTCACCCGGGTGCCGACCGTGTCCTGTCCGTTCCGGTCGAGATCGAGGTCGCGCCGTGAGCGAAGCGCTCGGTGAGCCCGTACCGTCCGGGGCGTTCGGTGAGCCCGTACCGTCCGGGGCGTTCGTTGAGCCCGTGCTTCCCGGGTTCCGGCCCGATCCGTCCGTCTGCCGGGTGGGGGCGGACTACTACCTGGTGACGTCCAGTTTCGAGTGGTTCCCCGGGCTGCCCGTGTTCCACAGCCGCGACCTGGTGAACTGGCGGCGCGTCGGTTCCGCGCTCGACCGGCCGTCGCAGCTCGACCTGGACGACTGCCGGCCGTCGCGCGGCCTGTTCGCGCCGACGATCCGTCACCACGACGGGCTGTTCCACCTCGTCTGCACGCTGATGGACGGTCCGGGGCACTTCGTCGTCACGGCGACCGACCCGGCGGGGCCGTGGTCGGAGCCGTACTGGCTGGAGGGCGACGGCTTCGACCCGTCGCTGTTCTTCGACGACGGGCCGGACGGCGACGGCCGGGCCTGGTTCACCGCCTCCCGGGTACGGGACGAGGCCGCCGGCCACACCGAGATCTGGATGCGCGCCTACCTGCCGGACGAACGGCGGCTCACGGGACCGGAGTACGTCCTGTGGTCGGGGACCCACCCGGAGGCCCGCTGGTCGGAGGCCCCGCACCTGTACAAGGTCGACGGGACGTACGTCCTCATCACCGCCGAGGGCGGTACCGACGTGGACCACAGCGTGGTCGCCGCCCGCGCCGACACGGTGACCGGGCCCTACGAGGGCGTTCCCGGCAACCCGGTCCTGGCACCGGTCCCGAAGGGGCCGGTCACCTGCACCGGACACGCCGATCTCGTGCAGACGGCGTACGGGGACTGGCGGGCCGTCCTCCTGGGCATCCGGCCGGGCTCCGCCCTCGGCCGGGAGACCTTCCTCAGCCGGGTCACCTGGGACGAGGGCGTGCCGGCCTTCTCCCCCGTCGCCCACGCCGGGGGTTCCCGCCCGGTCCGCGACGACTTCACGACGCTCTCCCCCGACTGGAGCGTCCTGCGCACTCCGCGCGCGCCGTTCTGGAGCACGGGCGACGGGCTCCGTCTCCGGCTCCGCCCGGAGCGGCTCGGGGAGACCGCCGTGCCGTCCCTGCTGGTACGCCCCCAGGAACAGCCGGACTGCGACGTCTCGACGGAGCTGCGCTTCACCCCGGACGGACCGGGAGAGGAGGCCGGCCTCGCCGTGGTCGTCGACGACGACACGCACCTTCTCCTGCTGCGGACGGCGGAGGGGCTCGTCCTCCGCCGGGGCGCGGACGTCCTGGCCCGCGCCGCCCTCCCCCCTGGCCCCGTCCGCCTGGGGGTCCGTGTCCGAGGCTTCGGGCACACCTTCGTCCACGCGGTGCCCGACGGGCCCTGGCAGGAGCTGACCACGGTCGAGGCCACGTTCCTCAGGCCTCTGTTCACCAGTGTCCAGCTCGGTGCGTACGCCACGTCCCAGGGCCTTCCCTCGACTAACCAGGCGCATTTCCCGTGGTTCGCGATCGACTATCCGAACTGACCGAGCGCTTCGGGCACGTGCCCGCGGTAAAAGCGGTCCTCGTCGAAATACTTTCGACGAGGACCGCTTTTTCGTCACCCCGGCGAAAGGGCGTGACACCCCTGACACGCGGCCGATGTTTCCGAAACATCTCCGAAACCATTGACAGGCCCATGCCGTATTTCCAGACTGATTCCCAAGGCGTCACCGCCGCTTTCCGCAGTCCCATTCCCCGGACGCGGACTTCGCCGCCGCGGATTCCTTCCGCCGCGCGCGCTCCCCCACCCGCGATTTCCCTTATCGGAGGTCCCCCCATGCGCCCTCACGCCATGACACCGCCCTCGCTCCGCCGGAAAAGAGGAGGCCTGATCGCGGCGCTCCTCGTCGGCGCCCTCGGGTCCGCCACCCTCCTGGCGGCACCCGCCTCGCAGGCCGCCGAGACCACGCTCGGCGCCGCGGCGGCGCAGAGCGGCCGCTACTTCGGCACGGCCATCGCCTCGGGCCGGCTCGGCGACACGGCGTACACGTCGATCGCCGCCCGCGAGTTCAACTCGGTGACCGCCGAGAACGAGATGAAGATCGACGCCACCGAGCCGCAGCAGGGGCAGTTCAACTTCACCTCCGGCGACCGGGTCTTCAACTGGGCCGTGCAGAACGGCAAGCAGGTGCGCGGCCACACCCTGGCCTGGCACTCCCAGCAGCCCTCCTGGATGCAGGCCCTCAGCGGCAGCGCGCTGCGCCAGGCGATGAACAACCACATCACCGGCGTGATGACCCACTACAAGGGCAAGATCGCCCAGTGGGACGTCGTCAACGAGGCCTTCGCCGACGGCAGTTCGGGGGCCCGGCGCGACTCCAACCTCCAGCGCTCCGGCAACGACTGGATCGAGGTCGCCTTCCGTACCGCGCGCGCCGCCGACCCGGCCGCCAAGCTCTGCTACAACGACTACAACGTGGAGAACTGGACCTGGGCCAAGACCCAGGCCATGTACGCCATGGTGAAGGACTTCAAGCAGCGCGGCGTGCCCATCGACTGCGTCGGCTTCCAGTCGCACTTCAACAGCGACAGCCCGTACAACAGCAACTTCCGTACCACACTGCAGAGTTTCGCCGCGCTCGGCGTCGACGTGGCCGTCACCGAGCTCGACATCCAGGGCGCCTCGGGCACCACGTACGCCAACGTGACCAACGACTGCCTGGCCGTCCCGCGCTGCCTCGGCATCACCGTCTGGGGCGTCCGCGACACCGACTCCTGGCGGGCGGGCGACACCCCGCTCCTGTTCAACGGCGACGGCAGCAAGAAGGCGGCCTACACCTCCGTACTGAACGCCCTCAACGCGGGATCCACCAACCCCAACCCCACCCCCACGCCGACCCCCTCCCCCGGCTCCGGACCGATCAAGGGCGTCGCCTCGGGCCGCTGTGTGGACGTGCCGGGCTCGTCGACGGCCGACGGCACCCAGGTCCAGCTGTACGACTGCAGCGGCGGCGGCAACCAGCAGTGGACCCTCACCTCCGCCGGTGAGCTGAAGGTCTACGGCAACAAGTGCCTCGACGCCGCCGGCACCGCCAACGGCGCGAAGGTGCAGATCTACAGCTGCTGGGGCGGCGACAACCAGAAGTGGCGCCTGAACACCGACGGCAGCATCGTCGGCGTCCAGTCGGGCCTCTGCCTCGACGCGGCCGGCAACGGCACCGCCAACGGCACGCTGATCCAGTTGTACACCTGCTGGAACGGCACCAACCAGCGCTGGACCCGCGCCTGACCCGTACGGCCCGCACGGAAGAGGGGAGCCAGGATCATCCTGGCTCCCCTCGGTGCTGTCAGGCGGAGGTCGGGTTGCCGTAGTACGCGCCGGGGCCGTGCTTACGGGTGAAGTGACGGTCCAGCACGTGCTGCGGGGGCACCACCGTGCCCAGCGCGATGGTGTGGAGGGCCATCTCCGCCACCGCCTCGCAGATGATGGCGTGCTCCAGGGACTTGGTGGCGCTCGCGCCCCAGGTGAAGGGGCCGTGATGGGCGACCAGGGCGCCGGGGACCTCCCGGGCGAGCGTGTCGTCGCGGCCGAGGAGGTCCACGATGACCTGGCCGGTGTTGTACTCGTAGTCCGTGGCGCACTGCTCGGGCGTGAGGGGCTCGGTGACGGGGACGGGACCGTTGAAGGTGTCCGCGTGGGTCGTCCCGAGCACCGGTATGGGACGCCGGGCCTGGGCGAAGGCGACCGCGTGCGTGGAGTGCGTGTGGGTCACGCCCCCGATGGACGGGAAGGCCAGGTAGAGGCTCCGGTGCGTCTCCGTGTCCGTGGACGGCCGCAGGCGGCCCTCCACGACGCTGCCGTCGGCCAGGGAGACGACGACGAGGTCCTCGTCGCTCAGCACGTCGTAGGACACGCCCGAGGGCTTGATGACGAAGACGCCGGCCTCCCGGTCCACCCCGCTCACGTTGCCCCAGGTGAGGGTGGCCAGACCGGCCTTCGGGATGCGGAGGTTGGCCTCCAGCACCTCCCGGCGCAGCTCCTTGGACACGGTGGCGCTCACAGGCTCTGCGCCAGACGGTGGTACGCCTGGTTCCAGCGCAGTTCGCGCGTGAACCGCCGTACGGTGGTGTCCTCGTCGATGACGGCGAGCTCGACCCGCAGCATCTCGGCGAGGTCCTCGAGCTCCTCGCCGCCGAGGGCGGTGGTCAGGACGGTGTGGTGCGGCGCCCCGGCGGTCAGCCAGGCCTCGGTGGAGGTCCGCAGGTCGGGGCGGGGGCTCCAGACGGCCCGGGCGACGGGCAGCTTCGGGAGCGGCTCGGGCGGGGCGACGACGTCGATGTGGTTGGCGACGAGGCGGAAGCGGTCGCCCATGTCGGCGAGGCCGACGACCACGGCCGGGCCCGGGTCCGCGTCGAAGACGAGACGGACCGGGTCCTCGCGCCCGCCGATGCCGAGCGCGTGGATTTCGCAGCTCGGCCGGGACGTCGTGATCGAGGGGCAGACCTCCAGCATGTGGGCGCCGAGGATGAGCTCCTGGCCAGGTGTCAGGTCGTAGGTGTAGTCCTCCATGAAGGAGGTGCCGCCGGGCAGGCCGCGGTCCATCGCCTTGAGCGTGCGCAGCAGGGTGGAGGTCTTCCAGTCGCCTTCACCGCCGAAGCCGTACCCGTCGGCCATCAGCCGCTGCACGGCGAGCCCCGGCAACTGCCGCAGGCCGCCCAGGTCCTCGAAGTTGGTGGTGAAGGCGCGGAATCCGCCCTCCGTGAGGAAGGCACGCATGCCGGCCTCGACGCGGGCCGCGTAGCGCAGGGAGTCGTGGCGCTCGCCGCCGGGGCGCAGCTCGGGCGCGAGGGCGTACAGCTCCCCGTACTCCTTGACGAGGGCGGAGACCGCGTCCTCGGGGGCGGCGTCGACCACGGCGACGAGGTCGTTGACCCCGTACGTGTTGACCGAGACGCCGAACCGCAGCTGGGCCTCGACCTTGTCGCCCTCGGTGACGGCCACGTCCCGCATGTTGTCGCCGAACCGGGCGAGCTTGAGGGTGGTGAGCTCGGCGCGGCCGACGGCGGCGCGGGCCCACCCGGCGATGCGGTCGACGACCTCGGGGGTGGAGACGTGCCCGGCCACGGTCTTGCGGGGGACGCCGAGACGGGTCTGCACGTAGCCGAACTCGCGGTCGCCGTGGGCGGCCTGGTTCAGGTTCATGAAGTCCATGTCGATGGTGGACCACGGCAGTTGACGGTTGGCCTGGGTGTGCAGGTGCAGCAGCGGCTTGCTCAGGGCGTCCAGGCCGGCGATCCACATCTTGGCCGGGGAGAACGTGTGCATCCAGGCGATCAGGCCGATGCAGCGGTCGTCGGCGTTCGCCTCCAGGATCAGCGCGCGGATGGCGGACGCGTCGGTGAGGACCGGCTTCCACACCAGACGGACGGTCATCTGGGGCTGGTCGGCGAGCGTCTCGCAGATGGTGCGGGACTGGTCGGCGACCTGGGCCAGGGTCTCGTCACCGTAGAGACCCTGGCTGCCGGTGAGGAACCAGATCTCTCGGTCGGGCTGGATGAGCGTCATGTCGGGTGTGCTCCTCGGAAACGCGGGTGCGAACGTGCGGGTGCGGAAGTGCGGGGGGCGTACGGGGGGGGGCGCCCTCGGTCAGGCGGTGGGGGTGACGACGCGGGCCGTGTTGCGGATGCGGCGCAGTCGGTGCAGGAGCAGGTCCGCGCCGGTGCCGAAGTGCTCGTGCAGGGCGCGGTACTCGCCGAACAGCGCGTCGTAGGCGTCCGCGCGGTCCGGGTCGGGCAGGTAGGCGTGGCGCTGGACGCTGCCCATCGCGGCGGCGGCGGAGCGGACGTCGGGGTACACGCCCGCGGCGACGGCGGCGTGGATGGCGGAGCCGAGCGCGGGGCCCTGTTCGGAGGTGCCGAGGGAGACCGGGCGGCGGAGGACGTCGGCGTAGATCTGCATGAGCAGCGCGTTCTTCCGCAGGCCTCCGGTGACGATGAACTCCTCGACGGGTATCCCGCCGTCCTCGAAGGTCTCGACGATGATCCGGGTGCCGTAGGCGGTGGATTCGAGCAGGGCCCGGTAGACGTCCTCGGGCCGGGTGTCGAGGGTGAGACCGGCGATGACGCCGGAGAGGTGGTGGTCGACCAGCGGGGAGCGGTTGCCGTTCATCCAGTCCAGGGCGACGAGCCCGTGCGCGCCGACGGGCTGGCCGGCCGACTTGCGGGTGAGGAGCTGGTGCAGGTCCTCGCCGGACGCCTCGGCCTCGGCCCGGTAGTGCTCCGGTACGCCCTGCCGGAGCCACCAGGCGAAGATGTCGCCGACCGCGCTCTGGCCGGCCTCGTAGCCGTAGGCGCCCTCGACGATGCCGCCGTCGACGACCCCGCAGATGCCGGGGACCTCGGAGAGGGTGGCGCCGTTGAGGACGTGGCAGGTGGACGTGCCCATGATGGCGAGCATCCGGCCGTTCTCCACGGCACCGGCGGCGGGGGCGGCGACGTGGGCGTCGACGTTCCCGGCCGCGACGGCGATGCCCTCGGGGAGCCCGGTCCAGCGCGCCGCCTCGGCGCTCAGTCCGCCGACCCGGGAGCCCAGGGGCGACAGCGGGTGCTCCAGGCGCGTGGCGGGGAAGTCCGCGAAGTCGGGGTGGAGCGCGGAGAGGAAGTCCGGGGACGGGTAGGCGCCGTCCTGGTGGATGCCCTTGTAACCGGCGGTGCAGGTGTTGCGGGACTCGGCGCCGGTGAGCCGCCAGACGATCCAGTCGGCCGCCTCGATCCAGCGGGCGCAGGCGGCGTAGACGGCCGGGTCCTCCTCCAGGACCTGGAGGGCCTTGGCGTACTGCCACTCGGAGGAGATCTTGCCGCCGTACCGGGGGATCCACTTCTCGCCGCGGGCGTGCGCGAGGGCGTTGATGCGGTCGGCCTGCTCCTGGGCGGCGTGGTGCTTCCACAGCTTGGGCCAGGCGTGCGGGTGGTCGGCCCACTCGCGGGTGAGGGCGAGCGGGGTGCCGTCCTGGGTGGTCGGCAGGACCGTGCAGGCGGTGAAGTCGGTGGCGATGCCGATGACGTGGGCCGCGTCGACCCCGGCGTCGGCGAGCGCGGCCGGAACGGCGGTACGCAGGACCTCGCACCAGTCCTCGGGGTGCTGGAGCGCCCAGTCGGGGGGCAGGGACGCCTGGGCACCGGGAAGCCGGTCCTCGATGACGGCGTGGCGGTACGCGTGGACCGCCGCGCCGAGCTCGGCGCCGTCCCGCACCCGGACGACGACGGCGCGCCCGGAGAGGGTGCCGAAGTCGACGCCGACGGTGCAGGCCTCGGGGTGGAGTCGGGCCTCGGGGCCGGACGGGGCGTGTGGGGTCACGATGCGTCTCTCTCGTCATGTACGGGGACCTGGGAGCACCCTGATTGTTAACGCTCACATTCCTGTTGGACAAGAGCTGAGCGGCACTCTCTCGAACATTCGGCGCGAAATCGAGGCCTTGAAAGTGAGCGCTCACCTCAAGGTGTTGCGGCCGCCGCGCCGAAGCACGCCTCCGAGGCGGTCAGGACGGCCCGTACGGACCGGGCTCCGGCCGGCGGAGGGGCGGAAGGCGGCACCCGCCACGGGGCGACCGGGCGCCCTCGACGCGTGCGCGCCGAGCGGGCTCGCGCGGGTCCGACCGGCGCCCGGGCTCGCAGCGCACGACGGGCCGACGAGGCCCGCCTCCTGTTCGGAGCGATGCCCCCTACCCGTACGGGCGGAACGTGGCACGCGTGGCGGCGGGCGGGGACAAGGACCCGTCCAGCCCGCCGGGCGAGCCACCCGGCGGCCCGCGAACGCGCGACCCTC
This sequence comes from Streptomyces sp. NPDC056144, assembly GCF_042264145.1. NCBI lineage: Bacteria > Bacillati > Actinomycetota > Actinomycetes > Kitasatosporales > Streptomycetaceae > Streptomyces > Streptomyces sp. NPDC056144. The sequence goes on along the minus strand of NZ_JBHJVF010000001.1, from coordinate 842,780 downwards.
GCACGACCGCCGGACGGCGAGTGGTCGATGGTCGGGGGGCGGGAGGCGTACGGAGCCGGGCGGGAGGCGACCGGCTTCACGCCCACTGCTTCACGCCGACTGCGGCCAACCCGCCGGTGCACGCCGGCCGGTTCACACCCACCGCGTCAGACCCGTCCACCCGCGCCCGCCGCTTCACCCTCGCCGCGTCAGGCGCCGCGAGGCCGGTCCCACCGCGTCAGACCCATCGCGTCAGGCGTCGCAACGCCAGGCCCACCGCGTCAGCACCGCCACGTCAGGCGTCGCAACGCCAGCCCCACGGCGCCAGCCCCACCACTCCGCCCCGCAACGTCAGCCCTCGACCGAAGGCCGGGTGCTCGCGCGCATGATGAGTTGCGGCTGCACCAGAAGGTGTTCGGCCTTCTTGGCGCGGCCCTCGATGTGGTCCACCAGGAGCCGGATGCTGCGGCGGCCGATCGCGGCGAAGTCCTGGCGGACCGTCGTCAGCGGCGGCGGGAAGTACTCGGCCTCCGGGATGTCGTCGAAGCCGGCGACGGCGACCTGCGCGGGCGTGCGGATCCCGCCCTCCCGCAGTGCCCGCAGGACGCCGAGCGCCATCTGGTCGTTGGCGACGAAGACGGCCGTGACGGGGGTCGCCCCGCGGCGGGCGAGGGCGAGGCCCGCGAGTTCCTGTCCCGCCCGGTACCCGGACAGCGGGCTCCAGTCCCCGGTCAGGACGCGCGGGGGACGGATGCCGTTCTCCTCCAGGACCGCGCGCCATCCCGCGGCCCGGGCCTCGCTCTCCAGCCAGTCCTCGGGTCCCGCCACGTGCCAGACGGTGCGGTGTCCGGCGGCGAGCAGGTGCTCGGTGACCATGCGGGCGCCGAGCTCCTGGTCGAGGGAGACGCTGGGCAGGTCGAGCCGGTGTCCGCCCTCGACGGTGACCACGGGGAAGGGCGCGTCGAGTTCGGCGAGCGCCTGGACGTGCGAGCGCTGCGGGGTGATGGCGACGACGCCTTCCACGCCCCAGGCCGCGAGGTGGTCGATGGCGTCCTTGAGTCCCTGCCCCTGTCCGGGCCGCAGGCTGACGGTCGAGACGAGGTAGCCCTCCTCGCGTGCCGCTTCCTCCAGGCCGGTCAGGGTGCTGGCGGGGCCGTAGAGGGCGGTGTTGACGGCGATGACGCCCAGTGTCCTCGTACGGCGGGTGACGAGGGCGCGCGCGGCGGAGTTGCGGCGGTAGCCGAGGCGCTCGATGGCCTCGGTGACCTGGTCGCGGGTGGCCGGGCGCACGTTGGGGTGGCCGCTCAGCACCCGGGAGACGGTCTGGTGGGAGACCCCCGCCTCTCGTGCGACGTCGGCCATCGTCGGCGGGCGGACGTCTTCCGCTGCCTGCGCCACGTTCGCCTCCCTTCTCCGTGCTCTCGGTTGTGCATCGATGTCAGAAAAACCTTATCGCCTCTTGTATCACGGCGTTGTGAGCGCTAACAATCTCTCTCGTCCGGGGTGCCGACGCCCTGGACCACCCCCACCGGAACGGTGCCGTCCCAGCGGTGCGCGGACACGCGCCGCCCCAGGCCCGACCCGGTCGGAGCCGCTTTCGACGACGGGATGGGTAAGCCCCCCATGAAGAAGTTCCGATCCTCATCCGCCCTCCTGGCCGTGACCACCGGCGGCGCCCTGCTCCTGACCGCCTGCGGGCAGAGCAGCGAGGGCGGCAGCGCGGAGACGAAGGACAAGAAGGACCTCACCATCGGCATCGCGATGCCCACCAAGTCCTCGGAACGGTGGATCGCCGACGGCAAGAACATGACGGACAGCCTGAAGAAGGCCGGGTTCGCCACGACCCTGCAGTACGGCGAGGACGACCCCGACCAGCAGGTCGCCCAGATCGAGAACATGATCACCCAGGGCGTGGACGCCCTGGTCGTGGCCGCCATCAACGGCGAGGCCCTCTCCAACGTCCTCCAGCAGGCCGCCGACGCCCACATCCCGGTGATCTCCTACGACCGGCTCATCCTGGGCTCCCCGCACATCGACTACTACGCCTCCTTCGACAACGAGAAGGTCGGCGAGCTCCAGGCCACGTACATCGTCGACAAGCTGGGGCTGAAGGCCGGGGCGAAGAAGGGCCCGTTCAACATCGAGCTGTTCGCCGGCTCCAACGACGACAACAACACCAAGTACTTCTTCAACGGCGCCATGAAGGTCCTGAAGCCGTACATGGACAAGAAGCAGCTGGTGGTGCGCTCCGGGCAGACCCAGCTGAACCAGGTCACCACGCTGCGCTGGGACGGCGGTACGGCCCAGAAGCGCATGGACGACCTGCTGACCTCCGCGTACGCCTCGTCCCGCGTCGACGCCGTCCTCTCCCCCTACGACGGCATCTCCATCGGCATCCTGTCCGCCCTCAAGTCCGACGACTACGGGAGCAAGGCCAAGCCGCTGCCGGTCGTCACCGGCCAGGACGCGGAGGTCGCCTCCGTGAAGTCGATCATCGCGGGCGAGCAGACCCAGACCGTCTACAAGGACACCCGCGCGCTCGCGCAGGTCGCCGCCGACATGGTGGCCGCCGTCCTCGACGGCAAGAAGCCGGAGATCAACGACGACAAGACCTACAACAACGGCAAGAAGGTCGTCCCGGCCTTCCTGCTCGAACCGGTCAGCGTCGACAGGACGAACTACCAGAAGGTCGTGGTCGACTCCGGTTACATCGACGCGGGCGCCCTGAAGTGACCCCCGCCCCCGCCTCCACCCCCAACCCCACCCCCGCCTCCACCCCCGAGGGCCCCGTCCTCGAAATGCGCTCCATCGTCAAGACCTTCCCCGGCGTCAGGGCGCTCTCCGACGTGACCCTGTCCGTGGCGCGCGGCGAGGTCCACGCCCTGTGCGGGGAGAACGGCGCCGGGAAGTCGACCCTCATGAAGGTCCTCTCCGGCGTCCACCCGCACGGCACGTACGAGGGCGAGATCCTCTTCGACGGCGAGGTCTGCCGCTTCCGGGACATCCGGGCCAGCGAGCAGCGCGGCATCGTCATCATCCACCAGGAACTCGCCCTCGTTCCCTACCTGTCGATCGCCGAGAACATCTTCCTCGGCAACGAACCGACCCGGCGGTCCCGGCGCGGGATCATCGACTGGCGCGAGTCGCTGCGCCGCGCGTCGGAGCTGCTGGCCCGGGTCGGTCTCGACGAGCACCCCGAGACCCGCGTCGCCGACATCGGCGTGGGCAAGCAGCAGCTGGTGGAGATCGCCAAGGCGCTGGCGAAGGACGTCCGCCTGCTGATCCTCGACGAGCCCACGGCAGCCCTCAACGACGAGGACAGCGCGAAGCTGCTGCGCCTCATGGGCGAGCTGAAGGACCAGGGCATCACCTCGATCATCATCTCGCACAAGCTGAACGAGATCGCCCGGATCGCCGACTCCGTCACGATCCTGCGCGACGGGCGTTCCATCGAGACCCTCGACGTCAGGGACCCGGCCACCACCGAGGAGCGCATCATCCGCGGCATGGTGGGCCGGGACCTCGACAGCCGCTTCCCCGCGCGCACGCCGTACGAGGGGCCGGCCGGCACCGCACCCGTCCTGGAGATCCGGGACTGGACCGTGCGTCACCCGCTCGACCGCGCCCGCAAGGTGGTCGACGGGGTGTCGCTCCAGGTCGGGCGCGGGGAGATCGTCGGCGTCGCCGGGCTCATGGGGGCGGGCAGGACCGAACTCGCCATGAGCGTCTTCGGGCGCTCCTACGGCCGGTACGAGCGGGGCACGGTGCTCAGGGACGGGCGCGAGGTCCGGACCCGTACCGTCCCCGAGGCCGTCGCCGAAGGCATCGCGTACGTCACCGAGGACCGCAAGCACTACGGTCTCGACCTCGGCGACTCCGTGAGCCGGAACATCTCGCTCGCGTCGCTCGGCGACCTCGCCCGCCGCGGGATCGTCGACGGGCACGAGGAGCGCAAGGTCGCCGAGCGGTTCCGGCGGACCATGAACATCAAGTCGCCGAACGTCCTCGAACCGGTCGGCCGCCTCTCCGGCGGCAACCAGCAGAAGGTCGTCCTCAGCAAGTGGATCCTCGCCGGACCCGACGTCCTCATCCTCGACGAGCCCACGCGCGGGGTCGACGTGGGGGCGAAGTACGAGATCTACACGGTCATCGACCGGCTCGCCGCCGAGGGCAAGGCGATCCTCTTCATCTCCTCCGAGCTGCCCGAACTGCTCGGCATGTGCGACCGCTTCTACACCATGGCCGCCGGGCGGCTGACCGGCGAGGTCGGCCGCGCGGACGCCACCCAGGAAGTCCTGATGCGGCACATGACGCAGGACTCCCCCGCGCCATCGGCGCTCCCCACCGGCGCCGCCTCCAGCGAAGGACACCAGGCATGAGCACCGACGTCAGCACGGAAAAGACCGCCTCGGCGCCCCCGGGCGGCGGGTCACCGTCCACCGGGACACCGGTGCTCCGGGTGCTCCTGGACGGCGTCCGGCGGAACATGCGGCAGTACGGGATGCTCTTCGCGCTCGGCCTGATCGTGCTGCTCTTCCAGATCTGGACGGGCGGCGACCTGCTGCTGCCGCGCAACGTCTCCAACCTGGTGCTGCAGAACAGCTACATCCTCATCCTGGCCATCGGCATGATGATCGTCATCATCTCCGGGCACATCGACCTGTCGGTGGGCTCCCTCATGGCGCTGGTCGGCGGCCTCGGAGCCGTCCTCATGGTCGAGCACCACGTCTCCTGGCCGGTGGCGGTGGTGCTGACGCTCCTGCTCGGAGCGGTCGCCGGTGCGCTCCAGGGCTTCTTCATCGCGTACGTCGGCATCCCGTCGTTCATCGTGACGCTCGCCGGCATGCTGCTGTTCCGCGGGCTCACGGAGATCTTCCTCAAGGGGCAGACCCTCGGCCCGTTCCCGAACGGACTGCAGAAGGTCGCCAACGGCTTCCTGCCCGAGGTGGGGCCGCGGACCAACTACCACAACCTGACGCTGCTCCTCGGTCTCGGCCTCGCCGCCTACGTGGTCTTCCAGGAGGTGCGGGACCGGCGCCGCCAGCGGGAGTTCACCCTGGAGACGCTCCCCGCGGGCCTGTTCGCGCTGAAGGTGACGGCGCTCGTCGCCGCCGTCCTGGTCACCACCCTGCTGCTCGCCAGCTACAAGGGCGCCCCGGTGGTCCTCCTGATCCTCGCCGCGCTGCTCGTGGCCTTCGGGTACGTGATGCGCAACGCGGTGATCGGCCGCCACGTGTACGCGATCGGGGGCAACCTCCCCGCGGCGAAGCTCTCCGGGGTCAAGGACAAGAAGGTGACCTTCGCGGTCTTCCTGAACATGGGGATGCTCGCGGCGCTCGCCGGACTCGTCTTCGCCGCCCGCTTCAACGCGGCCTCGCCGAAGGCGGGCGTGAACTTCGAACTGGAGGCCATCGCCGCCGCGTTCATCGGCGGGGCGTCGATGAGCGGGGGCGTCGGCACGGTCCTGGGCGCCATCATCGGCGGTCTGGTCCTCGGCGTGCTCAACAACGGCATGAACCTCGTCGGGGTGGGCACCGACTGGCAGCAGGTCATCAAGGGGCTCGTGCTCCTCGCCGCCGTCGGTTTCGACGTGTGGAACAAGCGCAGGGCGGGCGCCTGACACCCGGCCGCCCTGGACATGGCTGTGCCCGCCGGCACCTCCCCGCCGGCGGGCACAGCCATGTCCCTCGTACGGGTGCGGGGTTCAGGCGCCGGTACGGAACCGGAGGACCGTCCTGGACCGGTACTCGTCGCCGGGGAACAGCACCGTCGACGGGTCGTCGGGGCGGTTCGGGGAGTCGGGGAAGTGCTGGGTCTCCAGGGCGATCCCGGCGCCGGCGCGGTACGGCGTCCCGCTCTTGCCGAGCACCGTGCCGTCGAACTGCCCCGCGCTGTAGACCTGGATGCCGGGCTCCGTGGTGAGCACCTCCATCCGGCGGCCGGTGGCCGGCGAGCGCAGGACGGCGGCCCGGCGGAGGGCGCCGTCGGCGCGCGGGTGCAGGACGAAGTTGTGGTCGTACCCGCCGTCCGCGCCGGGCCGCGCGAGGGCCTCGGCGATCCCGAGCGGCCGTCGGAGGTCGAACGCGGTGCCGACGACGGGGAGATGGTCTCCGGAGGGGATGAGGTCCGCGTCGACCGGGGTGTAGTGGGAGGCGTCGACGGCCAGTTCGTGACCGAGGACGTCGCCGGAGGCCTCGCCCTCCAGGTTGAAGTAGGCGTGGTTGGTCAGGTTGACCAGGGTGGGGGCGTCGGTGACCGCCGCGTAGGAGAAGGCGAGTTCGTCGTCGCGGCCGACGAGACAGCTGACGGTGACGTCGAGGTTGCCCGGGAAGCCCTGGTCGCCGTCGGGGCTGCGCAGGTGCAGGAGCACACCGGTCCACTCGGGGGTGTGCACGCTCTCCGCTTCCCAGAGCCGGGTGTCGAAGCCGTCCGTTCCGCCGTGCAGGCTGTGGCCGTCCTTCTGCGTGGTCAGCTGGTACGTCTCCGTCCCCAGGGTGAAGCGGCCGTGGGCGATGCGGTTGGCGTAGCGGCCGACGGTGGAGCCGAAGTACCGGGCGGCGGTGGCCGTCAGGGCCGGGTCGCGGGGCGAGAGGACGACGTCGGCGGGGGTGCCGTGACGGTCGGGCACCCACAGGGCGTGGAGGCGGGCGCCGCGGGTGTGCACCTCCGCCCTGAGTCCGCCGGGGAAGCCGAAGGTCCAGCTTTCCCCGCCGTCCGGGCAGAGCGCGCGGACCGGCGGCCCTCCGGTGAAAGTGAAGGCGGGCGATGAGGAGTTCATGGGTCTTCCTTGTGTCCGGGGGTCCGAAGAGGCGTACGGCCCGGAACGGGGGCAGGGGGTCCCTGCCCCCGTTCCGGGCGCGGTCGGGGGTGGCCGGGGCGGCCGTGCGGGTCAGTCCGCCTGCCGGGCTCCGCCGAAGAGACGCTGGAGGAGGATGAAGACGAACAGCAGGCCGCCGATGACGATCCGCGTCCACCAGGAGCTGAGCGTGCCCTGGAAGCTGATGACGGTCTGGATGAGGCCGAGGACGGTCACGCCCAGCGCGGTTCCGAGGACGAAGCCGGAGCCGCCGGTGAGCAGCGTCCCGCCGATGACGGCGGCGGCGATGGCGTCGAGTTCCATGCCGACGGCGTGCAGGGCGTAGCCGGACAGCATGTAGAAGGTCAGCAGCAGGCCGCCGAGGGCGGAGCACAGACCGCTCACGGCGTAGACCGCGATCTTGGTGCGTCCCACGGGCAGGCCCATGAGGCGGGTCGAGGCCTCGCTGCCGCCCAGGGCGTAGACGGTACGGCCGAAGCGGGTGTGGTGCAGGACCACGAAGGCGACGGCGAGGACCACCAGGGCGATGATCACGGCGGGCGAGACGAACAGGCCGCCGGGCAGCAGCACCCGGGTCTGCGCGATGCGGGTGGTCGTGGGGTCCGTGATGGAGATGGACTCGGTGCTGATCATGTAGCAGAGGCCGCGGGCGAGGAACATGCCCGCGAGGGTGACGATGAACGGCTGGATCTCGAAGGCGTGGATCACCCAGCCCATCAGGGCGCCGCCGCCCGCGCCCACGAGCAGGACCACGGGCACCGCGAGGGCGAGCGGGAGACCGTTCTGCTCGACGAGCCAGGCCGTCAGCATGGTGGAGAGGGCCACCATGGAGCCGACGGACAGGTCGATCCCGCCGGTGAGGACGACGAAGGTCATGCCGATGGCGACGACGAGCAGGAAGCCGTTGTCGATGAGGACGTTGAGCAGGACCTGCGCGGAGAAGAAGCCCTCGTAGTTCAGGGAGCCGACCGTGAACATCGCGACGAGCAGGGTGGCCGTCACGACGAGCGGGAGGCGGGTGGCGTGCCGTACCGAGAACCGGTGGAGCGGCTTGCCGAGGGAGCTGAGGGTGGTGCTCACGGGTGGACCTCCTGCCGGCGGGCCGTCACGTCGGCGGGGGCGGGGGGCACGACCGGTGTGGCCGGCCCTCGGCTGCCGCTCTTGCGCGACAGCCGCGCGCGGAACGCGGGCGACTGGACGAGACAGACCACGATGACGACCAGGGCCTTGAACACGAGGGTGGTCTCCGGCGGCACGCCGAGGGTGTAGATCGTGGTCGAGAGGGTCTGGATGATGAGGGCACCCAGGACCGTGCCGCCGAGGGAGAAGCGGCCGCCGGTGAGGGCCGTGCCGCCGACGACGACGGCGAGGATCGCGTCGAGCTCGATCCAGAGGCCCGCGTTGTTGCCGTCGGCGCTGGACACGTTGGAGCTGATCATCAGTCCGGCGACCGCGGCGCACAGGGCGCTGACGACGTACACGGTGACGAGGAGTCCGGAGGCGCGGATGCCGACGAGGCGGCTGGCCACGGGGTTGCCGCCCACCGATTCGATGAGCATGCCGAGCGCGGTCCGCCGGGTGACGAGGGAGGTCACGGCGACGAGGGCGGCGGCGAGCAGGACGGCGAAGGGGAGGGTGAGCCAGTATCCGCCGCCGATCATCTTGTAGGCGGGGCTGGACACGCTGATGATCTGGCCGTCGGTGATGAGCTGGGCCACGCCCCGACCGGCGACCATGAGCACCAGCGTGGCGACGATGGGCTGGACGCCGAGGCGGGCGACGAGGAAGCCGTTGAGCAGGCCGATCGCGGCGGCGACGCCGAGCGCGAGCCCGATCGCGGTGAACACGGTGGCGAGGCCCCCGGGATCGGCCGCCGTGGCGATGTGCTCGCAGGCGAGGGCGCCGGCGATGGCGACCGTGGAGCCGACCGAGAGGTCGATTCCCCGGGTCGCGATGACCAGGGTCATGCCGAGCGACACGAGGATCAGCGGGGCGCCGAACTGGAGGATGTCGACGAGGCTGCCGTACAGGTGTCCGTTCTGGACGCGGACGGCGAGGAAGTCGTGGGTGAGCGCGACGTTGCCGAGCAGCAGGGCGGCGAGGACGGCGGCGGGCCAGAACAGGGGGTGTCCGGTGAGCCGCCGGGTGCCGGGCGCCCGGGCCGGGCGCGTACCGGCGCCGGTGTCGTCAGGTGGGGTCATGAGGTGGCTCCGGTGGCGATGGTGCCCAGGATGCGGTCGGGCGTCAGGGTCGTGTCGTTGGGGAGGGTGGCGACGAGCCGGTGGTCGCGCAGGACGCCGACCCGGTGGCTCAGCCGCAGGACCTCTTCCAGCTCGGCGGAGATGTAGAGGACCGCCGTGCCCTCCGCGGCGAGGCGGTTCACCAGGCGCTGGATCTCCGTCTTCGCGCCGATGTCGATGCCCCGGGTGGGTTCGTCCAGGATGAGCAGCTCGGGGTCGGTGAGCAGCCACCGGGCGAGGAGCACCTTCTGCTGGTTGCCTCCGCTGAGGTTGCGGACCTGGGCCTCGGGGGCGGCCGGGCGGATGTCGAGGACCTCGATCCAGCGGGCGGCGATCTCGTCCTGCCGGGCGCGGGAGAGGGGTTTGGTCCAGCCGCGTGCGGCCTGGAGGGCCAGCACGATGTTCTCGCGGACGGTGAGTTCGCCGATGAGTCCCTCGGCCTTGCGGTTCTCCGAGCAGAAGGCGATCTTGTGGGCGATGGCGGCGCGCGGGGAGCGCAGGGCCGCGGGTCCGCCGTGGATCCGCAGCTCGCCCTCGTCGGCGTGGTCCGCGCCGAAGAGCAGCCGGGCCGCCTCGGTGCGTCCGGAGCCGAGGAGTCCGGCGAGGCCGATGACCTCGCCCCGGTGGATGTCGAGGTCGTACGGCTGGACGGCGCCGGTTCTTCCGAGTCCGCGGGCGCTGAGGAAGGGGACGTCCGCGGCGCCGGGGGTGGCGGCGGTGCCGGTCTGGGAGGTCTCGGCGAGCTCGTCCAGGCTGCGGAGTTCGCCGCCGACCATGCGGTGGACGAGGGTGACGGGCGTCAGCTCGTCGATCCGGTACTCGCCTTCGAGGCGGCCGTTGCGCAGGACGGTGACCCGGTCGCACAGGTCGAAGACCTGGTCGAGGAAGTGGGTCACGAAGAGGATGGCGACGCCCCGGTCGCGGAGCCGGCGTACCAGGGTGAAGAGCTGGGCGACCTCGTCCCGGTCGAGGCTCGACGTGGGCTCGTCGAGGACGAGGACCTTCGCCTGGACGTCCACGGCGCGCACGATCGCGACGAGCTGCTGGACGGCGATCGAGTGCGCGCTCAGCGGCGCGCGGACGTCGAGGTCGAGCTCCAGCTCGGTGATGAGCCGCTCCGCGCGCGCGTGGAGGGCCGACCAGTGGACGAGTCCCAGGCGCCGGGGTTCACGGCCGATGAGGATGTTCTCGGCCACGGAGAGGTTGGGGCACAGGTTCACCTCCTGGTAGACCGTGCTGATGCCGGCGTGCTGGGCCTCCAGGGGTTCGGAGAAGCGGCGCTGGTCGCCGTCGACGGTGACGGTCCCCGCGTCGGGCGGGTGGACCCCGGTGAGCACCTTGATGAGGGTGGACTTGCCGGCTCCGTTCTCGCCCATCAGGGCGTGCACCTCACCGGGGAAGAGGCGCAGGTCCACGCCGTCGAGGGCGAGGACGCCGGGGAACGCCTTGCGGATGCCGCGGGCTTCCAGGACGGGCCGGCCGGTGGAGGCCGGTGTGCCGGGGGTGGGTGTGCGGGGGGTGGGTGGGGCTGCCATCCGCCCTCCTCTCCTGAGGGTCCGGGGGCGGCGCGAGGGCCGCCCCCGGTGCGTACGGGCGGTGGGTCAGTACTGGCGGTTGGGCAGGGCGGCCTCGGCCTGGTCCTGCGTGAAGACGCCTTCCTCGGTCTCGACCCGGCGCGGGACGTCCTCCCCGGCGGCGACCTTCTTGGCGAGCTCCATCAGCTGGTCGCCGAGGAGCGGGTTGCACTCGACCACGACGTTGATCTTCTTGTCCTTCATGGCGACGAAGGCGTCCTTGATGCCGTCGACGGAGATCACCTTGATGTCGGTGCCCGGCTTCTTGCCGGCCTCCTCGATGGCCTGGATGGCACCCAGGGCCATGTCGTCGTTGTGGGCGTACAGGACGTCGATGTCCTCGTGGGACTTGAGGAAGGCCTGCATGACCTCCTTGCCCTTGGCGCGCGTGAAGTCACCCGTCTGGGAGGCGACGACCTTGATCTTGGGGGTGCCCTTGATCGCCTCGGCGAAGCCCGCCTTGCGGTCGTTGGCGGGGGCGGAGCCGGTGGTGCCCTGGAGCTCGACGACGTTGACCGTGTCGGCGGAACCCTCGGACTCCTTCACGAGCCACTTGCCGGCCTCGTTGCCCTCCTTGACGAAGTCGGAGCCGAGGAAGGTGCGGTAGAGCGAGGTGTCCTGGGAGTCGACCGCGCGGTCGGTCAGGATCACCGGGATGCCGGCGTTCTTGGCCTCCTTCAGAACCGTGTCCCAGCCGGACTCCACCACCGGCGAGAAGGCGATGACGTCGACCTTCTGCTGGATGAAGGTGCGGATCGCCTTGATCTGGTTCTCCTGCTTCTGCTGGGCGTCGGAGAACTTCAGCTCGATGCCGGCCTTCTCGGCCGCGTCGCGCACGGACTTGGTGTTGGCGGTACGCCAGCCGCTCTCGGCGCCCACCTGCGCGAACCCGAGCACCAGCTTGCCGTCGGAGGAGCCCTTGGCGGCACCGCCGGTGGTCACGGTCGTCGCGGGCTCGGTGGTGCAGGCGGTCAGCACACTGCCGGCCAGGGCGGCGGCGGCGATGACGCGGAGGGTTCTGTGGGCCATGTCGTGGTTCCTCTCGGGGACGTGCGTCGTACCTGGAGCCCTCAAGGAGATGGGCCCGGTCAGCTGGTGAACGCGTCACATTGTGAGCGCTAACACAGCCGTAACTCAAGGGCCTGTACGGCTGTTACCTGTTCTTGATCCGCCAGGAGGGGGTGGAGGGCCCCGTTAACGGCAGGTGATTGTGAGCGTTAACACGCGTCACCGGCGACGTTGCGGCGGTTCCCCGCAGGCGAAGAGGAGCGACGGCCGGTCAGGCGCTGCCGCGGAGGACCAGACGCGTGGGGAGGATGAGAGGGGTGGGAGTCCGCCCCTCGACGAGTGCGACGAGCATCCGCGCCATCTCGCGGCCGAGGCCCTCGACGGGCTGGTGCACCGTGGTCAGCGGCGGCTCGGCGAGCCGGGCCACGGCCAGGTCGTCGAAGCCGACCACGGCGACGTCGGCGGGGACACGGCGGCCGGCCTCGCGCAGCACGCGCAGCGCCCCCGCCGCCATGTTGTCGCTGGCGGCGAACACCCCGTCCAGGTCCGGGTGGCGCGCCAGCAGCGCGGCCATGGCGGCGGCCCCGCTCGGCTCGGTGAAGTCACCGGCTTCCGGCGGGTACGGCGCCAGGCCCGCCGCGAGCATCGCGTCCCGGTAGCCGCGGTGGCGGGTGCGGCCCACCTCGGTGTCCGGCCGCCCGCAGATCGTCGCCACGCGGGTCCGGCCGAGCGCGATCAGGTGCTCGGTGGCCGCACGGGCTCCCCCGAGGTTGTCGACGTCCACGTACCACCGCGGGTCCGCGCCGACCGGCCGCCCGCCGAACACCACGGGCATCTCCGCCTCTTCGGCCACGCGGACCAGGGGATCGTCCTCGCGCAGCGCCATCAGCATCACGCCGTCGGCCCCCTTGGAGCGGAGCAGCCGCTCCACGCGCCGCCGCCCCCGGTCGGAGGCGGCGAGACACAGCATCAGGTGCAGGTCGGCCTCCTCCAGCGCCGCCGAGGCGCCCACGATCACCCGGGCGAAGAACGGGTCCGCGAAGATCGACGGATCCTCCCCCGCGACGACCAGCGCGGCCGCGCCGGTCTGCCGGGTCGCCAGCGCGCGGGCGGTGGGATTCGGTACGTACTCCAGCTGGTGGACGGCCCGTTCGACCGCTTCCCGCTTGGCGCGACTGACGTGCGGGGCGTTGTTGAGCACCCGCGAGGCCACCGACCGCGAGACGCCCGCCAGTTCGGCCACCTCGTCGAGCGTCGACTGCCGGTGCGGCACTCCTTGCGCCATGGTCCGCCTCCCGGCCCCTGCCCCTCACGGCTGGAAGACTGGAAGCGCTTCCAGTTTCAGGACTGTAAACCTTCCCCTCACTCCTGTGAAGTGCTCTTTAAGTGGCGGTACTTGACAGTGCAGATCGGCGCACCACACGATACGGCCACACCTCGGCCCCGGAACCGCCGACTGGTACCGCTTCCAGTGGGAGCGCTCCCAAGCACCTCCGTGGCTTTCCGCGGGGCCGGAGTGACCTCGTACCACCGCACGTCCTCACCGCGTCACCCGGCTCGGGACGAGACCGGGTGACGCGTCCGCCGTCAGGAAACCGAGGTACCGTCATGCGCCGCAGAATCCGCGCCCTCGTCGCCGCCCTTGCCGCCGTGCCGTTGGCGCTGGCCGTCGCGCCGTCCGCCCACGCCGCGGATCCCACCACCCTGACGAGCGGGTTCTACGTGGACCCGGATTCGAGCGCGAAGCGATGGGTCGCCGCCAACCCCGGCGACGGCCGGGCCCCCGCGGTCAACGCGTCGCTCGCCAACACCCCCATGGCCCGCTGGTTCGGTTCCTGGAGCGGCACGATCGGCACCGCCACGGGCGCGTACGCCGGGGCGGCGGACGCCCGCGACAAGCTGCCCGTCATGGTCGCCTACAACATCTACCTCCGCGACTCCTGCGGCGGCCAGTCCTCGGGCGGCGCCGCGTCCCCGTCCGCGTACGCGAGCTGGATCGCCCAGTTCGCCGGCGGGATCGCCGCCCGGCCGGCCGTCGTCCTCCTCGAACCGGACTCCCTCGCGGACTACGGCTGTCTGAACCAGACCCAGATCCGCGAGCGCCAGACCATGATCAGCGGCGCCCTCGCCGAGTTCGGCCGCCAGGCCCCGAACACCTGGGTCTACCTCGACGCCGGGAACCCCGGGTGGGTGAGCGCGGCGACGATGGCCCAGCGCCTCCACGAGGCCGGACTCCGCCAGGCGCACGGCTTCTCCCTCAACATCTCGAACTACTACACCACCGCCCAGAACACCGCCTACGGCAACGCCGTCAACGGCGAACTCAGCGCCCGCTACGGCTACACCAAGCCGTTCGTCGTCGACACCAGCCGCAACGGCAACGGCGCCAACGGCGAGTGGTGCAACGCGGCGGGCCGCCGCATCGGCACCCCCACGCAGCTCGGCGGCGGCGCCGAGATGCTCCTGTGGGTCAAGGCCCCCGGCGAGTCCGACGGCAACTGCGGCGTCGGGGCCGGGTCCACGGCCGGGCAGTTCCTCCCCGAGGTCGCCTACAAGATGATCTACGGCTACTGACGCCCGGCCCCCCTACCCCCCACGCCTCCGATAACCCCCCACCCCTCCGACCAGGAGCCCTCATGAAGTCACGCGTCCTCCGGCGCCGCGCGACGGCCGCCCTCGCGGCGCTCGCGGCCTGTGCCGCCCTCACCGCGACACAGGGGCAGGCGCAGGCCGCGCCCGACGCCGACCCGCTCACCCCGGCCACGAAGTTCTACGTCGACCCGCAGAGCAAGGCCGCCGGGCAGGCACTCACCGACCTCAAGAACGGCGACCTCGCCAACGCCGTGAACATGGCCAGGCTCGCGAGCTGGCCCCAGGCCGAGTGGTTCACCCAGGGCACCCCCGACGAGGTCCGCGCCAAGGTGAAGGGCCTCGTCCGCGAGGCCCGCGTCGTGAACCGGACGCCCGTCCTGGTCGCGTACAACGTCCCGGGCCGCGACTGCTCGCAGTACTCCAGTGGCGGCGCCGCATCCTCCGCCGCCTACCGGCGGTGGATCGACGCCTTCGCCGCCGGCATCGGCGACGGCAAGGCCGTCGTCGTGGTCGAACCCGACGGCCTCGCACTCCTCCCCAGCGACTGCGGACCCGGCGTCGACCCGACCGGCGAGCTCACGGCGGCCCGGGTCGCCGACCTCGCGTACGCCGTGAGGACCCTCAAGGCCCAGGGCCGTACCGCGGTGTACCTCGACGCGGGCAACGTCCAGTGGCGGCCCGTCGGCGACATCGCGCGACGGCTGCTCGACGCCGGCGTCCGGGACAGCGACGGCTTCGCCCTCAACGTCTCCAACACCCACCCCACCGACCACAACGCGCGCTACGGCACCTGGATCGCCCAGTGCATGTGGTACGCCACCGAGGGCCCCGAATGGGCCCGCGGCCACACCGACTGGTGCGCCTCGCAGTACTACTCGCCCGCGGCGCCCAACGACGGAACCCCGGGCGGAGCGGTCGACTCCGCCGACCCCGCCACCTGGCGCTGGACCGACGCCTGGTTCGACCAGAACGTGGGCACGCCGCCGGCCGAGGCGCTGCGCCACTTCGTCATCGACACCAGCCGCAACGGCCGGGGCGCCTGGACCCCGGAGCCCGGCAAGTACACCGGCGATCCGGAGATCTGGTGCAACGCGCCCGGCCGCGGCCTCGGGCCGCGCCCGACCGCCGACACCGGCGTCCCGCTCGTCGACGCCTATCTGTGGATCAAGATCCCCGGCGAGTCCGACGGCAGCTGCACCCGCAACACCGGCGGCACGATCGACCCCGAGTACGGGATCGTCGACCCGCCCGCCGGAGCCTGGTGGGCCGACCAGGCCCACGCGCTGGCGCGCAACGCGGCACCCCGGCTGACCTTCCAGCGCTGAACCCCGGCGGGAGCGCCGTCAGGACCACCGCCGACAGCGGTGGGCGCGCTCCCGCCCCGGCCTCCCCCAGGCCCTGTCCGGAAAGCCCCGCCCTCCCGAAGGAGCCGCACATGCCCCCCACCCCGCTCGCGTTACTCCGCGACCCGTCGCCCTCGCGCCCCTCCGCCGCGCGTCTGCCCGCCGCGCACCTCTCCGCCGCGCGCCTCTCCGCCACGCTCCTGACCGGCGCCCTCCTCGTCGGTGGTCTCGCGACCGCACCGGCCGTCGCCGGCACGTCGGCCACCACGGCAACGACGGCGGCAGCGGCGACCGGAGCCGTACGCGTCAACCAGGTCGGCTACCTCCCCGACGGACCGAAGCGCGCCACCGTCGTCACCACGGCGACGCAGGCCCTCGCCTGGCAGCTGCGCGACGCGTCCGGGACGGTGGTCGCCTACGGCTCGACCGTCCCGCGCGGCGCGGACGCCCCCTCCGGGCAGTCCGTCCAGGTGGCGGACTTCTCCGCGCACCGGGCCACGGGCACCGGGTACGTCCTGACCGTCGACGGCACCAGCAGCGTCCCGTTCGACATCCGCGCGAACCTGTACGACACCCTGCGGTCCGACGCGATGGCCTTCTTCCACCACCAGCGCAGCGGCATCGCGATCGACGCCTCCCTCGTCGGCTCCGCGTACGCGCGCCCGGCCGCCCACCTCGGGATCGCCCCCAACAAGGGCGACATATCCGTCCCCTGCCAGGCCACGGTGTGCGACTACACCCAGGACGTCAGGGGCGGCTGGTACGACGCCGGGGACCACGGCAAGTACGTGGTGAACGGCGGCCTCTCCACCTGGCTGCTCGTGAACTCCTTCGAGCGGGCCGAGCGGGCGGGCAAGGGAGCGGCGCTCGGCGACTCCACCCTGCGCGTCCCCGAGCGCGGCAACGGCGTGCCCGACGTCCTCGACGAGGCGCGCTGGGAGCTCGACTTCCTCCTCAGGATGCAGGTGCCCGAGGGCAAGCAGTACGCGGGCATGGCCTTCCACAAGATCCACGACGCGGCCTGGACCGGGATGCCGCTCCGCCCCGACCAGGACGCCCAGCCGCGCGAACTGCACCGCCCGTCCACGGCGGCCACGCTCAACCTCGCGGCGGCCGCCGCGCAGTGCGCCCGGGTGTTCCGGCCGTACGACTCCGCCTACGCCGACCGCTGCCTGTCCGCCGCGCGCCGGGCCTGGACCGCCGCCCAGGCCAATCCGGCCCTGTACGCGCCGGCTTCCGACAGCACGGGCGGAGGCGCCTACGAGGACAACCGGGTCACCGACGAGTTCTACTGGGCCGCCTCCGAGCTGTACGCGGCGACCGGCGAGAGCGCGTACCGGGACGCGGTCACCTCCTCGCCCTGGCACACCTCCGCCGACGCCTTCAGCGCGTACGGCTTCGGCTGGGCCGACACCGCCGCGCTCGGGCGGCTCGTCCTGGCCACGGTCCCCAACGGCCTTCCGGCCTCCGACCTGACCCGCGTCCGCGCCTCGGTCACGGCGGCGGCCGACGGCTACCTCTCCCGGATGTCCGCCCAGGGGTACGCGGTGCCCGTCCCCGCGGACGGCTACTTCTGGGGCTCGAACGGCGAGGTCGCCAACGACGCCGTCGTCATGGCCGTCGCGGGCGAGCTGACGGGCGACGCGCGCTACCGCGCCGGAGCCCTGGAGACCCTGGACTACCTCCTCGGCCGCAACGCCCTGGGCCAGTCCTACGTCACCGGCTACGGCGAGACGTCCTCGCAGAACCAGCACCACCGCTTCTGGGCCCACCAGTTGGACGCCTCGCTCCCCCACCCGCCGGCCGGTTCCCTCGCGGGCGGCCCCAACAGCGGGCTCCAGGACCCGGTGGCCGAGGCGAGGCTGCGCGGCTGCGCCCCCGCCGCCTGCTACGTCGACCACATCGACTCGTACTCGACCAACGAAGTGGCGGTGAACTGGAACGCCCCGCTGGCCTGGCTCTCCGCCTACGCCGCCGAGCGGTCCTCCACCGGCGGCGAGCCGCCCACCCCGACCGCCGCCTGCGCGGTGACGTACACGCCGAACAACGTCTGGAACACCGGCTTCACGGCGACCGTCACCGTCAAGAACACCGGCCCGACGGCCGTGGACGGCTGGCAGCTGGCCTGGACGTACCCGGCCGGCCAGAGCGTCACGAGCGCGTGGAACGCCGCCGTCACCCAGACGGGCACCGCCGTCAGCGCCCGCAACCTGGACTGGAACCGCACGATCGCCCCCGGCGCGACCGTGAGCTTCGGCATCCAGGGCAGCCACACCGGTACGGCTCCGTCCCCCGCGGCCTTCACCCTGAACGGGAGCGCCTGCGCCTGACGCCCAACGCCGGGGCCCGGGCGGTCACTTCCGCCCGGGCCCCGGCCCATGACGCCGGGTTAGAGTCCCTCCTGTGAACGCGAACGCATCCCCGCAGCCGCCCTTCGGCACCTTCTCCTCCGCCTTCGTCGCCCTGGACGTCCTCGACCGACTCGTCGGACCCGTCGCGGAGGCCCTGAAGAACTGGGAGGCCCGGGACGCCGCCGAGGCGGTGCTGTACGTGGACACGGACCCCGACAAGGCCGACACGGCGGTGTTCGGCGAGACCTACGACGTACCGCCGGAGCTCTCCGCGAACTGCGTGGTGGTCGCGGCCAAGCGCGCCGGCACCGTCACCCTCGCCGCCTGCCTGGCCCTGGCCGGCACGCGCGTGGACGTCAACAAGGCGGTCCGCAAGCACCTGGAGGCCCGCAAGGTCTCCTTCGCCCCCATGGACACCGCCGTCGGCGAGACGGGCATGGAGTACGGCGGCATCACCCCGATCGGCCTTCCCTCGGCATGGCCCCTGCTGATCGACGAGGCCGTGGTGGCGGCCCCGCACGTCCTCGTCGGCAGCGGCCGCCGCCGCGGCAAGCTCATCCTGCCCGGCTGGGCGACGGCCCGGATCCCGGGCGCCGAGGTGATCACGGACCTGGCCGGCTGAGTCGCGGACCGGTCACAGCGGGACCACGTCCGCGTGGACGAGCCGCCGCGCCTCGGTGAGGCGGACCGAGGGCGAGGCCGACCGGTCGTCGGCGGCGTGCCGCTCGTACTCCCGTACCGCGAGCCGGTGCCTCGTCCCCGGAACCGGCGGCAGCGGGACGCTCCCTCTCCAGACGGCTGTGCCATCTCCGTTCGGCGTACAGGCGAGCAGGGTCTCGGGGCCGGCCGCGGTCCAGCCGACGTACGGGTCGGTGAGTGCCGGAGCCTGGGTCTCGATGACGGCGGCGACCAGGTTGGAGCCGGCGACGAGGTGTCCCTCGGCGTCGGCGGAGGCGGAGGGTGCCGGGCCGCTCAGGGTGACGTCGGCCCGCGCGCCCGTGACCGCACAGGTGAGGGTGCGGTCCGGCACGGTCTGGACGAAGGCCGTGGGCACGAGCGGGGACAGTTCGCAGGAGGCGAGGGAGTGCTCCTGGTAGCGGGCGAGCCCCAGCCGGACGAACGGGAAGTACGCCGTGCCCGTCGGGAACTCCAGGTCGACGTACCAGGCCTGCCTGCGGGCGTCCCACACGGGACGGAAGGCGACGATGTCCCGGCGGAGCGGGGACCCGTACAGCGGGACGTCTCGCACCACGTCGCCGTTCTCGAAGTCCGAGGCCTCCAGAAGCTCGGGGACGGCCGAGACGTGGACGGGGTCGCGGACCAGGCACGTGATCTCACGGGACAGTTCGACGAGCGGGCTCAGCAGTCCGTTGTGGCAGACGACCGCCAGCTTCTCCTCGGCGCCCGAGGAGAACCACGGCCTGCCCAGCCACACCCGCAGGCCGACGCTCTCGCGCTCGCTGATCACGGAGCCGTCGGGCCGACGGCGCTGGCGGTAGCTCATGAGCGGCAGGACCTGGAGGACGTCCGGTTTGGCGGGCGGGGCGCTGCTCGGGACGAGGACGGTGACCGGGTCGGAGGCGAGGATCCCGTCCTCCGCCGGCATGGCGGGATCGAAGTACTCGCGGAACCGGGTGGCGGCGCTGCACCGGTACGTGACGCGACGGTTCTTCGTGTCACCGAACTCGTGGGCCCTGAAGGTCTCGATCTGCGCCGCCCCGGCTTCGAGCCGTCGTCGCTCCGCGGCGTCGAGTCCCGGTGCGGCGGCCTCCGCCAGGAGCGCCGTCCGGGTCTCCTCCGGTGTCCTGTGCTCCTCTCCCCGTGTGCTGAAAGGCAGGTGGGCGGAGTCGAACGGGCCGAGGAGCGGCTCGATCTCGGGCAGCCACTGGGTGCCGAAGGGTTCGGGCACCGGCAGGGAGAAGACGGGGGTCCCGGTCGGGCGCACCATGGCGTCCTCGTCCGGGTAGGGCGTGACGCCGTCGTCCTCGACCTCGTCCCATGCGGCGTTCAGGTCCAGTCGGGCGGTGGACGCCTGGTGGAGGCGCAGGAAGCCGCGCAGGTCGGCCGCGGTGGCGCCGGCCGCCCGTACCAGGGACGTCGCCTGGCCGCCGTCCGCTTTCGTCAGCACGAACTGGGGTGATTCGACGGGACGCTGGACGGCGTGCACCAGGGTCAGTTCTCGCCAGGGTGCGGTCATCCAGTGCGTGCCCGCCCTGATGGCCTCCCGCACGTCCTCCAGGTCCGCGTCACCGAGCACCTCCTCGCACCAGCCCAGGAGGGCGAAGACGCCGGGGTCGTCGAGGAAGAGGGAGGACAGCCGCAGCCGGGCCGTGTGGCCCGGAGGGAGCGCGATCGTGATCAGCTCGTCGGCACCGTCGTACGCGGCGCCCAGGTCTCCTTCCGCCAGGCGCAGCCGGAGGGGCTGCGGGACACGCCATTCCCCTTCCTGGTCCGCGTAGGTCATGTCGAAGGGGATGTCCAGGGTCTCCTCCGGGGAGCCGGGGCGGAGCGTGACCCGTACCTTCACCCCCGCGCACAGGGGATCCGGCAGGTAGGGCAGGACCACGGCGTCCGCGTCGATCCACAGGTACTCCTCCGGGTCCTCCGGCGCTCCGGGATCGTCGCGGAAGCTCCGGCTCTCCCTGGTCGCGTACGTGTACGCGGACCGCGCCGCCGCGGCCGCCGCCGCGGGGTCCGGGCCGTGGACGGCGTCGATGGTCCCGTCGAGCCGCCCGTGCGTCTCGGTCAGGTGGAGTGAGGCCTTGGGCGCGGCGACGTGCCGGTCGCAGAAGGCGCGGAACCGTGCGGAGGGGGCGGTCGCCGACTGACTTGCCTCGGCGTACTCCGCGGCCGAGCGTCCGGGCGTACTGCGGATGGCGAGTCGTTCCAGGCCCTCGCCGGGGCCGTACGGGAAGCGGGGCACGAGCTCTGGCGGGGGAACCGGCTCGAAGCGGAGGTAGGGCAGTCCGTCCTTGGGGGTGGAGCACACGTACTGGTCGTCGCCGGTTCCTTCGAGTGCGTCCATGAGCGGGTCGGCCTCGGACGGGTCGTGGGCGTTTCCGGCCAGGTCCACGGTCCGCAGGCGGACCTGGTAGCGGGAGCGGAAGCGGAGTCTGGGGAGCGTCCCGCCGGGTGCGTCGGTGGTGACGGTCAGCCGGGGGCCGGCCACGTCCGGCCCGGCCTCGGGCGGTTCGGGTTCCTGGGCGACGGGTTGCCCCGGCCTCGGTGCCGACAGGCTCCAGCCGTCCCAGGTGACCAGTGCCTCGTGGGCGTACAGCGGACGGTCCGG
This sequence comes from Streptomyces sp. NPDC056144, assembly GCF_042264145.1. Taxonomy (NCBI): domain Bacteria; kingdom Bacillati; phylum Actinomycetota; class Actinomycetes; order Kitasatosporales; family Streptomycetaceae; genus Streptomyces; species Streptomyces sp. NPDC056144. The sequence goes on along the minus strand of NZ_JBHJVF010000001.1, from coordinate 821,587 downwards.
GTCGGCGGGCGCCGCCGGGGTGTCCGCCTCGGCGGTCAGGGAGAGCTGGACGCAGCCCTCGTCGTCGGCGGTGAGCTGTTCGGCCGGGTCGCGCTCAGGGGTGTAGACGACGTGCCGGCGGTGCAGGGAGTGCCAGCCTTCGTCCGTACGGATGTCGACGCGGTAGCCGCGCGTCAGGTCTTCGGCGGCGAGGTCCGGTGGGTTGTCGGGGTCCTGTTCCAGGGCGTCGTTGTTGAGGCGTGCCCGGTAGAAGTCCTCGTGCAGTTCCTCGGCGTGCTGGGCGTGGACGACGGAGAGGCCGCCGGTCCGGGCGGTGGGGACGCCGTCCCGCTCGGGTTCTTCGACCGGTCGTTGGGCCTGGTCCTCCTGGCGTTGCAGGGTCGCGGCCATGTTCAGGGCCTTCAGGCCGAGGCCGTCCACGTCCGCGGTGACCAGGCTGTAGCGGTCGGGGTCCATGTGGAGGAATCCGTGGGCGAGGTCGCCCCGGTCGGTCCGTTCGGCGGGCTCGAAGAACATCTTCCCGCCGACCTCGGTCAGCCGGCACCAGGTCCACGGGGTCACGTCCACGGTCCAGGTGTCGGCGTCGGGGTCGTCGGCGCGGGGCGGGAAGGCGGAGGGGCGTCGCACCCGCAGCCGCAGGGCGCCGGCCGGGTCCGCGTCCGCCGTCTCCGGCACGAAGCCGGTCGGCAGCTCCAGGTCCAGGACGAGTCCGAGGCGGCGCAGGAGTGCCGGGTGGTCGCCCAGTCCGGCGAGGTCGTCGTGGAAGTCGTGGGTCTCGGCCCACCGGTCCCGGGCCTCGTCGCGGTCGGCGGGAAACGTCCTCGGTGCCTCCGTGGACGGGCGGGCGTGGAACCCGGCGAGGGCGTAGAGCGCGGCGGCCGGGTCGGCGTCACCCGAGCCGAAGGGCCGGATGAGGTCCTGGACGAGGGTTTCGTGCCGCAGGCGCAGGTCCCGGGCCTCCGCGGCCGCGTCGTCCAGGAGGCCGCGCAGTCGTTCCGAGAGCGCATCGCCGCCCGCGTCTCCCTCGAAGACCCCGAGGCGCGCCGCCGCCAGGAGTTCCTCGAAGTGGTCCACGAGGGTGTAGGGGGGCTCGCCGTCCGGGCCGGTGGACGGCCCTCCGATCGGGGACGCGTTGTGGTGGGTGACGGGAAGGTCGTCGCGTGCCTCGTAGGCGAGTGCGGCCCAGCGGTCGCGCAGGTAGCCGAGTACCTCCTCGACCGGGAAGCTGACGAGGGGCCGGTCCGCGAAGTCCTCGAAGGCGAAGGGGCGGACGGTCGTCGTCGGGGGGAAGAGCGCCGACCACAGCCCCCGGGAGGCGGAGACGTCCACCCGCGCGGGAGCTTCGACGGCGCCGTCCGGCCGCTCCAGCGCCAGATCGAGCCCGTCCAGTACCGAGCGCCAGTCCTCGAAGTCGGGGAAGTCGGCGAGCGTTGCCGCCCCGCCGGGGCGCAGGCGCGGTGCGACGAAGACCGAGGCGCGGGGCCGCCCGGCGTCGGTGACACCGGCCGGCAGCAGGATCCACTGGACGAGTTGGTGGCGCATCATGCGAACGCCTTCAGGTAGTCGGTCCATTGGGCCGGGGTGACGGAGTCCGCGAAGCTGGGGTCACCGCCCGCGCCCGCGAAGCGGCGTTCGACGGAGAGCGTGACGGACGTGCTGATGAAGGCGATCTTGACGCTCACCCTGAGGGAGGCCTGTCCCCACACCTCGCTTCCCCCGCCGTCCTTGTCGCGGTACGTGAAGGCCAGGTAGAACTCGACCGAGAGGGAGATCAGGCCGAGGATGTCGAGGTACCCGCCGCACCGCAGGTATCCGGTGAGCTCGACGCTCGCGCCCTTCATGCCGAAGTAGATCCCGGCCATCACGGAGACCCCGCCGGACGCGACGCCGAGGTTGAGACTGACGCTGGCGCCGAACTCGATGGAGGCCTCCACCTGTTCCAGGCCCTTGGCGCCGGCCTCGACGGCGAAGAAGCCGCCGCCGCCGAAGAGGCTGACGGTGACCAGGAACGGCTTGTGGCGCTCGGCGAGGGCGAAGCGCATGCCCGCCGGCCGGTCCGTGAAGGGGAGGGAGAGTGCGGCGGTGACGGCGATGTTCTGGATGCTGAAGATGCCCACGGCGACGGTGGGTACGCCGAGGGTGTAGCCGGCCACCACCCCCTGCGCGTCGACTGTCAGGAACGGAGGGTCGGAGAAGCCGTCGGCGGGAAGGACGTCCCGCAGGGTGTTGACGAAGGCCAGGGGTCCCACGAAGTCGACGTGGACGTCCCTGGCCTCCACGTCGACCTTCTTGCCGCTCTCGGACCGGAAGGCGAGGACCCCGATCCTCGTCGTCATGGCGCCCGCGAAGGTGAACCTCGCTCCCCGCAGCCGGCCGAGGGCGACGGTCACGGGTTCGGCCCCGTGGACCCGCGACGTACGGACGTCGAGGAGCAGGTCGGCTGACTTGAGGTCCAGGAACTCCGTCTTCGCCTTGGTCAGGGGCGGCTTCCACAGGAAGCGTGTCTCCACACGCTCGGGCTCCGGTCCGCTCGCGGGCAGCCGGCGTGTGGTGACGCGGGGCGGGTTGACCAGGAAGTCCCGCTGGTCGAGCTGGGCCTGGGACACGGGTGCGTCCGCGGTGTCTCCCCCGACGAATCCCATCCGTTGGCCGTCCAGCAGGTCCTTCAGGGTGACGGTCCCCAGGAACTTCATGCCGTCGAAGACCGAGAGGTCGACCTTGCCCGCCTGGAGCGCGTCGGGGGCGGAGACCGGGCCCAGCGTCCGGGACAGCGCCTTCGCCGTCAGAGCGGGACTGGCCAGTCCCCCACCGCGCTGCGGGGAGAGGCCGACGGGAAGGTCCGCCGTGAGCGTCACGAAGGTCTGCGCCCGGTTGGCGGCACCGAAGCCGTGGTTCAGGTAGACGGTGTCCCAGACCAGTGCGCGTGGCGCCCCGGCGGTTCCGAGCAGGTCGTCCACGGCGGGGACGGCGGCCACGATGTCGTGAACGCGGGGCAGGAAGCGCGGGATGTACGACGCCGGTGCCGCCTCCGCGTGGACGGGGAGGTCCGGGTTCGGGTTGGGCACTCCCGGCGGCAGTTCGATGGTGAGGGTGACGCTGCTCGTCTTGAGGGCCGTGGAGCCGGGTCGCCCGGCGTCGGCCGCGAAGGCGACGGTCTGCCCGTGGAGCCGAACCGTCCTGGCGTCCTCGAACCCCGGGCTGAAGTAGGTGAAGAAGAGGCTCTCGTGGTCTCCGATGTACCGGTAGGGGACGAACACCATGGGGAGGGAGAAGTCCACCGGGTTCCCCACGACGTCCTCGCCGACGGCGCGGAGCGGGAGCCGTTCCCCGTCCGGATCGAACAGCCAGAACGGTCCGTCGTCCGGGTCCCGAGGAGAGATCCGCGCGGACGTGGTGGTGATGCGGACCTTGGTGAAGGGGAACTCGCGGCCGCCCCGCGCGAACGCGCCCGCCAACGGCCCGTATTCGACGACGGGTTGCTGGACGATCAGCTCGGCGGTTCTGACCAGTACGCCCCGTGTCTCGTGCCCGTCGCCGTGCTGGACGGGCCAGGGAACGCGCTCGACCGTTTCCAGCACCACGGCCCGGTGGCCGGTCGGGCACAGGTAGCCCACGGTCACCGTCCGCACCAGATGGTCGCGCCCCAGGGCGGCCGTGTGCTGGTACTGCCGCAGGTCGAGCGCCACGTACCCGGGAGGCTCCGCACCGGGCGGATACTCCGGGTAGGCCCAGCCGGCCTCCATCTCGACGTTCGCGCCCAGCGTGGTCAACTCCATCCGCTTGGCCCGCAGCGGCACCGGGGTGAAGTGCCCGCCGTCGGCGACCGGCAGGTGGAAGTCGGAGCTGAGCCGCGCGACCTGCCGTCGGCTCCCCGTTCTGAGGGAGGGCGTGAACCCCGGGACCTCGAAGCCCTCGACGGCCGCGAGCGCCCGCAGATCGCCCCCGGGCCCGTCCTTCGTCCGCAGCACCGCGCTCCAGAGCTGGTGGTACGGGGAGTCGGAGGCTCCGTTCTCCGTCTGCCACTGACCGTCACGGTCCGGCGAGAGCAGCAGCCGCCAGGGGAACTCGATGGCCGTCTCGCGCGCCGTGGGCGGCGCGGACGGCGGGATGCCCGCGTGGGGCGGGGTGTCCCGCGGCAGCGCGGTGGGTGCCACCACGGGCATCCAGTCCCGCCACCTCAGGAGACCCTCGACGGTGAGGGGAACACTCGCTCCGGGCGGCAACCGGAAGACCAGTCGCGAGGGACCCGCCACCACGGTGCGCAGCGGCGGAGGCAGCGGCAGCGGGCCTTGCTGAACGGCCTCGGCCATGGCCTGCGAGGGCAGGCCGACGATGACGTACGACTCCGCCGCCGGGTCCCGGGGCACCAGGCTCCGCCCGTCGGCGGAGGCGCGCAGATTGACCAGTTCGCATGCGAGGCAGAGCAGGTCCTGCGGGCGCAGGATGCTGATCACCGTGTCGGAGCTCATGACGGGGAATCCCCCTCGGTCAGCGGCTCGGCCAATCCGGTCGCGACGTGTCGCGGGGTGACGGCGGAAGCGCCACCACGACCGACAGCGCCGGCGTCTGCCGCGCTTCCCTCCTCTACCAGTAGCTCTCCGCCCCCGACACCCCGCAAGTCGGCCTTGGGCGTTCCGTCCCCATCCTCGGCGTCGGACGATTTCCCGAGACTCGGGCGAGACGGATCGCCCGGCACAATCCGCCGTCGGCCTCGCGGCCGACGCTGTTAGCCTGCCGATCATGATCAAAGGTGGTCCGGTCGGCCCGGCCTGCCGCATAGGCCGGATGGTGGGGGACACCGGGCCGGAACGCGTGCTGATCGCCACCAGCTTCGTCAACCGGGTCGGCAACGGTCTGTTCAACGCGGCCTCGGCGCTCTACTTCACGCTGGTCGTGGGCCTGCCCGCCGTCCAGGTCGGTGCGGCGCTCACCCTCGCCGGACTGGTCGGCCTGTGCGCGGGGATACCGGGCGGGCATCTGGCCGACCGGCGCGGCACGCGTGCGGTCATGATGGTGGCCCTCGCGGTCCAGGCGGTGTCGATGGCGGCCCTCGTCCTCGTCGAGAGCTGGGCCGCGCTCGCGGCGGTCGCTACGGTCGACCAGGTCGCCGCGGCGGCCGGCGGGGCGGCGGCGGGCGCTCTGGTGGCCCGGGTCGGGGGTGAGCGCCCGGCGCGGTTCCGCGCGAAGCTGCGCACGTTCGTCAACCTGGGCGTCATCCTGGGAACGGTGGGTGCGGGCCTCGCGCTGGCCGCGGGCACCCGTGGCGCCTATGTCGCGCTGATCCTCGGCAACGCGGCGAGCTTCGCCCTGTGCGCGCTGCTTCTGCTCCTGCTCCCCCGCTATCCGGTACTGGCGGCACCGGCGCGACAGCGGCGCTGGCTCGTGCTCGCGGATCGCCCCTTCCTCGCGTTCACCGCGCTCTACGGGGCGATGGGGCTGCAGTACCCGGTGGTCTCGCTGCTCCTGCCGATCTGGATCTCCGAGCACACCGAAGCGCCGCGCTGGACGGTCGCCGCGCTGTTCGCCGTCAACTCCCTCTTCTGTGTGCTCACGCAGACAAGGATCGGCTCGCGCGTCGAGACCCCGCACGACGGAGGCCGGGCGTTCCGCACGGCCGGGCTGCTCTTCCTCGTCAGTTGTCCGACGATGGCGCTGGCCGCGTACACCCCGGTCTGGGCCGCGGCAGGACTGGTCCTGACCGCGATCTTCGTCCACAGCCTGGGAGAGGTCTACGAGTCGTCGGCGGGCTACGCCCTGGGCTTCGGTCTGGCCCCCGACCACGCACAGGGCCAGTACCAAGGCGTCCTCGGTCTCGGCTTCAGCGCGGGCCAGGCTCTCGCCCCCGCGGTCCTCACCACGGTGGTCCTCGGCCTCGGCACGAAGGGCTGGCTGCTGCTGGCGGTGTTCTTCGCGGCACTGGGCGCCGCCGGCCCGGCCCTCGCCCGGTGGGGCACACGCACCCGGCCCCTGCCGGGCGGCGCGGCCGAAGCGACGGGAGCGACGGAGGCGACGGGATGACCGACGCGCGTCAGACCCACGCGACTGCGGGAGCACCCCTCAGGGCACTCCCGCAGACCGAATCAAGCTCACGAACTACTGACGCTCTCCCTCAGAGGGTGCCGTGCCTCAGCTCACCTGGATCGAGACGTCGTCCAGGACGAAGGAGGTCTGCAGGGACGCGTCCTCCACGGACGTGAACGCGAGGCTGACGGTCTGGCCCGCGAAGGCCGAGAGGTCGTAGGACTTCTCGACGTAGCCCGCGGCCGCGTTCAGGTTGGAGTAGGAGGCCACCTGCTGGCCGCCCACCTTGACCGTGGCCACGTCGTAGGCGACGTTCTCGGTCTCGTCCGTGTCGATGTGGACGAAGAACGAGAGCCGGTACGAGGTGCAGCCCGAGGGGATGGACACGGACTGCGCGGCGTTCTCCGTGTAGCTGGTGCCCCTTCCGCCCAGCCACGCCTTGTAGCTGCCCGCGTGCGCGGCCTGACGCGCGTCGTTGGTGATCACACCCGCGGTCGCGGTCCACGGACTGCTGCCGCTCTCGAAGCCGCCGTTGACGACGAGCTGGCGCGGCGTGCAGGATCCGCCCCCGCCCGTGACGGTCAGCGTGTACGTGGTGGTGTGGCTGACGGTGCCCGTTCCGGTGACCGTCAGGGTGTAGGTGCCGGGCGTGGTGCTCGCGCCGACCTGGACGGACAGGGACGAGGAGCTGCCGGACTGGACGGACGTCGGGCTGAGCGTGGCGGTCACGCCGGCCGGCGCGCCGGAGACGGACAGGCCGACGGTCTGGGCGGCGCCGCTCACGGTGGCGGTGTTGACCGTCGCCGAGACGGACCCGCCGGGGGCGGTGCTGCCCGCGGACGGGCTTACGCCGACCGAGAAGTCCTGGGCCGGGGCGGTGCCGCCGACGGCCTGCTTCCAGAGGGCGTAGGCGATGCCGTCGGAACTGCGGTTCAGGACCGTCGCGTTGATGTTGTTCGTGGTGTCACAGGCGCTGTGGTAGCAGGAGTCGTAGGCGGTGTTGGCGGTGCCGCCCCACTTCTGCGCCTGCGCCGTGGTCTTGCGGGCGCTGGCGCCGGCCGCGTACCCGGAGGTGGCGATGCCGCCCTGCTGGAACGAGTAGTCGTCGCTGCGGCCCTGGCCCTCGGTGTTCTCCTCGGGCGCCAGGTTCAGGGACGTCCAGTACGCCTTGAGGGGCGCGGCGGCGGTGGAGTTGAGGTTGTTGATGAAGTAGCCGCCGTTGGTGGAGCCGACCATGTCGAAGTTGTAGTACGCCTTGACGGCCGCGCGCTGCGTGGCGGTGAGCCGGTTGACGTAGAACGCGGAGCCGTTGAGGCCCTGCTCCTCGTCGGTCCACCAGGCGAAGCGCACGTGCTTGGTCATCGTCGGGTTCTTCTGGGCGAGGACGAGGGCGTTCTCCAGGAGCGCCGCCGATCCCGAGCCGTTGTCGTTGATGCCGGGGCCGGCCGAGACGCCGTCCAGGTGCGCGCCGAACATGACGACCTGGTCGTCGGGGCCGCCGGGCCAGTCGGCGATCAGGTTGTTCGAGGGGTACGTGCAGGAGGTGCAGTTCTGCTCGGTCACCGTGTAACCGGCGGCCTGGAGCTTGCCCTTCACGTAGGCCAGCGACTGCGTGTAACCGGCGCTGCCCGCGCGGCGGTTGCCGCCGTTCTGGGAGGCGATCGTGTTGAACTGGGTCAGGTGCGCCTGCACGTTGGCGACGTTGACGTCCGGCGGGTCGTTGCCGGGCTGGGTTCCGCCGACGTTGAGCGTGTAGTCGGTGGTGTGCGACAGCGTGGTGCCCTGGCCCTTGACGACGACCGTGGACGTGCCGGGCGCCGCGTTCGAGGTGGCGGTCAGGGTCAGCACCGAGGACTGTCCGGACTGCACCGTCGCGGGGTTGAAGGAGGCGGTCACGCCGGAGGGCAGGCCGGTGGCGGTCAGCGTCACCGACTGCGCGACGCCGGTCGTGACGGCGGTGCCGACGGTGGTGGTCACGGAGCCGCCCTGCTGGACGGTGCCGGAGGACGGGTTCAGCGACATCGAGAAGTCGTCGTTCTGACCGGTCGGGGTGCAGGTCGGGTCGGCCGTCTGCGCGGGCACGCTGATCGCGTCCCAGGCCGCCTTCGTCTTGAGGAAGAGAGCGCAGGTCGCGTCGAGGGACTTCGCGGAACTGAGCGTCGCCGTACGGTACTTCTTGTAGCTCATGCTGCTGGTCTTGAGCAGCATGCCGCCGTAGAAGATCTTGCCCGCGGTCTGTACGCCCACGCCCGTCAGGGTGCTCTGGTTGCAGGTGGTGCTGCTGGGCTTGCCGCCGCCGGGATTGGTGCCCTCGGCCAGCAGGTAGAACCAGTGGTTCAGCGGGCCCGCGGCGGCGTGCACCTCGGTGCCGGGGATCGACGAGCTGTAACAGGCCGGGTCGTTGTTGACGGCCGGCGGGTTGTACATGTTGCGGATCGGGCCGCGGCCCTGGAGGTTGATGACCTCGCCCACCGTGTAGTCGGGGACGTCGTAGGGGGCCGGCTGGTTGATGTACGCCTCGGTCAGGGCGCCGAAGATGTCACCCGTGGCCTCGCCGAGCCCGGCCTCCTGCCCGCTGGTGCCGCCGGGGGTGTTGGTATCGATGGCGTGCCCGTACTCGTGGGCCACCACGTCCACTCCGGCTATCCACTCGTTGGCGCTGTTGCGCCCGATGGTCACCGCGCTGCCGTCCCAGTACGCGTTCAGTTCGTTCAGACCGACCTTGGCGGGGAAGCTGCGGCCGTTCCCGTTGACGCCGTTGCGGCCGAGCCACTGGCTGAGCATGTCCCACTGCTTCTGCGCGGCGAACATCAGGTCGACGCAGCCGGTCTCCTTGCTCGTGGGGTTTCCGGTGCCCCAGGAGTCGGAGGACTTCGAGAAGACGGTGTTGGTGCTGTAGTCGGCGCAGCTGAGGCCGGTCCGGCTCGGGTCGCGGAGCGAGTAGGTGGAGCCGGAGGCGGTGGTGTCGATGGTGATCGGCCCGGGCCCGTTCCACTTGCTGTTGCCGGTGCCCGCCACCACGTCGTCGTAGCTGTCGATGACGGCGCCGGTACGGGCGTCGACGAAGACGTGCAGCTTGCTGGGCGCGCTCGCGGTACGGCCGTGCAGCACGGTCTCCCAGGCCAGCTTCGGCTTGTCGTCCTTGAGGCGGACGACCAGCCGGCCGCTCTCGGCCCTGTCGACCGAGGCCAGTTCCTTCCGAGCGGTCGTCTCGGCCTTCTTCGCGGTGACCGACGGCCGGGTCGCGACGTCGATGCGCACGGCGGAGGCCGACTGGAGGGCGCGGATCTTGCCCGTACCGTCGGCGAGGACCACGGCGTCACCGCCGACGACCGGCAGGCCCCGGTAGCTGCGCTCGTAGGAGACCGAGTAGAGGTCCTTCACCCAAGGGGTGACGAGACGCCGTTCGTACTGTTCCTGGGCCGAGTTGACCAGCGTGTCGAGCCCGCTGTCGACCGCGAGGTCGGCGGCGGCGACCGCGCGGGTCACGGGGCTGTCCTTCTGGGCCGACGCCGTTTGTGCCGATCCCGGCTGTGCCGCCGACGCCGTTCCGGCGAGGGCTCCGGCGAGGCTCGCGGACAGCGCCATCGCTGTCACGGCCGCCGTCCATCTGTTGGGTCGCAACGTCCACTCCGATCGTGGGGGTTCGGGTGTCATTGCCGCCGAGTATGGATGTGGACATGACGAACAGAGGCCATCCCTTCGGACATAAGACCCGCGTTATGCCCCACGGCCAGGCCGGGACGGAGGGGCCGGGACGGAGGGGCCGGGACGGAGAGGCCGGGACGGAGGGCCCCGTAGGAACGACGTATCGATCCAGCGTGCTTCCGTCCCGCGTCCGACGAGCGCTACCGTCACGAACCCCGCCGCCGACACCCAACCCCGCCCCGACTCCCGTCACGAGAGGGATCGCGCCATGCTCCGATCGTCCGGTCTGCCGCGCAGGCAAAGCGCCCGGATCGCCGTGTTCCTTGCCGTGATCACGGCCCTGTTCGTCCAGGCCGGTGCACCGGCCCAGGCATTCGCCGGCGCCTCCTACCACGTACAGAGCTCGGGCAACCGAGGCAGCGACGTCGTCGCCCTTCAGCACCTGCTCGCCGCGCACGGCCACACCGTGGCCACCGACGGGGTCTTCGGCTCCGGCACGGTGTCCGCCGTCACGTCGTTCCAGAGCGCGAAGGGTCTCGCCGCGGACGGCGTCGTCGGCGCCGGCACCTGGGGGCGGCTCGTCGTCACGGTGCGCCAGGGCGACAACGGGCCCGCCGTGAGGGCCGTGCAGTACCTGCTCAACGCCAAGCGCGCCGCGGGACTCGCCGTCGACGGCGACTTCGGGCCCGCCACCACCACGGCGGTGAAGACCTTCCAGAGCCACGCCGGCCTCGCCGCGGACGGCATCGTCGGTCCCGACACCTGGCGCAACCTCGTCTGGCACTACGAACTCGTCGACTTCGCCGCCGTCTGCGACCAGAACCCGGACGGCAACGCCGACGCGAACTGGGCCACCGCCGCCGCCGTCGCCCAACTCGAAGCCGCCGCCTCCGCCTTCGCCTCGACCGGCCAGGGCAAGGTGCCGATGGGTGACGCCGGCTTCGAGCACGGCGGCGACATCCCGGGTCACGCCAGTCACGAGGTGGGGCTCGACATCGACGTCTGGCCGATCCGGACCGACTCGGCCCAGTGCGGCGCGGGCCGGATCACATGGCAGTCCGGGACCTACGACCGGGCGGCGACCCGACAGCTCGTGCAGGCCATCCGCGCGGCGGCCCCCGGCCACATCGAGCTGATCTACTTCAACGACCCGACGCTCATCTCCGAGGGCCTGACCACGCAGTACCCGAACCACGACAACCACCTGCACATCCGCTACCGCTGACGACGCACCGGCTGCCGGGTGAACATGACGAAAGGCCGCCGGAGCGGCCTCGCGTCACCGGCGGGTCAGCGGACGGCGACCGCCGGGTCGTCCAGCTCGTACGGGGACACCCACCAGCCGTTGCGGCAGATACGGCCCTCGGGGTCGTGGTCGCCTTCGACGTACTCGCCGCTGCCGGTCTTCTCGCCGTTAGGGCCCGTGAAGTAGCTGGTGTAGTAGTAGCGGCAGCCGGCGGCGGCCTGCGCACCCGCGGGCACGGCCTGCGCCGCGGGGACGGCGACGAGAGCCGCCGCGGCCGTACAGGCCGCGAGGGCGACAAGACGCGTGAACGTCTTCATGGTGGGGGTCTCCTTGTCCGGCGGGGCGGGTCGATCGCCCGTCCTCGCGCCGCCAAGGCTGCCGCCGCGCCGCCGCCATTCCCGGCCGCACTCGCGCTGCGTCACCCGGCCAGGCCGGATGAACCGATTCGCCGATCCGCCATCCAGCGCAGCGCACGTGCCGACACCCCGCGGGCGCGGCAGCACGACGAAAACCTCGCGAGGGGAATGGGTGGGCGCCGGGCCCCTCGCCGAGAATGTTAGCGCTCACATTATTCAGGGGGCAACCCTCTCCCCCGCCACCCGGACCACACACTCAACAGGGCCCCGCACCCCCGTAAGCCCCCACCGGAGGCGCGGAGATGACCGCTCAACACACCATCGAGTCAGGACAGTTGACGAACACGGTGGACCGGCACGAGTATCGGTCGCGTTGTCTCCGCGGTGGCGCCGGGAACCTCCTCATGCTCTCGGCAATCCCTACGGAGAGGTCCCATGTCCCGACCCCGCACGGTCGCGTCCCGGCTGCTCGGCATCATCGCCGTACTCGGCCTCGCGCTCGGCCTGAACCTGCAGGCGGCCCCGCGTGCCGCCGCCGCGTCCCTGGTCCAGATCACGAACTTCGGCACCAACCCGACCGGCCTGCTCATGCACGTGTACGTGCCGGACAGCGTCAAGCCCAACCCGCCGATCCTGCTCGCGCTGCACGGCTGCCAGGGCTCCGGCCCGTACCTCTACTCGAGCACCGACTTCGCCTCCCAGGCCGACACCCACGGGTTCATCGTCATCTACCCCTCGACGAACCCGAGCGGAAGCTGTTGGGACGTCTCGTCGGACCAGGCGCTGACCCGCAACGGCGGCAGCGACCCCGTCGGCCTCATGTCGATGATCACCTACGCGCAGCAGCGCTACGGCGGCAACCCGAACGCCGTGTACGTGACCGGGCAGTCCTCGGGCGGCATGATGACGAACGTGATGCTCGCCCTGTACCCCGACGTCTTCAAGGCGGGCGCATCGTTCATGGGAGTGCCGTACCACTGCTTCGCCACCGGCACCGTACGCGGCTGGAACTCGGCGTGCGCCCAGGGCCAGCTGTCCATGACGCCGCAGCAGTGGGGCAACTGGGTACGGAACACGGGCTACCCCGGCTACACCGGCCCGCGCCCGCGCGTGCAGCTGTGGCACGGGACCGCCGACACCATCCTGAGCCACAACAACCTCGGCGAGGCCGTCAAGCAGTGGACCGACGTCCTCGGCGTGAGCCAGACGCCGTCGGCCACCGACACCCCCGCGGCCAACTGGACCCGGACCCGCTACGACAACAGCGCCGGCACCACCCAGGTCGAGGCGTACAGCCTCGCCGGAACGGGACACCAACTCCCGGTCCAGGGCACCAGGATGGTCGCCGACGCGATCCACTTCATGGGGCTGGACGCGGCCTCCCCCGGCGGCACGACGGGCGCGCTGCGCGCGGTGGCCGCGGGCAAGTGCCTGACCGACACGAGCACGACGCCCGGCACGCAGCAGCAGATCCACGCCTGCAACGGCGGCGCCAACCAGACCTGGACGCGCACGGCGTCGGACCAGCTGACCGTGAACGTCGGCGGCGCCACGCTCTGCCTCGACGCCAGCGCCAAGGGAACGGTCAACGGCACCAAGGTGATCGTCTGGTCCTGCAACGGCCAGCCGAACCAGCAGTGGAAGTTCCACGCGAACGGCACCGTCACCGGGGCCCAGTCAGGCCTCTGCCTGGACGTCGCCGGCCTGGCGACCACCGACGGCACACCGGTCCAACTGTGGTCCTGCAGCGGCGGCACGAACCAACGCTGGACCCTGAACTGACCTGACCTGACCAGACCTGACGTGACGGCCGGCCCGCAGACTCCCCCCACAAGCCCTACCTGGCCCCGCACGTGGCGCGGGCCGCACCGGAGTGATCCAGTGATCCCGACCGGGCCGGTCAGCCCAGGAAGCTCAGTCGCACCTGGCGCTCCGGATTGTCGACGTTCGTGTCCACGAGGCAGATCGACTGCCACGTCCCCAGGTCCAGCCGTCCGCCGATCACCGGCACCGTCGCGTGGGGCGGGACGAGGGCCGGGAGGACGTGGTCGCGGCCGTGGCCGGGGGTGCCGTGGCGGTGTTGCCAGCGGTCGTCGGCGGGGAGGAGGTGGTGGAGGGCGGTCAGGAGGTCGTGGTCGCTGCCGGCGCCGGTCTCCAGGATGGCCAGGCCCGCGGTGGCGTGCGGGACGAAGAGGTTGAGGAGGCCGTCGGCGCCCTCGGCCGTGCGCGCGAGGAAGTCCTCGCAGTGGCGGGTGAGGTCGGTGACGGTCTCCTGGGAGCCGGTGGCGAGGGTGAGGACCGTGGTGGTGAAGGGCATGGGGTCATCCTGCCGTTCGGCGGCGGGGGCTCGCGCGAGGCGCACCTCCTAGGCTCCGGCGGAGATTCGCTCCCCCGTCCCTTTCCGCCCCGTCTCCGTCAGGCGCAGGTGGTAGAGCGCGAACGCGCTCCCGATCACCGGCTGGGCCACGTTGCGGACGCGTACCCCGCCCGCCGTCATGCCGTGTTCCGTGCCCAGGTGGGCGTGGCCGTGGACGGCAAGGTCGGCGCCCGCCTCGTCGATGGCCTCGGCGAGGAGGTAGCTGCCCAGGAAGGGGTAGATCTCGATCGGTTCGCCGGCCAGGGTGTCGGGGACGGGGGCGAAGTGGGTGAGGGCGACGGTGGCCCCGCAGCCGTCGGCGGCGAGCTCCGTCAGGGCGCGGCGGAGGCCTTCGGCGGACTCGCGGGCCGTGCGGACGAAGGCCTTCATCTCGGGTTCGCCGAACTCACCCGCGCTGCGGCCCGCGAAGCCGCCGCAGAAGCCCTTCGTGCCGGCCACCCCGACCTTGTGGCCGGCCACCGGGAGGACCACGGAGTCGCCCTCCAGGACCGTGACGGCCGCGTCGGTGAGGACCTGGGCCACCTCGGCCTCCTGGTCGGCGTGGTAGTCGTGGTTGCCGAGGACCGCGACGACCGGGACGCCCAGGTCGGCCACCTCGGCGGCGACCACCTCCGCCTCCGGGACCGTGCCGTGGCGGGTGAGGTCGCCGGCGAGGAGGAGGACGTCCGCGCACATCGGGAGCGTCTCGAAGGACGGGCGAAGCAGGCCCCGGCACTCCGGGCTGAGGTGGATGTCGCCGACCGCCGCTATGCGGACGAACGCTCCGTCGGCCGGCGCCGGGCCGCCGGTCACGACAGTTCCTCGGGGCGGTCGGGCGGGTCCGCGCAGGCGACGAGGAGGTCCGTGTGGATCGGGATGCCGGCGAGTTCCGTGTCGGCGAGCCGCAGGACCTCGTCGCGGTGGCCGGCCGTCGGGAGCGTGCCGGACAGCAGGACCGCGGCGCCGCGCACCTCGACCCGTACGCCGAGTTCGGCCACCTCCTCGCGCGCGAGCCGTTCCTTGAAGCGGGCGATCCGGTACTCGCTCTCGCCGCCGTTCATGAGGTTCCTCCTCCGTCCTGGGGCGCCCGGGAGAGCGCCTTGCGGCGCAGGCGGTACGGGGTCACGTACCAGCACAGCGCGAACCACACCATCACCCCGCCGACGACGATCCCGGCGGCCACCGCCCCGCCGAGGACGACGTTCAGGATGAGCATGAGCGTGCAGGCCACCGTCAGGGCCAGGAGGACCATGCCGCAGACCATCAGCCGTCCCGCGGCGCTCACGACCTCCTCCTTGAGGCGCAGCCCGGAAAGGCAGCGGTGGAGGGAGACGGGGGCGATGAGGGCGGCCGTCGAGGAGGCGGCGAGGACGACGGTGACGACGTACAGTCCACGGTCGAATCCGCCCAGTTCCCGGAAGCGCACGGTGAAGGCGAGGCTCAGCAGGAAGCCGAAGAGGATCTGGACGCCGGTCTGGGCGACCCGGGTCTCCTGGAGGACTTCCTGCCAGCGTCTGTTGACCCGCTCGCGGGCTCCTTCCCTCGCCCCTTCCGTCGTCATGTCAGTGCTCTCCGGCAGGTGTTCCGTCGTGGTCATGACGTCCTCCTCGGCTCGGCATGTCCCCGTCTGCGAGGTGCGGTGCCCGGAGGACCGTCTCGCCAAACGGCGCCGGGAGCGGCCGCGACGCCCCCTACAGCTCCCTCAGCGCCGGGAGCAGCGTCGTCTCCGCCCAGCGCAGGAACGGTTCCTGGTGCTCCCCGCCGATCTGTACGAGGGCGAGGTCGGTGAACCCCGCCTCGGCGAAGGGACGGGCCGCGTCCACGACCGCGTCCACGTCGTCCCCGCACGGGATGCTCTTCGCCACGTCCTCCGGTCGCGTGTGCGCGGAGGCCTGGTCGAAGCCCGCCGGCAGCGGGAGCTCGGCGTTCAGCCGCCAGCCGCCGAGCGCCCACCGGAACTGGTCGTGGGCGCGGGCGGTCGCCGCCGCGCGGTCGGGGTCGTAACAGAGCGGCATCTGCCCCATCCGGGGTTTCCCCGCTCCGCCCTGCGCGTCGAACGCGTCGAGGAGGTCACGCTTCGGTTCGGTCGTGATCACCAGGTCGCCGTGGCGTCCCGCGAGCGCGCAGGAGCGCGGACCGGAGACGGCGATGCCGAGGGGCGGCGGGGTCTCCGGGACGTCCCAGAGCCGGGCGTCGTCGACCTGGAAGTGGCGGCCGTGCCGTGTCACGTACTCCCCCGTGAACAGGGCGCGGATGATCTCAGCGGCCTCGTCCAGCATGGCGAGCCGGACGCGGGCCGAGGGCCAGCCCCGGCCCGCGATGTGCTCGTTGAGGTTCTCGCCCGAGCCGAGGCCGAGGCGGAACCGGCCCCCGGAGAGGAGTTGCATGGTCGCCGCCTTCTGGGCGACCACCGCCGGGTGGTAGCGGAACGTCGGGCAGGTCACGTACGTCATGAGCGGGATGCCGGAGGTCGCCTGCGCCGCCGCGCCCAGGACGCTCCACGCGTAGGGGGCGTGGCCCTGGGAGGGCAGCCAGGGGAAGGAATGGTCCGAGATCACGGAGAAGTCGAACCCGGCCCGTTCCGCCCCGACGACGTGTCCGACCAGCTCACGGGGGCCGGCCTGCTCGGTCATCATCGTGTATCCGATACGCATCACGCCTCTACTCCTCGGCGCTCGGTACGTCCAAGGGGCTGTCCGGCGCTTCCGCCCTCGCCGCCTCCATGCGCTCGCCGAGTTCGAGCAGCCGGTTGCGGCCCATCGCCTTGCGCACGTCGGGGAACCACTCCTTCTCCTCCTCCTCGACGTGATGGCGCACGTTCTCCATGAGGACGGTCATCTTCGCGTCGAACCGCTCGTCGGTGGCGTCGAGCCCGGCCAGTTCCGAGAGCATCCACAGCACGGCGTGGTGCTCCTCGACGCTTTCGAGGACGTGGTCCTTGGTGTCGGGCGCCGCTTCCCGCGCCGCCGGGTAGAAGACCTGTTCCTCGATCCAGGCATGCGTGGTGAGCTCCTTGATCACCTCGTCGACGAGCTCACGCTTGTGCCGGAGGTCGTCGTCCTCCGCCCGCTCGAACTCCTTGAACAGCTTCTCCACGGTCTTGTGGTCCTCGCGCAGGAGCACGATCCCGTCCATGTCGGTTCCCCTTCCTCTTCCTCTTCCTCTTCCTCTTGGTCCACTCAGCTGCGACTGCCCCACGCCTTCGCGGGTACTCGCCCGTAGAGGCGAGGAGCCCGTAATGAAGATCCTGACGATGGGTGTCGAGGAGGAGTTCGTCCTCGTGGACCGCGTGACGCGGGCTCCGGTCAACCGTGCGCCGGAGGTGATCCGTATCGCGCGCGAGGTCCTCGGGGACCAGGTGCAGACCGAGTTCCTGAACGCCCAGATCGAGATCTGCACCCGGGCCACCGCCGACCGCCGCGACCTCCGCGACGAACTCGCCTGGCTGCGCACCACCGTCGCCGCCGCCGCCCGTGAGGCGCGCTGCATGCCGATCGCCTGCGGTACGCCCGTCCTGCCGCCCGAGGAGCCGTACACGGTGACCGACACGGAGCGCTACCAGCGCATGGCCCGCCGCTTCGCCTCCCTGGTGACCGACGAGGACGGGGCCGCCCGCGACGACGGACTCGTCTGCGGCTGCCATGTCCACATCGGGACGCTCGACCGCGAGCGGGCGCTCGCGCTCGCCCAGCACATGCGGCCCTGGCTGCCCGCCCTCCAGGCGCTCGCCGGGAACTCGCCGTACGCCGGCCGGCGCGACACCGGCTACCAGAGCTGGAGGTCCGTCGAGCACGGGCGGTGGCCGACCGTCGGCCCGACCCCGGTCCTCGACGAGGCCCAGTACCTCGCCCACGTCGCGCGCCTCGTCGCGGACGGGACGGTGCTCGACGACCGGATGGTGTACTGGCACGCCCGGCCGTCGGAGCACGTGCCGACCCTGGAGATCAGGGTCGCCGACGCGAACGCCGACCTCGACACGGTGGTGCTGCTCGCGATCCTGGTCCGCGGCCTCGCCGCCACCCTGCTGCCTCGCGTCGACGCGGGCGTTCCGCCTCCGGTCGTCCCCGCCGCGCGTCTCCTCCGCGCCCACCGGCTCGCCGCCGTCCAGGGCATCCTCGGCGTCGGGCTCGACCCGGTGACCGGCCTCGAACGGCCCGCGACGGCGGTCCTCGACAGCCTCGTCGCCCTCGCCCGGCCCGGTCTCGACGCGACCGGCGACACCGACTGGGTGCGCGCGCAGTGGCGGCGGATCCGGGTGGACGGCGGCGGCGCGGCGCGTCAGCGGGCCGTGTTCCGGCGGCACGGGCGGTACGCGGCGGTCGTCGACGCCCTCGCCGCCGCGACGATCAGGAGCTGACCCCCAGACACCCATGAGCGCTGCCACCGCCGCCACGATCAGGAGCTGACCCCCCATGAGTGCGACCACCCCCGACCCGATCCGTGTCCAGCCGCTGCCCGAAGGGCCGTTGCTCGTGGAAGGGCCTGCCGAGATCGTCATGCCGGACGGGTCGGTGATCCTCTGCGAGCGGCCGATGATCGCCCTGTGCACGTGCCGGCGCAGCCTCCGGGCACCGTTCTGCGACACGAGCCACCGCCCGCGCCTCCGGCGCCGTACCGGAAAGCCGCGGTCGGCCGGGAGCAAGACCGAGACCGACGGGTCCCAGGGGGCGGCCGAGGGAGAGACGTCATGACTCTGCTCCAGACCCCCGCCTCCGCTGCCTCCGCCGTCTCCGCCGCCTCCCTCACGTCCCTCGCGCCGCCCGTCCCCGAGGCCCGGGGTCCGGTCTCCGACGCGGTACGGGCCCGGCTGCTCGGCGCCGGAACCGACCGGCTGCCCCGGCCCGCCGCCGTCGCGCGCTCCTCCCCCTACGGCGAGGACCTCCACCTCGCCCTCCACCTCTGTTACGAGCTCCACTACCGCGGCCTCGCCGGCGTGCCCGACACCTTGGAGTGGGATGCCGACCTGCTCCGGGTCCGGGCCCTCCTGGAGCACCGTTTCGAGCAGGCACTCCGCCACGACTGCCGTGAACTCCCGCCTGTGGAGGAGGCCTTGGCGGATCTCCTGGTCGAACCGCCCGACGGTGACGGCGTCTCGCACTTCCTGATGTCCCACGGGGAGCTCTGGCAGCTCCGCGAGTACGCGGCGCTGCGCTCCGTCGTCCAGCTGCGCGAGGCCGACCCGCACCTGTGGGCCGTCCCCCGGCTGAACGGCCGCGCGAAGGCTGGCCTGATGGCGGTCCAGTACGACGAGTACGGGTGCGGGCGCGCGGAGCGGATGCACGCGCGGCTGTACGCGGACCTCATGGCCGACCTCGGCCTCGACCCCTCGTACGGGCGGTACGTGGACGCGGCCGGTGCCGAGGTCCTCGCCGCCTCGAACCTCATGTCGTTCCTCGGCCTGCACCGGCGGCTGCGCGCTGCGCTCGTCGGCCACTTCGCGGTCCTGGAGACGACCTCGCCGCCCGCCGCCGCCCGCGTCGCGGCGGCGATCCGCCGCCTCGGGGCCGGGGCGGCGGCGGAGCGGTACTACGACGAGCACGTGGAGGCCGACGCCGTTCACGAGCAGGTGGTACGCCGTGAGGTCGTCGGCGGCCTCCTCGACGAGGAGCCGGGACTCGCGCCCGACATCGCCTTCGGCATCGCCGCGACCCGATTCCTGGAGAACCGTTTCGGGAGCCGGGTGGTGGAGTCCTGGACTCAGGGCGGGAGCGCCCTGCGTACGCCCTCCGGGGGTGGCCCGCTCCTGGCGGGTGACACGAGACTCCCGCGCTTCGAGGAGAGGAGCAGGTCATGAACCTCATGGACGGCCCGGCCGAACGCCTGACGGCGGACGCACCCGGGCCCGCGCCCCGGGCCGCGCCACGGTCCGCGCACCGCCGCGACCTCCCACCCGACCACACCCAGGCGATCCTGGAGACGACGAAGGAGGTCGGGGCCGTCCTGAAGGAGTCGGGCTGCCCGTTCGCCCTGGTCGGCAGCGTCGCCACGTACGCGCACGGGATTCCGGTCCGGCTCCAGCACGACACGGACTTCGCCGTGCTCCGCGAGGACGCCGAGGCCGTCGTCGAGGCGCTCCGGACGCGGGGCGTGCGGATCGTCGACCCGCCCGAGGACTGGCTGGTGAAAGCCCGGGCGGGCGGCGAGGAGATCGACCTGATCTTCGCCCTCGCCGGACGGCCGGTCACGGGCGAGCTGCTCGCCCGCGCGCAGACCCTGCCGGTGGACTCCGTCCACATGCCGGTGCTCGCGCCGACCGACCTCGTGGTCTCCCGGCTCCTCGCGCTCTCCGAGCACCACTGCGACTTCGGCCCGCTGCTCCCGGTGGCGCGCGGGCTGCGGGAGCGGGTCGACTGGGAGCGGGTGCGGGAGGAGACGGCGGGCGTTCCGATGGCCGAGGCGTTCCTGTACTTGCTCGGGCTCCTCGACGTACTCCCCGGGCACGAGGGGTAGAGGAGGCACGTGACCCCCTAGGACCGTTGGTCACGCGTACCCGTCGACTCCCCCTGGAGGAGCCCCGTGTCCCTGTCCGACGACGCGTTACCGGTGGAGGAGTACGCGGCCTCGCTGCCGAAGGCGGTGGTGTTCGGGGCGCTCCTCTTCACGGACCTGGAGGACCGTCCCGTCCAGCTGCACGCCGTCTACAGCGCCGAGCATCCGTGGCAGTTCCCGGGCGGGACGGCGGAACCGGGCGAGCGGCCCTGGGAGACGGCCGTGCGGGAGACCGAGGAGGAGACGGGGCTCCTGGTGCCCGGGCCGCCCCGGCTCCTGGCGGCGGTCTTCGGCCTGCCGGGGGCACGCTGGCCGCTCGCCTCGGCGGGCTTCGTCTTCGACGGGGGCAGGCTCACGGACCGGCAGATCGCGAGCATCATGCTCGCCCCGGAGGAGCACGACGACGTGCGGGCCCTGTCGCTGAGCGCGTGGCAGCCGCTGATGCCGGCCCGCGACTTCGACCGGCTCGCCGCCGTCCTCGAGGCCCGCAGGACGGGCCGGGCGGCCTACGTCGGCGCGTGGGACTGGGACGACGGGGGCCCCGTGCCGGGGTGAACGGACCGCGCGAAGGGCGCCCGCCCGGGCCTTTGCCCGGCGGGCGCCCTGGTGGCGCTTCGGTCCGCCCCTGGCGGATGCCGCCAACCGATGCCGCTAGCGGATGCCCAGCGCCACGACCTGCGTGATCGCTTCCGCGGCGAAGTTGTCGTCGCTGACCAGGATCAGCGTGCGCTCGCCGGACGGCAGGTCCGGGCCCCACGTCATGCCCTCGGTGTTGTCGACGGCGGACAGGCCCAGGGTGTCGAAGTCCACGACGAGGCGCTTGCGCATCGGGGTCACGGTCTTGCCGGCGAGGGAGTCGACGGCCCGGACGTCGGTCGCGCCGCGCGTGGTGGCCTCGAAGAGGCGGATCTTGTAGCCCGCGCCGGCGACCCAGGTGCGCTCCAGGACCAGGTAGCGGTTGGCGTCGTCCGGGAAGGCCAGGATGGACGGGACGCCGGTGTCCGGGCCCCAGGGGCTGTCGGGGTCGTTGACGGCGAAGATCTTCTCCAGCTGGTACGCGTACTGGCCGAGGACCCGGCCGTCTCGGGCCTGCTGGGTGACGCGGACGGGCGCGCCCTTCTCCACGTCGGGCTCGGGGCCGTCCTGGAGCAGCGGGCCCTCGATGGCGCTGGTCACGACCCTGCCCTGGGCGCCGAAGGTGAGCGCCTCGATCGCCTGGTTCCGGCGCGGGCCGCGCTCCTCCATGGTGATCTCGTAGTTCGCCGGGAGCCCCAGCTGCCCGAGGTACGCGCCGGTGGCGGGGGACGCGTACTGGATGGACGGCTGGACGACCGGCGGGCCGACGGTCTTCGGCCGGTCGCCCTCCTGGCCCCACCAGTAGTCGCAGCCACGCGGGTCGACGCGGATCTCCTCGGGGTCGACGGCCTTGCCGTCGCCGACGGTCGGCGACGGGTAGGCCGTGCCGTCGGGCTGGAGGAAGGGGTGGGTGCCGGTGAAGTCGACGGCGTGCACGCCGGTGGCGTCCACGTCGAGCGCGGCAGTGTAGAAGCGGGCGGGCTGGAGGTAGGACCGGTCGTCGCTGATGAACACGTACTCGCCGGTGCAGGGGTTGCGGTCGATGCCGGAGAGGCCGCCGACGGTGGTGCCCTGGAAGTCGAGCTTGTGCGGGACGGTCTTCTCGCCCAGCAGGCGGGCTTGGACGGGGCGCCTCGACTCCGGCCCGGGGACGCCGGGTTGGGCCGCCACCGCCACGGCGGGGGCCAGCGTCGAGGTCAGGAGCAGGGCTACGGCGCACGCGCGGCGCGTCAGGGAAGAACTCACGTGGTTGATCTTGACCCGGCGGCACCCTGGGGCACAGTCGCCCAATGGGGTGCTATTGAAGGACGCTCATCCTATGAACACACGCGGATTCCGGCCGTTTTAATCCCACACAAGTCTCAATACCGCTCGTTCCACGGCACCTTGGGTCGCCGGATGACCGAAAGAGACTCCCTCGCCGAGGCGTTCGAGGGCGCGGTCGATGGAGGAGGCCCGGCACACCGCCGGGGTGTTGCCGAGATAGTCGGCGACCTCGCGGACGGCGCGGGTGACCGCCCGGGAGCGGGTCCTCGTCGAGCCGTCCGCCGCGCGGGCGGACACGGCGAGGGCGGACACGGCGAGGGCGACGGCGGCGAGGACGGTGGCGTGCCAGGTGCGGAAGTCCTTGGCCGTGACGTCCCGGCCGGAGCGCTCGCGCAGGTACGCGTTCAGGTCCTCGGCCCGCACCTCGTGCCAGGCCCGGCCCTCCCGGTACGCAAAGAGCCGATCGCCGGGCTCGTGGCGCCGCAGCAGCGCCCGTACGGCCCTGAACGCGGTCTCGTCGACGAGGGCTCGGTGCTGGTGGCGGCCCGACTTGGCCGGAAAGCCGAGACGGATCTCGCCCCGGCCGCACTCGGCGTGTTCGCGGAGGAGCGTGGTCAGACCGTAGCTGTCGTGGTCGCGGGCGTAGCGTTCGCCGCCGATCCGGAAGAAGCCGAGGTCGAGGAGGCGGGCGGCGCGGGCGAGGACGCGGGCCCGGCACAGGCCGCGGGCCGACAGGTCCTCGGCGATGCCGCGGCGCAGCCGGGGCAGGCCGGCCGCGACGCGTCGGACGTGGTCGTGCTTCGCCGCCTCGCGTCGCTCGCGGAAACGCGGGTGGTAGAGGTACCGGCGGCGGCCGGCGGCGTCGGTCCCGACCGCCTGAATGTGGCCGTTCGGCCAGGGGCAGATCCACACGTCCCGCCAGGCGGGCGGGATGGCGAGCGCGACGATCCGGCCGCGCTCGTCGGCGGGGACGGGGCGGTCCTCCGCGTCCAGGTAGCGGAACCCGCGGCCGTGGCGGACGCGGCGCCGGCCGGGCCGGTGGGGGTCGCTGGTCCGGAGCCGGGCGGTCACCGGGCGGCCCTCACCTCGGGCCTCCGGCGCGCCGGCCGTCTGGCGGGTACGCCGGCTCGGCGCGGATCACCACCAGTCGCTCCCTGGTCGCGTGCGCGTCGGCCAGGCCCTGGCGGGCGAGCCAGGTCCGGCGCGCCGAGAGCACCGGGCCCCAGGGGATGTCGGCGCGGCGGACGACGCGGGCCGACAGGCCGTGGTCCTTCAGGAGGGCGACCGTGGTGGCGGGGCCGCAGAGGGCGGAGTGGACCAGGAGCAGGGCGCCGCCGGGGCGCAGCCAGGCGGCGGCGCGGCGGCACAGCTGGTCGATGACCGCGCGGCCGTCGGGGCCCGCGTCCCAGGCCATCGCCTTTCCGGCGCCACGCGCGCGCGGGGCGGGGACGTACGGCGGGTTGCTGAGGACGAGGTCGAAGCGGCGGCCGGGCGCGCAGTCGGCGGCGTCGGCGTGCTCGACGAGCAGCGGAAGGCGGTTGCGGCGGGCGTTCATCCTGGCCGTGCGGACAGCCTGCCGGGAGACGTCCACGGCGGTGACGGCGGCGCCCCTGCGGGCCGCGAGGAGGGCGAGGACGCCGGAGCCCGTGCCGATGTCGAGGACGGCGCAGCCGGGTGCGATCGCCTCGGCCGCGAGGGCGTCGGCGAGGAGGCGGGTGTCGGCCGCCGGCCGGTAGACGCCGGGCAGGAGGGTGAGGGAGGCGAGCGGGGCGAGGGGGGTCATGTGGGGGCGGTGCCCGGTCGGGGGCGGCCCATGCGGAGCCGTACGCCGCGGCCCCGTCGGAGGCGGGCCATGCGGAGCCGTACGCCGCGGCCCCGTCGGAGGCGGGCCATGCGGAGCCGCACGCGCGCGCGTGGGCCCCCGACCGTGGCGGTCGGGGGCCCACGAGGGTGCGTGCCGCGGGCGGGCCGTTCCTACTTGCGGTCCCGCAACGAGTCACGGACGCCCTGGGCGCTGTCGTGGACCTTGGCCATGGCCTCCTTGGCCTTGCCCTTGGCCTGGTCCGTCTTGCCCTCGGCCTTCATGCGGTCGTTGCCGGTGGCCCTGCCGACGGCCTCCTTGCCCTTGCCCTTCATCTGTTCCATCTTGCCCTTGGCCTTGGACGCCATGGTCGTGCTCCCTTCTCCCACTGCCGCGCCTGCCCGGGGCGGCCGCTTCTACACACGGGAGGGTCAGGAGGCACGGTCGGCGGCGAGCTGGGCGGCCAGGGCGGGGATGCCGAGCGCCTGCTCCTGGGCGGGGGTGGCCTGGTACAGCTTGTTGGTGAGCTGGTGCGGGTCGGCGGTGAGGTCGTAGAACTCGCGGAAGGTGACCTGGCCGGTGCCGGTCACCGTCCCGTTGCCGTCGGTCGTCAGGTCGTAGTACTCGGTGTACTGCTTGTCCTTGGCGACGTACGAGGACCAGGTCGGGGCCCCTCCGGTGCCGGTGCCCTGCTTCCACCACTCGACGAGGAGGTGGTCGCGGCTCTGCGCGGAGAGCAGCGAGGTGCCGTCCTGCGGGGCGGCCGGGGTGATGCCGGCGGCGTCGAGGATGGTGGGCGCGATGTCGATGTTGGCGACGATGCGGTGGTCGACGGTCCCGGCGCCGAGGCCGCCGGCGGGCCAGGAGAGGTAGAACGGGACCTCGTGGGCCTGGCGGTAGGGGACGGACTTGGCGGTCCAGCCGTGGTCGGCCCAGCTGAAGCCGTTGTCGCCGAGGTAGATGACCAGGGTGTTGTCGAGCTGGCCGAGAGCCTGGAGCTTGTCCTTGAAGGCCTGGACGGCGTCGTCGACGGAGAGCAGGGTGCGCAGCTGTTCGGCGCGGATCCGCTTGCCGTCGGCGAGGGTGCCGGTGGCGTTCTTGATGTAGTTCGGCTTGTCGCTGCGGTCGGCCTCGGGGACGGAGGGGCGGCCGTTCCACTCGGGGACGACGGTGTCGGCGTACTTCGCCTCGGGGGTGCGGGGGCCGTGGGAGGCGTACGGGGTGACGTAGGCGAACCACGGGCGGGTGTCGGTGGCGGCCTTGTCGAGGAAGTTCAGGGTGCGGTTCTTGATGATGGTGGTGGTGTAGCCGTTGATCGTCTGGACGGTGCCGTTGACGTTCCACTGCTTGTCGACGTAGCCGGGCTGGAGGAGGGCGAACTCCTCGAAGTGCGGCGGGTTCTCGGCGAGCGTCCAGGAGTTGAGGTACTTGCCGAAGAGGCCGGTGCGGTAGCCCGCCTGCTTGAGGTACTTCTGCACGGTGGTGCTCTGGTCCAGCTCGTACGAGGCCTTGTTGTTCCGTACGCCGTGGTGGTGGGCGTACCGGCCGGAGAAGACGCTGGAGCGGGAGGGCGAGCACAGGGGTGTGGTGACGTGGCCGTCGGTGAACCGTACGCCCTGGTCGGCGAGCCAGGCGACGGTCTTCGGCAGGGCCCATTCGGTGTGCTTGGGCTGGTCGTCGGTGACGATGAGCAGGATGTTGGGGCGCGTGGCGGCGGTGGCGGCCGCGGCGGTTCCGGTGGTGCCCAGTCCGGGCACCACCGTGGCGGCGGCAGCGGCGGCGGCTCCGCCGAGGAAGCCGCGGCGGCTCACGGGGGATCGTCGGTTCTCGGTCATGGGTGGGTTCCTCCTGGCGACGTCGGCGTACGGGGGCGGGGCGAGGCGCGCTCAACGCGCGTGCGCGGCCCTACAGAGGGCGCTCGCCGCCCGGCCGAAGTCGACGTGGCGGCGCACAGTGAGGAGTCCTGTTGCCATGGCCACGACATTAGGGGAACCGGAGCGCGGCTTCCATGTACGGACGATGAAATGAGCGCCGCGCCCCTCGCGTACCAACGGGGTTGACTCAGAAGGCCGTTGCCGCCTCCATCCCCCTGGCGTTCGCCGCCTTCGTCGCCTCCTCCGAGGCGAGGAGGCCGAGAATCTCGCGAGCGCGGTCCGGCCGCGTGGAGGTGGCCAGGACACCCCCACTGAAGAGCGAGGTGATCGCGGTCTCGCCGGGGAGGGGGCCGACGACCGTGACGCCGGGGAGGTCCATGAGTTCGCTGTGCTGCTGGAAGGCGAGGTCGGCCTCGCCCGAGGCGAGCAGCGACCCGGCGGGGACACCGGGCGGGGCCTGCACCAGGCGGTCGCCGAGCGCGTCCGCCAGGCCCAGGCGGGCGATCAGTTCGACGAGGGCCGTGCCACTGGGACCCGTCGAGTAGGCCACCTTCCGCGCGGCGAGGAGCGCGGCCTTCAGGTCGGCCTCCGTGGCGAGTACGGGCAGGTCGGTGCCGTCCGGGACGGCCGCGACGACCTGGGAGATCCACAGCGGGCGGACCGTGTCCGCCACCACGTGACCCTCCTTCGCGAGGGCCGCCAGCGCGCCCGCCGCGAGCACGAGCAGATCGGCCTCGGCGCCCTCCCGGACGCGGCGCGCGACCTCGACTCCTCCGGCGGCCTCGAAGCGCACCGCGAGCCCGTGGGCCTGGTGGATGTGTGCGGACAGCTCGGCCAGGACAGGGCGCGTCGCCATCGAGGACAGCCCGTAGATCTCGGGATTCATGTCACCGTCCATGTCGCCTCCTCAGTGATCGGCGGTGATCGTACACGCGTGTTCGAGCTGTTCAACGCGGGTCTGCGAGGATGACGGCGTGAGCAAGAGCCCCAGTACCGCGGCCGGAAAAGTCCTGGAGATCCTCTCCACCTTCGACCGCGAGCACCCGTCGCAGACCCTGTCGGAGATCGCCCAGCGCACGGGTCTCGCCCTGAGCACCGCGCACCGCGTGGTCGCGGAGCTTGCCTCCTGGGGCGCGCTCGAACGGGCCGAGGACGGGTCCTGGCACGTGGGCCTGCGGCTCTGGGAGATCGCCTCCGGCTGCCCGCGCACGCAGATCCTGCGCGACGTGGCCCTGCCCTTCATGCAGGACCTGTACGAGGCGACCCACGAGAACATCCAGCTCGCCGTCCGCGAGGGCACCGAGCTCGTCTTCGTCGAGCGGATCGCGGGCCACCGGTCGGTTCAGCTGCTCACGATGGTCGGCTCGCGTTTCCCCATCGGCTCCACCGGCATGGGCCGCGTCCTGCTCGCCCACGCGCCCCGGGACATCCAGGAGGAGGTCCTCGAAGCGCCGCTGCGCGCCTGGACCCCGCACACCGAGACCGACCCGAAGGCCCTGCGGGCGCAGCTGGACCGGATCCGGCGCGAGCAGATCATGGTCAGCGACCGGCAGCTGTCGGAGGACACGGTCGCGGTCGCCACGCCGGTACGGATCGGGCGCTCGGGCCCGGTGAGCGCGGCCCTCGGGATCGTCGTCGCCGCCCGCAGCGCGGGGCGGACGCGGAGCCTGCGCGAACCGCTGCTGCGGGCCGCGCAAGGGATCTCGGACGAGCTCGGCCGACGGGCCCGTACCGCGGTGTGACCTGGGGCGCGGGACGACGGCCGGCCCTAAGCATGGAATAGGCAACGACTTCCGCCTGACGGAAACGGGCGCGACCGCGCACCTGACCTGCTGTCAACGTTCGGGGTGTTCCGAACGCCCGCAGTCGCTCAGGAGAACGCATGGCCGACGCCCCCGACGCCCTCGCCGAGACGGTCGACACGGTCGACACCGTCGTCTCGGTCCCCGTCGCAGTGATCGGCGCCGGCCCCGCCGGCCTGATGCTCGCCCACCGGCTGGGGCGCGCCGGGGTCGACACCGTCGTGATCGACACCCGCACCCGGCACGAGATCGAGACGACCCAGCGGGCCGGCATCCTGGAGGCCGACGTCGCCCGGGACCTCGTCGAGACCGGTGTCTCGGACCGCATCCTGCGCGACGGCCACGAGCACGAGGGCGTCGAGCTCCGCTTCGGGGGCCGCCCGCACCGCATCCACATGAAGGACCTCGTCGGCGAGTCCGTCTGGCTCTACCCGCAGACCGACGTCTTCATCGACCTGGCGGACGCCCGCGAACGCGACGGCGGCACGGTCCACTTCGGCATCCGCGACACCGAGGTCCTCGACGTCACCACCTCCGCGCCGCGCGTCCGGTACACCGCGCCCGACGGCACCCGCCACGAGATCCGCGCCCGGTACGTCGTCGGCGCCGACGGATCGCGCAGCATGTGCCGCGACCTCATCCCCGAGGACAGGCGCGTGCGGTACGGCAAGGAGTACCCCTTCGCCTGGTTCGGGATCCTCGCCGAGGCCCCGTACAGCGCTCCCGAGCTGGTCTACGCCCACTCCGAGCACGGCTTCGCGCTCATCAGCCAGCGCACCGCCGACGTCCAGCGCATGTACTTCCAGTGCGACCCCGACGAGAAGGTCGACGAGTGGTCGGACGAGCGCATCTGGGAGACCCTCCAGGCGCGGGTGGCCGGAGTCGACGGGTTCCGCCTCAAGGAGGGCCCCGTCATCGAGAAGACCGTTCTTCGGTTCCGTTCCTTCGTCCAGGAACCGATGCGCTGGGGCTCCATGGCCCTGGCGGGCGACGCCGCGCACACGGTGCCGCCGACCGGCGCCCGCGGTCTGAACCTCGCGCTGCACGACGTGAAGGTTCTCGCGGACGTCCTGCTGAGGGCGCTCGGCGACGCGGGCGAGGCCGCGTTGGACGAGTACCAGCCGAGCGCCCTCCAGCGGGTGTGGCGGGCCCAGAACTTCTCGTACTGGATGACCCGGCTGCTCCACACCGCTCCCGGTGGCTCCCCGTACGACCTGCGGCGCCAGCTCGGCGAGCTGGACAACGTGGTGGGTACCCGCGCGGGCCGCACGTACCTGGCGGAGCAGTACACCGGCTGGCCGGCCGGCTCCCCGCGCTGACACCCCGACCACCCCCGCAGAACCGGAGAACCGGAGAACCGGAGACCCCCATGATCATCGACTGTCACGGTCACTTCACCACCGCTCCCCCGCAGCTCGCCGCCTGGCGCGACCGGCAGATCGCCGCCGTCGACGGCACCGGCGAGGCGCCGGACCCGGCCGACCTCGTCATCAGCGACGAGGACCTGCGCCGCGCGATCGAGGACAACCAGCTGCGCCTGATGGACGAGCGCGGCAGCGACCTCACGATCTTCTCCCCGCGCGCCAGCTTCATGGCCCACCACATCGGCGACTTCGAGACCTCCTCGACCTGGGCGCGGATCTGCAACGACCTCGTGCACCGCGTCAGCACGCTCTACCCCGACCGCTTCGCCATGGGCGCGATGCTCCCCCAGTCGCCCGGCGTCGACCCCGCCACCTGCCTGCCCGAGCTCCGCCGGGCCGTCGAGGAGCTCGGCGCCGTCACGGTCAACCTCAACCCCGACCCCTCGGGCGGCCGGTGGACCGCGCCGCCGCTGACCGACCGCAGCTGGTACCCGCTGTACGAGGCGATGGCCGCGTACGACATCCCCGCGATGATCCACGTCAGCACCTCCTGCAACCCGGCCTTCCACACCACCGGCGCGCACTACCTGAACGCGGACACCACCGCCTTCATGCAGCTGCTCCAGGGCGATCTGTTCGCCCACTTCCCGACCCTGAAGTTCGTGATCCCGCACGGCGGCGGCGCCGTCCCGTACCACTGGGGGCGCTTCCGCGGCCTCGCGATGGCGATGGGCCGCCCGGACCCGGAGAAGCTCCTGGAGAACGTCTTCTTCGACACCTGCGTCTACCACCAGCCGGGCATCGACCTGCTCACCCAGGTCGTCCCCAGCGCGTCCGTCCTCTTCGCCAGCGAGATGATCGGCGCGGTCCGCGACATCGACCCGCGTACCGGCCACCACTTCGACGACACCAAGCGGTACGTCGAGGCGACGCCGAACCTCACCGACGCCGAGCGCGCCGCCGTCTACTCCGGCAACGCCCTGCGCGTCTACCCGCGCCTCGCCGCCCGCCTCGCCACCGCCGGCCGCTGAGCACCCTCCCCCTCACACGACTTCGAGGAGAAGCACCATGGAGCACACCGAGCTCGGTGTCGTCCGCACGGCGATCACCCGCGCCGACCCGGAGGACGTCGCCGCCCTGTCCGCCTTCGGCGTCGCCACGATCCACGAGGCCATGGGCCGCGTCGGCCTGACGCGCCCCTACCTGCGGCCCGTCTACGACGGCGCCCGCCTCTGCGGCACCGCCGTGACCGTGCTGCTCCAACCCGGCGACAACTGGATGCTGCACGTCGCCGCCGAGCAGATCCAGGAGGGCGACGTCGTCGTCGCCGCCTGCACCACCGAGAGCGAGGACGGCTTCTTCGGCGAACTCCTCGCCACCTCCTTCCGCTCGCGGGGCTGCAAGGGCCTCGTCATCGACGGCGGCGTCCGTGACGTCGCCGAGCTGGAGGAGATGGACTTCCCCGTCTTCTCCCGCGCGATCAACGCCAAGGGCACGGTCAAGGCCACCCTCGGCTCCGTCAACATCCCGGTGATCTGCGCCAACGCGCTCGTCCGGCCCGGCGACGTCGTCGTCGCCGACCGCGACGGCGTCGTGGTCGTCCCGCGCGAGCGGGCGGCCGAGGTCGCGGCGGCCGCCCGGAAGCGCGAGGACGCCGAGGAGGGCAAGCGGGCGCGCTTCCGCTCCGGCGAACTCGGCCTGGACATCTACGGCATGCGGCCGAAGCTCGCCGAGCTCGGCCTGCGGTACGAGGACTGAGCGGTACGAGGACTGAGCATCGTGAACACGTTCGAGAAGACCCCCGGCTGGCTCGACTGGTACGCCGACCCGAGCCGCCCCCGCTACCGGATGCCCGAGGGCGCCGTCGACGCGCACTGCCACGTCTTCGGCCCCGGCGCCGCGTTCCCCTTCGCGCCCGAGCGGAAGTACACCCCGTGCGACGCGTCCAGGGACCAGCTGTTCGCGCTCCGCGACCACCTCGGCTTCGCCCGTAACGTGGTCGTGCAGGCCACCTGCCACGGGGCCGACAACAGTGCCATGGTCGACGCGCTCCAGGCGTCCGGGGGCACGGCCCGCGGCGTCGCGACCATCCGCCCCGACATCGCCGAGGACGAGCTGCGCGCGCTGCACGAGGCCGGTGTCCGCGGGGTGCGGTTCAACTTCGTGAAGCGGCTCGTGGACGCCTCTCCGCGGCAGGCGCTGCTCGACGTCGTCGAGCGGATCGCCCCGTACGGCTGGCACGTCGTCCTCTACTTCGAGGCGCCCGACCTCCCCGACCTGCGCGACTTCTTCCTGTCGATCCCGGTACCGCTGGTCATCGACCACATGGGCCGGCCGGACGTCACGAAGGACCCGGCAGGCCCCGAGTTCGAGGCGTTCCTGAACTTCCTGCGCGCCCGCCCCGACATCTGGTGCAAGGTCACCTGCCCGGAGCGGCTCACGGTCGACGGTCCGCTCGCCCTGGACGGAGAGCAGCTCGCGTACCGCGACGTCGTGCCCTTCGCCCGGCGCGTCGTCGAGGAGTTTCCCGACCGGGTGCTGTGGGGTACGGACTGGCCGCACCCGAACCTGAAGAGCCACATGCCCGACGACGGACTGCTCGTCGACTTCATCCCGCACATCGCGACCACGCCCGAGCTGCGACGGAAGCTCCTCGTCGACAACCCGATGCGCCTGTACTGGCCGGAGGCCCGCTGACCATGTCGCTGGACAAGACCTACAAGCTGGTCCCGGGCACGACCATCTTCGACGCCGAACAGTCCGCCAAGGGCTACCACCTCAACCAGTTCTGCATGTCGCTGATGACGGCCGAGAACCGGGACCTCTACCTCGCCGACGAGCGCGCCTACCTCGACGCCTGGCCGCTGCGCGAGGAGCAGAAGCAGGCCCTGCTCGACCGTGACCTCAACGCCGCCATGCGCGAGGGCGGGAACATCTACTTCCTCGCCAAGTGGGGCGCCACGCTGGGCTTCTCGTTCCAGCAGATGGCCGGCTCCATGACCGGGATGACCGAGGAGGAGTACCGCGCCATGATGGTCGGCGGCGGACGCTCCGTCGAGGGCAACCGCATCGACCACGCGGTCCTGGAGGCGGCGCACGCCGACCCGAACCCGCCGACCGAGCACGCGGAGATCACCGGCGCCGTCTTCACCTCGCACGTGCCCGCGATCGGCGCGGCCATGGACCTCGGGAAGACCGAGGAGGCCTACTGGCAGCCGCTGTTCGCGGGGTACGAGTACTCCAAGGAGTGGCTGAGGGAGAACACGCCCGACGTGATCTTCCTCGTCTACAACGACCACGCGAGCACCTTCGACCTCTCGCTCGTCCCCACCTTCGTGCTCGGCACGAGCGCCTCCTACCCGACCGCCGACGAGGGGTACGGCCCCCGGCCCGTCCCCGGCGTCGAGGGGGACCCCGACCTGGCCGCGCACATCGCGCACTCCCTGATCAGGGACGACTTCGACCTCACGCTCGCCAACGAGATGACCGTCGACCACGGCCTGACCGTCCCGCTGTCGCTGATGTTCGGCGACGTGGAGAAGTGGCCGTGCAAGGTCATCCCCTTCCACGTCAACGTCGTGCAGTACCCGGTGCCTTCGGGCACCCGCTGCTTCGAGCTGGGCCGCGCGCTGCGACGGGCGATCGAGTCGTACGATCGACCCCTGAAGGTCCAGGTCTGGGGCACCGGCGGCATGAGCCACCAGCTCCAGGGCCCCCGCGCCGGTCTCATCAACCGCGAGTGGGACAACGCGTTCCTCGACCGGCTGATCTCCGACCCGGCCGGTCTGGCGCAGGTCCCGCACCTCGAGTACGTCGAGGAGGCCGGCTCCGAGGGCATCGAGCTCGTCATGTGGCTGATCGCCCGCGGCGCGCTCGCCGACGTGGACGGCGGCGGCGAGACCGAGGTCAAGCACCGCTTCTACCACGTGCCGGCGTCCAACACCGCCGTCGGCCACCTGATCCTGGAAAACCGCCCGCGGGCCGAGGCGCCCGCCGTGAAGGAGTGACATGACTGACGACCGAACCCTTCGGATCGCGCTGGCCGGCGGCGGAGCCTTCGGCGCCAAGCACGCCGCCGCGCTCCGGCGGATCGAGGGCGTCGAGGTGGCGGCCGTGGTGAGCAGCTCCCTGGAGAGCGCGCGGAAGTTCGCCGCCGACCAGGGCATCGACCGTGCCGCCGGCAGCCTCGACGAGGTGCTCGCCATGGACGACGTCGACGCGGTCGTCCTGGCCACGCCGACGCAGCTGCACGCGAGCCAGACGCTCGCCTGCCTGGAGGCCGGCAAGCACGTCCAGGTCGAGATCCCGCTCGCCGACTCCCTCGGCGACGCGGAGGCCTGCCTGGAGGCGCAGCGGCGCACCGGCCTCGTCGGCATGGTGGGCCACACCCGGCGCTTCAACCCGAGCCACCAGTGGGTGAAGCGGCGGATCGAGGCCGGTGAGTTCGGCATCCAGCAGATGGACGTGCAGACGTACTTCTTCCGCCGGACGAACACCAACGCGCTGGGCAAGCCGCGCTCCTGGACCGACCACCTGCTGTGGCACCACGCCGCGCACACGGTCGACCTGTTCGCGTACCAGACCGGTTCGCCGATCGTGCAGGCCAACGCCGTCCAGGGCCCGATCCACCCCGAGCTCGGCATCGCGATGGACATGTCCATCCAGCTGCGCGCGGAGAACGGCGCGATCTGCACCCTGTCGCTGTCGTTCAACAACGACGGCCCGCTCGGCACCTTCTTCCGGTACATCGGCGACACGGGCACGTACATCGCCCGGTACGACGACCTGGTCACCGGCAAGGACGAGGTGATCGACGTCAGCGCGGTCGACGTGTCGATGGACGGCATCGAGCTCCAGGACCGCGAGTTCGTCGCGGCGATCCGCGAGGGCCGCGAGCCGAACTCCTCGATCGCCCAGGTGCTGGACTGCTACCGGACGCTGGACGCCCTGGAGCGGCAGCTGAAGGCGTTCGACGCCCGATGAGTACGTTCGCGAAGCGTCGCATCGGACCCTTCGAGGTCTCGGCCGTCGGCCTCGGCTGCATGAACCTCAGCCACGCCTACGGCGAGAAGGCATCGCCCGAGCAGGCCGAGCGGGTGCTGCTGACCGCGCTCGACGAGGGCGTCACGCACTTCGACACCGCCGCCCTCTACGGCTTCGGCGCCAACGAGGAGCTGGTCGGCCGGGTGCTCGGGCCGCACCGGGACCGGATCGTGCTCGCCAGCAAGTGCGGGATGACGGGCGTCGACGGCACGCGCGTCATCGACGGGCGGCCGGAGACCCTGCGGCGTACCGTCGACGAGGCGCTGGCCCGGCTCCGTACCGACGTCATCGACCTCTACTACCTGCACCGGCTCGACCGGGCGGTGCCGGTGGAGGAGAGCGTCGGGGCGATGGCGGAGATGGTCGCGGCGGGCAAGGTACGGGCCCTCGGCCTGTCCGAGGTGTCGGCGGACACGCTGCGCCGCGCGCACGCCGTGCACCCGATCGCCGCGCTCCAGAACGAGTACAGCCTGTGGTCGCGCAACCCCGAACAGGGGACCCTTGAGGCGACGCGGGAGCTCGGCGTGGCGCTCGTGGCGTTCAGCCCGGTCGCCCGCGGCTTCCTCACCTCGGTCGCCCCCGACCTGGACGCGCTGCCCGGGAACGACATCCGCCGGGGCATGCCCCGCTTCGGCGCCGAGCACTACCCGGGGAACCTGGCGCTGCGCCGGGAGCTCCTCGCCGTCGCCGAGGAGGCGAAGGTGACGCTCGCGCAGCTGGCGCTCGCCTGGGTCGTCTCGCGCGGGCCGCACGTGGTGGCGATCCCCGGCACGCGCTCGGTGGCGCACCTGCGGGAGAACCTGTCGACGCTGGACGTCGAGGTGCCGGCCGAGACGCTGGAGGCGGCCGGACGGATCCTGAACGCGTCGACCGTCCACGGCCCCCGCTACAACGCGGGCACGCTGGTGGAGATCGACACCGAGCGCTGCGGGGACGCGGGCTGAGGGTCCCGCGCGCCGGTCCGAGGGAGGGCCGGGCGGCGGTACCGACGTGTGTGGCGTCGGTACCGCTGCCCGGTCCTTCGTCGTGTCGCCCCTCGCCCTCAGATCTTGCGGGCGTGGAGCGCGTGGGCGCCCAGGGCCAGGGGGCTGTGGCCGACGAGCTCGATGCCGTGCTCGCCGAGCATCCGGGCGTACTGCTCGGCCGTGCGCTCGCGGCCACCGGTGTTGCACATCATGTGGAGGTCCCACGCCGTGGCGAGCGAGGGCGTGCCGTCGGTGGGCAGCAGGCGTTCGACGATGAGGAGGTCGGCGCCGGACGGCATGGCCTCGGCGCAGTGGCGGAGGATGGTGCGACAGCGCTCGTCGTCCCAGTCGTGGAGGATCCGGGAGAGCAGGTAGACGTCGGCTCCGTGGGGTACGTCGGCGAAGTCGCCGGCCACGTAGTCGCAGCGCGCTCCGGCGTCGGTCCCGGCGAGGCGGGCGCGTCCCGCGGCGAGGACCTGGGGGCGTTCGAGGAGGATGCCGCGCAGGGTGGGGTGGGCGGTGAGGACGCGGCCGAGGAGTTCGCCCGTGCCGCCGGCGATGTCGACGACGGTGCGCGGGCGGTCGGCGCCGGTGGCGGCGCCCGCGGCGGCCTCGGCCGCGGCGACGAGGACCGGGTGGGCGGGGAGCGGGTCGAAGATCGGGGCGCTCGACACCATCGACTGGTCGAAGAGGGCGGCGAGTTCGGGGTCGCGGGCGAAGTGCAGGAAGTGGTTCTCGCCGTAGAGGTGCTCGAAGCCGGGTTCGCCGGTGCGCAGGGTGTGGGTGAGGTGGGCGAAGGACTGGTAGAAGGGTCCGCCGTACATGAGGGCGAGCGGCCGCATGGAGCGCGGGGTCTCGGCGTCGAGGAGCGCGCCGACGTCGGTGAGGCGGAAGCCGTCCGGGCCCTCGTCGACGACGCCCAGCATGCGGAGGTAGCGGAGCAGGACGGACAGGCATTCCGGGTCGGCGCCGACGGCCTCGGCGAGCTCGGCGGTGGCCGTTCCGGTGTGGCGGTTCATGGCCTCGGGCAGGCCGAGGCGGGCGCAGGTGGCCAGGGCCTGGGTGGTCCAGGCTCCGGTGAGGAGCTTCAGGAGCGTCTCGGCCGGGCCGTCGGCGGCGGGGCTGACGGCGGCGGGGAGGGGCGCGGGCCGGCGTTCGAGGTGCTCGGCCAGCACGTCACGGTGGTCGCCGCGCGCGTACAACTCGACGCGGCGGTAAGGGGTCTTGGTCTCGGCGGGGGCGGCGAAGTAGAAGACGGTGCCGTCCTCGTGGGGGTTGTAGCCGCCGCCGTCGGCGGTCGCGCCGTGCCGGGCGAAGCTCGCGAGGAGTCCGCGCAGGACGAGCGGGTCGGGCCGGGTGACGTCGAAGGCGAGGTGGGCCTCGTGGTCGTGCCGGCGCTCGTCGGCGGCGGTCGCGGTGAGGCCGGAGCCGGGCGGCACGGTCAGGGCGAAGACCTCGACCGCCCGGTTCTCCCCGGAGGGTCCGTGGACCTCGGGGCGGAGAATCCTTACGTCGAGATCCTCGGCCCGGCGGCCGCAGCGGGCGGCGAGGCGCTCGCGGACGACGACGCTGGGCCGCGCCGGGGTGTCGGCGGCCAGACCGGTCGCCGCCAGCTCCGTCCGCAGCTCGCGCTCGTCGGCCGGGAAGACGAGCACGGCGGCGTGCCCGAATCCGCACTGGTCCGTCAGGGCCCGGAGTTCGGGCCCGTCGAGGCCCGGCAGGATGCGCGAGAGGAGGAGGGAGGTGTCCTGTTCGCGGACGAACCGGGCCGTCGCGCCGAGCCGTTCCGTGTCGTCGAGGGCATGGGTGAGCTGCGTGGGGGGCTGTTCGGAGTGCATTCCCTGTCCTTGCGTGGAGGAGGAACGCCGTGCCCGGAACGAGGGCATGACGAAGTGAGGCGTGGCGGCACGCCGGAAGGCAGATCGAGCCAATCGAGCTGACGGTGCGTCACATGCCGACGTAGTTCTCCGCGAACCAGTCCTGGTGTCCGGTCGAGGTGCGCAGCGAGGCCATGCGGGAGTGGCGCAGGCCCTCCTGGAAGGCCGCGTCGTCGGTGTCGGTGGGCGCGTGGAGCAGGCGGATCATCCAGTGCGAGAACTCCTGGGCGCGCCAGATGTGGTCGAGGCACCGTGCGGAGTAGTGGGTGAGCGGTTCGGGGTCGCCGTCGTTCAGGTCGGCGACGAGGGCGAGGGCGAGGATCTCGGCTTCGAGGACGGCCAGGTTGGCCCCCTTCGCGGCGGAGGGGCTGATGAGGGCGGCGGCGTCGCCGACGAGGAACAGGGCCCCGTGGCGGAGGGGTTCGAGGACGTCGGACTCGAGGTCGATGACGGTGCGCTGGATGACGCGGCCGCGCGTGAGGGGTCCGAACTCGTGGGCACCCATGCGCAGGTCGAGCTCGTCCCAGATGTCCTTGTCGGTCCAGGCCTCGGCCCGGGTGCCTCGCTCGCACTGGAGGTAGTAGCGGGTGATGTCGGCGGAGCGGGCCATGTGTCCGGCGAATCCGCGCGGGTGGACGGCGTAGCCGACGGCGTCGATGCTCGGCGGGGCCTCGGCAAGGAGGCCGAGCCAGGACACCCCGTGGTCGCGGTGGTGCCGGCGTACGGCTCCGGGCGGGAGCGCGCGCCGTCCGGCGCCGTGGCGGCCGTCGCAGGCGGCGACGTACCGGCCGCGCCACCGCACGGTGCGGCCGTCGGCCTCCCGGACGGTCACGGAGGGCGCGGATCCCTCGATGTCGTCGATGGAGACGGCTTCCGTGGCGAAACGGATGCGCCCTCCGGCGTCGACGTACTGGTTCAACAGGTCGGTGACCAGCTCGTGCTGGGGGTAGACCGTGTGCGGCTCCCCCTTGCCGAGCTGCTCGTAGTCGAGACGGAAGCGGCCGTCGGCGGTGCGGAACTCGCAGACGCCGTGCTGCTGTCCGCGTCGGCTCAACCCCCCGTCCAGTCCGTGGCGTCGGAGGACGCGCACGGTGTTGGGGGCGAGGAAGCCCGCCCGTGCGCGGTTCTCCACGTCGTCGCGGCCGGACCGCTCCAGGACGACGCAGTCGACGCCGGCCCGGAGTAAGACGTTGGCGAGGACGAGTCCGGCCGGTCCGGCGCCGACGATGACGACATCTGCCGAGTCCTCAGCGACCCGGGCGTGCGTGCTCTCTGTCACAGCAGTGGATCATAGGCACTCCAAAAACACGTGGGCACCCCTGAATCACCCGTATGCAGCAGTGCTTGCGAAAAGGATTCTGCCGCGTCAGGCCAAGACGTTCAGTGCGGCGGGGCGCACCGTGAGGGTGACGGGGAGGCGCGCGTCGACCTCGCCGTCCGCCCCATAGGGCAGGGGGCGGTCCGCCTCGACGCGGACCTGCTTGCCCCGGAGGATCTCGATCTGCGGCCGGCGGATGTGAACACCCGTCTTCAGTTCGTTCATCATCGCGAAGAAGAGGTGCTTCGGCGCCTGCTTGATGACGACGACGTCGAGGAGCCCGTCGTCGACGAGCGCGCCCGGCGCGATGTTCCTTCCGAAGCCGTAGAAGCCGGAGTTGGCGACGACGACGGTGTAGCCGGTGCGCTCGTGGAGCTCGCCGTCGATCGTGATGCGGTACGCGGCGGGCTTCCACGCGAGGACGGCGCGGGCGCCGCCGACGTAGTACGACGCGGCTCCGCGCAGGAGGCGGGAGTGGTTGGCGTGGCGGTTGGCGACCGCGTCGACTCCCGCGTACACGCTGCCGAGGACGTGGGTCCGCTCGTGGACGGCGGACGCGACCTCGATGGTGTCGACGGCCCGGGGCGCGGCGTCGAGCAGCACCCGCGCGAGGCCCTCGGGGTCGGTGGGGAGGCCGAGGGCGCGGGCGAAGTCGTTGCCGCGCCCGGCGGGGACGAGACCGAAGACCGTGTCCGTACCGCTGAGAGCGCCGCCGACCGTACCGGCCATGCCGTCGCCGCCGACGGCGAGGACGACGTGGCCGCGCGCTCCGGCGTCCCGGGCGATCTCCTTCGCGTGGTCGAGGCTGCGGCTGTAGACGGTGTCGAGGTGGGCACCGGCCTCCCGGAGCAGCCGGGCCACGGGGAGCAGGCTCGCCGTGCCGCTGGATCCCCCTGCGGTGGGGTTGACGACGGCGGTGAACTGTCGCATGGGACATGGCCTCCGGGGGCAGGAGAAGGCGGCGGGTGTGAGGGGGCGTGCGCCGGCGCGACGGGACCGTTCCCGGGAGGGCGGTCCCGTCGCGCCGGATCGTTCGGGACGGGCTCAGCGGCGGGGGATCAGGACGCCCGGGCTCAGCACCCCGGACGGGTCGATCTCCGCCTTCACGGCCTGGAGCATACGGATGCCGAGCGGGCCGACCTCCTTCGCGTACCAGTCGCGGTGGTCGGTGCCGACGCCGTGGTGGTGGCTGATGGTGCCGCCGGCCGCGAGGATCGCGTCGTTGGCCGCCGCCTTCGCGGGCGCCCAGTGCGCGACGGGGTCCTCGCCCTGCGCGGAGACGACGGTGAAGTAGAGCGAGGCGCCGTTCTCGTACGTGTGCGAGATGTGGCACATGACGAGCGGCGGGGTGCCCGCCTCGGCGAGGGTCTTGGTGAGCGCCTCGCGGACCGACGTGTACAGGCCGGGGATCGCGGACCAGAAGGCGGCGGTCTCCAGGGTCTCCGCGAACGCTCCGGCGTCGAGGAGGGCGTCGCGGAGGTAGGGCGCGTTGTAGCGGCCGTGCTCCCACTTGTCGCCGGGCTCCTCGCCGATGTACTCGCCGTCGCAGGCGAGGAGGACCGCGCGGGCGCCGGCCCGGCGGGCGGCGGTGTCCTCCTCGGTGCCCTCGAAGCCGACGATCGCCATGCAGCCGGGGTTCTCGGGGAGCGCCGCGCTGCCGATGGCGTCGGGCTGGGCGAGGCCGATGAAGGTCTCGGACTCGTCGGACAGGCGCAGCACGGTGGGGCGCGGGCCGTCCTGGGCGAGGCGGCGCAGGGCCTCCGTGCCGGCCTCGAAGGAGGCGAAGCGCCAGCCCTCGTAGACGCGTTTCTGCGGGAGGGGGCGGATGCGGACGGTCACGGAGGTGATCACGCCGAGGGCGCCCTCGGAGCCGAGGAGGAGCTGGCGCAGGTCGGGGCCCGCGGCCGAGCGCGGGGCGCGGCCGGTCCACAGGGTGCCCTCGGGGGTGGCGACCTTCAGGCCGAGGACCATCTCGTCGAAGCGGCCGTAGCCGGCGGAGGCCTGGCCGCTGGAGCGGGCGGCGGCGAAGCCGCCGACGGTCGCCCACTCGAAGGACTGCGGGAAGTGGCCGAGGGTCCAGCCCCGCTCGTTGAGGAGCGCCTCGCACTGGGGACCGCGCAGGCCGGGCTGGAGGGTCGCGGTGCGGGAGACCTCGTCGACGGCGAGGAGCCGGTCGAAGTGGCGCAGGTCGAGGGCGACGAAGGGGCCGTCGGTGGTGGGGGCGAGCCCGCCGACGACGGAGGTGCCGCCGCCGAACGGGACGGCCGCCAGGCCGTGTTCGGCGCAGGCGCGCAGGACGGCGAGGACCTCGTCGTGGTCCGCGGGCAGGATGACGGCGGCGGGGATGTCGTCGACCTCGCCGGCGCGGATGCGCAGGAGGTCGGGGGTGGACTTGCCGCGGGTGTGCCGGATGCGGCTCTCCGCGTCGTCGCGGACCCCGTCCGGGGCGGCGACGGCGGCGCGCAGCGCGGTGTACGCCTCTTCGGTGAGCGCCGGGGCGGGCGCCTCGATCTCGGCGAGCGCGGCGGGGCCGCTCTCGCGCGGGGTGACGCCGAGCAGGTCCCGGAGGAGACCGGTCACCGATTCGGGCAGGGGGGCCGCCTTGGCCGGGTCGCCCCAGCCGCTCCACAACATGTCCACTTCGAGCAGTTCCTCACGGTCTGTTTCACGGTCGGCGCACCTAGGCGGCCCGTTCGGGCGCCACCTGGCATTACACTGTGACAGATGACGCCCATTCGTCACAACCATGCGGACGCGGATCCCGTACTCGACGCCGCACGCGACTGCGTGCTCGCCGTCGGCGTACGCCGGACCACCCTCACCGATGTCGCCCGGCGCGCGGGCGTGTCGCGGATGACGCTGTACCGGCGCTGGCCCGACGTGCGCAGCCTCGTCGGCGATCTGATGACCCGCGAGTGGATCGCCGTCGCCGCCGGCGCCATGCCTGCGGCCGA
The DNA here is from genome assembly GCF_042264145.1 of Streptomyces sp. NPDC056144. Lineage (NCBI taxonomy): Bacteria > Bacillati > Actinomycetota > Actinomycetes > Kitasatosporales > Streptomycetaceae > Streptomyces > Streptomyces sp. NPDC056144. Next base: position 780,631 of record NZ_JBHJVF010000001.1, on the reverse strand, counting down.
GGACGACCTCCCGGAGCGGGAGCGGATCGTCGGCGGGCTCGTCGCGGGCACCGCCGCCTTCCGGGCCCACCCGCTCTTCCACAAGATCCTCGACGTGGACCCCGAGCTCCTGCTGCCGTACATCCTCGACCGCAGGGGCGCCAGCCAGGACGCCCTGCTCGGACTCCTCGTCCAGGCGGTCGAGGACGGCCACGAGGACGGGTCCGTGCGGCGCGCCCCGGCGGAGCTCCAGGCCCGGTCCCTCCTGCTCGTCGTCCAGTCCTTCACGCTCTCGCTGCGGACGATGACCGACGAGACCGACCCCCACCTGAGCGAAGCCGCCTTCCTCGACGAGCTGCGCACCCTCCTGGAGAGGACCCTCACGCCGTGAACCTCGTGCCTCCCCCGTCGTCCCCGGACGACACCGGCCCCGCCCTCGCCGGCTCGTCGCTGAACGCCGCCCGCCGCCGCCGCGACCTGGCCCGCCTCGCCGACGGCGAGCAGGTCGACGTGCTCGTCGTCGGTCTCGGCGCCACCGGCGCCGGAGCCGCCCTCGACGCGGCCACCCGCGGGCTCTCGGTCGCCGCGATCGACGCCCACGACCTCGCGTTCGGCACCTCCCGCTGGAGCTCCAAGCTCATCCACGGAGGCCTGCGCTACCTCGCCTCGGGCCAGCTCGACGTCGCCCACGAGTCCGCCGTCGAGCGCGGCATCCTCATGGAGCGCACCGCCCCCCACCTGGTGCGCGCCCAGCCGTTCGTGCTGCCGCTCACCCCGCTCGTCAGCCGGGGACAGGCCGCGCTCGCCCGCGCCGGGTTCCTCGCCGGCGACCTGCTGCGCGTCGGCGCCCGCACCGCGCGCGGGACGCTGCCCCGCCCCCGTACGCTCTCCGCCGTCGAGACGCGCCACCTCGCCCCCGCGCTCCGTCCCGTCGGACTGCGCGGCGGACTCCTCTCCTGGGACGGGCGCCTCTCCGACGACGCCCGCCTGGTCACGGCGATCGCCCGCACCGCCGCCGCGCACGGCGCCCGGATCCTCACCCGTGCCCGGGCCGTCGAGCTGTACGGCGACGGGGCGCTCGTCCGCGACGAACTCACCGGCGAGGAACTGCGCGTCCGCGCGCGGACGGTCGTCAACGCGGCGGGCGTCTGGGCGGGCGGGCTCGTGGACGACGTCCGTCTGCGTCCTTCGCGCGGCACGCACCTCGTGCTGCGCTCCGAGACCCTCGGCCGGCTCTCCGCCGGACTGCACATCCCGATCCCCGGCGAGTCCAACCGCTTCGTCCTCGTCCTCCCCCAGGGCGACGGGCGGGTGTACGTCGGCCTCACGGACGAGCCCGTCGACGGCGACATCCCCGACGTGCCCGAGGTCCCCGAGACCGACATCGGCTTCCTGCTCGACGTGCTCGGCTCCGCGCTCGACGTGACCCTCCACCGGGACGACGTCGTCGGGGCCTTCGCGGGCCTGCGGCCGCTGCTCGACACCTCGGGCACGTCCGACGGCTCCGGCACGGCGGACGCGTCCGGCCGTACCGCCGACATCTCGCGCAAGCACGCCGTCCTCACCTCGACCGAGGGCGTGGTCACCGTCGTCGGCGGCAAGCTGACCACGTACCGGCGCATGGCGCAGGACGCCGTGGACGCGGCCGTCGCCGCGCGCGGGATGACCGCGGGGCCGTGCCGCACGGCGTCCGTGCCGCTCGTCGGGGCCGCGCCGCAGCGGACGCTCGCCGGGCTCGACGTACCGCAGCGCCTCGTCTTCCGTTACGGCACCGAGGCCGCGGCCGTCCACGCCCTCGGGCTCGCGGACCCGGCGCTCGCCGCGCCCGTCGTGCCCGGACACCCGATCACGGGGGCCGAGCTGGCCTGGGCCGTACGGCACGAGGGGGCGCTCGACACGGCGGACCTGCTCGACCGGCGGACGCGGATCGGGGTCGTGCCCGAGGACCGCGCGATCGCCGAGGAGGCCGCGCGCGTCGCGTTCGCGGACGCCTGACCTCCCGCACGCCGATGACCCCCGCACGCCGATGACCCCCGCTCGCCGGTGACCCCCGGTCACCAGTGACCCCCGGCCCTCCCCGGCCCCTCCGGCCCCCTGTTCTCCGGCGGGTGTCGAGCCGCACCCCCATCCGGCTCGACGCCCGCCGGTACGCGCGCGCGTGCGTGTTACGTTCGCCGCACCGCCGCAGCCGAGGGGCGGGGACGACGGGGGTGTGAGGGGTGCCGGAGACATCGGGTCCGCGCGTGCGGAGGCAGCCGCAGCAGGCGCGCAGCAGGGCGCGGGTCGAGGCGATCCTCGCCGCCGCCGACCACATCCTCTGCCACGAGGGGTACGAGGCCCTGACCATGCGGCGCATCGCCGAGAAGTCGGGTGCGCCGGTCGGCAGCATCTACCAGTTCTACGCCGACAAGGGCGCCGTCGTGGACGCCCTCGGCGAGCGGTACCTCACGTCCTTCGCCACCGCCATCGACGAGCTCGTCGAGCGGGCCGTCGCGGGTGAACTGACCGACCTGGTCGGGACGATGGTCGACGTGTACGCCGAACTCTTCCCCTCCCAGCCGGGCGGCATGGCCCTGTGGGCCGGGCGGCACCTGAGCCCGGAGCTGGCGCGCGCCGACGAGGCGAGCAACGCGCTCATCGCGGACGGCCTGGTGCGCATCATCGAGCATCTGACGGGCCGCCCCGGCGACGAGCGCGCCCGGCGCGCGACGCGGATGGTGGTGTGGGCCTCGAACGCGGTCCTCCACGAGGTCTTCAAGGGCGCGGGCGAGCCGGACCTGGAGACGGTCGACGAGCTCAAGCGGATGCTGGAGTTCTACTGGGAGGACCTGCGCGTGCGGCTCGCGGACGGCTGAGCGGCCGGGTCGCGCACGGCCGGCCGCCGGGTCGCAGACGGCCGAGCGGCCGGGCTGCCGAGGTCGCCGCACCCCTAGAACGCGAACGCGCGTTCATGTTAGGTTGCGGCCCACCTCGGACCCGCGCATGCGACGAAGGCAGGTGCCTGTGACCACCCGCTCCACCGACCCCACCGCCCCGCTCCCCGATGTCCCCCGGTTCCCGGCCGACTTCGTCTGGGGCGCCTCGACGGCCTCGTACCAGATCGAGGGCGCACCGGACGAGGACGGCAAGGGGCCCTCGATCTGGGACACCTTCGTCCGGCGGCCCGGCGCCGTCCGCGACGGGCACACCGGCGACGTCGCCTGCGACCACTACCACCGGGTCGACGAGGACGTCGAGCTCATGCGGCGGCTCGGCCTCGACGCGTACCGCTTCTCCATCGCGTGGCCGCGCGTCCTGCCGACCGGCGCGGGCAAGGTCGAGCCGCGCGGGCTCGACTTCTACGACCGCCTGGTCGACTCGCTGCTCGCCGCCGGCATCGAGCCCACGCCCACGCTCTTCCACTGGGACCTGCCGCAGGCCCTGGAGGACGAGGGCGGTTGGCTCAACCGTGCCACCGCGCACCGGTTCGCCGAGTACGCGGCCGTGGTGGCGGAGCGGCTCGGCGACCGCGTCAAGCGGTGGATCACGCTGAACGAGCCGTTCGTCCACATGTCGTTCGGGTACGGCTTCGGGGTCCACGCCCCGGGCCGGGCGCTGCTCCTCGGCGCGCTGCCCGTCGCCCACCACCAGCTCCTCGGCCACGGCCTCGCCGCCCGGGCCGTGCGGGAGACCGTGCCCGGCGCGCAGATCCTGATAGCCAACAACTGCACGCCCGTACGGCTCCGTTCGGACGCGGCGGACGCCAAGGACCGTGCGGCGGCGGAGGCTTACGACATCCTCCACAACCGGCTCTTCAACGACCCGATCCTGACGGGACGTTACCCGGACCTCTCGGCGTACGGCATGACGGACCCGACCTGGGGTGACGTGATCCAGGACGGCGACCTCGACACCATCGCCGCCCCCCTCGACGGCCTGGGCGTCAACTACTACAACCCGAGCTGGATCACCGCCCCGGCCGACCCCGCCGCCGGACTGCCCTTCGACCTGGCCGAACCCGAAGAGGCCTACGAGCGGACCTCGTTCGGCTGGCCCGTCGTCCCCGACGGCCTCACCGAGCTGCTCACCGGCCTCAAGGGCCGCTACGGCGACGCCCTTCCGCCCGTCTGGATCACCGAGAGCGGCTGCGCGCAGCCGGCCGGTCTCGACGACCAGGCCCGGATCGACTACCTCGCGGGCCACCTCGACGCGCTCGCGCGCGCCGCCTCCCAAGGCGTGGACGTGCGGGGCTACTTCACCTGGTCGCTTCTCGACAACTTCGAGTGGGCCGAGGGCTTCCACCAGCGCTTCGGCCTGGTCGAGGTCGACTTCGCCACGGGCGAGCGCACGCCCCGGGCGAGCTACGCGTGGTACCGCAACCTGATCGCCTCTCAGCGATCCTGAGCGACGGAGTCCCCCCATGGCACGCACTTCCGCGTCGGACCCGGCGGACGCGGGCGGGAGAGGCGGGGCGGACGCGGCCGAGGCGTCCACGGACGCCGCCGTGTTCGCCGAACCCACCGCCCCGGTGAAGGTCGGCTGGACGGTCGACCTCTCGCTGGCCACGCTCGCCGTCTTCATGGCGTTCATGACGCCCATTCAGATCCTGCTGCCGCTCCAGCTGGAGCACATCGACGCGCAGGACAAGAACGACGCCCTCTCCGTCGTGACCGGTCTCGGCGCGCTCGTCGCCGTCCTGGTCAACCCGATCGCGGGAGCCTGGTCGGACCGGACGACGAGCCGGTACGGCCGTCGGCGGCCCTGGATCCTCGGCGGCGCGCTCGCCGGGGCGGCGGGGCTCGCCTTCACCGCCTCCCAGCACACCGTGGCCGGGGTGGCCGTCGGCTGGTGCCTGGCCCAGGCCGGCCTGAACGCCATGCTGGCCGGGGTGAGCACGCCGGTCGCCGACCGCGTGCCGCTCGCCCAGCGGGCCCAGGTCTCCGGCTGGACCGGGCTGATGCAGTCCGTCGGCCTGGTCGTCGGCGCGCTGATCACCACGATGGTGGTCACCGGCGTCGGCGCCGGGTACGGGGTCCTCGCCGCGCTGACCGTCGCCCTCGCCCTCCCCTTCCTGCGCCACGGCGAACCGGCGCTGCCCCGGGAGCTGCGCCCCGCCTTCGACGCGCGGGCCTTCGCGCGCTCGTTCTGGCTGAGCCCCCGGCGTCATCCGGACTTCGCCTGGGCCTGGCTGACCCGGTTCCTGATCAACCTGGGCAACGCGCTCGGCACGCTCTACCTGTTCTACTTCCTCGCCGACGCCGTCCACTACGACGACCCCGGTACCGGCGTCCTCATCCTCACCCTGGTCTACACGCTGTGCGCGGCGCTGACGGCGGTCCCGGTCGGCGCCCTGTCCGACCGTCTCGGGCAGCGCAAGAAGTTCGTCGTCCTCTGTTCCGTGATCATGACCGCCGCCGCACTGCTCCTCGCGCTGGTCCACACCTGGCCCGCGGCGCTGGCCGCCGCCGCGGTCCTGGGGGCGGGGTACGGCATCTACCTCGCCGTCGACCAGGCCCTCGTCACCCAGGTCCTGCCCGAGGCCGCCGACCGCGCCAAGGACCTGGGCGTCATCAACATCGCCAACTCGGGCCCGCAGGTGCTCGCCCCGGCCCTGGCCGCTCCGGTCATCGCCCATCTCGGCGGGTACACCGGCCTGTACGTCACCGCGGCTCTGGCCATCCTCGTCGGCGGCCTGCTCGTCAGGCGGGTCCGGGGCGTGGCCTGAACCACCCGCTTCGCCATGCTCCTGTCACTCATCCGACCTTTCACATCGTTCACACAACTCACGCTGATTACCCCCCATTCCCACACATTCCCTGAGGAAATATTCAGTCCATGGGGAATCGGTCGGCCGACCCCTGTCGTCCGAACCCGAGGGAACCGCCATGCCCACGAGCCATCCCACGCTCATCGAGTCCGTCCGCCGGGCCCTGCGCCTGCTCGACGCCATCTCCGAGGACGACCGCGGGCCGACCGCCAAGCACCTGGCCCGCCGCACCGGCATACCGCTCGCCACCACGTACCACCTGCTGCGCACCCTGACCCACGAGGGCTATCTGCGGCGCGAGGGCGGGGTGTACACCATCGGCTGCGCGGGAGCCAGGCTCGGTGCCTCCGCCGCGCGGCAGACCCGCCCGGCGGAGATGGCGGACTGGCTGGGCACGCTGCGCGACGAACTCGGCGCCGCCGTCTACTTCACGCTGTACCAGGAGGGCGAGGTCCGGGTCGCCGGCATCGCCTCGGGACCCGCCACCCCGGCGACGGAGGAGTGGGCGGACTTCCGCCGCTCCGCCCACGCCCACGCGGCCGGTCAGTGCCTGCTCGCCCAGCTCGACGAGGACGCCCGCCGCGAGCACCTCTCCCGGCACCCCGTGGAGCGGCTCACCCCGTACACCGTCCCGGACGAGGACGCGCTGCTGCGGCGGCTCGCGCGGCTGCCCCGGGGCGGGCCGTTCTACCAGCGGCAGGAGTACGCGCTGGGGACGGTCTGCGCCGCCGTGCCCATCACCGTCGGCGACGTGCCCGCGGCCCTCGCCGTCTCCCTCCCCGCTTCCCGCGCCCACCTCCTCGAACCGGTCGCCGGACGCCTCAAACGCCGGGCCGAGGGCGTCATCACGGGCCTCGCCTTCACCGTCACGACGCCGGCCCCGCGACCGCCCGACGCCTGAAGCACGGGCGCCTCCCTCCGTACACCGGTCCTTCTTCCGTACACCGACCTTCCGTTCGAGCGCCGTCCGTCCCACGAGGGAGCGCCCCGCGTCGAGTTCCAGCCCATCCGGGGGCGCGGCGCATGAGGCGGCGGTGGCACGGGCACCGATGCCCGCGTGCCCCACACTGACGACACACAGCCCTTCCTCACCCTGTCGGCGCGGCTGACGGGATTCGACGAGTCCGCCCTCGTGGCCACCGGTCTGACGGAGACGTACCGGGCGGTCGCGCGGGAACGGCTCGGCGCCGAGCTCTACGGCGACCTGCTCGACGCGTGCGCGGATCCGGCGGGACTCACGGACGAGCCGACGGCCAGGGCCGCCAGATCCGTGACCTATCTCTGGTACACGGGGAGTTGGCCGGGACCCCCGCCGACCCTGGTGTCGGGCCGGTCGTACACGGAGGCCCTCGTCTGGAAGGCCGCCGGAATCGCGGCTCCCGCCACGGCACCTCGCGGGTACGGGAGCTGGTCGGGCGCCGGTGATGCCCGGTGACGCGGTACGACGTGATCGTCGTCGGTGCCGGTGTCGCGGGGTCGCTCGTCGCGCAGCGGCTCGGGCAGGAGGGGCGACGCGTCCTCGTGCTGGAGGCGGGGGCACGCGGCGGGGACGAGGACGATCCGCTCGCCACCTATCTCGCCGCCTCCGTCAAGGTTCCCGGGTCCGCCTACCGGCCTCATCCGGCCGTGCCGTGGCCCGAGGTCACGGACGTCACGGGAACGAACACGGCGGGCTTCCGCGCCACCGGCCACCTCCGGCAGGACGGTCCCCTCCCCTACGCCAGTGGGTACGTCCGCGTCAACGGCGGCACCGGCAACGTCTGGACCGGCCTCGCGCCCCGCATGCTCCCCGAGGACTTCGACACCGAGGCGTTCGGGTACGGGCGCCGCTGGCCCCTCTCGTACGACGACCTGGAGGTCCACTACCGGGCCGCGGAGGCGGAGTTGGGGGTGGCGGCCGATGTCGACGAGCAGCGCCGGCGCGTCGGCCTGCCCTTCCCCGACGACTACGTCTTCCCCATGCTGCCGCTGCCCGCCGCCCGGCTCGACCGGCTTCTCGCCGCACGCCTCGACGGGCGGAGGGTCAAGGACCCCGTCGGCCTGACCGAGACCGAGCTGACCGTCGTCGGGACGCCGCACGCCCGCAACACCGTGCCCGATCCCCGGTACGACGGGGGCCGCGGCTATATGCCACGGGGGCGGCACGGCCGCCCGGACGCCGAGAGCCGGTGCGTGGGCAACGCGAGCTGCATCCCGCACTGCCCCTCGGGTGCCAAGTACACCCCGCTCAAGACCCAGGGGCGGTGGAGCGGCACCGTCTCCCTGCGGGACCGTGCCGTGGTGAGCCGGGTCCTGGTCGACGGGCGGGGGCGGGCCACGGGCGTGGAGTACCGCTCGTACGACGGCGGGTCGTCCGTCGCCCACGCGGACGTCGTCGTGCTCGCCGCGCACGCGATCGAGAACGCGCGCCTCCTGCTGCTCTCCGGGCTGGCCGACCGGAGCGGGCAGGTCGGGCGCAACCTGATGGACCATCCCGTGCTGCTGACCTGGGGGCTGCTGCCCGAGGACACCGGTCCGTACCGGGGCCCCGGGTCGGTCTCCGGTTTCGAGGGGTTCCGCGCGGGTCCGGCGCGGAGGTCGCGGGCCCCGTTCCGCGTCGAGTTCGGGACGTGGGGGTGGGTGTGGGCGAAGGGCCCCGTGGACACGGACGTCCACCACTTCCTCACCGATCGGGGCTTGCTGGGTGGCGAGTTGAGGGAGGCCCTCGGCGACCGGATCCGCCGCCAGTTCACGCTCCAGTTCGAGATGGAGCAGAGCGCCGATCCCGCCAACCGCGTCACCCTCCATCCGAGCGAGCGGGACGCGCTGGGGCTTCCCCTGCCACGCGTCACGTACGACCTCGACGAGCACGTGAAGGCGGGAATGGTCGCCGCCCGGGCGGTGTCGGACCAGATCTTCGCGCTGCTCGGCGCCGAGGACCACACGGACTACGCCCCGACGGCCGCCTGGCCCGGACGTTTCACGCGCGACGGCCGCACCTACGGCTACCGCGGGGCCGGTCACGCCGCCGGCACCCACGTCATGGGCGACTCGCCGACGACGTCGGTGGTCGACTCCTGGCAGCGCTGCTGGGACCACCCGGGGCTGTACGCGGTCGGCTGCGGCAGCATGCCGTCGGTGGCCACCTCCAACCCGACCCTGACGATGGCCGCGCTCGCCCTGCGCAGCGCCGAGCGGATCGCGGCCGATCTCGTCGCACGCGACCGGCCGGTCCCCGTCGCCACCCCGACCCGAGGAGCCACCCAGTGACCGACCCGCATGCCCGCCCCGCCCCCTCCCTCCCCCTCCCGCCGGTGGCGGAACCGTTCCAGCTCCCCTTCCACTACGGCGCCCTGCACCAGGTGGGCGTCGACTGGCTCGTACCGTACGAGCCCGTGCGCGCGCTGCTCGCCAAGCAGCACCCCGACCTGACGGCGGCGGTCTTCGAGGACGGGCTGGCGCTCGTCTCGCTCAACTACCAGCTGTACTTCGCGCAGTACGCGTTCGGCGGCGGGGTCACGCAGGAGATCGAGTTCAGTGTCATCGCGTTCCCGACATCCGAGGGCGGGCGTCTGCCGCGCCTCACCTACGCCCAGTACGCGTGCGGCTGGGACCAGACGAAACTGCTCGGGATCGCGCGGCTCCACGTCGTGTGCGACAACCCGTTCGCGATCCGGGCAGGTCGAGAGCTCTACGCGGAGCCCAAGGTCCCGGGCCGGTTCGAGGTCGGTCTGCCGTCACTCAACGGGCCGGCGGGCGAAACCTGGTCCGTGCGGTGCCTGGAGGCGACGGTCGGCCCGGACGAAACGCTGGTGCCCGGCCGGAACCCGCTGATCGACCTCGCGGTGCGGCTCGACGGGCTGACGCCCGTCGCCGCGAACTCCGCCCCGGTCACCGGGTACGGCACGGACCGCGAGGGGCGGCTCCTCGCCGGGCCCATGAACGTCTACCAGCCGTACCGCTGGTACGACCTCGCGGCGCGCGAGCACGCCGACCGCACCCGCCTGGAGGTGCACGCCCCGGACGGGGCCCTCGGCGCCGACGTCCACGCCCTGCTCGGCACGGCCCCGGCCGCCGTCGGCGCCTGGTCGTTCCAGTCCCCTCCGGTGGCCGCCCACAACCGGCCGTACTACCTGCCGACCGGACCGCGCCCCTGACACGGCGGGCCGGGGCACACCACGTGTGCCCCGGCCCGCTCTTCGGTGTCTCCTAGCGGTTCGCGATCCCGGCGATCCACTCCTCGACCTCGTGCGAGCCGCGCGGCATCGCGGCCGACAGGTTCTCGTAGCCGTCCTCCGTCACGAGGACGTCGTCCTCGATGCGGACGCCGATGCCGCGGAACTCCTCCGGGGCGAGCAGGTCGTCCGCCTTGAAGTAGAGGCCCGGCTCGACGGTGAGGATCATGCCCGGCTTGAGCTCGCCGTCCATGTACTCCTCGCGCAGGAGGAGCTGGCAGTCGTGGACGTCCATGCCGAGGTGGTGCGAGGTGCCGTGGACCATCCAGCGGCGGTGCCAGCCGCCGTTCTCCTTGTCGAGGGTCTGCTCCAGGGTGACGCCCTCGGGGAGCAGGCCCCACTCGTGGATGTGGCGCGCGATGACGGCGTTGGCGGCGGCGTGGACGTCGCTGAACTTGTTGCCCGGCTTCACCGCGTCCATGCCGGCCTGCTGGGCCTCGTGCACGGCATCGTAGATCTTGCGCTGGACGTCGGTGAAGCGGCCGGTGACCGGGAGGGTGCGGGTGATGTCGGCGGTGAAGAGGGAGTCGACCTCGATGCCCGCGTCGACGAGGATGAGGTCGCCCTCGCGGACCTCGCCGGTGTTCTTCGTCCAGTGGATGGTGTTGGCGTGGTCGCCGGAGGCACAGATCGACTCGTATCCGACGCCGTTGCCCTCGTGGCGGGCGTACAGGCCGAAGATGCCCTCGACCCAGCGCTCGCCGCGGCCCTTGCGGACGGCCTCGGGGAGGGTGGCGATGATCGCGTCGAAGCCGCGGTGGGTGCCGGCGATGGCCTTGCGCATCTCCTCGACCTCCCACGCGTCCTTGAGCAGGCGCATGCCGGAGAGGTGACGCTCCAGCGCCCCGTCGGCCTCCGTCTGCTCCTCGGCCGTGAGAGCGCTCCCCGCCTGCGTACGGGTGGTGTCGACGAGCTCGGCGAGCTGCGGGTCGGCCGAGCGGACCACGCGCAGCCGGGCGGCGGCCTCGTCCTTGGCCAGGTCGGCGGTCAGCTCGTCGATGTGGCGGGCGGTGAGGCCGAGCTCGGACTCGACGTCCGCGACGGTCGGGCGGTAGCCGACCCAGAACTCACCGTACCGGGAGTCGTTGTAGAACTCCTCGGTGTCACGGGGGGCCGGCGGGCGGAAGTACAGGACGGCCTCGTGTCCGCCCTCGGGGCGGGGGTCGAGGACGAGGACACTGTCGGGTTCCGCCTGCGCGCCGAGCCCCGAGAGGTGGGCGAAGGCGGTGTGCGGCCGGAAGGTGAAGTCGGTGTCGTTGCTGCGGACCTTCAGGCCGCCGGCCGGCAGGACGAGCCGCTCTCCGGGGAACTGTCCGGAGAGGGCCTCGCGTCGGCGGGCGGCGTGATCGGCGACTTCGGCGCGGGGGGTGGGCGAACGGTCGTCGGTCGCCCAGCCGGAGGCCATGAAGTCACGGAACGCGTTGTTCGCGGGGGTGCCTCGGTGGCCTGCCTTGGGCTGGTTCTCGCTCGTCATGCCGGTCATCCTGTCAGACCGAACGATCATTCGGAGCCCCCTGGAACAAACTGGTGATCATTCCCCGCGGGCGGTTTCCCCCTGCTCGCGGCAGCGGACCATGAACGACCGCTCGAAGACGATGACGGTCTCGCCGGTGGACTTCGTGCCCACCGTCTCGACGGTGATGATGCCCTGCCCGGGGCGGGACCGGGACAGCCGCTTGTCGAGGATGGTGCTGGTCGCGTAGAGGGTGTCGCCGACGTAGACGGGCTCCTTGAGCCGGACCCTGTCCCAGCCCAGGTTGGCGACCGCGCGCGCCGAGAGGGCCTGCACGGTCATGCCGCCGACCAGGCAGAGCGTGATGCCGCTGTTCACCAGGATCCGGCCGTACTCGGCGCCCTCGCCGTACGTCCGGTCGAAGTGGAGCGGGTGCTGATTCATCGTCAGCAGCGTCATCCAGGTGTTGTCGGCCTCGGAGAGGGTGCGGCCGGGCCAGTGCCGGATCACCATGCCGGGCTCGAAGTCCTCGTAGTCGCCGCCGTGTTCCTCGACGTACTCGTTGTCCTTGACGTGGCGCAGGGTCATGCCGTTCTCACTCCGGAGGTAGAACTGTGCGGCCGGCGCGCCCTGAGGCGCGCCGGCACGGGGGGGGTGCCGCCGTCGTCAGACGGCGACCATCACGTTGTCCGAGCTGCTGACGCCGCCGCGGACGCTGACGATGCCGGCGGACCCGTCGCCGTAGAAGCGGCAGAAGAGCCCGGCGGCGCGTCCGCCGAAGAGCAACGGTCCGAGGACCGGGGCGACTTCGGCCTCGTACGTCTCGTCGGTTCCGTCGGCGACGAGGGTGACCCGGCAGGTCTGCGGCTCGACGAACTCCTGCACGATGCTGGTGCCGCTCTCGGCGACGGCCTCGCCGATCGCCGTCTCCCAGGCGGCCTGGTCGACGTCCCGGCCGAGGACGACCTGCTTGCCGCACTCCCCGAGGGCGGCCTTGAGGACGAACCGCTCACGGTGGTCGACGACGTGGCGGACCAAGTCGACCTGGCTGCCGTCGCGTTCGGTCTTGCGGTCCGACAGGACGCGCGTCCACGGAAGGTACCGCTCGACGAGCGCGCGCTCGGCGGAGGTCATCCAGGGCCGTCCCTCGGACAGCAGCCCCATGGTGATCTTGCTGTGCATGAAGGTGGAGGTCTGGGTGCCGACGAGCACCACGCCGTTGTCCAGCGCCGCCTGGACGGCGTCGGTGTCGAGGCCGACCTCCAGCCAGTCCGGGATGGTGAAGTTCCGCAGTCCGACGGGGTAGCGCAGGTGCGGGGCGCAGTCCCAGGCCTCGTGCAGCTCCTCCGGTTCGAAGAAGCGCGTGGTCAGGCCACGGGCGTTGTTGTAGTCGGCCTCCAGCTGGAAGTACCGCTTCTCGACCCCGATGACCTGGGAGCTGCCGACCACGGCGACGCGCGGGGCGACTCCGAGTTCGTCGGCGAGCGACCGGTACATCTCGGCGCGCACGGCGAAGGGCACCGGCGAGTGGAAGGGGAGCCGGCCGTACTGGTCCGCGTGGAGGCGGCTCCAGACGGCGAGGCGGCTCTGCGTCTCCAGGACGCCGCCGAGCGCGCCGCTGACGTTGAACTCCACGATCTGCGGCCCGTTCGGGCCGATGACCAGGTCGGGGCGGACGACGGAGTCGGCGTACCGCTCCTCGATGAAGGCGTCGTCCATCCACAGCCGGTCCTCGGTCCCCGGCATGCCGTAGGCCGCGAGGCGCTCGGCGGTGGTGCGGCCGGTCTCCAGGGCGGTGCGGCGCAGGAGTTCGGTGAGGGCGAGGCTCACCCGGAACACCTCGGCGTAGGAGGCGCGCGGGATGGCCATGGGGGCGGCGGGCAGGACCGGCTGGTAGGGCCAGCCGGTGCCGTCGAGCTCCGCGCGCAGCAGGTGGCGGATGGTGTCCGCCGGCGCGGCCGGGCTCAGCAGGTGGTCGCCGAACCACGCGTGCCCGTTGCCCGTGCCGGGCTTCTCATGCGTGCCCATCGCCCGCTCCCACTCTCTCGCCGTGCTCTTCGCCGTGCTCTTCGCTGTGCTGTTCGCTGTGCTCTTCGATGTGCCGTTCGATGTGCTGTTCGTACAGGGCCACGGCCGCGGCCGTGTCCTCGATGGCCATGCCACAGGTGCGCAGGACCGAGGTGCGGGCGACGGCGTCGTCCATTCCCCCGCCGACCAGCGTCCCGAGCGCGTGCAGGTCGCCGGCCGTGATCAGGCCGCCGGCGAGTGCGGCCCGGATCTCCCCGGCGCCGTCGAGGGCGGCGGCCGGGTCCTCGACGACGGTCAGGGCGTCGGCGAGGAGGGCGGGGTCGAGCTCGACGGCGTCCGGGTGGGTGCCGCCGATCACGTTCACATGTGCCCCGGGGCTCACCCAGTCCGCCTCGACCACGGGGGTGGCGTCGTCGGTGGAGGTGGCGGTGCAGATGATCGGCGCCCCGGCGACGGCCTCCTTCGCCGTGTCGTGGACCGTCACCCGTACGGGCCCGGGCAGGGTCTCGCGGGCCCAGTCGGCGAGCTTCTCGGCCCCGGCGCGGGTGCGCGAGTGGATCCGTACGGCACGGAGGGACCGTACGGCCGACACGGCCCGGATCAGGGCGCGGGCCTGGACGCCCGCGCCGATGACGGCGAGCTCGTCGGCGTCCTCGGGGGTGCACCAGCGGGTCGCCAGGGCGGCGACGGCGCCGGTGCGGACGGCGGTGAGCTCGGCGCCTTCGAGCAGGGCGGTGATCCGCCCCGTCTCCAGGTCGGTGAGCGCGACGATGCCGTGGATGAGGGGCAGGCCGCGCCCGGGGTTGTCGGGGGTGAGCGTGGTGACCTTCACGCTGCCCACCCCGCGCCGCTCCCAGACGGCGGGGCTGACCAGGAGGACCTTGCTGTCGCCGTGTTCGACGACGGTACGGGCCGGGGAGCTCGTACGGCCTTCGGCGAGGTCGACGAACATCTCGCCGAGGACGTCGACGACGCGGACCATCGCCCGGGTGCCGGCCATGTCGGCGGCCCCGACCGTGACGGGGGCCTGGACCGTGACGGGGGCCTGGACCGTGACGGGGGCGTCGACCGTGACGTGGGCGGTCACTGCTCCCCTCCCCTGCCGGGTCCGCCGAAGCGGCTGAGCCAGGCGTCCTCGCGGGCGACGGTGTCGCGGGCCCGGCGGGCGAACGGCGGGCCGACCATGTGGCCGTCGAGGACGGCGATGCCGCCGTCGGCCGCCGCCACGGCCGCCGCGACCCGGCGGGCGTGGTCGAGCTCGTCGGCGTCCCGGCCCAGGACACGGTTGATCACGGCGAGTTCGCTGGGGTGCACCGTCGCCTTGCCGTGGAAACCGAGGGAGCGGACCCGGGTCGTCTCCTCGGTGAGGACCTCCGGCTCGGAGAGCCGGTAGTTCGCGGTGTCGACACAGACGGTGTCGTACCGCGCGCAGGCCATGGCCATGGCCTGGCGGGCGGCCTGCATCGACTCCCAGCTGATGTCGACGCCGAGGGTGGCGGCGAGGTCGGCGGAGCCGAAGACGAGCCCGTCGGCGGCGCGGGCGATGGCGTCGATGTCGTGGATCGACTCGACGGTCTCCACCGTCACGTAGATCTCGGGCCGCACGCCCGCGGAGGCGAGCGTGCGGCGCAGCAGATCGACCTCGACGGCTGTCGTCACCATGGTCATGAGGACGATGCCGGGCTTCACCGGGGCCTCGGCGAACAGGACCACGTCGTGAATGGCGGCGAGCGTGCCGAGCGCGTTCATCCGCACGGCGACGTTCCCCGGCCTGGGCGCCTTCTCCAGGGCGGCCCGGCAGATCTCCCGGGCGGCCGGCTTGTCGGCCGGCGGGACGGAGTCCTCCAGGTCGATCAGGTGGACGTCCGCGTCGTACCTCCAGGCCTTCATGACCCGGTCGAGGGAGAGCGCGGGGGTGTAGAGGATGCTGCGCGGCCTGGCCCGGGTGCCTCCGTCGGCCGTCACGGCGCCACCGCTCCGGGGACGGGGTCCGCCGGGCGGGCGCCGGCCGCGATGAGCGCGGTGGCGAGGCGCCTGATCTGGTCCTCGGTCTGGCCGGCGCGGAGCATGACGCGGAGTCCGGCGGTGCCGCGGGCGACGATCGGGAAGAAGACGGGCGAGGTGTAGAAGCCGGCCTTGAAGACCTGCTGGGCACCCTCGACGACGTTCTCGTCCGTCATGGGGACGACGCGGATCGGGTAGGTGCTGCCGGACTGCTCGGTGGCGACCAGGGAGTCGAAGAGCGCGATGTTGGCGCGCAATTTGCCCTGGAGCAGGTCGAGTTCGTCGGTGCGGTGGATCTCGGCGGAGGCGAGGGCGGCGCCGACGGCGGCGGCGTTCATCTTCTGCGAGTAGCCGAGCGGGCCCGCGAAGCGCTCGACGAGGCGGCGGGTGGCCTCCGGGTAGCCGTCGAGGAGGATGGCGGTGCCGCCGGCGCCGAAGCCCTTGCTGAGGGTGGCGACGGTGATGGTCCGCTCGTCGAGGATCGGGGCGTGGGAGCGGACGTAGCCGATGCCGCGCTCGCCGTAGGCGGAGAGCGAGTGGGAGTCGTCGTAGAAGACCAGGAGGTTGTACTTCTCCTGGAGTTCGGCGAGTTCGTTCACGGGCGCGTAGCCGCCGAGGCTGTCGGAGCCGTCGACCACGTAGCAGACGCGCTCGTAGGTGCGGCACATGTCCTTGAGGAAGTCCATGTCGTGGTGCTTCGAGGTGACGACCTCGGTCTCGTCGGCGCAGCTCGGCTTGGCGTTGGCCATGGAGACGTGGGCGTTCTTGTCGAAGACCATGAGCGGCCGGGTGCCGTTGCCGAGGTGGCCGGAGGCGATGATCGGCAGAAGTCCGGTGCTGGCGGCGGCCGTCGAGATGGCGCTGATGACCATGGCTCCGAAGAGCTCGCCGAGGTTCTGCTCCAGCTCCAGGAGCACGGGCGTCTGGACGCGGGTGCGCGGGATGCAGTGGTCGAGGACGCCGAAGCGGCGCAGGGACTCGACGGCGCCGTCGATGACCTTGGGGTGGGTGTCCAGGTCCAGGTAGGAGCAGACGGTGAAGTTCACGAACTCGTGCCCGTCGGGCATGGTGAAGAGGCCGTCTTCGAGGTCGCCGACGATGCCGGCGACGCCGTTCTCGTACGACATGTCCCAGAAGGCGTTGCCGATGCCGATCAGCCGGTCGTTGTTGCGGTACTTGTGCGTGGGGGTGATGGACTTGCGCTCGGCCGCGCTGTTCAGGTCGGTCATCAGGAGTTCACCTCGGTGGGCTTGTAGCTGTAGACGCCGTTGAGCCTCCGGTGGGCGTACGTGTAGAGCGCGACGCCGAGCACGTGCGGCCTGCGGAGGATCTTCTTGGACTTGAGCCAGAAGTTGACGTTGATGTTCATGTCTCCCAGGGACTCGGCCTGGTGCCACCAGCCGAGCGGGAGGTAGAGCATGTGTCCCGGTTCGAGGACGAAGTCGCGGCGCCGGGCCAGCTTGGCGGCGAGCCTCGGGTAGCGCTTGAGGTCGACGTCGTCGAGGTCGAAGACCTGGGACTTGTCCCCGTACCCCTTGAGGACGGAGCGGGGGTAGTAGTCGCGGACGCCGGGCGGGGCGATGATGAACCGCTTGCGGCCTTCGAGGGCGATGTTGAAGTTCTCGAACTCGTCGAAGTGGTTCTTGGTGAAGACGCTCTGGTGGCTGATCCACAGGTTCGCCGCGTAGAGGCTGTTTCCGTAGCCGAAGAGCTCCTCGGCGTCGAAGCCGATGACGGCGTTGACGTCGGCGGGGCTGCTGCGGATGTTGGAGACCACGCGGTGCCAGGTGTCGGTGCCGGACAGGTTCCGCTCGTCGGCGAAGAAGTCGCGGAGCTTGATGTCCCTGGTCTCCCAGCGGCCCGGGTGGTTCTTGTCGCCCGGTTCGGTGAACAGGGTGACGGTCATCTCGGCCAGGCGGGCCGCGACCTCGTCCCGGCCGAGTCCCTGCACGCTGGCGGGGAGCTTGATGACCACGGGCTCGTCGGCCTTGTACAGGCCCTGCGGGCCGATGGCCAGGAACTCGTCGAAGGTCATGCGGGTGATCTCCACACCCGCCGTTCCGCTCGACTCGGGTGCCGCGTCGGCTACTGCCATGTCGGGGGTCCTCCTCTCTGATGGGCCGGGGTCAGTCGTCCCGTCGGCCGTGGCTCGCGCCGTCGGTTCAGGCGTGGGTCTTGTCGCGGGCGGCGGCACCGTCGGTGCCGGAGACGCCGGGAGTGCCGGGGGTGCCGGGGGTGCCGGTACGGGCTTCGCCGGTACGGGCTTCGCCGGTACGGGCTTCGGCGGTACGGGCTTCGGCGGTACGGGCTTCGGCGAGTGCCGCCACCACGTCGACGATCAGGTCCTCCTGGCCGGCGACGGCCTGGCGCCTGCCGAGCTCGAAGAAGACGTCGCGCGGGTCGACACCGGCGGCCGAGGAGAGCTCGACGACCCGGTGCTTGAAGCCGGAGAAGACGCCGGCGAGGCCGCTGACGATGCTCATCGACGCGGTCACCGGGGGCGCGGGCATGAGCTCGCGCTCGGCGAGGTCGGCCGCGTCGAGGAGCGCGTACAGGTCGATGCCGGTGGTGTACCCGCTCCGTTCGAGGACCGGGACGACCACCTCCAGCTGGGTGTTCCCGGCTCCGGCGCCGAAGCCGCGGGCGCAGCCGTCGATGATGAGCGCGCCCGCGTCGGCGGCGGCGACGGAGTTGGCGACGGCCATGCCCAGGTTGTTGTGGCCGTGGAAGATGACCGGGCGTCCGTCGACGGCCTCGACGATGGCGCCGATCCGGGCCGTGACGTCGGCGGGCAGGAAGTGGCCGGCCGAGTCCATGATGCCGACCGCCTGGGCCCCGTACGCGACGGCCCGCGCGGCCTGGTCGGCGAGCTCCGCCGGGGTGGCCATGTGGCTCATCATCAGGACGCAGTGGGCCTCGGCGCCGAAGTCGCGGAGGAAGCCGAGGTGGCGCTCGGCGAGGGTGACCTCGGTGGCGTGGACGCCGATGCGGACGACGTCGGCGCCGTGGTCGACGGCCTTGCGCAGGTCGGTGGAGGTGCCCCAGCCGGGCAGCATGAAGACGCCCATGCGGCTGTGGGTGAGCGCCTCGCGGACGGTCGACAGCATCTCGTCGTCGCTGACGGCGGCGAGGCCGACCTGGAGCGAGGAGGCGCCGAGGCCGTTGCCGTGGCCGACTTCGACGACGGGGATGCGGGCCTCGTTCGCGGCCTCTGCGTACCGGCGCAGGGCGGTCGCGCCGAGGCGGTGCCGGACGGCGTGCTGGCCGTCGCGGAGGGTCGGGTCGTGGATGGTCAGCTGCTTCACGAGGTCACCCCTGTCCGGGTCGCCCGGCCCTGGCGGGCCGCGTACTGCTCGGCGACCATGACCGCCGCGGAGTTGATGATGTCGAGGTTCCCGGCGTACGGCGGCAGGACGTCGCTGTGCGCCATGACCTCGACGGTGATCGTGACGAGGTCGCCCACGACGGCGCAGGACACGACCTGGTAGCCGGGGGCGAAGGAGCGCACCTCGGCCGCGGCCTGGTCGACGGCGGCGCGGACGGCCGCCGGGTCGGCGTCGGCGACGCGGGCGCGGACGGCGGTCCTGAAGGTCGCCGGGGGGACGGCCGGGCTGATGTTGAGGATGGCCTTGACGTCCTTGACGCCGGAGAACGCGGTGACGGCGTGGCCGGTGGTGGCCACGTACTCGTCGAGGTTCAGCCGGGTCGCGCGGCCCGCGGACTCGCTGGCGACGGTCGAGACGACCTCGAAGTACGCGACGTCGAAGCGCGCGGCGAGGGCGTGCACGACGGGGACGGAGGCCTGGCCGCCGCAGCTGATGAGGTTCACGTTGCGGCCGGTGGCGGAGGCGACGCCCGTGACGGTGGGCGCCACCATGTCACCGATCTTGCTGGGCGTCAGGTCGATGACCAGCGTCCCGAGCGGTTCGAGGAGCGGCCAGTGCTCGCGGTGGGAGGCGGCGCTCGTCGCGTCGAAGACGATGTCGTACGGGCGCGGCGCCGCGAGGAGGGCCTCGATGCCGCCGGCGGTCGTGGGGTAGCCGAGGCTCTCGGCGTACCGGAGTCCCGCGGATTCCGGGTTGCGGCCCGCGACGAGGCGGCAGTCGAGGACCGGCGAGCGGTCGATCTTGCTGACGAGGTCGCGGCCGATCGCTCCGGTGCCGATGACGGCGACGGTCGCCGGTTCGACGAGGCCGGGGGGCGCGTCGGGCAGGTCTGCCGTGAGGCTCACCGTATGCCTCCGTCGGTTCTGAGGCCGTGGGTCCGGGGCGGACGGGACAGCGATGGGCGTACGAGGCAACGGCGGGTGCCGGTGGTCGGTTTCGTCATGGCCGGTTCGCGGGTTCCCATGAGCGTTGACCTCCCCCTTCGATGGACGCGCGGCTGCTTGTGGCAGCCCTGAGTTGCGGGCACACGGGTGCCTCACCGGAATATGTGTGTCCGTTCCAGACCGTGCCCGACGAGGTC
Source organism: Streptomyces sp. NPDC056144 (assembly GCF_042264145.1). NCBI lineage: Bacteria > Bacillati > Actinomycetota > Actinomycetes > Kitasatosporales > Streptomycetaceae > Streptomyces > Streptomyces sp. NPDC056144. Next base: position 760,740 of record NZ_JBHJVF010000001.1, on the reverse strand, counting down.
GGCCGCGGGCGCGCCGGGAAGCCGACGCGTGACCGCGCGGCTGGAGGACGAGGATGCCGAGTTCGCTCGGCGCGGGTCGTCGCCGTGACGGTCCGGCCCCTGTGTGCGGGGCGGCGTCTCGGCACAAGAGCGTGATGAGAAAGCCCCCTTGACGGCATGCCCTCCCTTGCACGCCCTCTGCGGCCGCCGATTCAGTGGCCAGCGGCGGCGAACATACCAGAAGAGCGCAGTTCACAAACCCCCTCAGACATGCGGAGTTTGATCTTCATCGAGGGTGCTTCACGCCTTCACCAAGAGCCCCTTGAGCGACAGGAGCTCTCGATGCCGACGGACCTGATGATGCCCCTCGACGCGGCGCTGACCGGCGACTATTGTCGGCAACCCCGTGCCCTGACCGTAAGGGCACTTCGAAGGGGGAGATCATGCCCTGCCTGCTGTCCCGTCGCGTGGCGTCATGAGCGCCGCGACGGGCGAGAAGGCCCATGAGGCCGGCTCGCAACGGACGCGCCTGGGAAGCGACTTCTCGCGCCTCTGGTGGTCCGCCGCGGTGTCCTCGCTCGGTGACGGCGCGACCATCGCCGCCGGGCCGCTGCTCGCCACGCACCTGACCGACGACCCCCGCCTGATCGGCGCGGCATCGGTCGCCTTCACCGCCCCGTTCATCCTCTTCGGCATCCCCGCGGGGCTTTTGGTCGACCGTGTCGACATCCGGAAGATGATGGTGCGGATCGACCTGGTCCGGGCCGTTCTGCTCGGGGTGCTCACCGCCGGGATCCTCGGCGGCTGGGGCGGACTTCCGCTCCTGTACGCGTGCATGTTCCTGCTCGGCGTCGGCGAGGTCCTGTGCCGCAACGCCGCACAGGTCCTCGTGCCCTTCATCGCCCCGAAGGACGGGCTGGCCACGGCCAACGCCCGGATCATGGCGGCCCAGGAGGCCGGCACCGGCTTCATCGGACCGCTCGTCGGCGCGCTGCTCTTCGGGGTCGCGACGGCCCTGCCCTTCGGCGTGGACGCGGCCACCTTCCTGTGTTCCGCCGTCCTGGTCAGCCGGATCCGCCGGACGCGGCCCGTCGAGGCGCCTCCGGAGACGTCCGGCGTGATGACGGAGATGCTGGCGGGCGCCAAGTGGCTCTTCCGTCACCAGCTGTTGCGCAGCCTGGCCCTCGTGTCGTGCCTGATCAACCTGGCCGGGAACGCGATGCTCGCGGTCCTCGTGATCCACAGCGGGAAGGTGCTCGGCCTGAGTGCCTTCGGCTATGGCGTCCTGCTCGCCTGCCAGGCCCTCGGGGCCGTGCTGGCCTCGCGGTTCGCCCCCGCGCTCGTGGAACGGCTAGGCCGGGAGGGCGCGTTGGTCGCCACCGCCGTCCTGATCGCGACGAGCGAGACGGTGCTCGCCACCGTCCCGTCGGCGTACGCGGCGGGCGCGGCCCTCGCGATCTTCGCCTGCGGCACGGTGACCTGGAACGTCGTCGTGGTCGTCCTGCGCCAGACCCTGGTCCCGCAGCACCTGCTCGGACGCGCCAACAGCGTGTACCGGCTGATCGCCTGGGGCGGCCTGCCGATCGGCGCGGCCCTCGGCGGTGTCCTCGCCGCCGAGATCGGCACCCGCGCGGTGTTCGCCTCTGCGGCCGTGGCCATGGCGGTCGTCGGCGTGGCGCTCGTGGCGGGCGCCCGCCGGCAGTGGATCACGCGGGCGGAGGCGGCCGCGGCGACGGAAGCGGAACCGGCCGCGGCGTCGGAATCCGAACAGACGAAGGACGCACGATGACGACCACGAGCCCCCTCGTCCCGCCGAGGTCGCGCCTCGGCCACGCGTACGGCGAGCAGCTGGCGCGGCACCGGTCGCCCGGCGGCACCGACGAGCACGGCCACCCGACGGCCGCCGCGCGGGAGTCGGCCGCGCTCACGCTCGCGTACAAGGACCGCTTCCTCAACGGCCCCGCCTTCCTCAGCGCGGCCGAGCGGGGTGCTGTCGTCGAGGACCTCCACACGGTGTACGGGCTGCTGCGCTCGCTGCCGGAACGGCTCTTCGGCGGGAGCATCGCCGCGCTCGCGGAGGCGGTCGGCCTCGACGCGGCACAGACGGCGATCATCACGCGCAGCGCCCGGACGGGGTCGCTGCTCCCGCTGGGCCGTGCCGACCTGTACCACGACGGCACGGGGTTCAAGCTGCTCGAGTTCAACATCACGAGCGCGCTGGGCGGTTTCGAGAACGCCGACATCAACCGGGCGATGCTGTCCTACCCGCCGCTCCAGGAGTTCGTGGGACGGCACGGACTGCGCTACCGGGACACGCTGGGCCTCATGGCACGGACCATGTCCGCCGAGTGCGCCGCGTTCGTGCCCGCGGACCGGGCGCCGGTCGTCGCGGTGGTCGACACGGTGGACAACTTCGCCGTGGTGGGCCCGCGTCTCGGCTCGTTCGCCGAGAAACTGGGCGCGTACGGGATCGACGGAATCGCCTGCGATCTGGGCGAGTTCACCTATCCGGACGGCCGTCCGACGGTCGACGGACGCCAAGTGGACGTCGTCTTCCGCTACTTCCTCCCCGAGGATCTCACCGACCCCGTCGCGACGGCCCAGTTGGAGCCGCTCATGCTCGCCGTCGAGCAGGGCAAGGTGGGCCTGTTCAGCCGCCTCGACGCCGAACTGTACGGAAACAAGGGCGCGCTGGCGATGCTCTCCGACGAGCGGAACCGCGAGCTCTTCGACGCCGCCGAACTCGCGTGCGTCGACCGCCTCCTCCCCTGGACGCGGTACGTGCTGCCGCGGGCCACGGCCCCCGACGGCTCCCGCGTCGACATGCTGGCCTACGCCCTGGCCCACCGTCACGAGCTGATCCTCAAGCCGACGCTGCTGCACGGCGGTCACGGGATCACGGCGGGCTGGGAGACGGAACCGGCGGAGTGGGAGGCGGCGGTCACGGCGGCGATGAACGCCCCGTACGTCCTCCAGCACCGCGTCCGCCCGGCGGCGGAACCGTTCCCCGGCCACGAGGGCGGAGTCGAGGACGTCTTCCTCAACTGGGGCCTCTATCTGGGCGCCAGGGAGACGGCCGCCGACGGGTACGACGACGGCTACGGCGGCGGTTTCGTCCGCGCCAGCGTCGACCCGTCGGTGGGTGTGGTCAGCATGGGCAGCGGCGCGATCGTCGGCTGCGTCTTCGACGGCGGCGAGCACTAGGGCCTGTCCGGCGGATCAGGGTCGGATAGGGCGCGGGGCCTGGTGCGGTGCATCGCAAGGCGCCGGGGCGTCCCCATAGCGGAGCTATGGGGACGTTTCGGCAACGCGGCGAGGTGCCGTGCCAGGCCCCGCGACCCCGGCCATGATCCGCCGGACAGGCCCTAGGGGGCGTCTCAGGCCCTGTCGGGAAGCGGGGTGGCAGCGTCGGCTTCTTCTGGGCCGACGGTGCCGACCGTGCCGTCGGTGCCATCGGTGACGACCGGACCGCCGGGAAGCACCCGGTCCAGCCACGTCGGCAGCCACCAGTTGGCCCGGCCGAGGAGTGTCATGGTCGCCGGCACCAGCACCATGCGCACGACCGTGGCGTCGATGAGGATCGCGGTGGCCAGGCCGAGCCCGAACATCTTGGTGGAGGGGTCCTCGGTCAGGGCGAAGGACAGGAAGACCGCCACCATGATGAGGGCGGCCGAGGTGATGATCCGGGCGGTGTTCGAGACGCCTTCCACGATCGCCCTGCCGTTGTCTCCGGTGCGCTGATACTCCTCGCGTACCCGGGAGAGGAGGAACACCTCGTAGTCCATCGACAGGCCGAACAGGATGGCGAAGAGGAACATCGGGATGAACGACACGATCGGCACCGTCGCTTCCAGCCCGATGAGCGCGCCGCCCCAGCCCCACTGGAAGACCGCGACCATGATGCCGTAGGCCGCGCCGATGCTGAGCAGGTTCAGCAGGACCGCCTTGAGCGGTACGAGGACCGAGCGGAAGACCAGCATGAGCAGCAGGAACGACGTCGCCAGCACGGCGGCGACGAACGCCGGCAGGCGCTCGCTGGTGCGCCCGCCGACATCGGACAGGCTCGCGGCGGCGCCGCCGACGTGGGCATGGGCCGGTCCGTGCCCGATCGCCGCGGGCAGCACGTCGGCGCGCAGCCGGGCGATGGTGTCGGTCGTGGCCTCGTCCTGCGGGCTGGTGGTCGGGAACACCACGAGGGTCGCGATGCCGGTGCCCCGGTCGACGTGCGCCGGCGCGACGGAGGCGATGCCCGGATCCGCCGTGACCGTGGTGACGAGCCGGTCCAGCGCGCCCCGGTCACCGGCGGGGTCCAGGGCGATGACGAGGGGACCGTTCGTGCCCGGGCCGAACCCCTCGGCGACGAGGTCGTAGGCCCGGCGCTCGGTACGGCTCTGGGGCAGCGAGCCGTCGTCGGGCAGTCCGACCCGCAGGCCGAGCACGGGCAGTGTCGCCGCGAGCAGCAGCCCCGCCGCGCCGATCGCGTACGGCACGGGGTGGCGGCTGACGTGGGTGATCCAGCGCCTCCACCCGGCGGCCTCGGCGGCGGCCGCCGCCGGCTCGCCCCGCCGCGCGAGCCGGGCCGCCTTTCCGCTCCGCAGAGCGCGGCGGATCCGGCCGGGCCGGGCCAGGCGCGTACCGGCGGCGCCGAGGAAGGCGGGCAGCAGCGTCACCGACGCGACCACCATGATCAGGGCGACGATCGAGACGGCGATCCCGCCCACCGTCATGAACGGCACGTTCGCGACGGCCAGGCCGAGGATCGACACCACGACGGTGCCGCCGGCGAAGACCACGGGCCTCCCCGCCGTGGCCACCGCTCGCCCCGCCGCCTCGCGGGAATCGAGCCCGCGAGCGAGGTACTCCCGGTGCCGGGCGAGCACGAACAGCGCGTAGTCGATGCCCACTCCGAGCCCGACCATGCTGCCGAGGACCGGCGCGAAGGTGGGGACCTCCGTCACCCCCGCCAGTACCGTCATCACGGCGACCCCGACGGTCAGCCCGAAGACCGCCATGCCGATCGGCAGCGCGGCGGCGACGAGCGAGCCGAACGCCAGGAACAGGATGGCGGCCGCGGCGAGCAGGCCGATCAGCTCGCTCACACCGCCGGCGGGGTCGGAGAAGGCGTAGAAGAGGCTCCCGCCCGTCTCGACGCGCAGCGGAAGCTCGGCGCGCAGCCGGTCGCCGAGACCGACCAGGGCGTCGAGGTCCTCGGACGACAGCCGGCTCTGGTCGGGGTACTGCACCCGGACGACCGCGATCCGCCCGTCGGCCGAGACGAGGCCGCCGCGCACGGCGGTGTCCCCGCCCGCGCCGAGCGCCCCCGCCGGGTCGCTCGTGCCGAGCACGTGCGGCAGCCCCTTCACCTCGGTCTGCAGTCGCGTGAGAGCGGTGCGCGCGGCGGCGTCGGCGAAGAACGTCGTACCGTCGTCGAGGGGAGTGACGACCACCTGGGCGGTCATCCCCTCCTGGCCCGTGCCCGCCCGCTCGATCAGTTCCGCGGCCCGTCCGGAGTCCAGTCCCGGAGCGGTCATCGAGTCCGCGGTCCGTCCGCCGAGGGCGACGGCGGCGAGGACGGCGAGCGTGGCGACGGCCAGCCATGCGGCGATCACCCGCCAGGGATGACGGGCGGCGCTCGTGCCGAGGCGCGACAGGGCTTTCGAGAGCATCGGGTCCTCCAACCACCTCGTCGGCCGTCCTTGTACGGCCGACGATGCCGAGGCTCCTCGTCCCCGTGCTCCCCGGCATCGGCCCGCGGGCCGCGGATCCGTCGGCCCCGGGGCCGAGCGACGACCCGTCCTTTCGGCCGATGCGCGGTACGCCACGGTGCTTAGGCTGGGAAGCATGCTCCGAGACGACCTGCGAACGCTGTGGACCGAACCCCGGCCGCCGGACGCGCCCGCCCGGGTGGGGCGGGACTGGGCGCTGCTCGCCGCGGGCCTCGCCGCCGTGGCCCTGGAGGCCATCCTGCGGGAGAACGCCGTGTGGCGGCCGGTGGCGGTGGTGTTCGCCGTGTGGCCGTGCCTGCTGCTCCTCTGGCGCCGGACCCGCCCGCTGGCGGTGGTGACGCTGGCGTTCGGCTCGGTGAGCCTGCTTCAGGGGGCCTCGCTCGTCGCGGCACCGCGCGAGCCCGTCGGCCTGTACACCGGCGCGGTCGTGCTCGTACTCGTGTACGCGCTGCTCCGGTGGGGATCGGGACGCGAGATCGTGCTGGGTACCGCGGTGATCCTCGCGACCGGCGCGCTGTGTTCCGTCACGGACGAGACCCCGGTCGTCGAGAACGTCTGGGGCATCGCCTTCCTGCTGCTGCCCGGCGTGATCGGGGCCGCCGTACGGTTCCAGGTGACCGCCCGCGACCGGCAGTTGGACCAGGTGCGCTCCCGCGAACGCGAGCAGCTCGCCCGGGAACTGCACGACACGGTCGCCCACCACGTGTCGGCCATGGTGATCGTCGCCCAGGCGGGCCGGGTCCTCGCGGACGCCGACCCGTCCGCCGCCGTCGCGGCGCTGGAGGGAGTCGAGGAGGAAGGGGCGCGCACGCTGGAGGAGATGCGCGCCATGGTGGCCACGCTGCGCGACCGGGAGGTCGGCGCCGAACTGGCGCCCCCTGGCGGAGTCGCGGATCTGGAGCGCCTGGTGCGCACCCCGGGCGGCCGCCTCGGGGTCGACCTGAGGCTCGACGGCGAACTGGACACGCTGCCCCCGGCCGTGGACGCGGCCGTCTACCGGATCGTGCAGGAGTCGGTGACCAACGCGCTGCGTCACGCGGTCGACGCGACCGAGCTCGTCGTCAGGGTCTCCGCGGAACGGCACACGGTACGGGTGAGTGTGCGCGACGACGGCCGGCGCACCGGCCGGGGGCGCGACGGATACGGGCTCACCGGCCTGCGGGAGCGCGCGGCCCTGCTCGGCGGCACACTGAGAGCCGGCCCGGGCACCGACCGGGGCTGGTGTGTCGAAGCCGAGCTGCCGAGAACGAGGAGCGAGAGCCGTGTCCATTCGCGTCCTCGTCGCTGACGACCAGGCGATCATCCGCACCGGACTGCGGATCATGCTCAACGCCCAGTCCGGCATCGAGGTGGTCGGCGAGGCCGCCGACGGACGGGAAGCGGCGCGTCTGGCCCGCGAACTGCGCCCCGACGTCTGCCTGTTCGACATCCGCATGCCGGTGCTCGACGGGCTCGAAGCCACCCGGCTGGTCGCCGGCCCGGGCGTCGCCGACCCGCTGGCCGTGGTCGTCATCACCACGTTCGACCTCGACGAGTACGTGTACGGGGCGCTGCGCGCCGGTGCCCGCGGATTCCTCCTCAAGGACACGGGCCCGGACCTTCTCGCGCAGGCCGTACGGTCGGCGTCCGACGGTGAGGCGCTCATCGCGCCCAGCGTCACCGTCCGCCTGCTCCAGGCCTTCGCGGACCTGCCCGCCGGCCGGCCCGCGGCCCAGCCGGTCTCCCCCGTCACCGCCCGCGAGGAGGAGGTGCTCCTCGCGGTCGCTCGCGGGCTGACCAACACCGAGATCGCCGACGCCCTGCACATCAGCCTCAGCACGGTGAAGACGCACCTGGCCAGCCTGATGGCCAAACTCGGTGCCCGGAACCGGGTCGAGATCGCCATGTGGGCGTACGAGACGCGCCGCATCCTGCCGGGGGCGTGAGGCCAGGGCTCTGCCCGGACGGGCCGAGATCAGGCGGCGATCCGGCCGCGATCAGCCCGCGATCACGCCGCGCGGCAGAGCGTCGCGGGGTCGGCCGGGGGCGCACCGTCGGAGACCGCCGCGAGCAGGACGGGCCGCGCCGTCGCCTTCGTACGGCTCCGGGCGAAGACGACGAGCCGCAGGACCGCGAACCGCGCGACACCGGCGAGGGCGGACGCCGCGAGGTAGACGACCAACTGGATTACGGACCCGGGCCGTTCCACCAGGTACGGGAGCGCGAGCACCGCCAGGCAGGTCACGACGTAGGCGGCGAGCGCGGAACCGGCGGACTGCGCGTGCTGGCGCACGGTGGCACGCCCACCGGCGCCGAAGGTGAACCGGGCGTGCAGCTCGGTGGCGAGCACCGTCGAGACGACGGTGACGAGCGCGTTGGCCAGAGCCCAGGGGAGCCACGCGGCGAGACCTGCCACCGCGAAGCTGGAGGCCAGCCCGACACCGCCGCCGCAGAGGACGAACCGCGCGAAGGCGCGGAAGGCGCCGGGCGCCGCCTGCTGCCCGTTTCCCGCTGCCTCCATGACCCGACCCCTTCGCTCGACACCGCGAACCCGCAGTGGTGCCACTATGGCACACATGTGGCGCCATCGCGAGCCATTCGTGATGCCACAGAGGGGCCGAAGGGGCTCCGAAAGGGCTCGCACGGGCGACCACGCCGCGGCATCCCGCCGCCGACGCGAGGGAGTCGCTCAGCCTCGGCCGAGAATGTCCGTAGTTCGGACAGGGGCCGAAAGAATTCTTCCGCGCGGGCGCCCCCGCCCACTCCGACGCGCCGTGCGGCCGTATCCGAAGAAGGGGTGTGGTACGGCCGATTCGGGGCATGCGATACCCGGGAATCGCCTGTGGCGCGGGGGGCATCTGCCGCATATTCCGACAGCACCCTCACAAACGACTCTCTTGACGTTTCTGGCAGTTGATGATCAAGTCAAGTACTCTTTCGGTCGCTCCCGGGACTCGTGAAGACCACCCGGGATCACAACCTGGGGGGCCTGTGTTCAACGCCGCGATGCTCGATCTACCGTTCCCACCACGCGCCAATCCGCATCGCGGATTCGGCGCGGAGGGCAACCACGCCTGGCTCCTCCGTCACCAGGGGCTCGCCGCCCCTCTCGACCTGTCGTCGTACGACAAATGGGACGTTCCCCGCCTCGCCGCGTTCACCAGCCCCGAATGCGACGCCGAGGACCTGGTCCTCGCGGTGGACCTGATCAGCTTCTACTTCCTCTTCGACGACCGCTTCGACTCGGATCTCGGCCGGGCCCCGGCGCGCGTCGCGGAGGTGAGCGCCCGCCTGACCGCCCTGCTGCACGGCGAGGGGCCGGAGCCCGAGTCCCGTACCCCTGTCGAGGAGGCGTTCGTCGACCTGTGGGAGCGCAGCGCGCGCGGCATGTCGGCCCGCTGGCGCGCCCGTTCTGCGTACAACTGGGAGTGGTACTTCGCCTGCCACCCCGCCGAGGCCGCCGGGCGGCTTTCCGGCCGACTCCCGGACCGGGAGGGCTACTTGGCGCTGCGCCGGGGCACGGCCGCGATGGAGACCCTCTTCGACATGGTCGAGCGGCTCAACCGCTTCGAGCTGCCGCAGGAGCTCCTGCACCACCCCGACTTCCGCCGCATGCGTCAACTGGCCGCCGACATACCGTCGTTCACGAACGACGTGCACTCCTACGCACAGGAGCTCGAACGGGGCGACGTCGCCAACCTGGTGATGATCGTTCGCGAGGAGCGCGGCGGCACGCCCGAGGAGGCGGCCGCACAGGTCATGCGGGAGGCACAGACGATGGTCGACCGCTTCGTCGAACTGTCCTCCCGCGTACCCGAGATATGCGACCTGCTCGGGATCACCGTCACCGGCCGCGAGGCGGCGCAGCGGTACGTGGACGGTCTCGCGGCCTGGATAGCCGGGTACCACCGCTGGGAGATCGCCACCGGCCGCTACGCCAACTAACCCACCAAGTCGACGAGTTCGGGCACGTACGTCAGGGGTACGTGCGCACGTCGTCGTTGTACTCCGCCGCCCGCTCCCGCACGAGCTCGGGCAGCTCCCCCGCCACCAGGTCCGCGAGCGTCGTGCCCTCCAGGACCTGACGCAGGCTCGTCCGCACGGCCCGCCACACGTCGGGCAGCGGCGCCGCCGCCCGCTGGTACTCCAGCCCCGTCAGTTTCAGGTCACGCACGCTCACCAGGGGTCCGTCCATCGCCCGGATGACGTCGGCGAGCGTGATCTCCGCCGCCGGCCGGGCGAGCGTGTAGCCGCCTTCGGGGCCGCGCACGCTCGTGACCAGCCGCGCCTGCCGCAGATCGCCGAGGACGACGAAGAGGAACCGGCCGGGAATGTCCTGGCGGCCGGCGATGTCCTCGGCCTTGAGCGGCCGGTCGGGGGCGTCGGCGAGTTCGGCCATGGCCCGGATGGCGTAATCCGTACGTGCAGAGATCCTCACCGGCCCAATGTCTCACAGGGGTTCGCCCGAGCGGCAGTCGGCGGGCTCCCGCACGCCTCCCCGATCACCTCTTCACGCCCTTGTCCGAATCCGGCGTTGCCCATCCACTTTGTTCATCGACATAGTGAACAACGTCGCTCCTTCCCGCTACTCCGTCCGCTCCGGAGGTACCCGTGGCGTCCGCCGCCGTGTCAGCCCCATCCCCCACGACCCGGTCGCGCGCGACCGTGGCCGTCGTCGGTGCCGGCGCGGCCGGCGCGCTCGTCGCCATCCAGCTCTGCGAGGCCGCGGCCCGGCGGCGCAGCCCGCTCGATCTGGTCCTCATCGACCCGGCCCCCGAGGCCGGCCGGGGCGTCGCCTACTCCACCCCGGCGCCCGAGCACCGGCTCAACGTGCCCGTGGGCGGCATGAGCTGCTACCCCGACGACCCGGGGCACTTCCAGCGCTGGCTCACCTGTCACGGCGAGTCGACCGTCACCGCCGGGGACTTCGCGCCGCGCCACCGGTACGGCTCCTACCTGGCCGACACCCTGGGCCGCGCCATCATCGCCGCGCACGGCACCGTGTCCGTGCGCCGTCTCCGTACGCGCGCCACGCGTTGCTCCGAGACCGCCGCCGGGCGCGTCGAGCTGACGCTCGCCGACGGCGGGAGCGTGACGGCCGACAGCGTGGTCCTCGCCACCGGCCCGGCGAAGGGCCGCGCCGAATGGGCCCCGGCCGCGCTCGCGGCGTCCGACCGGTTCGTGGCCCGCCCCTGGGCGCCCGGGGCCCTGGACCCCGTAGCCGACACGGACGACGTCCTCCTCGTCGGCACCGGCCTCACCGCCGTCGACCTCGCGCTGCTCCTCGACCGGCCCGGCCGTACCGTGCACGCCGTGTCGCGGACCGGTCTGCTGCCGCAGCCGCACGCGCTCGCCCCGCTGCCCGCCGTCGCGCCGCCGCGGGACCTCGCCGCCCTCCCCTTCGCGCGCCTGCGCCGGGAGTTCACGCGGTACGTCGCCGAGACCCGCCGTCTCCACGGCGACTGGCGGCCCGCGTTCGACGGCGTACGCCCCTGGATCGGCCGGCTCTGGGAAGGGCTGACGGACGAAGAACGGGCCGAGTTCCTGGGCCGCGACGCCACCCGATGGAACGTCCACCGGCATCGGATGGCCCCCTCCACCGCCGAGGTGATCGCCCGGGCGCGGGCCGCCCGCCGCCTGCGGATCCACGCCGGGCGGGTCGCGTCCGCCGCGCCGCGCGAGGACGGCGGGCTCACCGTCTCGCTCGCCGACGGCCGTGAGGTGCACGTGGCGTGGGTCGTGGACTGTACGGGGCCCGGGCTGCGGGCCGACGCGGGCGGCGACCCCCTGTGGGGCGGCCTCCTCGCCGACGGACTCGCGGTGCCCGGGCCCCTGGGCATCGGCGTCGCGACGGCCGACGGGCGGCTCCGCGACGCCGAGGGCCGGACGGACCGGCGCCTGTTCACGCTGGGCTCGCCGCGCCGGGGCGAGCTGTGGGAGACGACGGCGATCCCCGAGATCCGCGTCCAGGCGAAGGCGGTCGCCGAGGCCGTCCTCACCTCGCTCCCCCAGGCCTCGCGCCCCACCGCCCGCCGCCGCCCGACGGACCAGTTCGGCCTGTCGCTCTCGACCCACGCGGCCGCGGCCGCCGCGTACCGCAGCGGGCTCGGCCGGGTGATCACGGTACGGGCCAAGGCGGCCGAGGCGTTCACCCGCGCCGTCGAACTCGACCCGGGCTTCGCGCTCGGCCACGCGGCCCTCGCGCTGCTCGGCCACGAAGGCGGCGCGGACGTCGACGCGGCCCGGGCGCTGGCCGACGCCCAGCGGAGCGTGCGCGAGCGGGCGGACGAGCGGGAGCGCTCGTTCGTCGACGTCGTGACCCGCCGGATCCACGGCCACGCCTCCCCCGGGGCCGCCGCGGACGGCGACACGGCGCTCGTCGACCACCTGTCCCGCTTCCCCGGCGACGCGTTCGCGCTCGGCATCGCGGTCCCGACCATCGCCTTCGCGGGCGTCGGCGACCTCGACGGCAGCCTCGCCCTCCGGCTCGTCGAGAGCACCGCCCCCGCCTACGACGGCCACTGGTTCCACACCTCCCTCCTCGCCTTCGTACGACAGGAGGAAGGCCGGATCGACGAGGCGGGCGACCTCGCGCGGGCGGCACTCGCCGCCGAGCCCGCCTCAGGGCACGCGGTGCACGCCCTCGCCCACGTCCACTACGAGTCCGGCGCGCACCGCGTCGGCCGCGAGTGGCTGGACGGCTGGATCGGCGGCCGGGGCCGGGGCGCCGTGCACCGGGCGCACTTCTCCTGGCACGTGGCCCTGCACGAACTCGCCCTCGACGACACGGCCGCCGTCCGCCGCCGCTGGTTCGCCCAGCTCGCCCCGGGGCAGGTGAACGGCGTACGGGCCCTGGTCGACTCGGGCTCGCTCCTGTGGCGGGCGCGGATGTCGAAGAACTGGTCCGGCCGCGTCCCGGTCGACGGCGTGCTCGACGCCGTCACCCGCGACCTGGTGGAGCGCCCGGCGACCGCGTTCACCGCCCTGCACAGCGCCGTCGCCCTCACGGCCGCCGGCGACCTCCCGGCCCTGCGCCGCCTGAGGACCCACGCGTCCGGCGCGGACCCGGTCCAGCGCGAGGTCGTCGTGCCCCTGTGCAGCGCCCTGGAAGCCGTACTCGAAGAGGAGTGGTCGACGGCCGCGACCGGCCTGCGCGCCCTCCTCCCGAACCTCCGCCGGGTCGGCGGCAGCGCGGCCCAGCGCGAGGTCGTGGAGGAGACCCTCCTCTACGCCCTCCTGAAGGCAGGCCAGAGCGACCCGGCCCGCCGCCTCCTGGAACAACGCCTCGACCGCCGAGCCTCCCCCCTGGACACCCGCCGCCTGTCCGGCCTGACCTCCTGACCCGACGCGCGTCTCAGTCCGCCGGGCACCCTTCAGGCCCGGCCGCGGACCGGCCTGTTCTCCAGGCGCGCGACGACGTCGGTGTGGAAGCGGTCGACGGCGTCGTCCACGCTGCGGATGAATCCGCTGTCGGCGTTGCCCCGGGTGTTGCCCAGGCTCTTGCGGAGGGAGAGACGGAATCCGGTGATCCGGGAGCCGTCCTTGGGGAGGAGGTCGCCGGGCTCCGGGCGGAGGTGGGCCAGGGTGCCGCGGGGGCCCGCGGCGTCGCCGTCGAGGAGGGTCTCGACATGCAGGTCGGCGGGGGCGTCGGCGAGCTGGCGGACCAGACGCTTGGCCCAGGTGAGCGGGTAGCCGGACGCGGGCACCGGAATGTCGATCGACGTGCGGAGCTTGCCGGTGCGGAGATCGGCGGTGATGCCGGTGGCCCCGGGGGCACCGTCGATGCGGATCTCGGCGTGGAGCCGGCCCTGCTCGCAGAGCGAGTCGGCCAGGGCGGCACGCCGGGCGTCGGGGCCGGTGCCCCGGCGGGTGCGCTGGACGGGGAGCACCTTGCGGCCGAGTTCGCCGCCGAGACGCAGGCAGATCTGGAGGATCAGACGTTCCCAGTTCTCGGCCACCTCGACGGCGCGCTGATCGCCGCGGGCGAGCGTCTCGTCCTCGACTCCCTTGCGGGTCGGGACCCAGGACGGGCCCATGTTCTGGAAGCCGTGGCAGCCGGACTGCTCGTGCTGGAGGTAGTGCAGCAGTTCCTGGAGGAGCCAGGCGTGGGCCGCGTTGCCGACGCCGTCGTGACGGATCAGCATCTGCGCCTGGTGGGTGACCTCGGCCCAGGACAGGTGCCAGAGGGCGACCTTGTGCTTGCGCCGCCCGTCGGTCTTCACGTGGACCAGCGGCACGCCGTCGAGGGCCACGTCGTTGGAGAGGGTGATCACGGCCTCGTAGCCGCGGCGGGCGGCGATGTCCATGTACGCCTGGACCTGCTCCTGCTTCAGCGGGTTGCCGTTGGTCTTCGTCTCGACCAGAGCGGTCCAGATCTTGCCCGCGCGCTCGACCCGGATGACGCCGTCGGGTCGCCGGGGCGTCTCGCCGTGCGGCAGCGTCACCTCGGTGAACGTCTCCGTACGGCCGGACGGGGCGCCGAAGGGAACGGTCAGACGGCGCCCGAACTCCGGGACCTGAGCCATGACGGACAGCAGGACGGAGGTGGCCCGGACCTCGCGCTCCCGGTCGCTCTTCAGCGAGGGCACGGGGAAGAGCCGCGCCAGACGCCAGTCGTCCTTCTCGGCGAGCGACGGCTGCGCGGCCTTGGGGAGGGTGACCTTCTTCTTCGCCGTACGAGGCCGCTGCCGGGGAATCGGAGAGGCCGCCTCCGGCTCCGGAGACCGGGGCGACGCCTGCGCCGGAACGACCACCGGGGCCGCCTCGGCCGCCGCGATCTCGGTGTCGTCCGTGTCGAGGACGGCGACCTCGGCCGTCTCCTCCGGCGAGTCGTCCACGTCGATGCCGAAGTCGGTGGCCAGTCCGGCGAGTCCGGTGCCGTAGCCCTGGCCGACCGCGCGGAACTTCCACGCGTCGTTCCTCCGGTAGAGCTCGCCGAAGATGACGGCGCTGTCCGCGCCGGCGTCGGCGACGGAGAAGCTGAGGAGCGCCTCGCCGGTGCTGTCGGCGATCGTGACGCGCAGATCCTCGAGGTCGCCGAACGCGGCGCCCGCGTCACGGCTGGCGGCGACCACGACGCGGTGGACGTCCGAGGGAACGGCGTTCAGGTCAAGGCTGATCCGGTCTTCGTTGCCGCCGGCCGCCGGCCTCCTGTCGAGCAGCTGGACGCTGCCGTCGGCGGCGGTCGGGTTGTTGTAGAAGACGAAGTCGGAGTCGTCGCGGATCTTGCCGTCCTCGTTGAGCAGCAGGACCGACACGTCCGCGTCCGCGTCCCCGGTGGTACTGCTCCAGGAGAGACTGACCATCACCGAGGCGGCGCTCTCGCTCAGCGTGTCCAGTCCGACGTTCGCGCCCTTGACCATCTCGAGCATGTGGCCCCCCACAGGATCCGGGCCGGTGCAGCACCCGCCCCAGGGGGCCCGGCCGCCGTGATGATTGTGCGGTGAACCCTATCCACTCACTCCGGGCGGCCGTGCCGAGAACAGCAAAAAGTCCTGGCCGAGACGGTGTCTCGACCAGGACTTCGCGATAGCCCGTGGGCTACCAGGTGGTGTCCGAGGGGGGACTTGAACCCCCACGCCCGATAAAGGGCACTAGCACCTCAAGCTAGCGCGTCTGCCATTCCGCCACCCGGACAAGGTGTCTGTCGTTTCGCGGGGTTTCCCTCGCGGCGACAGAGAGAAATCTACCAGGCCTTCGGGGTGTTGTTCGACCACGTTTCCCGTGGTCAGGGCGGTTGAGTGGAGCATACGGGGAGGGAGTGGGGTGAATCGTGTCGAAAGAAGTGGATCGCTGGTGCACTTCCGCCATGCCTTTCGACCACTACGGCGTGCTGGTGGGGACGCTCCACCGGCACTACCGCGACGAGCCCGACAACCAGGGCCGCTGGTTCCACGTCAATCTGGAGGTGGACGCGCCCCTCGGGCGGTACCACTGCGCGGTCGACGTCGACAGTCACAAGTCCAACGTGGGGGTGCGGTGGAAGTCCTTCACCGTGGACGCGCGCGCCCTCGGGCCCGTCGCCGCGTTCGGGCCCGGGTACCACGAGCTGGATTCCACGGCGTTCTCCGGCGCCCTGGACTACCTGCGCCATCCCGAGCTCGTGGACCACACCGGAGTGCTGTTCGAGCGGCGTCCGCCGTCCTGGCTCCGGGAGCTGCTCGAACTGTTCGGGTCGCGGCCCTGGGAGGCCGGGTCGAACGTCGACGCCGCCGCCGCGCTGGAGGGCGTACTCGTGCCGGGGCAGCGGGTGCTCGTCTTCGGGGAGCCGTTCACGGACGATCCCGAGGGCGATCTCGGGATGCACAACGTGCATCAGAACCAGGGCGACCCGGTGGGCTCCCAGTGGTGGCCGGAGAACGGGATCTGGCAGGACGGGGCGACCCTCGCCCGGCGTGACGACGGCCGGTACGACGTCTTCCTGAACCGGTTCTCCAGCCAGGCGGCCGCCACGGACGCCGACGGGCACCCCGTCTGACGCGCTTCTAGCGCGTCGGGGTGCTTTCGCGGACCACCTGCTCCGCCGGGAGCAGGAGGCCGCTGGTCGGGGCCGACGCCGGGTTCTCGACGGCCGTGATCAGGCGGTCCACCAGGGCGTGGGCGATGTCGGCGAGCGGGAGGCGCACGCTGGTGAGCGTGGGCTGGAGGACCGTGCAGACCGGTGAGTCGTTGAAGCCGGTGACGGCGACGTCGGTGCCGACGGTGAGGCCGGCCGACCGCACGGCCTGGTACGCGGTCAGGGCGAGCCAGTCGTTGACGCAGACCAGGGCCGTCGGACGGTCGGGGCCGGCGAGGAGGCGGCGGATCGCGTCGGTGAGGGCGGCCGGGTCGTCGTCGGGTACGCCGATCTCGAAGGCGCCGTCGGGCGCCGCGGCCGCCGCGCGCAGGAAACCGGCCCGGCGGTCGGCGAGCCAGGGCAGGGTGGCGGCGGAGTTGACGAAGCAGATCCGTCGGTGGCCCTGGCCGAGGAGGCGGGCGACGAGGGTCGCGGTGGCCTCGGCGGAGTCGATGTCGACCCAGTTCTGCGGGCGGCCCGGGGCGGTGCGGCCGAACGCGGCGAAGGGGACGCCCGCCTCGGTGAGCGCGTCGACCCGGGGGTCGTCGTGGACGACGTCGGAGAGGACGAAGCCGTCGACCTGGCGGCCGGCGATGAGCCCGTTGAAGGACTTGGCGACCGCGCCCGCACCGCGCGCGGGGTCGCAGCGGAAGAGCAGGATGCGGTGGTCCACGGCGTCGGCGGCGCTCACCAGGGCCTGGAGGAAGCCGCCCATCAGCGGGTTGGGGTCGGCGGGGTTGTCGGCGGGCGCCGGGTAGCCGAAGACCTTGCGGGTGCCGGTGCGCAGGCTGCGGGCGGACTGGTCGGGCTGGTAGCCGAGCTCGTCGATGGCGGCCGTGACCCGGGCGAGGGTGGTGGCGCGCAGGCGGTGGGGGGCGTTGAGGGCGTTCGAGACGGTCTGGCGGGAGACGCCCGCCGTGCGTGCGACGTCCTCGATGGTCACCTGTCGAGCGGTCATCTGTCCTCTGTGTGCGGTGGTCGGCGGGCTGCGGGCGGTGGACGGCCCGCCCGCGGCCCGCCGTCGGTCAGCGCTCGCGGGTCAGGGTGAGCAGTCCGCCGGTCGGAACGGTCACCGGGTTCACGCCGGCGACGAGGTCGAGCACGGTCTCGGACAGGATCTCACCACGGCAGTCCTGGACACGGGCGAGGGCCTGTTCCGGTCCCTCGGAGACCAGGAGGAGGGTGGTGTCGGCGTCCGCGTTCGCGACGAGCAGGAGCTCCCCCGCACCGGTGCCGTTCCGCTCCGGGACGGCCACGGGCAGCGGCGCGTACCGGGCCACGATCGTGGTGCGGCCGTCGGCGGAGCGCGTGACGACCTGCGGGTAGCCGAGCTCGGGGCGTGCCGGTTCCAGGGCCCCGGTCTGCAGCACGTCGGCGTGCTCGCGGAAGACGCCCAGCCAGAAGCGGAGCGCGGCGAGCTGGTCCGGGGTCTGTGTCCCGAGGTCCACGGAGATCTGCGGCACCGAGAACAGCGCGTTGACGAGGTGGACGGCGATCGCCTCGGGCGTCTCCGCCGCGTGCCACATGATCATGTCGGCGTGGACGGCGAGCGGTCCCCCGACGAGCCGGCAGTCGACGGTGCGCTGGCGGTTCTCGGAGGGGCTGAGCGGGCAGTCGGTGGCGCGGACCATGGTGGCGTACGGCCACAGCCCCGGGCTGACGTACGGCTGGCGGTGCTCGACGATGACGTCGGGCTTCGCGCGGCGCAGCCGGTCGTCGAGGCCCGCGAGCAGCGCGCGTACCCCCTCGTGGACGGTGGCGTGGTCGGCGCCCTCGGGGGCGGGCGGCGGGGTGGGGACCGCGAAGAGGTCGACGAAGTCGATCTTCACGCCGTCCATGCCCCATTCCTCGACGGCGCGGGAGATCTTCTCGATCAGGTGCTCGCGCACGGCGGGGTGGCGCGGGTCGAGCACGGCGGCGTCCATCGTCGGGACCTCGCGGAGCGTGAGCCCCTTGAAGCGGTCCCAGGCCTCGTTGTGGCGGCCGATGAAGGGGATCGCGTACCAGAGGAGGTAGGCGAGGCCGAGGCGGTGGACCTCGGCGACGTGCGCGCGGATGTCGGGGAAGGCCTCGGTGTTGACGTCCCAGTCGCCGCAGTGGCCGTAGCCGCGAGCGCGGTCGGCGGTCTGCCAGCCGTCGTCGACGATGATGCTGTCGCAGCCGATCTCGGCGGCCAGCGCCGCCTGGCGCTCGACGGTCGCGGCGTCGACGTTCTGGTGCAGGCTGTACCAGGTGGAGTAGGCGGGCATGCGGGCGGCGGGGGCGACGCCGGGGTGTCCGGTGCCCTCGGCCCACCAGTCGGCGACGTCCTTGAGGGTGGTCGCGAAGTGCCGGCCGCTCAGGTCGATCCGTATCCGCAGCGGCGGTCCGTCCGGGGTGAGGTCCTGCTCGACGGTGAAGGCGAACTCGCCGCTCTCCTCGACCACTCCGGCGCCGACGCGGACGGGCGCGCTCGTCTCGCCCGCCGCGGCGGTGCACAGGGCGCGGTCGCCGGTGCCGACGAGGCTGGCGACGGGGGCGCCGAGGGCGAGGGAGACGGTCTTGGGGACGATCCAGGACGGCGGGAGCCAGCGCGTCGCGTCGGTGTTCGGGGTCCAGTAGGCGGTGGCCCCGAGACAGGGGACCCGCCATTCGGCGCGGAGGGTGAGCTCTTCCTTGGCCGTGATCTCGACGAGGGCCACGCCGTCGGCGACGGCGACGGCGGACGACTCCCAGGCCTCGCCGCCGAGGCCGGTGAGGTGGAGGGTGAGCGGGGTGCCCTCGGGGAGCGTCAGGCCGGTGGGCAGCTGTCGCTCGACGACGATGTCGGGGGTGGCGTCCGCCGGGTGGTGCGGGCGCCACGCCGGGACGGGCTGCGGGGCGGTGGTCACGGGGTCACTCCTTGGTGGCACCGGCCAGGAGGCCGGAGATGAACTGGCGTTGCAGGACGAGGAAGAGGGCCATCACGGGGATGGCGGCGATCGCGCTGGCGAGCAGCACCTGCGCGTAGTTGGTCGTGGCGAGGCCCTGGAGGGTCGCCGTCGCGACGGGGAGCGTGTACATCTCCGGGCTGCGCAGCGCGATCAGCGGCCAGACGAACTGGTTCCAGCCGCCGAGGAAGACGAAGAGCGCGAGGGCGGCGATGATCGGCCGGTTGACCGGGAGGACGATCTTCCACAGCACCCGCAGCTCCCCGGCGCCGTCGACGCGGGCCGCGTCGAGGAGCTCGTCCGGCATGGACTTGAGCGCCTGGCGCATGAGGAAGATGCCGAACGGGGTCACGAGGCCGGGCAGGATGATCGACTGGTACGAGTCGATCAGGCCGATCTCCATCATCATCTGGAAGATCGGGATGAGCATCACCGTGTCGGGGATGACGAGGGTGCTGAGCAGCAGGACGAAGAAGAGGTTCCGTCCGCGGAACTCGAACTTGGCGAAGGCGTACCCCGCGAGGACCGAGACGGTGACGGCGCCGATCGTCTGCACGCCCGCCACGATCACGGTGTTGAGGAGGACGCGGTCGAGGCCGACGGACTCCTGGAGGCCCCGGAGGTTCTCCATGAGGTGACCGCCGGGGAGCAGCTTCGGCGGCCAGGAGAAGACGTCCTCGTTGGCCTGGGTCGCGGCCATGGCGAGCCAGTAGAAGGGGCCGACGCAGAGCCCGAAGGCGGCGGCGAGGAGCAGGGTGAGGATCACTCCGCGCGGCTTCCGCGGCTTGTGCGGCTTCACCGTCTCCGTGGGTGCCGTGGGTGTCGTGGGCGCCTTGGTCGTCGTCGTGCTCATCGGCGCTCCCCCATCATCCGGACCTGGACGATGCCGAGGACGGAGACGATCAGCGCGAGCGCGTACGCGAGCGCCGAGGCATAGCCGAAGTCGAAGTACTTGAAGCCGTTGTTGTAGAGGTACATGGTCACCGTGAGGGTGGAGTTGTCGGGGCCGCCGCCGGTGAGGACGTACGGCTCGTCGAAGAGCTGGAGCGTCCCGATCGTGGAGAGCACCACGGTGAGGAGGAGGATCGGCCGCATCTGGGGCAGCGTGATCGAGAAGAAGCGGCGGACCGGTCCGGCCCCGTCGACCATGGCGGCCTCGTACAGCTCCTTGGGAATGCCCTGGAGCGCGGCGAGGTACATGACCGCGTTGTAGCCGGTGTAGTGCCAGGTGATGACGAGGACGACGGCGACGCGGGCCCAGGCGGGGCTGCCGAGCCAGTTCACCGGGTCGATGCCGACGAGCGAGAGCACCCAGTTCATGAGGCCGGCGTCACGGTTGAGGATGACGGAGAACATCACGCCGGCGGCGACGAGGCCGGTGAGGGACGGGACGAAGACGCCGAGCCGCCACAGGGGCCGCAGCCACACCTTGGCGGAGTTGAGGCCGAGGGCGACGAGCATGGCGAGGCCGAGCATCAGCGGCACCTGGACGACCAGGATGAGCCCGGTGTTCTTGAGCGCGGTCCAGAACAGCGGATCGGCCACGAGACGGCGGTAGTTGGCGAGACCGGAGAACGTCGTCTCGTCGCCGTTTCCGGTGGTGAGGCTGATCCAGAACGAGGCCACGATGGGGTACGCCTTGAAGACGGCGAAGCCCAGGACGGCGGGCATGATCAGCAGGTACGGGAAGGACGTACGGGTCAGGAGGGCGCGCCGGGCGGGGCGGGCGGCCTCCCGGCGGGCTCCACGAGCGCCGGAGGTGCCGGGCGTGCCGGCCCCCGCGGGGCCCGAGGGACCGGTGGCGACACCGGCCCCCCGGGCGGTCGCGGTCCCGCCCTCGGAGGCTCGTTCGGACGGTGCGAGGGACATGGTCAGGCCGCCTGCTGCCGGCCGGTCTGCTGGGCGAGCTGCTTGGCCGCGGCCTTGAGCGCGTCGGCCGGGTCGGCGCCCTTGACGAGGACCTGGCTCTGGGCGTCGCTGGCGAACTTGAGCGCGCGGCTGTAGTCGCCGGTGAAGTTGGTGGCCTCGGAGCCCTTGGCGAGCGAGTCGGTGAAGGAGCGCAGCACCTTCTGGCCGCCGTAGAAGGGGTTCGGCGCGTCGAACTTCGGGTCGTCGTAGGCCGCCTTGAGGGCGGGGAAGACGCCGCCCGCGGCGAACATCTTGTTGATCGGGGCGGACTGCGTGAGCGCGTACTCGATGAAGCGCCAGGCGGCCTTGCGGCGCGGGCTCGTCGCGGACACGGTCAGGAAGGTGGAGTTGACGATGACGCTGCGCTTGCCCCCGGGGACGGCGGCCGGCGGCTCCATGACCCGCCACTTCCCGCTCTGCGCGGCGTAGTTGGAGGAGAGGTACTCGATGGCCCAGGCCGGGTACGGGGCGCAGGCGAGCTTGCCCTGGCTGAGCAGGCGCTTGCCGGTGCCGGTGCCGGCGGTGTCGGCCATCAGGCCGGCGTCGTTGAGGCGCTTGATGATGGTCATGGCCTTGACGGCCTCGTCGGAGGCGAGGGTGACCTTGCCCTCCTGGTCGAAGTAGAAGGCGCCCTGGAGCTGCATCAGGTTCTGGAAGAAGTCCATGTCCTGGGTGGTGCCGGGCTTGTCGAGGCCGATGAGCTGGGCGCCGGTGGCGGCGCGGATCTTCGGTCCGGCGGCTATGAGGTCGTCCCAGCTGGTGATGGAGGCCGGGTCGACCTTGGCCTTCTCGAAGTAGTCGTTCCGGTAGAAGAGGCCGAGCGGGTTGACCTCCCAGGGCAGGGCGTGGACGGCCTTGTCCTTGCCGATGGTGGTCGGCCAGAGGCCCTCGGCGAACGCGTCCTTGTACGTGTCGGCGCCGAGCTTGGAGAGGTCGGCGAGGCCCTTGGGGAACTTCTCCATGTAGCCGGGGAGGTAGTCGACGCCGATGTGCAGGACGTCGCCGAGACCCTTGCCGCCGGCCGCGAGACCGACGGTGATCTTGTCCCAGATGGCGGGGTTGCCGAGGTCCTGGACGTCGACCTTGATGCCGGGGTTGGCCTTCTCGAAGTCGGGCACGACACCGCGCAGGGCCTGGGCCGCGGTGGTCCAGCTCCAGACGGTGATCTTGCCGCTGTCGCCGTCGGCACCGGCGTCGTCGCCGCCGCCCGCGCCGCCGTTGTTGCCACAGGCGGCCAGACCGAGTCCGGCGGCCGCCGCGGTGGTGAGGTGAAGCATCTGTCGACGGCTCAGGTGGTGGGACATGACGGCTCCTGGGTGCGGGTGGTGTCGCTGGTGGGCGGGGTGAGGGTGATGTCGCCGGACGTCGCCGGGACGGTGGTGCCGGTCCTGCTGGTGGTGCTGGTGGTACTGGTGGTGTCGCCGGTCGCCGGGACGGTGGTGCGGGTGGTGCGGGCGCGGCCGGAAAGCGTGTGCAGCACGTCGGCGAGCAGGTCCGCCGCGACGGCCGGGGTGGAGACGTGGGGCGAGAGCCGGATCCACTCGCCGCGGCGCGTCGTGACCACCCCGGCGGCTTCGAGGGCCCGGTGGACGGTGGCGGAGTCGTGGCCGGGGAGGCGGAACGTGCCGATGCCGGCCCGTTCCCCGTAGGCGATCCCGTCGAGCAGGACCTCCGCCCCGGCCTGCCGGGCGCGGTCGAGCAGCTCGGCGAGGGTGGCCCGGATGCGGGTCCCCACGGCGGCCGGGCCACCCTGGCCGAGCAGCTCGTCCACGGCCGCGCCGATCGCCGCGGCGGCCGGGAAGTCCGGGTTGGTCGCCAGGTGGGCGGCGGCGCCCGGCAGCGGCGGCGCGGGATGGTGCCCGGCGAAGGGGTCCTCGACCCCCGCCCAGCCGCCGAGCCCGGGGGCGAGGCGCTCGGCGCACCGGTCGCGGATCATCAGCAGGGCGGCTCCCCAGCCGGCCCGCAGCCACTTCTGGCCGCCGCTGACGAGGACGTCCACGGCGTCCGTGTCGAGCGGGACGGCGCCGAGGCCCTGGATCGCGTCGACGATCAGGAGCCGGTCCGGGCCGAGGACCTCCTTCAGGTCGGCGAGCGGAGCCACGTACCCGGTGAGGGAGTCCACGGCGCTCACCGTGAGGGCGGTGACCTGGGGGGTGAGGTGGCGGCGCAGCTGGTCGGGGGTGATGTGGCGCCATCCGACCGGGTCGACGAGGCGGACGTCGGGGCCGCCGCGGCCGGCGAAGCGGAGCCAGGGGTAGAGGTTGGCGGGGAACTCGTTCCGGGGGACGAGCACGGTGCCGGGGCCCCGGAGCGCGGCGGCGACGGTGAAGAGGCCGTTGCTGGTGGACGGGGCGAGGGCGACCTCGTGCGGTGCGGCGCGGAGGAGCGTGGCCGCCGAGGCGCGGGCGGCGTCGCCGAGGGCGAAGAGCCGGTCGACGTCGGCGGGGGCGGCGCGGGTGGCCAGCGCGGTCGCGGCGGCGGAGGCGGCGACGGCCGAGCGGCTGATCGGGCCGATCCGGGCATGGTCGAGATAGCCGGGGGCAGGTCCCGGCGGAGGGAGGTGATCGGTAATTTGATCGTTCAAAATATGTTCCTCAAAAGGCCAGGCGCGTGGCACTCCCTGGATTTGAAGGTTCACATTAGGGAGAACGGACCACCCCGACAAGAGGTCTGGCGGAGAGATTTCCCGGACGATGGGAAGAGGTGACGGCACCGACCCCGCGTCGCCCCGACCGGAAGGTGGGAGTCCCGTGGCCGTACAGCCCATCCCCAAGGAGTACCCGCGCATCACGCCGTACCTCTGCGTCGACGGGGCGGCGGACGCGATCGACTTCTATGTGTCGGTGTTCGGCGCGGTCGAGCGCATGCGGATGCCGGCGCCCGACGGCACGATCGGCCACGCCGAACTGGCCCTCGGCAACTCGGTCGTCATGCTCGCGGACGAGTACCCCGGCATGGACTTCCGCTCCCCCAAGGCGGTCGGCGGCACGCCCGTCACGCTGCACGTGTACGTGGCGGACGTCGACGCGGTGTTCGCCAAGGCGCTCGCCCGGGGCTCGCGCGAACTCCAGCCGGTCAAGGACCAGTTCTACGGCGACCGCACCGGACAGCTGGAGGACCCGTTCGGCCACCGGTGGAACATCGCGACGCACGTGGAGGACGTCTCCGACGAGGAGATGGAGCGCCGGGCGACGGAGGCGATGAAAGCGATGGGCGGCGGGGGCGGGGGCGGGGGCGGGGTGGCGGCCTGAGGAAGCCTCGGCTCAGAAGCCGTAGGGGAGCCAGCCGAAGGTGATCGCGTACGCGCGCCGCCACGCGTGGCGTCCGTGGTCCGTGTCGACGTACACCCCGGTCAGGGCGGCGAGGAACAACAGCAGGAAGGCGCCCGCCACGATCCCGCACGCCGGGAAGGCGCCGAACACGCCGAGGACGATCAAGGCGACGGTCACGAGGGCCGCTCCCGCGTGGGCGTCGCGCAGGTGGACCGGCGCGGCCCGGCGGCGCGCCCGGCCCTCGGCGCGCTCGGCTTCGAGGCGTGCGTCCCGGACCGTCTGGGGCTCGTTCACGTCGAAGGTCATGGATCCTCCGCGGCCAGGGGCCTCGGGCGATCCGGGGCCTCGGGAACGGAGACCTCCCCGGGCACGGAAAGGTTGCCCGAGAACGGCCGCGGCACCGTGCCGCGCCGGGGAGGCGACGCACGGTGCCGGGGGTGGGGAGGGAGACGGGCGGGCGGGGGCGGTGGGGTCAGGAGATCTCGGGGAGCAGGCCGGTCGCGAAGGAGGCCTGGTCGGTGAGCTGGGTGAGCTGGTGCAGCTCGTTGACGCCGTTCAGCCCGCCCAACTGCTGCGCGACACCGGGGAACTGACCGCGCGACTCCTCGGGGATGCCCATCGTGGTGACGGCGTCGAGCTCGGTCACGGGGTTGATCGGCGGGCCGAGCGGGCTGGTCGGGGCGGCGGTCGCCGCGGTCGCGCCGAGCGTGGAGACGGCGGCGGCGAGGGCGAGGACGGCGGAGATGCGTCGTGTCGAAATCACACCCTCACAACGGGACGGCGACCCGACGGACACGGCCGCCGCCCCTCCTGACGGCCGAACAGGGGACCCCGATTCCGTCGGGGCCGACCCTCCTCGCCGCGTCGCGGCCGACGGCTCTACACCCGTCGCAGCCGCGCGCTCCACGGCCCGTCCGCGCTCTCGACCTGCACGATGAGCGGCCCCGCCGGCAACGGCACCGTCTCGCGCCGGGGCCCGGACTCGCAGACCAGGTCCTCCATCTCGGGCAGGGTGGTGGGGTCGTGGTGCCCGCGGAGCTCGTACATGTTGGCGATGAACAGGCCGTCGGCGCGGTAGTCGATCACGAGGTCGGCCAGACCGCCCGTGTGCAGCAGCACCTCCGGCCCCCCGTACGCCAGTTCGGCCTCCGTCAGCACCGGCGCCGACGCCAGCGGTGCGACCTCCAGCCGCCACGGCCCCTCCGCCTCCAGGCGCAGGCGCAGGTTCCCGTTGGCGGGCACGGTGGCGAGCATCCGCCCCTGGAAGTCGTCCTCGGTGCTGCTGACCAGGTCGTCGACGTCCTCGGACTCCTTGTTGCGGTGGTCGAGTACGTACAGGCCGGTGTAGCCGCGGCCCTGGATCTCCAGCTGGACCACGACCGGCCCCGGGGGCAGGCCGGGTACGGAGATCACGTCGTTGTACCGCCCGGTCAGGACATGCGGGGCGAAGACGTGACCGTACGGCCACGGGACCGGGGCGGGCGTCGGGACGGGGGCCGGAACGGGGGCCGCTGCCTGCGGCGGAGGGGGCGGGAAGTAGCCGGGCGGCGGGCCGTACGCCGGCGGCGGGCCGTAGCCCGGGGAGGCCGGGGGCGGCGGCGCGAAGGCCGGGGCGGGCGGCGGTGTCCGCACGGCGGGAGCCGTCGGCGTTGCCTCCCGCGCCACGTCCACCCCGTGGTCCGTCGCCAGCCCCGCGAGCCCGCTCGCCCAGCCCTGGCCCACGGCCCGGAACTTCCATCCGCCGTCCCGCCGGTACAGCTCGGCCAGGACCATCGCCGTCTCCCCGGCGCCGTCCGTCACCTCGTACCGCGCGACCGAGGCGCCGTCGGGGGCGTACGCCTCCACGCCGAGACCCGCCACGTCCCGCATCGTGCCGTGCTCCGTCGAGCCGACGACCAGGACGCGGGTGATCCCCGCCTCGACCGTCGGGAGGCCGACCTCCAGCCAGGACGTGCCCGCCGCCGCGTCCCCCTCGGTCAGCCGGACCGTGCCGGTCGGATGCGCGGGTGCGCCGTGGAAGACGACGTCCGCGTCGCCCCGGACGGTGCCGTGCTCCGTGAGCAGCAGCGCCATGGCGTCGAGTCCCCCGCCCCGCACGGCGATCCGCAGCGGTACGGACGGCACCCAGCCGTTCTTTCCTTTGATCATGGTCCCCACCCCAGCCCGATGCTTCCGCGCACGCCTACCCGGCGATCTTGCAGGCGCGGGACGCCCCGGACAAGGGCGGCGGGGGGAAGGAGGGAGAAAAGAAGAAGGGCGGAGGGAAACACCACCTCTCGCCACTCTTAAGTTATAGCGCACAGGGGGGCTTGCGGCAAGGCCCCCTCCGGAGCGGAGAATCTCGGACCATGACCCCCCTGAGCACCAGCGCTTTCGACCTGCCCGACCGACTTTCCGACAAGGCCGACCCGGCCCTGATCGCCGCCGACGAGCGGCACTTCGCGGACATCGAGGAGAGCCTGACGCGGGTGATCGCCGAGCTGTCCGACCGTCTCGACGCCGTCCTCAGGGCGCCGGGCGGGGTCGGCCGCGAGGCGATGGAGCGGGACATGGAGGTGCACCGGCTGTCGGCGCGGCTGCGCGCGCTGCGCCGGTTCGGGCTCGACCTGTGCCTCGGGCACATGGTGGCGGGCGACGGCTCCGAGCCGCTGTACGTGGGCAGGCTCGGGCTCACCGACACCTCGGGCCGCAGGCTGCTCGTCGACTGGCGCTCCCCCGCCGCCGAGCCGTTCTTCGGCGCGACCCACGCCAACCCGATGGGGCTGACGAGCCGGCGTCGGTACCGGTGGACCCGGGGCCGGATCGGCGACTACTGGGACGAGGTCTTCGCCCCGGAGGGCTTCGCCGGGCACGCGGCCGCGCTCGACGACCAGTCGGCGTTCCTCGCGAGCCTCGGGAGCAACCGGTCCTCGCGCATGCGGGACGTGCTCGGCACGATCCAGGCGGACCAGGACGCGATCATCCGGGCGGGCTCCCGGGGCGCGCTGGTCGTGGACGGCGGGCCGGGTACCGGCAAGACGGTCGTGGCGCTGCACCGCTCCGCGTACCTCCTCTACTCCGACCCGCGGCTCGGTCACCGGCGCGGCGGCGTCCTGTTCGTCGGTCCCCACGACCCGTACCTCGCGTACGTGGCCGACGTGCTGCCGAGTCTCGGCGAGGAGGGTGTGCGGACCTGCACGCTGCGCGACCTCGTGCCGGAGGGGGCGGGAGCCCCGGACGAGTCGGACGCGGCGGTCGCGCGGCTGAAGTCGTCGGCGGACATGGTGCGGGCGGTGGAGAAGGCCGTCCGGTTCTACGAGGACCCGCCGACCGAGGGCATGACGGTCTCCACGCCGTGGTGCGACCTGTGGCTGAGCGCGGCGGAGTGGGTCGAGGCGTTCGAGGCGCCGGGGCCGAGTACCCCGCACAACGAGGCGCGGGACCTGATCTGGGACGAGCTCGTCACGATCCTGTGGGACAGGTTCGAGAACGACGACGAGGAGGACGCGGTCACGCCGGAGCAGTTCCGGCGGGCCCTGTCGCACGACAAGGAGCTCGTCGGCACGCTCCACCGCGCGTGGCCGCTGCTCGAACCGGGCGACGTCGTCGGCGACCTGTGGTCCGTACCGGCCTATCTGCGGATGTGCGCGCCCTGGCTCGACCGGGACGAGGTGCGGCTGCTCCAGCGGGCGGAGCCGCAGGCCTGGACGGCGTCCGACCTGCCGGTGCTGGACGCGGCGCGGCAGCGGCTCGGCGACCCGAAGGCCTCGGCGCGCCGGCGGCGGCTCGACGCCACGGTGGCGGCCGAGCGGGAGCGGATGGCGGGGGTCATCGACGACATCGTGGCGGCGGACGCGGACGGCGAGGGCGCGGTGACGATGCTGCGCGGGCGGGACCTCCAGGACAGCCTGGTGGACGAGTCGGCGCTGCCGCCGGGTGACGTGGATCCGCTGGCCGGGCCGTTCGCGCACGTCGTGGTGGACGAGGCGCAGGAGCTGACGGACGCGGAGTGGCAGATGCTGCTCGTACGGTGCCCCTCGCGGAGCTTCACGATCGTGGGCGACCGGGCGCAGGCGCGGCACGGCTTCACGGAGTCGTGGGAGGAGCGGCTCGCGCGGATCGGTCTCGACCGGGTGGAGGTGGCGCGGCTCTCCGTCAACTACCGCACGCCGGAGGAGGTCATGGCGGAGGCGGAGCCGGTGATCCGGGCGGCGCTGCCCGACGCGAACGTGCCGACGTCGGTCCGCGCCAGCGGTATCCCGGTGGTCCACGGCCAGGTGGCCGACCTCGACACGGTCGTGGAGGGCTGGCTCGCGGAGAACGCCGACGGCGTCGCCTGTGTCATCGGCGCCCCGGACTTCCCGGAGTCGGCGCGTGTCCGCTCGCTGACGCCGAGCCTGTCGAAGGGCCTGGAGTTCGACCTGGTGGTCCTCGTCGACCCGGAGTCGTACGGCGAGGGGATCGCGGGCGCGGTCGACCGCTATGTGGCGATGACGCGGGCGACCCAGCGGCTCGTGATCCTCACGTAGGACGGGGCCGGGCCGCCCGAAGGACCGGGCGGCCCCGATCCCTCGCGGGGCGGCCCGGTCCAGGGCTCGCGCTGGGCTCTGTCACCAGTAGTGGTTTCGCCCGCCGACCGCGTGACCGGTCGCGCCCATGATCCAGAGGACGGCACCGATGAGCAGCAGGATGATGCCGATGGTCCACAGGATCGAGATGCCGGTGACGAACCCGATGACCAGAAGGACGACTCCTAGAAGGATCATGACGTGCCTCGATTCCGTGAACCCCCTGACCCGTGCACGGCGTCTGCCCACTTCCGGCCGGTTCATGGGTGAAAGACGCGGGACGGCGGGTCGGGGGGTCCGGGGGCACGTCAGGTGATCAGCTGCTCACCGCCACGCCGAGGTCCGTGAGGACCTCGTCGGCCGCGCGGACGCCGGACTCGGCGCCGCCCTCCATGTAGCCCTGGGCCACCTCGGAGGTGTGCTCGCCCGCGAAGTGGGTGTTGCCCTGGCGGACGCCCTCGTAGCCGGCGTACTGGTGGGCGTAGCCGGGCGGCCAGGCCGAGTACGAGCCGTACGCGTTCGGGTTGAGCGGCCAGGCGGCGAGGGTGGCCTTGCCGGTCCAGTGGGCGGTGATGCCGGGGAAGACCGGTTCGAGCTGGGCGAGCGCCGCCTGCGCGTAGCCGGCGATCTGGGGGTCGGCGGCCGTGCGGAAGGGCGAGGACGGGGTGAAGCCGGCGGTGCGGCTGCCGCCGGCGTAGACGGTGAGGATGCCCTTGGTGCCGGTCTGCGCGCGGCTGGAGTCCCAGGAGGTCTGGTAGCCGGTGTCGGACATGGTGCTGCCGGTGGCGATGCCCCAGGGTCCGGAGCCGTTCCAGTGCCGGGTGTCGAACTGGAGGGAGAGCTTGCAGTTCTTGCCCATCCGGAGGGCCGCGATGCCGGCGCGCTTGCGGGCGTCGAAGCCGGAGGCGGAGAGGTCGAGGCGCTGGAGGACGCCGATCGGGAGGGCCAGGATCGTGTGGTCGGCGAGAACCGTCTGCGTACACCCGGCGGCGGTGAAGGTGAGGAGCTGTCTGCCGCCGGCGGCCGCGGCGACCGACTGGAGGCGCCAGCCGTGGCGGACGGTGCCGGCGGGGAGGGCGGCGGCGACGGCCTGCGGGATGCGGTGGTTGCCGCCGCGGACGCGGTAGCGGGTGTCGCTCTCGCCGAAGAGCGAGAAGCCGTTCGGCGTCGGCTGGTACGCGAGCATGCCGAGGATGCCGAGCGCGGAGGAGGCGTCGGTGTCGACGCCGAACTCCGTGGTGTACGCGACGTCGAGGAGCTGCCCGAAGGGCGAGGCGAGGCCGCCGGGGACGCGGGTGGCGATCCAGTCGCGGATCGTCATGTTCGACAGGGCGACGGCGCCGGGGCTGTTGGCGGCGTTCCAGGCGACCGGCCAGTTGAAGGTGGCGAGGTCCTGCTGGATGACCGGCTTCAGCTTCTTGAAGTCGGCGCTGGCCTGGGCGTACGTGTAGTAGGCGCCGTCGAAGCGGTAGACCTCGGTCGAGCCGGCCGGTTCGGCGGCGCGGATGTCGTCGAGGGGCAGGTTGAAGCGGGCGGCGAGGCTCTGCATGATCTGGTGGCCGGTGTCGATCATCTCGCCGCCCCACTCGGAGCTCTGGCCGTCGCCCCAGTAGGCGCCGGCCGGGTTCGAGTGGATGCGGCCGCCGACGCGGGTGTCGGCCTCGTAGACGGCGGAGGTGATGCCGTGGTCGGCGAGGCGGAGGGCGGCGGCCAGGCCGGCGATGCCGGCGCCGATGATCGCGACGACGGGGGCGGCCGTGTCCGCGCGGGCGGTGCCGGCCGCGCCGAGGGTGGAGGCGGCGGCCAGGCCGACGCCGGCGGCGAGCCCGCCGAGGACGCTGCGGCGGGAGAGGCCGTGGGTGCCGCCCTGCGTCTCGACATCGGTGTCGGTGGAGTGTTCGGCGACGATCCGGCGCAGCATGCGGGCCGGGGCGGTGCGTGCCATGTACGGCTCCTTCCAAGGGGGGCCGGTCCACCCTGGGTGGCGGGAGGACCGGGAACGGCGGTGACGGGATGTCACGGCCGAGGTCGGGAGGGCCTCGCGCGAGCGGCGGTGGGTCAGCCGAGGTAGCGCGCGGGGCGGCGGGCCGGCCAGCCGTCGAGGGTCTCCAGCTCGGCGGCGACCCGGACGAGGGCGGCCTCGTCCCAGGGGCCGGCGATCAGCTGGCTGCCGACGGGGAGGCCTTCGGCCGAGGTGAAGGTGGGGAGGCTGATGGCGGGCAGGCCGGTGATGTTGCAGATCGCGGTGAAGGAGATCATCCGCGTCTCGGTGGTGCGGGGGCCGCCCGGGTCGGCGTTGGCCTCCTTGAGCAGGGCGTCGACCGGCGGGGGCAGGCAGGCCATCGTGGGGGTCAGCAGGAGGTCGAACTCCCGGCCCCACTGCGCGCGGATCTCGCGGGACTCCTCGGCAAGGAGGTTCGCGGCGCGGGTGTACTCCCCCGAGTGCTTCCCGGCCGCCCGGTCCATGCGGAACCGCAGGTGCGGCTCGGCGAGTTCGGGCTGCTGGTAGGGCGCGGCCCAGAGGGCGGCGTCGAGGACGGTCTGCGCGTACCCGGTGATCGCCCTCTCGCTGAAGAAGCGGGGTGCGGCGGGGGCGACGTCGTGGCCCAGGGCGACGAGGAGGCGCGCGGTGTGCTCGGCGGCGGCGACGCACTGCGGGTCGACGGGGAGGCCCGTGGGCGCCTCCGTGAGCAGGCCGATCCGCAGGCGTCCGGCGTTCCGGCCGATCTCGTCGAGGTACGGCCGCTCGGGCGCGGGCGCCTGGTACATCGCGAGGCGGTCCGGTACGGCCATGGCGTCGAGCAGCGCGGCGGCGTCGCGGGTCGTCCGGGTGATCGCGCCCTCGACGGTCGCGTGTTCCCAGCCCGGCACCTGCTGCGGGACCCGGCCCCGGCTCGGCTTCAGGCCGACCAGGCCGCAGGACGAGGAGGGCATCCGGATCGAGCCTCCGCCGTCGTTGGCGTGCGCGACGGGCGCGAGTCCCGCGGCGACGGCGGCGGCGGCGCCGCCGCTGGAGCCGCCCGAGGAGTGCTCGGGGCTCCAGGGGTTCCGGGTGCTGCCGAAGCGGGTGTTGTCGGTGGTCGAAAGGAGCCCCATCTCCGGGGAGTTGGTCCGTCCCATGAGCAGGAACCCGGCGTCCAGCAGTCGTCCGACCACCGGTTCGGTGAGTTCACGGGGACGGTCGTCGACCCCGTACGACCCGTAGGTGGCCGGCTGGCCCTGGACCTGCGTCAACTCCTTCACGGGCACGGGGACTCCGTGGAACGGCGCGAGGGTCCGGCCGTCGACGACGTCCTGTTCGGCCCGGCGGGCGGCGGCGAGCACGGCCTCCTCGTCGACCCAGGTGAACGCGGCGAGCTCGGGGTTGTGCGCGTCGATCCGGCGCAGGTAGGTCTCGGCGATCTCGACAGGGCTGAGCTCACGACGGCGGACGGCCGCGGCGAGGTCGGTGGCTGAGGAGAAGGGGTCCATGGTGGTGCTCCTGGGCTGGGTGGGGTGGGGTGGGTCAGCTCACGGCGAGCAGGGCGTTCAGACGGTCGCGAAGGCCCTCCTCGTTGGGTTCGTCGAGGACGACGCGGCCCGCTTCCATCGCCACCACGTGGCGGCTGTGGTCGAGCAGGGCGCCCGCGTGCTGGTCGACCAGGAGGACGGCCGTGCCCGCCGCGGCGATGGTCCCGAGGGCTTCGAGGACGTCGGTGACCACCGAAGGCTGGAGGCCCTGGGTGAGTTCGTCGACGGCGATCAGGGTGCGGCCCGCCAGCATCGCGCGGGCGATGCCGAGTTGCTGCTTCTGGCCGCCCGAGAGCGTGCCCGCCTGCTGGCCCGCCCGGTCGGTGAGCAGGGGGAAGACGGCGTACGGATCGACGGCCGGCGTCACGTCCTTGCGCCGGGCGAGGCGGAGGTTCTCCGCGACGGTGAGGGCCGGGAAGACGCCTCGGTCCTCGGGCATGAGGGTGGCGCCCGCCCGGGCGAGGAGTTCGGGGCGCCCCGGAGGTACGGCGACGCCGTCGAGGGTGACGGTCCCGCCGTGCCGGTCGGCGAGGCCGAAGACCGTGCGGAGCAGGGTCGTCTTGCCCGCGCCGTTGCGGCCGATCAGGGCGGTGATCTCGCCGCCCCGTACGGTCAGTTCGGTCGGGTGGACGACGGGGGCCTGACCGTATCCCCCGGCGAGAGCGGTGAGTTCGAGCATCAGTGCGCTCCCAGGTAGGCGGCGCGGACGGCGGGGTCGGCGGCGACCTCGTCGAGCGAGCCGCGGGCGAGGACGGTTCCGCCGGCCAGGACCACGACCTCGTCGGCGAGTTCGCGGACGATGTCCATGTCGTGTTCGACGACGAGGAGGGCGCAGCCCGTGCGGCGGTTGAGCGCGCGGAGTTCGCGGGTGAGTCGGCGGGCGTCGTCGGGGCCGAGTCCGGCGGCGGGTTCGTCGAGGAGGAGCAGGCGGGGGTTGGCGGAGAGGACCATGGCCAGTTCCAGGCGGCGGCGGTCGGCGAGCGGGAGGGTTCCGGCGGGGCGCAGCTCGTCGGCGGCGAGGTCGGCGAACTCGGCCGGCGGGTCGACGGGTTCGGGTGCCTCGACGCGGGCGAGGCGGAGGTTGTCGGCCGGGGAGAGGTCGGCGACGACGCTGGGGATCTGGAACATGCGGCCGACGCCGAGGCCGACCCTGCGGTGGACGGGGAGTCCGGTCGCGTCGGTACCGAAGATCCGGAGGCTGCCGGCGTCGGGGGTGAGCTGTCCGGCGACGACGTTGAGGAAGGTGCTCTTCCCGGCGCCGTTGGGGCCGATGAGGCAGACGCACTTCCCGGACTCGACGGTGAGGTCCATGCCGGTGAGGACGTCGACGGGTCCGAAGGACTTGCGGACGCCGGTGACGGCGAGGGGCGGTGCGGCGGAGTCGGGTGCCTCCGCCGCCGGAGCCGTACGGGTGTGGGTTCGGCGCGCGGAGGCCGGGAGGCGCAGGTCGGGGCCGGGGCCGGCGAGCCACCGGCGCGGGGCGGCGGTGAGGCCGGCGGGGGCGAACTGGACGACGACGAGGAAGAGGGCGGCGAGGGCGAGGACGTACCAGCCCTGCCAGGTGGAGCCCAGGTACTGCTGTCCGGCGGTGACGGCGAGGGCGCCGAGGAAGGGGCCGACGGTGGACTCGCGTCCGCCGAGAGCGAGCCAGATCAGGACGGCGGTGGACAGGCCGAGACCGAAGACCTGCGGGGAGACGAGCCCGGCGACGGGGGCGTAGAGCGCTCCGGCGAGGGCGGCGACGGCGGCGCTCGCGGCGAAGGCGGCGGCGCGGACGCGGGTGCCGTCGATGCCGCTCTGGGCGGCGCGTTCGGGGTTGCGGGCGGCGGCGACGAGCCGGGTGCCGAAGCGGCCCCGGTGGAGGACGAGCGCGCAGACGGCGACGACCGCCGCGACGGCGCCGAGGGTGACGTAGTACGCGGTGACGACGTCGGGTCCGGAGACGGAGAGGCCGTTGGTGCCGCCGGTGACGGGGGTGAGGGTCGTGGCGGCGCGCTGGAGGAGCAGGCCGACGCCGATGGTGAGGAGGATGAGGGGCGCGTCGGGGACGGGCGCGGCGAGGCCGATGCGGACGACGGGCAGGGCGAGGAGGACGGCGGCGGCGACGGCTCCGGCGACCGTGACGGTCCGGGGGAGGTCGTGTTCCTGGGCGAGGGCGACGGCGTAGGCGCCGAGGCCGAAGAAGGCGGCGTGGCCGACGCTGAGGAGTCCGGCGCGGCCCCAGGAGAGGTCGAGGCCGTAGGCGAAGAGGCCGTGGCAGAGACCGAGGGTGAGGGTGGCGACGGCGAAGGCGTCGAGGCCGAAGGGGGCGGCGAGCAGGCCCACGGCGGCGAGGCCGGGGAGCGCGACGCGCAGGGTCCGGCGGAGGCGGTCGGCCGTGGGGGTGGTGACGGTGGCGGGTCCTGGGGCCGTGGCCGTCGCGGGGACGGTCACGAGCAGCCCTTCTTGGGGGTGTTGTCGGCGACCATCGGGTGCGTACGGGTCACCTTGTAGGAGCCGTCGGCGCCGATGGTGACCTCGCGCATGTCGGCCTGGAAGACGTGGTTGGTGGGCGAGAAGCGGGTGCCCTTGCCGAGGGGGCTGTCGAGGGTCAGGCCGCCGATGGCCTTGTTGACCGCCTCGGGGTCGCCGGAGCCCGCCTTCTCGGCGGCGGCGAGGAAGAACTTGACGCCGAAGTAGGCGTTTCCGGCCACCTCGGGGATGGGGGCCTTCCACTGGTGGGCGTCGCGGTAGCTCTTGGCGAAGGCGGTGCTCTCGGGGTCGTCGAGGCCGTCGCTCCAGCGGACGGTGTGGGTGCGGCCGGTGACGAGGTCGGAGAGGGCGGGGTAGAAGTCGGCGTCGAGGGGGGCTCCCTCGTAGCCGAGCTTCGGGGTGAGGAGGCCGAACTCCTTGGCCTGCTTGCTGAAGGTGACGGCGTCGGCGCCGACGACCATGGAGAGGACGGCGTCGGGCTCGGCGTTCTTGAGGCGGCTGATGACGGGCTGCCAGTCGGTCTGCCCGAGGGGGCTGAACTCCTTGGCGACGACCGTGCCGCCCTCCTTCTTCACGAGCTCCTCGGCGACCTCGGCGTAGAAGCGCGGGTAGTTGTAGTCGGAGCCGGCGAGGGCGATCTTCTTGCCGTACTTCCGGACGAGTCCGGGCACGGTCGGGACGAGCATCTGGCGGGTGGACTCGCCGAAGCCCCACTGGTAGGCGAAGCAGCGGTCGGTGTCGCCGAGGATGGCGGTGCCGAAGGGGACGTGGGCCTCGTCGGCGACCCGGCCGACGGCCTCGGCGGTGTCGCCGGTGATGGTGCCGAAGAGCATCGTCACCTTGTCCTGGCGGATGAGGCGGCGGGCGAGCTGGGTGGAGTTGGCGGGGTCGCCCGCGTCGTCGACGACGACGTACTCGACGGGCCTGCCGTGGACGCCGCCGTCGGCGTTGACCTTCTTGACGGCCAGTTCGAGGCCGTTGCGCAGGGCGGTGCCGACCTGGGAGACGGGGCCGGTGAGCGGGACGACCACGCCGATCTTCACGGGTCCGCTCGCGGCCGGGGCCGCGTCGTCGTCGAGGGCCGCGCCCTGACAGCCGGTGAGGGCGAGGGTGAGGGCGAGCGTGCCGGCCGCCGCGAGCGCGGTGGAGCGGGGGGTGAGCGTCATGCGGCGCTCACCGGCGCGGGAGTACGACGGAACCATGCGGAGAACCTTCCGATCCAGGGGCGCGAGCGCAGGGCGGCGATCGCGACGACGACGGCGTAGAAGACGGCTTCGGCGACGGTGTCGGAGAGCCACGTGCGCAGCAGGACCGACAGCGTGGCGATCAGCAGGGCGGCGCCGGCGGCGGTCGCCAGGGCACCGGGGCGGCTGAGCAGCAGGCCGAAGAAGACGGGGACGAGCAGGCCGAATCCCATGCTGGGGTTGACGGCGAGCACGGGGCTGTAGAGGGCTCCGGCGAGGATCGCGAGGAGTCCGCCGACGGTGAAGGCGGTGGCGCGCATGCGGCGCGGGTCGGTGCCGAGGAGCGCCGCCATGGACGGGTTGTCGGCGACGGCGCGGAGCCGGAGGCCCCAGTCGGTGCGGTGGGCGGCGAGGAGGACGAGGCCGATGACGGCGATCGCGGTCACCGCGCAGACCAGCCGGTAGACGGGGTAGGGCGTGCCGAGGATCGTGACGGTGCCCTCGACGGGTACGGCGACGGTGCGCGAGGTCCCGGTGAAGAGGAGTTCCGCGCCCTGCCGCAGGGCCATGCCGAGGCCCCAGGTGACGAGCATGGCGGCGAGGCCGTCGGTGCCGATGCGGCGCAGCAGCAGCCGCTCGACGAGGAGGAGGAGCGGCACGCCGGCGACGAGGGCGAGCAGGGTGCGCAGGCCGAAGGGGAGGGTGGTCGCGGTGGCGGCGACGTACGCGCCGACCATGGCCAGGTCTCCCTGGGCGAGGTTGACGACCCGGGTGGCCGCGAAGATCACCGCGATGCCGACGGTGAGCAGCCCGAAGAGGCCGAACTGGCCAAGGATGGCCAGAAGTACATCCATCTGTTACCGCCTGTGTGCTTCAGGTACAGCGAGGACTCTGCGAGCATCTGGCAATCCCGTGGTGGGCACTGGTCCGGCAGCGCAGAGTTCTGTGCCCGCAGTGCGCGGACCGGACGGCGCGAAGGATGCGTCCGGGGCGCACGGGGATCGGGAGGGAGTACGACCATGCCGGTGGAGCGACGGGACGACGGCAACCTCGTCTTCGGCTACCTCGACACCGCGGCGGACCGCGCGGGGGCCTTCGACACGGTGCTCGTACGGGCACCGGCGGGTGACTCGGGGTACGCGGCGGACATGCGGTCGAGCCGCTTCGGCGCGCTGAACGGCTGTGACATCAGCGGGGAGCAGGAGATCCGGGTGATGCCCCGGCCCTCCCCCGCCGCGCGGAAGCCGGGCCACCTCCTGGGGCTTCTGGTGTCGGGGCGGGGTGAGCTGGAGCAGGACGGGCGGCGGGCGGAGCTCGCGCCGGGCGACTTCGTGCTCTACACCGGGGCACGCCCGTTCCGTCTGGAACTGGGCACCTCGCACCGGTACTTCGTGCTGTCCCTGGACGAGGGGACGGCGGGGCGGGTGGCGACGGCTACGGGCGCGGTGACGGCCAACGCGGATCTTCCGCGCTCGCCGAGCGGCCGGGTGCTGTCGGCGGTGGTCGGCGAACTGGCGGAGCGGGCCCACGGTTTCGGTCCGCTGGCGCGCCGGGAGATGGGCGAGCACGTCTCGGCGATCCTGGGGACGCTGCTGCGCGAGGCGGGCGGCGGGGCCGTCTCCGCCGCGCGGGGCTCCGCGGATGCCGTCGACCGGGTCCTCGCCTACATCGACGACCACCTCGCGGAGGACCTGTCGCCGGGGACGATCGCGGCGGCGCACCACATCTCGGTCCGTCACCTCCACGCGATGTTCCGGGAGTCGGGCGTGACGGTGAGTGATCACGTACGGCGCAGGCGGCTGGAGCGGATCCGCCGCGACCTCGTCGACCCGGCGCTCGCCCACCTCCCCGCGTACGTCCTCGCGGCCCGCCGGGGCCTCGGCGAGGCGAGCCACTTCAGCCGGGTGTTCCGCGCGGAGTTCGGGCTGTCGCCGCGGGCGGTACGGGAGCGGGCGCGGGCCGGGGCGTAGGGCCTCGGGCACAGGGGCCCCGGGCGCAGGGGCCTCGGGCACAGGGGCGTCGGGCGCAGGGCGTCCTCTACGATGCCGACGATCATCAGCGCCGCCGCTCGGGGCACCTCCGGGGGCGGCACCACGTTCCGGGGGGAATCAGTGGACCAGTACAACGTGCCCGTGGGGCCGGCCGCCGTGCGCGGGCCGCGCTATCGCTTCCGCAACCCCGCGGGGCCGGCGTTCGTCGTCCAGAGCCTGTTCGCTACGCAGGCGATCACCGACGTGTACGTGATGGCCACCGGCGGCAGCCGGTCCCCGTGGAGCACGGACTTCGGCGCCGAGGCCGGGGCTCTCCAGATCGCGTGCTGGGTCGCGTTCCTGTTCTGGTTCTACCGCGTGCGCTGCAACGCCGAGGTGCTCGCCCCGGGGAGCCACAAGTACTCCCCGGCGTTCGCCCTCGGCGCCTGGGTCGTCCCGCTCGCGATGTGGTGGCTGCCGCGCCGGATCACCCTCGACATCCGCCGCGCCGGCGGTCCGCCGGTCGACGTCTGGCTGATCAACGCCTGGTGGGCCGTCTGGCTCCTCGACGGACCGGTCTCGGTGCTCGTCCACTACCTGGTGCTCCGGCACTACGACTACGGCAGCCCGATGGACCTGGTGCTCAGCGTGGTGGACGTGGTCCTGGCGATCGCGGTCGTCCGCCGAGTGACCGCCGACCAGCCGGCGGGTCCGCTGCCGTACTTCAACATGACCTAGGGCCTGTCCGACCCTGATCCGCCGGACAGGCCCTGGAGGGGTGGTCCCACCCCTCCTCGCTCAGCTGTCGAAGCCGAGGCCGAGGCTGTCCAGGGTCCTCAGCCAGAGGTTGCGGCGGCCCCGGTCGTGGTCCGCGCGGGTCATCGACCACTGGGTGATGCCGATGCCGACCGAGCGGACCGGCTCGGGCGGGAACGGGAGGGGCTTGCGGCGGACCAGTTCGAGCTGGGTGCGTTCGGTGCGGGCGCCGTCGAGGAGGTCGAGCATGACCTCCGCGCCGAAGCGGGTCGCGCCGACGCCGAGGCCGGTGAATCCGGCGGCGTAGGCGACCTTGCCGCGGTGGCTCGTGTCGAAGAAGACGCAGAAGCGGGTGCTCATGTCGATGGCACCGCCCCAGGTGTGGCTGAAGCGCACCCCTTCGAGCTGCGGGAACGTCGTGAAGAAGTGCTTCGCCAGGGTCGCGAAGGTCTCGGGCCGCTGGTCGTGCTCGGCGCGCACCTTGCCGTTGTAGTGGTAGATCGCGTCGTAGCCGCCCCACAGGATCCGGTTGTCGGCGGAGAGCCGGACGTAGTGGAAGTGGTTGTTCATGTCCGCGAAGCCCTGGCGGTTCTTCCACCCGACCGCGGCGAGCTGCTCCTCGGTGAGCGGCTCCGTCATCAGCGCGTAGTCGTAGATCGGGATGGTGTACGGGCGGTGGCGGCGCAGCAGCGAGGGGTACGCGTTGGTGGCGAGGGCCACCTTGCGGGCGGCGACGCTGCCGTACGGGGTGCGGACGGTGACGGTGTGCCCGCGCTCGTCGAGGGAGAGCGCCGGGGTGTTCTCGTGGAGGCGGACGCCGAGCGCGAGGCAGGCCGCGCGCAGGCCCCAGGCGAGGCGGGCCGGGTTGACCATGGCGACGTCGTGCTTGTTCCACAGGCCGGCGAGGAAGGTCGGGGAGTCGATCTCCGCCCGTACGGCCTCGGCGTCGAGGTACGTGGAGGAGCCGCCGTAGCGCGCGACGGTCTCTTCCTCCTCCTTGAGCCACTCGACCTGGTGGGGCTCGGTGGCGACGGCGAGGGAGCCGGTGCGCTCCCAGTCGCAGTCGATGCCGTGGCGGACGAGGGTGTCCTCCATGGCCTGGAGGTTCTCCCGGCCGAGGCGCTCCAGGAGGCCCATCTCCTCGGGCCAGCGGGTGACGCCGTTCTGGAGGCCGTGGGTGAGGCTGGCCTCGACGAAGCCGCCGTTGCGTCCGGAGGCGGCGCCGCCGGCCTCCTGCGCCTCGACGAGGACCACGTCGAGGGAGGGGTTGCGCTCCTTCGCGACGAGCGCGGTCCACAGGCCGGTGTACCCGCCGCCGACGACGAGAAGGTCGCACGAGGTCGCCCCGACGAGGGCGGGGGCGGCGTGCGGCTTCTCGGGACTGTCGAGCCAGAACGGGGTCGGTTCGGCGTCCCGGAGCGAGGCGAGGGGATCCATGACGGCGTGCTCCTTGGAGGGGTCGCGGAGGCGAGGTACGAGCCTCCGAAGTACCGCCATGACACCGTCCGGCCAGATCAAGGTCAATGGTGTTGACATAAGAGCGGCCGGGTCCGCCCGCGCGATCCCGGACGTGCGCCCGGGCAACCCGGGGCGTGCGGCCGACGTCCTATCCCTTACGGTGACGCACTGCGCCTTCAGCCCCCACCCCAGCGAACAGGACATCCCATGAGCGACAAGGCCCGCATACTCTTCGACGCGCTCGACCTCGATCACGACGGCAGCCTCACGCGCACCGAGGTGATCAGCGCGCTGCGGTCCAAGGGTCCGACGCTCGCCGCGCAGGGCGTCATCCCCATGTGGGGCGTCGGGGACGTCGACGACTCGGCGGCGCTGTTCGACGCCTGCGACCAGAACGGCGACAAACTCCTCTCGTTCGAGGAGTTCGCCGCCGTGGTGAACCGCCGTTTCGGCTGGTGACGTCCGGCGCGGGCCGCGCCGGACGGTCCGTCAGTTCTCGATGCTGATCTCGCGCTTGAGGATCTTGCCCGTCGGGCCCTTGGGCAGTCCCTCCACCAGCTGGACGATCCGCGGGTACTTGTAGGGCGCCACGCGCTCCTTCACGAACGCGCGCAGTTCGTCGGCGGTCGCCTCCGCGCCCGGGCGCAGGGTGACGACGGCCGCGATCTCCTCGCCGTGCACCTCGTGCGGGACGCCGACGACGGCGGCCTCGGCGACGGCCGGGTGCTCGTAGAAGACCTCTTCTATCTCGCGCGGGTAGACGTTGTAGCCGCCGCGGATCACGAGGTCCTTCTTGCGGTCCACGATGAAGTAGAACCCGTCCTCGTCGCGCCGCGCGAGGTCGCCCGTACGGAACCAGCCGTCGACGAAGGCGGCGGCGTCGGCCTCGGGGCGGTTCCAGTAGCCGGGCGTCACGTTGGGGCCCTGGACGGCGATCTCGCCGACGTCGCCCTCGGGGACGTCCTTGCCCTCGTCGTCGAGGAGCCGGACCCGGACGCCGTCGATCGGGGTGCCGATCGAGCCGGGCTTGCGGGGGCCTTCGAGCGCGCCGAAGGTGACGACCGGGGAGGTCTCCGAGAGGCCGTAGCCCTCGACCACCACGCAGCCGAAGGCGTTCTCGAAGCGGTGCAGCACCTCCACGGGCATCGCCGAACCGCCCGTCACGCTCAGGCGCGGGCCGCCGTCCGTGAGCCCGGTCGAGCCGGCCGCCTCGGCGGCGGCGAGCAGGCCGAGGAACATCGTCGGCACGCCCTCCATCACCGTGACCTTGTCGCGGGAGAGGATCTCCAGCGCCTTCGCCGCGTCGAAGCGCGGCAGCAGGGTCACCCGGGCGCCGGTGAGGACGGCCGCGTTCAGCCCGCAGGTCTGGCCGAAGACGTGGAAGAACGGCAGACCGCCGAAGACGGTGTCGGTCGAGGTCATGCCGAGGACGCGGGCCACGGTGTCCGTGTTGGAGCCGAGGTTTCCGTGGGTGAGCCGGGCGCCCTTCGGGCGTCCGGTCGTGCCCGAGGTGTAGAGCAGGACGGCGAGGTCGTCCGCGCTCCGCTCCACGACCTGGTGGCGCGGGTCGACGGCGGCGAGCACCTGGCCGAAGGCCGGGTCGGTGACGTCGACGCAGTCGATGCCCAGCTCGGCAGCGGCCGGGCCGGCC
Organism: Streptomyces sp. NPDC056144; assembly: GCF_042264145.1. NCBI lineage: Bacteria > Bacillati > Actinomycetota > Actinomycetes > Kitasatosporales > Streptomycetaceae > Streptomyces > Streptomyces sp. NPDC056144. Next base: position 718,864 of record NZ_JBHJVF010000001.1, on the reverse strand, counting down.
TCGGCCAGGGCCGCGCCCCAGGCGAGGATCAGGCGGGCCTGGCAGTCCCCGGCCCCGTACGCGATCTCGCCGGACTTGAGCAGCGGGTTCATCGGCACGGCGACGGCGCCGGTCCGCAGGACGCCGTAGTAGGCGACGGCGAAGTGCGGGATGTTCGGCAGCATGATCGCGACACGGTCCCCGGCCCCGACCCCCCGCTCGGCCAGCCAGCCGGCGACGCGGGCGCTGCGCTCGTCGAGCGACCGGTAGTCGAGCGCCAGGTCGTCCAGCTGGATCGCCACGCTGTCCGGCCGTGCCGCCGCCGTACGCGCGAGGTTGAGGGCCAGGTTGGTCATCGTCGACCTCTTTCCGGGACAAGGATGTTCGCGAAGAGCCGGAACTGGAATGGTGCCTCTTCCGCGACCCTCGCGTCGATGCGATCCAGATCACTTCCACCCAGCTCAGGGGCCAGGTTACCGGCCGGTTCTGTCACCCGCTTGCCGGTCCCCCGGTTGCGGCTAGGGTCGAAGGAGAGGCCATACGAGAGGAGGCCTTCCATGACTACGAACCGGACATTGCGGAGCGCCGTCGCCCTCGCCGGAGCCGCGGCTCTGGCGCTCGGGGCGGCGGCGCAGATCGGGGCGGCCACGCCGGGGGCGGGGAGCGCGGCACAGGGCGAGGTACGGATCGGGCTGCTCCTGCCGGAGAGCAAGACGACGCGGTACGAGAAGTTCGACCGGCCCTACATCGAGGCCAAGATCAAGGAGCTGGCGCCCGGCGCCACCATCGACTACTACAACGCCGCCGAGAGCGCGACGACCCAGCAGCAGCAGGTGAACACGGCGCTCGCGAAGGGCGACAAGGTCCTCATCCTGGACGCCGTGGACGCCAAGTCGATCCAGTCCTCCGTGCAGAAGGCCCATGACGCGGGCGTGAAGGTCGTCGCGTACGACCGGCTGGCGCAGGGGCCGGTCGACTCGTACGTCTCCTACGACAACCGCAAGGTGGGCGAGCTCCAGGGCAAGGCGCTCCTCGACGCGCTCGGCGACAAGGCCGGGGACGGCGAGATCGTGATGCACAACGGCTCCCCGACCGACCCGAACGCGGCCGAGTTCAAGGCGGGCGCGCACTCCGTCCTCGACGGCAAGGTGAAGATCGGCAAGGAGTACGACACGCCGAACTGGGACCCGAACAACGCCAACCAGCAGATGTCCGGGGCCATCAGCGCCCTCGGCAAGGACCGGATCGTCGGCGTCTACTCGGCCAACGACGGCCTCGCCGCCGGCATCGCGACCGCGCTCAAGGCCGCCGGTCTGAACGTGCCGCTGACCGGCCAGGACGCCCAGCTCGACGCGATCCAGCGGATCCTCGTCGGCACGCAGACGATCACGGTCGAGAAGCCGTACAAGCCGGAGGCCGACATCGCCGCGACGATGGCGGTGGACCTCGCCGAGGGCAAGGAGCTCCCGGCCTCGCTCACCCCCACCACGGTCACCAGCGGCAGCGGCCAGAAGGTCCCGGCCAACCTGCTGACGCCGGTCGTGGTCGACAAGACCAACATCAAGGACACGGTCGTCAAGGACGGGCTGTACACGGTCGAGGAGATCTGCACGCCGACCTACGCGGCCGCGTGCGAGGAGGCCGGACTCCGCTGACCGGGGCCCGTGCCCTTAAGCAGGAGGAGGCGGTTCCCTTGCCGGAGCCACCCGTGCTCACTCTGCGGGGGATCTCCAAGCGGTTCGGCGCGGTCCAGGCCCTGAAGGGGTTCGACCTGGAGGTCCGCTCCGGCGAGGTCGTCGCGCTGGTCGGCGACAACGGCGCCGGGAAGTCCACCGCCGTCAAGGCGATCGCCGGGGTGAACCCGCCCGACGAGGGGGTGATCGAGTGGGAGGGCCGTCCGGTGGCCGTCAACCGGCCGCACGACGCCCAGAACCTCGGCATCGCGACCGTCTACCAGGACCTCGCGCTCTGCGACAACCTCGACGTCGTCGCCAACCTGTTCCTCGGCCGCGAGCTGCGCCGCTTCGGCGTGCTCGACGAGGTCCGCATGGACCAGCGCGCCCGCGAGCTCCTCGACACGCTGTCCATCCGCATCCCGAGCGTCCGCATCCCCGTCGCCTCGCTCTCCGGCGGACAGCGCCAGACGGTCGCGATCGCCCGCTCGCTGATCGGCGCGCCGAAGGTCGTGATCCTCGACGAGCCGACGGCGGCCCTGGGCGTCGAGCAGACCGCCGAGGTGCTCGACCTCGTGGAGCGGCTCCGGGACCAGGGGCTCGGGACCATCCTCATCAGTCACAACATGGTCGACGTGATGGCGGTCGCGGACCGGATCGCCGTCATGCGGCTCGGCCGGAACAACGGCGTCTTCGACAAACGGTCCACGACCACCGAGGAGATCATCTCCGCGATCACCGGGGCCACGGACAGCGCGGTCACCCGCCGCCAGGCCCGTAAGCGCGGGGAGGAGGCGGAAGGGTCATGAACGGCGACGCGCGCCGTGGACGCGGCCGTCGGCTCTCCGACGACTCCGTCACCCAGGAACCGGCGAAGGGCGCGGTCCCCGCCGTCGACTCCCGGCTCCTCGTCCGCGAGGAGGGCGTCAAGGGGTACGCCGACGAGTTCCGGCGCAAGCTGCGCAGCGGCGAGCTGGGCTCACTGCCCGTCGTCCTCGCCCTGATCATCATCTGGACGGTCTTCGGCAGCCTCGACAGCGCCTTCCTCTCCGCCCAGAACCTCTCCGACCTCAGCCAGCAGATCGTCGGCACCGGCATGATCGCCGTCGGGATCGTCTTCGTCCTGCTGCTCGGCGAGATCGACCTGTCCGTCGGCTCGGTGAGCGGCCTGTGCGCCGCGATCTTCGCCGTGCTGAACGTGCTCAACGGCATGAACGAGTGGCTCGCGCTGCTCGTCGCCGTCGCCGGCGGCGCGGTCGTCGGGCTGATCCACGGGTTCTTCTTCGCCGTGGTCGGCGTGCCCGCCTTCGTCGTCACGCTCGCCGGCAACCTCGCCTGGAACGGGCTGATGCTCCAGGTCCTCGGCACGAGCGGCACGGTCAACATCCCCGCCGAGAGCGTCGTCTCGCGGCTCTACTCGACGATCTACCACAGCCCCGCCGCCGCGTACGTGACGGCCGCCGTCGGCGTCGGGCTCTTCCTCGCGGCCTCGCTGCTGGACGCGCGACGCCGCAGGGCGGCCCGTGTCCCGTCCCGCCCGGTGGCCGAGATCGTGCTGCGTACGGCCGTGATCGCCGCGATCGCCTTCGTGGCGGCGTACATCCTCAACCGGTACCAGGGGCTTCCGCTCGCCCTCCTGGTCTTCCTGGTCCTGCTCGTCGTCCTGGACTTCGTGCTGCGCCGCACGACGTACGGCCGCCGGATCTTCGCGGTCGGCGGGAACATCGAGGGCGCGCGCAGGGCGGGCATCAGCGTGCCGTTCGTCCGGATCACCGTCTTCTCGATCGCCGGGACCATGGCGGCGGTCGGCGGCCTCTTCCTCGCCGGCCAGATCCAGTCGGCGAGCCAGACCTCGGGCGGCGGCAACCTGCTGATGAACGTCATCGCGGCGGCGGTCATCGGCGGCACGAGCCTGTTCGGCGGGCGCGGCACGGTCTGGTCGGCGCTGCTCGGCGCGCTGGTCATCGGCTCCATCCAGTCCGGCATGAACATCATGGGAGTGAGCAACGCCGTCCAGTTCATGATCACGGGTTCGGTGCTCCTCGCCGCCGTGGTCGTCGACTCGCTGTCCCGACGCAGCCAGAAGGCGGCGGGACGGGCCTGATCCAAGGGAGGCTGGTCGCCCATGGGAGCCGATCGAGAGGACACCGGCGGCGGTGCGGAACGCCGAGACGGCCGGGACGAGACCGAGGACGAGCGGGCGGACCGGCGCTGGCAGGAGGTCATCCAGGAGATCCGCGTCGCGCAGACCGGTGTGCAGATCCTGCTCGGCTTCCTCCTCACGGTCGTCTTCACCCCGCACTTCCAGGGGCTCGACCAGTCCGACAAGACCATCTACATCGTCACCGTCGTCCTCGGCTCCCTGGCGACGGGCGCGCTCATCGGCCCGGTCGCCTTCCACCGGATCGTGTCGGGGCGCCAGGTCAAACCGCAGGCCGTGGTCTGGGCCTCCCGTCTGACCTTCACCGGTCTCCTGCTCCTCCTCGCGACCCTCACCTCCGCGCTCCTGCTCGTGCTGCGCGTGGCCACGGACGACTCGTACGTGCCGTGGCTGGTCGCCGGGGTCTTCGCCTGGTACGTGCTCTGCTGGTTCGCGCTGCCGCTGTGGGTGCGGCTCCGGTACACCAGCGGCAAGTGAGCTCACAGCGGGGACACGGGCGCTGTGTGACCGGCGTTACGGACCATGATCCGATCGGTTGACACGGGCGTAACGGCCCTTCCGTACGGTCATGACTCGATCGGTTCCACGGAGAGGCGCCCCGGTGACCCCACACGACACACAGGTCCGGTCCGTCTGCTCGTACTGCGGTGTCGGCTGCGGCCTGCTCCTCGACGTCGGGATGGGCGCCGACGGCCGGCGTACGGTCCTCCGGGCGACCGGCGACAAGGACCACCCGGCCAACCGGGGCCGTCTGTGCACCAAGGGCGCCACCACCGCCGACATGCTCGCCGCGCCGGGGCGGCTGACCACCGCGCTCGTCCGCGAAAGCCGGGCCGACGGCGCCGGTCGCGCCGCGGAGCCCGTACCGACGAGCGTGGAGCGCGCCGTCGCCGAGACCGGGCGCCGGCTCCGGGCGATCGTCGACGAGCACGGCCCCGACGCCTTCGCGCTGTACGTCTCCGGCCAGATGAGCCTGGAGGCGCAGTACCTGGCCAACAAGCTCGCCAAGGGATTCGTCGGCACCAACCAGATCGAGTCGAACTCCCGGCTGTGCATGGCGAGCGCCGGAACCGGCTACAAGCTGTCCCTCGGCGCCGACGGCCCGCCCGGCTCGTACGACGACCTCGACCACGCGGACGTCTTCCTCGTCATCGGCTCCAACATGGCCGACTGCCACCCCATCCTCTTCCTCCGGATGATGGACCGGGTCAAGGCCGGGGCGAAGCTCGTCGTCGTCGATCCGCGGCGGACCGCGACCGCCGAGAAGGCCGACCTGTTCCTCCAGGTGCGGCCGGGCACGGACCTCGCGCTCCTCAACGGACTCCTGCACCTGCTGCACGAGAACGGGCACACCGATCCCGCGTTCGTCGCCGCGCACACGGAAGGCTGGGAGGCGATGGTGCCGTTCCTCGCCGACTACCCGCCCGCGACGGTCGCCGCGCTCACCGGGATACCGGAGGGCGACCTGCGGACGGCGGCCGAGTGGATCGGTACGGCGAAGGAGTGGACCAGCTGCTGGACCATGGGCCTCAACCAGTCCACGCACGGCACCTGGAACACCAACGCCCTGATCAACCTGCACCTGGCCACCGGCGCGATCTGCCGCCCCGGCTCGGGCCCCTTCTCGCTCACCGGCCAGCCGAACGCCATGGGCGGACGCGAGATGGGGTACATGGGCCCCGGCCTCCCCGGGCAGCGGTCGGTCCTCGTCGCCGAGGACCGGGCGTTCACCGAGGAGCTGTGGGGGCTCCCGGCCGGCACGATCCGCGAGGACGGCTCGGGAACCGGCACGGTCGACCTCTTCCGGCGCATGGCGGACGGCGCGATCAAGGCCTGCTGGATCATCTGCACCAACCCGGTCGCGTCGGTCGCCAACCGGTCCACGGTGGTGGCCGCGCTGCGGGCCGCCGAACTCGTCGTCACCCAGGACGCGTTCGCCGAGACGGAGACCAACGCGTACGCCGACGTCGTCCTCCCGGCGGCCCTGTGGACCGAGACCGAAGGCGTCCTGGTCAACAGCGAGCGCGGCCTCACACTCGCCCGCCCGGCCGCCGACCCGCCCGGCGAGGCGCTCGCCGACTGGCGGATCATCGCGGGCGTGGCCCGGGCGATGGGGTACGGGGAGGCGTTCGCGTACGAGAGCGCCGAGGAGGTCTTCGAGGAGATCCGACGCGCCCGGAACCCCAAGACGGGGTACGACCTGAGCGGAGTGACGTACGAGCGGCTGCGCGAGACGCCCGTCCAGTGGCCGGCGGCGAGCGACGGACCGGCGCGGAACCCGGTCCGGTACGTCCCCGGGGACGCCCCCGGCCCCGTCTTCCCGACGCCGAGCGGGCGGGCGGTCTTCCACGCGCGCCCGCACATCGACGCGGCGGAGATGCCCGACGACGACCACCCCTTCGTCCTCAACACCGGCCGCCTCCAGCACCAGTGGCACACCCTGACGAAGACGGGGAAGGTCGCGAAGCTCAACAAGCTGAACCCGGCACCCTTCGTGGAGGTGCACCCCGAGGACGCGCGGGGACTCGGCATCGCGGAAGGGGACGCGGTCGAGGTCGTGTCACGCCGGGGGAAGGTGGTCCTTCCGGCGGTGGTGACGGACCGGGTGCGGCCGGGGAACTGCTTCGCGCCGTTCCACTGGAACGACCTGTTCGGCGAGGACCTGTGCGTGAACGCGGTGACGAACGACGCGGTGGATCCGCTGTCGTTCCAGCCGGAACTGAAGGTGTGCGCGGTGGCGCTGAGGCGGGTGGCGGTCCCCACGGCCGTCCGGCCGGGCCCGGACCGGGCCCCCTCCGTCCTCGGGGCCGTCGAGACCCCCGGGCCGCTCGGGGCCTTCGGGCTCGCCCCGGCCCCTCCTCCGGTGCTGAGCGCGGAGGAACGGCAGTACCTGGTGGGCTTCCTGGCGGGGCTTGAGCAGGGGGCGCCGGGGGTGCCGGTGCTTCCGCAGGGGGCGCCGTTCCGCGAGGAGCACGCGCGCTGGGTGAACGGGGTGCTCGCGGGGATGTACTCCCGTGCGCCCGAGGCCGCGCCGTTGCCGCTGCCGATGTCGGTGCCGGTGCCGGTGCCGGTGCCGGTGCCGGTGCCGGTGCCGGTGCCGGTGCCGGTGCCGGTGCCGGTGCCGGTGCCGGTGCCGGTGCCGGTCGGGGACGGCCGAGAGGTCGTGGTCCTCTGGGCCTCGCAGACGGGGAACGCGGAGGAGTTCGCGGCGACGGCGGCGGAACGGCTCCAGGCGGCGGGCCACCGGCCGGCGCTGACGGGCATGGACGCGACGGACCTGACGGCCCTCTCCCCCACGGCCGACCTCCTCCTCATCACGAGCACCTTCGGCGACGGGGACGCCCCCGACAACGGCGCCGGGTTCTGGGACCGGCTCGCCGCGCCGGACTCGCCGCGCCTGGACGGGCGGCGGTACGCGGTCCTGGCGTTCGGGGACTCCTCCTACGGCGACTTCTGCGGGCACGGACGGCGCCTGGACGACCGGCTGGGCGAGCTCGGAGGCGTACGCCTGGCACCGCGCACGGACTGCGAGCCGGACTTCGAGCCGTCGGCGCTGGCGTGGCTTGACCAGGTGCTCGCGGGCCTCGGCGACGGCGGGGCGCCCGCGCCCGCCCCCGCCCTCGACCCCGTGAAGCCGAAGCGCCGGCCCGGTCCGGTGACCACCCCTGCCCGTCTGGTCGGCAACCGGCTCCTGAGCCTGCCGGGGGCGGGCAAGGAGGTGCGGCGGTTCACGTTCGACACGAGCGAGGGCGGGGGTGCGCCGCTGGGGTACGAGGCGGGCGACGCGCTCGGCGTGCAGCCGGTCAACTGCCCGGACCTGGTGGCGGAATGGCTGGCGGTGACGGGCCTGCCGGCGGACGCCCCGGTGGAGCTCCCCACCCTCTCCGCGCCGATCGCCTTCGGCGAGGCGCTCCACCGCCACCTGGACATCACCCGCGCCACGGGCGCCTTCCTCACGTTCGTCACGGAGCGGACCGGCGACCGGACGCTGAAGCGGCTGCTCCGCCCCGACAACAAGGACGGCCTCGCGCAGTGGACCTGGGGCCGCCAGGCGGTCGACGTGCTCGCCGAACACCCGGTCCGGGCGGGCGCGCAGGAGTGGGCGGAGGTCCTGGCCCGCCTCAAGCCCCGCCTGTACTCGATCTCGTCGAGCCCCCTCACCGACCCCCACCGGATATCCCTCACGGTCTCCGTCATCCGGTACGAGAACCTCCACGGCCGCGCGCGGAAGGGCGTCTGCTCCCCGTTCCTCGCGGACGCGGAACAGGGCGCGGAGGTCCCGGTCTTCGTCCAGCGCACGCCGAACTTCCGTCCCCCTTGCGACAGTTCGACGCCCCTGATCATGGTCGGCCCGGGTACGGGCGTGGCCCCCTTCGTCGGCTTCCTGGAGGAACGCCGGGCGCTCGGCCACCGCGCCCCGAACTGGCTCTTCTTCGGCGAGCAGCACCGGGCGACGGACTTCTACTACGAGGACGACCTGACCGCCCTCCTGGCTGACGGCACCCTCACCCGCCTCGACACGGCCTTCTCCCGCGACCAGCGGGCCAAGGTCTACGTCCAGGACCGCATGCGCGAACACGGCCCCCAATTCTGGTCCTGGCTCCAGTCCGGTGCCCACGTCGCCGTCTGCGGCGACGCGACCCGCATGGCGAAGGACGTCGACCACGCCCTCCGCGACATCGCGATCACCCACGGCGGCCACGACGAGGCCTCGGCGGCGGTGTACCTGAAACAACTGGCGGCCGACCGGCGGTACGTGCGGGACGTGTACTGAGCGCCGTCGCGCTCAGCGGGGCATGCGGCGCCCCAGATCCCGCGCCCGCTCACGCAGGCCCGCGGACCAGGCTCCGCCTTCGGCGGGGGCGGCCATCCCCGTACCGGCCAAGACCTGGACGTCGTGGAGCGGCCCTCCGGGGGCCCGTTCGTGGCTCGACCAGTCCACGGTGACCCCGGCACGCTCGGCGAGGACGAGCATGACGGCGACGAACCCTTCGGACAGGGCAAGCCGGACGGCGTGGGTCGTTCTCCGGTGCTCGGCCAGGAGGGCGTTGACGAAGACGCCGAGCGCGACGGGGTCGATCTGGCACTCGTCGTTCTCCATCGGCGCGACGCCCGAGGTGATCCCCAGCTCGGCCTCGAATACGGCCACTTGGTGCCGGAACATGCGGGACGCTCCGTTCGCCGGGTTCCACAGCGTCTCTTCGCCGATGTCGTAGTACTGGCTCATCGCAGGCCCCTCACGTCCGTCCCTGGTGGAGCGGACCAAGGTAGTCAGCCGGGTCGACGGCGTCGTGGGGATTTCCTCGTGCCTCGGGACGCCGGTGCTCGCACGGAGGGTTGTCAGCCGTGGGGTGGCGGCCTATTGTCGCCCACGCAGAAAGCGCTTTCCAGGAGGTGTGAGGACGACACAGACGACCTGATCCCGCCCTGTGGCGGGAAGCGAGGAAGGCAACCCATGAGACGACTTCAGGCAGGGCTCGCCGCCATGGCGCTCGCCGCCGCGGCCGGGGCCGTGGTCGTGGCGCCCGAGGCGTCCGCCGCGATCGGCGGGCCCACCGGGTACGCGACGCAGAACGGCGGCGCCACCGGCGGCGCCGGTGGGCAGACCGTGCGGGCCACCACGGGGACGGCGATCCACGCCGCGCTCTGCGCGCGGGCCAGCAGCAGCACCCCGATCGTCATCGAGGTCGAGGGGACGATCAACCACGCCAACACCACCGCGGTGTCGGGCCCGAGCTGCAACACCGCCGCCGGGGTCATCGAGCTCAAGCAGATCAGCAACGTCACGCTCGTCGGCGTCGGCGCCGGGGCCGTCTTCGACCAGCTCGGCATCCACATCCGCCAGTCGAGCAACATCGTCATCCAGAACGTGACCGTCCGGAACGTCAAGAAGTCCGGCTCCCCCACCTCCAACGGCGGCGACGCCATCGGCATGGAGACCGACGTGCGGAACGTCTGGGTCGACCACGTCACCCTGGAGGCCTCGGGCGGGGAGTCCGAAGGCTACGACGGGCTCTTCGACATGAAGGACAACACCCAGTACGTCACCCTGTCCTACAGCGTGCTGCGCAACTCCGGGCGCGGCGGGCTCGTCGGATCGAGCGAGACGGAGCTGTCGAACAGCTTCCTCACCTACCACCACAACCTCTACGAGAACCTCGACTCCCGCGTCCCCCTGCTGCGCGGCGGCACCGCCCACATCTACGACAACCACTACTCCGGCATCAACGAGTCCGGCATCAACTCCCGCGCCGGCGGCCGCGCCAAGGTCGAGAACAACTACTTCCAGAACTCCAAGGACGTCCTCGGCACCTTCTACACCGACACCACCGGCTACTGGCAGGTCGGCGGGAACGTCTTCGACAACGTGACCTGGTCGAGCCCCACCACCGACTACCGCCCCGCCGGGCCGAACCCGCAGTCCAACACGACGATCTCCGTCCCGTACGCGTACACCCTGGACCCGGCGAGCTGCGTCCCCGACGTCGTGAGCCGAACGGCCGGAGCGGGCAAGGGACTTCAGGTGTCGGACGGTTCCTGCACGCCGACGACGCCGAGCCCGACTCCCACGGCCACCACCCCGGCGCCGACCGCCACGCCGACCACCCCGGCGCCGACCACCTCCGCGCCCACCGGCACCAACCTCAGCATCGGCGCCGGTTCCGACGGCTCCGGCAAGGCCGACGGGACCAGCTACGGCAACGTCCGGGACGGTGACCTCGCCACCTACTGGTCGCCCGCCGGGGCCACCGGGTCCGTCTCCGTCAAGTGGGGTTCCCCGACCGCGATTTCGAAGGTCGTCATCAGGGAGCCGAGCGGCGCCACCGGCCGGATCGGCACCTGGCGGCTCCTGAACGCCGACACCGGAGCCGTACTCACCTCCGGTACCGGCGCGGGGACCCTCTCCTTCGCCTCGACCACCCTGAGCAAGGTCACCTTCGAGATCACCGGCTCGTCGGCCACCCCGCGGGTCGCCGAGTTCGAGACGTACGCCGGATAACGCCGGACAGCGCCGGACAACGGCGGCGCACGTCTCGTTCGCTCAGCCGCCGGCCAGCAGCTTCCGCAGGTCGGCGGTGAGGCGTTCGTACTCCTCGGGGCGGTTGTAGATCTGCCCGGAGATCCGGATCCCGCCGCCGGTCGGCCAGTTCCAGATGAGGACGCGGTGGCCGAGCCGCGCGGCGATCTCCTCCCGCAGCTCCGCCGCCTCCGTCTTCGTCCGGGCCAGACCGCCCGGCAGCCGCAGCGAGCGGATCGCGAGACCCTCGCTGTACGGGAGCGGCGTCGCGCCCGGGATGCCGTCGAGCAGCAACTCCGTACCGTAGGCGACGAGTCCGGCGTTGTGGGCCCGGACGTCGGCCGCTCCGAGGTGTTCGATCAGGTCGAGGCCCTCGGGCGCGGCGAGCCAGCCGGTGTAGTCGACGGTGGCCCGGAACTCGACCGAGCGGGGGTAGCCCCGTTCGTCCTCCCAGGACGGCACGGGCGGGGCGACGCGCGCCCGGTACGCGGGGGCCACCGAGAGGATCGCGGTGCCGGCGGGGGCGTACGCCCACTTGTGGAGGTTGCCGAACCAGAAGTCCGGTTCGCCGGCGAGGGGGTCGGCGAGCATGCCGGGCGCGTGGGCGCCGTCGATGACGGTGGCGATCCCGCGCTCGCGGAGCTCGGCGAGGAGCCGGGGCGTGGTGAGGATCCGCGCGGTGGGCGAGCTGATGTGGTCGATGAGGACCGCTCGGGTGCGGGGCGTGACGGCGCCGAGCACCGCCTCGCGTACCGCGTCCTCGTCGGGCAGGCCGAGGCCGAGTTCGACGGTGACCGTCCGGGCTCGGCGCTCGGCGGCCGCGACGACCGTTCCGTAGCCGTGGTCGGTGACGAGGACCTCGTCGTCGGATTCGAGGCGCAGGGCGTCGAGGGCGAGGTTGGCGGCCTCGGTGGCGTTGGCGACGAAGGCGAGGCCTTCGGCGTCGGCGCCCAGGTGGGCGGCGACGCGCTCCCGGGCGGCCGCGATGCGGTCGGGTACGCCGATGAAGAAGGCGTCGGGGTCGGCCGTGACCTCCTCCGCGAGCCGCCGCTGGACCTCGGCGACCGGCAGGGGGACGGCGCCGAAGGAGCCGTGGTTGAGGTGGGCGACCGCCGGGGTGAGGCCGAAGAGCTCGGCCCCGCCGGGGAACGCGGCCGGGGTGCGGCCCTCTCGGGAGGCGGCTGTCGTGCTCATCGGACCTCGATCGTGACAGTGCGGCCGGGGGCCACGCGCGTACGGACGACAGTGTAGGTCGCGCCGTCGATCACCTCGGTCCTGGCCCCCTTCGCGGCCGCGCCGTCGACGGTGACGGCCGCGTGCGCTCCGGGGAAGCGGGCTTCCCAGGTGTACGGGGCGGTGCCAGAGGTGTGGGTGAGGGTCGAGCGGCGGTCCGTGTCGTGGCGGAGGGCGAAGACGGAGTCGCCGATCCGCAGGTCCTCGATGCTCAGCCAGTCCATGCCGGAGGGGAGGCGCGACTGGGTGGCGAGCTTGCGGGCGGGGGCGTTCGGGGTGACGCCCATGAGGCCCTGGACGGTCTGGCCGACGAGGGTGAAGGAGACCTCGGGGTAGTCGCCGTTGGTGCCCTGGCGGGCGTTGACGTGCTGGACGTCCTTCTGGGCGTAGATGTGCCGCATCCACTTCCACGCGGTGTCGGCGCGGTTGTTGGTGAGGAAGGTGTCGGGGAGGTAGGTGAGGGCCTCGATGTTGTCGGGGCGGCCGTCGCCCTCGGCCTGCTGGTCGATGTAGTCGAGGTAGGCCTCGCGCCGCTCGCCGGGGGCGACGATCTGCTTCATCGGCATGAACCAGCTGTTCTCCTTGCCCCAGCCGGTGAGGGCGCGCCCGTCGGTGGTGTAGCCGCGGACCATGTCGGCTCCGGTGCCGGTGCCGCTCCAGGTGGTGTTGAAGTACGTCTTGAGGTCGCGGGCCCGGTTCGCGAAGCGGGCGGCGAGGGCGTGCTCGCCCTTGGCCCGGGCGAGGGAGGCCATGGCGCGGTAGGCCTGGTACTGGGAGCCGATGGCGTCGCCGGCCTCGGCCAGCGGGTCGTTGCTGGTCTCGTTGTAGCTGGCCACGCCCTGGAAGATGCCCTTGCCGGTGCCTTCGGCGACGTTCACGCCCGGCCCGTTGTCCTTCTGTCCGTCGTGGAGGGTGACGAACTCCTCGGTGGCGTGGCGGTAGAAGGCCCAGAGGGCGGGGTCGTCGAGGTAGGCGGGGTCGCCGCTCCAGCGGTACGCCTCCTCGGCCTTCTGGACCAGCTCGAAGGGGGCGGGGACCTCGCGGACGAAGAGGTCCCGGTCGCGGTAGTCGATGGAGAGGTAGGTCCGGTTGTCGAAGTTGAGGGCCCACACCGGGTAGTAGGCGTGTTCGTCGGTCGCGGAGGCGGCGAAGGCGCGGAGCATCTCCTTGTTCTCGGCGTGGAGGCCGAGGACTCCGGCGCCGGACAGCTGGTGGGCCATGTCGCGGGAGTAGTAGGCGCTGCGGTTGGCGTAGCCGGCCCAGTAGGAGGGTCCGTAGACGGCGTTGCCGATGCCGCCGGTCTGGCGTTCGTCGGCGTTGAGGGGGCCGCGGGTGCCGGGGAGGTGGACCCAGCTGTTGGCCTTGGTCTTGGCCCAGTCGAACATCGCGACGATCTCGGGGTCGCTGGAGGTGACGCGGGGGTCGGCGGGGCTCGCCGGGGAGATCATCACGTCGTCGACGTTGACCCAGCCCTGGCCCGACTCGAAGGCGATCTCCAGGCGGTCGCCGGGGGCGAGGGCGATCCGGCCGAGGGTGTGGCGGCGGTAGTTGGCGGCGGCGGGCAGGGTCCGTTCGGCGACGGTGGTGCCGTCGACGCGCAGGACGTACCGGGCGCCGGGTCCGCCGGTGGCGATCCAGGCGGAGACGAGGTAGTCGCCGCGACCGGTGGCGGTCACGGTCTGGGAGACCTTCAGGCCGCTGCCGGCGTCGAGGTAGGCCTGCCGGTTCCCGGCGTGCGGGTAGTTGGTCCCGACGCCCGTTCCGGAGGTGAACTCCCAGCCGGAGACGCCGTGCTCGAAGCCGGGGTTGGCGACGGACAGGGGCGCGTCGGCGGGGCCCTGGGCGGGCGCGCTCGCCGCCGCCGGGGTCCCGGTCGCGGCGAGCGGGGCCAGCGAGGCGAGCAGGGCGACGGCGGACAGCAGCGACAGGCGGGTGCGCGACATGCGGGGTCTCTCCCGGGTCTGGGCGGTGCGGGGCAGGTCAGGGCGGGGCAGGTCAGGGCGGGCGGCACGCTAGCAACAGCCATGACGTCTTCGCAATGGTCACGTCATGAATCGACAGTCGATCGGACTGAAAGTTTTCACGGCTCAATTGCAAGTCGAGCGAACTTGCTTGTAACGTCCCGCCCCGTCACCACGACGAACCACGTGAGCAAGGGGACCCGACATGACCGACCAGACCAGCGGAAGACAGCAGCCCGGACAGCGGACCGGTCAGCGGACCGGTCAGCGCCCCGGACGCCGGCAGGTGCTCCTCGGGGGCGGCGCCCTCGCCGCGGCCGGCTTCGCGGGGCTCGGCCTCACCGGCTGTTCGGGCAGCGGAGACACCGGCGCCGGCGCCTCGGGCTCCGCCGGCGACCCGAAGAAGGGCAAGATCACCGTCTGGTCCTGGCAGGGTCCCGCCGCCGAACTGAAGGCGCTGCTGCCCGAGTTCAACAAGAAGTTCCCCGACATCCAGGTCACCGTCGAGGACATCGGCAACCCCGCGATCTGGGACAAGATCACCGCCGGTCTCGCGGCCGGCGGCCAGGGCCTCGCCGACGTCCTGCACATCGGCGTCGACTACCTCCCCGGGTACGTCGAGAAGTTCCCGGGCGGCCTCGCCGACCTCGCCCCGCTGGGCGCGACCGCCCACAAGGACGCCTTCGCCAACGGCCTCTGGGCCACCGTCTCCCCCGACGGCAAGCGGGTCAACGCGCTTCCCTGGGAGGCGAACTCGGCGGGGTTCTACTACCGCGCCGACCTCTTCGAGAAGGCCGGTGTCGACGTCGAGGCGCTCCAGACCTGGGACGAGACCATCGAGGCGGGCAAGAAGCTCAAGGCGAAGACCGGCGTCCACCTCCTCGGCATCGACAAGCCGGCCTCGCAGCCGGACGCCGCGAACTTCTTCCAGATGCTGCTCCAGCTCCAGGGCACCTTCTACTTCGACCTGGAGGGCAACATCGCCCTGGATTCGCCGGAGGCGGTCCGGGCGATGACGATCATCAAGAAGATGAACGACGCCGGGCTCGTCAGCGATCTCGCGGGCGGCTGGAACGCCCTGATGAGCTCCCTGACGAAGGGCACGGCGGCGGTCCTGCCCTGGCCCACCTGGTTCGGCGGGATCATCGAGGAGCAGGTGCCGGAGGAGGCCGGCAAGTGGAAGGTCCGGCTGCCCCCGGCCGTCCGTCGCGGCGGCCCCACCGCGGCCACGGTGAACTCCACCCACCTCGCCGTCTCCGGCAGCAGCAAGCAGCAGGCGGCGGCCTGGTCCTTCGTCGAGTTCGCGCTGACCCGCCCCGCCTCGCAGGTCAGCATCTACCGGGGCAAGGGCATCGCGCCCGCGCTCCTCAAGGCGTACGACGACGCCGTCTTCCACGAGCCGTCCGCCTTCTTCAGCGGGCAGCGCAAGGGCGAGACCTTCCTCGCCGCGCTCAAGGCCCCGAGCCCGGCGGTGAACTACACCTCCGACTACGCCCGCGCGCTCAAGCTCGTCACCGACGCCCAGACGAAGGTGCTGCTCAAGGGCGCCGACCCGGCGAAGGTCCTCGGCGAGGCGGCGACCGAGCTGGCCCGCCAGACGGGCCGGAAGAACGCCCGATGACAGCGAGCGCCCCCGGCGCCTCCGTGTCCCGCCCCTCCGCGCGTCAGCGGAGGCGGCGGGGCACGGCCGCCCCGTACTTCTTCGTCCTGCCCGCCCTGCTGCTGTTCGCCGGGTTCAAGCTCTACCCGATCGTCTGGTCGTTCTTCCTCAGCCTGCACCGCAAGGTCGGCGCGACCGAGACGTTCGTGGGCGCCGACAACTACCTCCGGCTCGCCGAGGACCCGCTCTTCCTGACGGCGCTGCGCAACACCGGAGTGATCCTCCTCGTGCAGGTGCCGCTCATGCTGGCGCTCGCCACCGGGCTCGCGGTCGCCCTCGACTCGACCCTGCTGCGCGGCCGGCCCGTCTTCCGGCTCGGCTTCTTCCTGCCGATGGTCACGGGCCTCGTCGCGTACGGCATCGTCTTCTCCGTCCTCCTCAACCAGGAGTACGGCCTCGTGAACTGGCTGCTCGGCCTCGTCGGCATCGACCCGGTGCCCTGGCTGACCCAGGGCATGTGGGCCCGTATCTCCCTCGGGCTCGCGCTGACCTGGCACTACACCGGGTACAACGCGGTGATCCTGCTCGCCAGGCTCCAGACGATCCCGCGCGAGCTGTACGACGCCGCGGCCGTCGACGGCGCGGGCGCGTTCGGCGCGTTCCGGCACGTCACGCTGCCCGGCCTGCGGCCCGCGCTGCTGCTCACCACGGTCCTGTCCACGATCGGCACGCTCCAGCTCTTCGACGAGCCGTACGTCCTGACCGGCGGCGGGCCCGACAACGCGACCCTGACCATCGGCGTGTACCTCTACCAGAACGCCTTCAAGTACTTCGACTTCGGCTACGCCTCCGCCATCGCGTACGCGCTCACGCTGATCGTCGGAGTCCTCGGCCTGCTCCAGTTCCGTCTCCTCGGGGAGAAGTCGTGACCGCCGACCGCACCGGCACGTCCGGTCAGCTCCGCCACCCCGGCCGGAGCATCCTGCTCACCTCCGGGCTCGCCATCGCCCTGGCCGCCGTCGCGGTCCCCTTCTACTGGCTCGCCATCGGCGCCACCCACAGCTCGCGGGAGATCTTCGACAGCCCGCCGCCGCTGCTGCCCGGCGGGCAGCTGGCCAGGAACCTCGCCACCCTCCAGGAGACGGCGGACTTCGGCCGGGTCGTGCTCAACTCCCTCGGCATCGCGACCGTCTACACGCTGCTCGCCGGGGCCGTGTGCACCCTCGCCGGATACGGCTTCGCCACGTACCGCTTCCGCGGCCGCGAGGCCCTGTTCGGGCTGCTCATGCTCGGCCTGGTCGTGCCCGCGCAGATCACCCTCGTCCCGCTCTTCCAGATGATGGCCGACCTGCACTGGCTCAACACCTACCAGGCCGTCATCGCCCCCAACCTGGCCCTGCCCTTCGGCATCTTCCTCATGCGCCAGTCGATGGCCGGGCTGCCGCAGGCGCTGCTCGACTCGGGACGGATGGACGGCTGCGGGGAGTTCCGGCTGTTCTGGCGGGTCGCGCTGCCCCCGATGCGACCCGCGCTCGCCGCGCTCGCGCTGTTCCTCTTCCTCTACCAGTGGAACGACTTCGTGTGGCCGCTGATCGTGCTGCGCGACGACAGCACGTTCACCATCCCGGTCGCGCTCGCCTCCCTCCAGGGCCTCGACGAGACCGACTACGGCGCCATCCTGGCCGGCACCGCCGTCGCCGCCGTACCGATGGCGATCGTCTTCCTCGCGCTCCAGCGCCACTTCGTGTCCGGGCTCCTCGCGGGCGCGGTGAAGGAATGAACATGACCACGAGTACCCCCGTGAGCGCCACCGTGACCACCGCGCACGCGGCCCCCGCCCCCTCCGAGCCACTGCTCGACGACGTGTCGATCGCCGTCCTCTCCCCCGGCCACCCGGAGGTGCGTCCGGACTGGGAGCTGACCGAGCTCCCGGGCGGGACCCGGATGCTCTCCGTCCGGGCCGACGGGCTGCCCGTCGAGATCCGGTTCTCGGTCCCGCTCGGCGACGCGGCCGGGTACTGGCATCCGCAGGGCGGCTGGCGGCGGACGCTGGTGGCCGACTGGGAGGGGATCAGCGGAACCTTCCTGGTCAGCGGGCCCGCCGTCGGCTGCCTGTACGAGCACTCGGGGGCGACGCTCCTCGCGTTCGCCGCCGCCGACCCCGTGCCCGAGGCCCTGATCCGCTTCGGCGTCTCCGAGGAGAACGACACGCACGTCGTGCACCTCGCCCTGCCCGCGTCCGACGGGCCGCACCGGATCCTGCTCGTCCCGCGCGCCCCGTCCGTCGCCGACGCCCTGCGACGGGTCCGCGCCTGGTTCGCCGCCGCCCTCCCGCCGATGCCGGTGCCGGACGCGGCCCGCCTGCCGGTGTACTCGACCTGGTACGCCTTCAACCAGGACGTCACCGCCGGAGCCGTCGAGGCCCAGGCCGGGCCCGCCGCCGACCTCGGCTGCGGGGTGCTCATCCTCGACGACGGCTGGCAGCGCTTCGGCAACGGCCGCGGGTACGCCGGGGTCGGCGACTGGACGCCGGACACCGCCAAGTTCCCCGACCTCGCCGCCCACGTGGCCCGGGTCCGCGACCGGGGACTGCGGTACGTGCTCTGGACGGCGCCGCTGCTCCTCGGCCCCGAGGCCGACTGCCACGCGCGTTGGGAGTCCTCCGCGCCCGTACGGGCCACGGTGCCGGGCGCCTTCGTGCTCGACCCGCGCCTGCCCGAGGTCCGCCGGCACGTCGTCGACCTGTGCGTCTCGCTCGTGCGGGAGTTCGGCGTGGACGGGCTCAAGCTGGACTTCCTCGACGAGGCCGGGGTGTACGCGGGCGACGGCGCAGGGGACGTGGGCCTCGCGATGACCACGCTGCTCACGGAGGTGCGCCGCGCGCTGGAGGCCGTACGGCCCGGGCTGCTGCTCGAACTGCGTCAGCCGTACGTCGGTCCCGGCATGGCCCCGTACGGGAACATGCTGCGGTCCTTCGACTGCCCGGCGGACGCGACCGCCAACCGGGTCAGGACCGTCGACACCTCCCTCCTCGCCGTCGGCGGGGCCGTCCACTCCGACATGGTCATGTGGTCGCCCACCGCGCCGGTCGAGGCGGTGGCGCGCCAGATGATCGGCGCGCTCCACGCGGTGCCGCAGATCTCCGTCCGCCTCGACGAGGCGCCGGCGGAGCACCTGGCCGTCGTGCGGTTCTGGCTGGGGCGCTGGCTGCACCACCGGGAGCTGCTGCTCGACGGGGTCGTGGAGCCCGGGCGGCCGGACGAGCTGTACCCGCTGGTGCGGGCGGCGCGGGGCGACGAGTGCCTGGTGAGCGTGCACGGCGACCGGGTCGTGGAGCTCGACTTCGCCGCGTACCGCGGCTTCCACCTGGTCAACGGCTCGGACCGGGACCGGATCGTCGTGGACGTCACCGGGGGCGGCGGGCGGGTGGCCGCCCGGGTCCTCGGACCGGACGGCCGTATGATGGATGATCCGCTGGCGCTCCTGCCGGAAGGGCTCCGCGCCCTGGCCGTCCCGCGTGGCGGTCTGGTGTCGCTCGTACTCACGGAAGGACCGCGATGAAGGTCGGGATCACCGACGTCGCAGCCCACGCACAGGTCAGCGAGGCCACGGTCAGCCGCGTCATCAACCGGCGGCAGGGCGTGTCGAAGAAGACCCGCGAGGCGGTCGAGCGGGCGATGGCCGAGCTCGGCTACGAGCGGGTCACGCAGGGGCAACTGGTCGCGGTCGTGACCGAGTTCGTCTCCAACCCGTTCTTCGCCGACGTCGCCGAGCGCATCGAGTCGGCGCTGGCCCCGCACGGCCTCAAGACGGTGCTCTGCCCCGTCTTCCCGGGCGGTGTCCAGGAGTTGGACTTCCTCACCTCGCTCGTCGACAAGGGCGTCGCGGCCGTCGTCTTCCTCTCCGCGTCCAACACCGTGGAGGGCGCCGAGACGGACGGCTACGAGCTGCTGCGGCAGCGCCGCGTGCCGTACGTCGGGATCAACGGCGAGTTCGCGGACGGCGTGCCGGTCCCGGTCTTCTCCACCGACGACGCGCTCGCCGCCGAGCTGGCCGTCGACCACCTCCACCGGCTCGGACACCGCCGGATCGGCATGTCCTCGGGCCCGGCGGGGAACCGGCCGGCCGACCGCCGGGTGCGCGGGTTCGTCGAGGCCATGGCCCGGCGGGGCATCGAGGACGCCGGGGACTGGGTCGTGCGCCAGTCGTACAGCGTGGAGGGCGGGCAGGCGGCGGCGACGACGCTGGTCGGGCTCGGAGTCACCGGCATCGTCGCGGCCAGCGACTTCATGGCGCTCGGCGCCGTGCGCGGCATCCGCCGCCAGGGCCTGTCGGTGCCGGGGGACGTGTCGGTCGTCGGCTACGACGGGTCGACGGTGACCGAGTTCACCGACCCGGCGCTGACCACGGTCCGGCAGCCGGCCGACCGGCTCGCCCTGGAGGTGGGCCGGAGCGTGCTCGCGCTGGTCAGCAACCGCGAGGTGCCGACGGGCGAGCTCCTCTTCGACCCGGAGCTCGTCATCCGCGCGTCGACGGGTCCGGTGGCCTCGTAGGAGGCACCGGGTCGGTTCTCGGGAAGGAGACAGGGCCAGTGACGGAGTCCGGGAAGGCCGGAGCGGCCTCGCTCAGCGCGCGGGCGCGCGAGGCCGTGCTCCAGCGCATCGTCGACCGGCGGTACGCGCAGGGCGCCCGGCTCGTCGAGCGGGAGGTCGCCGAGGAGCTCGGCATGTCCCGTGTCCCCGTCCGCGAGGCGCTGCGCGCGCTCGTCGCCGAGGGCCTGCTCGAACTGCTCCCGCACAGCGGGGTGCGCGTCCGCCGGCTCGAACGGGCCGACGTGGAGCACCTGTACGAGGTGTGGGAGCCGCTCGCCGTCCAGGCGTCCCGGCTCGCGGCGCGGGCCCTCGCCACGGGCGCGGGCCGAGGCGACGGCGGCGGCCAGGGGCTCGCCGCCCTGGAAACCGCCCTGCGGCAGGCCGAGTCGGCCGCCGCCGCGGACGAGGCGAGCCAGGAGGTCGCCGCCCACACCGCCTTCCACGAGAGCGTGGTGGAACTGGCGGGCAATCCGCTGCTCGCCCGGACGATGGGGCAGCTGAGCTGGCAGCTGCGGCTCCTGTTCGGGCTGCGCGAGGAGCCCGCGCACATGCGGGCCCAGCACGCGGAGATGTTCCGGCACATCGCCGCGGGGGACGCGGACGCGGCGGCGGCGAGCACGCTGCTGCACGTGCGGGACAGCAGGGCGGTCGCGCTCCGGTCCCTCTTCGGCGACGCCTGAGAGTATTTGTATACCAATCCCGACTTCAAGCATCTCCGGCGCCGAGTCGCCGTCTCTCTTCGTGCGGATTTCGTGGACTTTCCGGACTCCCGATCGTCACCCTTGTTCACGGCGTGACGCTTGGTATACAAAACGGGGACCACCTACCGGCCTCGCCGAAGGAGCCCCCATGCAGCCCTCCCCCACCCCCGCGCTCTCCCGCCGCACGATGCTCGCCGGAGCCGCCGCCCTCGCCGGCGCCACCGCGACCACGGCCGCCACCGCCGGCGCGGCCCAGGCCGCCCCGCTCTCCCGCGACGAGGCCGCCGTGTCCGGCGCGGCCGGCCGCCGCGCCAAGGCCGTCGTCTACCGCAACGTCCGCCCGCTCGGCGCCGTCGCCCCCACCGACCTCGTCGTCGTCGACGGCCGCATAGCCCGCGGCCCCGCGCCCAAGGGCGCGAAGGTGGTCGACGGCGGCGGACGCATCGCGCTCCCCTCGCTCGTGGACGCGCACATCCACCCCGAGAAGACGACCTGGGGCGGCTCCTGGGTGTCGCGCCGGCCGGCCGAGACCATCGCCGACTACGTCGCCCAGGACGTCGAGCTCTTCAAGGCCCAGCGCCGCTCCGTCGCGGAACGCGCGTACGGCCTGATGTCCCACGCCGTCACCCGGGGCACGCGTGCGATGCGCGCCCACGCCGACGTCGCCCCGGCGTACGGCCTCACCGGGGTCGAGGGACTCGGCCAGGCCCGCGAGCGGCTGCGGCACGCCCTCGACGTGCAGATCGTGGCCTTCCCGCAGCACGGCGTCGTCCGTACGCCCGGCACGGCGGCGCTCCTGGAGCAGGCGGCGCGCGAGGGGCTCATCGACATGATCGGCGGCATCGACCCGATCGGCTTCGACCACGCCCTCGACGAGCAGCTCGACATCGTCTTCGGCATCGCGGACCGGCACGGCGTCGGCGTGGACATCCACCTCCACGACCGCGGCGAGAAGGGCCTCGCGGCGATGCGGGGCATCGTGGACCGTACGCGCGCGCTGTCGCTCGCCGGGAAGGTCACCGTCAGCCACGTCTTCTGCCTGCCGGGCCTCGCGGACCGCGAACTCGGCGCGCTCGCCGCCGACCTGGGCGCCCAGGACATCGCGCTCACGACGGTGGCGCCGTCCGACTCGCTGGTGCTGCCGATCGCGCGGCTGCGCGAGTACGGCGTGCGGGTCGGTCTCGGTTCCGACGGTGTCCGCGACTCGTGGAGCCCCTTCGGCAACGCCGACATGCTGCACCGCGCGCAGCTCCTCGGCTGGGTCCGCGACGTGCGCCTCGACGAGGAGCTGGAGGACTGCTACCGCGTGGCGGCCCACGGCGGCGCGGACGTCATGGGCCTCGCCCACGCCGACCTGACGCCGGGCGCGCCCGCCGACTTCGTCCTCGTCCGCGGCGAGTGCACGCCTCAGGTCGTCGTCGACATGCCGCAGCGGGACATGGTCGTGCACGGCGGGGCGGTCGTGGCGCGCAACGGCGAGTTCCTGGACTGACGTCTCGGGGCGGGCCGATGCCTGGGAGCGCTCTCAAGCGGGGAGGGCCACGGCTATTCTGGTGGCACGGACCGCAGCTCAGGAGACGCAGACGAGGGAGCGCCCGCCTTGCCCGATCAGCCCACGGGGTCACGCCCCACGCTCGAAGTCGTCGCCGCGCGCGCGGGCGTGTCCCGCGCCACGGCCTCGCGGGTCGTCAACGGGGGTGCGGGGGTACGCGCTCCGCTGGTGGAGAAGGTGAACCGGGCCGTCGAGGAGCTCGGTTACGTCCCCAACCACGCGGCCCGCACCCTCGTCACCCGGCGCAACGGCGCGGTGGCCGTCATCATCGCCGAGCCCGAGTTCCGGATCTTCTCCGACCCGTTCTTCGAACAGCAGGTCCGCGGGATCAGCCGGGAACTCACGGCGCACGACACCCAGTTGGTGCTGCTCTGGGCCGAGGGTCCCGGTGACCACGAGCGGATCTCCCGCTACCTGGACGGCGGGCACGTCGACGGGGCGCTCGCGTTCTCGCTCCACAGCGACGACGAGCTGATCGCCCTGATCGACCGGGCGCGCATCCCCGTCGTCGTCGGCGGGCGGCCCGGCCCCGGCACCGACCCGGCCGTGCCGTACGTCGACGCCGACAACCGCGGCGGGGCCCGCGAGGCGGTGGGCCATCTGGTCCGTCTGGGCCGCCGGGCCGTGGCCCACATCGCCGGGCCCCCCGACCAGACCTCCGCCACCGACCGGCTGCACGGCTACCACGACGTGCTTCCCGACGCCGATCCGGCGCTGCTCCGGCACGGCTCGTTCACCGAGGAGAGCGGCGCCCTGGCGATGGCCGAGCTCCTCGACGCCCGGCCGGACCTCGACGCCGTGTTCGTCGCCAACGACCTGATGGCGAAGGGCGCGCTCCGCACCCTGGGCGAGCGGGGCAGGCGGGTCCCGGAGGACGTGGCGGTCGTCGGCTTCGACGACATGGCCTCCGTCGCCGAACTGACCGTCCCGGCGCTCACCACGGTCCGCCAGGACATCGAGGGCATGGGACGGCTCATGGTGAGGCTGCTGATGCGGCGCCTGGACGGGGACGGGGGTTCGGCGCCCGCCTCCGTGATCACCCCGACCTCGCTCGTGCGGCGCGATTCGGCCTGAGGAACGCGAGAAGGAGCGGATGGCCCGGAGGTCATCCGCTCCCTTGTGCGCGCGGGGTGGGTCGGTCTTGCTGGGTTGGTCGGTCTTACGGGACGGGTCGGTCTTGCGGGACGGGTCAGTCGTACGGGATGACGATCACGGACTGGTCCGCGCCCGTCCTGAGCTTCGCGTCCCCGTTCCCGATGGCGGCCCAGACCTCCAGGCGGACCGTGCCGCCGCGCAGGTCACCGAGGGTGCCGGTGGCGGACTTGAGGCCGCGGGTCTGGGCGTACTCCTCCCAGCCGGCGACCGGGTCGGTGGCGAAGTAGTGGTACGTCTCCGTCCTGTCGAAGCTGCCGTCGCCGGTGAGGTCGTAGCTGATCCGGGCCTGCTGGCCGAGGCCGACGAGGCCGGCGGCGTCGACGTGGAGCCGGAAGGCGGTGGTGCCGCCCGCCCTGAGGGTGCCGTTGACGTTCCTGATCTCGTAGACGAGCGGACGGTTCGGCGTGCCGTCGTGGTTGGCGCCCTGGGCGGAGAGGACGGTGTCGCTGCCTTCCGTGCCTCCGGTGGCCGTGGTGAGCGTGCCGCCGGAGCGGAGCCGGAAGGTGTTGCCGGTGGAGGGCTGCGGCTCCGGGTCCGGGTCGGTGCCGCCGCCCGATCCCGTGCCGGTCGCGGTGGAACGGGCCGGGACCGTCAGGGTCTTGCCGTCGGAGAAGGTGACGGTGCGGGCGGTCGTGCCGTGGTTGTGGGCCACGTACGTGCGGGTGGTGCCCTTCGTGAAGACCGCCGAGGTGGGCAGGTTGCCCGAGACGGAGGCGTCGGGGGCGCCGAGCGTGTCGAGGGCGGTGAGCCAGTGGTAGGTGTGGGCCTTGGACTCGCCCGCCTCCGGGGTGTATCCGGCGTTGCCCGCGTCCCACTTGGCCTTGGCGGCGGCCGGGTCGGCGAAGGACTGGAACTCCCAGAGGATGTCCCGCCATTCGACGGCGGGGCCGCCGTTCTCGCGCTCCATCTCGGCGATGTTGCGGCGGACGGCGTCGGGGCGTCCGCCGAGGTGGAGTGAACCGCCGGTCACCGGCAGGACGTTGATGCCGTGGATCTCCTCGGGGTTCGCGGTCCACCAGGTGGAGTAGGCGGCGCCGCTGCCCCAGACCATGCCGGCCGTGTCGTGGGTGAAGCCGGACGGGAAGACCTGCTGGTCGGCGTCGAACCAGTACTGGGCGATGGCCTCGCCCTCGGTGGTGAGGAGATAGGTGCCGAGGTCGCGCAGGGAGGCGTCGCCGGTGGCGGATCCCCAGAGGACGAGGGCGGCGCTGAGGTTGGTCGACTCGGAGGACGACTCCTGGTTGTTGCCCGCGGCGAAGCCCTGGTGGCCGCTGGCCCAGCTGTGCCCGGCGTAGACGTCGAAGCCGCGCAGGAAGGGGTAGGCGCCGTCGGTGCGGCTCGGGTTGGCGGTGTCCCTGACGAGGGTCTTCACCATGGAGCCCCAGGCGGAGTCGGCGGCCCAGGACGGGTCGTACTGCGCGACGATCGCCGCCGCGTAGACGTAGTAGCCGTAGTGGAAGTGGTGGTCGTTGAGCTCGGTGTCGCTGCCGTACGAGGCCGGGTAGCCGGTGAGGGTCTTCCACGACCCGTCGTACGAGAACTCGGCCGCCCCGCCTGCCGTGAACCACTCCTGGAGACGGCCCTTGATCAGGCCGAGGAGCTTGTCGCGGACGGCTCCCTCGCCGATCTGGTCGGCGAGCGGGACGAGCTGGGCGAGCTTGCCGAGGGCCTTTCCGGTCCAGTACGTGTCGACGGCGCCGGAGAACGGGTCGGAGGCGTTCGCGACCTCGTTCAGGTAGCCGCGCAGCCGGGCCGGGTCGGCTCCCGTGCCGCCGGGGAGGAGGGCGGGCAGGGTGGCGGCGGCGCGCTGGGAGGTGGTGAAGGAGGCGGCCTCGCGGACCTTCATGGTGCCGCGCGGCGAGACGTACGTGTACGCGGTGAGCGGGTCCGTGGTGTGCAGCCACTGGTGGCGGTAGAGGGCCTGGAGGGTGCCGCGCTCGGTGCCCTCCTTGGCCTCGGTGGTGAGTGCGTAGGTGGCGCGGACGGTTCCGGCGTCGTAGGTCCAGTTCACGGTGGAGCCGGTGACGAAGCTGTAGGCGTACTTCTTGTAGGTCGCGAGGGCGCCGGTGGAGGGCAGGACGGCGACGGAGAAGTAGTCCTTGCCGCCGAGGCCGGCGGTGAGGGTCGAGCCGGAGATGTTCCAGTCGGTGCCGGTGGGGGCGAAGAGGGCGTAGTGGTGGCCGGCGACGGTGATGCCGAGGACGTTGCCCTGGTCGGCGAAGACGGTGGGGCTGCCCGCCGTGGTGATCCGGGCGTCGCCGCCGGTGCCCTTGGCGTACACGAAGGGCATGCCGTGGCCGATGGTGGTCCGGAGCGTGCGGGTGCCGTCGGACCAGGCGGGGGTGACGGTCCAGTCGGACCAGGCGTCGACCTTGGTGTCCGGCGAGTTGAGCCCGGTGAGGCCGAGGGTGAGGTCGCGCTGGTGGGCGTACTCGTACTGGCGGCCCTCGCCGACGACGGCCGGGGTGGTCGGGTAGCCGATGTCGAGGCCGCCGGAGGTGGCCTGGTAGGTGAGCGGATGGCCGTACATGGGGGTGGACCAGGGGTTGTCCCCGTAGCGCTGGAAGGCGAGGGAGGACCACCAGTCGTTGGTGGGCACGGGCTTGCCCTGGGCGGCGGCGGTGAGCTTGGGCGCGACGGGGGCGCCGGTGTTGGTCGTGGGGCCCGAGGTTCCGGCGGGGCGGGTGTCGGAGTAGCTGCCGGCGCCCGAGGGGACGGTGGCGGCGGCCGCGGGGGCGGCGGCGGGGCCGAGTCCCAGGGCGGCGAGGGCGGAGACCAGAGTGAGCACGGCGGCTGATCTGGCGCGGGGGGCTTTGCTGGCGCGGGGCGCTGGCATGGACGGCACCTCATGTCCTCATGGTGGGGGATGAGTGAGAGCGCTCTCAGAATGTCCGGACGGCCGAGAACGTAAAACTCTCGAAACCTGGGTGTCAAGAGAACCGACAGAGAGGGGAGTTGGCGACAACTCCGCCACGAGTCCAAGCTGTTACGCCTTCAAGTCTTGACGGAAGCATCGCCGCGCGGGCACGCTCCATTCGCATTCCTGAGAGCGCTCTCAACCGGCTCTCTCGCTCGCCCGTCGCCCAGGGAGGCCCCCCATGACCACTGCCCGAGCCGCCAGAACCGCCCGCCTCACCGCGGTCGTCCTCAGCGGCGCGCTGCTCGCCGCCTGCGGAGGAACGTCGGACGACGCCTCCTCCGACGGCGCGGCCGGCGAGGTCACGATCACCGTGGACCTCTTCGGCTCCTTCGGATACAAGGAGGCCGGTCTCTACGCCGAGTACGAGAAGGCCCACCCCGGCGTCACGATCAAGCAGACGGACACCGAGGACGAGGCCGACTACTGGAAGTCCCTCCAGACCCGCCTCGCCGGCGGCGGCGGCCTCGCGGACGTCCAGGGTGTCGAGGTCGGCCGCATCGCCTCCGTCACCCAGCAGCAGGCCGACAAGTTCGAGGACCTGAAGAAGTACGGGGCCGAATCCCTCAAGGGACAGTTCGCCGAGGCCAAGTGGGCGGCGGCGACCGGGAAGAACGGCGAGGTGCTCGGTCTCGGCACCGACGTGGGCCCCGAGGCGATGTGCTACCGCTCCGACCTCTTCGCCAAGGCCGGACTGCCGACCGACCGCGAGGAGCTCGCCAAGCGGTGGGCCACCTGGGACGGGTACCTGGAGCTCGGCAAGCAGTACAAGGCGAAGGCCCCCGCGAAGAGCACCTGGCTCGACAGCGTCGGCAGCCTCTACTCGATCATGATCGGCCAGGAGAAGGAGCGGTACTACGACGCCTCCGGCCAGCTGATCTGGGAGAAGAACCCCGCCCTCCGCACCGCCTGGGACCACGCCGTCGCGGCCGCCGACGCCGGGCTCAGCGCCAAGCTCGACCAGTGGTCGCCCCAGTGGAACCAGGCCTTCGCCGCCGGTTCCTTCGCCACCATGCCCTGCCCCGCGTGGATGCTCGGCTACATCAAGGGCCAGGCCGGCGAGGGCGGCAAGGGCAAGTGGGACGTCGCGAAGCTGCCCGGCGGCGCCGGGAACTGGGGCGGCTCCTACCTCGCCGTGCCGAAGGCCGCCGAGCACAAGAAGGAGGCGTACGAGCTGATCGCCTGGCTCACCGCCCCCGAGCAGCAGACGCGGCTCTTCGAGAAGCAGGGCAACTTCCCCTCCTCCACGGGCGCGATCGAGAAGGTGGCCGCCGCCAAGGACCCGTACTTCTCGAACGCGCCGATCGGAAAGATCTTCGGTGACGCGGCGAAGGCGGCCCCGGTCCAGGTCCTCGGCGTGCACGACCAGAACATCGCGCAGCAGATCACGAACGCGCTGAGCGAGGTCGAGCGCAAGGGCACCAAGCCCGAAGCCGCCTGGGAGAACGCGCGGAAGGGCGTCGCGAACACCCTCGGCTGACCGCGCGCCGGAGCCGCGGCGGGCGGGGGCCGCCCACCCGGGCACGCCCCCGGGCACACCCCGGGCGAGCCCCGGGCACGCCTCCCGGGCGCGTCCCCGCCCCCGCCCTCCTTCCCCGACCACGATCCCCTCCCCCGAAGGGCCGCACCGTGACCCTCACCGCCCCGGCGCCGCCGCCCCAGGCCGCCACCCCTGCCCCGCCCCGGCGCGAGCCGTCCGTCCGCCGCGCCTGGCGGAAGGCCTCGCCGTACGCGTACATCGCCCCGTTCTTCACCCTCTTCGCCGCCTTCGGCGTCTTCCCGCTGCTCTACACGGCGTACGTGTCCCTCTACCGCGTCGAGCTCCAGACCCCCGGCTCCATGGAGTGGCGGGGCCTCGGCAACTACACGGCGCTGCTCGGCGACACGTACTTCTGGACCGCGCTGCGCAACACCTTCACCATCGGCGTGCTGTCCACCGTCCCGCAGCTCGTCATGGCGATCGGCCTCGCCCACCTCCTCAACTACCGCATGCGCGGCCGGACTTTCCTGCGGACCGCGATCCTGCTCCCGTACGCGACCTCGGTGGCCGCCGCCACCCTCGTCTTCACCCAGCTCTTCGGCCGCGACTTCGGTCTCGTCAACTACGCCCTGGACCTGGTCGGCATCGGCCCCGTCGACTGGCAGACCGACACCGTCGCCTCGCAGATCGCGGTCTCGACGATCGTCGTGTGGCGCTGGACCGGGTACAACGCGCTGATCTACCTCGCCGGGATGCAGTCGATCCCCGACGAGCTGTACGAGGCGGCCGCCATGGACGGCGCCTCCCGGTGGCGGCAGTTCTTCCACGTCACGCTGCCCGGTCTCCGCCCCACGATCGTCTTCACGGTCATCGTGTCGACGATCGGCGCCACGCAACTCTTCGGGGAGCCGCTGCTCCTCGAAGGCAAGCTCTCCGGCGGCATCTCGCACCAGTACCAGACGCTCGGGCTCTACATGTACGAGCAGGGCTGGGGCTTCTTCCACCTGGGCCGCGCCGCCGCCATCGCCTGGGTGATGTTCCTGCTCATCGTGGTGCTCGTCGGGGCCAACGCCCTGATCGCGCGCCGCCGTTCCCGCAAGGAGGCCGGCCGATGACCTCGACCGTCCTGGCCCGCACGCGACGCGCGGGCACCACCGGGGCCGAACGCACGGGCCCCTCGCGGGCCGGGCGCACGCTGCACGCGGGCCCCTTCGCGTACGGGATCCTGATCCTCGCCGTCCTGGTCTCCGCGTTCCCGTTCTACTGGACGCTCGTCGCGGCGAGCCGGACCAACGCCGACCTGGCCCGGGTCCCGCCCTCGCTCGTCCCGGGGCCGCACCTGATCCGCAACTTCGAGGCGGTTCTCGAAGAGGCCGACATCGGCAAGGCGTTGCTCAACTCGCTGCTCGTCTCGGGGTCGATCACGCTGGGCACCGTGCTCTGCTGCACGCTCGCCGGCTTCGCCTTCGCCAAGCTCCGCTTCCGCGGCCGGGGCGCGCTGCTCGCCGTGACCGTCGGGACGATGATGATCCCTCCCCAGCTCGGCGTGATCCCCCTGTTCATGCTGATCGCCGAGCTCGGCTGGGTGAACCAGCTCCAGTCGGTGATCCTGCCCGGGCTCGTCTCCGCCTTCGGCGTCTTCTTCATGCGCCAGTACCTGGTGCAGACGCTGCCGGACGAGCTGATCGAGGCGGCCCGGGTCGACGGGGCGTCCACGGCACGGATCTTCTGGTCGATCGTGGTCCCCATCGCCCGGCCCGGCATGGCGGTCCTCGGCCTGCTGACCTTCATGTCGGCCTGGAACGACTTCTTCTGGCCCGTGGTGGCCCTGAGCTCCTCCGAGCCGACCGTCCAGGTCGCCCTGCGGCAGCTCGGCGGCGGCTACGTCCACGACCAGTCGGTGATCATGGCCGGCACCCTGCTCGGCACCCTTCCGGTGCTGCTCGTGTTCGGGCTCCTCGGCCGGCAGATCGTCGGCGGGATCATGCAGGGCGCGGTCAAGGGCTGAACCCGTCCCCCCTTCGCCTCCACTCCTCACCCGACCTCTCACGTACGGGAGTTCCCACCCCATGACCGCGCTTGACGCACGCCCCCAGTCCCCGGCCACCGTTCTCCGCTTCCCGGAGGGGTTCCGCTGGGGCACCGCCACGGCCGCCTACCAGATCGAGGGCGCCGCCGCCGAGGACGGCCGGACGCCGTCCGTCTGGGACACCTTCAGCCGGACCCCGGGCAAGGTGCGCAACGGCGACACGGGCGACATCGCCGCCGACCACTACCACCGGCTCGACGAGGACATCGCCCTGATGCGCCGCCTCGGCGTGACCGACTACCGCTTCTCGATCGCCTGGCCGCGCGTCCGGCCCGGTGGGAGCGGCCCGGTGAACGCCAAGGGCCTCGACTTCTACGGCCGGCTCGTCGACGGGCTCCTGGAGGCGGGCATCCGCCCCGTGGCCACGCTCTACCACTGGGACCTTCCGCAGGAGCTGGAGGACGCAGGAGGCTGGACGCACCGGGACACCGCGTACCGCTTCGCCGAGTACGCCGCGATCATGGCGGAGGCCCTCGGCGACCGCGTGGCGACCTGGACGACGCTCAACGAACCCTGGTGCGCGGCCTTCCTGGGGTACGGGAACGGAGTGCACGCCCCGGGCCGCACCAGCGACCTCGACGCGCTGCGCGCCGCCCACCACCTCAACCTCGCGCACGGCCTCGCCGCGCGGGCGCTGCGCGGGGCGCTCCCGGCGTCCTCGGAGATCTCCCTGACTCTCAACCTCCATGCCGTACGGCCCCTTTCGGACTCGCCCGAGGACCGTGACGCGGCCCGCCGGATCGACGCCGTCGGCAACCGGATCTTCCTCGACCCGGTCTTCCACGGCCGGCTTCCCGAGGACCTGGTCCGGGACACCGCCGACGTCACCGACTGGTCGTTCGTGGAGGACGGCGACCTGGCCACGGCGGCCGCGCCGATCGACTCGCTCGGCATCAACTACTACTCCCCCGCCGTGGTCGCGGCGGGCTCCTCTGAGTCGCCCTCGCCGTGGGCGGGCGCGGAGCGGCACGTGCGCTTCGAACCGGCTCCGGGGCCGCGGACGGCGATGGACTGGCCGGTGGACGCGACCGGCCTGTACGAACTGCTGACGCGGCTGCGGGACGAACTCCCGGGCGTTCCGCTGGTGGTGACGGAGAACGGCGCCGCGTACGAGGACTACGCCGATCCCTCCGGGAACGTGAAGGACCCCGAGCGGGTGGCGTACCTGGACGGTCATCTCCGTTCCGTGCACCGGGCGTTGGCGGACGGCGCGGACGTACGCGGGTACTTCCTGTGGTCGCTCCTCGACAACTTCGAGTGGGCGTACGGCTACAGCAAGCGGTTCGGGATCGTGCACGTGGACTTCGCGACGCAGCGGCGGACGCTGAAGGACAGCGCCCGCTGGTACGCGGAGGTGATCGCGCGCGGCGGACTGGAGAACTGACGAAGGGGGTGCGACGAGGGGGCACGGCGAAGGGGGTGCCGCGACACCCCCCGGGGCCGCGACACCCCCGGTCATCGCCAGGAGGAGGGACTAGAGCTCGGGTCAGAGGCGCTGCCAGAGGGCGGGGACGTTCGGCGGCTCCCAGCCGGTCTGGGCCTGGTGGCCCTGGAGGCAGCGGTACGTGGCTCCGCCGTACGTGACGGTGTCACCGGCCGCGTAGACCTTGCCCGCCGCCCACGTGCCGCCGGGCTGCGGCTCGCCCGGGCCGGGGCCGGGGCCCGGGTCGCTCCCGGTGGTCTTGAGGGTGAGGCCGTAGTTCTGGAGGATCGGGTTCAGCGGCTGGAAGTAGGTCGTGCCGCCGCTGGAGCAGTTGCCCGAGCCGCCGGAGGTGACGCCCTGGGCCTGGCTGCCGGAGATGTACGAGCCTCCGGAGTCGCCGGGCTCGGCGCAGACGGTCGTGCGGGTCACGCCGGAGATGGTGCCCTCCGGGTAGGTGACGCTGGTGTTGTGCTGCTGGATGGTGCCGCAGTGCCAGCCGGTGGTCGAGCCGGAGCGGCAGACGGAGGCGCCGACGGCCTGCAGGACGGAGCCGGTGACCTGCACGTTCGCGCCGCCGGAGCCCTTGACGTACGGGGTGGCGGTCCAGTTGGTGTTGGTGGCCACCCAGGCCATGTCGTTGCCGGGGAAGATCGAGGCCTGGAAGCTGCCCTGGGCGACCTGGTTGAACCCGGTGGTGGTCGTCCCGGCGCGCCCGCAGTGACCGGCGGTGGCGAAGCCCTGGGTGGTGCCGCGGGTGATGGGGAAGCCGACGGAGCAGCGTCCGCTGCCGTTCATGTAGTACGCGTCGCCGCCCCGGATGTCGTACAGCGGGCGGGGCGCCTCGGTGGTGCGGACGACGCGGACGAGCTCGCGCGGGACGCCGGTGGCGCGGACGAGGGCGGCGCCGGCTCCGGCGCGGGCCTCCTCGACGACGAGGACGTTGGCGCGGACGTCGACGTAGCGGACGGGCGCGTCGGCGGTGGCGGCGCGGTCGAGGGTGTCCTTGGCGCGTTCCAGCGCGGCGAGGCCCCGGGTGACGATCCGGGCCTGTGCGCCGGTGGCGCGGATCGCGGCGGCGTCGGCGGCGCGGGTGGTGGCGACGGTCAGGGTGCCGGACTCGGCGCCGTCGACCCAGGCGCCGGCGAAGGCGGCGCCGAGCCCCTGCCGGAGGCGGGCGGCGGTGGCGCCGGCCTCGGCCTCGTTGGCGAGCCGGGCGCGGGCCTGGGCGGGCGTGAGACCCAGGTCGCGGCCCATGGCGGCGATCACCTCGGGCTGTACGTCGCCGACGGCGAGGGTCTGGGCCGCGCTCTTCGCGGCGGGCCCCGGGTCGGGCGCCGCGACGGCGGCCCCGCCCTGGAGTCCGGCAAGCACGAGCCCTGCGGCGGCCAGGGCCGTACACGCCGCGCGGGCGTGTCGTCGGAGCATGGGGAGTCTCCTCGGTTCTCGGTGGGGGATCGTTCCCCGGTGGGGGAGAGTGGGGGATCTGCCGGAACCGTAGGGAGACGGGCGGGGGCGCGGGGAGCTGTCGTCCTGCCCCTGCCACGGCGTTATGGTCCGCCGGTGGCCGGGACGCGTCGGGCCTCCCGGCCCGCCTGGGTGCCGCCCGCGCTGCGGGTCAGGGCCTCCGCGTGGGCCGCGCGGGCGTGGGTGAGGACCGCGGGGGCGCGGGTCGCGGCGCGGGCCTCGGGGTGCCAGCCGAGGAGGTGGCGCCAGACGAGGGGGGTGCCGGTGAGGGGGCGGGTGACGAGTCCCGGGGTGGCGGGGAAGGTGGCCCGGCAGAGGCCGACGGCGCGGCCGACCTGGACCAGGTGGACGCAGGAGGCGGTGTCCGTCTCGTACACGCAGGCGGGGGTGAACCCCGCGCGGACGCAGGCGGCGGCGAAGCAGTCGCCGAAGCAGCCGTCGCCGGGGACGTCGGTCCAGGCCTCCACCGCCAGTTCGGCGAGGTCGAGTTCGGTGCGGGAGGCCAGCGGGTGACCGGCCGCGAGCATGACGTGGACGGGGTCGCGGGCGATCTCGGTCCAGGCGAGGCGTCCCGCCTCGGGCGGGGAGCTCTCGCCGCAGACGCCGACGAGGGCGAAGTCGAGGCGGCCGGCGGTGACCCCCCGGGCGATCTCCCCTTCCGACCAGGAGGTGTGGGTGGTCACCGGCGCGCCCGGGTCGGTACGGGCCAGCCGGTCGACGAGGCCGCCGAGGAGCGGTCCGTGGGTGCCGCCGAGCCGGTAGCCGTCGGCGCCCTCGCGGGCGAACCGGACGGCTTCCCGCTGGAGTTCGCAGACCGCGGGGAGCACGACGCGGGCGCGTTCGAGGACCAGGTCGCCGAGGGCCGTGGTGCGCACGCCCTCCCGGCTCCGCTCGAAGAGCGTGCCGCCCAGGGCGCGTTCGATGCGTTTGAGCTGGGCACTGAGCGCGGGCTGCGCGAGACCGAGGGTGGTGGCGGCGCGCGTGAGACTGCCCGCGTCCGCGATGGCCCGGATCGCCTTGAGGTGCCTCAACTCCAAGTCCATGACCAAAGCTTGACCCGCGCGCGCCCACAGGTCCAGACCAAGGACCGCTACCGCGGTTCCGTGAGCAGGGTCGCCAGCGTGTCGGCGTACGCCACGAGGTCGTCCCGCCCGGATCCGTCCCGCGCGCGCCGGAATCCGTGCCGCCGCCCCCAGAACGCCGCCTGCACGGCGTGGAACTGGGCCCAGCGCCGCACACGCTCCCGGTCGAGTTCGGCGGCTTCGCCGAACACGGCGACGGCCCGGTGGACGGCGGCCCGCAGGTCGTCGGCGGCGAGGAAGGCGAGCGCGCGGGTCTTGAGGAGCGTGCCGCCGTCGTAGGCGGGGTCGCCCGCGCAGCCCTTGGGGTCGACGGCGAGCCACGGTTCGCGGACGGCGGGCAGGATGTTGCGGGCGTGCAGGTCGCCGTGGACGAGGGTGTCGGGCTGGACGGAGCCGAGTTCGCGGACCGTGGCCACGGCCTCCGCCACGACGGCGTCGGGCAGGGCGCCCGCGAACTCCGCCGCGTCCGCCCGCAGCCCCTCCTCCCACGCCTGCGCCTTGTCCTGGAGCCGGGGCAGTCCGGCGGGCGCGGGGACGGCCAGGCGGCGGCTGAGGCGGCCCGCGACGCGCAGGACGGCGTCCTCGTCGGGGAGGTCGGCCAGGGTGCCGGGCGAGGCCCGCTCCAGGAGCATCGCGAAGCGGGCGTCGTCCCGTTCGTGGAGCAGGACGGCGCCGCGTCCGCCCCAGGCGGCGAACGCGTCGGGCTCGTGGACGTTGCCGGGGTGCGGGAAGGAGACCTTCAGGACCGCGGCCGTCCCGTCCGCCCGCCGTACGGGGACGATGACCCCGACCCCGCCGTGCAGGACCTCGCCGTCCCGCGCGCACCGCCACGAGCCGAGCAACTCCGCTACCAGGGAGGGCAGTCCGGAGAGCCACGCCTCGCCCTTCTCGCCCTCGCGCTCGATCGTGGTCCGCGCGAACGCCTCTGGTGTTCCGATCATCCCGACACGGTACGCGGGGACGGGTAGCGGCTCCGTCAGGACCGCCCCGCTCGTTCACGTACATGAACTGCACATACATACGCACCCATTGACGCGCCCACGGCGACACCTTTAGCGTCCCGTCCAGAGCCGCTGGAAAGCGCTTTCTGCATCGCTTCCGGCACCCCCACACCCCCACCTCGACCCTCACCCCCACACCCTGGAGAACACCGATGCGCACGGGACCCGTCATCGCCTGTGCCGGTCTGCTGGCCGGCACGCTCGTCTCCCTGACCGGCACGGCCGCGCAGGCCGCCGCCACCCCGTACGAGGCCGAGGCCTCCCCCGCCGTCTGCACCGGCGCCATCGAGTCCAACTGGGCCGGTTTCAGCGGCACCGGCTTCTGCAACGGCACCAACGCGGCCAACGCCTATGCCCAGTTCACCGTCAACGCCTCGGCCGCCGGTACCGCCGCCCTCACCGTCCGCTTCGCGAACGGCACCACGACCGCCCGCCCCGCCGCCCTCCTCGTGAACGGCGCGACGGTCTCGTCCGCCTCGTACGAGGGCACCGGCGCCTGGTCGTCCTGGGCCACGAAGACCTTCACCGTCCCGGTGAACGCGGGCGCCAACACCGTGCGCCTCAACCCCACCGCCGCCGACGGTCTCCCCAACATCGACCGCCTCGACGCCGAGGTCACCGCCACCACCCCGCCGCCCGCCGGCTCCGCCCTCTACGTCGCCCCGAACGGCACGGACGGCGCGGCCGGGACGGTCTCCGCGCCCACCACCCTGGCCTCGGCGATCTCCCGCGTGACCTCCGGCGGGACGATCTACCTGCGCGGCGGCACCTACAGCCACAGCACGACCGTCACCGTCCCGGCCGGGAAGAACGGCACGGCGTCCGCCCGCACCAAGCTCTCCGCCTACCCCGGCGAGGTCCCGGTCCTGAACTTCTCCGCCATGACCGAGGACCCGGCCAACCGCGGTCTCACCCTGAACGCCGACTACTGGCACGTGACCGGCCTCGTCGTCGAGCGGGCCGGGGACAACGGCATCTACGTCGGCGGCAGCAACAACGTGATCGAGCGCACGGTGACCCGCTTCAACCGCGACTCCGGCCTCCAGCTCGGCCGCATCGCCTCCAGCACCCCGCAGAGCCAGTGGCCGTCGAACAACCTCGTCCTGAGCGCCGAGTCCCACGACAACGCCGACTCCGACGGCGAGGACGCCGACGGCTTCGCCGCGAAGCTCACGGTGGGCGCCGGGAACGTCTTCCGGTACGCCGTCTCCCACCACAACATCGACGACGGCTGGGACCTCTACACCAAGACCGACACGGGTCCCATCGGCGTCGTCATCGTCGAGGACTCCCTCGCCTACGACAACGGCACCCTCTCCGACGGCACCCAGAACACCGCGGGCGACCGCAACGGCTACAAGCTCGGCGGCGAGTCCATCCCCGTGAACCACGTCGTGCGCCGCAGCATCGCCTTCCACAACGGCAAGCACGGCTTCACGTACAACAGCAACCCGGGCACGATGGCCGTCTCCAACAACCTGAGCGTCGACAACGGGCAGCGCAACTTCGCCTTCGACGTGGGCACTTCGGTCTTCCGGAGCAACACCTCGTGCCGCTTCACCGGCACCACGACCGACAAGATCACCGGGGACGCCGACGGCTCGAACCAGTTCTGGTCGGGGACGAACGGATCGCGCTGCTCCTCCTACTCCGGCGCCCTGAGCTGGTCGTACGCCTCGGACGGCCGTCTCGTGGTCACCCTGGGCGGCAAGCAGGTGATTCTGTAACGGCCGATCGGGTGGTTGTCCGCCACGGCGGGAGGGCCGTACGGGTTCCCCCGCCGTGGCCGGTTCACCATGATGACCCCGGCGGATCCCTCGGCTTCCGCACCCGCGCACGGTGGTGAAGGGGAGATCATGGGCTTCCGACTCAGGGCCGCCTCACGGCTCCTGACGATGTGTCTGATCATGGGCGCCTCCGGCGGAGGAACCCAAGGCCCGGCCTCCGCCGCCCCTCCGCCCAAGGCCCCGGCCGCCCTCCCCGCCGACCAGCACACCATCTCCCACGACGACCTGCGGACCGGCTGGGACAAGGACGAGCCCGGCCTCGCCCCCTCCCAGGTGTCGAGCTCCGACTTCGGCCTCCAGTTCTCCACGACCGTCGACGGCCAGGTCTACGCCCAGCCCCTCGTCGTCGGCGACACGCTCGTGGCCGCCACCGAGAACAACAAGGTGTACGGGATCGACGCGGCCGGCGGGGCGATCACCTGGACCAGGAACCTCGGCGCCCCCTGGCCCGCCTCCGCCATCACCTGCGGCGACCTCGTGCCGAACATCGGCGTCACCTCCACCCCCGTCTACGACCCGGCGACGAACGCCGTCTACCTCACCTCGAAGGTGAACGACGGCCCCGACCTCCAGCACCCCAACTGGTACGTGCACGCCCTCGACCCCGCGACCGGCGCCGAGCGCTCCGGCTGGCCGGTCAAGGTGACGGGCGCGCCCGTGAACGATCCGGGGCGCGCGTTCAACCCGTACACGGCGGGGCAACGCCCCGGCCTGCTCCTGATGGGCGGTTCCGTCTACGCGGCCTTCGCCTCGCACTGCGACCGGGGGCCGTACGTCGGCTATGTGATGGGCGTGAACACGGCGACCCGCAGGACGACGCTGTGGGCCACCGAGGACGCCTCCGCCAACGGCATGGCGGGCGTCTGGATGAGCGGCGGCGGTCTCGTCTCCGACGGTCCGGGCCGGATCCTCTTCTCCACGGGCAACGGGGTCTCCCCCGCGCCGGGCCCCGGCACCCCGCCGCCCGGCCAGCTCGCCGAGTCGGTGGTGCGGCTCGGGGTGAACAGCGACGGCACGATGTCGGCGCAGGACTTCTTCAGCCCGTCGAACGCGGCCGAGCTCGACCTCAACGACACCGACCTCGGCTCCGGCGGCCCGGTCGCCCTCCCCGGACCGGTCTTCGGCACCAGCCGGTACCCGCGGCTGCTCGTGCAGATCGGCAAGGACGGGCGGCTGTTCCTCCTCGACCGGGACAACCTCGGCGGGCGCGCCCAGGGCCCCGGCGGCTCCGACAAGGTGGTCGGCGTGTTCGGCCCGTACGAGGGGGTGTGGGGGCACCCGGCGGTCTACGGCGGCCAGGGCGGGTACGTGTACACGATCGGCAGCCGCGGTCCGCTGCGGGCCTTCGCGTACGGGCTCACCGGCTCCGGCCTGCCGGCCTTCACCAACACCGGGAGCAGCACGGGCAC
Source organism: Streptomyces sp. NPDC056144 (assembly GCF_042264145.1). Taxonomy (NCBI): domain Bacteria; kingdom Bacillati; phylum Actinomycetota; class Actinomycetes; order Kitasatosporales; family Streptomycetaceae; genus Streptomyces; species Streptomyces sp. NPDC056144. The sequence continues at coordinate 680,587 of NZ_JBHJVF010000001.1, read as the reverse complement.
CTTCGGCTACACCTCGGGTTCGCCGGTGATCACCTCGACGGGGACGAACGCGGGCTCGGCGCTCGTGTGGGCGGTGTACTCGGACGGCGCGAACGGCGCCAACGGCCAGCTGCGCGCGTACGACGCCGTGCCGGTGAACGGGCAGCTGCGGCTGCGCTGGTCGGCGCCGATCGGGATCGCCTCGAAGTTCGCCGTGCCCGCGACGAACAACGGCCGGGTCTACGTCGGCACCCGCGACGGGCACGTCATGGCCTTCGGCCGCCCGGCGAACACGGCCCTGACGGGGTCGCCGGTGGACGTCGGGGACGTGGCGGTCGGGGCGAGCGGTACGGCCACGGCGACCGTCACGGCCACGCGTGACGTGACGGTCTCCGCGGTGGGCACACCGGGCGGGAGCCCGTTCACGGTGTCGGCCGTGGGCCTGCCCCGGGCGCTGCGCACGGGAGAGTCGTTCAGCGCGCAGGTGAGGTTCGCGCCGACCGTGCCCGGGCCCGACACGTCCGCGGTCACCTTCACCACCGATCTGGGTGACAGCGCCCTCGGGGTGACGGGGTACGGGACGCGGCCGGGGCTGCTCGCCTCGCCCGCCTCGCTCGACTTCGGCACGGTCGCCACGACGACGAGCAAGTCGCTCGGCGTCACCTTCACGAACACCGGCACGGAGGACGAGACGGTCGCCTCCGTCGCCGTCCCGTCCGCCCCGTTCACGGCGACGGGCCCGCCCGCGCCGGGCACGGTCGTCCCGCCGCGCCAGTCGCTGACCGTGCAGGTGGCGTACGCGCCCACCGTCGCCCGGGACGACAGCGGGACCCTCGCCGTGACCGGGCAGAACGGCACGGCGTCCGTGCCGCTGAAGGCGACCGCCGTGACCGGGCGCGCCCAGCTGACGGTGACACCGACCTCCACCGGTTTCGGGCAGGTGAAGGTCGGCCAGTCCGTCACCAGGACCTTCGACATCAGCAACACCGGCAACATCCCGCTCACCATCACCAAGGCGAAGCCGCCGACCGCGCCCTTCCACGTCACCAACCCGGTGAGCGAAGGCCAGGTCCTCGGCCCCGAGGACGTCGTCCACCAGTCCGTCACCTTCTCGCCGACCTCGCTCGGGGCGGTCACGGCCGCGTACGAGCTGACCGCGAACGACGGGCGCGGTCCGCAGAACGAGACCCTGACGGGGACGGGTGTCGCCGGGACCGGCGTCACCCTGCCCGCCCCGAGCGCGGGCGGCTGGAAGCTGAACGGCTCCTCGCGGGTCTCCGGCGCCGACCTCCAGCTGACCCAGGCGAGCCCCTCCCAGCGCGGCTCGGCCGTCTTCCCGGTGCCCGTCCTCACCGACGGCCTCAAGGTCAGCTTCCGCGCGGTGATCGGCGGCGGCACCGGCGCCGACGGCCTCGCCCTCGCGCTCCTCGACCCGGCCCGTACGACCCCGAGCGCGCTCGGCGGGACCGGCGGAGGCCTCGGCTACAGCGGCCTGCCGGGCGTGGCCGTCACCGCCGACACGTACAAGAACCCGGGCGACCCGTCGGCGAACTTCGTCGGCATCGCCACCGGCGGCTCGGGCTCCTCGCTCACGTACGCCGCCACGACCACGGACATCCCGAACCTGCGCGCCGGCACGCACACCGTCGCGTTCACGATCAGCGGCAAGACGTTCACGCTCTCCGTCGACGGCGTCCAGAAGCTCACCACCACCGTGGCCGCGCTGCCGCCGGCCGCGCTCCTCGCCTTCACCGGCGGGACCGGGTCGATCACGGACATCCACGCCGTGCGGTACGTGACGATCAGCGCGAGCTCGTACGCGCTGCCGCCACCGGGCCCGAACGGCTGGACGTACAACGGCGCCGCGGCCCTGTCCGGGACGAGTCTGGTCCTCAACCCGGCCCAGACGTACGTGAAGGGCACGGCGATCCAGGGCACGGCGGTCCCGTCGGCGCGGCTGCGGGCCCGGTTCACGGCGACCCTCTCCGGCGGGACGGGCGGCGACGGCATGGCGCTGATGCTCCTCGACGCGTCGAGGACGACTCCGAAGGCGATCGGCTTCGGGGGCGGCGGGCTCGGCTACAGCGGGCTCCCGGGGATCGCCGTCACCCTGGACACGTACCGCAACCCGGGCGAGCCGTCGTCGAACTTCGTCGGCGTCGCCACGAGCGGCTCGGCCTCCACCCTCACGTACGCCGCGACCTCGACGGCCGTCCCCGCGCTCCGTACCGGCAGCCACGTCGTCGACGTGAACGTGTCCTCGACGGGCCGGCTGCTCGTGCTCGTCGACGGCCGCCAGGTGATCGACGCGGCGGTGACGCTGCCGCCGAACGTCCTAGTCGGATTCGGCGGCGCCACCGGAGGATTGACGGACCGTCATGTCGTCACGGGCATGCGCGTCGGGTACTGATCACCCGGCGCCCCACGCGGTAGTGTCGCCGCTTTCGGCACTCTTCCGCGAAGTGGGCGATGCGCATGACCGAAATGAGCCGGATATACGCCGACACCTGTCTGAAGGAGTCCGGGGGCGGCGGTCTCGGGGACGCCGTCACCCGGGCCGTCTTCCCGCCGGCCTTCGAGAAGGCCTGGCGCTCCTACCTCCTGCCCCGGCCCTGGTTCGTGGACGCCGCGGAGACGGAGGCCTTCGCCCGGGACCTGGGCACCCTCTTCGAGCTCCTCGTCTCGCTGCCGGAGCGGCTGCACGGCGGTGACATGGAGCGGTACGCGGAGGCCGTCGGGATCGACCCGCGCCTCGGGGCGCTGCTCGGCCGGGGCGCGTCGGGGAAGCCCGCGCTGCTCGGTCGCGCGGACGCGTACCACGACGGCACCGCGTACAAGCTCCTGGAATTCAACCTCGGCAGCGAGGTCGGCGGCCTCGAACTCGCCGTCTTCAACCAAAGCCTCCTCGGCGTACCGGAGTTCGCCGCCTTCGCCCGCGAACACGGCCTCGGGCACGTGGACATCGGCGCGCGGATGGCGGCCGTGCTGCGCGAGCGGGCACGCCCCGCGGTGGCGGGCGGCGGCGAGCCGGTGATCGGGCTGATCGAGGGGCGGGGCGGAGTCGCCGCGTACGGCCGGATGATGGAGGCCACGCGGGAGGCGATGGCCCGGCACGGTCTCGACCTGCGGGTGGGCGAGGTCGGGGACGTACGGACACGGCCCGACGGCAAGCTGACCCTGCGCGGGACGCCGCTCGACCTGGTGCTGCGGAACTTCGCGGCGAGCCAGCTGCTCGACGACCCGGACGGGCCGGAGGTGGTGGAGCCGTTCCTGCGGGCCGACGCGGCGGGGAAGACGGTGCTCTTCACCTCCCTGGAGAGCGGCTTCTTCGGGAACAAGAACGCCCTCTCGCTGCTCACCGACCCGCGCGCGGCGCTCGACGCGGACGAGCTGGCGCTGACCGAGCGGCTGCTGCCCCTGACCCGCCGTCTTGACGCGGCCGGCGACCCGGCGGTCGTCGACCGCTGCCTCGCCGAGCGGGAGCGGTACATCCTGAAGCCCGGCGCCGGGTACGGCGGACTCGACACGTACGTCGGCTGGGAGACGTCCGAGGACGCGTGGCGGCGGCTGGTCACGCGCGCGCTCGCGAGCGGGGACTACGTCGTGCAGGAGCGGGTCGTCCCGCGCCCCGAGCCCGTGTACGACCCGGCGACCGGGGCCGTCGACGACTGGATCGCGGTCCTCGGGATCTTCGTCACCGAACAGGGCTACGCGGGCACGCACGCGCGGGCGAACCGGGCCGACGGGGGCGCGATCGTCGGCCTCAGCAGCAATCCGGGAACGCGGATGGTGGGCGTGTTCTCCCACTCCTGAGAGGGGTCAGGAGGCGCTCCGCGGCCCGGGCTTGAGCGCCTCCACCGCGCTGAGCATCAGCTCCAGCGCGAAGGGATAGCCGCTGTCCCGCATGTCCGCCGCGAGGAGCGGGAAGATCGCCGCGATGTGCGGGTGGGTCTCGGCCGAGAGCTTGCCGTACACCGACTGCCAGACCTCCTCGTCCGCCTCCCTGGCGGCCGGCGGCAGGGACTTCGCCGCCGCGTCCTGGGCGGCGAAGGCCAGCGCCTGGTCGACGAAGGCGTGGTAGATCCGCACGGCGAGGGGGTCGGGGAAACCGCCCTCGCGCAGGATGCCGAGGATGCGTTCCACGGCCCGGGTCTCGTGGACGCGTCCGGTGGTGCGGAAGGCGGCGAGGACGGCCGCCTGGGGGTGGTTCTGGTACGAGGAGTGGATCCGCAGCCCCATGGTGCGCAGGTCCGTCCGCCAGTCCCCCGTCTCCTCCCAGCCCTCCTGGGCCCGGCCGATCAGCGTGTCGGCGATGGCGAGGAGCAGCGCGTCGGTGTTGCGGAAGTAGCGGTAGAGCGCGCTCGGGTCGGCCCCGAGCGCCGCTCCGAGCCGCCGTACGGACAGCGCGTCCGCGCCGTGCTGGGCGACGAGGCGGAGCGCCGTGTCGATGATCAGCTGCTCCGAGAGGACGGCGCCCTGCTTGGTGGGGCGGCGGCGCTGCCTGCTGACTTCGGGGACCACGCGTTCGGACATGGCCGGAACCTTACGACAACACCATTGACGTGTAAACGGGCTCACGCTTCCCTTGCTCCCGTCGATATGACGTCCGTCTCATCGTCGTCCAGCACGTTTGGAGCGTTCCATGGCCAAGGCCGATCTGGTCTTCACCCAGGGTCCCGTGTTCACCGCGGACTCCGCCCGTACCCGGGCGACCTCCCTCGCCGTCATCGGGGAGCGGATCGCGGCCGTCGGCCATGACGAGGTGCGCGAGCTCATCGGCCCGGACACCGAGGTCGTCGACCTGACCGGGAAGCTGCTGCTCCCCGGCTTCCAGGACGCGCACATCCACGCGGTCTTCGGCGGCGCCGAGCTGTCCCAGTGCGACCTGACCGAGACCGTCGACGTCGCCGAGTACCTGGCGCGCGTCCGCGCCTACGCGGAGGCCAACCCGGACCGCGAGTGGATCACCGGCGGCGGCTGGTCGATGGAGAGCTTCGAGGGCGGCCTGCCGACCCGGCAGCTCCTCGACTCCGTCGTCCCGGACCGCCCGGTCCTGCTCACCAACCGTGACCACCACGGCGCCTGGGCCAACACGCGCGCCCTGGAACTGGCCGGAATCACCGCCGCCACCCCCGATCCGGCCGACGGCCGCATCGAGCGCGAGGCCGACGGGTTCCCCAGCGGCATGCTCCAGGAGGGCGCCACGGCGCTCGTCAGCAAGCTGACGCCGCCGAGCACGGCCGCGGACCGCCTGGCGGGGCTGCACCGCGCGCAGACCCTCCTGCACTCGCTCGGCATCACCGGCTGGCAGGACGCACTCCTCGGCGAGCTGCACGGCCAGCCCGACCCCTCCGACGCGTACGTGACGGCAGCCAACGACGGCACGCTCACCGCCCGGGTGACCGGCGCGCTGTGGTGGGACCGCGAGCGGGGCACCGAGCAGCTCGCCGAGCTGGTGGCGCGCCGCGAGAAGCTGACCACGGGCCGCTTCCGCGCGACCTCGATCAAGATCATGCAGGACGGCGTCGCGGAGAACTTCACCGCGGCGATGATCAACCCGTACCTGGACGGCTGCGGCTGCGCGACGACGAACTCCGGCCTGAGCTTCGTCGACCCCGAGGCGCTGCGCGGGTACGTGACCGAGCTCGACGCCCTCGACTTCCAGGTCCACTTCCACGCGCTCGGCGACCGTGCCGTCCGCGAGGCCCTGGACGCGGTCGAGGCGGCGGTCGCCGCCAACGGCCGCCGCGGCAACCGCCACCACCTCGCGCACCTCCAGGTCGTGCACCCCGACGACCTGGCGCGCTTCGCGCAGCTCGGCGCCATCGCCAACATCCAGCCCCTGTGGGCGGCCCACGAGCCGCAGATGGACGAGCTCACGATCCCGTTCCTCGGCCCGGAGCGCGCGGCCTGGCAGTACCCGTTCGCCTCGCTCGTCCGCGCCGGTGCCACGCTCGCCGCGGGCAGCGACTGGCCGGTGTCCAGCCCGGACCCGATCCTCGGCATCCACGTGGCCGTGAACCGCCAGGACCCGGAGTCGCCCGACGCGCCGGTCTTCTACCCCGAGCAGCGGATCGACCTGCCGACCGCGCTGGCCGCCTACACCGCCGGCACGGCCCACGTGAACGGGCACGAGGACGCGGGCAGCCTGCGCGCGGGCAACCTGGCCGACCTCGTGGTCCTCGACCGCGACATCCTCACGGCCCCGCCGGAGGAGATCGCCGCGGCCAGGGTCGAGCGGACCTACGTCGGCGGCAAGCTCGTCCACGCGGTCTGACCGGGCGGGGCCGGCCGGTCATGTCACCCCTGTCGCTCCCGGTCCTCCCGCCTCAGGGAGGAGCCGCGCACGTCGAGCCGCGTCGGGACGAGCGTCCCGGACTGCTCCACGCGGCCGTGTTCCAGGACCGCGAGCATGTGCTCGACGCCCGCTTCGGCGACGGCGTCGGGGCGCAGGCTCACGGTGGTCACGGGCGGTTCGGTGTGCTCGGCGGTGACGTCCTCGCTCACGCAGGCGAGGAGCAGGTCGCCGGGTACGTCGTAGCCGAGCCGGCGGGCCGCCTCCAGAACGAGGGGCGGGCTCGCCTCGGCGACGACCAGCAGGGCGTCCGGCCGGTCTCCCCGGTCCGGCCGGTCACCCCCGTCCGGCCCGTCCCCGTGGTCGCGCAGCGCGGTCTCGACGGCGTGGACCACGGCTCCGTTGCCGGTGTCCGCGGCCCGTACGACCCGTACCTCCGCGTCGTTCTCGGCGCACCACGCCCGGTGCGCCGCGTCCACGTCGGCGTGGAAGCGGGTGGTGCTGTCCGGCACGACGACGACCGGTCTGCGGGCTCCCTGCTCGCGGAAGTGGTCGAGGACCGAGCGGACGGCCGCGTCCGTGTCCACGTCGACCCAGTGGGCCCCGGGCCGCCCCTCCACGGAGCGGTCGGAGAACACCGGGATCCGGGCGGCGAGGAGTTCGTCGACGATCCGGTCGTCGGCGGCGGGGTCGGTGACGATCACACCGTCGAGCGGCAGGTCGGCCCACTCGCTCTGGAGCGATCCGGCGGGCAGCAGGACCATCGCGTACCCGTTCCGCAGCGCGGTCGCCGCCACGGCCCCGGTCAGCCGGGCGAAGTAGGGCGACTCCACGAACGCCCAGGGCGCGCCGGCCAGTTCCCCGAGCACGTACCCGATCAGCTTGGCTCGTCCCGCGCGTAGTTGGCGCGCGGTGGCATTGGGCCGATAACCCATTCTGCGCGCTGTCTCGCGGGCCTTCTCGCGCACGGCGGGAGAGAGTCTCCCGGTGCCGTTGAGGGCCGCCGAGACGGTCGTCTTGGAGAGTCCCGCCTCGCGGGCCACATCGACGAGACGGACGCGCGGGGTGGGCGGCGAGGGCTGCCCTCGGTGGCGTGAGGCATCGGTCATGAGGACGATGTTGCCACCCCTCTGACCTTTGCAAAACCGTTCCCGCAAGGTCTTGTGCGGGAACGTTCCCGCATTAATACTCGCTGCATCCCCCAGCGCCCGTCACTACACCCGTAAAGGGGTGAGTCTGCATGCGCATGTACAGAACCATCGCGCTTCTCGCCTGTACTGCCTCCCTCGCGGCCACGACCGCCGCCTGTTCCGGCGCCACGAAGCCCCCCACGACTTCCGGGGGAGGAGCCGGCTACACGGTCTCCCCGACCTCGGCTCCCGCGAAGGGGTCGCTCGACTCCTTCACCTGGTCCCTGTACGCCGAGCCGTACACGCTCGACTACGCCCTCGCGTACGACTACCCGCCGAACACGGTCATCGCGAACCTCTGCGAGTCGCTCTTCCGGGTCACGCCCGAGATGAAGATCGAGCCGGCTCTCGCGACCGGGTACAAGCAGCCCGACCCGCGCACGCTCGTCTACACCCTGCGCTCCGGGGTGAAGTTCCACGACGGCACGACGATGACGGCCGACGACGTCGTCGCCTCCATGAAGCGCCAGATGGACCCGGCGACCGGCTCGCCGTGGGGATCGGTCTTCAAGAACGTCGACAGCATCGAGAAGACCGGGCCGCTGGAGGTCACCCTCCACCTCAGCAAGCCCGACGTCCTGCTCCACGAGCTGATGGCCGCCTCCCCCGGCACCGTCGAGAGCGCCGCCTACCTCAAGAAGGCCGGCAAGGACTACGGCACGCCCAAGGGCGGCGTGAACTGCACCGGTCCCTTCTCCCTGGAGAAGTGGGACCAGGGATCCGGCATCACGCTGAAGAAGAACGACGCCTACTGGGACACCAAGCTCGCCCCGAAGTCGAACGAGGTGAAGTTCAGCTTCATCGAGGACCCGGCGGCCCGTACGAACGCCTTCCTCACCGGCACCGCCGACGGCGGCTACATGATCCCGGCGTCCGCGTACGGACAGCTCCGCGGCAAGGGCAAGGGCGAGCTCCTGTTCGGCCCGAACACCGCCGCCTGGGACCTCGCCGTCCTCGACTTCAACGGCCCGCTCGGCAACCTGAAGGTCCGCCAGGCCCTCTCGCTCGCGCTGGACCGGAAGAACATCATCAAGGCCGCCGCCGGCGGTGTCGGCGTCACCGCGAAGGCCCCGGCCGCGCGCGGTGCCTGGGCGCTCGTCCCGGGGAAGGCCGCCGAGCACTACGACCCGCTGCCCGAGCCGGCGTACGACCTCGCCGCCGCGAAGAAGCTCGTCCAGGAGGCCGGCGTCAGCGGCCGCACGATCACCATGGTGACGAGCACGCTCGCGCCGGAGATCAGCGTCGTCGCCAACGCCCTCCAGGCCGCCGGCAAGCAGATCGGCCTGAACGTCACGCTGAAGCCCGTCTCCCCCGACGCGTACAGCAGCATCTTCGTCGACCCGAACGCCCGCGAGGGCATCGACCTGGTCATCACCAGCGGCTACGACAACACGCCGGACCCGCTGGAGTTCTACCAGTACTTCCGCACCGGGGACTTCGGCAACTACGGCAAGTGGTCCGACGCCGCGTACGACGTCGCCTTCGACGCCGCCAACTCCGAGCAGGACCCCTCCGCCCGCGCCGACAAGACCGCCGAGCTCCAGAAGATCGCGGTGCGCGAGCTGCCGAGCATCCCGGTGTTCGAGGCGCCGTACTCGGTCTTCCTCGGCAAGCGGATCACCGGCGCCCCCACCGGCATCTCCCAGCTCTACTACCCGTGGGCCGCGATGATCGGGGCCGCGAAGTAATGACCCGCTACCTCGTCGGCCGGCTCCTCGGGCTGCTGTCCGTGCTCTTCGTGACCTCTCTCCTGGTCTTCGGAAGCATCCAGCTGGCCCCCGGCGACCCGGTGACCTTCCTGCTCCACGGCCGCCCCGCGACGCCCGAGGCCGTGGCGGCCCTGCGCTCCCAGTACAACCTGGACGATCCGCTGATCGTCCAGTACGGCAAGTGGCTCGGCGGTGTCCTCCAGGGCGACTTCGGGGACTCCGCCCAGTTCCACCAGCCGGTCACCGACCTCCTCGCCTCGCGCCTGCCGGGCACGGCCATGCTCGTCGTGTACGCCGCGATCCTCGTCGCCCTCATCGGCGTCGGCTCCGGCATCCTCGCCGCGCTGCGCCCCGGCGCCGTGGACCGCACGGTCCTCATCGGCACCGGCGTCGCGACCGCCACCCCGTCCTTCGTGACCGCGATCCTGCTCGTCTCGGTCTTCTCGGTCCAGCTCGGCTGGTTCCCCGGCCCCGGCGGCACCGCGGAGGGGTTCACGGACGAGCTGTACCACCTGACCCTGCCGGCCTTCGCCCTGGCGCTCACCTTCGCGGGTCTCCTCGCCCGGGTCACCCGCTCGGCGATGCTCGACGAACTCGGCCGCGAGCACGTCGAGGTGGCGCGCGCCCGCGGCGTCGCGGGGAACACCGTGGTCCGCCGGCACGTCCTGCGAAACTCCCTCGGGCCGGTCGTCACCGTCGGCGGCACCATGCTCGCCGGACTCCTCATCAGCACCTCGATCGTCGAGACCGCCTTCGACGTCACCGGCATCGGCTCGCTGCTCGTGCAGTCCGTGACGGCCCAGGACTTCGCGGTCGTCCAGGCCATCACCCTGCTGAGCGTGGCGGCGTTCGTCCTGGTGAACCTGGTCGTCGACCTGCTCGCGCCCCTCATCGACCCCCGGCTCTCGCTCCTCGGGGAAGGCACCTCATGACCTCCACCACCACGACCCCGGTGCCGTACCGCAGGCCCGGCTTCCGCCGGCTCCGCGTCTTCGGCCAGGGCCCCCTCTTCGCCGTCTCCGTGGCGGTGCTCGCCCTCCTCGTCCTCGTCGCCGTCTTCGCTCCGCTCCTGGCGCCGTACGACCCGGAGGCCGTCGACCTGACGGCGAGCCTCGTCGGCACCAGCGCCGACCACCTGCTCGGCACCGACCAGTCCGGCCGCGACATCCTGTCCCGGCTGCTCTACGGAGCCCGTACGGGTCTGCTCGGACCGCTGCTCGTCGTCGCCGTCTCCACGCTCCTCGGCACCCTCCTGGGCGTCGTGGCCGCCTGGCGCGGCGGCTGGGCGGACACGATCCTGTCCCGCTCCATGGACATGATCTTCGCGATCCCGGGTCTGCTCCTCGCGATCCTGCTCGTGACCGTCGTCGGCCCCGGCATGACCGCGCCGGTGATCGCCATGTCGATCGCGTACACCCCGTACGTCGGCCGGCTCGTGCGCGGCATCGCCCGCCAGGAGAAGGCCCGCCCGTACATCGAGTCGTACCGGGTGCAGGGCTGGTCCGGGTGGAACGTCTCCGTGCGCCACCTGCTGCCGAACATCGCCCCGACGGTCTTCGCGCAGTCCGCGATGAACTTCGGCTACGCGCTGATGGACCTGGCCGCGCTCTCCTTCCTCGGCTTCGGCGTCCAGCCGCCGACCGCCGACTGGGGCGCGATGATCAACGAAGGCCAGTCGGCCGTCCAGCAGGGGGCGATGCTGCCCGCCCTCGCCCCCTCCGCGTGCATCGTGCTCGCCGTGGTGGCGTTCGGCATCGTCGGCGAGGGTCTCGCCGACCGGATCGCGAAGCGTGAGCGGTGAACGCCATGAACGACACGAACAACGCGGCCCAGGGCTCCGTCCCGATCCTGGAGATCGACGGGCTCGACGTCCGCCTCCCGCTCGACCGCGCGGGGCGCCCGATCCTCGACGGCGTGAGCCTGCGGGTGAACCCGGGTGAGAGCGTCGGCCTGGTCGGCGAGTCCGGCTCCGGCAAGTCCGTGGCCTGCCGCAGCGTCCTCGGCCTCCTGCCCGGCGGCGCCCGTACCACCGGCCAGGTCAGGGTCGGCGGCAAGGACGTCCTGTCCATGAACCGCAAGGAGCTGGCCGCCCTGCGGGCGAGCCAGGTCTCCATGGTCTTCCAGGACCCCCGGGCCTCCGTGAACCCGCTGCGCCGCGTCGGCGACTTCCTCACCGAGGGCCTGCGCGCCGCCGGTGTCCCGGCCGCCACGGCGACCGCCCGCGCCCTGGAACTCCTCGAAGCGGTCGGCATCCGCGACCCGAAGGGCGCGCTGCGCCGCCGCCCCCACGAGTTCTCCGGCGGCATGCTCCAGCGCGTGGTCATCGCGGCGGCGCTCGCCTCCGAGCCCGCGCTGCTCGTCGCCGACGAGCCGACCACCGCCCTGGACGTCACCACCCAGGCGGAGATCGTCCAGATCCTCACCCGCCTGCGCGCCGAGCACGGCACGGGCATGCTCTTCGTCACCCACGACCTGGAGCTGGCCGCCGCCGTCTGCGACCGCGTGTACGTGATGTACGCGGGCCGGATCGTCGAGACCCACGGCACGGACGAGCTGTTCGAGCGCCCGCGCCACCCGTACACGGCGGGCCTGCTCGCCTGCACGCCGAACATCGAGCCCGGCTCCCCGCCGCCCCGGCCCATCCCGGGCCGGCCGGTCTCGCTCGCCGAGTCGCCGAAGGGCTGCGCCTTCGCCGCCCGCTGCGCGCACGTCGTGGCCCGCTGCCACGAGGAGAAGCCGGTCCTCGCCCCGTTCGGCGACGGATTCGCCGCCTGCCACCGCGCCGACGAAGGGATCACGCTGTGACCACCTCAGCGAAGCCCGCCCCCGCCGGCGAGGGCCGGACGACCGAGGAGGGCCTCGTCGTCGAGGGCCTGCGCAAGCAGTACGGCGACCACACGGCCGTCGACGGCGTGTCCTTCACCCTCGCGCCCGGCTCCTCCCTCGCCATCGTGGGCGAGTCCGGCAGTGGCAAGACCACCACGGTCCGGATGCTCGTCGGCCTGGAGCGCCCGGACGGCGGCACCGTCCGCCTCGACGGCCGCGACCGGTCCGCGCGCCCCAAGGGCCGGGCGGAGCGGCTGGCGCGGGCCCGGGAGATCCAGATGGTCTTCCAGGACCCGTACCTCTCGCTCGACCCCCGGATCAGCGTGTCCGGCTGCGTCGACGAGGTGCTCCGCCTCCACACGGACCTCGACAAGACGGCGCGCGCGGCGCGGCTCGCCGAACTCCTCGACCAGGTGGGACTCGGCGCCCGCGAGGCCGCCGCGCTCCCGAAGGGGCTCTCCGGCGGTCAGCGGCAGCGTGTCGCGATCGCCCGCGCGCTCGCCGTGCAGCCGCGGGTCCTCGTCCTCGACGAGGCCGTGGCCGCGCTCGACGTGTCCATCCAGGCGCAGATCCTCGAACTCCTCGCCGCCATCCGGCGCGACTCGGGCATCGGCTACCTGTTCGTCACGCACGACCTGGCCGTCGTCCGGCACATCGCGGACGAGGTGATGGTCCTCAAGTCGGGCCAGGTCGTGGAGTCGGGCCCGGTCTCCCGGGTCCTGGGCTCCCCGGAACACCCGTACACCCAGCTGCTCCTGAACTCCGTGCCCCGGCGCGGGATGTTCTCGAAGGACGGCTGACCGGTACGGACGGGACGGGGGACGGACGGGGGAACAGCAGGGGGAAGCAGGCGGGGCCGGTGGCGCGGGGGGCGCGACCGGCCCCGTCGGCGTGCCGGGGTGTCAGCGCGCTTCCGTGAGGTGGCCGAGGACGGCGCGCATGGCCCGCTCCACCGCCGCGCGGGACGCGTCGGTCGGGTCGACCAGCTCGAACGCGTGGTGGCCGTCCGGTACGTCCACGATCTCGACGTCCGCGTTCCGCTTCGCGGCGGCGTCCAGGAAGTCCTGGACGGTGTCGGCGAAGGCGGGGTGCTCGCGCCCCGCACGGGTGAGAACGACCGGCGGCCCGTCGGCGGTTCCCACCGTGTCGGCAGGCCGGAAGCGGGCCTCGACCGCGCCCCAGCCCGGCAGCGGTCCGAGGGCCGGGTAGCTCGCCGCCACGCAGCGCAGCCACGGGGGCGGCGCCGCGAGCCAGTCCGCCGCGAGCGGGCCGCCGGTGGAGAAGAACCAGAGCGCGATCCGGTCCGCGTCGACGCGCGGGTCGGCGCGGACGGACGCGACGGCCTCGGCGAGGTCCTCGGCGGCGCGCGGGTAGTCGGTGAGGGCGTGCAGGCGGTGGTCCAGGGTCACGCCGACGGCGCCCAGGCTCGCCGCGTAGCGGCCGTACCCGAGGAAGAACGGCGTGTCGCGCGGGGTGGGCCGCTGGTCGGGGGCGATCGGTCCGCCGTGGACGAAGACGACGGCGGGGCGGGGGCCGTCGGCGGCGGGCAGGTGGAGGTCGACGCGCCCGTGCCGCTCGCGCGGTGCCTCCGGGACGTCCATGAGGAACGGCAGGAGGTGGGACGGCGTCCCGTGGTCCGTCGTGGCCGCCCGCTCCGGCGCGGTCACCCGCTCCCCCTCTCCCGCCGCCGCGCGCAGGAGGGCGGTGGCGAGTCCGGCGGGGTCGGAGAGCATCGGCCAGTGTCCGGTGGGCAGTTCGAGGAAGCGTACGTGTTCCTCGGTGAGCGCGAGGAACTGCGGCGGCCCCGACTCCACCAGCATCCGGACGAGGTCGAGGCTCGCCCCGTTGCCGGTGCACAGAACGCCGGTGACCGGCAGCGTCGCGGTCGCGCCGGAGAGCCGGACCGGCTGGGTGAGCGTGGCGCGGGGCTGGGGAGCGGCGCGGCGGGCAAGCCGGTCGAGGGCCTCGGCCGGGACGTCCTCGGTGCTCCCCCAGCGCGCCCAGGTGTCGCGCGTCGGGGGCGGGACCAGGGTGTCGGCGGCCGATACCGCCCGGGCCCGGAGGTCCGGGTCCTGGACGGTGCCCAGGGCGGGTTCGCCGGGCTGCGGAAGCGGCGTGTCCAGGGCGACGATCCTCGCGATCCGGCCGGGGCGCCGGTCGGCGGCGGCGAGGGCGGGGTGGAGCCCGTACCCGTGGCCGACGAGGACGACCTCGCGCGCGGTGAGTTCGTCGACGAGCCGGAGGACGTCCTCGACGTGGGTGTCCAGGTCGACACCGGCACCGCTCGCCCCGCCCTCCCCGTCCATGCCGGTGAGCGTCACCGCGTACGCCCGCGCTCCCGCCTCCCGCAGTCCCGAGGTGGTCTCGTCCCATATCCAGCCCCCGGTGAAGGCCCCTGCCACCAGCACGAATGCCGTCATGATCGTCTCCTCGCGACACCTCGGCGATCTCCTGCGGTTACGCTAGAAGCTCCCGCTGGGGGAGGTTCAAGTCGTGGGTTCCGAGGACCTGCTGAGCATCGGGGAGCTCGCCGCGCGGGCGGGCGTCACCGTGAAGACCGTCCGCTACTACTCGGACCGGGGCCTGCTCCCCGAGGCCGGCCGCAGTGGCGGCGGGCATCGGCGGTACGGTCCCGAGGCCCTGGACCGGCTGCGGTTGATCCGCTCGCTGCGCGGGCTCGAACTGCCCGTGCCCGAGGTCGAGAAGGTCATCGAGCGCGACGACGTCCTGGAGGAGGTCCTCGCGGGGCAGTTGAGGGAGCTCGGCTCCCAACTCACCGCGCTGCGCTGGCGGGAGGCGTCGCTGCGGCTCGTGAAGGAGTGCGAGGCCGGTGAACGGGCCGAGCGGCTGCGGCTGATCGGGACGATCACCCTGCCGCCGGACACGGGCGCGCTGGCCCGGTTCTGGCGCTGTTCCCTGCCCGCGCGGCTGCCCGCGCCGCTGACGCGGACGGTGCTCGACGCGGTGGTGCCGCGGCCCCCGGAGGACCCGACGCCGGGCCAGGTCCTGGCGTTCGCCCTGCTGCACGGGCTGGTGACCGATCCCCGGCTCGCGGACGAGACGTTCCGTCCGGCGCCGCCACTGCCGGCGGGCGCGTACCGGGCTGCGGTGCTGTACGAGGGGCTCGCCGAGGCCTACGCCCTGGCGGAGCGGGCGCCGAAGGCCGAGGACGGTTCGCCCGGGGAGGGCGGCGAGGCGCTCGACTGCTTCGTGGCGGCGTACGCGGGCGCTCTCGGCACGCGCGACACGCCCGCGTTCCGGCGGCGGCTCCTGGGGCTGCTGGGCCTGAGCGACGGCCCGGTGATCCGCCGCTACTGGAAGCTCGCCGCCGGCCTGTTCGCCCCGGGCGAGCCGGTGCTCGGCGCGCTCCACCACCACCTCTCCGTCGCCCTGCACGCGCAGGTCGCCGCGCGGGCGGCCTGACCGGTCGGCGGACGGCCGTCAGCGGACGGCCGTGTGGAGGTGCTGGGCGCGGGTCCTGGACGGCGGGTCGGCGGGGAGGGTGGCGGTGAGGGGGAAGCCGCGGCCGAGGGCGGTACGGCAGGAGCCCTCGTTGCCGACGGCGTGCACCAGCTCCAGGGCGCGTCCCGCGAACGGGCTGTCGTCGCGCGCGGCCCAGTCCGCCACGAGCCCCAGGGCCCGGGAGGCGATGCCGCGGCCTCTGGCCTCGGCGGCGGTCCAGTAGCCGATCCGCACGGGCGCCGGGGGCGCGCCGGTCGTGGTGAGGGCGATGTGCCCCAGCGGACGGCCCGCGGCGTGCGGCCCCGGACCGGTCTCCTCGACGGCGAACGCCGCCCTCGTCCCCGCCTCCCACCCGCGGCGCTGCGCGTCCACCCACTCCCGCGCCTCGGCGGTCGTGTCCAGGTGGGTGGCGAGCCAGGCGCGCAGCTGGTCGTCGCCGTGGTGGCGTACGAGCACGTCGGCGTCCTCGGGGGCCCACGGGCGCAGCGACAGGCCCTCGGCGGCGCTCTCCCGGAGGGTGGGTTGTGCGGTGTCCATGGGGGGACGGTACCCCGGGGCCCGGCGCACCCGTGCGCGTGGTGTTTCCGCGCACACGGGTGAACGGGCGCATGCCGGGCGGTGGGGCGGGGAAGGCGCGGGTGCGGCCGGGGAGCGGCCCGGGACCGGGAATCGAGGAGTTGGTGAGGGTGGCGGTGAGCGCGGAGGCGGTGGGCGCGCCGTGCTGGGTGAGTCTGGCGGCACGCGATCTCGACGCGGCGGAGCGGTTCTACGGGGCGGTGTTCGGCTGGTCGTTCCGGCGGGGCGCGCTCGGGGACGAGTACGCGGTCGGCGAGCTGGACGGGGTGCCGGTGGCCGGGATCGCGGCGGTGGCCTCGCAGCTGGCGGTGCCCGTGGCGTGGACGGCGTTCTTCGCGGTCGACGACGCGGACGCGGCGGTGGCCCGGATCAGGGAGCGCGGCGGCACGATCGGCGTGGGGCCGGTGGCGTTCCCGCCCCGGGGGCGGGCGGCGCTCGCGACGGACCCGGACGGGGCGGCGTTCGCGGTGTGGGAGGGGCGGCTCGTCTCGCGGTGGCGGGTGGGCGAGCGACGGGCCCCGGCCTGGCTCCAGCTGCACACCCGGGACGCGTTCGACGCGGCGGTGTTCTACGGCGGCGTCCTCGGCTGGGCGGACGGCAGCCCCGGGGGCTGCGAGGTCAGCTACGAGAAGGACCAGGTGGTGCTGCGGTGGCGGGGCGAGGCCGTCGCCCGCCTGAACAGCGGCCCCGTGGAGTCGGCCTCGCCCCGTCCGCAGCTGCGCCCGCGCTGGCTCGTACGGTTCCGGGTTCCGGACCTGGAGGCGGCGAAGGCGGCGGTGGTCGCGCACGGCGGGGCGCTCGTGCCGGGCGAGGACTGGGGCGGGGTCGGCGCGCCGGAGGGCGGCGACGACGGGGTGGTCGTCCGCGACCCGGACGGCGCGCTGTTCACCCTGGACGCCGCGACGGAGGAGGACGCCCTGTAGGGGAGCCCTCCTCCGGACCTTCTCTTCTGCGGTTCTCCTCTTGTACGGGCTACCGCAGGGCGGCGCGCGAGCCGGCCTCGTCGTCGGTTCCGGCGGAGCCGCCCTGTGCGGGCACGTTCGGGCGGGCGGCGGTGGCCGGGGCGAGCCGGGCGGGGATGAGCGCGGCGACGGCCGCGGCGACGAGTCCGACGCCGGCGCCGATCGTCATGGCGGTGCGGAAGCCGTCCTCGGAGGGCAGGGTGTGGCCGCCGAGGGTGGTGGTCATCTGGGCGAGGACGACGCCGATGACGGCGGCGGACGCCGAGGTGCCGATGGACCGCATGAGGGTGTTGAAGCTGTTGGCCGAGGCGGTCTCCGCCTGCGGGACGGCGCCCATGATCAGCGCGGGCATGGCGCCGTACGCGAGTCCCACGCCGGTGTTGCAGACGATCGTGACGACGAGCAGGCCCCAGGTGGAGCCCATGAGGGCGAGCGAGGAGGCGTACCCGGCGGCGATGACGAGGGAGCCGACGGAGAGGGTGACCTTGGGGCCCTTGGCGGCGGAGAGCTTCGCGCCGAGCGGGGCGAGGGCCATCATCATCAGGCCCGCGGGGGCCATCCAGAGACCCATGGCCATCATCGACTGGCCGAGGCCGTAACCGGTCGCCTCGGGCAACTGGAGGAGCTGCGGGACGACGAGCGACTGCGCGTACATCGCGAACCCGACGAGGACCGAGGCCGCGTTGGTCAGGAGGACGACCGGGCGGGCGGTGACGCGGAGGTCGACGAGCGGGTCGGTGGTGCGGAGCTCCCAGAAGCCCCAGGCGAGCAGGACGACGGCCGAGCCGGCGAAGAGGCCGAGGGTGGTGGCGCTGCCCCAGCCCCAGGTGGCGCCCTTCGAGACGGCGAGGAGCAGGGCGACGAGTCCGGCGCCGAGGCCGAGCGCGCCGGGCAGGTCGAAACGGCCGGGGGCCGGGTTGCGGGGGCCGGCGGGGACGACGCGCCAGATCGCGAGGCCGACGAGGGCGCTGAAGGCGGCGGCGACCCAGAAGAGGACGCGCCAGCTGGCGTTCTCGGCGACGGCGGCGGAGAACGGCAGGCCGAGGGCGCCGCCGACGCCCATCGAGGCGCTCATGAGGGCGATGGAGCCGCCGAGCTTCTCGGGCGGCAGAAGGTCCCTGAGGAGGCTGATGCCGACGGGGACGACGCCCATGCCGAGGCCCTGGAGGCCGCGGCCGACGATCATCGGGACGACGGAGTCGGCGAGCGCGCAGACGACGGAGCCCGCGACGAGCGGGACGACGGAGGCGAGGAGGACCCGGCGCTTGCCGAGGGTGTCGCCGAGGCGGCCGGCCACGGGGGTGGCGACGGCGGCGGCGAGGAGGGTGGCCGTGATCACCCAGGAGGCGTTGGACGGGGTGGTGCCGAGGAGTTTCGGCAGGTCGCCGATGAGCGGCACCACCAGGGTCTGCATGAGCGCGGCCACGATGCCCGCGAGGGCGAGGACGCCGACGACGCCTCCGGTGCGGGGTTCGGGCTGGGGGCCGTCCACGGGTTTCTCCCTGGGTTTCACGAAAGACGAGGTACATGCGATCGATATGCATGATGCACATGGATTGCTTCATACACAAGCCATGCAGGATGCACATCAGATCATTCCGGGAGAGAATGACCCCATGGACAAGCCCACCCACCTGGTCGAGTTCGAGACCATGCTGCTCAGCCGGCACGCCCATCTCTACGCGCCCCGCTCCCGGGCCGCCGGGGGCCAGCTCGACCGCAGCGCGTACGTCCTGCTGAGCCGCATCGAGATGCACGGGCCCATGTCCATCGGACAGCTCAGCGAGGCCTTCGGCCTCGACGCCTCCACCCTCAACCGGCAGACCGCCGCGATGCTGCGCACCGGCGTCGTCGAGCGCATCCCCGACCCCGAGGGCGGGATCGCCCGCAAGTTCCGCATCACCGAGGAGGGCGCGCGGCGCCTCGCCGCCGACCGGGACGCGAACATCGAGGGACTCGACCGGGTGATGGAGCACTGGTCGGCCGAGGACGTGGCCCGGTTCGCCGCCTTCCTCGAACGCTTCAACCAGGACATCGAGCGCCTGGAAGGCCGTCCCTGGCCGCGCGCCTGACCCGCCCTCACCCACCCCTGCGGGGCCCGTGACCACCTCGGTCGCGGGCCCCGTTTCCGTTCGATCCCTTTACGCGGGGCCCCGGCGGGGGTAACTTCCGGCCGACGCAAGATATTTCTGCAACTTTCCGACTGTGTTTCCAACGGATTCCGCATCCCCGCCTCACGACCGGACTCCGCACGGCGACACGGCGCCCCCCCCGCCTGGAGAATTCAGATGACACGCACCCGCAGACGGCTGCCGGCCCGCCCGGTCGCCGCCCTGGCCGCCGCCGCCGGCGTCCTCGGCCTGGTGGTCGCCTCCCCCGGCTCCCCCGCCTCCCCCGCCTCGGCTCCTCGTACGGCTCCGGTGGCCGCCACCGCCGACAGCACGGCCACGGTCTTCTACTGGACGAAGACCAAGAACTGGGCGCTCTACAACCTGCACTACGCGCCCGACGGCGGCGCGTGGACGACCGTCCCGGGCGTGGCCATGGAGGCCGCCTGTACGGACTGGGTGAAGAAGACCGTCACCCTCGGCGCGGCCACCGGCCTCCAGGCGACCTTCAACAACGGCAGCGGCACCTGGGACAACAACGGCGGCAAGAACTACGCCCTCGGCACCGGCGCCATCACGGTCAAGGACGGGGTCGTCGCCCACTCCGACCCGTGCGCCGGGACCGAGCCGACACCCACGCCGACGCCCACGCAGACCCCCTCCCCCGCCGCCAAAGCGACGGTCTACTACTCCACCGAGGCGCTCGGCTGGTCCACCGTCAACGTCCACTACCAGCCGGCCGGCGGCTCCTGGACGACCGCCCCCGGTGTCGGCATGCAGGCCGCGTGCACCGGCTGGTGGAAGCGGGAGATCGACCTCGGCACCGCCACCTCCCTCAAGGCCGCCTTCAACAACGGCAACGGCACCTGGGACAACAACCGGGGCTCCGACTACACCATCGGGACCGGCGTCAGCACCGTGCGGAACAACGTGGTGACCGCCGCGGCCGCCGACCCGTGCGCCGCCGCCGTCCCCGACACCCAGGCCCCGACCGCGCCCACCCGCGTCACCGCCGCCGCCGACGGCGTCTCCGTCCTCCTCACCTGGGACCCCGCCACCGACGACCGAGGCGTGACGAAGTACCAGGTCACGCGCGTCGGCGGCAGCGGCACGGTCGTCACCGACGTCGGCTCCACCGTCTTCTCCGACACGAACCTCGCCGAGCGGACCGCGTACACGTACACGGTGAAGGCCGTGGACGCCGCCGGGAACGTCTCCGCCGCCTCGGCCGCCGCGACCGCCACCACCGGCGACAAGCCACAGACCCCGGCGGCGGGCAAGCCGATCGGCACCGACCCGCGCAAGGACCCGATCTACTTCGTCCTCACCGCCCGCTTCAACGACGGCGACCCGGCGAACAACCGGGGCGGCAGCCAGCACACCAAGTCGGGCAACGCGGCCAACGACGACCCCATGTTCCGGGGCGACTTCAAGGGCCTCATCCAGAAGCTCGACTACATCAAGGGCCTCGGGTTCTCCGCGATATGGGTGACCCCGGTCGTCCTCAACCGCTCGGACTACGACTACCACGGGTACCACGGCTACGACTTCTACAAGGTCGACCCCCGCCTGGAGTCCGCCGGAGCCTCGTACCAGGACCTGATCGACGCCGCGCACGCCAAGGGCGTCAAGATCTACCAGGACGTCGTCTACAACCACTCCTCCCGCTGGGGCGCCAAGGGCCTCTTCGTGCCGACCGTGTACGGCGTGCGGGACAGCCAGTGGAGCTGGTACTACGACGAGAAGCAGCCCGGCTTCGAGTACGACGGCCTGACCGTCGACGCCAAGTCCGGGAAGTCGTACTACAACGGCGACCTGTGGTCGACGGCCGAGCCCACCGGCAACACCTGCCTCAACTGGGGCAAGCCGACCGGCGGCAAGAGCGCCGAGGGCTACACCGTCTACAACTGCCAGTGGCCGAGCCCGACCTCCGGCATGTTCCCCAAGTCCCTCTTCCACCAGTGCTGGATCGGCAACTGGGAGGGTGAGGACTCCCGTTCCTGCTGGCTCCACGAGGACCTCGCGGACTTCAACACCGAGAACGCGACCGTCCAGAACTACCTGATCGGCGCCTACAACAAGTACATCGACATGGGCGTCGACGGCTTCCGCGTCGACACCGCCGTGCACATCCCGCGCACCACCTGGAACCGCCGCTTCCTGCCCGCGATCCAGGAGCGCGTGACCCAGCGTCACGGAGCCGAGGCGGCACAGAACTTCTTCGTCTTCGGCGAGGTCGCCGCCTTCGTCAACGACAAGTGGAACCGCGGCTCGGTCAACCACTCGGCGCAGTTCTACACCTGGAAGGAGCGCAAGGAGTACGACGCCGACGACACCAAGGCCGCCCTGGAGATGTACGACTACGAGCAGCAGCAGGGCACCGGCAACCAGCCGACCTCCAACAACGCCTTCCTCAGCGGGAACAGCTACCACGCCCCCGACCACAGCCGCTTCTCCGGCATGAACGTCATCGACATGCGCATGCACATGAACTTCGGTGACGCCTCCAACGCCTTCTACAACGGCAAGGACTCCGACGACAGTTACAACGACGCCACCTACAACGTCGTCTACGTCGACAGCCACGACTACGGCCCCAACAAGTCGAGCGAGCGGTACGCGGGCGGCACCGACGCCTGGGCCGAGAACATGTCGCTGATGTGGACCTTCCGCGGCATCCCGACGCTGTACTACGGCTCCGAGATCGAGTTCCAGAAGGGACAGAAGATCGACTGCGGGCCGACCTGCCCGCTCGCCACCACGGGCCGCGCCTACTACGGCGCACACCTCGCGGGCTCCGTCACGGCCTCCGACTTCTCGCAGGTCTCGTCGGCCTCCGGCGCCGTGGCGACCACCCTCCAGCAGCCACTGGTCAAGCACGTGCAGCGGCTCAACCAGATCCGCCGCGCGATCCCCGCGCTCCAGATGGGCCAGTACTCCACCGAGGGCATCTCGGGCGGCATGGCCTTCAAGCGCCGCTACACCAGCGGTTCGACGGACAGCTTCGCGCTCGTCACCGTCTCCGGCGGGGCGACCTACTCCGGCATCCCGAACGGCACGTACACCGACGCCGTCACGGGCGACGTCCGGACCGTCACCAACGGCAGCCTCACGGTCGCCGCGCCCGGCAAGGGCAACCTCCGGGTGTACGTCCTGAACGGCCCCGGCAGGATCGGAGCCGCCGGACCGTACCTGAAGTAGCGGACGGAGGGGTGTCGGACGGGCGCGGTGGCGCGCGTCCGACACCCCTCGCGCCCGTCCGACAGCCCCCGCGCCCGTTTGACACTCCTTGCGGCGCGGCGGACGGTGGGAACCGGGGATGCCGGACCACCTCGCACGAGGGAGATGAGAGCCGGATGGCAGCCGGTACGGAGCTCCGCGCCGCGCCCGCGCTGACGCAGCGGCCCTCCCCGGTCATGGCCCTGCACACCACGCCCGCCCTGGTGGCCTTCGCCTCCTTCCTCCAGCTCCCCTCCTGGGAGCTGGAGGCCCGGGTCGCCCAGGAACTCGCCGAGAACCCCGCGCTCGAAGAAGACCCGGCGGCCGCCGCCTGCCCCCTCTGCGGGACACCACTGCGGCCGCCCGCGCTGTGCCCGTGCCTGTACGGGGACGCCGACGGCCGCTCCGGGGCGGCGCCCGGACCGCGTACCGAGTCCCGCACCGAGCCGCGTGCCGAGGACCGTGCCGCACGGCTCATCGCCGAGGTCGGGGCGGGGCTCCCGGCGTCGGACGCGCCGCTCGCCGCGTACCTCGTCGGCAGTCTCGGACCGCGCGGCCGGATCGACGCCTCCGCCGAGGAGATCGCCGCCGCCCTCGGCGTCACCCCCGCCCGCGTCCGGCGCGGCCTCGCCGCCCTGCGGGCGGTGACGCCTCCCGGGACCGGCGCCATCGACCTGCGCGAGTGCCTGCTGCTCCAGCTCGACCGGTGGGAGGAGACCCACGGGACGCGGGAGCCGGCGGTGCGGGCCGTGCTCGCCGGACACCTGGAGGCGCTCGGCACCGAGCAGGACATGGCGGGGGCCGCGCGGGCGCTCGGGATGCCGGCCGAGGAGATCCGGCGGGTCCGGGACTTCGTCCGGGCGGAGCTGCGCCCCGGTGCCGCGCTCGACCTCGGGCCGCCGCCGGCCGGGGCCTGTGCCCCGCCGGACCTCGTCGTCGCCCGCGACCCCCGGGCCCCGGGGACGTACACCGTCGTCCTCCTCGAACCCCTTCGTCTCCGGCTCGCCGTCAGCCCCGCCTACCTCGCCTACCTCTCCGGCCCGGCCCCGGCCGCCGCCGACGCCCGGCTCGCGCGGGACCAGGTCGGACGGGCCCGCGAGTTCCTCACCCGCCTCGACCGGCGCTGGCGGACGCTGCACCGGATCGCGGCGCACGTCGTGGACGCGCAGCGGCCCTTCCTCGACCACGGCCCGGACGCGCTGCGGCCCCTGTGCCGCCGCGAGGTGGCGGCCGCCCTCGGCCTGCACGAGTCCACGGTCTCCCGGGCCGTCGCCGGGCGCGTCGCGCTCCTGCCCTGCCGCCGTGTGATGCCGCTCGCCGGGTTCTTCGGTACGGCGACGGGCGACGGCGTCCACGGAGTCCACGGGGTTCTGCGGGAGCTCGTGGAGCGGGAGAGCCGCCCGCTCACCGACACCGAACTCGCCCGGCTGCTCGCCGCGCGAGGCTTCCCGGTCGCGCGCCGCACGGTCGCCAAGTACCGCGCGGGCCTGGGCATCGCCCCCTGCTCCGCCCGCCGCGCCGCCCCCTGCTCCGCCCGCCGCGCCGCCTCCTGATCCCGCGCGCCCCGCCCCTTCCCGCGCGCCGCTTTTCCCCCGACCCGCCGAAGCTCCCTTCGCCGCCGTCCCCCCGGCCCGGCGAAGGGAGCTTCGGCCGACCCGGTCCCCCGCCCCGTGATTCCGGCCCCCTCGCCCTGGCACGCGACTTGCAGGAGAGGAAGGTGAACCGAGGAGGCCGCCATGCACAACATGGATCGCACACCACTCGAGTACGACGCCTACGCCCCCGAGTTCGAGGGCGCGGCCGGGTACGGCCTCCAGGAGGCCGAGGGGAGTCTCGACGAGGTCCAGGAGATGGAACTCGCCGGTGAGCTCCTGGAGGTGGCGGACGAGGCGGAGCTCGACCACTTCCTCGGGAAACTGGTGCGCTCCGCCGCGCCCCTGCTCCGGGGCGGTCCGGGCAAGGCGCTGCAAGGCCTCCTGAAGAACGCGGCCCGGCAGTTCCTGCCGGTGCTCGGCGGCGCGGCCGGCAATCTCGTCCTGCCCGGAGTCGGCGGGCTCGTCGGCTCGCAGCTCGCCTCGCAGGCGGGCGGACTCTTCGGTCTCGAACTGGAGGGACTGAGCCCGGAGGACCAGGAGTTCGAGGCGGCCCGCCACTTCGTCCGCTTCGCCGCGGACGCGGCGCGGACGGCGGCGGACGGGGACGGAGAGGCCGAAGCCGAGTACGAGGGTGAGGGGGAGACCGAGTTCGGCGCGGAGTTCGAGGCCGATCCTGAGTACGCGTACGCGGGCGAGTCCGAAGGGGACTTCGAAGGGGACTTCGAGACGGACATGATGTCCGGGGAGTTCGAGGCCGCCGACTTCGAGGCCGCCGACTTCGAGGGCGCGGATCTCGAAGCGTCCGACTTCGAGGAGGGGTTCGGTCAACCCGGCGAGCTCGAAGGCGGCGGGGAAGGTGTCGACGAGATCGACGCGGGTGCCGCGCGGGCCGCCCTGCTCAGCGCCGCGCAGCGGTACGCCCCCGGGCTCGTCCCCCTGGCCTCGGCGCCCGGAGCTCCCTCGTACGGAGCTCCCTCGTACGGGGGCCCCGCGTACGGCCGTCGGCGGACCAGCGGCCGGTGGATCAGGCGGGGCCGCACGATCATCCTCCTCGGCATCTGAACGGGCACCGGAAGGGAGACCGGTCATGAGCACGCACGAGTGCGGGTGCGGCGGCCACCGGCGGGCCGCGGAAGCGGAGAGCGCCGGCGCGGTCGCCCCGGAACTGCGGGACTACGCGGCCGAGACGGGCCTGCTCGGCGGCGAGTACGGAAGCCCCTTGACCGAGGCGGAGGAGAACGCCCTCGCGGCGGAGCTGCTCGGCGTGTCCGACGAGCGGGAGCTTGAGGCCTTCCTCGGGTCGTTCCTCGCGCCCGTCGCCCGCCGCGACGGCGGATTCCTGAGCTCCTCGGCGGGCGCCGCTCTCGGCGGCGTCCTCAAGAACGTGGCCATGACCGCACTGCCCGGCGGGGCGGGCGCGGGCACCGGCGGCGGCAGGGGCGCGGGGTCTACCGGCCCCGGCCGGCAGGTCGTGGAGCGGCTGCCGATGCTGCGGCGGCACGCCGGGACCCCGCCCGACCTGATCCTGAAGTGGAACGCGATGGACCGGCCGTCCCGGATCGACGTCGTGGTCCATCTGCACGGCTTCGCCGTGCGGGGTCCGCGCATGACCCTGCCGGCGGACATGGAGGCGGTGAGCGGCCTGGACCTCGGCGCCAACCCGGCCCGCACGCGGCCGACCCTGCTCGTCCTCCCCCGGGGCCACTACTTCGGCGGCCGGTCGGGGCGCGGGTACACGCACCCGGCCCTGGAGGGCCGGGGCGCGATCGACCGTCTGGTCGCCGAGTCCCTGGCCCGGTTCAAGGCCGCCACGGGCGTGGACGCCCCGCTCGGGCGGCTCGTCCTCACGGCCCACTCCGGCGGCGGCGCCTCACTGATGCGGATCCTGCGGTACGCCGACCCCGACGAGGTGCACACCTTCGACGCGCTGTACGGGGACCCGGGGGCGCTCGTCGACTGGGCGCGGCGGCGGATGGCACGGGGTGACGGGGCGCTGCGGGTGCTCTACCGGCCGGGCGAACCGACCGCCCGCAACAGCGAGCGGGTGGCGGCCGCGGTGCGGCCGGCGGCCTCGCCGCGGTTCCGGGTGGAGTGGACGCGCGTCCCGCACATGCGCATTCCCCGGCTGTACGGGCCGCTGCTCCTCGCCGACGCGGGGGCGGACCTGCCGGGCACGGGTCCCTCGCCCCTGCGCCGCGGCACCCACCGGGAACTGGGCACCGACCGTGAACTCGGCGCGCAGGACGAGCTGGAGGAGGAGACGGGCGGCGGGTGGAACGGTGCTCCCGAGCAGGTCGACTTCCGGCAGCGGGTCCTCGACGCGCACCTGGCGCGCTCCCGGAAGCGGAAGGCTCCCGGACGCGACCTGACAGCGGGCGAGTTGGACACCGTCCCCGGGACGTCCCTCTCCATGCGCACCGACGCCGCCGCCGCGGCGGGCCGACTCCTCGCCGCCGCGAACGCGGCGCTCGTGGCGGCGCAGGCGGCGGGCGACGAGGACGCCGCCCACACCCGGCGCCTGACCGGCGGCAGCGGCTACCGGGGCAGCGAACACCAACGACGGCTGTGGCTCGGCTACTTCAGGAACTACTACAACCAGACCCGCGACGCGCGCGCCGGGCTCCCCGGCGGTCCGCACGGTCCCGCCGCCGTCCGGTTCATGCTGGACGTCTTCGGGATCCCGTCGAAGATCGCCGCGCCGGGGTACAGCAACCACCAGAACGGGATCGCGATCGACTTCCTCCAGGTGCGCGGGCGCGGCTTCGCCCTCAGCAACAGCACCGGCGCGCGGGCCGTGAAGCGCTGGCACGCGACCTGGTTCTTCCGCTGGCTCCAGTCCCACGCGCACCGGTTCGGCTTCGTCCCGTACGACCGGGAGCCCTGGCACTGGGTCTACCGGGGGTCCGGCACGCCGCCCCTCGTCGGCCGCGTCGGCCAGGCCGCCGGACTGTTCGGCGAGACCGGCGAGTGGGACGGCTCGGGCGAGACGGGCGAGACGGGCGAGAGGGAGGAGATGGACGAGATGGAGGTGGCGCGCCGGTTCGTCCGGCTGTCGGCGGCGGCCGCGAGGAACGCGGCGATGGCGCCCCGCGACCGGCACCGCCGGTACCGCCCCTACCGGGGACGGGCCGGTGACGCCGCCGTGGGCCGGGCGGCCGTGTTCGCCGCCGCCCGCCGGTACGCGCCGGGCCTCTACCGCAGCTTCCCGCGCTACGCCCGTCCGGCCCGCTGGACCTGGCCGCGACCGCTCCCCGTCCCCCGCCGCCGCTGGTACGGCCCCGGTTACCGGTACGGCTACCCGTACGCCTACGGGCATCCGGGCGGCTACGCCGACGGCGCCGGGTACGCGGCGGAGCCCGTAACCCCGCCGCCGTACGCCCCGCCGCCTTACGCCCCGGGTCCGTACATCCCCGGCGCGGGCGACGCCGGTGCGGGTGACCTGGGGGCGGACGCACCCGTCACCCCCGAACCCGCCGCCGCACCGGACGACGGCCCGCAGCCGGGCGGCCAGGAGCCCCCGGCAGAAGGCACCACGGCTTCAGCCGACCCCACTCCCACCACCGGCACCTGGGTCCGCCAGGGCGACCGGGCCGTGATCACGGAGGCCTGACCATGCCCGGCACGTCGTCGACCGCCACCGCACGCCGGCTGCTCTCCGGCGAGGCGCGGGCGCTGCTCACCCGGCTCGACCGGGTGCAGCCCTTCGCCGTGCGCGAGACGATGCTGCCGGCCGCCGCCCTCTCGCCGGCCGCGCAGATCGGCATCGAGCGGACGCTCGTCGCCGGGCGGCGCGAGCTGCGCGGCCGGGTCCGGGCGTACCTGGCCTGGCTCGACGGGGAGGGCGGGGCGGCGACGCCGGCGGAGATGCAGCGGCGGTTCACGGCCCTCCGCTGGCGGTTCAACGACGTCCTGGGCCAGGTCGACCTCTTCCAGCAGGCGATCACCCAGCGCAGCGAGCACGAGATCGGGCTCTGGCTGTCCGGGATGGACGTGGTGGCGGCCGACGCGCTCGACGTGCCGGGCCGGCTCTTCGAACCGCCGCCGGTGGTCTGTTATCTGGACCGGGGTCCCGGCGCGGCGATCCGGCGCGCCAGGACCCGTCTCCCCGGCGGCGGTTCGAGCCCGGTCGCGATCGTGCGGGTGCCGCGCGAGCGGATGGTCGGCGGGTACGGGCTGAGTTCCTCGCTCTGCCACGAGGTGGGCCATCAGGGCGCCGCGTCGCTCGGCCTCGTACCGTCGCTCCGGAGCGAGGTGCGTCGCACGCGGACACGGACGACAGGGGACGAACTTCCCCTCCCTTGGGCGCTGTTCTCGCGGTGGATGCCGGAGATCGTCGCCGACGTCTGGGCCATCGGCAAGCTCGGCGTGACGGCGACGATGGGGCTGATCGGCGTGCTGAGCCTGCCGCGCCGGTTCGTCTTCCGTCTCGACCCCTTCGACAGCCACCCCTTCCCCTGGATCAGGGTCCATCTGGGCCTCGCCGTCGGCGCGTTGCTGCATCCCGATCCGCAGTGGCGGGCGCTCGGCGACCTGTGGTCGGCCCTCTATCCGCCCGACGGTCTCGACGCCGCCTCGCGCACGCTGCTCGCCTCACTGATCTCGGCGGCCCCCGACCTCGCGGCCCTTCTCGTCGCGCACCGGCCGCGGGGGCACGAGGAGTTCACCCTCGGCGGCCTGTTCCGGCCCGCCGAGCGTTCCCCGCGCCGGCTGCTCGCCCTGTACGCGTCCGCGCGGCTCCGTCCCGAACTGCTCGAACGGGCCGCGCCGACACTCGCGTTCGCGGCGCTCGGCCAGGCCAGGGCCGCCGGTCTGATCTCGCCCGAGGCGGAGAGCCGCCGGGCGGAGGCGCTGCTGCGGCGCTGGGCGCTGCGCAGCACCCTCGCCACCACGGCGGCCTGCGCGCGAAGCGCACCACCGGCCCTCGGGCCGGCCGTTCCCCGGAAGGCCGTCCCCGTGGGCGGCGGCCTCCCTCTCCGTACCACCCTGCCCGAGGAGGAGTCATGGGCACACCACTGACACCGCGCGCACCGCTCCAGGTCACGCTGACCGCCACCCCCGACGAGGTGACGCGGGGCGAGATGGTGCGGCTGCGGGCCGACACGACGGAGCCGGGCGTGAAGTACGCCTGGGCCGTGTCGGGCGGCACGCTCGCCCTGTGGTCGGAGGACGACGCGGAGGTCGTCTGGGACACCCGGGGCGCCGACGCGGGCGTGGAGAACGCCAAGGTGGAGGTCCGCGACACGCACGGGCGGATCAGCACCCAGTACGCCGACGTCCGGGTCAAGCTGCCGGTCGACGACGCGCGGCGCGCGTCGGCCTTCGACGCGCGGCGCGCCTCCGTCTCCGTGCACCTGGAACCGGCGGGGGTCGTACGGACCGACAGCCAGGCGCTGTGGACGGCGATCCGCAACAGCAGCGAGGCCCTCGGCTTCGGCGAGTACCAGGACTTCATCGACCTGGTGCTGTGCCCCTCGCCGGACGGGCTCGACCGCGAGTCGCGGCGGCGGCGCGCCGAGGGGCGGGCCGAGCTGAAGGCTGTACGGAAGACGGGCGGGCTGCCGTATCCGGACGTGGACGCGTACTGGCTGCTGAAGACGGCGACCGAGGCGTTCATGCGGCTGCGCTGCGGCATCCTCGTCGACCCGAAGCGGCCCGGTGAGCCCTTCGAGGGCGTGGACCTCCTCCAGGAGCAGCACCGCTACCAGGACGGTCCGGTGTCGCGCGAGGAGATCGAGGCGATGTGGAAGGCGTTCATCGAACCGGTGCCGCAGGACCCGAACTTCTACACGCTGCCGTACTTCGCCCGGATCCTGGACGGGCTGCGGGACGTGCAGGTGCGCGGGGCGGGCAAGCTGGGCTTCCCGTGCGACGCGATCCTCCGGTACAAGCTGACGCACCCCTGCCTCATCGAACTCCTGTGGAACTACTGGGAGGAGGAGAGCCTCCTCGTCCAGTCCATGATCGAGATCAGCCGCCGGTTCCAGAACATGCGGCGCTCGGTCGAGCCCGATCCGCTCGCCCATCTGGAGATCGCGCCGCTGCTGCCGCTCGGCAACCTCCTGTGGGGGTACATCCAGGACGAGCAGCACCGCCTGTCGGTGGTGCGCAGGGCGTACGAGTACGACCACCACTACGGAATCACGCTGATCGGCAGGGCCGTACCGCCGCTGCGCGGGGCCGACAGCCGGTCGAAGTTCCTGGAGGCGTTCCACAGCCTGCTCAAGCTGTGCACGACGTTCTTCACGCAGGCCGACGACATGACGGTGACGCCGGACGGGTTCCCGGTCCTGAACGGGCTCAAGGAGGTCCACCTGCTGCTCACGGAGGGGCAGCACAACCAGTACGGCGACCTGCCATGGACGGCGCGGCAGGAGATGCTGATGCAGCAGTGGCTGCTGGCGAGGCCGGAGATGCGGCAGTTCCTGCCGGCGCGCGCGATGGTCGCGTACCCCGAGCCCTGGATGGGGACGGTGGACGTGATGAAGAAGCTCCAGGGGTGGACGGACACGCCCACGCTGCACTTCCACAACCTCGCGTCCTTCGGCGAACGGATCCTGCTCTCCATCCGGTTCGGCGACTGGAACTCGGTCATCGACCGGGACGAGGCGGCGAACTGGGCGCGCTACTGGCGTGCGGAGATCCAGGGGTACATCCACGCCTACCGGGCCGCGACCGGTGTCGACCTGACCTCGGACCGGCTCGACGTGACGATGCCGGCGGTCCATCTGCGGCGGCGCAGGGCGCAGCAGCTCAGCGGCGCGGGCCGGGAGCGGGCGGCGCTCGGCGGCGGGGCGCGGCCGGGAGCGCGGGCCGGCGCGTGGGCGGGCTCGTGGGCCGGGGCCGGGATGGCGGGGCGGCGGGCGCGGCGGATGCCTCCGCCGGACCAGCCGTACTGAGCGGCCGGTGCGTGTCATGTCGTACGAGACGCTCTCCGGCCCGCCCTTCGTGGCGGAGTTCGAGGGGGGCACGGGGTTCAGCCCGTGGGAGCTGGCGCGGGTGGTGGGCGCGGTCGCCCGGGGCAACCGGGACGAGGCGGCGCTGACGAGCCTGGTGTTCCACCAGCGGCATCCGGAGCGGGGCGGGGCGCGGATCGGCCGGGGCGAGTCGGCGGCGGTACGGGAGTGGCTGGCGATCCGTGACACGGTGGTCCGGCCGCTGCTCGCCGGAGGCCGTACGACGGCGTCCCCGGCACCGGCCCCCGCACCCGCACCCGCACCCGCACCCGCCGGGGATCCCGCCTCCGCCCCGCGCCCGGCGCGGTCCTGCGCCGCCCCGGGCGGGACGGCCGTGACGAAGTGCACGCGGCCGGGGCGGCTGGCCTGCCCGCCCGTCCCCGGACTGCTCTGCGCCGAGGGCGTGGACGGGGTCCCCTTCCACTACCCCGAGGCGGTCCGGCGCGACCCCCGGAGCGGGCTGCTCGTCGTGACGGACCGCCAGTGGCGGCGCGAGCAGCGGTTCACGGCCCCGGTGAGGGACGCGATGAGCGCGTTCCTGCGGAACATGCGCGGGTTCGGCATGCCGGTGGAGGCGATCCTCACGGCCGGTTCGCTGTACTGCCGCTGCGTGAAGCGCTCCGACCCGGCGAAGCCGGACATCCTCAGCAACCACTCGTTCGGCGACGCGCTCGACGTCGTCGGGGTCCGGTGGCCGGCCACCGGCGGCCCGCCGGGCGCGCCGCGCGAGACGATCGTGCACAACTGGACCGACCCGGGGCAGCGGGTGCTCCTCCGGCGGATCGACGCCTGCCTGCGGCTGTCGTTCGCGACGGTCATCGACTACTACCGGGCCGACCACCGCGACCACTTCCACTGCGACACCAACCGGGGCCGGGGCGACCTGCCCCGGACGACGGCCGGTCTGCCGTTCACCCGCGAGGCGCTGAGGGCGGTGGGCCGTCCGGTGGTGCCGACGGGGCATCCGGAGGCCGACGTGTTCCGCTCGCTGGGGGCGTTCGCCGGGGTGTCCCCGGCGGCGCTGCGGGACCCTTCGGTGCTGCGGCGGGCGCTGCGGGACCTGTTCACCCGGGTGGCGTCGGGATGATCGTCGACTGCCACTGCCACGCGGGGCCCGGAGACCGGCTGACCGGGCCGTGGGACGACGCGGGGCTCGGCCGCTACCTGCCGCGCGCCGAGCGGGCGGGCATCGACCGGACCGTCCTCTTCCCGGCCTTCCACCGGGACTACGCCGTGGCCAACCGGTGCGTGGCCCGGATCGTGGCCGCGCGCCCCGACCGGTTCCTCGGCTTCGCCTTCGTCCACGCGGACCGGGACGCGGGCAGGATCGCCGGGCTCGTCCGGACGGCGGTCTGCGCGTACGGCTTCGTCGGGATCAAGGTGCACCGGCACGACGCCCCGATCACCCGCGAGGTCTGCGACGCAGCCCGCTCCTTCGGGCTGCCGGTGCTGTACGACCCGATGGGCGAGGTGGCGGTGGCGGAGCTGCTCGCGGAGCACTACCCGGACGTGCCGTTCGTCTTCCCGCACCTCGGGAGCTTCGCCGACGACTGGCACGCCCAACTGGCCTGTGTGGACCACCTGGTGCGCCACCCGAACCTCTACGCGGACACCTCGGGGGTGCGCCGCTTCGACCTGCTCGCGGAGGCGGTGCGGCGGGCGGGTGCGGAGAAGGTCCTGTTCGGTTCGGACGGCCCGTGGCTGCATCCGGGGGTGGAGGTGGCGAAGGTACGGGCCCTCGGCCTGGGCGCCGAGGAGGAGTCCCTGGTCCTGTCGGGCAACCTGCTGGCGCTCGTACGGGGCGAACGGCGACGGGCCAGGCGCCGCACGCGCGGACGTCCTGGCCCTCTCCGGCGGGGTGACGGTTACTCGCCGATGCCGGCGCGGAGGATCGCGGGGAAGGCCGTGGTCGTGTCGACGTAGTACTTGCGGATCAGCGGGCCGAAGCCGCTGGGGTCGTTGCCGAGGATCATGAGCTTGATGTGCGCGACGGCTTCCGCGTGCGTCATCGTGGCAACCTTGGCGGCGGTGTCCCCGAGGGTCTTCTTGATCACCCAGGCCATGCGGGACTCCGGCGTGGCGCTGACATCGGGGTCGAAGCCGAGGAAGAAGGACCGGCCGCCGGGACCGCCGTCGGTGCCGGTGGCGAGGAGGATGATGACGTGGAACCCCGCTCCGTCCTCCCGGAGGAACAGGCTCCTGGAGCCGCCGACGTGACCGGTCGGCCCCTTGACGGTCGCGGCGCGGTCGAGGTGCAGGCGATCGCGGATCCCGTTCCACTTCCCCATGATGTCGTCGGCCGCCGACAGGTCCGCGGGTTCCCACAGCCCCCCTGCCGCGGCCGAACTCAGAACGATCCCGAGGCGCTTGCCGCGGGCCTCGCACAGCTTGTCCAGCGTCGTGGTGAACATCGAGGTGGTCGGTGCTTGCAGCCAGTAGGTGACACGGTCGAGGGCGGTTCCCGCACCCGGCGGGGGATTGTTGTCGATCGCGTTCCCGATCCGGGTCCGTAACGCCGCGACCGTCGGGTTGGTCACGTCCCCCTGCTGAACGTACGCCTGCTCGATCATGAGAGATCCCCTCCCATTCGGCTCTGTTGCTCCCACTATGGCGCACGCCACGTGTTACCGGTGGAATAACCGGAAAATCACCAACTGCGGCGCCTGGCAGGCGTCATGGCCTCCTCGTGCCGTTCGCCGCGTCGGGAGCGGCGGCGCGGCGGAGCTGGAGGGCGCGGTCGGTGACACCGAGGGCGCGGGCGGCCTCCTGGAGGTTGCCGTCGGCCTCGCGGAGGGCGATGTCGACGGCGAGGTCGCGGGCACGGACGCCGATCTCCTTGAGACGGACGCCGGAGGCCAGGGCGGCACGGAGGGAGCGCTCGAACCCGTCGTCGGGCCAGGAGTCCACCCCCGCTTCCCCGGCCGAGGGCGGTGCGGCCGGTCGCTCCTCGGGCGGTACGTCCCCGGCGCTGATCGGCCCCGATCCGACGTGACGGCGGGCCATCCGGCCGACCAGCTGCCGCAACTCCCGGATGTTTCCCGGGTACTCACGCTCCGTCAGAAGTCCTTCGACGGCGGGGTCGAAGCCCTCGGGTCCGGACTCCGTCCCGTCGGCGGGGCCCAGTTCACGGAGGAAGTGGCGGGCGAGGGGAAGGATGTCCTCGGGGCGCTCGCGGAGGCTGGGCAGTCGGCAGGTGTGGGCGGCGATGCGGTGGTAGAGGTCGCCGCGGAAGCGCCGTGAGCCCTCCTCGCCGGCGAGGTCGCGGTGGGTGGCGCAGACGAGGCGGAAGCCGGTGGTGTGCCAGGCGTTGCCGCCGACCTTCTTGTAGGTGCCCTCCTGGACCACGCGGAGCAGCTCGGCCTGGAGTTCCAGGGGCAGTTCACCCACCTCGTCGAGGAAGAGGGTGCCCCGGTCGGCGAGGGCGAAGGCTCCGTCGCGGGAGGCGAGGGCGCCGGTGAAGGCGCCCTTCTCGTGGCCGAAGAACTCGCTGCCGGCGAGGGAGGGCACGATGGTGGTGCAGTCGAGGAGGACGAGCTGTTCGGTGCCCCGGCGCGGGTCGAGGGCGTGGACGAGGCGGGCGACGAGCTCCTTTCCCGTACCGCTCTCGCCGGTGACGAGGACGGAGGTGTCGCTGAAGACGGCGGTCTCGACGATGTCGCGCAGCAGGCTCCGCCAGGCCGCGCCGTCGCCGACGAGGTTGTCGGTGACGAGGGGCGAGGTGACGAGGGCGTCGACGGCGGCCCATCGGCGCAGCCGCCGCAGGACGTCCTCGGCGGGGGTCGGGGAGGCGTCCCAGGCGAGGACGTCGGCGGCTCCGGCGTCGAGCAGGGGCCACGGGCCGGACGGCCCGAGGGCCGCGCGGGTGAGCGCGACGGCGAGGACCCGGTGGCGTCCGCCGTCGCAGAGCCGGGCGAGGCGGGTCAGGAGGGTGTCGTCGGCGGCGGTGAGGAGCAGGACGCCGGGGCCCTCGGCGGGCTCCCGTCCACCGGTGCCGGTGCCGGTGCCGGTGCCCGTGCCGAGGTTGATGTCGATGTCGAGGCCGGTGCGCCGGAGCCGGGCGACGGCGGGTTCGGCGCGCTCCTCGTGGCCGGGCGGGTGGACGGCCACCCAGGCCCGGACGGGAGCTTCCTCCTCGCCACCGTCACGCACAGTCACCCATTATCGCGCGCCGCCTCCTCCCTCGCGAACCGGGCGCGTCGGGCCACGGGCGCGAAGCCGAGTCCGCGGAAGAGCGCGGCCGAGGCCGGGTTATCGGCGTTGACGTCGAGGTAGACCTGGCCGTGGCCGTGGGCGCGCAGCCGGTGGAGCGCGGCGGTGGCGAGCGCCCGGCCGAGGCCGGTGCGGCGGTGGTCCGGTACGACGCCGAGCTGGACCACGTACTCCTCGGCGCAGGTCACGAAGGCGACGGGGGTGCCGTCGGCGGTCCGGGCGAGGAGGGAGCAGCCGGGCAGGAAGGTGTCGTCGACGAGCCAGGTGGTCCAGGCGTGGAGGGAGGGGTCGGGGAAGCCCGGCCGGTCGGCGAAGGAGGCGCGGTAGGCGGCGTGGAAGCCGGCCGGGCCGGCGTCCGGCCATTCCTCCGTGGTGATCCCGGCGGGCAGCGGCGTGACCGGCGGCGCGGAGTCGGGTGCGAGGCGCAGGACGTCCTCGGTGAAGGTCCGCGCGAGACCCCGGGCTGCGAGGAACTCCTCGCCGCGCGGCTTCAGGGACTCGGTCTCCAGGAGGAGTTGTCCGGTCACGCCACCGGTCGCCTCCGTCACGAGGGTGAACAGCTGCGATCCCAGGCCGCGTTCGCGGTGGTCCGGGTCCACGAGGCCGGTGGCCATGGTCCCTTCGGGGATCTTCCGGCGTGCTCCGCACGCGATCAGCCGGTCTCCGGCGAAGGCCCCGACGGCGAACGCCCTTCCGTCGGCGCCCAGCCCCACGTACCGCCGTCGCAGGAAGTCCCGCGTCGCGGTGGCGGGGAGGCCGCCGTCGTGCGCGGCGACGCGGGCCGCGAGGGCGACGACCAGGTCCAGGTCACTTTCGGACAGCACTCTCCAGCCGCCGCCCTCCTCGGGAACGAACGACGCTTTTTCCCGCATACAACCACCTTTCCGGCACCTTCAGATCAACAGTACGCAACACGAACACGCTTTTCGGGCAGAAGACTTCCCTCCGCCGCACGATTCTGGGATCTTGCGTCCACCCCACACACCACAGGGCCCGTCAAGCGCCACCCGCGCCACCGGGCCATCGGAGGACGCATTGTTTTCCCACATATCCAGCCGGTTGAGAATCTCGGCCATCGCCGTCGCGGCCCTCGGCACGACCATGGCGCTCGCCGCTCCCGCAGGATTCGCCCAGGCGGCGCCCGTCGACACCGCGCCCGTCGCGGCCAACTCGGCTGACGCGACCCGCACCCCCACGAGCGCCAAGGCCGCCGCCGCCCCCTCGGCCTGGGCCGCCGGCACCCGCGCCTACCTGGTCATCACCGCCCCCGGCGGCACCGCCGCCGTCTCCGGCGCGGTCGCGACCAACGGCGGCTCGGTCTTCGCCACGTACGACGCCATCGGCGTGATCGTGGCCCACTCGACCTCCGCGACCTTCGCCTCCTCGATGCGTACGGTGAGCGGCGTCCAGCAGGTCGGCGCGACCCGCACCTCCGACGTCCCCGCCGACGCCTACAACCCGGCGCTCCCGGCGAACCCCGCGCAGTCCGCGACCACGCTCACCGAGTCCAACCGCTGGGACATGACGCAGATCAAGGCCGAGCAGGCCTGGGCCGTCACCACCGGTTCGGCGACGGTCAAGGTCGGCATCCTGGACACCGGCGTCGACGACCAGCACCAGGACATCGCGCCCAACTTCAACGCCGCCGACTCGGCGTCCTGCGCCTACGGCAAGGCGGACACCCGCGCCGGTGCCTGGCGTGACGTCGGCACCCACGGCACGCACGTCGCCGGCACGGTCGCGGCGGCGAAGAACGGCAAGGGCGTCATCGGCGTCGCGCCGGGCGTGAAGATCTCCTCGGTCCGCATCGCGGAGCCCGGCAGCAGCCTGTTCTTCGCGGAGAACACGATCTGCGGCTTCGTGTGGGCCGGTGACCACGGCTTCAAGGTCACCAACAACAGCTATTACACGGACCCGTGGCAGTTCAACTGCCCGGACAACATCGACCAGGCCGCGATCATCGAGGGCGTCCGCCGCGCCCAGGTGTACGCCGAGGGCAAGGGCTCGCTCCAGGTGGCGGCGGCCGGCAACTCGAACTACGACCTGGCGAACAAGACGACCGACTCCGAGTCCCCCAACGACTCGACGCCGGTCACCCGCACCATCACCAACGCCTGCATCGACATCCCGACCGAGCTCCCGGGCGTCGTGACGGTCGCCGCGCAGGCGAGCGGCGGCGCGAAGGCCTCGTACTCGAACTTCGGCAACGGCGTCATCGACGTCGCCGCGCCGGGCGGTGACGGTTCGACCCAGGTGTACTCGACGCTCCCGGGCGGCAAGTACGGCAACATGAGCGGTACGTCGATGGCGTCCCCGCACGTCACCGGTGTCGCCGCGCTCATCGCGAGCGTCAACCCGACCTTCACCCCGGCGCAGATCCGTGACCAGCTCGGCGTCCAGGCGAACGACCGGGCCTGCCCCTCGGACGCCCGCTGCACCGGCACCACCGCGAAGAACGGCTTCTTCGGCGAAGGCGCGGTCGACGCCCTCAAGGCCGTCGGCGGCTCCACCCCGCCGCCCGGCGCGTACTTCGAGAACCTGACCGACGTCACGATCTCCGACAACGCCACGGTCGAGAGCTCGATCACGGTGAGCGGCGTGACGGGCAACGCCCCGGCCACCCTCAAGGTGGGCGTGGACATCAAGCACACCTACATCGGTGACCTCAAGGTCGACCTGGTGGCGCCGGACGGCTCGGTCTACACGGTGCACAACCGGACCGGCAGCGGCACGGACAACATCGCGCAGACGTACACGGTCAACGCCTCCTCGGAGGTCGCGAACGGCGTCTGGAAGCTGCGCGTCAACGACAACGCCGCCTCGGACACCGGCAAGATCGACGCCTGGAACCTGACCTTCTAGGCAGCACACGGGAGGGGCCGGAGCCGACAGGTTCCGGCCCCTTTCGCGTGCCCGCGGCCGCGCCCTCGGCCGTACCCGCGGTAACTCCCTTCGAGAAAGTCCGTACCGAGGGGTAGGAACACCCCGGAGTCTTGCTATACCTTCCGTCTAACAAGCTTGCTAGACGCGATGTCTAACAAGCCCCGAGGAGTCGAGGAGCCGAGGAGCCGCCCCATGGGACACGACGCACGCAACGAAGGCACCGACATCGCCTCGCGGCTGCTCACGTCCGCCGCGAAGCTCTCGTACGACCCCGCCGTCGAGGTCGACTGGGACACCCCGCTCGACAGGGACTTCCACGGCCAGAGCCCCGAGTGGAACAGCCTCTACGGGACGGCCTACTGGAACGAGATGACGGAGGCGCAGCGCAAGGAGCTGACCCGTCAGGAGACCGCGTCGGTGGCCAGCACCGGCATCTGGTTCGAGATGATCCTCCAGCAGATGGTGCTCCGCGACATCTACCGGATGGACCACACCGACCCGCGCTTCCAGTGGGCCCTGACCGAGATCGCCGACGAGTGCCGGCACTCGATCATGTTCGCCCGCGGCTCGGAGAAGCTCGGCGCCCCCGCGTACAAGCCCAGGCGCGCGGTGCTCGAACTCGGCCGCTTCATGAAGACCGTGGGCTTCGGCGAAGCCGCGTACGCCGGGATCCTCGTCGCCGAGGAGGTCCTCGACGTCATGCAGCGCGACTGGATGCGCGACGAGCGGGTCGTCCCCTTCGTCCGCACCATCAGCAACATCCACGTCGTCGAGGAATCCCGGCACATGAAGTTCGCCCGGGACGAGACGCGCCGCCACCTCGCCCGCGCGAGCCGGCCGCGCCGCCACTTCCAGGCGCTGATCGTGGCCATCGCCGCGTACTACATCATCACCAGCCTCGTCAGCCCCGAGGTGTACGTACGGGCCGGGCTCGACCCCGAGCGCGCCGTCCGCGAGGCCGCCGCCAACGAGCACTACAAGGCGCAGCTGCGCGCCAGTTGCGCGGGGCTGATGGAGTTCCTCGCCGACGTCGGCATGCTGACGCGGCCCGCGCTCTACTTCTACCAGCGCGCCCACCTCGTCTAGGGCCTGCGGGCCCCTTCTCCCCTCCCCTCTCCCCCGAGCCGAGCAGAGCAGAGCCGACGACATGACCTACGCGATCACCCAGACCTGCTGCAACGACGCCACCTGCGTCGCCGT
This sequence comes from Streptomyces sp. NPDC056144, assembly GCF_042264145.1. Taxonomy (NCBI): domain Bacteria; kingdom Bacillati; phylum Actinomycetota; class Actinomycetes; order Kitasatosporales; family Streptomycetaceae; genus Streptomyces; species Streptomyces sp. NPDC056144. The sequence continues at coordinate 641,421 of NZ_JBHJVF010000001.1, read as the reverse complement.
CTGCCCGGTCAACTGCATCCATCCGACGCCGGAGGAACCGGACTTCGGCACCACGGAGATGCTGTACATCGACCCGAAGGCCTGCATCGACTGCGGAGCCTGCGCCGACGCCTGCCCGGTCGACGCGATCTTCCCCGTGGAGCGCCTCACCGGCCGCCTGCGGGAGTACGAGGACATCAACGCCCGCTACTACGCCGAGCGCACGCCCGCGCCGGTCCTGGCCTCCCCCAACTTCCACCCCTGGGGCGAGCCGTCCTTCCCGCGCTCCCTGCCCGCCGACTTCGCGCCCCTGCGGATCGCGGTCGTCGGCACCGGACCGGCCGGGATGTACGCGGCGGAGGACCTGCTCCTGCACACCAACGCCGAGGTGACGCTGATCGACCGGCTCCCGGTGGCCGGCGGGCTCCTCCGGTACGGCGTGGCCCCCGACCACCCGGCGACCAAGGGCGCGGGCGAGACCTTCGCCCGCTTCCACTCCCACCCGCGCGCCCGGCTGCGGCTCGGTGTGGAGATCGGCCGGGACGTCACCGTCGAGGAGCTCGCCGCGCACCACGAAGCGGTGGTGTACGCGGTCGGGGCACCCGCCGACCGGCGCCTCGGCATCCCCGGCGAGGACCTGCCCGGCAGCGTCTCCGCGACCTCCGTCGTCTCCTGGTACAACGCGCATCCGGAGACGGCCCCGGACGCGGTCGACCTCACCGCCCTCGCCGCCGAGCGGGTCGTGGTCGTCGGCAACGGCAACGTCGCCCTCGACGTCGCCCGCGTCCTCGTCATGGACCCCGCCGCGCTCGCCGCCACGGACATCGCCGACCACGCGCTGGCCGCCCTCCTCAGGGGTACGGTCCGCGAGGTCGTGCTCCTCGGCCGGCGGGGCCCCGAGGACGCCGCGTACACGAGCTCCGAACTCCTGGCCCTCAAGCACCTGCCGGGCGTCGACCTGGTCGTCGACGACCAGGACCCGCGCACGGGAGCGGCGATCGAGGCCGCCGCGACCGGGGAGAAGGCGGCGCTCCTGAAGGACGTGGCGCGGGAGGCGGTGGACTGGGCGCGGGGGCCCGCGCGCGACCGGCGCCGGATCGTGCTGCGCTTCCACTCCGCGCCGGTGGAGGCGCTCGGCGAGGACGCCGTGCGGGGCGTCCGGGTCACGGCCGCTGGAACGCCGGGCGGCACGGAGATCGCGACCGGGCTGCTCGTCCGGGCCATCGGCTATCGCGGGGTGCCGCTGCCGGGGCTGCCCTTCGACGAGGCCACGGGCACGGTCCCGCACGAGGGCGGGCGGATCGCCGGGATGCCCGGCGCGTACGTCGTCGGGTGGGTCAAGCGCGGTCCCTCGGGCGGTATCGGCGCCAACCGGGCGTGCGCGGAGGAGACGGTCGGGACGCTGCTCGCGGACGCGGTCGCGGGTGCCCTGCCGACGCCCTCGGGGACCTCGCAGGGCTTCCGGAAGCTCGTACGGGGCCGGAGCGGGGCCCTGGTGGACGCGCGCGGTCTCGCGGCGATCGACCGGGCCGAGCGGGAGCGGGGCCGGGAGGCGGGGCGGCCGAGGGTGAAGCTGGCGACGGTGCCGGAACTGGTCACGGCGGCGCGGGGCGGGCGGTGGCGGCTCTCGCGGTGAGGTCGACCGGTCGAGAGGGACGGCCCGGGACGGCGGGCCGGTCGGTCGTACGGCTCAGGCTGCGACGGTCACGGCCTGGCGGAGCACGATCGCGTTGAGCCGCACCGCGAACGGGACGACATCGGTCAGCTCCAGGGCGGTGGCCTCGGCCTTCGGCAGCTCGACGGTCACGTCGACGCAGAAGGCGAGGGCGTAGAGGTCGTCCCCGGTCCGCTCGTCCTGGAGGGCGAAGAACAGGTCGCGGTAGAAGCGGGTGCGGTGCTCGGACTCCTCGTAGAAGGCGAGTCCGGGCTGCCCCTCCTGCGCGGCGAGGCCGGTGAAGGCGCCGACGAGCTCGCGCTCGACGGTCTCCCAGAACCCGGCCTCGGCGTACTCCGGGGGCAGGGCCTGGCGGACGGCCTCCTTGAGGGAGAGCACCATGACGAGGACGGGGGCGTGTTCCTGGAGCCCCCAGCCCCGCACCATGCGGACCACGGTGGCGTCGGGGACGGCCGCGGCCGCCTCCCGGATCGCCTCGAAGTCGAAGTTGACGGTCGCGGGCGCGATCGCGTCCTGGAACACCCGGTCGATGGACCGGGCCTGGTCGAGGTGGTCGGGACCCACCTCGACGACGGTCCTGAAACTGGCGGCCAAAGCTCCTCCTGGCTGATCTCGATGATCAACTCGATGATCAAGAGGGGCCAGTATGCCCGCAGGACGCCGCCCACGGCCTTTCTCAGCCGCGACCGCGGCGGGGCTTCGCGCCCTTGCTCGTCTTCGCGGCCTTGCCCCGGGCGGGCGCGGTGCCCTTCGCGGCGGTACGCGCTCCGCTCTTGGCGCCGCCCTTCGGCCCGCCCTGCTTGGACCCGGCCGCCTGCTTGGCCCCGCCGCCCGACCTGGCGCCGCCCGGCTTCTTCTTCGGGTCCTGCCGGGGCTGCTTCTTCCCCTTCAGCTCCTCGGCGCGGCGGCCGCGGGTGCTGTTGACCGTGCGGCCGCGCACGATCCCGATGAACTCCTCCACCAGGTCCGGGGCCTCCTCGGCCGCCGGCCAGGACAGCGCCACGCGCGACTGCGGGACGTCGTTCAGCGTCCGGTAGGTGAGGTCCTTGCGGTGGTGCAGGCGGGCCAGGGACTGCGGGACGGCGAGCAGGCCGACACCGGCCGCGACCAGCTCGATCGCGTCGGCGGTCGTCGCGGGGCGCTCCAGGGCGGGGCGGCCCGGCGGCTGCTCCCAGCCGAGGGTGTCGTCGAGCGGGTGGAGGACGAGCTCGTCGGCGAGGTCGCTCGCGAAGATCTCCTCGACCTCGGCGAAGAGGTGGTCCTTCGGGACGACGACGACCGTGGTCTCGGTGTAGAGCGGGATGGCGCTGAGGTCGTCCCCGTCGACGGGGAGCCGGACGAGCCCGGCGTCCGCGGCGCCCCGGCGGAGCAGCCCGAAGGCCTCGGCGGGCTCCGCCTGGACGAGGGCCAGGGGTACGTCGGCCAGGCGCTCGTTCCAGATCCGCACCCACTTCGAGGGCGTCACGCCCGGCACGTACACGAGCCGAAAGGAGGGAAGGGAAGGGGTGGCGGTGGGGGATTCCGCAGGGGAATCCGCGAGGGGAACGTCCGTGCCTGTCACCCCGCAAGGCTACCGGTTGGCCGACGTGGTCGGAGGTCGCCCACATGCTCGATACCCTTGACACCATGACGTCGCACCAGAGCACCCAGACGATGAAGCCCGCGACCGCGGCGAAGAAGCTGGGTGTGTACCTCGAAGCCACCCCCGCCGAGTTCCAGGAGGGTGTCGTCTCGCGCGCCGAGCTGACCGAGCTCCAGGCCAACCCGCCGGCCTGGCTCCAGGAGCTGCGCGAGAACGGCCCGCACCCGCGCCCGGTCGTCGCCAACAAGCTCGGCGTGTCCATCGCCGGCCTCGCGCGCGGCGGCATCACCGAGCCCCTCACCACGGAGCAGATCGAGGCGATCAAGCAGGAGCTCCCGGAGTGGCTCAAGAAGGAGCGCTCCACGCAGTCGGAGGTCCGCAAGGAGACCGTCCGCATCAAGGAGCGCAACGCGGAGCGCGCGGAGAAGGCGCGCCGCGAGCAGAACGCCTGAGCCCTCCCTCTCTTCCCCGCACCGGCCCGCACCGATTCGCTTCGGTGCGGGCCGGTGTGGCGTTCGGGCGCGCACGGGAGGCATTCCCTCATGAGTGACATGAGCACAGCGTCCGAGCGGCCGGTCGTCGTGGGCGTCGACGGGTCCGATCACAGCCTCCGCGCCCTGGAGTGGGCCGTGGGGGCCGCCGAGAGCCTGGGCGCGCCTCTGGTCGTCGCCCACGTCCGCTCCGACGCGCTCCAGCTCGGGGAGGCGCGGATCTCCTCCCTCGGTGAGGAGCGGACCCTGCCCGACACGCTCCTGGACGCGGTCCGGACGGTGGTCGAGGAGCGGGGGCACCGGATTCCGGTGCGGTACGAGTCCCTGGACGGCTCCGTGACGGACGCCTTGCCGGCGGCGGCGAAGGGGGCGCGGCTGCTGGTGACGGGGTCGCGGGGGCACGGCGGGTTCATGACGCTGCTGCTGGGTTCGACGAGCCGGACGCTGGCGATGACGGCGCCCTGCCCGCTGGTGGTGGTGCCCCACGAGGCCCGTGCGCCGCAGGCGTCCGGCGGGGGCCGGGTGCTGCTCGGGCTCCAGCCGGAGGAGACCCCGGACGAGGCGGTGGCCTTCGCCTTCGAGGCGGCCGAGCGGGCCGGCGTACCCCTGGAGGTGGTGACGGCGTTCCGGCTGCCGCCGGAGCCGGGGGCGCTGCTCGCGGCGCCGTCGCCCGCGCTCCAGGTGCCGCCGCCGCTGCCGGACGTCGAGGACGCGGCGGAGCTCGTCGAGGGCGCGGAACGGGAGCAGCGGGAGCGCCTGCGGCCGTTCGCGGACCGGTGGCCGGGGGTCGAGGTGCGGTCCTCGGTGGTGCCGGGGGACGCGGCGGGCCGCCTGGAGGAGGGTTCGCGGGACGCCGGTCTGCTGGTCGTGGGGCGGCATCACCGGCACCGTATCGGCACGCTCCTCATCGGGTCGGTCGCGCACGCGGTGCTGCACGAGGCGCACTGTCCGGTGGCCGTGGTGCCGCCGTCACCGGCCGTTGTCAGTGGCGGCTGATAGACACGGGGCATGACGACCGAAGACCACGCCTCGACCGCTCTCCGCAATGTCCGGCCGCCGTCCGCGCAGGCCTCGCTCGGCGCGGGGGTGATCGTCGTCGACGGCGCGGGCCGCGTGCTGCTCGGGCTCGACCCCTCCGGGGTGTGGGAGCTGCCGGGCGGCAAGGTGGATCCCGGCGAGTCCGTCGAGAGCGCGGCGGCCCGCGAGCTGGCGGAGGAGACGACGCTGGTCGCGGACGCGGCCGACGTGGAGGTGCTCGGGCTGATCCTGGACTCGGTCACCTCGGCGGAGCTGACCCGGATGACCGTGGCCACGGTGGTGCGGAGCTTCTCCGGCACGCCGGCGGTCGCCGAGCCGGAGAAGATCGTGCGCTGGGAGTGGACGGATCCGGAGGACCTGCCGGAGGGGCTGTTCCTGCCCTCGGCCCAGGTGCTGCGGATGTGGCGGCCCACGCTCGCGGTCCCGGACGGCCCGTTCCACCGCTACGCGATGAGCCGTCTCGCCGACTGAGCGTCGCCGTCACTCCGTGTCACCGAGCGGGGTGCGGCGGGCGTGGTTAGCGTGTCAGAAAGACCCGATGTCGAGATCGAGCAGTCGAACGCACGAGGGAGAGTTACGGTCATGGCCTCACGACCCGCAGGCACACCGGTCTGGTCCGACGCGATGTTCACCGACGTCGAGGGCGCCAAGACGTTCTACGGCGACGTGCTCGGCTGGACCTTCGGCGAGTCATCGTCGGAGTACGGCAACTACACACAGGCGTACAAGGACGGGAAGGCGGTCGCGGCCGTCGTCCCGCCGATGCCCGGACAGGACGGGGAGCCGCAGTCGGCCTGGTGTCTGTACTTCGCCTCGCCTGACGTCGCGGCGACGGCGGAGAAGATCCGGGCGGCGGGCGGCACGGTCCTGATGGACCCGATGCAGGTCGGCACGTTCGGGTCGATGTGCATCGCGCAGGACCCGACGGGCGTGGTCTTCGGCGTCTGGCAGGCGGGCGACCACGTGGGCTTCGAGCTGGAGGGCGAGTCCGGCTCGTACGTCTGGGCCGAGGTCTTCACGCGGGAGCCGGAGAAGTCCGACGCCTTCCTGACCTCCGTCTTCGGGTACAACACGAAGAAGATGACGGACGAGCACATCGACTACAAGGTCTTCGACCTGGGCGGCGAGCAGCCCGTCCTCGGCCGGATGAAGATGGAGGCGAAGGACTTCCCGCCGGAGATCCCCGCCCACATCCAGGTGTACTTCGCCGTCGACAACTGCGACACGGCCGTGCAGAAGGCCGAGGCCCTCAAGGGAACGAAGCTCTTCGGGCCCATGGACAGCCCGTTCGGCCGGTTCGCGACGCTCCGCGACCCGCAGGGCGCGGTCTTCGCCGTGATCGACGTCAAGACGACGGTCGGCGAGATGCCCGAGCTGGCGTGAGCGGTGGGCGCGGCGCTCCCCCCGGGGGGCGCCGCGCCCTCACGCGTCAGGCTGCTGTCAGGCTCCGTCGCGGACGGCGACGATGCCGTTGAAGACCCCCACGTACGCGGTGCCGTCGGGGCCGATGGTGATCGGCGCCCAGTTGTTGTCGTAGGCGTATCCCGTGCCGGTGAAGCGGGTGAAGGCCCGCTGTCCGGTGCGGAAGTCGACGGCGGTGAGGTACCAGGCGTCGATGCCGAGGGCGTTGGGGCGCTTCTCGTAGAAGTAGAGCAGCCCGTTCGCGGTGGAGAGCTTGGGGACGGTGGAGGGCGAGCGGACGTCGCTCTGCCAGACGGTGTCGCAGCCGCTGCCGTCGGCGCGGACGTCGATCCGGGTCGCGCCGCCGACGACGCTGCGGCCGAAGGTGAGCGTGCTCGGGTTCTCGTAGCCGTAGTTGTTCTCGACGACGAGGCTGTTGCCCCAGCTGATCAGCGAGTTGTCCGTGGTGGACGCCCCGGAGCCGAAGACCGGCACCTTGCAGACGAGCCGCTCGGCGGCGGGGACGTCGACGCCCCTGCGGTAGACGAGGACGTTCATGCGGTCGTCGGCGTTGTCGGTGATCGCGACGTACTGGCTCCGGTCGCCGAACAGGTCGGGGGTGGTGCCCGAACCCTGGTTCACGGAACCGGGCTTGGTGCCGGTCCCCCGGTCGTACGTCTCGCGCCACTGGACGCGCGGGGTGCCGTCGGCGGCGGCGCGGAAGCTGTAGAGGGCGTGGTCGGTGACGATCGAGACGCCGTCATCGGCGACCGAGAAGGAGTTCTGGATCTCCTCGCCGTCCAGGCGGATCACGCGGAGCGCGCCGGTCGCCGGGTCGACGGTGCCGACGCGGCCGAGGCGGGTCACCCACCAGATGCGGCCGTCCCAGTCGGGCATGACGGAGGTCACGGGGTCGCAGACTCCGCTGGGGAAGAGGTTGGTCCAGCTGACACAGTCGTGCGGGACGAGGGAGGTCAGGTCCCAGTCGTTCTCGACGACGAACTCCCAGGCCCCGTCCGCCTTCTGACGGTGGGCTATGCGGAGCACGTGCTGCCGGGAGTCGGCGAGGACGACCCGGTCCTCGTTGTCGAGGTAGAAGTAGGCGCCGCCCGAGGTGTCCTTGAAGATCTTCTCGAAGTCGAGGCGGGTGACGGCCTCGACGGTGGAGGAGCGCTGCGGCAGCTTGTACTCGGCGAGCGTGGCCAGGGTGCGCGGGTCGAGCAGCTTGAGCAGGAAACCGGTGAAGGTGCCGCAGACGGTGACGAGTCGGCCGGCGGTGTCGAAGGTGACGGTGGCGCACTCGCCGCCGACGGCGGCGATCTGCTCGCTGGTCACCTTCGGGTCGCGGCCGAGCGGGCCGGACCAGGGGTAGGTGGCGCTGCCGGCGCCGTCGGCGTGCATGCCGCTGCGCCCGTTGGGCGCGAGGTACGGGTGCTGGACGGGGGCCGTGCCGGGCACGGGCCGGGCGGTGGCGGGGGCGCCGTCGTAGTGGTCGACGAGTCTGTGGCCCGGGGCGAGTGGGATCTCCTCGGCCTGGGCCACGGGTGCGGAACCCGCCAGGACGGTCGCCGCGAGCGCGGCGATCAGCGCGAAAGCGCGTGCTCGTCTGCGGGGCGGTGGGCTGGTCAAATCGGCTCCTCGGGGGTCCTGACTTGTGTCGCGCCGACGGCCGACGCTAGGCCCGAGTGCGTGAGATGTACATGGCATCGCTCTGCGTTCCAGGCCCGTTCACGATGCTGAAACGATCAAGGTCGGAGGGCTGGAGAGCTCGTCGAAATGCGGCACCCCGGAGCCCTGGGGAGAATCTGGGGAGAATGCGCGACCTTGTAGAGTGAACGACTGACTGACCGGCCTGCGGCTCTGCTCCCCTTCACGGCCAGACAGAAGCCGAACTGCTACTGCGGCCGTCACTCAGAGTGCTGGCCGAGCTGACATGCGGCTGCTCGATGTCGCGCAGCCCATACAACGAGAACGGGTGGCACAGCGTCTGCCGTGCCACCCGTTCTCTCAGGTGAGGGTGAGGACTTCTGGGGTTCGCTCAGGCACCACGCCAAGCAGTGCGTCGACCGCAGCGCGCCCCTTTCCACCGGCCTCGGGCATGAAGTGAGCATAGTGGTCAAGGGTGATGGTCGGGCTGGAGTGGCCCAGCCATCGGGAGCACGCTGCCCTGTGTGCGTCAGGCCGTCAGGCCCGCCACGTTCAGGGTGTAGGCCACCAAGGGATCGCGGAAGCGTGGTTCAAGGCGTGGTCGTCCAGGGGAGCCATCACCTTCATCGTCTCCTCCGCCGCACCGATGAACAGCGCCGGGGCGCCGTACGGTGGTGCCCCTGCGGCCGCGCGCGGTGTTGTGGGCGGCATTAGGCCGGCGGACCGGGCGGTGCCCGGCGTCGAAGGGCCACACCCCGAGCACCCAGCAGATCCACTTGACGCCGAAGTCAGCGCGGTGGTCGGAGATGAAGTCCCAGCGGCGAGGGCTCACTTCACCTCCCGAGCGAAATGCGCGGCCGCCGGGCGCAGGATCTCCCGCTCGAGCTGCCACTCCTTCTCGGCTTTGAGCAGCCGGGCGTTCTCCGCCCGCAGCCGGGCCAGCTCCTCCGCCTCGCCGCCCTTGTCACGGCGTCCGGGCACAGCGTGGGCGTCGCCCTTACGCACCCACGTCCGCAGCGACGTGCCCGCGTACAAGCTCATCTGCAGAACCCCGTACAAGCCACAATGCAGAAGCCGAACGCCACTCGTCCGGGGCCATCCGATAGCCCGCCGAGCCTCGGATCGGGACGAGTTGTCCAGGGTAGGCGAAGCCCATCGCGCAGCGACGCCGCAGGCGCCCTTGACCACTCGGCGCGGTCAGCACACTTCCAGATCGGATGGCCTCGGCAGCCTTCGCGTGTACTCCAGTTGGAGCAAGTCGATCTCTGCGCTTGAGCCCGTACCGGGCTGTGTACGTGAGCTTGTACTCGACAGGCAAGCCAGACCTGGGCGAACTCGTCGAGCGCGGCACGGGCCACCGTCGGTGAGCGCGTAGTAACGGCGGGGCGGTCCGGAGGCGGACTCCTGCCAGGTGGTGGCGGCCAGGTCGTCACGGCGGAGCCGGGAGAGCAGCGGGTAGACAGTGCCCTGGCTGGTGGCCAGGGCATCCGACTCCTCCAGGGCACGGATCAGCTCCACGCCGTAGCGAGGTCGGTCCCGCATCAGTGCGAACACGCAGTACTCCGGAGCTCCCCTGCGCAGCTGAGCAGCCACTCGGTCATGGGAGCCGGCCATGGCGGCCAGGACCCTACTGTCGGCCTACGTGCCCATGACGTCCCCGCGGATGATGCCGCCCGCCCCGCCGAGGGTCACGCGAGAACGAACCCGGCGAGTCAGGTGGGACTGGGAGCAGCCGCGGTTCTTGCCGCCGGTGTAGACGACGACACCGGCGTAGTAGGTGGGCGTTCTTCTTCGCCCTCATCGCGGTGAGCGAGGGCGCCGTGCACGCGTCGAACGCCCGGCCCATGTGCGTCCGCTGCGCCGGTCACACGGTGGCCGCCATGGAGGTCTACGCCACGGCCCCGGAACCCGCCACGGCGACGACGCCTGTCGTCGCCAAGGTCATGTAACGGCCCTTCTTGGACAGCCGGTGCTTCGCTATCCCCGACCCCGTCCGGATATCTGGTTTCTGGTCTCCGGACCCTCCCAACATATGCGGGCACGACGGGACCGGAGCGACCGGTCGACGCCGCACCCGCCGACACGCATCGGGGCGGCCAAGGAATTCTGGCCGCCCCGACGTTCATCGTCCGCTTCCTACGTCGGCGTCCTCGTCCTCCGACGCTGCTGGCGTCGGAGGCGAATCAGTCCCGATACTCCTCATCCGATGTTTCGGACAGTGTCTTCGGGATCTGTTCGATCTCCCATTCCTGACCGCCGTCCGCCAGTCCGTGGCGAGTGTGGTCGTGGAAGGGATCTTCGTGGGTGAGGAGCTCGTGCATCGCCTGAGCAGCACTGCCCAGTTCCACGGCACAGTCACCGGCACCCAGATCGGCCAGCCTCTGGGTGACGTGCGCGAACCATTCCTCCTGGTTGGTCACGACGAAGTCCCAGCGGCCCGTGACGCTGACGCGCTCGACGTCTCCGGACACCGAGCTGTCATCGGACTCGTCGTCTTCCGTGCCCTCAACGTTCTCCTCGTCCTCGAACAGGTCGGAGAAGGGGCTTCCCCATCCCGATGATTGGAAGATGGCGTCGGAGTAACGCGCTGCAGCGACCCGCACCCGTTCGGTGGCCTCGACAGCCCTTTGAGGTGCGACTTCCTGACCAGACATCACCTTGGCGTGTTCGGTCAAGGAAGCCACGAGCTCATTCAGCGCGGCAGGGATACTCATGTGCTCGGTACCGTTTCCTTCGTCTTCGGCTTTCTGTCCATGTCGCCCCGTCACCAGTTGTAGTGGCGAGTGTGCGAGATGCGCCCGCTCTTGTTGAAGTAGTCCACGTGAACGTGGTTGCCCGAGGAACAGACTCCACGGTAGCGGCAGCGCCCGCCCAGTCGGGCATCACGCCTGGCGGCCGCTATCGCCTGCGCCTTCGACTTGAACTTCGTCGGTGTGCGCAGATCCATCCAGCCCCGCTTCTTGGGAATACGGCGAGCACAGTTGTGGACGAGCGCGGATTTCCCGTCAGCCACCACGAAGTAGGTGTGGGTACCGGCGACGGTCAGGTTGAAGACGGTGCGAACCGCCTGTGTGCGCTCGGTGGCCGTGACCTTCGGAGTGCTCCCGTCCGAGTTGGTCAGGCGTGAGCCAGGGGTCAACTGGACCGCGTCGACCCATCCGCGCCCCTGAACGAAGAAGGGGTGGCCGGCGGTCGCGGTGATCTTCTTCGACCGGCCGTTGCCGTCCGCGTCCACGGACAGGGTGACGAGGTCCTTGGTGCCGTGGCCGACGATCACGTCGGAGACCGGAGAGACCTTGGTCTCGCCGGTGATCTCATCGACCGCCTTGACCCGGTCCCCGACCTTCACCTGGCTGATCGACTTGGTGCTGCCGTCGGCCATGACCACCGGTGTCTCGGGCAGGAAGGAGTTACCGCGGCAGCTGCGCGCGATGGTGCGTGCGGCGCGCAGGGCTCGGTAGCCGCGGTAGGCCCGGTAGCCCCAGGCTGCTGCACCGAGGCCGGGGATGAACCCGGCGGCAGTGAGCGCGATGTCCCACTTATTGCGCCAGGCCCAGCGCTTGGCCTTCTTGAAGAGCTTCTTCCAGCCCCACTTACCGTCGAGGTCGAAGCAGTTCACCGGGTCGGCCGAGCAGTATTCGTAGGCGTTGGCGTTGCCGCCTTGCTGGGGGTCGACGGACAGGAAGCGGCCGGTGGCGGGGTTGTATTGACGTACGCCCATGAGGGTGAAGCCGGCCAACGTCTCGCTGGAGCGCTGCTTTCCGCCCACCCAGCCGTAGCGCACGGCCTGCTGCTTGTCGCGCGGGTTGCCGTACTCATCGGTGTCGAGGACGATCGGGGACTCACCCGCGGCGAGCGGGAGCTGGAGCGCCACGTCGCCGTGGATGTCGGTGAACTGCAGAACCGTGTCCCCGGTGCCGCTGGTGATCGCGCCGAGGTTGCCAGAAAGGGCGTCCACGTTGCGGGTCAGGGCGCCGGTGGCAGTGTTCTCGACGATCCAGCGCGGATTGTCGTTGTCACCGTCGTAGTGGTTGAGCTTGTTCTCAGTCGGCGACCAGGTTCCGCCGCTGTTGGTCTCCACCGTCCAGCCGCGGAAGCGCAGTGCGGCGTCGAGGGTCCACGTCTGTCGCTTTGCACCGCTGGTCTGCTGGTGGGCGAGGTCGTTGGCGTAGTAGCCGACGCTCACGCCGCCCGGCAGGGCGGTGGTGCGGCCGAAGGCGTCGTAGACATAGCCCGCGTCGGTGATGCGGTCGGCGCTGTCGAACATCGAAGTCTTGCTGGTTCCTCCACTGGTGGGGCAGTCCATGCCGGGCGTCGAGGCGGCCGTGGTCAGGGACGTGCGGTTGGCCTGCTTGTCGAACCCGTAGATGCGCCGGGTGCAGACCGTCTCCACCGTGTCGTCGACCTGGACGAGGCGGCCGACGGCGTCGTAGCGATAGGTCTGGTCCGACCAGCCGGCGTGGCTGGTCGTCTGGCCCTGCACGGACTCCGTGACCGTGTCGGACATCACCACGGTGCCATCGCTGTCACGGGTATACGTGCGCTTGACCGGAGTGCCGGTGGTGTCCTCGGTCTGGGTGAGGGTGTACCCGCCGGGCAGTTTCTCCGTGACGACCGAGCCGTCCGCGTCGTACGTCGCCTGGAAGACACCCGCGATGGAGTCCGTCGCCTTCGTAGTGAGGCCACGGGGCTCGGCGGTGTGGTCGTAGGTGAAGGTGACCGTGGACGGGACGGTGTCGCCGACCTTGACCGGCCGGTCCAGCAGGTCGAACTCGGTGGTGGTCTTGCCGCCGTCGGCGTCCGTGTACGAGGCGAGTCGCCCGAGCTTGTCGTAGACCCGCATGATGGTGCCGCCCGTCGGCGACGTGGTGCGGATCTCCTGTCCGGTGGCCGGGTCGTACTCGGTGGTGACGTCCGGGACGGCCTGGCCGCTGCCACCGGTGATCTTCACCGTGGCGGGGCGGCCCGCTGTGTCGTAGGTGGTGGTCGAGGTCCGGGTGACACCGTTGGCGGTGTCGGTTCCGGTCGTGGCGTTGCCCCACCAGTCGTACTGGGTGGTGGTGGTCGGCAGTTGCGCCGGGTTGCTGCCGCCGCCGGTGATGGCGCCTCCCGGGCCGGTGGAGCAGACAAGGTCGGCCCACTCCGGGCGGCCGTTGCAGGTGCCGGTTCCGGTGGCCGACCAGTAGGTGGTCACCACGGCGCCCGCGTCGGCCCCTGTGCTGCCCGTGTTGTACGTCTTGGTGACGCGGCCCTGGGCGTCGTACTCGGTTGTGGTGGTGATGGCCAGTCCGGCTGGGTCCTGGACGGACTTCGTCGGAAGGCCCCTGGCCCAGTCGTACTGGGTCTCGACGACGCGCTTCTCGGCGTGGACGCCCGGATGCTCGCGGACCTGGGCGCCGGTGGTGACCCTGGTGAGCTGGTCCTTGATCGTGGCGGTCCCGTCGGTGGGACGGCCTGCGTCGTAGTCGTTGACGGTCCAGCTGCGCGCCACGACCGAGGTACCGGCCGTCACCAGGGTGGTGGTGCCCGACTTCAGATCGGCGGTGAGGTCGACGCGCCGCAGCGGGCCGAACTCCTCCAACTCCCGTGTTCCGTTGTCGTTGTAGACGGACTTGGTGGTGAGCAGGTCGGCGCGCTCGGACGCGGGCCGGGAGGCGATACCCAGTTCGGCCTGCATCGCACGGTCCGCGACGCTCGTGCCGAGTGCCACGGCCCGGTTGGCCGCGGTCAGTTCACGGACTGTGTTGCCGAAGCGGTCGTACTCGGTCGTCGTGATGTGCCCGCCGGGCGTGGCGGCGTTCACCGCACGGCCCGAGGCACCCATGTAGGTGACGTCTGCACGCTGGTAGGACGTGGCGGACAGGGCACTGCCGGCGTTCGACGCCGGGGTGACGTCGGCGGGGAACACGGCGGTCGCGTCGGTCGGCGCGTCGTCTGTCTGGCCCCACGCCTTCACATCGGCGGCGCCCATCTTGTGGGGGGCAGTGGTGCCGGTCAGCGGCACGTCGTAGACGATGCTGGTGGCAGACGTCCCTTCGATCACATCGAGGGTGCCCTGCCGCAGCGCGGGCCGCGACGCCTTGAGCAGCATGCCGTCACCGACCGCGCTGCCCGCGCCCGCCGTGCCGTAGGTGAACGTCCACGGCAGCTGACCGGGCGGGGTGAGCTGAGTGACGCGGCCCGCAGTGTCGTAGGCGTACCGCGTCTTCAGCGCAGGGCTGATCAGAGGGTTCCACGTCTCGGTGAGCCGACCCGCCCCGTCGTACCGGTAGGTATGCACCGCCTTGGAGGTTGCCGAGGCGGCCCCGGGGTCGGTCGACCACAGACGGATCTCCTTCACCTGGCCGACGAAGTCGCCGAGCGTGGTGGCGTCGGCCGTGGTGGTCGTCGCGTAGACGAACTCCAGCGAGCGGCAGCCCTTGGCGGCGGGTGTCGCGGTGCAGGTCGCGGCGGACGCCGCCGACGTGGGTGCGATGACTCGCTTGGGGCGGGCCAGCGTCTTGCCGGAGACGCTCACTGTCTCGGAGACGACGGTCGTCGTGGTCTGTGCCATGCCGTCCAGCAACGCGCTGGAGACCTGCCAGGTCGTCGCCGACGGGTCCGGCTTGGTGAACTCGGTGACCGTACCCTCGGTATCGGAGAGGGTGAAACTGCCGGTCACGCTTCCAGTAAGCGTCAGATCCTCCGATCCGGGCTCCGGTATCCAGCCGTTCTTGGCCGCGTTCGCGGTGAAGGAAGTCTCCTCGCCTTCCAGATCCACCACGGCCACGGCCGTGTCGGAAATCCTCCGCAGGTGTGAGTAGTCGGAGTTGGTGGCTTCGGCGGCGGTGCCCGAGACCCATTCCTTGCCGAAGACGGCCGCTTGACCAGTCTGCTGCGCCCCGGCGTCCGGCTTGCGGGAGGACGCGGTGCGGGTCACCGACAGGTCGAAGTGTGTCGTGTCGGTGGTGGGCAAGCTGTAGTCACCGGTGAGCAGGTTCAGCGAACCCGGGCCGATCTCGTCCACCGCGGCACCAGACGCGTTGCGGTCGACGACGACGGCGAGGGGCTGAGTGCTGCCGGTCGCGGAGTTGGGTCCGGTGAAGTCGGCCTTGATCCGGATGGTGCCGTCGGGATCGACCGTGTCCGTGGCATTCCACACCAGCGGGCTGTTCCTGCCACCGCTGAGCGGTACTGGCCAGGTGGTCAGCGGGGTGCCGCCGGAAGAGACCTGGCCGGCCGGAATCGTCACCCAGGCGTCGGCCTCGGAACGACGCCAGGAGAAGGAGACCTTGTCGTACTTGCCGCCGTCGGCCTCGGCGACCAGCGGCAGACGGCGGGCGGTGCGCTCGCCCTCGCTGGGCTGGACGAACCCGCCGGGGCCGGCGTGGAAGGTGTACTCGACCGGCTCGGACTTGTTGTCGGCCTTGTCCACCTGGCGTATCTGGAGGCTGTGGGTGCCGTCCTTGGGCGGGGTGACCGAGAGGGCCTTGGCAGCGGTGGAGCCACCGGTGGCGACCTTAGTCCAGGTCACACCGTCCAGTGACCACTCCAGCCAGTTGTGGTCGGTGCCGTTCGGCGTGACGGTGAAGGTTCCGGCCTGCCCCGCGCCCTTGACCCACGCGGTGGACGGGTAGTCCGTCGAGGTGATGCCGGTGGGGGCGGACGGTGCGGCGGTGTCGACCGTGAAGGTCTTCCACGCCGACCAGCCCAGGTTGTAGTGCGCTCCGTCGTACGGGGAGGTGCGGAATTTGTACGTCTTGCCGTTGGTCAGCACACCGGCCGGGACGGTCACGGAGGCGACCTGTCCGGAGTTCACCCACGGGGAGACGATGACGTCACCGACCTGCGTGTTGGTGGCGTTGTCGAAGATCTGGAAGGTGCCGTTGACCTTGTCACCGTTGGCGTCGACGAAGGTGTCACGCAGCGTCGGCGTGAGCGTGTTGACGACGTAGGCGCCGCTGTAGGAGAAGTACGGCGGGCCGGCCTCCTGCTTGGTGCCGGTGCGCGGCCGGTAGTTGTAGGTGACGGTCAGCTTGGGGACGTTCGAGGCGGCGTTGGCGGAGTTGACCCGCTTCCACTCCTTGATGTCGTTCTCGTCCGTGGCCTTCAGTCCCATGCCGGAGTGGGACCACTTGTTGTTCGCCCAGTGCTGGACCAGGTCGGTGACGTCGGCGTTGATCCACCCGTCGGGCTGCGTGGAGCAGCCCGCGTTTCCTCTGGTCTGGGTGGAGGTGGCCATCTTGGTCACCATGGCCGGCCGGTTCGTCCAACGGGAGGCGGTGGAGGCGTTGTTCGCCGTCCACACCTCCCACGGCTGCGCGGTGCAGTCGGTGTTCCCGGAGTGGAAGTTCCACAGGCTCAGTGTGGCGCTGGAGACCAGGGCGTCGGAGACCGGCGCGGTGTTCCAGGTGATGTACGACTGGGCGATGCGGTAGGTGCCGTCGGCGTTCTTGGTACCGGGATTGCCGAGGTCGAGCTCGGTGTCGGCGGACCAGTCGACGGTCTCGCCCTGCTGGACGTAGGTGTCAAACAGGTTCCCCAGCGATGATGTGGACGGGTCCACAGTGACCGGGTATTTGGTAGCGGGGTCGGTGAGGAAGGCCACGTCCGGAGTGACGACCAGATCGACGCCGCCCTTGGTCTTGGCGACCTTCATCGCGACCTTGGCACGGCGGGTGTGCTCCCCGGAGACGTCGTCGACGGTGGCATCCCACATCACCGGGGCCGGCATCGTCGCGGTCTTCTGTGACTTCTTGTCCGTGAACAGCACACTGCCGTCGGCCTGCTGCTCGACCTTCAGCCCCTTGGCCTTCAGCGGCAGCGTGTAGGAGAAGCCGTCGGCGGAGGTCCTCTGCTTGACCTCGACGAACTGCTCGAAGCCGGTACGCGTGGCCTCGACCACCACATCCGCTCCGGGCACCGCGTTCACATAGGTAGCACGCGTGCCGTCCAGCTGGGGCGAGGGTAATCCTCCCCGCCACTGCAGGGTGATCTGCTCGTCACCCTGGCCAAGGGTGACCAGGTCAGTGGCGGCAGCGGTCTGGGCCGCGCGCAGAGAATGCGCGGGCACACCCGCCTTCCCTGCCAAAGTCAGACCTTCTGGATGCGCCTTGGCAGCGACCGAGCCGTCAGCCTGGGCCACCAGATCAACATCCACGTCGCGCCAGGAACCGGTGGCGGAGTCCTGGAAGCGCACCGGTCCGGCGGCCAGTTCGGTGGTGAGGGAGCCATCCTTGTTGGCCCAGGTAGTCGCCGTCTCGGTCCGTTCGGAGAGCGCCTCGACCCTCTTGCCGGACAGCTTCGCGGCCACGCGCGCCGATGCGATGTCAGCTGCCTGCGTCACCACTTCCTGATTCAGCTCGGCTGCGGGCTCCTTCCGCGGCTGAGCCATGGCGGAACCGGCGCCGTTGAGTGTAGTGATGGCTAAGACCAAGGCGAGGCCGCCGGCGATGTGCCGCAGGCTCCTCCCAGTCCAAGGCCGATCCCGCTCCTGTGGAGCGGGTGTGTGAATCGTCATGATCCCTCTGTCTACTGGTTCCTGACGCACCGTTGCTTGGTGCACGCATTGAACGTACAGAGAGAAGAATCATCAAAAAACTCGCAAAGGTCCCGCAAAGTGGCAGCGGCAGATCCAGCTTTCGAAGTGATTTGCGGCACTCTTCTCCGCAAATTAACGCCCCAGCCTTGCCGGCTGCGACAGCGCTGCCCGACCGTGAGCGCCCGATCCTGAACGAGGCGATCCGTTCCCTGCGGCGCACGCCGTCGTGGATCATCTCCCGGGCGGTGCAGGACGGTGCCAGTGAACTCATGTGGACAGAAGATCTGATCATGCAGTTGGAACTGTCGGCCGACGAACTTCGAAGGGCTAGCTAGCTAGCTAGCCGGGAGCATCAGCGGCAACATCTCCGCAGGCCAGCACCTCGGAACTCCTGTACCACCAGCAGACCAAGAAGCTGCTGGACTCCGATCGAGCAGCCCAGCACCCTGCGAGCGGGCGGCATCCACCCCGCCCATCTTCCGCTACGGCATGCAGGCCGTTGGGGAGCGGCTGGGGAGAATCGACCGCGTCTCGAATTCGAGTCGGGTGACGGCCTCGACAGTGGAGGAGCGCTGCGGCAGCTTGTACTCGGCGAGCGTGGCCAGGGTGCGCGGGTCAAGCAGCTTGAGCAGGAAGTCGGTGAAGGTGCCGCAGACGGTGACGAGCCGGCCGGCGCTGTCGAAGGTGACGGTGGCGCACTCGCCACCGACGGCGGCGATCTGCTCGCTGGTCACCTTCGGGTCGCGGCCGAGCGGGCCGGACCAGGGGTAGGTGACGCTGCCGGCGCCGTCGGCAGACGCTAGGTCCGGGGCCCCGAGAAGTACATGCAACTGCCATGCTTTTCATGGCACTTGACGATCACTCAATGATCGTCACGGCTGGATGCCGGAGACCACGTTGGCGGTGGCGGCGACACCGTTGTGGATCGTCGGGGCCATGCTCGTACCGGCGAGGAAGAAGCCGAGCAGGGCGCAGACGAGCGCGTGGGTGAGCTTGAGCCCGCCGCTGCGCATGAAGATCACCGCCAGTACGAGGAGCAGCACGAGCACAGAAATGGAAACGGCCATCGCCTTCACGTCCCTCCGTCGCCGCACCGGAATTGCGGCGTTCGGCGGACAGTGTGGCGGAATGGGCGGTCCGTCCGGGCGTATGGCGGGGCGGCCATCCGGGTGAGATCCGGGTGAGATCCGGGTCGGCTCCGGGCGCTACGCGGCGGGCAGGCAGTCGGTCCACTCCACCGTGCGGTCGCACCAGCGGTTCAGCAGCGTGCGGTCGTGGCCGACGGAGAGCAGGCCCGCGCCGGATTCCGCGCGGTAGCGCTCGACGGCGGCGACGAGGGCGGCCGTGGTGGACGCGTCGAGCATCGCCGTCATCTCGTCGCAGATCAGCCAGCGCGGGCGGAGCGTCAACGCGCGGGCCAGGCAGGCGCGTTGGAGCTGCCCGTCGCTGACCTCGTGGGGGCGGCGGCCGAGGAGGTCGGGGGTGAGGCCGACAGCGGGGGCCAGTTCGGCGAGCCGGTCGGCCGCCTCGCCCTTGCGGCCCGTGGCGCGGAGCGGCTCGGCGACGAGGTCGGCGAGGGTGAGGCGGGGGTCGGCGGCGGTGCGCGGCTGCTGGAACACGACGCCGACGGAGGTACGGAGCTCACGCGGGGCCCGGTGCCGCCAGGCCCGGACCTCGACGCCGTCGAGGACGAGCCGTCCGGCGTCCGGGCGGTGCAGCAGCGCGGCGACGCGCGCGAGGGTCGACTTGCCGCAGCCGCTCGGTCCGAGCAGGCCGACGGACTCGCCGGGTGCGAGGGTGAGCGACGCGCCCCGGAAGACGGGCTCGCGGCGGTCGTATCCGGCGGTGACGGAGTCGAGCTCAAGCACGGGACTGCTCCGGGTGGTGACAGGCGACCCCGGCGCGCGGCTCGGGGCGGGTGGTGGCGCAGAGGTCGGTGGCCCGGGGGCAGCGCGGGGCGAAGGCGCATCCCTCGGGGAGGTCGGAGAGCTCCGGCGGCATCCCGGGGATGGGAGTGAACGCCCGCTCGGGGAGGGCGTCGAGGAGCCCCCGGGCGTACGGGTGGCGGGGTCCGGTGGCCCCGAAGAAGCGGTGGGCGGGGGCGATCTCGACGATCCGGCCCGCGTACATGACGGCGACGCGGTCCGCGACGCGGGCGGCGGCGGCGAGGTCGTGGGTGATGAGCAGGAGCCCCCGGCCCTCGTCGACGTGGCGCCGCAGCTCGTCCACGGTCCGGTCGACGAGTTCGCGGTCGAGCCCGGTGGTCGGCTCGTCGGCGAGGAGCAGCCGCGCGTCCCCGACGAGCGCGAGCGCGGTGGCGGCGCGCTGGGCGAGCCCCCCGGAGAGCTCGTGCGGGTACCGGTCGAGGTGCCCGGCGGGGAACGCGGCCCGCTCGGCGGCCTCCTCGGCCGCCCGCCGCCGCCCTCGGCGCGCGGTCCCGGTGAGGGCCCGTACGGTCTCCTCCAGCTGGGACCGGACGGTCCGTACGGGAGTGAGGTGGGCGGCCGGGCTCTGCGGCACGAGCCCGACCCGCCGCCCTCGTACGGTCCGGGCGAGGGTCTTCTCGTCGGCGGCCAGGAGGTCGGTCGACCGGTCCCCGCCGGCCAGCGTCGCCGTGCCGCTCGTCTCCGCGTTGCCCGGGAGGAGGCCGAGGAGGGCCGAGGCGAGGACGGACTTGCCGCAGCCGCTCTCGCCGACGAGGGCCAGGCACTCCCCCGGCGCGAGGTCGAAGTCGGCGTCGCTGACGGCGGCGACGCTCCGGCCGCCGCTCAGGCGGAAGCGGACAGTGAGGCCGCGGACGCTGAGGAGCGCGTCCTCGGCGCGTTCGGCGGCGACGGCGTCCAGGGCGCGCAGGAGGTTCCCGTTCACAGCGTTCACAGCATGAGCTCCGATCGGCGGCGCGGGTTGAGGCGGTCGCGCCAGACGCCCGCGAGGCCGGCGATGGCGAGGGTCGGGACGATCAGGAGGAGGCCGGGGAAGAGGGTCGGCCACCAGTCGCCGGCGAGCAGCGAGGAGCGGGCGTTCTGGACGAGGTTGCCCAGGCTCGCCTGGTGGCTGGGCAGGCCGAGTCCGAGGAACGACAGGGCCGACTCGTGCCACATGGCGTGCGGGATCATCAGGACGGCCGCGAGACCGGCCTGCGGCAGAACCCCGGGCAGCAGGTGCCGGACGGCGACCCGCCACCGAGAGGCGCCGCCGGACACGGCCGCGTCCACGAAGGGCCGGGTGCGCAGGGAGAGGACCTCGGACCGGACGATCCGAGCGGTGGAGAGCCAGTGGGTGACGGCGACGGAGACGATGACGGGCCAGACCCCGGGCCGGAAGAGCGCGACGACGAAGATGCCGAGGAGGAGGTGCGGCACGGAGGAGAAGGTGTCGACGATCCGCATGAGGGTGCGGTCGGTCCAGCCGCCCAGCGCGCCCGCGGCGGCGCCGACGGCCGTGCCGACGACGGTGGCGACGAGCGCGGCGACCAGCCCCACGAGCAGCGAGATCCGCAGGCCGTAGACGCAGCGGAGCAGCAGGTCGCGGCCGAGGTCGTCGGTGCCGAAGGGGTGGTCCCAGGAGGGCGGCAGGAGCTTCCGCGAGAGGTCGACGGCCTGTTCGTCCAGGGGGACGAACAGGGGGACCAGGACGACGGCCAGGAGCAGGAGGCCGACGGTGACGGCGGAGCTCCACAGGCGCAGGCGGTGGGTGCGCGGGTCAGCCATCGAAGCCCACCCTCGGGTCGGCGAGTCCGTACAGGAGGTCGGAGAGGAGGTTGCCGAGGAGGACGGCGGCGGTGGCGAGGACCGTGAGCGCGGCGAGGAGCGGGAAGTCGACGGCGGTCGCGGCCTGTACGGTGGCGGCGGCGATGCCGGGCCAGCTGAAGACGGTCTCGACGAGGAGCGCGCCGGTGATGAGCTCGGGGACGCGGGAGCCGACGAGGGTGAGCATCGGCAGCATGCCGGAGCGCAGGGCGTGCCTGGTGAGGACGGTCCGTTCGCGCAGGCCGCGCGCGCGGGCGCCGCGTACGGGGTCCTCGTCGAGGGCGTCGCCGACGCCCTGGCGGACGTACAGGAAGAACCAGGGCAGCTGGGAGAGGCCGAGGACGAGCGCGGGCAGGACGAGGTGGCGGGCGACCTGGTCGGCGGTGACGGTGTCGCTGGCCGTGTCGGTGAGCCCGCCGGCGGGCAGGACGCCGAGCTGGAGGGCGAAGGCCCAGATCGCGAGGAGGCCGAGCCAGTAGGCGGGGGCGGCTTCCAGGGTGTACGCGGCGGAGGTCACCGTCCGGTCGACGAGGCCGCCGCGGCGGCGGCCGGCGAGGACGCCGAGGAGGGTGCCGAGCACGATGGCGACGAGGAAGGCGCTGACGGCGAGGAGGACGGACCAGCCGAGGCGTTCGGTGATGACGTCGACGACCGGCATGCGCATGACGGTGGAGTCGCCGAGGTCGCCGGTGACGGCGGCGGTGAGCCAGTCCCACCAGCGGGTGAGGAAGCCCTGGTCGGCGCCGAGGTTGGCGCGGAGCTGGTCGAGGTTCTCCTGCGAGGCGGTGAGGCCCGCGGTGCCCGCGTAGGCCTTGACGGGGTCGAAGGGGGAGGCGGCGGCGACCGCGAACACCGCGAGGGTGACGGTCAGGAGGACGGGGACGGCGGCGAGGGCGCGCCGTCCCGTCATCCGGGCCATGGCCCCCCAGGGGAGGCGGCGGCTCACTTCTTCGCTTCTCCGCCGCTCTTCGGCTTCCAGGACTCGACGTTCCACCAGGGGCCGGAGGCGAGGCCGTGGTCGTGCGGCTCGACCTGGGTGCTCAGGCCGTCCCAACGGTCGTTCACGACGTACAGGTGGTCGATGTGGGTGAGGAAGGTGTAGCCGGGGTCCTTGGCGAGTTCGCGCTGGACGGTGTCGTACGCGGCCTTCCGCTCGGCCGGGACGTCGGTCTTCCGTCCCTCTTCGAGGGCCTTGTCGACGGTCTTGTTGTCGTACCAGGCCATGTTGTTGAAGCCGTCGCCCGCGAGGGAGGACTTCAGCAGGAGGTACTGGTCGAAGTCGGGGTCGCCGGGCGAGCCGCCGCCCGCGAGGACGGCGTCGGTCTTCATCCGCGGCTCGATGACCTCCCACGTGCCGGCCTGCGCGGTGATCGCGATGCCGGCCTTCTTGGCGTCGGAGGCGTACGCGAGGGCGTGGTCCTGGCGGAGCTTGTCGCCGGAGAGGTACCAGAGCGGGAAGGCGGCGCGGACGCCGTTCTTCACGCGGACGCCGTCGGGGCCGGGCTTCCAGCCGGCCTCGTCGAGGATCTTCTGCGCCCCGGCGAGGTCGTGGCGGCGCTCGGTGCCCTTCGCGAACCAGGGGCTGTCGGTGGGGACGGGGCCGTAGGCGGGCTTTCCGGCCCCTTCGAGGATCTGGTCGACCATGGCCTGGCGGTCGACGGCGATGTCGAGGGCGCGGCGGACGGCGGTGTCTCCGGCGACCTTGTTGTGGCTGGGGAGGGTGACCGTGCGGTAGTCGTAGGTCTTCGCCGCGTACGTGGTCTTCGCCTTGTCGTTCTCGAACCCGGCGGCGAGGTTCGGCGGCAGGATGGCGCCGTCGAGGTCTCCGGCGCGCAGCCGGGTCGCGCGGACGTCGTCGTCCTTGACGACGGCCATGGTGAACTTCTTCACCGCGGGCGCGCCGTTCCAGTAGGAGGGGTTGGCCTTGAAGGTGAGCTTCTCGCCCTTGGACCAGCCGGTGAGGACGTACGGGCCGGTGCCGATCGGCCTGGTGGTGAAGGCGCCGGTGTTGACGTCCTGCTTCGCGGCGACGTGCTCGGGCGCGATGGCGTGGACGGTGCGCTCGGCGAAGGGCGCGTAGGGGTACTTGAGGGTGAAGACGACGGTCTTGTCGCCGACGGCCTCGACCTTCCTCACCGCGTCGAGTTCGGTGCGGGAGGCGTTGTTCGTCTTCGGGTCGAGGATCGTCCGGTAGGTGAAGACGACGTCCTTCGCGGTGAAGGGGACGCCGTCGCTGAAGGTGACGCCGTCGCGGAGCTCGTACGTGTAGGTGAGGCCGTCGGCGCTGACCCGCGGGAGCTTCGCGGCGAGGGCCGGCTTCAGCTTCAGGTCGGCGTCGAGGGCGAGGAGCCCGTCGAAGATCTTGGAGTTGCCGTCCTTGCCGTAGCCGAGGAGCGGGCTGAGGGTCTCGGGCTCGTAGGCGATGCCGACGACCGCGGAATCCTTGGGTCCCGCGGAGCCGCCGGCGGTGGAGCCGGGGTTCGAGCAGGCCGCCGCCGTCAGGGCCACGGAGCCCGCGAGGAGCACGGTGGCGGTACGGCGGATGGATCGGGCGGTCATGACGTCCACACCCCTTTTGGAGATCAACTGTTATTGCGAACAAGTTGCAATTAAACAGTACGTAAAGGGGTGCGGACGCAGCGGGCCCCTTACATCGGGGCGGGCAGGCCGACAAGACCCGCGATCACGTCCTGATGCCGGCCCGCAGAGCCGAGGGCGAGCTGGTCGGACTTGGCCCGCTTCAGGGCGAGATGGGCGGGGTGCTCCCAGGTCATCCCGATGCCGCCGTGCAGCTGGACGCACTCCTCGGCGGCGCGGACCGCCACCTTCGAGCAGTACGCCTGCGCCACCGCGACCGTCAGCCGGGCGTCCGGGCTGCCCGTGGCGAGGGCGTCGGCCGCCGCGCGGGCCGCCGCCCGCGCGCCGACGACGTCCAGCCAGAGCTGGGCCATGCGGTGCTTGAGCGCCTGGAACGAGCCGACGGGCCGGTTGAACTGGTGGCGCTCGCGGGTGTGCCGGACGGCCTCCTCCAGGCACCAGGCCGCGAGGCCGAGCTGCTCGGAGGCGAGCAGTCCGGCACCCGCGAGGAGCCCCCGGCGGACGGCCGCGCGGGCCTCGTCCGGTCCGGCGAGCCGGGTGCCGGTGCCGGTCTCGGTGGTGACGCGGGCCAGGGGGCGCGTGAGGTCGAGCGGGGTGCCCGGCACGACGGCCGCCTCGGCGGCCGGGACGGCGTACAGGCCGTCGGGCCGGGGCACGAGGAGGACGTCGGCGGCGACGGCGTCGGCGACCGCTCCCGCCTCGGTGACCGCTCCCGCCTCGGTGACCGCTCCCCCCTCGGCGACCGCTCCCCTCTCGCCGGGCAGGTCCGCGTCCGGGGCGGCCGTCAGCGGGACGGCGAGCACCGCGACCGTGCCGCCGCCCGCGAGGCCGCCGAGGAGCCCGGCGGCCGGGGCGCTCTCCCCCGCGAGGGCGAGCAGGGTCTCGGTGGCCACGACGGCGCTCGTGAGGTACGGGGCCGGGGTCACCGCGCGCCCCAGCTCCTCCAGGACCACGGCGGCCTCCCGGTGGCTCGCGCCCTGCCCGCCGTACTCCTCGGGTACGAGGAGGCCGGCGGCGCCCATGTCTCCGGCGAGGGCCTTCCAGAGGCCGGGGACGTACGGGCTGTCCGTCTCGATCCGGGCCAGGACCTCCTGGTGTCCGGCGCGGTCGGCGAGGAGGGCGCGGACGGCGGCCCGCAGGTCCTCCTCGGTGTCGGAGTAGAGGAGATCGAGCTGGTCGAGCTGGTCGAGCTGGTCCGTCGGTCCGGTCATCGGGCGAGGTCCTTCCAGGGGACGTCCTTGTCGTTGCGGGGCTCGGGCGGGAGGCCGAGGACGCGTTCGGCGACGATGTTGAGCAGGACCTCGGTCGTGCCGCCCTCGATGGAGTTGCCCTTGGAGCGGAGGTAGCGGTATCCGGCGTCGCGTCCGGTGAAGTCGACGAGGTCGGGTCGGCGCATCTCCCACTCCCCGTACAACAGCCCCTCCTCGCCGAGGAGTTCGACCTCCAGGCCGCTGATGGCCTGGTTGAGCCGGGCGAAGCCGAGCTTCATCGCGCTACCCTCGGGGCCGGGCTGGCCCGCGACGAGCTGCTGACGGAGCCGTTCGCCGGTGAGGCGGGCGACCTCGGCGTCGACCCAGAGGTCGAGGAGGCGCCGGTGGAGCTCGTGGGTGCGGAGCCCGGGGCGTTCGCGCCAGGTCGCGGCGGCCTTGCCGATCATGCCGCCCTCGCGGGGGATACGGGCTCCGCCGATGGAGACCCGCTCGTTCATGAGGGTGGTCTGCGCGACCCGCCAGCCGTCGCCGGGCTCGCCGAGGCGGTGGGCGTCGGGGATGCGGACGCCGGTGAGGAAGACCTCGTTGAACTCGGCCTCGCCGGTGATCTGGCGCAGCGGCCTGACCTCGACGCCGGGGTCGGTCATGTCGCAGACGAAGTACGTGATGCCCCGGTGCTTGGGGACGTCCGGGTCGGTGCGGGCGATGAGGATGGCCCAGCGGGCGACGTGGGCGCTGGACGTCCACACCTTCTGCCCGTCGATCACCCAGTCCTCGCCGTCGCGGACGGCGCGGGTGCCGAGCGCGGCCAGGTCGGACCCGGCACCCGGCTCGCTGAAGAGCTGGCACCACACCTCCTCGCCGACCCAAAGGGGCCGCAGGAAGCGGCGCTTGACCTCGTCGGAGCCGTACGCGAGGAGCGTCGGTGCGGCCATGCCGAGGCCGATCCCGATCCGGCGCGGGTCGTTGTCGGGGGCGCCGGCGGCGGCGAGCTCGGTGTCGACGACGGCCTGGAGGGCCCGGGGCGCGTCGAGTCCGCCGAGACCCGTGGGGTAGTGGATCCAGGCGAGTCCGGCGTCGAAGCGGGCGCGCAGGAAGTCGGTGCGGTCGGTGGTGGCGGGCGGATGCTCGGCGAGCAACGTGCGCGTGCGCTCGCGGAGTTCGGCGGCGTCGATCACGCGTCGGCCCCTTCCGGGAGGACGACCAGGCGTCCGGTGGTGGTGCCGTCGGCGACGCGCTGGACGGCCTCGGCGGCGCGGGCGAAGGGGACGCGCTCGCCGATGAGGGGCTTGACGAGGCCCTTGGCGGCGTAGGCGGTGAGGGTCTCGTGGCAGCGGGCGATCGCGGCCGGGTCCTTCTGCGCGTACAGGCCCCAATGGAGGCCGAGGATCGTGTAGTTCTTCACGAGGGCGTGGTGGAGGGCGGGGGCGGGGACGGTGCCGCTCGCGAAACCGACGACGACGATCCGGCCCTCGAAGGCGACGCACTTGGCGGACTGCTGGTAGGCCTCGCCGCCGACCGGGTCGTAGATCACGTCGGCGCCCCGGCCGCCGGTGGCGGCCTTGACGGTCGCGACGACGTCCTCGGAGCGCCGGTCGATCACCACGTCGCAGCCGAGGGCGCGGGCGACGGCGGCCTTCTCGGGCCCGCCGACGACGCCGATGACGGTGGCGCCGGCCGCCTTGCCGAGCTGGACGGCGGCGCTGCCGACGCCTCCGGCGGCGGCGTGCACGAGGAGGGTCTCGCCCTCCTGGAGGGCGGCCCTGCGGTGCAGGCCGAACCAGCCGGTCTGGTAGCCGATGTGGAGGGCGGCGGCCTCGGCGTCGTCGAGCGACTCGGGCGCGGGCAGCAGCCCGGCCGCGTCGGCGAGGGCGTACTCGGCGAAGCCGCCGTGCGGGAGGGCGACCGTGGTCAGGACCCGGCGGCCGTCCCCGGTCTCGGCGCAGACCTCGACGCCGGGGGTGAAGGGCAGCGGGGGCCGGACCTGGTACTGGCCTCGGCAGAGGAGCGCGTCGGGGAAGTTGACGTTCGCGGCGCGGACCTTGAGGAGGACCTGGCCGTCGGCGGGGGTGGGCGGCTCCACCTCCTCGCGGCGCATGACCTCGCCGGGTTCGCCGTTCTCGTGCACACGCCATGCCTGCATCCGGGGGCCTCCTCCGTACCGGGTGGTCGGTCGACGGCATACTAAGCGGTCGCTTGCTCCTGGCGGAATGGGTCAGCCGGACTTCTTGGGTCAGCCGGACTTCTTGGGGCGCGCCCGCACGTGCATGCGCTCCCCCTGCGGCCCGTACAGGCTCAGGAACTCCACCGGCCCGTCCACCGGCCCGAACCAGTGCGGCACCCGCGTGTCGAACTCCGCCGCCTCGCCCGCGCCCATCACGACGTCGTTCTCGCCGAGGACCAGCCGGAGCCTCCCCGAGAGCACGTACAGCCACTCGTACCCCTCGTGGACGCGCGGCTCGGGCACCTCGGAGGTCTTCTCCTGGACGATCTTGTACGCCTGGAGTCCACCCGGCTGGCGGGTGAGCGGGTACATCGTGCGGCCGTGGCGGACGATGGGCTTCGCCTTGATCCGGGGATCCCCGACGGCCGGGGCGCCGATCAGTTCGTCGAGCGGGACCTGATGGGCGCGGGCGAGCGGCAGGAGCAGTTCGAGACTGGGCTTGCGCTGCCCGGACTCCAGGCGGGACAGGGTGCTCACGGAGATGCCGGTGTCGGCGGAGAGCTCGGCGAGCGTCACCCCCCGGTCGCGGCGGACGCGGCCGAGGCGGGGGCCGACCTCGTCCAGGACGGCGGCGATGCGGTCGTCTTCGGTCATGCGTCCAGTGTTGCAGAAACGGCAAGTTTCCTTGCCGCAGATCCGGCTTCCGGGCGACGCTCGCCCCATGAACGCACAGACGAACGACAGCTACGAGGCCGTGGTGATCGGCGGCGGCGCGGCCGGCCTGAGCGCCGCGCTGATCCTCGGCCGCTCGCGCCGCCGGACCCTCGTCATCGACGCGGGCGAACCGCGCAACGCCCCCGCCGCGCACATGCAGGGCGTCCTGTCCCGCGACGGGATGAGCCCGGCGGAGTACCTGGCGGCCGGGCGGGCCGAGATCGCCGCGTACGGGGTCGAGTGGCGGGACGGACGGGCCATCGGCGCCGAGGCCGACGGCCGGGGAGGCTTCACCGTCACCCTGGCGGACGGGGGCGTCGTCGCGTCCCGGCGGCTCGTCGTCACGACGGGCCTCGTCGACGAGGAGCTCCCCGCGGTCGACGGCCTCGCCGGGCGCTGGGGCCGGGACGTGCTGCACTGCCCGTACTGCCACGGCTGGGAGGTCCGCGACCGGGCCTTCGGCGTGATCGCCCACCCGACGATGCCCGCGCACCAGGCGCTCGTGGTCGCGCACTGGTCGAAGGACGTGACCCTCTTCCTGCACACCGCCGCCGAGCCGACCGAGCGGGAGGCGGCGCTGCTCGACGCGGCCGGTGTCGAGGTCGTCCGGGGCGAGGTGGCCGGCCTCGTCGTGGAGGACGACGCGCTCACCGGCGTACGCCTGGCCGACGGGCGTACGGTGCCGCGCGAGGTGCTGTTCGCGGCGGCGGCGCGGTTCACGCCCCGGGACGGGGTGCTGCGGCAGCTGGGCGCGGAGCTGCGCGACACGCCGTTCGGCCCGTTCGTGGCCGTCGACGAGACCGGCAGGACGAGCGTGCCGGGCGTGTGGGCGGCGGGGAACGTGACGGGCGCGCACGAGCAGGTGGTCAACGCGGTGAGCGGGGGCTACCGGGCGGGCGTCGCGCTCAACGCCGAGCTCCTCTTCGGGGACCTGGAGGCGGCCGCGGACCGTCGGCCGATCGGCTGATCGGCTGAAGGAGGCACCCGCGGTGCGCCGCCCGTGCGGGAGGGCGAGAATCGGCCATGGTGGCCTGGCCGGGGCTGCCTCCTCGGCACGACGTCACCCCTACGGACGGGACAGCGCCCATGCTCGGTACGGAGTACACCACCGGATCACCCTGTTGGATCGACCTCGGCAGCCCGGACACCGCGGCCGCCGCCGACTTCTACCGCGCCGTCTTCGGCTGGGAGTTCGTGTCGGCGGGCCCCGATGCCGGGGGCTACGGGATGCTCCAGCAGGACGGGCGGACGGTCGCCGCGATCGGGCCGCTCACCGAGGAGGGCGCGCACAGCGCGTGGACGACGTACTTCCACACCCCGGACGCGGACGCCACGGAGAAGACGGCGGCGGAGGCGGGCGGGACGGTACGGACCCCGGCGTTCGACGTCATGGACGCGGGCCGGATGGCCAACCTCACGGACCCGGGCGGCGCGCGGTTCGCCGTGTGGCAGCCGGGCCGGACGAAGGGCCTGGACCGCACCTCGTCCACGAACACCCTGGTCTGGGCCGAACTCCACGTCGCCGACCCCGAGGCCGTCCTCGGCTTCTACCGGCGGCTCTTCGGCTGGCGGTGGGCCGAGATGGAGGCGCCCGGCATGACGTACCGGGTGATCTCCACCGCCGAGGGCGACCAGGAGGACGCCTCCTTCGGCGGCGCCGCCACGCTCCAGGAGGGCATGGAGCCGAGCTGGGTCCCGTACTTCGCGGTCGAGGACGCCGACGAGATCGCCACCGCCGCGGCCGAGAACCGCGGCTCGGTGATCATGCCGGCCGCCGACATCCCCGACGTCGGCCGCATCGCCTGGCTGGCCGACCCCTTCGGCGCGCCCTTCGCGGTCCTGAAGCCCGCGCCCATGGGGTGACCGCGTGCGGGACGCCCGCCGGACAGTCCCTAGCGACCGAAGAGTTCGAACGTCACCGCCGGGCGGCCGCCGAAGCGGTCGGCGGCGCGGGCCGCGTTCCCCGTGAGGAACTCGCGGACGTACTCCTCGGGTTCCTGGTCCGTCAGGGCCTCGATGTAGGCGCGGTGGCAGAGCAGCGAGCGGACCGCGCGGTCGAGGCCGGGGGTGGCGTCGACCGCGTGGGTCGGGGTGCTGGAGGCGGCGACGGCGACCCAGCGGACGCCGTTCCAGGGTTCCAGGCCCTCCTCCGTGAGCTCCGGGAAGATCCAGCGGTTGCCCGCGTCGGCCGCCGCGTCGAGGACGGCCCGGCCGACGGCGCGGTGGTCGGGGGTGTTCCAGGGCGCGCCGGGGCCGCCGCCCCAGGTGTCCCGGTGGTTGAGGGTGAGAACGAGTTCGGGGCGGTGGCGGCGGATCGCGGCCGCGATGTCGCGGCGCAGACCGAGCCCGTACTCGATGACGCCGTCGCGGTGGTCGAGGAACTCGACGGTGCCGACACCGACGACGGCCGCGCTGTCGCGCTGCTCCCGCTCGCGCAGCGGCCCGCACACGTCGGGGGCGAGGGTGTCGATGCCGGCCTCGCCCCGGGTGGCGAGGACGTAGACGACCTCCTTGCCCGCGTCGGTCCAGTGGGCGACGGCGGCCGCGCAGCCGTACTCCAGGTCGTCGGGGTGGGCGACGACGGCGAGGGCGCGCTGCCAGTCGCCGGGCATCTCGGCGAGGTCGGTCACATCGTTCTCGGTCATGATCGCAGGATACGGGCCGCGTCCGCGGCGGTCGGGCGGAACGCTCCGGCGAGGATGACGGAGCGTGAGATGTTGCGCGGGCGGTCGGGGTTGAGGCCCCGACGGGCGGCGAGCGCGACCGCGAGCTTCTGGGCGCGGACCAGCGCGGCGACCGGGTCGATCGCGTCGGCGGCGAACAGGGCGCCGGTGGAGTCGACTTCCTCCTGGAGCCCGGAGGGCGCGGGGCCGAAGCACCAGACCAGGCTGGCACGGTCGCTGATGGCGATGGGCCCGTGTCGGTACTCCATGGCGTTGTACGACTCCGTCCAGGCACGGGCGACTTCGCGGAGTTTGAGCGCGGCCTCGTCGGCGAGCCCGACGGTCCAGCCGGTGCCGAGGAAGGTGAACTGGCCGCGGCGCTCCCAGGCGACGGGGAGCTGCTCGTACAGGACGAGCTCCGCGTCGGCGATCGCGGGGCCGAGGTCCACACCGAGCCCGGCGCGCAGGAGTTGGAGGGCCGTGGTGGCGAACCGGGTCTGGACGACGGAGCGTTCGTCGGCGAAGCCGAGGTCCACGATCCGGTCGGCGCGGAGACCGGCGGGGCTGTCGGGAACGCCGGTGACGACGACGGTGGGGACGCGGCCGGCGGCGCCGGTGAGCAGGTCGACGACCTCGGTGGTGGTGCCCGAGCGGGTGAGGACGACGACGCGGTCGTAGTCACGGCCGAGCGGGGTGGGGTCGGAGGCGGGGAAGGCGTCCGTCTCGCCCGCGCCGAGGGACTCCCGGAGAGCCGCGTAGGCGCGGGCGATGGCGTACGACGTTCCGCAGCCGACGACCGCGACGCGCTCGCCCCTGGCGGGCAGGAGGCGCGCGTCGCGGTCGGCGAGGTCGGCGGCGCGGCGCCAGCAGTCGGGCTGGGCGGCGATCTCGGCGCTGACGTGGGTGCTCATGGGCCGAGTTCTACCCCCGGCGGGTGGGCGGCACCATGAGTAATCCGGCCGTAACGCTTGGACTTTTACGCGTCACACCTCGCCGCGGGCGAGGGAGAGCAGCCGGTCGAGAACGCGCGGTCCCCCGGCCCGTACGCCGTCGTGCTCGAACTCGTCGGTGACCCAGGTCCGCAGCCCGCGGACGGCCCGCGCCGTCTCCAGGGAGTGGGCGGTGTCCACGTACATGTCGTCGTGGTAGACGGCGGCGGCCACGGGGACCTCGTTGGCGGCGAGGCGCTCCGGGTCGTACAGCGGGGCCCAGTCGGAGCGGGCGGCGAGGAGTTCGGCGGTCTCGCGGAGGGGGCGCAGGGCGGGGTCGGTGGTGAAGAGCCAGGGGTGGACGGTCTCGCCGGTGAAGAGGAACGGCGCGCCGTCGACGAGGGCGGCGCGGGCGTCGAACTCGGGGAACTCGGCGCGGACACGCTCGGCCGCCCAGTCGGTGGGCCCCTGGCCCTGGGCGTAGATGGCCTCGTGGAGGACGGCGTAGAGGGGATGGCCCGCGTACGAGAGATGGGCCTGGACCTGCTCCAGGAACGCGTCGGCGAGCTCGGGCCCGGACGGGGTGGGCACGAAGGCGTGCTCCAGGAGCAGGTGGAGCTGGTGGGTGCCGTCGCCGCCGCCGAGGAGGATGCCGAGGGACTGGAATGCCTCGACGGTGAGGAGCCCGCCGCCGGGCAGGGTCACCTCGCGGTCGACGAGATGCGCGGCGATCGCGCGGGCGCGCTCGGCGTCCTGCGGGTAGCGCGCGAAGTGGTCCTCGTTCTTGCGGCGGACGCGGGGGTAGGCGGCGCGGTACACGTCGTCGGCGGTGGCCTGGAGGGACGGCAGACCACCGGTGATCAGGACCGTCTTGAGCCCCTCGGGCGCGGTCGACAGGTAGTGGGTGGCGCAGAACCCGCCGAAGCTCTGGCCGAGGACGGTCCAGGGGGCGCCGCCGGTGAGCCGGCGCCGGATCAGCTCGCAGTCCCTCACGATGGAGTCGGCGCGGAAGTGGCCGAGGTAGTCGGCCTGCTCGCGCGGGGTGCCGCGCAGGGCCAGGGTCTGCCGGTTGGCGGGGGTGGACCGCCCGGTGCCGCGCTGGTCGAGCAACAGCACCCGGTACTCCCGCACGGCCCGCCCCAGCCACGCCTGCTGCCCGACGAACCGCCGCGCCCCGAACCCGGGCCCGCCCTCCAGATAGACCAGCCAGGGCAGCTCCTCCCCCTCCCTGCCCGCGGCGACGAGCTCACGCCCGAACACCTCGATCCGCTCACCGTCGGGACGGTCGTGATCGAGGGGGACGACGAAACGGTGGTCCGTGAGGACGAGGCCGGGCTGACGGTAGGTGGTCAACGCTGCTCCTGCTGCTGATCCTGTGTGCGTACGCCCCCGTGGGGACAGTGGATCACATGGGGGGTTCCGGCGGCCGGACGGGCCGCCTACTGTTCGATCATGGGCAGCACGTTTCAGACCGTCGTCGGGCTCGACGCGACCGCCGAGGACGCCGTCGCGCACGGGGAGCGGGTGACGGCGTGGCTCGTCGCCGAGGGCATCGTGGAACCGTCGAAGCTCCTGCCCGGTCCGCGCTGGGAGGCGGCGACCGGGGAGCGGGACCCGTACCCCGGCGCGTGGCTGACCGTCGTCACCAGCCGGACGGTCTTCGTCTCGCCGCAGAAGGGCGGGGTGCCCGTCTGCCCGCACTGCGCGAGCGAGTACGCCGACACGCACCGCGCGGTGTTCTCGCCGGCCATGGACACGTGGTGGACGACCGGCCGGGCCGACATCCCGTGTCCGGCCTGTGGGCGGGCGGTGCCGCTGTGCGAGTGGAGGTGGCCCGAGGACGGGTTCGCCTTCGCGTACCTGGGGTTCGATTTCCGGGACGCCCCGCCCCTGCTGCCGGAGTTCGTGGCCGAGCTGAACCGGGTGATCGGGCAACGGACCCGGTTCGTGCGGGGCAAGTGGTGAAGGAGCCACTTCCGGGGCCCCGTCCGGGGCCCCTTCCGGGGCCCCGTCCCCTGGCTCAGGGAGCGATCGGCAGCTGGCGCTTGTGTTCCGTGAGCTCGTAGCGGCGGACGATCGTGGCGAAGGCGGGTTCGGCGACGGGCTTGCCCTCCAGGAAGTCGTCGATGTCGTCGTACGTGACGCCGAGCGCGTCCTCGTCGGGCTTGCCCGGGTCGAGGGTCTCCAGGTCGGCCGTCGGGACCTTCCAGACCAGTTCGGCGGGGGCGCCGAGCTCGGCGGCGACCGCGCGGACGCGGCGCTTGGTGAGGCCGGTCAGCGGGACGACGTCGGCGGCGCCGTCGCCGAACTTGGTGAAGAAGCCGGAGACCGCCTCGGCGGCGTGGTCGGTGCCGACGACGAGCCCGTCCTTGGCGCCGGCGACCGCGTACTGGGCGATCATGCGCTGGCGGGCCTTGATGTTGCCCTGGACGAAGTCCTGGTGGTGGGCGTCCCGGAAGGTCACCCCGCCCGCGAGCGCGGCGTCGAGGGCGGCGTCACTCGCGGCCTTCACGTCCACGGTGAGGACCTCGTCGGCGCGGATGAAGCCGAGGGCGGTCTGCGCGTCGGTCTCGTCGGCCTGGACGCCGTACGGCAGCCGCATCGCGTAGAAGGTCGCGTCGTGACCGGCGGCGCGGGCCCGCTCGACGGCGAGCTGGCAGAGGCGGCCCGCGGTCGTCGAGTCGACGCCGCCGCTGATGCCGAGCACGAGCGAGCGCAGGCCGGTGGAGGTGAGCCGCTCGGTCAGGAAGGCCACCCGGCGCTCGATCTCCACGGCCGGGTCGAAGGTCTCGGAGACCTGGAGGTCCCGGGCGATCTGCTGCTGGAGGGCGATGGGCGCCGGGTCGGTCACGGGGGGCTCCTCGTCGGGGTCGGTCGGTGTCGCGGGTGACGGTGCACCCTGGCATCGACTTTACGCGGCGCCCCGCGCCCCGCCCGATCGGAGGTCCTCCCCCTCCGCCGCGCAGTACACGTCGACGTGCTGCACGAGGTTGTTCGCGAAGCCGCCGCGGTTCCACGGGCCGGTGAGCGGCTGAACGTACCCCTCGGCGTCCGTCGCCCGCGCGGTGAGGCGGTACGGCCCCGGCGTCGCCGTCCAGCCGGCCCGCCACGAGCACCAGGCCCAGGGGTGGGCGGGGTCGCGCGTGACGGAGGCGTCGGTCCACGTCGTCCCGTCGTCCGCGCTGACCTCGACCCGGGTGACGGGCCCGTGCCCCGACCAGGCGCGGCCGGCCAGGGGGACGGGCCCCGGCCGGACGACGCGCACGCGGGACATGAAGTCGGGGAAGCCCGGCGGGATCATCAGGGCCCGGGGCGCGATGAGCGTGACCGCCTCCCCCGGCTCGCCCGGCTCCTGGCGGAGCCGGTAGGCCACGGCCTGCTGGAAGCCGGTGTACGGAGTGCTGGTGAGCGTGATGTCGCGCAGCCACTTCACGTGCGCCATGCCGTACCAGCCGGGCACGACGAGCCGGAGCGGGCTGCCGTGCTGCGGGGGCAGCGGGGCGCCGTTCATGGCGTACGCGACGAGGACGTCCCGGGCCGGGTCGGCGGCGGCGGTGAGGGGCAGGCTGCGGCGGTAGTCCTGCTCGACGCCCCGCTCGACCCCGTGGTCGGCGCCGGTGAACACCGCCTCGACGGCGTCCTCGCCGACCCCCGCGTCGGCGAGCAGCGCGGCGAGCGGCACCCCGGTCCAGTCGGCGGTCCCGACGGCCTCCACCAGCCAGGGCTGGCTGACGGGCCGGGGCAGCAGCCGGGCCCGCCCGTTCCCGGCGCACTCCAGGGTCACCCGGCGGGTGACGGCGGGCCGGGCGCGCAATGCGTCGAGCCCGAGCGAGAGCGACCGCAGCACCCGTCCGCCGACGGTGAGCCGCCACCCGTCCGGGTCGGTGGCGGGGATGTCGTAGTGCACGAGGACGTAGTGCAGGCCGGGCGGGGACACGTCGTACCGCAGCGCTTCGAGGGGCATCCCGTGGTTGCGGGTCGCGAGGGCGAGCTCCTGCGCGCTGATGCCCTCCTCGGGCCCGGCGAGCCGTCCCGGCGGGCTGATGTCCATGCCTTCATGGTGCGCCGGGGCGGGTGGGGTGTCCTGTTCGGGACGGCGCGGCGCTCAACGGCGCGGCGCTCAGCCGGGCTCGCGCAGTGCCCGGTCCAGGCCGTCCTGCGGCAGGCCCGTGAGGGCGCGCTGGAAGGTGGCGTCGTACGCGGCCGCGCCGATCGCCTCGCGGGCGATGTCCGTGTACGTCTCGTGCAGGGCGCGCAGACCCGGCAGGCCCCGGCGGGGCTGGCCGGTGAAGCGCCAGTAGGCCTCGCCGGTGCCGGAGACGTCGGCCGCGCGCTCGGCCTCCCCGGCGGCGGCGAGCGCGGTGGCGAGGACGTCGAGCCCGAGCGCGACGCCGAGGGTGGCGCCGAGTCGGCGCGTCCCGTCGAGCATCGCCCGCGCGTGCCGCGCGGCGGCCACCGGGTCGCCCTCCAGGAGGCCGGTCAGAGCGAGCTGGTACTCCAGGGCGGTACGGGTCCAGTGCTCGTCGAGCGCGTCGCACACGGCCCGCAGGGCGAGTGCCCGGTCCCGTGCCTCGGCGAGCCGCCCGAGCCCGGTGAGCGCGAAGACCCGCACGAGCTCGCACCGCAGACGCGCGGCGGAGTCCCCCGGCGCACCGCGTACGGACTCCAGTACGTGCCCGACGAGGACGTACGCGGCCTGGACCCGCCCGGTGGTCATCGCGACGAGCCCGGCCAGGGCGGCGGCATCGAGGGTGAGCTCCCGGGAGGGGCCCGGGGCGTCCGGGACCGGGACGGGTGCCGGGTCCGGCCCCGGCTCCGGCTCCGGCTGCGGCTCCGGCTCCGGCTCCGGCCCCGGCTGCGGCTGCGGCTGCGGCTGCGGCCCCGGCTGCGGCTGCGGCTGCGGCTGCGGCTGCGGCTGCGGCTGCGGCTGCGGCTGCGGCTGCGGCTGCGGCTGCGGCTGCGGCTGCGGCTGCGGCTCAGTGTGGTGGGGTCCGGGCGCCGGTGGCGCCGACGGGTCCGGCCGTCGGCCGGCCCTCGGTCCGCCGGCCCGGGCAGCCGACCGACCACCCTCGCCGCCTTGCCCATCGCCCGGCCCGGCCTCGGAAACGAGCTCGGGGGGCGAGCCCCGCCGTACCTCCGGCACGGCCTCGGCTCCCGCCGCAGCCCCGCCGTCACCACCCGGACCCGACCGTCGGGGCCCCGCCGACGCCGCCGACGGTCCGGGCCCCGCCGTTCCCGGCGGCGGTCCGGCGCCGGGCCGTTCCGGCGGGTCCGCCGGGGGCCTGGGGGCCCCGGCCGAGGACTCCGCGCCCTCCGCGTACCGCGCCTCCCGTGCGCACCGCTCGCTCACCTCCTGGGCCGGGACGAAGTCGCCCTGGAGCAGGAGGGTCACGCCCAGGGCCCAGAGGGCCCGGGAGCGGGCTCGGCCTCGGGAGGCGGAGCGGGCGAGGGCCTGTTCGAGGCCGTCGCGGGACTCGCGGAGGTGGCCTCGGCAGGACCAGGCGAAGGCGACGGAGCCGATGAGGTCGAGGGCCGCGTCGGGGTCGGTGCGGAGCAGGTGGTCGAGGGCCCTGCGCAGGTCGGTGTGGTGGGCGTCGGCGCCGCCGTGCCGGAGGCGGGGCGCGCCGAGCCAGGCGGTGTCGGCCTCGCGGGCCAGGGTTCTGAAGTGGTCCGCGTGCCGGTCGGCGACCGTCGCGCTCTCGCCGGTACGGTCCAGCCACGTCGCCCCGTACGACCGGATCGTGTCGAGCATCCGGTACCGCCCGGCCGCGTCGGGCGGCCGGACGACGGAGGAGCGGACGAGTCCGTCGAGGGCGGTCGGCAGGGTGTCGGGGGTGAGGGGGCCGCCGCGGCAGACGGCGGTGGCCGACGCGAGGTCGAAGGGACCGCGGAAGACGGACAGCCGGGCCCACAGGAGCCGTTCGAGGGGGGCGCACAGCGCGTGGCTCCAGCCGATGGCCGCGCGCAGCGTCTCGTGGCGGCTGGGCCAGACCCGTTCGGTGGAGGCGAGGAGGTCGAAGCGGGCGCCGGGCGGCTCGTCGGGCCGGGACCTGAGCTGGTCCCGTACGGCCTCGGCGCCGACGCGCCGTATCTGCGCGGCGGCGAGCTCCAGGGCGAGGGGGATGCCTTCGAGGCGTGCGCAGATGTCCGCGGCGGGTCCTTCGGCCGAGAGCGTCTCCCCGGCGGCCCGGCGCAGCAGTTCCAGGGCGTCGGGTCCGTCGGGCGGCAGCGGTTCGAGGGCGACGACGTGTTCCCCTTCGACGCCGAGGGACCGGCGGCTGGTGGCGAGGACGGTCAGCCCGGGCGCGGCGGCGAGGAGTTCGGTGACGAGCCGGGCGCAGGGTTCGGCGAGGTGCTCGCAGGAGTCGAGGACGAGGAGCAGCCGGTCGTCGGCGAGACGGCGGCAGAGCGCGGTGGCGGCCATGCCGGGTGTGTGGTCGGAGAGGTCGACGGAGTCGGCGACGAGCGCGACGAGCAGCCGGTCGCCGTCGAGGGGCGTGAGGTCGGCCCACCAGGCGCCGTCCGGGTACCGTTCGGCGGCGTGGCGGGCGGCGCGCAGGGCGAACCGGGTCTTGCCGACCCCGCCGACGCCGGTCACGGTGACGAGCCGGTGCTCGGCCAACGCGGCGGAGACGTGCTCCAGTTCCTCGCGGCGCCCCACGAACCCGGGGCTCTCGTCCGGAAGATGTCCACGCACGGCAGCAGTCTCCCTCATCGAACCGCCGAACGGGGCTGCTCGACCAGGTTCGTTACGAGGGGCGCTCCCGTACGGTCACCTCGACCGTGTGCCATCCCTGCGCCCCGTCGGGCATGGTGCTCGTCCGCCGCTCCGGCTGGGTCGCGCCGGTGCCGTCGGTGGCGCGGACGGTGATCGCGTGACGGCCGGGCGCTGCCTCCCAGGCGTACGACCACTGGCGCCAGGTGTCGCGGCCGGTCGGGGCGGCGAGCCGGGCGGGGCGCCAGGGGCCGTCGTCGATCCGCACCTCGACCCGTTCGATGCCCCGGTGCTGGGCCCAGGCGACCCCGGCGACCGCGACCGTCCCCGCGTCGGGGCGGGCGCCGGCGCGGGGGGTGTCGATGCGGGACTGCGTCTTGACGGGGGCTTCGGCGGCCCAGCCACGCGGCACCCAGTAGGCGTCGTACGCGTCGAAGGTGGTCAGTTCGAGGGACGTGATCCATTTGCAGGCGGAGACGTACCCGTACAGGCCGGGGACGACCATGCGGACGGGGAATCCGTGGGTGAAGGGCAGGGGTTCCCCGTTCATCCCGAAGGCGAGGAGCGCGTCCCGGCCGTCCATGACGTCCTCGACGGGGGTGCCGATCGTCATGCCGTCGACGGAGCGGGCGACGAGCTGGTCGGCGGGCCCGCCCCGGGAGGGCGGCCGGACGCCGGCCTCGCGGAGCAGGTCGGCGAGGGGGACGCCGAGCCAGCGGGCGTTGCCGACGTACGGGCCGCCGACCTCGTTGGAGACGCAGGCGAGCGTGATGTCCCGTTCCAGGGCCGGCCGGGCCATGAGCTGCGGGAGGGTCAGGACGCGTTCCTCGGGGACGCCGAGGCCGTGGAGGCGCAGCCGCCAGCGGTCGGCGTCGACCTTGGGGACGACGAGCGCGGTGTCGACGCGGTAGAAGTCCCGGTTGGGGGTGAGGTAGGGGCTGATGCCGGGGACGGGGAGCCGGGCCCCGGCGGGCACGGGCGGGGCGGGGGACGCGGGCCGGGGCAGGCGGAGCGCGGCACGTGAGGCGGCGGCGTGCTCTTGTACGGGTGAGCCGGCGGCCCGGCCGAGTGCGGCGGCACCGGTGGCGGCGAGCCCGGCGCCCCCGGCGATGAGCAGGAATCCGCGCCGGCCGGCCGCGTCGGTGGCCGCTCCCGGTGCGCGCAGCCGTCCCGCCAGGACGTACAGGAGGGCCGCCCCGCACGCCGTCCCCACCAGCGACGGCACCGCGTCGAGGGCCGAGTCGGAGTCGGGGCGGGTGACGGCCGCCAGCGCGCCGACGACCCCGAAGGCCCCGGCCGCCGCCGTGCCCAGGGCGCGGTTCCGGAGGGCGAGGCGGCCGGTCGCGGCGGCGAGCAGGCCGAGGAGGAGCAGGATGCCGGCGGTCAGGACGGTCTTGTCGGCCTCGCCGAAGGCGCGGATCGCCCATTCCTTCACCGCCGCCGGTGTCCGGTCGACGACCGCGCCGCCGACCGCCGGGACGGGCGCGGCCTCGGGCCGTACGCGGGCGGCGACGAGGTCGGCCACGGCGAGGGAGACGTACGCGGCGACCAGGCCCGCGAGCGCGGCCAGCAGCCGGGTCGTGGGGGTCGCGCGCGGGGGCGTGTCGGAGTCCTTGTCCATGGGTCGAACTTCGGCACTTCCCGTCCCCCGCACAAGCCCCCTCAGGGCCGGTCGGGTCGATCGGGCCGGCCGAGCTGGTCGGGCCGGCCGGGCTGGTCGGGCCGGTCTCCCGGGACCGCCAGCTCCTCGACCGCCCCGGCGCCGACCACCGCGCCCGTGGTCCGCTTCCCGCGCCGCAGCCGCCGTTCCAGCCAGGACGCGAAGGTGGTCAGCGCGAAGTTGAGGATCACGAAGACGACGGCGACCACGGTGAAGCAGGCGATGGTGTTCGCGCCGTAGTTCGCGCTCATCGGGCGCACGGAGGCGAGGAGTTCGGAGAATCCGAGCATCGCGCCGCCGAGCGCGGTGTCCTTGACGATGACGACGAGCTGGCTGACGAGCGCGGGCAGCATGGCGGTGACGGACTGCGGGAGCAGCACGTACGTCATGATCTGGCCCTTGCGCATGCCGATGGCCTTCGCCGCGTCGGTCTGGCCGATCGGCAGGGCGAGGATGCCTGCGCGGACGATCTCGGCGAGGACGGACGCGTTGTAGAGGACGAGGCCGGTGACGACCGCGTACAGGGGCCGGGTGTCGGGGCTGATGTCGGTGAACTCGGAGTACGCGGCGTCGGCGAAGAGCATGAGGATGAGGACGGGGATGGCCCGGAAGAACTCGACGACCGTGCCGGCCGCGACCCGGACCGTGCGGTGGTCGGAGAGCCGGGAGATGCCGAGGAGGGCGCCGAGGGGCAGGGCGATGACCATCGCGAGCCCGGCGGCGGTCACGGTGTTCTTCAGGGCGGGCAGGAGGTACGTCTCCCAGACGCGGGCGTCGGTGAAGAAGGGCGCCCACTTGGACCATTCGAGCTGGCTCTTCGCGGCGAGGCCCGCCAGGACCCACCAGACGACGGCGGCGAGGGCCAGCAGGAACAGGACGGTCCACAGCGTGTTGCGGCGCCGGGCGCGGGGGCCGGGGACGTCGTACAGGACGGTCGGGGTGTCCTTCCGGGGCTTGGCGGCCCTCTCCCTCTTCACCGTTTCACCGCCACCTTCTTGGCGATCCAGCCCATCAACAGGCCGGTGGGAAGCGTCAGGCAGAGGAATCCGACGGCGAAGATCGTCGAGATCAGGATGAGTTGGGCCTCGTTCTCGATCATCTCCCGCATGAGCAGGGCCGCTTCGGCGACGCCGATCGCCGCCGCGACCGTCGTGTTCTTGGTGAGCGCGATGAGGACGTTGGTGAGCGGTCCGACGACGGATCGGAAGGCCTGCGGGAGCACGATGATCCGCAGGACCTGCGGGAAGCTGAGTCCGATCGCGCGGGCGGCCTCGACCTGCCCGAGGGGGACGGTGTTGATGCCGGAGCGGAGCGCCTCGCAGACGAAGGCACTGGTGTAGGCGGTGAGGCCGAGGACGGCGAGCCGGAAGTTGATGACGGTGAACCGCTCGGCACCGAGGCTGACGCCCAGGGTCTGGAAGAGGCCGAGCGAGGTGAAGACGATGATGACGGTGAGGGGGATGTTGCGGACGATGTTCACGTACACGGCGCCGAAGCCCCGCATGAGGGGGACGGGGCTCACGCGCATGGCGGCGAGCAGCGTCCCCCAGACCAGGGAGCCGATCGCGGAGTAGACGGTCAGCTGGACGGTGGTCCAGAAGGCTCCCAGCAGGTCGTAGCCTTCGAGGAAGTCGAACACGGCGGTCCGCTCACTTCACGACGACGCCGATCTGCGGTGCCGGTTCGTTCTGGTAGCCGGCGGGGCCGAAGTTCTTCTTGACCGCGGCCTCCCAGGAGCCGTCGGCGACCATCTTCTCCAGGGCGGTGTTGATCTTCGCCTTGAGCTCGCTGCCCTTCTGGACGCCGATGCCGTAGTTCTCGTTGCTCATCTCGAAGCCGCCGAGCTTGAACTTGCCCTTGAACTCCGGCTGCGCCGCGTACCCCGCGAGGATCGAGTCGTCGGTGGTGACGGCGTCGATGACCCCGTTCTCCAGTCCGGTCAGGCACTCGGAGTAGCCGCCGTACTCCTGGAGCTGGGCGTCGGGGGCGATCTTCTCCTTGACGTTCTGCGCGGAGGTCGAGCCGGTGACCGAGCAGAGCTTCTTGTTGTTGAGGTCGGACGGCTGCTTGATCGAGTCGTCGTCGGCGCGGATCAGGACGTCCTGGTGGGCGAGGAGGTACGGGCCGGCGAAGTCGACCTTCTCGGCGCGCTTGTCGTTGATCGAGTACGAGGCCGCGATGAAGTCGACGTCGCCGCGCTGGAGCAGCGTCTCGCGGTCGGCGCTCTTCGCCTCCTTCCACACGATGTCGGAGGGGTCGTGCCCGAGCTGCTTCGCGACGTACGTGGCCACGTCGACGTCGAAGCCGGTGTACGTGCCGTCCGGGGTCTTGAGGCCGATGCCGGGCTGGTCGTACTTGATGCCGACGGTGATCTTGTCGCCGTCGCCGTGGTCGGCGGGTACGGCTCCGGTGGCGCCCTGCGCGAATCCGGCCGACGTGACGGAGAGGACCACGGCCGCCGCTACGGCGACGGAGGCCCTGACGGTTCTTCCGCACCCGATCGGGTGCGTGTGGCTCATGATCATGACGATCACCCCTGGGGGCTGCTGAGCGCGCGGGCCACGGTCCGTCAGTGGTGGAGGATCTTGGACAGGAAGTCCTTGGCCCGTTCGCTGCGCGGATTGCCGAAGAACTCGTCCGGGGTCGTCTCCTCGACGATCCGTCCGTCCGCCATGAAGACGACGCGGTTGGCCGCGGAGCGGGCGAACCCCATCTCGTGGGTGACGACCACCATCGTCATGCCGTCCCGGGCGAGCTGCTGCATGACCTCCAGGACCTCGTTGATCATCTCGGGGTCGAGCGCGGAGGTCGGTTCGTCGAAGAGCATCACCTTCGGTTCCATGGCGAGGGCGCGGGCGATGGCCACGCGCTGCTGCTGGCCGCCGGAGAGCTGCGCCGGGTAATTGTCCGCCTGCGAGGCGACCCCGACCCGGTCCAGCAGGGCGCGGGCGTGCCGCTCGGCGGCCTTCCGGTCCTTCTTGCGGACCTTGATCTGGCCCAGGGTGACGTTGTCCAGCACCGTCTTGTGCGCGAAGAGGTTGAACGACTGGAAGACCATGCCGACGTCCGCCCGCAGGGCCGCGAGTTCACGGCCCTCGGCGGGCAGCGGGCGGCCGTCGATGACGATCTCGCCCGCGTCCACCGTCTCCAGGCGGTTGACGGCCCGGCACAGGGTGGACTTGCCCGAGCCCGAGGGGCCGATGACCACCACGACCTCGCCGCGGTGGATCGTCAGGTCGATGGACTGGAGGACGTGCAGGGAGCCGAAGTGTT
Source organism: Streptomyces sp. NPDC056144 (assembly GCF_042264145.1). NCBI lineage: Bacteria > Bacillati > Actinomycetota > Actinomycetes > Kitasatosporales > Streptomycetaceae > Streptomyces > Streptomyces sp. NPDC056144. The sequence goes on along the minus strand of NZ_JBHJVF010000001.1, from coordinate 598,412 downwards.
TGTCCACTCCGCGCAGTACGACGAGCGCGTCGCCGCCCTCCGGGACGGGCATGGCACCCTCCAGGGTCGCGCCCCCTCACGTTCATGCTCCGCCCTCCGCCGGGCCCGCGCACGCCGGGCCGGGCGGGGGGGGCAGGGGGCCAGACACCCCCGGGTCGTCAGCCGGCGGCGGTCTCCCGTACCGCGAGCTCGATCAGGTCGCAGACCTCGGCCGGCCGGGAGGCGAGCGAGGCGTGGCTCGCGTCGAGCTCGACGGTCTTGCGCGGGTTCATGCGCTGCGCCATCCGGCGCTCGTTGTCGGGATGGATCATGCGGTCCTCGGTCGACACCTGGTACCAGCACGGCTTGGCCCGCCAGGCGGGTGCGGTGACCGTGTCCCCGAAGGTGGAGCCGAGTGGCGCCTTCTGGGTGACGGCCATGACGAGGGCCTCGTCCTCGCCCAGGTCCTGAGCGAAGCTGTCGCGGAAGGCGTCCTGCCGGATCCAGAGGTAGCCGTCCGAGTCGGGGACGATGTTGTCGAAGGCGGCCGGCGGCTTCTCCTGGCTGATCTGCCCCGGGCTCTCGCCCGCGTCCGGGGCGAACGCGGCGACGTAGACGAGGGCTCTCACGTTCGGCAGGTCGCCGGCCTCGGTGATGACGGCGCCGCCGTAGGAGTGACCGACGAGGACCACGGGCCCGTCGACCTGGTTGACCATCTTGCGGGTGCGCTCGGCGTCGTCGGCGAGCGAGGTGAGGGGGTTCTCGACGGCGTGCAGCCTGTCGTACCCGCGCCGGTGGAGCTCGACGACGACCTTCGACCAGTGGGCGGCGCCGCCCCAGAATCCGTGCACGAGGACGATCGCGGGCTTGTCTGCCATGGGTGTGTCCGTACCGATCTGCGCGAGGGATGGATTCCCGCCCCCTGACCCCACCCGGTCTCCCCTCCGCCACGCTACGTACGCGCCGCGCGCCCCGCACCCCCGGGCCCCGCCCGTCCGGGCGTACGACGGCTGCGTACGCCCGGCCCGTGTCCGACACTGGCAGGGGGAGCCGAACGTCCGAGGAGGGTCCGCCATGAACAGCGCCGCACCCAAGGTCAGCACGTTGCCGCCGGAGCACCGCGAGCGGCTCATGGCCTTCGCCGAGGACGTGTACTTCGATTCCGGTCACCGGCTGTTCGAGGAGCAGCAGCACGCGGACAAGTTCTGGATCGTGAAGACGGGCGCGGTGACGCTCGACGCCAAGGTGCCGGGCCGGGGATCGCCGGTGATCGAGACCCTGCGCCACGGCGAGCTCGTCGGCCTGTCGTGGCTGTTCCCGCCGTACCTGTGCCAGTCGGGCGCGGAGGCGATGACGCCGGTCCGGGCGTTCGAGTTCGACGCCCCGGCCGTACGGTCGATGTGCCGCTCCGACACGGAGTTCGGCGCGTCCGTCACGTACTGGGTGGGCTCGATCCTCGCCCACCGCCTCCAGGTGACCCGCGTCCGCCTCCTGGACCTCTACGCGCCCCACGGCAGCGGGATCATGGCGTAGGGAGAGGGCCGACTCGTCGAGATCCTGACCGCCCTGCACCGCGCGGCGCTGGGACAGCTGCTCCGCTTCACCTCGGCGCCGCTGTCCCCTGGCCCCGCCCCGCGGCTCGTCCGCGGCGTCCTGCCACCACCGGAACGGCCTGGCGCGACCCGCGTCGTCATCGGTGACGGTGGCGGTGACGCGCCGCAGGACTGGGTGGCGTACGACGTGCCGCTGATCACCGACCGGGGCGACGCCGTCCCCTGGCCCCACCTGATCGCCGCCCTCCGCCACGTGCTGGCCGATCCCCCCGCGCCCGACCGTGCCGATCCGCTGGGCATTCCCCTGGCCGACGCCCGCCGCCCCGTGCTCGACGCCGTCCCCCCGTTCGCGCTCGGCGACGCGCTCCACGCCGCCGCCTCCCTGCTCCTTCCGCCCACCGCACCAGAGGAGGCCGGTCACCTGACGCTGGACGGCTTCCTTCTGCGGGATCGCGCCACCGCGCGCCTGTACGTCACCGCGCCCGAAGTCGACGGCCGTCTCGGTCTCGACGTGTCCCTCCGCGACACCGACGGCCGGGTACGCGTCGGCAACACCGCCCTGGCCGCCGCGCTGCCCTCCCTCGTTCCCGACGAGCTCGACGTCAACCGCTCCCCCGCCCACGACCCGTACGCTCCCGGTGGCGTCCACGACTTCACCCACTGGTGACCTGGCCTCCGGGCGGGCCGAAAACCGCTGGTCAGGCGGCACGGCGTCTGTCAGCCTGACCCGCATGCGCGACCACGAACAGAGCACCGGTCCCGTCGACCAGGCCCGCCGCCTCGCCCGCTCCCGCTTTCCCGGCGCGCGCGCCGTGGTCCTCGCCGGGTCGACCGCCTCGGGGCGGGCCACCGCGACGAGCGATCTCGACATCGCGGTCCTCCTCGACGACGGGCCCGGCGCGGAGACGTACCGGGAGACGATCCGCCACGAAGGGCGGGTCGTCGAGCTGTTCGTGCACACCCGGACCGGCCTCGGCGAGCTCTTCGCCGCGGACGTCGCCGCCCGCCGCGCGGTCCTCCAGACCATGTACGTGAACGGCATCGTCCTCGCGGACCGTGACGGCGCCGCCGCCGAGGCCCGCGCGCTGGCCGAGGCGGACCTCCTCGCGGGGCCCCCGGCGCTCGCGCCGGAGACGGTCGAGTCGAAGCGGTACGGCCTGACGGACGCGCTGGACGACCTCGGCGACTGCGCGGACCGCGTCGAGCGGCTCGCGGTCGGCGGTTTCGTCCTCGGCGCCGCCGCCGACCTCCTCTGCGACCACCGCGGCACCTGGCTCGGCGGCGGCAAGTGGCTCCCCCGCCGTCTCCTCGACGCCGACGCGGCCCACGACACCGCCCATGGGGCGGCTCTCCTCGACGGCCACCTCCGGCTGTGCGAGCACGACGAGACCGCCCCGCTCGTCTCGGCGGTCTCGACGGTCCTCGCGCTCGTCGGGGGCCCGGTCCGCGAGGGGTACCGGCGCACCTGGCACGGCGTCATCGACTCGGTGGCGGCGCGGGGTTGACCGTGCGGCCCCGGCTCTTTCCGGAGTCTTGTCCAGGCGCTTGACGTGCCTTGTACGGGGCCTTCACCGGCCGCCGCGAGAGTGACACCACACGAACCGCTTCGCGTTCGAGACCCGTTCACTCTCGCAGGAGCCAGGAGCCCGCATGAAGCGTCAGCCCCCCACCCGTACCGGCGCCCCGACCCGTACCCGTACCCGCGCCGTCATCGCCGCCGCGCTCGCCGTCGCCGCGCTCGGCACCTTCGCCACCGGGGTCGGCGTGGCCGACGACGAGGAGAGGGTCACGAAGCGCGAGATAGCCGGACTCTTCGACCAGTGGAACGCGGCTCTCCGCACCGGCGACCCGGCGAAGGTCACCGCGCGGTACGCGAAGGACGCCGTGCTGCTGCCGACCGCCTCGCCCCGCATCCGTACCAACCACGCCGAGATCGCGGACTACTTCGCACACTTCCTGCAGAAGAAGCCCCGGGGCGAGAAGATCCGTTCCGTGATCCACGTCCTCGACCAGAACTCGGCGCTCGACGCGGGGCTCTACCGCTTCCACCTCACCGACCCGAAGACCGGGATCACCAAGGCCGTGGACGCCCGCTACACGTACGAGTACGAGAAGCGCGACGGCCGCTGGCTGATCGTCAACCACCACTCCTCGGTGCTCCCGGCCGAGGGCTGATCAACGCATCGGATGGTCAGGTGGTCAGCTGATCCATCGGGCCGCCTGTCCGGCCTCCGTCCGCAGGACGATCCGGACGCACAGACCGCCGCCGGGCGCGGACCTCAGCGCCACCCCTCCACCGTCGTCCGTCACCAGCTGTTTGACGATGGCGAGGCCGAGGCCCGAGCCCGTGCGGCCGGTCAGGCCCTGGCCGCGCCAGAACCGGTCGAAGGCGCGGGCCTGTTCGGCGGCCGACATGCCCGGGCCCTCGTCGGCGATCTCCAGGACCGCCTCCTCGGGGCCGCCCGCCTCCACCCGCACCGTGATCGTCCCGCGGTCCGGCGAGACCTCCAGGGCGTTGGACAGGACGTTGTCGAGGACCTGGTCGAGGTTGCCGGGGCCCGCGAGGACGCGGGGGCCGCAGCCGGCGCCGCCGGTGAGGACGATCGTCACACCGCGCTCGTCGGCGGCCGGCCGCCACACGTCGAGTCGTTCCTCGACGAGCTCGCGCAGGGCGACGGGTTCGGGCACGGAGACCCGGGACTCCGCACGGGCGAGCACGAGCAGGCCGCTGACGAGGCGGCTCATGCGCACGACCTCGGCGGTGGCCTGGTCGACGTCCTCGCGGACGAACTCGTCGTCGACGCCGTCCGCGATGTTGTCGAGCGCCAGCCGCAGCGCGGTCAGGGGCGTGCGCAGCTGATGCGAGGCGTCCGCGACGAAGATGCGCTGCGAGGCGACGAGGATGTCGAGGCGTTCGGCTCCCTGGTTGAGGGTGCGGGCCAGGGTCCGGGTCTCCTGCGGGCCGGTGACCGGCGAGCGGGCGGTGAGGTCGCCGTCGCCGAACTTGCTGGCCATGTCGTTGAGTTGGCGGAGCGGTTTGGTGAGGAGCCGGGCCGACACGGCTCCCAGTCCGGCGGCGACCGCGAGGACGCCGACCGCGAGGACCGCGCGGAAGCCCCAGATGCTCCAGAGCCGGCTGGAGAGTCCGTCCGTCGCGTACCGGACGCGTACGGCTCCGACGATCCGGTCGGGCCCGTGCTGTCCGCGGGCGACGTCATGGCCGGCGTGGACGGGCACGGTCACCGTCAGCTCCGGGCCCCAGACGTACCGCGAGCCCCAGTCGACGGTCGTCTCCCCGTCCCGCAGGGCGGCCGCGAAGGCCGCGTCGCCGGGGTTCCCGGCGGGCGGCAGCGGCGGCACGGGGCTGCGGCCGTCGGCCGCCACCACTTCCACGGTCCCGGGTGTCTCGTCCGCGTACGCCCCCGCGAGGCGGGCCAGCGCCTGCCGGGCGGGCTCGTCGCCGTCTCCGAGCAGCAGCGCCATGGTGGTGGCCTCGCGCCGTACGGACTCCTCGGTGTCGGCGCGGAGTTGGGCGGTGAGGGTGAAGGCGACGGGCACGGTGAAGGCGGCGAGCGCGACGCCGACGAGGGCGACGTAGCTGACGATCAGCCGCTTGATCACGGCAGTTCCACCGAGGCGCCGTCCGGCCCCGCCGGGGCGGAGGCGACGACGAGACGGAAGCCGACCCCGCGCACGGCCTCGATGGCGACCGCTCCCGCCAACTTCCTCCGCAGCGCTGCCACATGGACGTCGAGGGTCTTGGTCGGGCCGAACCAGTTGGCGTCCCAGACGGCTTCCATGATCTGTTCGCGGGACATCAGGGCGCCCGGCTCCTCGGTGAGGAAGGCGAGCAGGTCGTACTCCTTCGGCGTCAGCGCGACCTCGGCGCCGTCCGTCCACACCCGGGCTGCCTTGCGGTCGACGCTCAGGCGCGCGCCGTACCGCTGCGGTCCCGCCGTCCGCGTCTCGGGACGCACCCGGCGCATGACGGCCCTGATGCGGGCGATGACCTCGCGGACGCCGAAGGGCTTGGAGACGTAGTCGTCGGCGCCGATCTCCAGGCCGACCACGCGGTCCGTCTCGTCGCTGCGCGCGCTGATGACGATGATCGGCACGTCGCCGCGGCGGCGGAGCGCACGGCAGACGTCGAGGCCGTCGGTGTCGGGCAGGCCGAGGTCGAGCAGGACGAGGTCGTAGGGGGTGGTGACGGCGAGGCCCTCGGCGCCCGTCGTCACCCATTCCACCGCGAACCCGTAGCGCAGGAGCCCCCGTCGCAGGGACTCGGCTATGGGCTCGTCGTCTTCCACCAGCAGTACGCGCACGGGGGCAACCCTAGTTCGCCTCCCGGACGCCGGTTCACTCAGTAGTACTCGCGCATGATCTCGTCGGCCCAGGCCGGCTGGACGGTGGGTTCCTGGGGGCCGAACTCGGCCATGTACGGCTTGATGTCGAGGACCGGGGTGCCGTCGACGGCGTCCAGGCCCCGCACGTGGAGGTCGAGGCCGTCGGTGCGGACGAGGCGGCAGCGGGAGACGCCGATGCGGTTGGGGCGGTTCTTGCCCCGCTGGGCGAAGATGCCGACGAGCGGCCATTCCGTGTTGCCGCGCGGGTGGCGGGCGCCGGTCTCGACGGCCTCGGGCTTCACCCGGTCGAAGTGGTAGACCACCTCCAGGTGCGAGAAGGCGTCGAGCCCGGCCAGGGCCTCGGGCCCGAAGGCCTCGGCGTCGAGCCGGATCACGGCCTCGACCCCGCCCCACTCGTCGTCGCGCACCTCGCCCCGACCGCCGACGACGTGTCCGACGGGGTACGAGACGACCGCGTCCTGTTGCTGCGCCATGTGCTGCCTCACCTCTCGCCCGCGGGACGACCGGCCCCGCCTCCGTACAAGATCGTCCCGACCGTACTCCCGTTCCCCCGGAGGCGCCCCCGCATCCCCCGCATCCCCCGCATCCGTCACATCGGGATCAGCGGCCCGGTTTCGAGGCGAGGCGGCGCAGTTCCTCCGCCGTGCGGGCCGCGTCGCGGGCGGTGTCCCGGTGGCCGCGCTTGCGCAGGTACCAGGCGAGCCAGGCGAGGGACTCGGCGAGGGCGGCGGTGTCGTTGCTCGGGTGCATCCGCTCCACCGGGCCGAGCAGCCGGACCGCCTCCGCGGTGGGCGGAGCCACCTCGTCGGCGCGTTCGAGGCGGGCGAGCCGGAGGGCGAGGTTGGACAGGGCGTGGACGAGCCCGTCGCGCTGCTTCTCCGGCTCACGCCGGTGGAGCCGCCGGTGGATGTCGACGGCCTGTTCGGTGACGGCGAGCGAGTCGGCGTGCCGGTCGCTGTCGGTGAACCGGATGCCCAGGTTGTTGAGTGCGCGGGCGAGTTCGCCCTCGTACGCCAGGGGGTCGGTGTGCGCGAGTTGCCGGTAGAGGGCGACGGACTCGGTCGCGGGCGCGACGGCGTCCCGGTGCCGCCCGAGCACCGCGAGCCGGCTCCCGAGGCTGTCGGCCGCCTCCGCGAGCAGCGGCCGTACGACGTCGGGCGCGGCGACCAGCAGCCGCCGCCCGAGGTGGACGGCCTCGTCGGCGGCTTCGAGGGCCTGCGCCCGGCGCCCGGCCCAGGCACGGACGAGCCCGAGGTGGTGGAGGGTGCGGGCGAGGGCGACGGCGGCCCGGGCGCTGCCGTCGGCGGCCGCCGCGCGGCCGAGGACGATCGCCTGGTCGAGGGTGGCGACGGCGAGGTCGACGCGGCCCACCTCGGCGAGGGCGAGGGCACGGGAGTTGAGCCGGGCGATGTCGGGGAGGGGATCGGGGGCGGCGGAGTCGGCCGGTGGCTCCGCGCGGGCACCGGTACGGGCCCGGGGCGCGTCGCCGTCGCGCCCTGTCCCGTACCCGCTCAGGAGGTGGTCGGCGAAGGCCGTGGCCCTCGGTTCGCGTGCCTCGATCTCGGCGCGGAGGGCCGCCGCCTCGATGAAGCAGGGCGCCGCCTCCTGCGTACGGCCCAGGCCCGTGAGCGTACGGGCGAGGGCGAAGGCGACGGCGGCGTGCTCGGCGGTGTCGCCGAGGGTCCGGGGGCCGAGGGCCCGCTCCGCCGCCTCGCGGTACGTGGTGACCGCCTGGCCCAGGACGTCGACGGCCTCGGTCTGGCGGCCCATCTCGCCGAGCTTGATGCCGAGGTCCCCGAGGGCGGAGGCCAGCGCCCCGGCGCCCGCGCCGGTCGCCGGGTCGACGAGGGAGCGCCGTATCGCCACGGCCTCGGTGACCCGGTCGAGGGCCTCGTGGTGGCGGCCCGTCTCGGCGAGCTGGTTGCCGAGGTTGACCAGGGCGTCGGCCAGTTCGCCGCGGCCGTCCTCGACGACTCCCTTGCCGATGGCCCGGTGGAGGGCCCCGACGGCGCCGTCGGCGGCGGCGCGGGCTTCCTCGCGGCGGCCGACGACGCCGAGGCTGAGGGCCTGCCGGTGCAACGCGACGGCCAGGCCCGGGAGATGGACGTCACCGTGGAGGGCGAGCAGGTCGCGGTAGGCATCGGCCGCCTCCCCGAGGATGCCGATCGACTCCTCGTGCCGGTCCGGGTCTCCGGCGAGCAGAGAACCTAACTCAAGGAGGGTGTGACCGAGTTGGGCGAGGAAGGCGTCGGGGTGGGCGGCGGCAGAGCGCCGCAGCGCGGCGACCCGCCGTTCCAGGTCGCGTCGTCTCGCCGCCTCGGTCTCCGGTGTGCCGTCGTGTGTCGCCATGCCGCGCCCCCTTGCCCGGAAGGATGGGACGGAAATGATCCTCGACGCGATTGAACGCCGAGTAAAGAGACTGTCCGCGGGGCGACTTGGTTCCGCTAACGGGTGAGGGCGATCGCGGTGAGCACGACTCCGTCGCGTACCAGCCAGCGGCCGGTGAACCGGTCCCGGCGCGCGCCGTCGACCACGGGGCCGGGGACGAGGAGGTCCGCGGTGAAGGTTCCCGTTCCGGTGGGCGCGCCGTGCCCGCCGTCGGGCGTGAAGGCGATCATCGCCTCCTCGAAGTCCAGCTCCCGGCCCGTCAGCGGGTACCAGGTCTTGAAGACGCTCTCCTTGGCGCTGAACAGCAGCCGTCCCCACGGCATCCGGGGTGCTCCGACGGCCAGTTCGTCGAGGTGGCGACGCTCTTCCGGAAGGGATATCACCGGCAGGACGCCGTCCGGCAGGGTCGCTTCCGCCGGCTCGGCGTCGATGCCGAGGGAGGCGACGTCCGCCGTGCGGGCCACGGCCGCGGCACGGTAGCCCACGCAGTGGGTCATGCTGCCCGCGATGCCCTCGGGCCAGCGCGGAGCCCCCCGCTTGCCGGGCGGCAGGGGACCCTCGGGCACGCCGAGGCGTCCCAGGGCGCGGCGCGCGCAGTGCCGGACGGTGGCGAACTCCTGTCGCCGCTTCTCGACCGCGCGGGCGACGGCCGCCTCCTCCTCGGGGAACAGGGCGACCGGCAGCGAGTCGTCGGTCCGCCACTCCGTGGCGACGGAGCCGGGCACGAGTTCACCGATCACGCTTCTCCCCTCCCTGCTTCCCATGTCCATGATCAGAAGACCGACGGACATGGGATCACGGCCGCCTCAGGGGCCGCAAGGGCCCCCCGGCGGTGTCAGCGGCCCCGTCGGACCCGGGCCGCCGCACGGGCCTCGGCCTGCTGCTTGGCCTCGCTGGAGCGGCGGGAGGCGTTCTTGGCGCGGCCGGGCTTGCCGGGGACGGTGCCGATGCCCCGGAAGGCGGCGCCGCGCGGGTCGCGGTCGGGGGTGACGGGCGCGTTGCCGCCGATGGCGACGCCGGAGGGGGTCTTGGCGCCGGTGATCCGGGTCAGCTCGGCCTCGCCGGAGCGGACCTGGGTGATCTTCGGCCGGATGCCCGCGTCTCCCATGAGGCGCAGCACGTCCTGGCGCTGGTCCTTCGTGGCCAGGGTGACGACGAGGCCGGACTCGCCGGCGCGGGCGGTGCGGCCGCCCCGGTGGAGGTAGTCCTTGTGGTCGGCGGGCGGGTCGACGTTCACGACGAGGTCGAGGTCGTCGATGTGGATGCCGCGCGCGGCGACGTTCGTCGCGACGAGGACGGGCACGGCGCCGGCTCTGAACCGTTCCAGGGTGTGGGTGCGCTGCGGCTGCGACTTGCCGCCGTGCAGCGCGGCCGCGCGGACGCCGCTGCCGAGGAGGTGCCGGGTGAAGCGGTCCACGGACGCCTTGGTGGCGAGGAACATCAGGGTCCGCCCGTCGCGGGCGGCGATCTCCGTGGCCGTGGCGTACTTGTCGGGGCCGTGGACCTGGAGGAGGTGGTGCTCCATGGTGTCGACCGAGCCGGCCGAGGGGTCGACGGAGTGGACCACCGGGTCGTCGAGGTACTCGCGGACGAGCTGGTCGACGTTCTTGTCGAGCGTGGCCGAGAAGAGCAGGCGCTGTCCGCCGTCCTTGACCAGGTCGAGGAGGGCGGTGACCTGCGGCATGAAGCCGAGGTCGGCCATCTGGTCGGCCTCGTCGAGGACCGTGACGGTCACCTGGTCGAGGCGGCAGTCCTTGCGCTCGACCAGGTCCATGAGGCGGCCGGGGGTGGCGACGAGGACCTCGACGCCGTCCCGGAGCGCACCGACCTGCCGGTTGATCGAGACGCCGCCGACGACGGAGGCCATCCGGACCTTGAGGACCTGGGCGTACGGCTCCAGGGCGCCGGTGACCTGCTGGGCGAGCTCGCGGGTGGGGACGAGGACGAGCGCGAGGGGCTTCTTCGCGTCGGCGCGGCGCCCGGCCGTGCGGGCGAGGAGCGCGAGCCCGAAGGCGAGGGTCTTGCCGGAGCCGGTGCGGGCACGGCCGAGGACGTCGCGGCCGGCGAGGGCGTTCGGCAGCGTCGCGGCCTGGATGGGGAAGGGGGTGGTGACGCCGAGCTCGGTGAGCTTCCCCAGCACCTCGGCGGGCAGCTCCAGGGCGTCGAAGGTCTCCGCCGGCGGCAGGGCCGGGGTGACGGTCTCCGGGAGCGCGAACTCGTTCTTGCGGTCCGGCTTGCGGTCCGAGGTGTTCATGAATGCCTTCCTTGGCACGGCGGCGGCGCGGCGGCGGTACGGCGACTGCACATCGACTGCACGGCGACGCACCGGTGCCCCCCACCCAAGGGGTGAGGGGCACCGGCGGTGTCAACGCGTCAGCGTCAGGCGGGGAGGATGTTCTCCGCCTGCGGGCCCTTCTGGCCCTGCGTGACGTCGAAGGTCACCTTCTGGCCCTCGTGGAGCTCACGGAAGCCCTGGGTGGCGATGTTCGAGTAGTGGGCGAAGACGTCCGGGCCGCCACCCTCCTGCTCGATGAAGCCGAAGCCCTTTTCCGAGTTGAACCACTTAACGGTGCCGGTAGCCATGCGATATCTCCTTCGAGGCAGTACCCGGAATGCACACTGCGTGAATTCCGGCGTCGCCGCGATGATTGCCCCGTCCGGAAAGCACCGAAAATACAAAAAGTGCCTGGTGGAAACAGCCCACCAAAGCACTTGAAGTTTACTGGGAACCACAACTGCAACTGATATCCACTGTATCACGGGAGCCTCCAGCGGGTCCTTTGCCACGCGAGACGACCTCTGTTCGACCGCGATCGAAGGGACGCGCCCGAGACCCGTGTTCCCAAGATCGGCCGCTGCTAGTGTCCGTGGCGGGGCGCGCGTCCCGGGACAGCGCCCGTCGGAGAGACGAGGAGGAGCCCATGCACGCCGCCGAAGAGGGACGGCAGCAGCAGCTGGACGCGGTCAGCGTCCTCAACGCCAAGAGGACGCTCCTCCAGCTCCTGGCGCGCGCGGGGGTCTGGTCGGGCGACGCCGAGGAACTGATCGGGCTCGTCGAGGCGGGCGCGCTCGCCCTCGCGCACACGGAGATCGGCGGAACCGCGCGGCGGGACCCCGGGGACAAGGACAGGGGCGAGCCCTACGAGGCGGGGTTCCGCGACGGATCGCGCGCGGTCGCGGACGAGCTGGCCGACATCGCCGAGCGCACCCTGCGCCACGCCCTCGCGCCCGGCGCCGACGACGACGCCGCCGACGCGCGCTCTCCCGTGGGGCGGGCGGAGATGGAGCGCACGAAGGTGGCGCTCACGCCGCTCTACCTCTCGTACACCGATGTCTCCGACCTCGACCCGAACGCCACGGAGCAGGTGCTCACGGCGGTGCTCGGCACGATGAGCCCCCGGCAGCGGGCGGGGTACGCGGGCAGGCTCACCGAGTTCGCCTCGGTGCATCACGCGCGCCTGGAGCGGCTGTACGCGGAGTACGGCCCCCAGAGCGCGATCGCGATCCACGGCCGCTACTCGCTCGTCCACTCCCCCACGAGCGTCGCCGTCCTGGAGCGGCTCACGGCGGCCTCGGAGTCGCTGCACGAGGAGTGGGACGCCGCCGAACTGCCGCCGGCGTGGCTGGACGGTCTGACGACGGCGTGGGACTCGGCGACGTAAGGCGTCTGGTGGCGTAGACCCCTGTTCCGCGGATCATGGGATTACTAGGCTGCCACGATGGAACGTACTGACGACCCGATCGTCGCCGAGACCGTGGACCCGGCCGAGGCGAACGACTACGACAGCTTCGCCGAGGCGTACGCGGCGGACAACGAGACCAACCTTCTCAACGCCTACTACGAGCGGCCCGCGATGCTGGCCCTCGCCGGGGACGTGACCGGTCGCCGGATCCTGGACGCGGGCTGCGGCGCGGGCCCGCTGACGGCGGCGCTGCGCGAGCGCGGTGCCGTGGTGTCCGGCATCGACTCCAGCGCCGGCATCCTGGCCCTCGCCCGGCGGCGGCTCGGGGACGGGGCCGATCTGCGCGTGGCCGACCTGCGCGATCCCCTGCCCTTCGCGGACGGGGCGTTCGACGACGTGGTCGCCTCGCTGGTGCTGCACTACCTGGAGGACTGGGGGCCGACGCTCGCCGAGGTGCGGCGCGTGCTGCGGCCGGGCGGGCGGCTGCTCGTGTCGGTGCAGCACCCCTTCGTGGACTACGCGATGCAGGACCCCCGGCCCGACTACCACGCCACCACGAGCTACGACTCCGAGATGGTGTTCAGCGGCCGGACCGTCCCGATGACCTTCTGGCGGCGTCCGCTGCACGCGATGACCGAGGCCTTCGCCGACGCGGGCTTCCGTCTCTCCGTCGTCAGCGAGCCGCAGCCCGACCCGGCCGCACGCGAGGCGCACCCGGAGGGCTTCCAGGCACTGTCGACGAAGATCGCGTTCCTCTTCTTCGTGCTCGAGGTCGCGGGCTGACGCCCGGAGACTCCAACTCCGTTTCACGCCAGGGCGCTTGGGATCCAGGCGTCTTGGCCTGACCCGCTTGACCGACGCCAACTATCGTTCAACAATTCCCTTGTTGAGAGATTCCCTCTCCGAGGAGAAGCCCCGTGACCGGTTCCCGCGCTTCCTCAAGTCCCCCTCCCGTTCCCGTCCCCGCCACCATCAAGCGAGCCCGGATCCTCGTCGCCGCCCAGGCCCTGAGCGCGACCGGCGTGGGCGTCCTCCTGCTGGCGCTGGCCCCGGAGGAGCGGGGGGACGGTGCGACGCTCATGGCCCCCATCGGCCTGGTCGCCCTGGCCTTCGGCCTGTTCCTGGCGTACTGCGTCTACCGCCTGGGCCGTCCGCTCCCCCGGGCCCTGCGCACCGCGCTCGTCGTGATCGAGAGCCTCTACCTGGCCGCCGGCGTCGTCATGCTGTTCGCGACGCCGGGGCTGGCCTTCGCCTCCGTCTTCGCGGTCATCGTCCTGATCTCCCTGCTCGGCTCCGACGGCGGCGACTGGATCGCCGACTGACCCTCCGGAACACGGAGAACGGAGAGGGCAGGGAAGACGGAGAGGTCGGGGAAGACGGAGACAGCGGGGAAGACCGAGAGCGCACGGAGGGGCGCCGGGCCGGCCAGGGCGACCACGGCCGCCCGGCTCCGGTCCGTCCACTCCAGGGTCGTCAGGCCGGACTCCCCCGCCTCGTCGATCCGCGCCTGCCCGGCCTTGAACAGGGCCTCGCCGCGCACCCAGAGGCGGAGCAGCGCCGCCTCCGGGTCGGGTGCGGCGGCGGCCTCCCGCACGGCGGCTTCGGGCAGCATGCGGCCGAGCGTCGACGGGGGCCCGGGACGGCGAGCCGCCGGCTCCACGTCGATGCCGACCGCGCCCGGCCCGACCGCCGCCGCGACGAGCCCGTCGGCGTGGCTGAGGCTGATGCCCAGGTCGGGTCGGTCGGGGAGGTACGGGCGCCCGTGGCCGTACCGTCCGCAGCCGGGGCAGTGCTGGGCCGGCGCCGCTTCGCCCGGCGGCCGTCCGGTGCACCGGGCGACGCAGAGGCGCAGCAGGAGGCGCGCGGCGACCACGTCGGCGCGGCGGGCCGGGACCCGTATCGCGTCGAGCCGCCGCAGCTCCCAGGGCGCGAGCAGGCCCTCGTGCAGTTCCGGGTGGTCGAGGACCTCGGCGGTCGTCGCGACGGCCGCCGTGACCGTACGGGCTTCCGCGCCGCTCACCGCCCGGAGGTCATCCGGCGGCGGGGGTCAGGAAGCGCTCGCGCACGCGGGAGAGCGTGCGGAAGTCGTCGATGGTGACGTCCTGGAGGTCGATGCTCGCGCCGGAGAGCTCCTCCAGCAGGTCGATGAACTCCAGGAAGTCCATCGAGTCGATCAGCCGGGCCTCGATGAGGTCCTCGTCGGTGCCGATCGGGCCGTCGAGACCGGGGTTCTTCTCGCGGAGCCAGGCGTCGATGCGTTCCATGGTGCGGGTCACTCCTTGCTGGTGGGGTTACGGGTGTTCGCGACGGCTCAGGCGGCGGCCGCGCGCAGCCGCGCGAGGGCCTGCTCGGGGGTGCCGTGGGCGAGGATCATGGCGTGGACCCAGCGCTCGACGCCGAAGGCGACGCAGGCGCTGTAGGCGGGACCCTCGGATCCGGCGCGGATGTCGAGCCGCTCGCCGAAGAAGTTCCGGTGCCGGTTCACGGAGGCGATGGCCGTGCCGTCGGGGGCGCTGAACTCGTGCTTGACGGGGTCGAGGGCCATGAGGCGGGCGCGGGAGCCGCCGCGGTCGTAGAAGGGGTCGTCGGCGGTCGCCCGGGTCAGGTCGAGGCCGAGGCGCCCGGCGAGCTCCTGGACGAACTCGCCGCCCGCTTCCAGGTGGTCGAGGGCGCCCTGCTTGGTGCCGAGGTACAGGACCTCGCGCATGTGGAAACCCCACAGGCGCCGCAGCCCGTCGTAGTGGGTCTCGTTGCGGAAGCAGCGGCCGGTCGCGGAGAGCCGCAGCCCGTCCTCGCCGACGTCCCGGCCCTCCAGGGAGAGCAGCAGCCCGTAGCAGGTGGCGGAGGGCAGCAGGTGGCCGGTGGGTTCGAGCGGGAGTCCCGCCGGCGCCTCGCCGGCGGCGAGACCTTCGTGGGCCTCGGCGGTGAACCGCCCCGCGGAGACCCCGAGGTGGGGGAAGTTGCGGAAGTAGTCGAGGCGGGTCAGACCTTCGACGGACAGCAGCGGTGGTCCGACCACTTCGGGGGCCGACAGCCGGGCGGCGAGACCGGTGAGCAGCTCGTCGAGGCCGTGGAGCAGGGCGGTGTGGACGGGGTCGAGCGTGAGCAGGCCCGGACCGGGATTGCGCAGGTCGAGCGTGGTGTTCGGCAGCGTCGGCGCGGTGGGCGCACTGGTGGAACGGGACGTGGTCATGGGGGGAAAACGCTCCCTCGGCGTGGGCGGACAGTCGAAGGCGTCGACCGGGGGAAGTCCCGGGAGCCGGAGCCGCGCCAAGGACCCTAGGCCAGTCGTCCACACCTTGTCTAGACCACTTGACGGAGTATGCCCTGGTCATCGAACGGTGCAATCGCGGTCATCAAACGGTCACTTGACATCGCCTATGGTCTAAACCAATGCTCCTGACTGATCGGCACTTCCGTCCGCCGGACAGGACCCTGGCCCCGACTCCCCCACCGGAGCGACCCCATGACGACACCCGCTTCCGCCCCTCGCCCGCGGCGCCCCTATCTCCACCGGGCCGCGTCGGACCGGCCCTACTTCAGCGCCGACGGCGAGTCGTACCTCGCACAGACGACCCTGCGGGAGTTGACAAAGTCCCGGCCCCTCCGGGTGCTGTCCGAAGAGGACTTCGCGCACTGGCAGACGTACGGATACGTCATCGTCCGCGAGGCGATACCGGCGGAAGACGCCCGGAAACTCCTGGATTTCACCTGGGAGTTCCAGGGCCTCGACCCCGACAACCCGGACAGCTGGTACGAGGACAGGCCGTTCCGGTCCGAACTGGACCAACAGCTGCACGTCTACGGGTTCGTGGAGGCCTACCACCATCAACTCCTGTGGAACAACCGCCAGGCCCAGCGCGTCTACGACGCGTTCGTGGACGTCTGGGACTGCGAGGAGCTGTGGGTCACCCTGGACCGGCTCAACCTCAACCCGCCCAACGTCGGGAACCGTGACCGCGCCCTCATCGAGCCCACGGAGCGGGGCTTCGACATCGAGCTGCACTGGGACATCGACACGACGATCGGCGTGCCTCCGCAGCGGGTGCAGGGCATCATCGCGCTCAACGACACCACGCCCGAGACGGGCGGGTTCC
Source organism: Streptomyces sp. NPDC056144 (assembly GCF_042264145.1). Taxonomy (NCBI): domain Bacteria; kingdom Bacillati; phylum Actinomycetota; class Actinomycetes; order Kitasatosporales; family Streptomycetaceae; genus Streptomyces; species Streptomyces sp. NPDC056144. The sequence goes on along the minus strand of NZ_JBHJVF010000001.1, from coordinate 582,348 downwards.
AGTGCGGACCGGAGCTCTTCCGGCGGTTCGAGGAGTGGAAGACCGACCAGCCGGCCGACCGCGACCCGTTGCGCCCCGCCCTGGACCGCGACGAGTTCCCCGTCGTACGGCCCGACCTCCACCCGGGCGACCTGCTGATCTGGAACGGCCTGCTCGCCCACGGGGTGGCCCGCAACACCTCGACGGACGGCGTGCGCGCGGTCCAGTACCTGTCGATGATGCCCGCCCTCGAAGAGCACGAGCGGCTGCGTCACTCCCGCGTCGAGTCCTGGCGCCACCTGCGCACGCCTCGCTGGAACCGCACCCTGGTCGGCGACCCGGTGCTCCACGAGTCCAAGCGCTACCCGACGGCGGAACTGACCGCACTCGGCAGCCGCCTCCTCGGTCTCACGTCCTGGCACGAGCCGGAAGACGACAAGCAGAACGTCGCGGCCGACGGACAGAGCGGAGAACCCGCGTGCGCCGCGTCTGTCTGACCCTGCCCACCAATCGGGCCTGCACGGAGGCGATCCGCGCCACCGCGGCGGAAGCCGCCTACGGAGCACGCCACTTCGACGTCGAGGTCCACCTCGTCGTCCTGGACTCCTCCGATGACGCGGTGCTCGCCGAGCACCGGGCGACGGTCCGCGCGCTGCCGCCGGAACCCGGCATCGTCGTCCACCATCTCGACGAGACGGACCAGCGGGCCTTCCTCCGGGACGCGGTCGCCAGGGCGGCCGTTCCCGAACCGGAGCGCGTGCTCGACCTGTTGCTCCCCTCCGGCGTCTCCTACGGTTCCTGCACGAACCGCGCGTTCCTCGTGGCCGAGGCCCTGGGATGCGCGTCGGTGCACCGCCGGGACTCCGACAGCCGCTACCAGTCGTGGGACGGACAGCCGGTCTTCCCCCTCCACCAGGAGCTGACGGCCCTGGGGCGGCGAGCCGCCGACGTGGCCGGCGCCGTGACCCGGAGCAGGCTCGACCCCGCGTACGCCCACCGGACGGTCGCGATGGTCGGCGGCTCGTTCGTCGGCGAGATGTCCGTCGACGTCGCGGAGATCCGCGGCCTCGACCCCGCCGTCTACGAGGACGTCGTGGGCCTGTCGATCCCCGACGGCTACCCGGCGATCTGGCGCGGCAACCTGATCGCGGAGGCGTTCCGGGGTGCCGGGACGGCCACGTTCACGGGCGACGAGTCCACGCTCACCACCGTCAGCCCCACGCGCGTGGACATGTGCAACATCGGCTTCGCCCGCGAGGTGTACGGGCGCGTGCCGCTGCCGCCCGCGAAGGACACCATCGGCAGCGACTACTTCCTCATCCACCTGGTCCACGACGCCCGGCTCCCCGGCGTGCTGCACAACCGGCACATCGTCAACTTCCATACGGGCGAGCGCCGGTCCGACAGCGGATTCCTCGCCTACCAGCGCCGGTTCGCGAAGTTCCTGCTCTCGATGCCGTACTTCCACGCCGTGTACGCCGGTCTGACGGCGGCCGGCGAGGGGCTGCTCGACCCCGAGGGCCGCGTCCGGGCGCCCGCCGTGGCCGCACTCGTCAGGGAGAGCGCCGGCCGCGACCGACGCGAGGACGCCGAGCGCTTCGACGTCCTCGACCGTTCCTACCGCAAGCTCGGCGGCCGTTACGCCGAGGCCGCCGACCTGCTCTCCGCCGACCTCGACCGGCTTCTCGACGAGGCCCGGGACGACATGGAGGACTTCGCCCTCCTGATCGACGCCTGGGAACCGCTGGTCCGTGCCGCGAACTCCCCGGAAGTCCTCGCATGGTGACCGCGGCCCACGAGGCGACCGCCACCCCGCGGCCGACGCACTCCTCCTCCGTCACCGTCGCCTACGCGGGCGGCGCGGCCCGCCGGGGCTCCGTGACCATGGGGCAGGCCAACATGATCCGCTGCATCCTCCGGGACGAGCCGGCCCACATCAACATCCACGACGTCTGGCCGGCGCCCGAAGGGACGACTCTGGACGCGGCACTCGACGCCCTGCGGACGCTCGCGGTACGGCATGAAGGACTCCGCACCACCTTCCCCGGCGATCCCTCCGGCATCCCCGGCGAACAAGTGGTGACCGGTGCGGGCGAGTTCACCGTCACGCTCCTCGATCACGCCGAGCTCCCCGACGACCCCGCCGGGTACGCCGACGGGCTCGCGCGCCAGGCCCGCGACGCGCGCTTCCACCTGGACCGCGACTTCCCCCTCCGTGTCACCCTCGTCTGCCTGGACGGCGCGCCCCGGTTCGCCGCGCTCGCGGCGAACCACGCCGTGACCGACTTCGGCGCGCTCGGCGTCCTCCAGGAGGAGTGGCAAGCCCTGCTGTCCGGCGGGACGCTTCCCGAGCCGACGGCCCTCACCCCGCTCGACCTCGCGGCCGAGGAGGCCACGCCGGCGGGCATCCGCAAGTCCGGTGCGTCCCTGCGCTACTGGGAGCGGATCATCCGCGACGAGCCGCAGGCCATGTTCGCCGAGCCCGGCGCCGAGGGCGCCGAGGTCCACGCCTCGCAGCTGACGCTGCGCTCCCGGCGGGGCGCCGTGGCCCTGGCCCGGGTCGTGGAGCGGACCGGCGCCCTGCCGTCCACCGTCCTGCTGACGGCCTGGTGCGCGCTGGTCGCGCACCGCGCGGGCCAGCCGACCTGCGTGGCGGCCGTCCCGACCTCCAACCGGTTCGGGCCGCGGCTCGCCCGAGCGGTGAACACCCTCTCGCAGGACGCGCTGCTCGCCCTCGACGTGCGGGTACCGTCCTTCGACGCGCTCCTCCGCAAGACCTGGGGCGCGGCGCTGAACGCCTACCGGCACAGCCAGTTCGACGCGCTCGCGCTGTGGGACATGATCGGCCGGACGACCTTCGAGCGGGGCAGCCAGTTCGCGCGGGACGTCGTGTTCAACGACGTGAGCGCGATGCGGACGCCAACGGCCACGGCCACGGCCACGGCCACGGCCACGGCAGGGGAACCGGTCGGGGAAACGGCGGAGATCCCCGCCGTCCCCGACCTGGAGCTGAGCTGGGGTCCCGTGCAGGTGCTTCCCACCCGTGTCCTGACCTTCGTCCACGAGACGGACCCGCTGCTGCGGCTCGGGGTGTGGGTCGACCCGGCGCTGTTCACCCGGGACGAGGCCGAGGGATTCGCCACCGGACTCGTACGGCTCCTGGAGTCGGCCGCCGTCGCGGACGTGCCGTGTGAGGCCCTCACCGAGGTGACGGGCGTCCGGCCGGTCGAACGGGGTCCCGGGTGGGAGCGGGTGGACGGGTCGTGGGTGTCACCCGCGGCCGTGGCCGAGGCCCTGAGCGGTGCCCTGGGCGGCGTACCCGTCCACGTACACCTCACGGAACCGGCCGGGACGGAAGGCGCCGGGCCGGAGCTCACGGCGTATCTCGCCGCCGGGGGCTCGCCGCTCACACCGGCGCGGGCGCACGGCGCGCTGATGGCGGCGCTGCCCGGCCGACCGGGAGTCCTGGCTCCCCGCCGGTACGTGATCGTCCAGGACGCCCCGGCGGAGGGCGAAGGAATCGGCGCGTGGTCGCGTCGGCCCGTACTCATCGAAGGGACCGGCCGGGAAACGGCGGATGTGACATGACGATGGACGACGTGACGGTCCGGCAGGAGCCGGAGGCGGCGCTGCCCAGCCCGTGGCGGTCCCACCGCTTCCGGCTGTTCTTCACGGCCCGCAGCACCTCGCTGCTCGCCGACGGCATGCTGATGGTCTCGCTCACGACCGCGGTCCTCGGGGCCGGGTACGGGGCGAGCGGCGTGGGGTACGCGCTGGCCGCGTGGATGGCGCCGATCGTGCTGCTCGTCCTCGTCGGCGGTGTGCTCGCGGACCGGTTCACGCCCCAGGTGATGATGGTCGGCGCCGACCTGGTGCGCATGGTGGCCATGCTCACGCTCGCCGCGCTGCTCGCGGCCGGCGACGTGCGGCTCTGGCACATCATGGCCCTGCTCGCGCTGAGCGGGGCCGCGACGGCGATGTTCCAGCCCGGTCTCGCGAGCCTGGTGCCGCGGGTCGCGCAGGACATCCAGCGGGCCAACGCGCTGCTGCGGATCTCCGAGGCGGTCTGCACGCTCCTCGGCCCCGGCCTCGCCGGTCTCCTCGTCGCGTCCTGGGACGTGGCCGGCTCCTTCCTGGTCATCGCCGCGGCGTACGCGCTGAGCGCGCTCGGCCTGGCGCCGCTGCGGAAGCTGAGCACCGCGAAGGACGAGAGCGCCGACCCGCTCTGGCAGCGGCTCGCCACGGGCTGGCAGGAGTTCCGGGCGCGGTCGTGGCTGTGGGGCGTCATCGCCGTCTGGGCCGTGTACGGCCTCTTCGTCTTCGGCCCGGCGCTGCCACTGGGCGCCGCGCTCCTCACCGAGCAGCACGGGGCCGGCGGCTACGGCTGGATCGCCTCGGCGGACGGGGCCGGCACGATCGTCGGCGGTCTCCTCGGCATGCGCGTACGGCCCAGGCGCCCGCTCGTCGCGGGAGCCCTCGCCATGTTCTTCTTCTCGCTGAACCCCCTGGCCCCCGCCCTCGGCTGGTCCTTCACTCTGACGGCCGTCACGGGTGTCATGGCGGGGTGCGGCTTCGCCTTCTGGGGCGTGATGTGGGCGACGAGCGTGCAGTCCCACATCCCGCTGGCCGTCCTCAGCCGCGTCTCCGCCTACGACGTCGCCGGCTCCATCATGGTCATCCCCGTGGGCCGCGCCCTCTCCGGCCCGGCGGCCGAGGCGGTGGGCGCGGACCGCGTCCTGCTCTTCTCCGCCGTCATGGGCGTCGTGTGCATCGGCGTGATGCTGTGCGTTCCGGCGGTGCGGGCGCTGGGGCGGAAGCCGGAGGAGAGTTCATGACACCGTGAGCAGCGCCGCGACCGCGCGGGCCGTGTCCGGGTAGCGGTCGGGCAGCGCCGGGGTCCGGGCTCCCGTCTCCGCCGCAGCCCAGGGCTCGTCGACGCCGAGGAGTCCGGCGAGCGCGTCGCAGGTCGCCGGGTGCGCGGGGAGCAGGGCCGCGCCCCTGGCGTCGCCGGTACGGGTGCGGGGCACCGGGGCCGTGGGGGCCTGCTGCTTCCACGGCGGGACCCAGGTGTCCAGGGCCGCGAGCCGGGCCGGGAAGACGCGGCCCGCCTCGCGGATCAGGAGCGGGGCCAGGTCCGCGGCGTTCGCGCGGAGCGTCGTGATGAGGGTCGGGAGCCAGGGCAGGAGCACGGCGTCCGGGAGGCGGCCGAAGGCGTTCGAGACGGCTTCGACGACGACGTCCGCGAGGCCCGGGACGGGTTCCAGGGCGTGGACGAAGCCGCTGAGGTAGCGCGGGTAGGCGGGGACGACGAGCGGGTTGCCGAGGAGTTCGTCGCAGCGCTCGCGGAGCCCGGCCCGGGAGAGCGTGCCGAGCTGCACCTGAGCGGCCCAGAGCAGGGCCGTCTTCGCCTGGTCTCCCGGGTGGGACTGCGCCACGGCCAGTTCGAGCTGGGTGCGGTCGCAGCCGAGGGACAGCGCCAGGCTCTCCATGCTGAAGAGGAAGCCGAGCATGGCCGCCACCTGCCCCACGGTCGCGTCCTCGTCGCGGAACGCGATCGGCAGCAGCGTGCAGTAGTGGGCGTATCCGGTGCGGACGAAGGACTCGATCCAGGACGGCAGGACCGCCTCGTGGGTGCGGTAGTAGGCGAGGAGGCCGCGCACCCGGCGCAGGACCTCCGGCGCCCCGTCGGCCGTGCGCTCGGCGGCCAGGACCTCCAGGGCGCGGGTGCCCAGTTCGTCGGCAAGGCGTCGGCCGCCGAGGTGGAGCAGGGCGTCCTCGACGGTCTCCAGGACCTCGGCGGCCGTGGCACGGGGGCCGAAGGCGGTGCGCCGCAGTCGCTGTTCCAGGACCTGTTCGAGGCTCACGCCCTCGTAGCCGAGCTCGATCAGCGCCCGCTGGTGGGTGCCAAGCGCGAGGTCCCAGGACTCCTGGATGGGCCGCTCGCCGAGGCGGCGCTCGCCCATGATCGGGCGGGCGGCGCCGGGCGGCATGAGCCGGCGCAGCATCCACAGGACGTCCGAGCAGGCCCGCAGCCCGGGGTCGGCCGCCATGTCGAGAAGGGCGCGGCGGACCCCGCGCTGCTGGAGGTTGAGCTCCAGCGGGGCGAGCCGGTCGTGGACGTCGCGCGCGAGGGGCGGCAGGGCCTCGTAGCCGACCTGGCCGATCCTGTCCCCGCCCATCATGATCTCGACGAGCCTGCGGACGTCCCTGCGCCCGGGCACGGAGTCCTTCTCGATGCAGGTGACGGCCGCGTCCTGGAAGTCGTACGGCGTGGGCTTGGCCCGGTCCCGCATGCCGGCGAGGAGGATCGAGGTCTCGAAGACGGCGATGGCGTCGGCCGTCGAGGAGAGGTAGCCGTTGCGGCGGGCGGCGCGGACGATGTCCACGGACCAGCCGAGCAGTTCGGCCTCGTCGAGGGTGTCGACGACCGGCGGCCGCCGGAGGAAGCCGGAGAGCCGGTCCTCGGTGGCCACGGGCGCGGCGGGCGTCGCGGCGGGTGCGGGGCGCGTCGTGCGCGTACCGGCCTGTCCTTCCAGGCGGTACGGCTTCACGCGGGTGCGCTTCAGGTTCTTCGCCCACTGGGTGGCGGCGATCGACACCGAGCCGGAGGCCAGGCCGAACTGGGCCTCGATGGCCGTGTGGCTGGAGGGGATCAGTCCGTACTGCCAGGTCGTGGCCGTGCGCGGGGAGATGGTGAAGCCGTCGGCGCCGGCGACGCCGAACTCCTCGACGCGGCTGGCCGCGTGGAAGGCGCCGCACACGTAGAGGCAGTCGGCGGGGTCGGTGCCGGTCGCGGTCAGGTGCTCGCGCATGCGCGTCCACATGTACCGCTCACGGTCCTCGTCGACGCGGACCCGGTCGCCGTCGCCGGGGGCGAGGCGGCGGAAGAGGCTGCCGATGAGGAACATGACCTGGCGGTACGTGTCGTGGTCGCTGTCGCCGAGGGGCACCTCCACGTACTGGTGCCACCACTCCGACCAGTGCCGGACCTTTCCGTGGCGCAGGAGGTGCTGCTCCAGCTCGGCGAAGCGCGGGCGCAGGTCGCCGATCTCGATGCCGACGGCCTCGCCGTGGAGGGCCGCCTCGGGCTCGGGGGCGGCGGCCTCCCGCTTCGTGCCGCCGGGTTCCTCCTCGGGGGCGCGGTCGTGCCTGCTGTCCCACTGGAAGACGTGGTCGGAGGAGCGGTCGACGAGGACGAGCTCCACGCCGGGGGTGTCGAGGGCGTAGGCAATGGCCTGGTACTCGGCGGAGGCCTCGGTGATCGGGGCGACGACGGAGAGCGGGGCCCACTCGGCGGGGAAGCCGTCGATGTCGCCGGCGAAGGCCTGGACGGCGACGGGCAGTCGGCAGTTGCGCAGCTCGGTCAGGAGCGGCGCCATGTCCTCGCACAGCTCCAGGTAGACGACCTTGGGCTGCTTCTCCCGCAGGCGCCGGGCCATGGCGAGCGCCGAGGCGGGCGAGTGGTGACAGACGGGGAAGATCTCCAGCGGCTCGGCCGCCGCCCGGTCGACGTCGTCGACCAGGCCGAGCAGGATGCCTTCCAGGGCGTCCGCGCCGCCGGCGAACTCGGCCGCCGCCTCGTGCAGTTGCCCCCGGAGCGCGGCGAAGGGGGTCTCGGCGGGGGCGCTCACGCGAGCCTGCCGATGGCGTCGCGGCCGCCTTCCAGGAACTCCGGCCAGGCGCCGCCCTCTTCCTTGCCGCGCGGTTCGACCACGCCGTGCAGGTACTTGTTGAGGATGGCGAGGTCCTCGGGTTCGCGGCGGGCGAGGGAGCCGACCAGGGAGGCGGCGAGCGTCCGGGCGGTGAGGGCCTGTTCGCCGAAGAAGTTGCTGTGGAGGACGGCGTCCTCCAGGACGCCGATCTGCTCGGCGGTGGAGAGCGCGGACTCCAGCTTCTCGTCGTCGCTGCCGGCCGCGGCGGAGGAGGCGCGCAGGTCGGCGAAGCTCTGGAGGAGGACGTCGAGCAGGGTGGGCGGGACGTCGAGGTCGATCTGGTGGCGGCGGAGCAGCTCCTCGGTGCGGAAGCGGACGATCTCGGCCTCGCTCTTCTTGTTCGTCACGACCGGGATGCGGACGAAGTTGAACCGGCGCTTGAGCGCGGAGGAGAGGTCGTTGACGCCCCGGTCGCGGCTGTTGGCGGTGGCGATGACGGAGAAGCCGGGCTTGGCGAAGACGATGTTGTCGCCGCCGCCGTCGCTCTCCAGTTCGGGGACGGAGACGTACTTCTCGGAGAGGATCGAGATCAGCGCGTCCTGGACGTCGCTGGTGGAGCGGGTGAGCTCCTCGAAGCGTCCGATGGCGCCGGTCTCCATGGCGGTCATGATCGGCGAGGGGATCATCGACTCGCGGGACTGGCCCTTGGCGATCACCATCGACACGTTCCACGAGTACTTGATGTGGTCCTCGGTGGTGCCGGCCGTGCCCTGCACCACGAGTGTGGAGTTGCGGCTGATGGCGGCGGCGAGCAGCTCGGCGAGCCAGCTCTTGCCGGTGCCGGGGTCGCCGATGAGGAGGAGGCCGCGGTCGGAGGCGAGGGTGACGATGGAGCGCTCGACGAGGCTGCGGTCGCCGAACCACTTCTGTGACACCTCGCGGTCCAGGCCGTCGGCCCGCTCGGAGCCGAGGATGAAGAGGCGGACCATCTTCGGGGAGAGCCGCCAGGAGAACGGCTTGGGGTTGTCGTCGACGGACTCGAGCCAGTCGAGCTCCTCGGCGTACTTGATCTCGGCGGGGGCGCGGAGCAGATCGGACATGGGAAGGCCTCTCAGGTCAGGAAGGTCTTGAGTTCGTGGACGAGCTTGTCGATGTGGCCGGAGATCACCGGGGTGCCGAGCGCCTTGAACCGCTCGCGGAACCAGGGGTTGACCTCCTGGCGTCCCGAGCTGGTCACCGAGCCGACGGGGATGAACTTCACGCCGGAGCGGTGGACCGCCTCGATGCCCTCGAAGAGCGGCTGCGAGCGGTCGAACTCGTAGAAGTCGGAGATCCACACCATGACGGTGTTCTTCGGCTCGGCGATCTTCGGCCGTGCCATGGCCATGGCCACCGGTCCGTCGTTGCCGCCGCCGAGGTTGGTGCGCAGCAGCACGTCGAACGGGTCGTGCACCCAGGGCGTGAGGTCGATGGACCGGGTGTCGTACGCGATGAGGTGGACGTCCACCTTCGGCAGCCCGGCGAAGATCGAGGCGAGGATGGTGCAGTTGACCATCGAGTCGACCATGGAGCCGGACTGGTCGACGACGACGATGAGCCGCTGCGGCGTGGTCTTGCGGACCGTGTGCCGGTAGTAGAGGCGGTCGACGTAGAGCCGCTCCTCCTCCGGGCTCCAGTTGGTCAGGTTCTTCCAGATCGTGCGGTCGAGGTCGAGGTTGCGGAAGACCCGCTTGGGCGGGACCGAGCGGTCGAGCTCCCCGACGGTCGCCTTCTCGACCTGGGTGCGCAGGACCTCGGCGACCTCGTCCACGTACCGCTTGATGAGCGACTTGGCGTTGGCCAGGGCGATGCCGGAGAGGTTGCCCTTGTCGCGCAGGAGCTGCTCGATCAGGGACATGCTGGGGGTGAGGCGGGCGGCGAGCGCGGGGTCGGCGAGCACCTCGCGCAGGTGCATGCGCTGGACGAGGTCGGCCTCGACGGCGCCGAGTTCGGCGCCGAGGCCGCCCCCGGTGACGCCCTTGCCGGGCCCGCGTCCGCCGCGCAGTCCGCCGGGCTCGCAGCCGAGCGCGCGCTCCAGCCAGCCCGCGTCGGCCTGCCAGCGCGCCAGCTGCCCGGCGGAGACCGTGCCGGAGCCGGTGGAGAAGACATTGAGCAGGACCTTCGAGGCGAGGGCGGCGCGGCGCACCTCGGCGGCCCGGTCGCGGTCCTCCTCCGGCTCGGGGGCCGGGGTCATCAGGCCGTCGAACTCCTCGGCCAGCTCGGGGTGGCGCTGGACGACGGAGTCGACGGACGCGCCCGGGTCGAGCAGCGCGGACGGCAGTCCGATGTCCTCGACGACGGCGAGGCTCGCGGCCTCGAGACCGGCCTGTTCCTCGTGGTCGAAGAGCCGGGCGAGCAGGCGCCAGTAGAGGACCTGCCGGCGGTTGTCGTTCGCGTCGACGACGTCGGCCGGAGGGGTCGCGTCGCTCGGAGAGGTCACGTCGGTCATTTCCGCAGCAGCCTTCCCGCTCGCTCCCGCAGGACGGCGACCGCGTCCGTGGCCGCCTTCTCCGCGCGGACGCCGGCCTTGTCGGTCGTGCCGCCGGCCCACGCGCCCGCGTGGACGGCGACGGTCTTCTTCCGCACGGTCGTCTCGACGGCGAGCGGCTGGAGCACGAACTCCCCGGCGTCCCAGCGCAGCAGGCCGACGCACGCGCCGGACGCGGCGACCGCTTCCGGGGTGAGGGGCCCGGCGGCCGGTACGCGGTCGGTGTCGACGGTCAGCCGGTGCCCCGCGAAGGTGAAGACCGTCGCCCCGCTCCCGTCCCCGTCCCCGTCCCCTCCCTCGGATCCGCGCTCCACTCCGTACCCCTCGACGAGGACGGGCACGGCGATGCGGACCGGGTGGCGGTCCAGCGGCGCGGTCACCGGCTCCGCGGCGGTGGCGAGCGCGACCCTGGCCGTGGCGAAGGGGTCGGCGGGCTCCCCCGCGCGGGCCCGCTCGTCGTCCCAGAGCAGATCGCCCTCGACGGTGAGGGGCATGGCGTCGAGCTCGACGGACAGGCCCTCGCTCACCGCGGCGAGCAGCGACATCCGGGGCCGGAGCAGCTGCCACAGTCCGGCGCCGACGACGGTGTCCGGCTTCGGAGCCGAGACGGCGGCCCGCACCAGGCGCGGGGCGGTGCCGTCGGCCGGCTCGTACACCGCGTGGATCTGGGCCTGGACGGCGGTCGCGTGCTCCTGGAGGTCGGCGCCGAGCGGCAGCAGGCGGCCGGTGGCGGTGGTCGTGGCAGGGGCACGGGTGGCGCCGGGCAGGGTGAGGAGCAGGGCGCGGGACCAGAGGTCGGCCCAGCGCCGGACGGGCACGCGCTCCAGGGTGGCGCCCGGGCAGGAGGCGGCGAGTTCGGCGGCGAAGCCGTCGAGGAGCGTCGCCTGCCGGCGCAGCAGCGGGTCCGGGAGCATCGCGGAGACGACGGGGGCGGCTCCGGCGACGAGTTCGTGGTCGATGCCCTGCCAGCCGGCGCGGGCGAGGTCGCAGAGCCAGGCCCGCGCGGCGGCGAGCACGTTCCCCGCCGGGTCCTCCCCCTCGCCGGGTGCGGCGTCGCTCTCCTCGGCCGGGGACCGGCCGGTGATCTCGCCGATCCGGTCGGTCAGCGCGTCGTGGACCGCGCCCATGAGCGCCGTGCGGGCGGCGGCGAGGGCGACGAGGTGGTCCTCGCCCGCGGCGCCGGCCGCGGCTTTCTCGGCGGCCTCGGCGACGAGCCCGGCCAGCGGGGTCCCGCCGACGGCCTCGGTCAGCGCGGCCAGGCCCTCGGCCTGCGCGGGCTGCGGGCGGAGCAGTCCGCCGACGAGGGCGCGGTCGAAGGCGTCCACGGCCGCGAGTGCCTCGTCGAGCCCCTCGACGGGGTCGGCGAGCAGATCCGTACGCATCAGGCCACCGCCCTCGTCGGCGGGAACCACTGCATCTCGGGCAGCGGCGCGGTCACGGGCTCCCGCTCCAGGTAGGCGAGGTGCCGCAGGAAGCGGCTGAAGACCGGGGCCGCGGCCGAGGTGTCGCCCTGCTCGGGGCGCGTGCCGGTCATCGCGACGACCAGCGACCCGGCGTCGTGCTCGACGCCCGGCGCGTCGGCCTTCAGGTAGCGGGCGACGCGCCCGGCTCCGTATTGGAGGACCGCCTCGGTGACGAGCGCCCTGATGTGGTTGCAGAACGAGCCGCGCGCACCGCCGCAGGGCCGGTTGTTGTTGGTGCTGCACGCGAACGCGTACGTCCCGGCGGCGATCGAGGACACGTACACGCGCCCTATGTCGGACCCGCTGGACACGACACCCTGCAACCGCCCGTCGGCCAGCTCGACGAACGGCACCTTGGCCAGCTTCCGCGGTCGCGCGGGCGGCACGACCCGCACCGCACTCGCCGTCTCCCAGACCGTCAACAGACTGCTCCCTTGCACGTCAAAGGGGATGTCGACACCGGATCGGTGCGACAACGACGAAGCTATCGCCCCCCACTGACAACGCCCTGTCGCGTCGTCAGCGGGCACCCCTCCGACGGCCCCTGAACCCGCGTCAGCACGGGCCCGAGGTGGTCAGGGAGAGTCCTCGGTCACCACCAGTAGACGGGGTACTTCGGCCCCTCGCGGCGCACGCGGTGGGCGGACCAGGCCGTCAGGACGAGGAGGACCGTGGCCCCGAGGAGCAACGGCACGAACCGCCCGGGGGCGGGCGCCTGGAGGACGATGACGACGGCGGTCGCGCAGGCCGGGGAGTGCGGGGTCCGCGCGAGGGTCGTCAGGGCGAGCGTGACGCCGGCGGCGAGCGCGGCGACCCACGCGCTGCCGCCCGCCACCGCCGCCATCGCGTACCCGGCCGCCGCGCCGAGCATGTGCCCGACGATCACGCTGCGGGGCTGCGCCAGGGGCAGGGCCGGAGCGCAGTGCACGAGCGCGGCGCTGGCCGCCAGCGGCGGTATGAGGACGGGCTCGTGGATGACGGCGCCGATCCCGACGAGCCCGAGGAGCGCGGCCGTCGCGGCGCTCACGCTGTGGACCGCAGCGCCGGGGGCGGGACGGGCCGGGGCACGACCGGCGATCTTCCGGCGGCGCGGGACGGCGGCCGGGGCGGTGCCGGGGGCGGAGGCGGCGCCGGGGGCGGATTCTGGGCGCGCGGAGGCGTCGATGCTCATCGGTGCGGTGTTTCCGGGCAGGGGTCGGATACCGGCAACCACTCTAATCAGCGGTTTCACGCCGGAGCGCCCGGGTACCGCGTCACGCCGAGGTGACCCGGACCCGCCAGGCGTAAAATATGACAAATGAGCACACTCAGGTATGAGCTGGTGTTCTCCGACGGCTCCGCCCCTGACGTCGTGATCGTGGAGCGCACCGCCTCCACCGGACCCGGCGGCCACCCCGTGTACGCCGACCGGACCGGCATCATCCGGGCCGAGATCAGCGACCGGGACGAAGTACGGATCCTCGCGACCGGCGGCCACCAGGAGCACGCGCCGACGGTCGTGGCCCGGCGCCTCGACGCGTGAGATCACGGGAGACGCGTGAGATCACGGAGAAGTACCCCCCGCCTGCGGGGACGGGGGGCCTTCGAGTCGCCCGTCCCGCGGGGGATTCGGGACCGGCACGCCATTCGGCTGGGGTAAGTCCGACGGCACGCCCGAGACTAGGGGCAGCGGGCCCACCTGCCGCCCCATCCCCGGCCCATCACCGGGTAACGCCCCCGGCCCTCCGGCTCAGGCCTCGCGCGATCCCTCGTACATCGCCTCGATCGCCTCCGCGTAGGTCCGCTCCACCACCGGCCTCTTCACCTTGAGGCTGGGCGTGAGCTCGCCGTGCTCGATGTCGAGGTCGCGCGGCAGCAGCGAGAACTTCTTGATCGTCTGCCACCGCTGGAGCTCGCCGTTGACGGTCCGGACGTAGCCGTCGACCAGCGCGCGCACCTCGGACGAGGCGACGACCTCGGCGTACGCGCGGCCGGCGAGGCCGTTGGCCTCCGCCCACGGCATCAGGACGCTCTCGTCGAGCGCGACGAGGGCGGTGCAGAAGTTGCGGCCGTTGCCGATGACCAGGATGTTGCTGACGAAGGGGCAGACCGCCTTGAAGCGGCTCTCGATCTCCGTGGGCGCGATGTACTTGCCGCCCGAGGTCTTGAACAGGTCCTTCTTGCGGTCGGTGATCCGGACGTAGCCGTCCTTGTCGACCTCGCCGATGTCCCCGGTGTGGAACCAGCCGTCGCTCTCCAGCACTTCGGCGGTCTGCTCCGGCAGGTTGTGGTAGCCGCGCATGACGCCGGGGCCGCGCAGGAGGATCTCGCCGTCCTCCGCGATCCGGACCTCCGTGCCGGGCAGCGGCTTGCCGACCGTGCCGACCCGGCAGTCGTCGACCGGGTTGACCGTGACGGCCGCGCTCGTCTCCGTCAGGCCGTACCCCTCCAGGACGGGCACGCCCGCCCCGGCGAAGAAGTAGCCGATGTCCGAGGCGAGCGCCGCGCTGCCCGACGCGCTGCCGCGCAGCGCCCCGCCGAAGGCCGCGCGGATCTTCCCGTACACGAGCCGGTCGGCGACGGCGTGCTGCACGGTCAGCAGAAGGGGCACCTTGCGGCTGCCCGTCGCGACCACCGACTCCTGGCCGGTCCGCGCGTAGTCGCGGGCGACCTTCGCCGCCCACAGGAAGATCTTGTACGTGGCTCCGCCCTCGGCCCGCGCCTTGGCCGCGATGCCGTTGTAGACCTTCTCGAAGATCCGGGGCGCGGAGGCCATCACGGTGGGGCGCACGACGGGCAGGTTGGTCACGATCCGGTCGATGCGGCCGTCCACGACGATCACGCTCCCGGTGCGCACCTGACCGGCTATCAGGGCGTTGCCGAAGACGTGCGACAGCGGCAGCCACAGGAACTGGACGTCCTCCGGGAGCAGCAGGCCGCTCGCCTCCTGCGCGAAGGCCTGGTACGACCAGCAGTCGTGCACGAGTCGCGCGCCCTTCGGGCGGCCGGTCGTGCCCGAGGTGTAGATGAGGGTGGCGAGCTGGTCCGCCTCGATGGCCCCGACCGTCGTCTCGATCGCGTCGGGGTGCTCGGCGAGGTACGCGGCTCCGCGCCGCTCCAGCTCGGCCAGGGTGAGGATCTCCAGGCCCTCGGCCTGCGGCAGTCCGGTCCCCGACGGGGCGCCCAGAGCATCCAGGCCGTCCGGGGCGTCGAAGACGATGACGTGGCGGAGCCCGGGCAGGTCGTCCTTGTGCGCGACGACCTTCTCCACCTGGGTGGCGTCCTCGGCGAAGACCGCGCGGCTCTCGGAGTCGGCGAGGATGTACGCCGTCTCCTCGGCGTTGGTGGTCGGGTAGACGGCGGTGGCCGCGGCCCCGGCGCACATCACGCCGAGGTCGGCGAGGATCCACTCGATCCGCGTGGAGGAGGAGACGGCCACCCGCTCCTCGGGCCGCAGGCCGAGGGCGAGCAGCCCGGCCGCGATGGCGTGCACGCGCTCCGCGGCCTGAGCCCATGTCAGCGAGCGCCAGACCTCGGCGCCGGAGGGGCTCCCGCCCTCGGCCACCGGGAAGCGGTACGCCTCGCGGTCGGGCGTCGCGGCGACCCGCGAGAGGAAGAGATGCGCCACGGAAGCGGGGCGGCTCTTGAGAAGGGACTGCGTGGCACTCATGCCGACCTCCGGGCCCAGGGCGCCCATCAACGATTTTGTTAACCGACAGGTAACTTGCGAGCAGGGGTGAGGCTAGGCGCAAACCTGCCGGAGCGTAAGGGGGTTGGGAGAGAGAGTGCCCGCCCGGCCGCGCGACTATCCGCCCGCGCGGCCATCCGACCAGAGAAGGGGCCCTGTGCGCCGCACACCGCGAACGGCGCACGGGACCCTTCCGGTTGACGGAACGGGACGGCGAGAGCCACTCCTCCGCCCGGCGGCCGACGCGAGCCAGTCAAGCAGCCGCCGCCCGGCCGGGGCGATTGGATCCAGACACAGAATTCGCGGCTGCGGAGCGGGCTCCGTACGGCACATCATCCAAGAGGGTGGATGGATATTCAGGCCCCAATTTGCCAGCTGGATGGCCCTTTCCCGCTCGCACATACCCATGCGCCAGGCTTCGTCCCTCACGGCAGGCCCGCGCGCGCGGTGAGCCGATCGGCGCGTCGCGGACACCCGTCCTGCCGCGTCCGGAAACACCGGCGGCGAACGCTGGCGTCATGCCTCCCGCCACCGTTTCCCCGCTCGTCGAGCCGTCCCCGAGCACACCGGCGCACCCGAGCGCACCCACGTACCCGACCACACCGCCGCACCCGCGAGCGGTCGCCTGGGACGAGGCCCGGACGCGCGCCCACGGGGCCGCGCGTCCGGCGCCGCCCCGGCGCGTACCCCTGGACGAGGCCGCCGGACTCACGCTCGCCGCCGACCTCCTCGCGCTCGCGCCCCAGCCCGCGTTCGACACCGCGGCGATGGACGGGTTCGCCGTGTCGGGTCCCCCGCCGTGGCACCTCCGGGGCGCCGCACGCGCGGGCGTGCCGTGGGGCGGACTCCTCACGCCCGGTACGTGCGTCCGCATCTCCACCGGGGCGCTCGTCCCGCCCGGCGCCGACGCCGTCCTGCCGTCCGAGCTCGCCACCGTCGCCGGGGGCCTGGTCTCGGGCCCCGTGCTCCCGACGGGCCGTCACATCCGGCGCACCGGCGAGGACGCGACGGCCGGCGACATCCTCGCCCCGGCCGGTACGAGGATCGGCCCGGCGCTCCTCGGGCTCGCCGCCGCGGCGGGCCACGACACGCTTCCCGTACGGCTGCGGCCCCGCGTCGCCGTCCTGGTGACCGGTGACGAACTGGACCACGCGGGCACCGCCGCTCCCGGCCGGGTGCGCGACGCGCTCGGGCCGCTCCTCCCCCGCCTCGTCGGCGACTTCGGCGGCGAGGCGGTCGCCGTCCGCCACGTTCCCGACAGCCCGGCCGGACGGCTGGCCGAGGAGGTCCGCGGCCGCGACCGGGCGGAGGTCGTCGTGGTCACCGGCTCGACCTCCGTCGGCACCACCGACCAGCTGCGCCGCCTCCTCGCCGACGGCGCGGCCCGCACGGTCGTCGACACGGTCGCCTGCCGCCCCGGCCACCCCATGCTGCTCGCCGAACTCCGCACCGGACAGCTCCTCGTCGGGCTCCCGGGCAATCCGTACGCGGCCCTGGTCGCCGCGCACACTCTCCTCGGTCCGCTCCTCGCCGGCCTCTCCGGCCGCCCGCTCCCCCTCCTCCCCCGCGTCCCCGTGCACGGCGACGCCCCCGCCCTCGCGGGCCGCACCCGACTCGTACCGGTCGCGTGGTCCCCCGACGGCTGCCGGATCGTGGCGGGGCACGGCGCCGCCTTCCTGCGCGGCGCCGCGGTGGGCGACGCGCTGGCCGCGCTCGGCCCCGACTGGACCGCCGGGAGCCCGGCCCCGCTGCTCCTGCCGCGGGGGTGACGCGGGCCCGGAGGAGGCCGGGTGCCGCCGCGCGGACCGGCAAAAGACATTGAGCCCCCGGCCGCGCCATGGCAGGCTCACGCCACATGATCGACAACATCGCGAAGGACACCCTGTACGGACGGCTGCACCGCGACCGCGAGGCGCTGCTCTGGAAGATCGACGGCCTGTCCGAGTACGACGTGCGCCGACCGCTCACGGCGACCGGCACCAACCTCCTCGGCCTGGTCAAGCACCTGGCCAACGTCGAGGCCCGCTACTTCGGCGAGGTCTTCGGCCGCCCCTCCCCGGAAGTCCTGTCCCCGTGGCAGGAAGCCGACGGCAGCGACCTGTGGGTGGCCGAGGACGAGACCCGCGAGCAGATCGTCGCCCTCTACCGGCGGACGTGGGAGCACTCGGACGCGACGGTGGCCGCGCTCCCCCTCGACGCCGCCGGCCACGTGCCGTGGTGGCCGCAGCCCCATGCCGACACGAACCTGTTCGCCGTGCTCGTCCACGTCGCCGGCGAGACCCTGCGTCACTCCGGCCACGCCGACATCCTCCGCGAGAACCTCGACGGCCGCGTCGGCCTGCGCCCCGAACACGTGAGGCCGGTCGACGAGGCGGCCCGGGCGGCCCACTGGAAGACGGTCGAGGAGGCCGCGAAGGCCGCCGCGGCGAAGACGGCCTGACGGCCGCGTCCCCCCGCCGCCGGCGACCGCGTCAGGCGAGGTCGCGCCGACGGCCCACCTTGGTGGAGTACAGGTAGAGCGGGGGCAGGAAGGCCCCGGCGCAGACGATCCAGAGGGCGGTGTGCGCGCCCGCCCAGGTGGCGAGGAGGCCCGCGGTCAGCGCGCCGAGGGGCAGCGCGCCCCAGGAGACGAAGCGGACCGTGGCCATCACCCGGGACAGCAGTTCCGGCGGTGACTGGGTCTGCCGGTAGGTGCGGGTGGTGATCGAGCCGATGACGGTGCCGAAGGCGAAGCCCGCGTTGCCCAGGGCGAACCAGTACGCGTCCCCCGCCGACGTGGTCAGCGGGGCGAGCAGCAGCAGCGCGCCGCCCGCCAGGTCGGCCGCGATGATGCCCCACGCGGTGCCGAGGCGGGTGGTCACGCGGACCGCGACGGCGGCGCCGGCGAGTGCGCCGACCCCGTCCATGGCGAGGACGAGGCCGAGCTGTACGGCGTCGAGGCCGGCCTCGCGGACCAGGTAGAGCGGGGTGAGGGCGAGCAGGGCCGCGTTGAGGAAGTTGGCGGCGGTCGCCCAGATCATGCAGGGCCGCATGACCGGGTGCCGGGTGACGTACCGCCAGCCCTCGCGCATGAGCCGGAGCGCGCTGTCGCCTGTGCGGGGCGCGGGGCGGCTCTCGGGGAGGGTGCGCAGCAGCGCGGCGGAGGTCAGGTAGCTGACGGCGTCGACGACGAGGGCGCCGACGGGGCCGGTCGCGCCGATCAGGACGCCGCCGAGGGAGGGGCCTCCGGTGTCGGTGACGGCGTGCGTGCCGGACATGACGCTGTTGCGGGCGGCCAGCTGCCGGGCCGGGACGACGGCGGGCAGGAACGTCGAGTTGCCGATGTCGAACAGCACCGTCGCCGCGCCCGTGACGAGGGCCGCGAGCAGCAGGTGGGGGTAGGTGAGCGTGCCGAGCCACCAGGCGAGCGGCAGCGATCCGAGGGCCGCGAACCGTACGAGGTCGAGGGTGACCTGGAGCCTGCGCAGCGGTACGCGCTGCGCGACGACTCCGGCCGGGAGGCTGAGCAGCAGCCAGGAGACCTGTCCCGCGGCGGCGAGCAGGGCGACCTGGAGGGCGGTGGCGTCGAGGACGGTGAGGGCGACGAGCGGCAGGGCGAGGGCGGTGACGGCGGAGCCCGCGTTGCTGACGGTGGCCGCGGCCCAGTAGCGCCAGAAGACGCCCGGCGGGGAGGTCTCCTTCTCGTCGTCCTCCCGGTCGCGCTCCGGGATCACTCGTGTGCCGCTCATACGGCGCCCACCCCCTGGGTCTCGTTGGTTAGTCTCTTTTGGGAACTCACTCGCCCCGAGTGAGTTTCTATCGGGAACTGACCTCATGGCGCAAGATGGATCGCAGCCATGAAGGAACGAGGGAGCAGAGGAGTGGGGACTCCGTGATGAAGTCGGTGCCCGAGCGGGACGCCGCCTGCGCGATCGCGCAGGCGGCGGCGGTGATGGGCGACTGGTGGAGCCTGCTCCTGATCCGGGAGACCGCGCGCGGACACCACCGCTTCGACGCGCTCCAGGAGGAGCTGGGCATCTCCCGGAAGGTGCTCACCGAGCGCCTCGCGCACCTGGTGGAGACGGGGGTCCTGGAGAAGGTCCCGTACCAGGACAGACCGGTGCGGCACGAGTACCGGCTGACGGAGAGCGGCCGCGGCCTCCTGCCGGTCCTGCTGTCCATGCAGGACTGGGCGGACCGCTGGGTCTTCGGCGACGGCTCGCTCAGCGGCACCGCCGACGAGGCGAGCGCGGAGGCGCGGCGCGTCGCGGGCCTGACGGGCGAGCGGCTGCCGCGCCTGGAGCTGCCGGGCCACCGGGACGGCGCACCGCTGGACCCGGTGACCGGCGACGCGGCCACCGTCCTGTTCTGCTATCCGGCGACCGGGTCCCCCAGCCCCCTGCCGGAGGGCTGGTCGGGCATCCCCGGAACCGTCGGCTGCACCCTGGAGAACCGGCTCTTCCGCGACGCGTACGAGGACTTCCGCGCGGCGGGCGCGGAGGTACGCGGCGTCAGCACCCAACGTCCGGACGAACAGCGGGTGTTCGCGGTCGAGGAGGGCATCCCCTTCACGCTCCTCTCGGACGTCGACCTGCGCCTCGCCGCCGCCCTGCGCCTGCCCACCTTCCGCGCCGGGCAGCTGCTGCGGCTGAAGCGGGCCGTCCTGGTGGTGGACCGCGACCGCGTGGTGCGGCACGCGCGCTTCCCGGTGACGGACATCCCGGCGGCGGTGGCCGAGGCGCTGACGGAGGCGCGGCGGATCGCCGCAGGTCAGTACGATGAACCGCGCCCGCGGCGGTAGGCGGCGCCTGGACAGCGGGAGGCCCACGGCATGACGGACCACAAGAGCACCGGCCCGGTGGCCGCACGCCGACGGGGCCAGGGCGAGCTGGAGACGCAGGTGCTCGCGGCCCTGCGCGCCGCACCGGGGCCGGTCACGGCGGGGTGGGTCCAGGACCGGCTCGGCGGCGGCCTCGCCTACACGACGGTGGTCACCATCCTCACCCGCCTCCAGGTCAAGGGGGCGGTCACCCGGGAGCGGTCGGGGCGTTCGTTCCAGTGGACGGCCGTCGCGGACGAGGCGGGCCTCGCCGCGCTGCGGATGCGGCGGGTCCTCGACTCCGAGAGCGACCGCGAAGCCGTGCTCACGAGCTTCGTGAGCACGCTCTCGGCGGGCGACGAGCGCCTCCTGCGCGCGCTCCTGGACGCCCCCGACTCCCCCGACTCCCCGGAGGAGGGAGAGTAGCCCCCATGGGAGTCTTCGTCTTCCTGCCGCTGGTGCTGCCGTTGACGGCCTGGCCCGTCGCCCGGCTGGCCGAACACCACCTGCACCCCCGGGCCGCCACCTGGCTCCTGAGCGCGGCCGCCGCCGTGCTCGCCGTGTGCAGCACCTTGTGCCTCGGGCTGCTCATGGTGGTCGGCACCGCCCAGCTGCCCGGGAATCCCCTGCCCGACGGCTGGTCGGACCCCGAGGTCCGTGCGGCCGTTCCGTACGACGAGATCGCCGGCCGGATCGCGATCCCCGCCCTCGTCGCCGTGCTCGTCGCCTGCGCGGCGGCGGTCCGGCGCCACCGGCGGGTGCGCCGACGGGCCGAGCGGGCCCTCTCCGGGCTGCCGGGTTCCGCCGTGGCCGTGCTGCCCGACCCATCCCCGTACGCCTACGCGCTGCCCGGCCGACGCGACCGGATCGTCGTCACCACCGGCATGCTGGCCGGGCTGGACGGGGGTGAGCGGCGCGCGCTGTTCGCTCACGAGCGGGCGCATCTGGCCCGGCGCCACCATCGGTTCCTCCTGACGGTCCAGCTCGCGGCCCGGGCCAATCCGTTCCTGCGGCCCCTGCGTACGGCCGTCGTCTACTCCACCGAGCGGTGGGCGGACGAAGAGGCGGCCCGGCGGGTGGGCAGCCGCAGGACCGTGGCGCGGGCGGTCGGCAAGGCGGCGCTGATGTCCCGGGGTTCACCGGCCCCCACACTGGCCCACTTCGCCGACGCGGCCGGACCCGTGCCGCGCCGGGTGAGGGCGCTGCTGAGTCCCCCGCCGTCTCCCCGCATCTGGCCGCCGGTCTTCACCGGCGTCGGGCTGGCCCTCTGGGGCGCGACCCTGGGGACGGCGGTCTCGGCCCTGTCCTCGGCGAACGCGGCCGTGACGCTCTTCTCCGTCCTGCACGCCACCACACCCCTGTAGCGCGAACGGGGATCACCGTGCCGTCGTGGCGGGCGGTGACCCCCGTGTCCCGTCTCAGGGTGCGCTCAGAGGTCGAACTCGTGCGGCGGAAGGTCGAGGGTGAAGCACGCCTCGCGGACCACGGCCTGTTCCGTCTTGTCGAAGTCGCCGTCGGCGCCGCCGATGACGATGCCGATCTGGATCACGGCACGGGCCTCGGCCGGCTTCTTCTTCGCCTTGGCGATCTCCTGGAGGACGCTGACCTTCCCGAAGTCGAAGTCGGCGGTCAGCTTGTCCAGGTTCGCGTCGAACCTGCGCTGGAGGTCGATCGCGTCGAAGTTCTGCAGCACTTCGTTGGTGGCGATCAGCTGGGCGACCCGGCGGCGCTCCGTCGGGTCGATCGTGCCGTCCGCGGCGGCCACGAGGGCGCACATCGCCATGGAGGCGTCCCGGAAGGCACCGGACTTGAGGTCGTTCTTCTTCGCCACCAGCTGCGTCTGCATCGTCGACGCGGACTCCTTGATGCGGTCCCACAGGGCCATGGAGAACTCCCTAGAAAAGCATGGAGGATCCGTCCGGGCCGGGTGGGTGGTGGCCCGGACGCATCCGACTTCTACATTCTTGTAGAAACTATCAGGTGCGCGCGACCGCACGCCGGAACGGCGGCGCCCCTCGCGCGTCGCCCTCGCGCATCGCCCGCGCGCGCCACTCACCGCGCCCGGTGGGGCTGGAGTTCAACAACGGCACAGCGAAGGCGACTTGCCCCGAGAAACCGTCCTGCCGAATGTCGCGTTCGTCCCCGGAGCCGGGTGCGCTTCGGTCATGATGGTCGGGCCATGCCGACCATCCGCGCGTTCGCTCGCCACCGTTCGGCCCCGCGCTCCTCCGTGAGCGCCGCCGCCGTCCCGGCGGTCGTCCGCGCCCTCACCGCGGCCACGCTCGCCACGGTGCCCGGCCGGCTGGAAGTGACGAGTACGGACGTCCCCGCCGCCCGGCTGGACGGACACCCACGACTCCCGTCGGACTGGCACCACCAGCCCGTGGTCATGACCGCCCTGAACCTCCTCACCGGAATCGCCCTCGTCCTCTTCCTGCACCACACGGCCGGCGTTCCCGCGCGCATGGCGCACGCGGCGGCCGGGACCGTACGCCGATGGTGGACCCTCCTCCCCTCCTCCGCCCGTCTCCTCACGCGCCGCGCGGACGCGGACCGGCCCGCGCCGCGCAAGGCACCCTGCCCCGCCGTCACGCTGCCGGGACCGCGAGCGCTCGCGGTCCTGTGGCACCGCGCGCAGCCCTGCGCCCCGTAGCGGGAGCAGAAGCAGAAGAGCAGAAGCAGTACGTCACCACGCCACGTCCTCGGGTACGCCCGCGACTTCGGCGTGCCCCCACCGACACCGGAGCGTCCGCTGTGTCTTCCGCATCCGCATCCGCATCGCCCACGACACCCACGCCACCCACACCACCGACGAACGCACAGAAGAACGGAGCGACGTCGCTGAAGTCCACACTCAAGAGGCTCGTGAGACGCACGGGATTCGACATCGTGCGCAGCACCAACAACCGAGGCGGGGTGGACGACTTCCTGCCGTTCGAGCCCACCATGCGGGCCGCGCGGGCGGCCGGGCTGTCGGTCGGCGACTACCTCGACGAGGTCATGAACGGCACGCCCGGCGCCACCCAGTCCACCATCGACGCACTGCGCGCGCTGGGCGTCTTCGCCGCCGCCCCGAGGACGGTGCTGGAGATCGGCCCCGGATCCGGACGGTACCTGGAGCGGACGCTGAAGGAGTGCTCCCCGGAGCGCTACGAGATCTACGAGACGGCGAAGCCGTGGGCGGACCACCTCGTCGCCACGTACCAGGTGATCGCCCAGCCGACCGCCGCGTGCAGCCTCGCCCCGACCCCCGACGGGAGCATCGACCTCGTCCACGCCCACAAGGTCTTCAACACCGTGACCTTCCTCAGCGCCTCCCGCTACTTCTTCGAGATGGCCCGCGTCACGCGCCCCGGCGGCCGGATCGTCTTCGACGTCATGTCGGAGACCTCGCTGGACCCGGCGACGATGCGCGCCTGGGCGACGAAGGGCGGCGTGGGGCACGACTCGTACCCCGCCGCCATGCCCCGCCGGGCGTGTGTGGACCTCTTCGCGTCGCTCGGCTGCGTCCTGGAGGCCGGCTTCCTGGCCCCCATGGGCTTCGCCTCCACCGAGGTCCTCGTCTTCGGGAAGGAGGCCTGACGACCGCGACGGTCAGGACTCCGTACGGTCGCGCCGACGGCTCCACCACCAGGCCCCCGCCAGGACCAGGAGCAGCAGGACGACACCTCCGGCCACGAGCGCGGCGGACGACGAACCGCCGTCCGCTGCCTCGCCGTTGCCGCTCTTCGCGTCCGAGGGAGCCGACGTGGCCGGAGCGGGCGGAGAGGCCGGTGCGGACGAGGCGGGGGCGGGCGGGGTGGTCGCCGGAGGAGCCGTGGTGGCCGGAGGAGCCGTGGTCGGCCGACGGGTGGCCGGCGGGGTGGTGGCGGGCGCCACCGGCTTCGCGCCGGGCGCCGCCGCGCCGAGCTCCAGCGTCGGCGCGGGGTTGCCGCCGTGGCCGCCGCCCCCGTGGGACTTCTCCTGTTCGATCCAGCGGTCGACACGGCCGTCGCTGTACGTCTGCAGCGTCTTGAACGCCAGCGTGTCGACGTCCGGGAGCTGACGGACGACCACCTGGTACGCGGCTTCCTCACCGGCCTCGACCGCCGGACCCGACACGACGTAACCGCGCCCGGTGGGGGTCAGTTTCCAGCCGGACGGGCCGCTCTTGTACGTGACGTCGGCCGGTGTGACGCCCTGGGGCAGGACCACTTCCAGTGCGGTGATGCCGGCCGTGGACGACTCGGACTCGGCGTGGAAGGACAGCACGACGTTCTCGGCGAGGGCACGGGCGTTCTCGGCCTCCACCTCGACGTGGGCGAAGGCGGAAGAGGGCAGCGCGAGCGCGGCGCCGAGCGTCACGGCGGCGACGAACGGGACGCGGGCCCGGAGAGTACGGGACACGAGGGACTCCTGGGTGGGAAGTGCGGGCATGCCGGAGCACGCCCCGGCCGGACGGGCGGAGAACTGTCCGACCGGCGGCCCGCGCCGCACCAGGGCGTGCGTGAGCACCAGGAGCCCCGAACGGGCCGACGAGCTCCGCGAACGCGCCCCCGTCCGGAGGGCGGGAACGCGAGCCGATCGCGCCGGCCCCGTGGGGAGAAGTCCGAGGAGCAGCGCGGCGACGGCCTCGGCCAGGCACTGCCCGGCCCGGGAGGCGGCGCCGCGCTCGGCGACGTCGGCCCGCTGCATGAGCCACGCCACGGTCAGGGCCGCGACGAGATGGGCGAGCCCCATGGACAGGCCGTGGACATGGGGGCCGGCATGCCAGTCGGCGGCGTCGCCGCCGAGGGACGCGCGCCCGGCGAGGGCGTCATGTCCGGCGTGCGCGACCGACCCCGCGACCACCGCCGGTCCCGCGACCACCGCCGCTCCGGCGTGCGACGCGGCTCCGTCGACCCAGTCGAACCACGTGTGCAGCAGCGCCTGCGCCGCCGTCGTGGCCACGGTCACCGCGAGCAACGACCGTTCCCTGCGTACGAGGAGCAGCGCGGGGAGGAAGAGCATCGCGCCGCCCAGCAGGGCGACGGTCCAGGATTCCGTACGGCCGGAGACCAGGTGATGGCCCGTCACGGCGAGGGCGGTGCCGACGACGCCGAAGAGCCCCGCCCGCACCACACGCGCGGGCGCGCCGCCGTCCGGGCTCCCGGGACGGCGCGCGGATCGGATGGGCTTCGTCCACGGCATGGCGGGCCCATCATGAACCACCCTGGCGACTCCGTACACAGGACCCGAAGCGGCGACGGGGGTCAGGCGGCGGCCCGTGACGTGGTCCGGTCCCGCGCGGCGGGCCAGCGCCGGTGCAGGACGTCGATGCGGAAGTCGTGGCTGTGACGGTGCCCCGCGCCCATACCCGCACCCGCACCAGCGCCCGTCAAGTGCGGGTGGTCGCCGGGCAGTTCGGGGTGCTCGTGCTCGATCTCCGAGGGGTCCTCGCGCGGCCAGAGCCGTACCGAGGCGAGGGTACCCGCCAGCGCGAGCGCGGCCAGCGCGCCGGCCGCCGCCGCCAGGCCGGCACGGGAGGCGAGCCAGCCGGCCACCGGATAGGTGATCAGCCAGCAGGCGTGGGTCAGGGAGAACCGGGCGGCGAAGACCGCGGGCAGGTCGGACGGGGCGGCCGAGCGGCGCAGGAGGCGCCCGCCCGGGGTGAGGATGGCGGAGGTCGCCGCGCCGATGACCGCCCACGCGGCCAGCAGGGCGGGCCATGACCGGCCTGGCGCGGGGTCACCCGTACGCAGCCCCACCGCGAGGGCGCCCGTGGCGAGGGTCAGGACGAACGCGGCCGGCAGCATGAGGGTCCGGTCGCCGAGCCGGACCAACAGGCGCGGCAGCAGCAGGGCCACCAGCAGGGAACCCGCGCCGTAGGCACCGAGGGCGAGCGACACGTCCCCGGCGGAACGGCCGAGGGTGCCACGGACGAGGACGACCGTGTTGACCAGGACCATGGCTCCGGCGGCGGCCACCACGAGGTCGAGGGCGAGGAGGGCGCGAAGCCGCGGGGTGGCGAGGAAGAGCCGGGTGCCGAAGACGGCCTTGGCGTAGGCGCCGCCCGCCCGCTCCACCGGCTCCGGCGTGGGCAGCAGGACGGACAGGACGAGCAGGCCGGAGGCGGCGAAGCCGACGGCCGTCCCGGCGAAGAGCCACGGGTAGGAGACCAGCGACAGGAGCGCCGCCGCGAGCGCCGGGCTGAACAGGCTCTCCAGGTCGTAGGCGAGCCGGGAGAGCGACAGGGCCCGCGTGTAGTCCCGCTCCTCCGGCAGGACTTCGGGGACGGTGGCCTGGAAGGTGGGGGTGAAGCACGCCGAGGCCGCCTGGAGCAGGAGGATCAGGCCGTACACCTGCCAGACCTCGGTGACGAACGGCAGCACCAGCGCCACGCCCGCGCGGACCACGTCCATGGAGACGAGGAGCGCCCGCCGGGGTATCCGGTCGGCGAAGGCGCTGATCAGCGGCGCGATGCCGACGTACGAGGTCATCTTGATCGCCAGCGCGGTCCCCAGGACCGCGGAGGCCTGGCCTCCGGCGATGTCGTACGCGAGGAGGCCGAGCGCGACCGTCGCCAGGCCGGTGCCCACCAGCGCGACGACCTGAGCGGTGAAGAGACGGCGGTAGGCGCGGTTCCCCAGGACGGACAGCATGCGGGCGCATCCCTCGGTCGGCGGCGGGTGATCCCACGATAGCCAACATGTGCATGGATGCGCACCTATTGAACTGTCACCCACTCAAGCCTCTCGGCTCAGTCGTGCCAGGGCTCCCCCGTGACCTGGTGATCGGCATGACTGATCGCCTCGACGACCAGCCGCTTCATGTGCCCGTCGGGCAGGGAGTACACCACGCGGCGCCCGTCCTTGCGGGTGTCGACCAGCCCACCGAGCCGCAGCTTGGCCAGATGCTGACTGACGGCGGGACGCGCCGCGCCGACCGCCTCGGCGAGGGCGCTCACGTCCGACTCCTCGCGGCACAGGAGCCACACGAGGTGGAGCCGGGTGGGATCGGCGAGCAGCGCGAAGACCCGCGCGGCGGCCTCCAGCTCGCGGGCACCCGGAGTGCGCTGATGCGTACCTGCCGCAGGTGAGGTCGAGTCGCGTGAAGCCATGGAGGAATCGTAGGCGCGGCGCGGCCCCCCGAACGCGGGGCGCCCGGCTGGTGGCGGCGGACAGCGGGCAGCACACGCGCCGGGTCAGGGATCTCATCCAGCTGCGCCTCGGCCTCGTGGTTCGTCAGCGTCATCCGTGCCGTCGCGGTACAGGAAGTGGAGGCCGAGGGCCGTCAGCGCGATGGCGCCCGCGCAGGCGGCCAGAATGTGCTGCCACGGCATGTGCGGCATGAGGAGGCCCGCGAGGGCCGCGCCCACGACACGGCCGGTCCGGGTGACGACCCGGTAGGCGGCCGTGGTCCTGCCGAGGATCTCGACGGACGTCACCAGCTGCCGTACCGAGATCGAGATGGTGTTCCAGAGGAGACCGCTGCAACCGCCGACGACCAGGCTCCCAGCAACGGCGTACGGGTTCGACGTGAGCGCCGGCACCGCGAACCACACCGTCCAGCCGACCAGGCTCAGCGTCAGCGCGCCGCGCAAGGGGAAGGCGCGCAGCATCCGGTGGACCAGGCGGGCGCCTACGAAGCCGCCGGCCGCCCCGGACAGGAGCAGCAGCGAGTAGCGGAGTTCGGAGACTCCGAGGCCGTCGTCCGCGAGGGCGTAGGCCGCGAAGGTGGTCTCCCAGAGGTACCAGATGACGGAGACGAGGCAGCTCGCCGCCGCGAGGGCCAGGAGGGTGCGGGTGCGCCAGATGTACCGGAAGCCGCCGAGACCGTCCTTCACCATGCTGCGCGGCCGCATGGGCTCGTCGCGCAGGGGCGGGACGGAGGGCAGCCGCAGGGTGAAGAGGAGGGTGAGGGCCGCGAGCACGGCCAGGACCGTCGTGGCGAGTTGCCGGTTCCAGGTGAGGAGCGCCCCCGCGAGCAGGGGCCCGACGAACGCCCCGTACAGCTGGGAGACCTTCGCGATCTCCACGTTGGCGGAGACGAGGTCCTCGGGTCCGGCGACGAGCTGCGGTACGAGGGACTGGCGCGCGATCTCCGAGGCCACCCCGCAGGTGCCCAGGCCGAACGCCACGGCGGGGAACAGCCACTCCGCGCCGCTGGCCCAGAAGGGCAGGGCCGCGAGAAGCACGGCGAAGCCGAGGCGTCCGAACGCGGCGCCCTTCGCGAGGCGCGTCCGGGACAGGTGATCAGCGAGGTAGCCGAGTGGCAACGATGTCAGGGCCCAGGGAGCGGTCAGGGCGATGAAGACGGCCGCGACGCCCATGTCCCCGGCCGACCTCTGCGCGAGGACCGGGAGGACCACCGCGAACGCGCCGTCCTCCAGGCTGGACACCGTGCTCACACGGCGGAGAAGACGGACGGGCCTCGCCGCCCGCGCGCCCTTGGGCGTGGACGTTGACGAGGACGTGGGGGCGGGGGTCACCATGTTTCTCCTTCCGCGCCCGCGCGATGCGCCGGCAGTCCCCGCAGGATCCGCGAGCCGGTGCCGGTGCCGGTACGCCCCGCTGAACCATTCGTCGAACGGGCCGTAGCGCACAGGCGTGGGACGCTGCCGGTGGACGGTCGCGGCCCGGGAGGCGAGCCGGCGTCACGTTAGGAGCTCAGCTCGATGACGGTCAAGGAGTGGAGCCCCCGACCGAGGGCCATCGGAGTCCGGTCATGACCATCCGTCACCAACCATCAATGGGCGGCGAGACTCCACCGGGGGCGACACCCCCGGCTCGGTGGCCGCCCAGGCACAGCGCTCCGCGCGGCCCTTCCCCGTTCAGGTAGCGTCCGCGGCCATGGGTGAACTCATCGTCATCAGACACGGCCAGACCGAGTGGAGCCTGTCCGGCCGGCACGCGGGCCGGACCGATGTTCCCCTCACCGACGCGGGCGAGGCCGCGGCCAGGGCGCTCGCTCCGAGGCTGGCCCGCCGTCGGCCGGTCGCGGTGTTCAGCAGCCCGCTGAGCCGCGCCATGCGCACGGCCGACCTGGCCGGCCTGACCGGCGCCGAGCCCGACCCCGACCTGCTGGAATGGGACTACGGCGGCTACGAGGGCCTGACCGCCGAGCAGATCCGCGCGTCCAGGCCGGGGTGGGACCTGTGGCGCGACGGCGTCGTCCCCGGCGACGCCGACCACCCGGGCGAGCGGCTCGCGCAGGTGGCCGCCCGCACGGACGCGGTGCTGGACCGTATCCGTCCGCTGCTGAACGACGGCGATGTCGCCGTCGTCGCGCACGGCCACCTGGCCCGCGTGCTCACCGCACGCTGGCTCGGCCTCGACGCGTCAGCGAGCCGACTGCTCGGCCACCCGCACCCGGGCACGCTCGGCTTCCTGGCGACGGAGGACGGCCAGCCGGTCGTCTCCGCGTGGAACGTCCCATAGGTAGCAGGGGTCCGCCGCGCCCCGGGTCACCCCCGCGTCAGCGCAACCATGGCCATTCCCGAGGCCAAGGACTGGCCCTCGACCGGAGGAGCGTGCCCAACGAGGTCGGGCTCAGCCTGGTCGACGACCTCTGACCTCAGCGCCGGAAGCCCGCGGACCGCCCCCTCAGGAGAGGCGGTCCGCGGGCTTCCAGGCTCGTCCGTCTGTACGGTCGCCGGTCACGCCGCTTCCGCGGCAGGGCCGGCGAGCTGCTCCGCGAGCTCTCGCTCGCTCTCCTCCGAGAGCGACGTCTTGAGTACGGTTCCGCCGAAGGCCTCCATGGCCGCGGCGAACCTGTCCTCGGTGATCCTGGAGGCCATGACGACGACGGCCGCCGAGCCGGGCGCGAGCAGCTCCCCCACCTTCTTGCGGAACTTGCCGTCGACCCCCACTTGGTTCAGCTTGCCGATGAGGCCGCCGACGGCGGCGCCCACGACGCCGATGCCCGGCGTGAGGATGACGATGCCGAGGACCATCCCCCACACGGCGCCGGCCGTGGCCGAGATCGCGACCTTCTCGCTCTTCCTCGGAGTGTCCACGTGGGTTTCGCCGTCCGCGTCCACTCGGACGACGGCGAGACCGTCGAGTTCGACGACGTCGTCGTCACGAAGCTGCTGGACCGCCTTGAAGGCCTCGGTCGCGACCGCGTGGTCGTCGTAGCCGATGACGATGAGTTCGGACATGCTGCGGTTCTCCTCTGTCGTGACGGACGGACGGACGGATGGGCGGATGGGCGGATGGGCGGACGTCCGGCCCGTCAGTACCTCTGTGCCTTGGTGAGCCTCGGTGACAGCTGCGCGTCCTTGGGCTGCCGGCTGATGACCAGAGGCTGTTCACGCTGCCCCGGCGCGAGGTCCTCGGCGCCGGTGAACTGGGTCTCGACGACCTTCCCCGACGGGTCGAGGAAGTCGACCTGGACCGCGTACGACGCCGTCGCGTCCGTCTTGTTGGTGATGGTGACGACGACGGTGAGCAGGCCGCCCGTGTCGGCCCGCGGCTTGCCGGTCATCGCCACCTCGCCCAGGGCGTTCCCGCTGCCCTCCACACCTTTCAGAGCGTCCTGGGCCGCCTGCCGGGAGCGTTCGATCTCGGCGCCGATGGACGCCTTGCGCGAGGCCTCCCGCGCGGAGGCCGAGGCCGCCGCCGTCGACGCGGAAGCGCGCGCGGACTCGATCGCCTCCTCCGCCGCCGAGGCGACGGACGAAGGGGGCTCGCCGGAGAAGGCGGCGGTGTCGGGGGCCGAGGGGCGTTCGCTGAACGCCGGGCCGCCGGTGTCGTCACCGCCCGTGTCGCAGGACACCAGGGCGGCCGCCCCGAGGGCGGTGAGGACGACGGCGACGGCGGCGCCGGCCGCCCGGGCACCGGCCGGCCGCCTCCCGCGGGACGATGAGGTCTTCATGGTCGGGTTCCTCCGAGGGGGGCGTGGAGTCGGCGTCAGTAGCGCAGTACCGCGGCGACACGGCCCGCGCCCGCCAGGGCGTCGTCGCGTACGAAGCGCACCTCGGCGCCGGTCTCCAGGGCCTGCTCGACGATCTCGTCCACGATGTCGTCGCGGGAGTCCAGGTCGGAGGAGTCGGCGGGTTCGAGGTGGTCCCCGTAGTCACGCACGACCGTGCGGTAGTGCTCCTCGACGGCCAGCAGGCGGATCCGGCCCTCCTTCACGGCCTGCCACACCTCGTCGAGGCCGCCGGCGTACTCCCGCCGGCCCCGCGCCGCGTCCAGCTCGGCCACGACGGTGGCCGTCAGGGCCTCCTCGTGCGCGGCCAGCAGGGGTTCCACCGCCTTCCGCACGGCGCTCTCGGGCCCCTGCCCCAGGCCCCCTTGGTGGATCGTCGTCGTCCCCTGCGGCAGCGTCCCGGTCTCCTCCAGGAGGGAGACCGCGGGCGCTTCGCCGATCACGTACAACGGCCTGGGTTCGGAGGCGAGGACGGTACGCAGTGCCTTGTGCGCCTCCCGGAGGAAGGCGCGCGTGTCCTCGTCACGGAAGGTGCTCGGCAGGTCTCCGACCTGCTCCTTGCGCTCCGCGTCCGAGTCCTCCAAGCTCCGTGTCAGCGGGAAGCCGTCCGCCGTGTGCTCGACGGCCCGTTCCGGCCCGCCGCTCCACAGCGCCACCCGGTCGGCCGCCACCGTCAGCGCCCAGTAGGGCTGCTCGGCGGCCTGCGCGGCGACGAGGTTGCGGGTCAGGAAGGTGTCGCCGATGACCACCCGCTCGGGGACCGTCCGGGCGACCGACCACACCTGGTGCTCCCCGGGTGCCGCGTAGATCACCAGGCCGTCCTCCGCGTGGGCGAGGTCGATCTCGGCGACGGCCCGCTCCAGCTGGTCCAGTACGTCCGTACGCCGCTCCCGCGTCACGCCCGGGTCCTCCTGCACGGCCTTCGCCGCTCTCGCCAGCAGGTTCCGCAGGCGTACCGGATCCTGCGCGTTGTCCGGCTCGCGACGATGCGTCGGCATCACGAGCGACACGGCCGGGTACGGGCGGGGCTGACGCAGCTTGGCCAGGGCGTCACTGCTGAGCGCGGGGTACATGAAGGAACCTTTCGCGAGGCGGCCGCACGACCGTTCCCGACGCGGCCCACGTTCCGACATCCTCGTCCGGAATGCCCCCCTTCGCGACTCGACGCCTGCCGGCCTGGCACCGGCGTGCCGCACCACTTCTGGCACAGTCGTGCCCGTCTCGTCCGACACCGCGTCCGGCACCGGGCAGGAAACGGGACGGACGGACGCGAGGGGGAAGAAGCGATGAACACGCTGCCATTCGTCGACGAGCACACGGTGGTCGTCGACGCCGAGGTCGAGGAGGCCTGGCGACGGCTCTGCGCGGGGGTGGAGCGGTCGCTTTCCCAGGTGGGCGGGGCGCGGTACGCGCGGCTCGTACGGACCGATCCCCCGGCGGCGGGCGGACCGCGGCCCCTGGCCGAGGGGTCCGCGTTTCCCGGCTTCCGGGTGGCCGGCTTCGTACCAGGGCGGGAGCTGGCACTCCGGGGCCGGCACCGGTTCTCCACGTACAGCCTGGTCTTCCGGATCGAGGACCTCGGGGACGGCCGCTCCCGGCTGCGCGCCGAGACCCGGGCCGCCTTCCCCGGGGCGGCCGGGCGGGCCTACCGGCTCCTCGTCATCAGCAGCGGCGGGCACGCCTTCGCCATGAGGCGGCTGCTCGCCTCCTGCGGCCGCGCGATCTGACGCTCACGCCTCACGCCTGACACCCCACGCCCCACGCCCCACGCTGACACTCATCCGCACCGCACATCACGGCCACTCGATCGATTCAACCCGCGTCAGCGCACACGGCCCCGTGCCTTCAGCGGCCCTGGGGGCAGTTCGGGGGCCGGGAGCGGGGCGCCGTCATAGCCCTTCACCTCGCCGAAGCGGGAGCCGGTCATCCAGTCCGCGCGGGCCTGGGCGATCTCCTCGTTCGTGCGGCCGATGAAGTTCCAGAACATGATCAGCTCCTCCTCGAAGGGCTCGCCGCCGAGGAGCATCAGGCCCGCGTCGGAGAGCGCGCGGAGGGGGAGTTCGGTGCGGCCGCAGCCGAGGTAGAGCATGGAGCCGGGGAGGACCGGGACGCCGTCGACGTGGGCCTCGCCGGACATCGACAGGACCGCGTACTCGAAGTCCGGTTCCAGCGGGAGGCTCGTCTCGGTGCCCGCCGCGAGGGCGAGGTCCGCGCCGACGATCGGGGTGTACGTGGTGCCGGGCGAGGTGGCACCGTCGAGGCTGCCCAGGATCACGGTGGCGGTCAGACCGGGGGCCGTGACCTGCGGGAGGTCCGCGTGGTGCTGGAAGTGGGGCTCGACGTGCCGGTGCGCGTCGGGGAGCGCCACCCAGAGCTGGGCGCCGTGCAGGAAGCGGGCGTGGGACTTCGGGCTCTCCTCCGAGTGGGAGATCGCCCGGCCCGAGGTCATGAGGCCCAGCTCGCGCGGGCGGATCGTCTCCAGGCTGCCGGTCGAGTCCCGGTGCAGGACCTCGCCCTCGTGGAGCCAGCTCACCGTCTGGAGGCCCATGTGGGGGTGCGGCGGGACCTGCATGCCCGGCTCGTCGGCGATGTCGTCGGGGCCGTAGTGGTCGACGAAGGCCCAGGCGCCGACCATCCTGCGGCCCAGGTTCGGGAGCAGTCGGCGGACCTCCGTCGACTCCCCGAGGCGGACCTTCCGGGGGCTGAGAAGCTCCCGTACCGGCTCGGCGACGACGAAGCCCCGGCCGCCGCACACCGTCATCGCGGCCTGGCGATCAAGATTGCTCATGACACTCAACCTACCTTAGTGGAATGTTCAACCATCGGGTCTTGTTGACGTGGTCGACCGCCACAAAGAGTGGCAGATCCGGCCAGCCGGAGAGGAAGAGCAAGTGAGCGACACGTACTACGAGTTCGGAACGGCCGCGGAGCGCTGGGATCGCGCGCAGCTGTTCTTCGACGCGAAGGAGTACCAGACCGCCGTCCGCATCCTGAGCGGCCTCGTCGCCGAGCACCCCGGCCAGACCGCCCAGCGGCTGCTCCTCGCCCGCGCCTACTACCACTCCGCCCAGCTCTCCCGGGCCGAGACCGAGCTCCGGACCATCCTGGAGCGCGACCCGGTCGAGCACTACGCGCGGCTGATGCTGGGCCGCACGCTGGAGCGCCAGGGACGCCCGGAGGAGGCGGCGCCGCATCTGCGCATGGCGGCGGCGATGGCCGGCGAGCTGCCGGACTGACCACCTCCTCACGCCGTTCTGATACCCCCACACGGTATGGTCTCGGCCAGGAGGTCCTGACCCTTGCGACCACGCCGTGCGGAACGTCGTATCCGAGCAGGAGGTGCCCTGGCGCACCTTCTGCTCGTCGGCGTGCTCGCGCTCGGCGTGTTCCTCATGCACGCCGTCGGGCACCCCGAGGGGGCCGGTGACACCAGGCCCTCCGGGACGGCCACCGTCACCACCGTCACCACCGCCGCGCATCACACCGGCGAGGGCACGGGCGACGACGGCGGCTCCGACGCCCGCCACGAACCCGGTTCCGGGATGGACATGACCACGCTCTGCGTGGCCGTCCTCGGCGTCTGGCTGCTCGCCGGGCTCGTCCGGGCCGCCCTGGCCCGCCGCCCCGACTGGCTCGCCGTCCTCCTCGCGCGGCTCGTCCCCGCGCTCGGGCCCCACGCGCCCCCGCCCAGACCTCCCGACCTCGCCCAGCTGTCGATCCTGCGGATCTAGGCCGTCACGCCACCGCGGGCGCCTCGCGCTGCCCGTGAACGCCTTCGACCTGCTCTTTTTCCGCTCGTACGGGCACCCCGTGCGCCGTACGGACAGCACACACGAGGTATCACTCCCATGCGCAGTCTCAGCACCAAGAAGAAGCTCGCCCTCACCGGGGCCGTCGTCGCCGCCGGGCTCCTGCTCTCCGCCTGTGGCGGGAACGACGGCTCGGACGGCGGCATGAGCGGGATGGACCACGGCGGTACGTCCACGACGTCGTCCGTCTCCGCCTCCCCCTCCACCACGGGGGCCGTCACCAGCTTCAACGACGCCGACGTGATGTTCGCGCAGATGATGATCCCCCACCACCAGCAGGCCCTGGAGATGGCGGAGCTCGCCGACGGCCGCGCCCAGGACCCCCAGGTCAAGAAGATCGTCGCCGCGATCGAGAAGGCACAGGACCCGGAGATCCTGAAGATGAAGGCCTGGCTCAAGGGCTGGGGCAGGCCCGACACCGCCCAGGGCGGTTCCGGGAGCGGTCACGGCATGGCCGGGATGATGTCCGGGCAGGACATGAAGGAGCTCGCCGCGACCCGGGGCAAGGCCTTCGACCGGAAGTTCGCCGAGCTGATGATCGCCCACCACGAGGGCGCGGTCACCATGGCCGAGAACGAGCGGAAGAACGGCCTCGACGCCGGCGCCAAGCGGCTCGCCGACGACGTCGTGCGGACCCAGTCCGTCGAGATCGCCGAGCTGCGGAAGATCCTCGGCCGGCTCTGATCCCGGCCCCTCCCCCGTGATCTCCCGGGGCGGCCGGTCCCTCACCGGGCCGGCCGCCCCTCCTCTCCTCCCTCGGCGAAAGAACGATGAAGAAGCATTTCAGCGGGACCGCGGCCACCGCCGCCGTCACCGCCCTCGGCCTTGCCCTGGCCCTGACCGGCTGCTCCCAGGACCAGCCGTCCGACGACTCCCCCGCCGCCCTCAGCCACATCCACGGTCTCGGCGCCCTCGGCGACACCCTCTACGTCGCCACCCACGAAGGGGTCCACTCCCCCGGTCCCGCCGGCCGCCCGACCCCGGTCGGCGACCGCCGGGACGACTTCATGGGCTTCACGATCACCCCCGCCGGCACCTTCCTCGCCAGCGGACATCCGGCTCCCGGCACGGACGGCCCCGCCGACCTCGGTCTGATCGAGTCGACGGACTCCGGCCTCACCTGGCGCGAGAAGTCGCTCGGCGGCGAGGTCGACTTCCACTCCCTCGACACCGCCGCCGACTCCACGGTCTACGGCCACGACAGCGCGAACGGGCGCCTGCGGATCAGCCGCGACGGCGTCACCTGGCAGGACGGTGCCGCGCTGCGCGCCCTCGACATCGCCGTCTCCCCCACCTCCCCTGACACCGTCCTCGCCACCACGGAGACCGGAGTCGCCCGCAGCACGGACGGCGGGAAGACCTTCGCGCCCGGTACGGGGCAGGTCCTCGCGTACGTGGACTGGGGCGCCCCCGACGCCCTCTTCGGCGTCGACCCGAACGGCGTCCTCTTCAGGGGTACGGGTACGGGTACGCGGGCGGGGACGTCCTGGACCCGTGTCGCCGCCGTCCCGGGCGGTGCCCCGCAGGCGCTCACCGTCGTCGACGCCCGGCGTCTCCTCGTCGCGACCCAGGACGGGGTGTACGAGTCCCGGGACGCGGGCCGCACCTTCGAAGGGCGGATGGCGGTGACGACAGGGGGCGACGACCACTGACGGTCACCGGAGGCGCCGCTCCACGACCACCTCTCCGCCCACCACGACCGTCTCCGCGACCGTGCCCGGGATCTCCTCGGGCGCGACGCGGAGGATGTCACGGGAGAGGACGACGAAGTCCGCGAGCTTGCCGACGGTGAGCGAACCCCGCTCGTTCTCCAGGAAGTTGGCGTAGGCCGAGCCCATCGTGTAGCCCTCGACGGCGGTGGCGACGTCGATCGTCTCCTCCGCCGTCCAGGGCTCGCCTCCGGCGAGCGGGCGGCGGGTGACGGCCGCGTGGATGCCGACCATGGGGTCCATCTCGGCGACGTTCCAGTCGCTGGAGAGGGCGAGGACCGCCCCGGCCTCGCGCAGGCTGCGGAGCGGCCACGCCTTGTGCCAGCGGCCGGGGCCGACGTTCTCGGCCCACGCCTGGCCGGGTCCCGCGATGTCGGGGGCCGCGTGCCGGGGCTGCATGCAGGCGACGACGCCGAGCTCGGCGAAGCGCGGGGTG
Organism: Streptomyces sp. NPDC056144; assembly: GCF_042264145.1. Lineage (NCBI taxonomy): Bacteria > Bacillati > Actinomycetota > Actinomycetes > Kitasatosporales > Streptomycetaceae > Streptomyces > Streptomyces sp. NPDC056144. Next base: position 545,415 of record NZ_JBHJVF010000001.1, on the reverse strand, counting down.
TCGGCCGGGTCGAGGCACTCGACGTGGACGACCTGGTGCCGGGCGTCGCGCGGGCCGTTGGCGGCTCGGGCGGCGGCGACGGCGTCGAGGACGGTGCGGATGCCCCGGTCGCCGGTGGCGTGCACGAAGCACTGGAAGCCGCGCGCGTCGAGACGGGTGAGGAGCTCCGCGAACTCCTCCGGCGGGTAGAAGGTGTCGCCGCGGTGGTGGGAGCAGCCCGCGTACGGTTCGAGGAGCGCGGCCGTCCGCGGCTCGACGACGTCGTCGATGTAGAGCTTGAGCGGGCCCACGCGGAGCCGGTCGTCCGAGAACTCTCGTGCTGCCGCGGAGAATTCGTCGAGGTCCTCGTCCGTCGTGCCGCGCGGGTGGAAGAGGGCGGCGACGATGCGCGAGCGCAGGCGGCCTTCCGCGCGGGCGCGCTGGAAGAGGGCGAGGTCGTCGAGGGAGTTCTGCGGCTCGACGACGGTGGTGATGCCGTAACCCACGGCGTCGTCCAGGCTCTTGGCCAGTCGGCCGTACTGGCGGTCGGGCGAGGCCCAGGGGACGCCGAGCTCGCGCAGGGCGCGGTGCCCCGCGCGGGAGAGCCCCTTGACGGCGAAGTCCTTGACGAATCCGGTGGGTTCACCGGTCCGCTCGTCGACGACGGCACGGCCGAAGGGCAGGTCCGTGTGGTCGGGGTCGACGCCGAGGCGTCGCAGGGCGGCGGTGTTGAGCCACGCGGTGTGGACGTCGTAGCTGAGGACGAGGGCGGGGGTGTCGCCGGTGACGGGGTCGAGGTCGGCGGCGGTGGGCATGCGTCCGCCGTCGAGCGCCGAGTAGTCGAAGGCCTCGGCCTCGATCCACGGGGCCTCGGGGTGGGCGGTGCGCCATTCCCGTATCCGCTCGTGGATCTCGTCGAGAGTGCGGGCTCCCGCGAGCTGCACGCAGGCGTCGTCCGAGCCGAGGCGGACGTGGTTGTGGGCGTCGACGAAGCCGGGCAGGACGAGCCGGCCGGCGGCGTCGAGGACCCGGGTGCCGGGGCCGGCCCAGGGGCCCGCGTCGGCGTCGGCGCCGATCCAGACGATGCGGCCGTCCCGTACGGCCATGGCCTCGGCCTCGGGCCGCGCCGGGTCGACGGTGTGGATGCGGGCACCCACGAGGAGGAGGTCGGCGGGGCGGGAGCGGTCGGCGGGGGTGGTGCGGTTCATGGGGAAGTGACTCCGTGTCGTACAGGGGTGGAGTGGTGCGGTTCAGAGGGCGGGCGGGTGCGGGGTGACGTGCCCGCTGGCGAGGAGCACGTACACCAGTGCCGAGACGACCGCGCCGAGGAGGGTGAGGTCGGCGCCGCCGAGCGGGGCGACGAGGGGGCCGGTCCAGAGGGTGGAGTCGCAGGTGAGGGCGGAGAAGAGGAGGCCCGCGAGGAGGGCGGTCAGTCCGGCGGGGTGCCCGCCCGCGCGGTACCAGTAGGCGCCGCCGGGCCCCGTGCGGTGCAGGGCGTCGGAGTCGTACCGGCAGCGCCGCAGCACCATGTCGGCGAGGAAGACTCCGCCCCAGGGGGCGAAGACGATGATCAGGAGGGAGAGGAAGGAGAGGAGCGAGGTGGTGAAGTCGGTGAGGAAGAGGGCGCCGAGGGAGCCGAGGGCGGTCACGGCGGCGCTGATGACGATGGCGCGGGCGCGGCTCCAGGGGATGCCGAGGACCTGGAGGTTCAGACTCGACGAGTAGAGCGTGATGATCGAGTTGGTGACGGAGCCGCCGAGGACGAGGGCGAGGAAGAGCGGCTGGAACCAGCCGGGGAGCAGGCTCTCGGTGCCCGCGACGGCGTCGGTCATGTCGACCTGGGTCGCGGCGGCCACCCCGGCGACGCCGAGGGCGACGGAGGAGAGGAAGCCGCCGAGCGCGCCGCTGACGGTGACGGCCTTGAGGGTGGTCGTGCGCGGCAGGTAGCGGGTGTAGTCGGCGGGCATCGGGAGGTACGAGAACGGGCCGGCGAGCATGACGACGAAGGCCAGGCTCCAGCCGGAGGCCCCGGGCGCGGCGGCGGGGGCGGAGGTGTCGGCGCCGGGCAGCACGAGGACGAGCAGGACGGCGAAGCCGACGGCGAGGACGTACGCCATCCAGCGCTCGGCGAACTGGACGGTGGCGTGGCCCCAGAGGGCGACGGCGAAGGTCAGCGCGAGGGTGACGGCGAGGGCGAGCGCGCGGGGGGCGTGGCCGCCGTGCCAGCCGAGGTCGGCGAAGAAGGCTTCGAGGGCGAGGGTGCCGACGACCGTGTTCACGACGGTGTAGCCGATGCTGACGATCCAGTTGAGGAGTCCGGCGGGCCAGTTGCCGCGGACGCCGAAGGCGGCGCGGGAGATGACGAGGGTCGCGGTGCCGGTGCGGACGCCGCTGAGTCCGGCGGCGCCGATGGCGAGGAAGGCGAGGCCGCCGATGACGACGACGGCGGTGGCCTGCCAGAAGGAGAGCCCGAAGGCGACGGCGAGGGCGCCGTTGATGACGTAGGTGAAGGTGAGGTTCGAGCCGAACCAGAGCCAGAAGACGTCCTTGGCGTCGCCGTGCCGTTCGGCGTCGGGGATGGGGTCGATGCCGTGCTCCTCGACCTGGAAGACCTCGTCCCGGCCCGTGGTCACGGTCGCCGTCTCGTGTCCGAGCACTCCGCACTCCTGTCGCTTCTTGAATGCCGTTCTATTTTCTTGAACGGCATTCAAGATGCGCGACGGGTTCAGGACACGTCAAGACCCCGGGCACCTCCGGTTAGGGTTTCCGTACACAGGACGACGGAACGGGGGCCACGGCGGTGGCAGGGGCGGCACGACGGCGGGACGGCAGCGTCACCCAGGAGCGGATGCTCGAAGAGGCCATGGCGGCCATCGCCGAGGACGGGCTCGCCTCGCTCACCATGTCGGCGCTCGCCGAGCGGCTCGGCACCAGCGGCGGCCACATCCTGTACTACTTCGGCAGCAAGGACCTGCTCCTGCTCGCCGCCCTCCGGTGGAGCGAGACCGCGCTCGCCGAGGAACGGCGCGCCCTGCTCGCCCGCCGGATCACGGCCGAGCGGAAGCTGGACCTCTTCCTCCGCCTCTACCTCCCGCGCGGGCCCCGCGACCCGCGCTGGACGCTCTGGATCGAGCTCTGGGCCCGCACGCCCGGGAACAGCGAACTGCAAGCGGCCCAGAAGGAGTTGGATCTCGGCTGGCAGGAGGACCTGGAGGAGATCCTGACGGCGGGCGTCTCCCGACGACGCTTCGCGCCGCTCGACGCGCCCGCCCGCGCCTCCGAACTCCTCGCCCTGCTCGACGGGTTGAGCACCCGGGTCGTCCTCGGCCAGGAGTCCGGCCGCGACGCCCGTCCCGCACTGGAGGCGGCACGGGCGGCGGCACGGATCCTCGCACCCCTGGCAGTTGACTGACCGTCAGCCCCGGTAGGCCTCCAGGAGACGGAGCCACGCCTCGCTGAGCGTCGGGTAGGAGGGGACGGCGTGCCAGAGGCGCGCGATCGGGACCTCGCCGACGATCGCGACCGTCGCCGAGTGGACGAGTTCACCGATGCCGGGGCCGACGAAGGTGGCGCCGACGACGACCTCCCGGTCGAGGTCGACGACGATGCGGGCGTGGCCCTTGTAGCCCTGGGCGTAGAGTCCGGCGCCCGCGACCTGGTTCATCTCGATGTCGACGGCGCGGACCCGGCGGCCGGCCCGTTCGGCCTCGGCGAGGCTGAGGCCGACGGCGGCGGCCTCGGGGTCGCTGAACACGACCTGCGGGACGGACGCGTGGTCGGCGGTGGCGGCGTACGGGCCCCAGGGCGTGCCCCCGACGTCCCCCTCCCCCACCCCCGGCGACTGAGCCTTCGCGCGCGCCCCGATCGCCGCCCCCGCGATCCTCGCCTGGTACTTGCCCTGATGGGTCAGGAGCGCGCGGTGGTTCACGTCCCCCACGGCGTACAGCCAGTCCGTGCCCGTGACCCGGAGGCTGTCGTCGACGTCCAGCCACGAGCCCGGCTCCAGGCCGACGGTCTCCAGGCCGATGTCCTCGGTGCGCGGGGCGCGGCCGGTCGCGAAGAGGACCTCGTCGGCCTCGACGTGGTCGCCGCCGTCCAGGACGACCGTCACCGGTCCGGTGCCCCCGTCCCGTACGACCGCGGTGACGTCGACACCCGTACGGATGTCGGCGCCGCGCGTGGCCAGGGCCTGGGCGACGTGTTCGCCGACGAACGGCTCCATGCGCGGGAGCAGGCCCCCGCCCCGTACGAGCAGGGTGACCTTGGATCCCAGGGCCTGCCAGGCCGTGGCCATCTCCGTACCGACGACTCCGCCGCCGACCACGACGAGGCGCTCGGGCACGTGGTCGGAGCTGGTGGCCTCGCGGCTGGTCCAGGGGTGGGCGCCGGGGAGGCCCGGAAGATCGGGGAGGACGGCGCGGCTGCCGGTGCAGACGGCGACGGCGTGGCGGGCGGTGAGCAGGTGCTCGTCGCCCTCGGGGCCGGTGACGGCGACGCGACGCGGGCCGACGAGGCGGCCGTGCCCCCGGAAGAGGCGGGCGCCGATCGAATCCAGCCAGTCGACCTGGCCGTCGTCCTTCCAGTCGCCGACGACGGCGTTCCGGTGGCGGAGCACCTCCAGGGCGTCGAGCGGCCCGTAGACCGACTCCCGCAGGCCGGCCACCTTTCGGGCGTCGGAGCGGGCGATGGCGGGGCGCAGCAGGGCCTTGCTGGGCATGCAGGCCCAGTACGAGCATTCGCCGCCGATCAGCTCGCTCTCGACGATCGCGGCGCTGAGACCCGCCGCGCGGACCCGGTCGGCCAGGTTCTCGCCCACCGGCCCCGCGCCGAGGACCACCACGTCAAAGGCGTCTTCCACCATTCGTGTCATGGGCACCAGTCTGCGGGGAAGGGGGCGGAATAGCGCGGCTCGCTACGCCGTTGTGCCGGGCGAGTCCCCGACAGACAGGAAGAGACAGCATGAGCACCGTAGAGCTCACCAAGGACAACTTCGACGAGGTCGTGAGCGGGAACGGGTTCGTGCTCATCGACTTCTGGGCGGAGTGGTGCGGCCCGTGCCGCCAGTTCGGCCCGATCTTCGAGGCCGCGTCGGAGCGTCACCAGGACCTGGTCTTCGCGAAGGTGGACACGGAGGCGCAGCAGGAGCTGGCCGCCGCGTTCGAGATCCGCTCCATCCCGACGCTGATGATCGTCCGCGACAACGTGGCCGTGTTCGCGCAGCCGGGCGCGCTGCCGGAGGCCGCGCTGGAGGACGTCATCGGGCAGGCGCGGAACCTGGACATGGACGAGGTGCGCAAGTCGGTCGAGGCGGCGCAGCAGCAGGGCCAGTGACCTGAGCCCACGCAGCCTCGAAGGGGGTCACGGGACCATCCCGTGACCCCCTTCTCGCGTGTACGCGTACGGGGTCAGGGCCGCGCGTACGGGGTCAGCGCTCCAGGACCAGCGCGAGGCCCTGGCCGACGCCGATGCAGAGGGCCGCGAGGCCCGTGCCCGATCCGGCGGCGGCGAGCTGGTGGGCGACGGAGCCGGCGAGGCGGGCACCGGAGGCACCCAGGGGGTGGCCGATGGCGATGGCGCCGCCGCGCGGGTTGACGATCGAGGGGTCGAGATCGGGCCACTCGGCGAGGCAGCCCAGGGCCTGGGCGGCGAAGGCCTCGTTGAGCTCGAAGGTCGTCAGGTCGGCGAAGGAACGGTCCGCCTTCTCCAGGGCGCGGCGGACCGCGGCGACCGGGCCGAGGCCGAAGAGCTGCGGCTCGATGCCGGTCACCGCCGACGCGCGGATACGGGCGAGGGGCTCGCGGCCGGTCTCGCGCAGCCCTTCCTCGTCGACGAGGAGCAGGGCGGCGGCGCCGTCGTTGAGCGGCGAGGCGTTACCGGCGGTGACGGTACCGCCCGTCGGGCGGAAGGAGGGCTTCAGCTTGGCGAGGGCCTCCAGGGACGTGGAGTCCCGGATGCACTCGTCGCGGAGCAGGTCCACACCCTCGTACGGGACGACCTCGCCGTCGTACAGACCCTTGGCCCAGGCCTCGGAGGCCTTCTGGTGGCTGGCGAGGGCGAAGGCGTCCTGCTGGTCGCGGGTGAGGCCGTGCTTGTCGGCGACGAGCTCCGCGCCCTCGCCGAGGGCGACGGTCCACTCGGCGGGCATGCGCGGGTTGGTCATGCGCCAGCCGAGGGTGGTCGAGTGGAGCTGCTGGTGGCCGGCGGGGAAGGCGCGCTCGGGCTTCTGGAGGACCCAGGGGGCGCGGGACATCGACTCGACGCCGCCGGCGATGGCGACGGTCGCGTCGCCGAGGGCGACGGCGCGGGCCGCCTGGATGACGGCCTCAAGGCCGGAGCCGCAGAGGCGGTTGACGGTGACGCCGGGGACGGTGACGGGGAGTCCGGCGAGCAGGACGGCCATCCTGGCCACGTCGCGGTTGTCCTCGCCGGCGCCGTTGGCGTCGCCGAAGTACACGTCGTCGATGCGGGCGGGGTCGAGCGCGGGCGTGCGGTCGACGAGCGCCTTCACCACGTGGGCGGCGAGGTCGTCGGGGCGGACCGAGGAGAGCGCGCCCCCGAACTTCCCGATCGGTGTGCGGACGGCGTCGACGATGTAGACGTCGCGGATGCTCATCGGTTCTCTCCCACGTGACCTTCGGAACGACTCTGTCCGCCTGGTGGGGAGCGTGTCCCTCTCCCCCCGTGCGCCGCCGAGTCTGTGCCGGATGCACGTACCGTGTCAACGGCCGTCTTCGGGCCGGGCCTCGGGGGCGGCGCCGGGGAGGGAGAGCGGCAGGTCAGCCGCGGGCCGCCGGGCGGACGAGGGCCGTGAGGCCGTAGTCGAGCTCGCGCCCGTCGACGAGCAGGGCCTCGACCGTGCGCGTCTCCGGGTCGAGGTCGGCGCGCATGCCGTGACCCTCGTAGATGGGATAACCGGACGCGCCCTGCCGCCCGGTGGCCTCGACGACGGCCGACCGGACCGCGGAGTCCTCCACGGAGGCGCCGCCCCGGTCCTCGACGTGCTCGGGCACCAGCAGGATCTCGAAACGCTGCGGAACAGTAGTCATGCGTCGACGCTAAGCGCTGCGCCCGGCTCCCGCCGGGCGACACGGTCCCGACCGGGACGGGCACGAGACCGCCCAGTACGGGCACGAGACCCGACCGGCGCGTGCACGACCCGCCGGTACGGGACGACGCGGCCCGCCGGTCCGGGTGGCGAGCCGGACCGGCGGGGTGCGGGGTGTGGGTGGCGCGTCAGCTCGATTCCCGGGGGATGACGCGGGAGTCGAGCAGGCGTCGCGACTTGAGCGGGGCGTCCGGTTCGCGGACCGCCTGGTCGATGAGCTCCGCCAGTTCGCCGCCGAGGACCATGTCGAGGCGGACCGTACTGAGCCGGGGCCGGAGCAGGCGGCCCAGGAGGAGGTCGTCGGCGCCGACCACGGCGGTGTCGTCGGGGACGGAGACGCCGGCGTCCTGGAGGGCGCGCATGAGGAGCATCGCGTACTCGTCGTTGTACGCGAAGACGGCGTCGAGGCCCAGCTCGGGCCAGCGCGCCGCCAGGGCTTCGGCCGCCTCCTCCTCGTACCGCAGCGGCAGGGGTACGACGGTGGCGCCGGAGCCCTCCGCGGCGCGGCGGACGCCCTCCAGGCGGGGGCCCGAGAACATCTCCAGGCCCGGTTCCTCGGGGACGATCACGCCGATGCGGCGCCGGCCGCGTGCGACGAGGTGTGCGCCGGCGACCTCGCCGACCTGGCCCTGGTCGAGGCCGAGGGCGTGCGCGCCCGCCACCTCCCGCGTCCCGAGGGTGATCACCGCGCGGGCGCCGGAGCGCTTGAGGAGCTCGACGCCCTGTGCCGTGAGCGCGATGTCGCCGACGGCGACGACGGTGACCGGGCGCAGCTCGGCCCAGGCGCGGGCCGCCTCGTCGCCGCCGAGGCCCTCGCTGCCGTACTGCACGACCGTGTAGTCGCGGCGGCGCAGCTCGCGCTGGAGGTCGCTGAGGAACCGGCCGTAGAGCGGGCCGATGGGGACGTGGGCGCTGGGCAGCAGCACCATGCGGGTGTGGCCCGCGCGCAGGCTGCGGGCCGCGGCGTGGGGCACGTACCCCAGCTCCTCGGCCGCCTCGCGGACCTTCCTGCGGGTGGGTTCGCTGATCCGGACCGCCGCCGTGTTGTTCAGCACGTACGAGACGGTGGCCCGGGAGACGCCCGCGAGGCGGGCGACATCGGCGCTGGTGGGGACGGGGCGCCCGGCGGTGCCTGTGGGGGACTGTTCGCTTTGCTCGCTCATCGATCCGGCATCTTTCCAGAACAATCCGGCGTCAGGTCTGGCGGTTGGCCGGAAATGGGTGCTACACAATGCTCACACGTGTCACTGACACGTGTAAATACCTGCTTCAGTCCGCTCCTCGCCCCCTCATCGGGCGATCTCCTCAGGAGGGCAACGTGGCCCTTTCCTCCCACCGAACCGGTTCCGAGACCGGCACCGCCGGCGCCGCCACCGGTTCGGCCGGCCCCGACTCCCCCGTGACGCCCCGGCCCACGCGGGGCCTCATGACCCTGCTCCTCGTCGGGAACACCGCCATGTACGCCCTGTACATCGGCGTCGCCGGCGTCCTCCTCGCCCTCCAGATCGAGGACATCGACCCGGCGAACAAGGTCGCCAACTTCGGCCTCGTCGCCGGCGTCTCCGCGATCTTCGCGACGGTGTTCAACCCGGTCGCCGGTGCCCTCTCCGACCGCTCGGGCCGCCGCAACCCGTGGATCCTGGGCGGCGGCCTGCTCGCCGTGCCGGTGATGTTCCTGCTCGGCAGCGTCCACACGATCCTGCTGGTCACGATCATGTGGTGTCTCGGCCAGGCCGTCATGAACGTCTACCAGGCGGCCATCACCTCCGTGGTGCCCGACCGCATCCCCATGAGCGCGCGCGGCAAGGCCTCCGCCGCCGTCGGCCTCGGCCTGCCCATCGGCTCCACCGTCGGCGCCCTCGTCGGCGCGGCCTTCTCCGAGGACTACCGCACCGGCTACCTCATCTTCGGCGCCATCGTCGCCGGCGCGGCCGTCCTCTTCACCACCTGCGCCCGCGAGGAGCGGATGCCCCCGAAGGCGCCGGTCCCGCTCAAGCAGCAGGTCACCGCGTTCGGCAGCGCCCTGAAGAACCGCGACTTCCTCTGGGCGTTCATCGGCCGCGCGCTGCTGATGCTCGGCTACTTCGCCATCGCCGTCTTCCAGATCTACATCCTCCAGGACCACACCGAGCTGCCCGACGGGCTCTCCCCCGAGGGCGCCGTCGCCATCCTCACCCCGATCGGCTCCGTCGCCATGGTGGTCTCCACCGTCCTGGGCGGCTGGCTGTCCGACCGCTACGACCGCCGCAAGCTGTTCGTCGGCGCCTCCGCCGCGATCACCGCGCTCTCCCTGGCCATCCCCGCCGTCTCGACGAGCTGGGCCGCGATGATGGCGTTCACGATCATCAACGGCATCGGTTTCGGCTGCTACATGGCGGTGGACACCGCCCTGGTCACCATGGTGCTGCCCAAGGCCGAGGACGCGGCCCGCGACATGGGCGTCCTCAACGTCGCCAACGCCGGTCCGCAGATCATCGCCCCGTTCGTCGCCTCGCTCGTCGTCTCCCTGAGCGGCGGCGGCTACACGGGCCTGTTCGTCGTCGGAGCCGCCCTGTCGGTCCTCGGCGCGCTCGCCGTGCGCCCCATCCGCGGAGTGCGCTGACCCCGCCAACCCGCTAACCCCGTTACGGCGCAGCCACGTTGACGTACCGTTCAGGCATGGACATGGGCGACGCGTCGAACGACCCCTCGATGGTGGGCCTGCTCGGCCGGGTGACCGGCACGGTCGGGCCCGGCCTCGTGGGCGAGGTGATCGTCCGGATCCGCGGCGGCGCCGAGCACTTCCTCGCCCATCCGGCGTCGCCGAAGGAGCGGATCGAGACCGGAACGGTCGTGATGGTCGTGGAACATCTGCCTCCGCGCACCGTCTATGTCACAGCCGCGTACGACAGTTGAAAGAACCGTTGAGTGTGCGCCCGCCACGGGCGCACACTCCCTTCACCGGGTCCGCACGGCCCCGGTGAAGGGGGAACTTCCCATGGGCATCGGCATTCTGGCGGGGGTCGTCGTCGGCGCCTTCGCCGTTCTGATCGCTGTCTTCAAGATGATGTGGCGCGTCGCGGAGCCCAACGAGGCGCTCATCATCTCCGGTTCCAACCACAAGAACGAGGGCCTCGGCGCGGGGATGGGGTTCCGCATCGTCACCGGGCGGGGCACGATGGTGATGCCCGGCGTCCAGGCGGTCCGCAAGCTCTCGCTCGACCTCAACGAGACGCAGCTGTCCGTCGAGTGCGTCACCCACCAGGGCATTCCGCTGAAGGTCCGCGGTGTGGTGATCTTCAAGGTCGGCGACGACTTCGTGTCGATCGCCAACGCCGCCCGCCGCTTCCTCGACCAGCAGAAGCTGATGTCGGAGCGGGTGCACATCGTCTTCGCCGGTCATCTCCGCGCCATCGTCGGCGGGTTGACCGTGGAGGACATGATCCGTGACCGGGAGAAGCTGACCGGGCAGGCCCGTTCGGCCTGTGGCACGGAGATGGAGAAGCTCGGTCTGATCGTCGACTCGCTCCAGATCCACGAGATCGAGGACCCGACCGGCTACATCAAGAACCTCGCCGCCCCGCACGCCGCCGCCGTCCAGCGGGACGCGCGGATCGCGCAGGCGGAGGCGAACCGGCGGGCCACCGAGGCGGAGCAGCAGGCCGCCGCCCGCATGTCGGAGGCGACCCGCGACAGCGAGATCCTCCAGGCCGGTTACCAGGCCGAACGGGACCAGGCCTCGGCCCGGGCCCGGCAGGCCGGACCGCTGGCCGACGCGGCCTCCCGCCAGGAGGTCGTCGTCCAGGAGACCCGGGTGGCCGAGCTGGAGGGCCACCGCAAGGAGCAGCAGCTCCAGGCGGAGGTCCGCAAGCCGGCCGACGCCATGGCGTACGAGACGCGGACGCTGGCCGCGGCCGAGCGTGACGCCCGTATCTCGGCGGCCGAGGCCGAGGCGAAGGAGACCGAGCTCGCGAGCGCGGCCAAGGCGACGGCGACCCGGCTCACGGGTGAGGCCGAGGCGGCGGCGCAGCACGCGAAGGGCCTCGCGATCGCCGAGGCGACCCGGGCGAAGGGCCTCGCGGAGGCGGAGGCGATCAAGGCCCGTGCGGCGGCGCTCGCCGAGAACCAGGAGGCCGTGGTGGCCCAGCAGTTGGCGGAGAAGTGGCCGGAGATCGTGTCGGCCGGTGCGTCCGCCTTCGGCAACGTCGACCAGATGGTCCTGCTCAACGGCGCCGACGGGATGGCGGACGTCTTCGCCAAGGCGCTGACCATGGGCGGGACGGGGCTCGGGCTCGCCCGGCAGCTGCTCGCGACGATGAGCCCGGCGGCGCAGGAGAAGCCGGGCGCGGCGGTGACGCCGGGCCCGAGGTCGCCGGAGGGCTCGGTGAACGTCGAGAGCGTACAGATCACGGTCGGCGACACCGAGTAGCCGGACGTCGAGCAGCCGGACGCCGGGTAGCCGGAAGTCGAGCGACCGGACGCCGGGTGACCGGTCGGGTACGCGAAGGGGCCCGGCGCCGTGACGGCGCCGGGCCCCTTTCCCGTACCGGTCAGGGCAGGGTGACGTTGTTGAGGGCGTCGTGGGTCGGCAGGGCCTTGTCGGCGGGTGCCTGCGGGGCCTGGTGCTCGCCCTTGCCGAAGCTCGGGGAGAGGAGTCCGAGGCCCGGGATGCTGTTCCCGACGCTGTCGGCGGACGCCGCCCCGGCCGAGGCGAGGACGGCGGTGGCCGCGAGGGCGGCGGTGGCGAGAGCGCGGCGGTTGAGGATCGTCATGCCGCGCACAACGACCGGGACCGCGTCAGGGCACGCCCGCCTACTCCGCTCCGGTCATGTTCAGTGAGTGTCATGACCGGCTCAGTTGTGGCCGAACTTCCGTTCCTTGCGGTGGGACGCGTGCTCCACGAGGGGCATCTGCGGCTCTCTCGTGGGGGTCGGCGCGCTCTTCTCCTTGGCCACCGCGTCCGTGCGGTGCTCATGGCCTCCGGTACGGGCGCCTCGGTTGGTCCGGGTCTGTTTCTTGCCCACGATCGTGCCTCCCAAGAGGGGATTCGGACGCTGGTCCGTATGGATTCAGCCTGGCACGGGGGTGCGGGAGCCGCATGTCAGGGCGGGCGGCCGAGCCGCGGAGGGGCGCTCTTGCACGCCGGTCGGTGGTGGCTTTAGGTGGAATCAGCAAGTTCCGGAGCGTTCACCGAGGACCAGGAGGTGTACGGATGGCGCCGAGCGGTGCACCGCGTGGCGATCCCCCGCTCACCGAGGCGGCGGCGGAGGAGCTGCTGCACGGCATCTGTTTCAAGACCGGCCCGCCCCGCACGGTGGGGGCGGAGCTGGAATGGTTCGTGCACGATCTGCGCGACCCGCGTCTGCCCGTGCGGCCGCCGAGGCTGGCCGCCGCACTCGACACCGTACGCTCCCTGCCGCTGGTCTCGGCGCTCACGTTCGAGCCCGGTGGTCAGCTGGAGCTCAGTTCCCGGCCGGCCGGCTCGCTCATGGAGTGTCTCGACTCGCTCGCCGCCGACCTGCGCGTGGTCCGGGAGGCCCTCGGATCCGCGGGCCTCGCCCTCAGTGGTTACGGGGTGGACCCCTGGCACGCGCCGCGCGGCCGGGTCCTGCACGAACCCCGCTACGACGCCATGGAGACCGCCCTCGACCGCACGGGTCCCGCCGGGCGGGCGATGATGTGCGACTCGGCCTCGGTGCAGGTGTGTCTCGACGCCGGGCTCGACGGGCCGGGGCCGCTCGGCTACCACCGGCGCTGGCAGCTCGCCCACCTGATCGGCCCCGTCCTCGTCGCCGCCTTCGCCAACTCCGCCGTCTACGGCGGCCGTCGGACCGGCTGGCTCTCGACGCGGCAGGCGCTGTGGACGGACCTCGACCCGCACCGGGCGCTCGCGCCCCTGCCGGACGGCAGGCCGCGCGAGGAGTGGACGGCACACGTCCTGGACACGCCGGTGATGTGCGTACGCACCCCGGAGGGGCCGTGGGCCGTCCCGGAGGGGCTGACCTTCCGCGACTGGCTGCGCTCCGGCCTGCCGCGCCCCGCCGACGCCGACGACCTCCGCTACCACGTGACGACGCTCTTCCCGCCGGTACGGCCGCGGGGCCATCTGGAGCTGCGGATGATCGACGCGCAACCGGGCCACGACGGCTGGATGGTGCCGGTGGCGGTGACGACGGCGGTCTTCGAGGACGCGGCGGCGGCCGAGACCGTGTACCGGGCGGTGGAGCCGCTGGCGGCGCGCGCGGGTGGCGGTCCCGCGCCGCGCAACCCGTTGTGGCAGGCCTCCGCGCGCACCGGTCTCGGCGACCTCGACCTGCACGAGGCGGCCCGCGCGGTCTTCGCGGCGGCCCTTGAGGCGCTGCCCCGGATCGGGGCGGGCGCGGAGGTGCGGCGGAAGGTCGCGGAGTTCCAGGAACGGTACGTGATCCCCGGGGGCTGCCCGGCCGACGAGCTCCAGGTGGTGACGTCATGAACGCCGGCGAACCGACAGCGACGGACGACCGCACGGCCCTGCGCGACCGGGCCCTCGACGCCCTGACCGTCGCGCGCGAGCGCACGGCACTGCTCACCTCCTGCGTCGACGACGGCGAACTCACCGCCCAGCACTCCCCCTTGATGTCCCCGCTCGTCTGGGACCTGGCCCACATCGGCAACCAGGAGGAGCAGTGGCTGTGGCGGGCCGTCGCCGGGCGGGAGGCGCTCCGCCCGGAGATCGACTCGCTCTACGACGCCTTCGAGCACCCGCGGGCCACCCGCCCCACGCTGCCGCTGCTGCCGCCGGGCGAGGCCCGCGCGTACGCGGCGGACGTCCGGCTCCGCGTGCTGGACGTGCTCGCGAGCACTCCGCTGACCGGACGGCCGCTGCTCGACGAGGGGTTCGCCTTCGGGATGATCGCGCAGCACGAACAGCAGCACGACGAGACGATGCTGATCACCCATCAGCTGCGAAAGGGACCGGCGGCGCTCACCGCTCCCCCGCCCCCCGTCACCCACACCGGCGGCCCGCTGCCCACCGAAGTCCTCGTGCCCGGTGGACCGTTCACGATGGGTACGTCCGACGAGCCGTGGGCGCTCGACAACGAGCGTCCGGCCCACGCGGTCCTCGTCCCGGCCTTCTGCATCGACACCGTCCCCGTCACCAACGGCTCCTACATGGCCTTCCTCGCGGACGGCGGGTACACCGAGCGCCGCTGGTGGCGGCCCGAGGGCTGGGCGCAGATCCGGGAGCACGACATCGTCGCGCCACTGTTCTGGCACCGGGACGGCGGGCAGTGGCTGCGCCGCCGTTTCGGGGTCACCGAGCCCGTACCGGAGGAGGAGCCGGTGCTGCACGTCAGCTGGTACGAGGCCGACGCCTACGCGCGCTGGGCCGGGCGGCGGCTGCCCACCGAGGCCGAGTGGGAGAAGGCCGCCCGGCACGACCCGGTGTCGGGGCGCTCGCGCCGGTACCCGTGGGGCGACGCCGACCCGGGGCCCGAGCACGCCAACCTCGGGCAGCGCCACCTGCGGCCGGCCCCGGCGGGCAGCTATCCGGCGGGCGCCTCGCCGCTCGGCGTGCGGCAGCTGATCGGGGACGTCTGGGAGTGGACGGCGAGCGACTTCCTGCCGTACCCGGGCTTCACCGCCTTCCCGTACAAGGAGTACTCGGAGGTCTTCTTCGGACCGGCGCACAAGGTGCTGCGCGGCGGTTCGTTCGCCGTGGACCAGGTGGCCTGCCGGGGCACCTTCCGCAACTGGGACCTGCCGGTGCGGCGCCAGATCTTCTCCGGCTTCCGCACGGCCCGCTCCGCGGAGCTCGACTGATGTGCCGTCATGTGGCGTACGTGGGCGGTCCCGTGGCCCTGGGAGAGCTCCTGGTGCGGCCGCCGCACGCCCTCCTGCGGCAGTCCTGGGAACCCCGTACGCAGACCAGCGGGGTCGTGAACGCCGACGGTTTCGGCGTCGGCTGGTACGCCGAGGGCGACCCCGTGCCGGCCCGGTACCGGCGGACGGGGCCGATCTGGGGCGACCTCTCCTTCCAGGACCTCGCCCGGGTGATCCGTACCGGCGCCTTCCTCGCGGCGGTCCGGGGTGCCACGGTGCCCGGCGCCGACGGGGAGGCGGCCGCGGCGCCCTTCGCCGCCGGGCCCTGGCTGTTCAGTCACAACGGCGCGGTCCCGGGCTGGCCCGACTCCCTCGCCGCGCCCGCCGCCGCCCTGTCCGCCGGAGAGCTGCTCCGGCTGGAGGCGCGCACCGACTCGGCGCTCGTGTGGGCGCTGCTCCTGCGCCGGCTCCGGGCCGGGGACGCGCCGGGCACGGCGCTCGCCGACACCGTCCGGGAGGTCGCCGAGGCGGCCCCCGGCGCCTCCCTGAACCTCCTGCTCACCGACGGCACCACCGTCGCCGCCACCGCCTGGGGGAACAGCCTCTGGTACCTGACCGGTCCCGACCGCGTGGTCGTGGCCTCCGAACCGTACGACGACGACCTTCGGTGGCGGGAGGTTCCCGGGCACACGCTCGTGACCGCCGACCGTGCCGACGTCACCCTCACCCCGCTCAAGGAGCCGTCCGCGTGAGCCCGTTCCAGCTGACCCGCACCCTCGCCCCCGACGCGGCCGACGCCGACCTGCGCGCCGACGTCCTCCACGGGCTGACCCGCTCCCCCAAGGCGCTGCCGCCGAAGTGGTTCTACGACGCCAAGGGCAGCGGACTGTTCGAGGAGATCACCCGGCTGCCCGAGTACTACCCGACGCGGGCCGAACGGGAGATCATCATCTCCCGGGCCGCCGAGATCGCGGCGGCGACCGGCGCGCGCACCCTCATCGAACTGGGCTCGGGCTCCTCGGAGAAGACCCGCTACCTGATCGACGCGCTCCTGCCGACCCTGGACACGTACGTCCCCGTCGACGTCAGCGAGTCCGCCCTCACGGGTGCCGCCGCCGGGCTGCTCGCCGAGCGCCCCGCCCTCAAAGTCCACGCGCTCCTCGCGGACTTCACCCAGGGTCTGGCCCTCCCCGACCTGCCGGGACCGCACCTCGTCGCCTTCCTCGGCGGCACGATCGGCAACCTGCTCCCCGACGAGCGGCGCGCCTTCCTCGACTCGGTACGGGCGATGCTCGCCCCCGGCGACGCCCTGCTCCTCGGCACGGACCTCGTCAAGGACGAGGCGACCCTCGTCGCCGCCTACGACGACGCGGACGGGGTGACGGCGGCCTTCAACAAGAACGTCCTGTCCGTGATCGACCGCGAACTCGGCGCCGACGCCGACCTCGACGCCTTCGACCACGTGGCCCTGTGGGACGCGGAGCAGGAGTGGATCGAGATGCGGCTGCGGGCCCGGCACGCCCTCACCGTCAAGATCCCGGAGCTCGACCTCGTGGTGCCCTTCGCGGCGGGCGAGGAACTGCGGACGGAGGTCTCGGCGAAGTTCCGGGAGGCGGGCGTACGGAAGGAGCTGTCGGCGGCGGGGTTCGACCTGGCCCACTGGTGGACGGACGAGAAGGGGCGGTTCGCGCTGTCGCTGTCGACGGCGCGGTGACCGGCCGTCTCAGTCCGAACCGCCCGCGACCAGGCCCCGCTTCAGGTCGACGTGGAACCCGGCCTGCCAGGCGGTGGGGTCGCAGCCCTCACCGTTCGGGGTCACCTTCCGGAGGGTGGTCCCGACGGTGCGGTCGAAGACGGTGCGGCCGGTCTCCGGGTCCGTGACCCGGAAGCTCACCGTCACCTTCTCCGGGCCCTTCGCCTCGGGGAGGGGAACCGTCAGGAAGGTACGGGGTTCGTCCTGGTCCACCGACGCGCGGTCCCGGCACTCCTCGCCCACGCACAGGCGATAGCGCGCCGCGCTCGGGAAGTCCGCGGGCCGCCACATGACGCTCGCCTCGGAGTCCGCGCCGGCCTGCGTGCACGCCTCGCCTTCGAGCTGGCACGCGGTGGCGAGCAGCATCGTCCCGACCACGGCCAGAGCCCCCACGCACGCCGTCGAAGTCCTCACGCTTTCGGACGATAGGAGCCAACTCTCCCTAAGGCAAGGGACGTTCCGTCACCGCGCGTTCGGCGGCAGCCGCCAGGGCGCGCCGGTCGGGGTACCGGGCCGTCGGGATGCGGGGCAGGACGCGGACCTCGGCGGTGAGCCGGCGGGTGGTGACCACCCGCCACAGGGACGTACCGAGCGGGTCGGGGCCGACGTACGCGGCGGCTCCCGTCGGGCGGTAGTCGAGGCGTACGGGCTGGACGTCGGCGCCGCCGTCCAGGGCCGCCTGGAAGGCGGCGCGACGGAAGCGGCCGGCGGTCCGGCCGCACCAGGTCGAGCCCTCGGGGAAGACGATCACCCGGCCGCCGGCGGCGAGGATCCCCGCCATCTCCCGGACCGTGCCGGGCAGCGCCCTGAGGCCGTCGCGGTCGATGAAGAGGGTGCCGCCGAGGGCGGCGACGGTGCCGAGGACCGGCCAGCCGCGTACCTCCGTCTTGGCGACCGTGCGGCCGGGGAGCACCGCGGCGAGGAGCGGGATGTCGAGCCAGGAGACGTGGTTGGCGACGACGAGGAGGGGGCCGGGGGTGGTGTCGCCGGGTGCTTCGTACCGGGCGCGGACGCCGAAAGCCCGGACCACCGCGCGTGCCCAGCGGCGGACGAGGGTCAGCCGGGCGGCCGCCGGGAGGAGCGCGGCGGCCGGGGCCGGCAGGAGGCCCAGGAGGACGGTGGTGATGCCCGCCGCAAGACGGATCACGGCGCGGACCGGCCCCACGACGTCTCGGACGTCGTACGCCTCCGGGTGCGCGGCGCAGTCGGGTCCGGGGCTGCACGGCGCCGTGGGGAGCCACGGCGAGGGTGCCGTGGTGGTGTTCACCGCGCCGCCGGGGCCAGGGACAGGAAGTGGTTGAGGTAACGCGGGTTGGTGCGGCGGAGCGAGAGGAGGACGTAGAGGTCGGCGACGCCGAACTCCGGATCGTGGGCGGGGGCGCCGCAGACCTGGGCGCCCAGGCGGAGGTACCCGCGCAGGAGCGGGGGCAGCTCGGTGCGGCCCTCGGGGCGGGTGACGCCCTCGGAGTTCCAGAGGCGGTGCGGGGTCACCCAGTACTCCTCGGGGGCGAGGTGCTTGGTCTTCACGGTGTCCCAGGTGGCGGCGGCGAGGGCGCCGCCGTCGGCGAGGGGGAGGGAACAGCAGCCGGCGAGCCACTCGTGCCCGGTCTCGGTCATGTAGCGGGCGAGTCCGGCCCAGATGAGGGAGATGACGGCGCCGTTGCGGTGGGCGGGGTGGACGCAGGAGCGGCCGACCTCGACCAGGTCGTGGCGGATCGGGGCGAGCCGGGTGAGGTCGAACTCGCTCTCGGCGTAGAGGCGTCCGGCGACGGCGGCCCGCTCGGGCGGCAGGATCCGGTAGGTGCCGACGACCTCGCCGGTGGCCTCGTCCCGTACGAGCAGGTGGTCGCAGTAGGCGTCGAAGGCGTCGCCGTCGAGGCCGGGTTCGGGGCCGTCGAGGATCGCGCCCATCTCTCCGGCGAAGACCTGGTGGCGCAGCCGCTGGGCGGCCCGTACGTCCTCCTGGTCGCGGGCGAGCCCGACGACGTACCGGGGCTGCCCGGCGGTCGCGGACCGCCCGGCCCGGTCCTGTGCCGTGGGCTGGGCGGGAACGGCGGCGAGCGCGGGTGACGAGGGAGCGACGGTCATGGCGGGTACCTCCGGCCGGACGGAAGAGGAGCGGGCGCGCCGGGCCGCGTGAGCGGTGGTGGCCCGGCTCCCTACTTCTTCCGTCACCGGCTGGATTCGACATGACCGTCCGGGGACCCGCGGGTGTGGACCCGCTGAATGCTATTCGGCGAGCGTGTCCGTGATCTCTTCCGACGCCGCCTTCGCCGCCTTCGCCGGGTCGTCGCCCTGGAGGACCGCCGTCATGTACGGCTTGATCGGGTTGTTGCCCTCGACGTCCGCCCACTGCGGGGAGTTGGGGGTCGCCTTGCCGCGCGCGGCGGCCGAGGCCATGACGGCGGTGGCCTCCTGGCCGCCGACGACGGAGGCGAGGGACTTCTTGTTCGGCACGTAGCCCATGGCGCGGGCCAGTTCGGTCTGCCACTTCTCGCCGGCGAGCGCCTTGACGACGTCGAGCGCGGCGGCGCGTTCGGGCGCGTTCTCCGGGATGATGAGGTCGGAGCCGCCGGTGAAGACGGTGCAGGGCTGTCCGGCCTTCTTGCCCGGTATCGCGAAGTAGCCCAGCTTGCCTTCGAGTTCGGGGTTGGCCTTGAGGATCGCGGCGACCGCGCTGGGCGTGGCGATCAGCTGGGCCACGTCACCCTTGGCGAAGACGTCGGACTGCGGCGGGTTCTGCTCGTCGGCGTCCTTCGGTCCGGAGCCGAGGGACTGGAGTTCCTTGTAGAAGGCCATGCCGCGCAGGGCCGCGGGGCTGTCGAGGGCGCCCGTCCACTGGCCGGCCTTGTCGTCGGCGAGTTCGCCGCCCTCGTCCCAGATGAAGCCGGCGAGGGTGTACCAGTCCTGGCCCGCGAGGTAGATGCCCTGCGTGCCGCCCCGGTTGAGCTTCTCGGTGTCGGCGAGCCACTCGGCGCGGGTGGCCGGGGGCTTGGCGATGCCGGCCTCGCGGAAGAGGTCCTTGTGGTAGATGACGATGCGGTTGGCGGCGTACCAGGGGATGCCGAACTGGGAGCCGTTGATGCTGCCGGGCTCCGCGAGGCCGGGCAGCCAGTCCTCGCTGCCGAGGTCGCGGACGGACTCCAGGGTGAGGTCGAAGAGCGTGCCGGTGTCGGCGTACTGGGCGACCTGGGTGTTGCCGACCTCGATGAGGTCGGGACCGCCGGAGCCGGTGATGGCCTCGGTGACCTTCTTCCCGATGCCGGTCCAGTCCTGGATGGTCACGTCCAGCTCGACGTCGTGCTCCTGCTCGTACTCCTCCGTGAACCGCGTGAGGAAGTCCTCGCTGACGCTGTCCCGCATCAGCCAGATGCTGACGGTGGGAGTCTCGCTCACGCCCGGGAGCATGCCGCACCCGGAGAGGGCGAGGGCGAGGGCGGCTGCCAGTGGGCAGGCGAGGTGGCGGTTCTTCACGTGGGTCACCTTCTGTGTTTGAGCACAGGGCTAGTGCGCCTTGGGGGGCTCTGACCCGACGTGGGGGGACCGAACGGGGTGTTCGCGCGGGTATGTGACCCGAATTTTGGTCTGGACCAACGGAGTGGTCAAGTCCTTGACCATCTCCTTCCGACCCGAGATCGGGCAGGATCTTCACTCCGTGATCACTCCGTCATCACGGAGTGATGACGCGGTCACCCTCGGCCCCCGTCCTGTCGCGCGCCGAACAGCCCTGGGGCACGGTGGAAGGACGTACCGAGAGGAGTCCGGCCCCCATGTCGAATCACACCTATCGCGTCACCGAGATCGTCGGCACGTCCCACGAAGGCGTCGACCAGGCCATCCGCAACGGCATCGACCGCGCCGCGCAGACCTTGCGCGGCCTTGACTGGTTCGAGGTCACGCAGGTCCGCGGGCACATCGTCGACGGTGCCATCGAGCACTACCAGGTCGGGCTGAAGGTGGGCTTCCGCCTGGAGGACGAGGGCTGACCGGACGGCGTCCCGCCGCAGAGAGGGCCGGCCGTCAGGTCCGGCCCTCCTCCGGGTCCGGGCCCTCCTGTCATCAGGTCCGGCCCTCCTTCTCCTGCGCGTCCCGCAGCGTCTCCGAGGGCGTCGCCCACCGGGCCCGTACGACCCGGAATCCGGCCGCCTCCGCCGCGTCGCAGACGAGCAGGTCGTCGTCCACCAGCATCCGGACCTCGCGGTCGGCGCCGAGCCGCCGCAGGACCTCGACCTTCGTCACCCGCGCCGGCCGGAAGTCCCGGTGCCCCCGCATGTGGATCGTGCCCTCCGGCAGCCCCTGCGCGGTGAGCCAGGCCACGGTGTCCCGGCGGCAGCGCTCCGGCCGCCCGGTCAGATAGACGATCTCGCACTCCTCGGCGGCCTCGCGGCACAGCTCGACGCCCTCCGCGAGGGGCGGGTCGGCGGGGGCCGCGGCGAAGAAGGCGCCCCAGTCCTTGGGCCGCCCCTCCAGGAAGTGCTGCCGGTGGGCGGTCCCGGCGAGGGTGTTGTCCAGGTCGAAGACGGCCAGGGGCCGGTGGTCGCGCGTCACGGGGCCAGCCTAGGAGCAGGCACCGACAGAACCCGGCGAATCCTCATCTAAAATGCACTGCGGCCTCGGGCTGCGACCCGCCGCCCCGCGCGGCAGGTGCGGAACGGCCGGCCCACCCCGAGTCCCGGGGGAATCGCGTGACCGCCGACGTACGTCCTGCGTGCGTCCCGGTGGTGCGGGAAGCCCAGCTCACCCGCTCGCGAACAGAAGACCCCCAGGGAGAAGTGAGGTATGCCGGTGATCTGCGTCGGAGGCATGATCGGGATCGGCAAGACGAGCGTGGCGGAGCTCCTCGCGAAGGAGCTCGGCAGCGACGTCTTCTACGAGAGCGTCGACGACAACCCGATCCTCCCGCTCTTCTACTCGGCGAGCCCCGAGGAGATCGAGGCCAAGCGCTACCCCTTCCTGCTCCAGCTGTACTTCCTCCAGACGCGCTTCGCCGCGATCAAGGAGGCGTACAAGCAGGGTGACAACGTCCTCGACCGGTCCATCTACGAGGACTGGTACTTCGCCAAGGTCAACCACGACCTCGGCCGGATCAGCTCGCTCGAGATGCAGGTGTACGAGGGTCTGCTCGACGAGATGATGCGCGAGATCGACGGCCTGCCGTACCGCAAGGCGCCCGACCTCATGGTCTACCTCAAGGCGGACTTCGAAACGGTCATGTACCGGATCGGGCTCCGGGGCCGTGACTTCGAGCAGGACGAGAACCTCGTCGCGTACTACCGGACGCTGTGGTCCGGCTACGACGACTGGGTGCACAAGCACTACTCGGCCAGCGAGGTCCTCGTCGTGGACATGAACAACACGGACGTCGTGAACAACCCCGAGGACGCGGCCCGCGTGGCCCGGCAGGTGAAGGACGCCCTGGCGGCGGCCCGCGCCACGCTCTGACCTACGCGAAATCCGCCGGTGTCCGTCTTTCGACGGGCACCGGCGGACCGTTTCACCTGACTGTTACTGGGTCTTCGTCGAGAGGGTCACTCCGCTGAAGTCCTGCGCACCGGCGAGGCTGAAGTACACCCAGCCGGACGGCGGGTTGTCGATCGTCAGCGTCTCGCCGTTGCCGGCGTTGGTGGACTTCGCCTGGTAGGCGGAGGTGGTGGCCCAGGCGGAGCCGCCGTAGTACAGGTCGGCGTTCCCGGTGCCGCCGGTGGCGGTCAGCTTCAGCTGCTTGACGCCGGCCGGCAGGTACACGAAGTGGTAGCTGTAGTTGCCCGCGCCGGCGGCGAGGCCCTCACGGCGGCAGTTCTGGTCGAACTGGCGCGTGTCGGGGAGGGTGCAGAGCGGGGCGGTCTCGGCCGGGACGTCGGTCGGGGCGTCCGGCAGGGTGCCGCAGTCGTTCGTCGCGCAGTCGGTGGCGAGCCAGTTGGCGAAGTCGGCGTCGTAGCGGGTGCCGATGGTCGTCTTCAGGATCGTGCGGGCGCCGTTCCAGTCACCCGAGCGGTACTTGCCGAGGACGGCCTGGATGTCGGCGGGGTGCTTCTGGAGCATGTAGCGGACCGCGAGCCAGCCCCAGCGGTAGACGCGGGTGGAGTTGACGTTCGGGTCGGCCTCCTGGCCGTAGACGGTGTCGAAGAGCTCGCTCAGCTTGTACGTGTTCTTCGCGGCCTCGGTGATGGCGCCGTCGTTGCGCTCGCCCTTGTAGCCGTACGAGATGTTCTCGGCGATGCCCTCCACCCACCAGATGGTGGGGGTGACCATGCCGGCCTCGAAGTCGCCGTACATGTTGTAGCGGCCGTCGAGGTAGTGGGTGTACTCGTGGTTGAGGTTCCAGATCTCGAACGTCGGGCGGATCCAGCTGGCCTCGTGGGCGATGAAGCGGGCCTGGTTGCCGGGGACGGCCGGGTTGCCCTCCTCGTACATGCCGCCGTTGTCGACGTCGATGTTGTAGATGGCCCAGGCGTACAGCGCGTACTGGGTGTAGTCGTCGAAGGCGACGACCTCCAGGTTGGTGTTCACGTCGCCGGCGATGGCGCCCTTGTCACCGATGATCCGGTGGAAGTAGGCGTCCTGGTTGATCAGGCTGGTGCAGGTGGTCGCCAGCTGGCCGGGGGACATGTCCTGGGCGCGGATCTTGATGCCGTCGTTGCAGACGTGCTGGGTCGGCAGGACCTGCGGGAGGACGCGGTCGCCGAGGTCGCAGATGGCGTAGGCGGCGCAGTTGCCCCGGTCGAACTGGCGGGTGGCCCAGCCGAGGTTCATGGTGATCGGCGCGGTGGGGCCGACGTTCGGGTACCGGTTGATGATGTCCTTGAGCAGGGGGCGCAGGCGCTCCTTCAGCTCGGGGACGTCGAGGGCGTAGCCGAGGAAGCGGCCGACGTTGCTGACGACGTCGTCGCGGTTGAGCGCGGCGCCGTTGCGGGTGATGAAGCCGGCCCAGGTGTCGAGGATGGCGGGGTCGGCCTTGAGGGCGGCGCGGAAGCCGCGGGCGTCGTTCTTGGCGGCGAAGGCGTTGTCGACGACCCACTCGACGTGCTGCATGGAGAGGTTCATCTGGCCGGGCCACGAGGAGACGTAGCTGCCGAGCAGCCACTTCAGGACGCCCGCGTACCGGCCGGCCGTCTCGGTGCTGTCGATCAGCGTGACGACCTCGTTGAGGATCGCGCCGTTGGCGTCGGTGACGTCCTTGCTGCGCGGGGAGGCGAAGTAGGCGTCGAGGGCGCCCTTGGCGGCGCCGTCGAGGGCGGTGCCGTAGTCGCCGACGGTGGCGGCGTTGTTGTCCTGCACGTAGTAGCCGGCGCGCAGGAAGAGGACCAGCTGGCCGATCTGGTTGCTGTTGGTGCCGTTGTACGTGGCGGACGCGTCGCGCAGGGCGTTGGCGACGGTCACCATCTTGTCCTCGCGGAAGGCGTTCCGCGCGTCCGTGCCGGTGAGGCCGAACAGGGGGTAGGTACAGGTGATCTGCGGGAGCGTCTTGAGCGCCGTGATGAGAGCGGTGCCCGTGTTGTTGATGACGCCCGAGAGGTCGTTGCACGGGTCCCCGGCCGCGGCCGAGAGCAGCTTGCCCGACTTGCTCGTCTTGCCCGTCGTGGCGGTCGAGACGCCGGTGGGCGCGGGGCGCGGGCCGGTCTCCTCGCCGGTCTCCTGCGAGGAGAGACGGAAGCGCGGGTTGGCGCTGATGGCGTGCGGCGACTTCGGAACGGGGATCGCCCGCGTGGCCTCGGCGCCGGCGGCGGCCCGAGCCGTGTCACCGGTGGTGGCGGTGGCGGCCTGGCTGTACGGCGCGAACAGGCCGAGGGTCATGACGACCGCCGCGCCGAGCACGGGGATGGTCCGCGCGCTCTTCGATATCCGGTAGGGATGCATCTGTGGGGGCCTCCGGGGCCTTGTGTGGGTTGCCACGCGCTGGGACACACGGGCAGCTGGCACGTGACGTGTAAAATTTCACATGTCGCATTGTTCTGGAAGACTTCTGGCCACATTTGTTGATCGCCGAGACGAAAAAGTTGCCGAAGCGGCGGCCCCGCCCGACGCCCCCCGCCGCCCTGACGCGCCGCCACCCCCGTTCCCACCAGGGAAAACAGCCCCCGCTTGGCTAAAATCGGCGCATGCACGCCAGCCCCCACGATCCGTACGTCCGCGTCCGCGGTGCCCGCGAGCACAACCTCGACGGAGTGGACGTCGACATCCCACGGGACGCGCTCGTCGCCTTCACCGGCGTCTCCGGCTCCGGGAAGTCCTCACTCGCCTTCGGGACGATCTACGCGGAGGCGCAGCGCCGGTACTTCGAGTCGGTCGCGCCGTACGCCCGCCGTCTGATCCACCAGGTGGGGGCCCCTGCCGTCGGCGACATCAGCGGACTGCCACCGGCGGTCTCCCTGGAACAGCGCCGGTCCACGCCGAACGCCCGCTCCTCCGTGGGAACGGTGACGACACTCTCCAACTCTCTGCGGATGCTCTTCTCGCGCGCCGGGACGTACCCGGAGGGCGCGCCCCGCCTCGACTCCGACGCCTTCTCCCCCAACACGGCCGCCGGGGCCTGCCCCTCCTGCCACGGGATCGGCCGGGTCCACGACACGAGCGAGGAACTCCTCGTCCCCGACCCGGACCTGTCGATCCGCGAGGGCGCCATCGCCGCCTGGCCGGGCGCCTGGCAGGGGAAGAACCTGCGGGACGTCCTCGACACGCTCGGGTACGACGTCGACCGGCCGTGGCGCGAGCTCGCCGCGAAGGACCGCGAGTGGATCCTCTTCACCGACGAGCAGCCCGTCGTCACGGTCCACCCGGTACGGGAAGCAGGGCGGATCCAACGCCCTTACCAGGGTACGTACATGAGCGCCCGGCGCTACGTCCTGCGCACCTTCGCGGACTCGAAGAGCACCACCCTGCGCGCGAAGGCCGAACGCTTCCTGACCAGCGCGCCCTGCCCGGTGTGCGGCGGCAGCCGGCTCCGCCCCGAGGCGCTCGCGGTGACCTTCGCGGGGCACACCATCGCCGAACTCGCCGCGCGACCGCTGACCGTGCTCGCCGGCCTGCTCCAGGCGGAACACGGCACCGAGACGGCACGGGTGCTCACCGAGGACCTCGTCGAGCGGATCGCCACCGTCACCGAACTCGGCCTCGGCTACCTCAGCCTCGACCGCGCGACCCCGACCCTGTCCAACGGCGAACTCCAGCGGCTCCGCCTCGCCACCCAGCTCCGCTCGGGGCTCTTCGGCGTCGTATACGTCCTCGACGAGCCGTCCGCCGGTCTGCACCCGGCGGACACCGAGGCGCTGCTCGTGGTCCTCGACCGCCTCAAGGCGGCCGGGAACTCGGTCTTCGTCGTCGAGCACCACCTCGACGTCGTCCGGCACGCCGACTGGATCGTGGACGTCGGCCCGCGCGCCGGGGTGCACGGCGGACGGGTCCTGCACAGCGGCCCGCCCGAGGAGCTGGCGGCGGTCGAGGCCTCGGCGACCCGGCGCTTCCTCTTCGACCGGGAGCCCGCGCCCGCCCGTGAGGTCCGCGCCCCGGCCGGCTGGCTGCGGACGGGACCGGTGACCCGGCACAACCTGCGCGCGGTCGACGCGGCCTTCCCGGTCGGCGTGCTCACCGCCGTGACGGGCGTGTCCGGCTCGGGCAAGTCGACGCTCGTGAGCGCGCTCACCGGGGAAGTGGAGGGAGTGGGACGGATGGTGACGGTCGATCAGCGGCCCATCGGCCGCACACCGCGCTCCAACCTCGCCACGTACACCGGACTCTTCGACGTCGTCCGCAAGCTGTTCACGGAGACGGAGGAGGCGAAGGCGCGCGGCTACAAGGCGGGCCGGTTCTCCTTCAACGTGACCGGGGGCCGGTGCGAGACCTGCCAGGGCGAAGGCTTCGTCTCCGTCGAGCTGCTCTTCCTGCCGAGCACGTACGCGCCCTGCCCCGACTGCCACGGCGCCCGCTACAACCCCGAGACCCTGGAGGTACGCCTCCGGGGCCTCACCATCGCCGAAGTCCTCGACCTGACGGTCGAGTCGGCGGCCGAGTTCTTCGCCTCCGTTCCGGCCGCGTCCCGTTCCCTCCGCACCCTCCTCGACGTCGGTCTCGGCTACCTCCGCCTCGGCCAGCCGGCCACCGAACTCTCCGGCGGCGAGGCGCAGCGCATCAAGCTCGCCTCCGAACTCCAGCGCCCGCGCCGGGCCCACACCCTCTACGTCCTCGACGAGCCGACCACCGGCCTCCACCCCGCCGACGTCGAAGTCCTGATGCGCCAGCTCCACGGCCTCGTCGACGCCGGCCACTCCGTCATCGTCGTGGAACACGACATGGACGTCGTCGCCACCGCCGACTGGGTCCTCGACCTCGGCCCCGGCGGCGGCGACGAGGGCGGCCGGGTCGTGGCCGCCGGGCCGCCCGCCGAAGTGGCCGCTTCCCCCACAAGCCGGACGGCGCCCTACCTGGCCAGGGCGCTCGCCGACTGACCCGGGTACGCTCACCCGCACACACGGCCGGGGGGACGGGGACGAGAGTGGCACTGCGGGACAGCGATCCGCGCGTGATCGGCGGATACGTGCTCCTCGACCGGCTCGGCGCGGGCGGCATGGGCACGGTCTTCCTCGCGACGGCCGAGTCCGGGCGGCCGGTCGCGCTCAAGGTCGTCCACGAACAGTTCGCCGCCGACCCGGAGTTCCGTACGCGCTTCCGCCAGGAGGTACGGGCCGCCCGCCGGGTCAGTGGAGCGTTCACCGCGCCGGTCGTCGACGCGGACCCGGAGGCGGAGCGGCCGTGGATGGCGACGACGTACGTCCCCGGACGCACGCTCCGGGACCGCGTCGAGTCGGAAGGCCCCCTGTCCGGGGCGGAGTTGCGACTCCTCGCGGTCGGCCTCGTCGAGGCGCTGCGGGACATGCACCAGGTGCGGGTCATCCACCGCGACCTCAAGCCCGACAACGTCCTCCTGACGGAGGACGGCCCCCGGGTCATCGACTTCGGCATCTCCCGGGCCGCCGACCACCAGACGATGACGGTCACGGGCCGCATCCTGGGCACGCCCCCGTTCATGTCCCCCGAACAGCTGTCGGCCCCGCACCGGGTGACGGCGGCGTCGGACGTCTTCTCGCTGGGCGCGGTGCTGGTGTACGCGACGACGGGCCACGGCCCGTTCGACGCGGGGAGCCCGTACATGACGGCGTACAACGTGGTCCACGAACCGGCGGAGGTCGCGGAACTCTCGGGCACGGTACGGGAGATCGTGCAGTGGTGCCTGGCGAAGGAGGCGGGGGAACGGCCGGGGCCGGAGGATCTGTTGTCGGCGTTCCGTCGGGCCCCGGAGGAGGAGTGGGGCACGCGCCCTGTGCTCCTGCCTGTGCAGCCCGCTCCCCCGGCCGCCACGGAGGTCGTCCCGCTCCCGGCACGCCGGCGCGCCCGCCGACGACCCGTCCTCGTCGCGCTGGCGACGGCGGTCGCGCTGCTCGCGGGGACAGGAGCGTACGCGTGGTGGCCGGACGGCCGGTCCTCGGGCGGCGGTGGCGCGCGCCCGTCCGCCACACCGTCGGCTCCGCCCGCGGGGAAGATGCCGGACGCCTCCGTGCTGGCGGCGGCCACCCCGTACAGTCCTGTGTACGGGGGCGATCCCGGCTTGACGAACGCGTATGCCGACTCCCCCGCACGGCGGCCCAAGGGCTGGCGGGCCTGGTCTCTGGACACCGGCCTCGGTCAGTGTGTGTTCGTCGAAGCGTCCCTGGTCTGCGTCGAACCCGACGTCTTCGAGACCGAGAAGCGGGTGGTCCGGATCGACGCCGCTACGGGGCGCACGATCTGGTCGGTCCCGACGACCGTCAAGGACGACCACGCGCCCGCAGTCCTCGGGAAGAGGATCGTGGTCTCCACACCGGACGGGCTCCGGGCGCTCGCGCTGTCCGACGGCCACGAGCTCTGGGAGCGGACGGGCGGGAGCGCGATCGCCCGGATCACGGCGGTCGGTGACGCGATCTACGGATCGACCTTCGACGGAGCGGTCGTGGCGGTCGACGCCGCCACGGGCGGTACGCGGTGGCGCCGACGGAGCGTCACCGAGGACATCGCGTACCCCCGCGTGCGGGTTTCGGGCGGCCAGGTACATGTCCTCGCGATGTCCGGAGGGGAGACATCGGCGAATCTCGTCGTAAGCCTGGGGATCAAGGGCGGCGCGAGCGTCAGGACGACGAACCTGGCGGAACAGTGTGAACCCTGGGAGCTGACGGTCACACCCGCGCGGCCGCCGGCGAAGGAGGTGTCGTACCTCTGCCGCGCGTCCCGCTTCCAGGCGTTCATCCACCAAGAGGCCGGCACCCGGAGCGCCGTCCAGTACGGAAACGGACTGGGCCTCGCCGCCGCCACCGTCTCCGACGTCGGCACGTACGGCGTGACCGGCGAAGAGACCCCCGAGTATGCGTTCGTCGGTCTCGTCGGTGGCTTCCCCGCCTGGCGGCTCGCCTTGAACCTGCAGTGCGAGGGACACAACCCGCCGCCCGTGGTCACGGGACAGCGAGCCTACGTGGTCTGCGGCTCTGCCGGAGTCGTCATCGACCTCGTCCGGCACGTCGTGGTGAACCGCTTCACGCTGCCCGGCGGCTTCCCCAAGAAGAGCGACGCCGAGGTCGGCATCCTCGTGGCCGGCGGCATCCTCTACGTACAGACCGAGAAGGGCTGGACCTCGCTCGACCCCTACGCCACCCCGGCGTGACGGAGACCCCTACCCCTTCACCTTCCTCCGCGCCCGCAGCCACTCCCTGTTCATCGACGTGATCGACGTCAGCGGAATCCCCTTCGGGCACGCCGTCGCGCACTCCCCCGTCAGCGTGCAGCCGCCGAAGCCCTCCGCGTCCATCTGGGCGACCATGTCGAGGACCCGGGTCTCGCGTTCCGGGGAGCCCTGGGGCAGGACGTTCAGGTGGTTGATCTTGGCGGAGGTGAAGAGCATCGCCGAGCCGTTGGGGCAGGCCGCCACGCACGCCCCGCAGCCGATGCACTCGGCGTGTTCGAAGGCCGTGTCGGCGTCGGGCTTCGGGACGGGGGTCGCGTGGGCCTCGGGGGCCGAGCCGGTGGGGGCGCTGATGTAGCCGCCGGACTGGATGACGCGGTCGAAGGAGGAGCGGTCGACGACGAGGTCCTTGACGACGGGGAAGGCCGCCGCCCGCCAGGGCTCGACGTCGATGGTGTCGCCGTCGCGGAAGGAGCGCATGTGGAGCTGGCAGGTCGTCGTCCGCTCCGGTCCGTGCGCGTCGCCGTTGATGACGAGGCTGCACGCGCCGCAGATGCCCTCGCGGCAGTCGTGGTCGAAGGCGACGGGGTCCTCGCCGCGCAGGATGAGTTCTTCGTTGAGGGTGTCGAGCATCTCCAGGAAGGACATGTCGGCGGAGATGCCGTCCACGTCGTACGTGGACATCGCGCCGGGGGTGTCGGCGTTCCGCTGGCGCCAGACGCGCAGGGTGAGCTTCATGCGTAGCTCCGCTGGGTGGGGTGGACGTACTCGAAGGCGAGGTCCTCCTTGTGGAGGACGGGTGCGGCGCCGGGCGACGTGAACTGCCAGGCCGCCGCGTAGGAGAACTCCTCGTCGCGGCGGGCGGCTTCGCCGTCCGGCGTCTGGGACTCCTCGCGGAAGTGGCCGCCGCAGGACTCGGCGCGGTGGAGCGCGTCGAGGCACATGAGCTCGGCGAGTTCCAGGTAGTCGACGATGCGGTTGGCCTTCTCCAGGGACTGGTTGAACTCCTGTCCGCTGCCCGGGATCCTGACGCGGCGCCAGAACTCCTCGCGGATCTGCGGGATGCGGGCGAGGGCCTTGCGCAGCCCTTCCTCGGTGCGGGCCATGCCGCAGAACTCCCACATGAGTTCGCCGAGTTCGCGGTGGAAGGAGTCGGGGGTGCGGTCGCCGTCGACGGCGAGGAGGAGGCTGAGGCGGTCCTCGGTCTCTGCGAGGACCTCCCGCACGGCCGGGTGGTCGTCGGTGACGGGTTCGGCGCCCGGGTGGCGGGCGAGGTAGTCGTTGATGGTGGCGGGGAGGACGAAGTAGCCGTCGGCGAGGCCCTGCATGAGGGCGGAGGCGCCGAGCCGGTTGGCGCCGTGGTCGGAGAAGTTGGCCTCGCCGATCGCGAAGAGGCCGGGGACGGTGGTCTGGAGGTCGTAGTCGACCCAGAGTCCGCCCATCGTGTAGTGCACGGCGGGGTAGATCCGCATGGGGACCTCGTACGGGTTCTCGGCGGTGATCCGCTCGTACATGTCGAAGAGGTTGCCGTACTTCTCCTCGACGGCGGCCCGGCCCATGCGCCGGATGGCGTCGGTGAAGTCCAGGTAGACACCCTGGCCGCCGGGGCCGACGCCCCGGCCCTCGTCGCAGACGTTCTTCGCGGCGCGGGAGGCGATGTCGCGGGGGACGAGGTTGCCGAAGGAGGGGTAGATCCGCTCCAGGTAGTAGTCGCGCTCGTCCTCGGGGATGTCGGCGGCGGGGCGGGTGTCGCCCTTCGCCTTGGGGACCCAGATGCGGCCGTCGTTGCGGAGCGACTCGCTCATCAGCGTCAGCTTGGACTGGTGGTCGCCGGTGCGCGGGATGCAGGTGGGGTGGATCTGGGTGAAGCAGGGGTTGGCGAAGTACGCGCCGCGCCGGTGGGCGCGCCAGACGGCGGTGGCGTTGGAGTTCATCGCGTTGGTGGAGAGGTAGAAGACGTTGCCGTAGCCGCCGCTGGCGAGGACGACGGCGTCGGCGTAGTGCGCGGTGATCTCGCCGGTGATCAGGTCGCGGGCGACGATGCCCCGGGCCCGGCCGTCGACCACGATGAGGTCGAGCATCTCCGTACGGGCGTGCATCTCGACGTTTCCGGCGGCGATCTGGCGCGAGAGGGCCTGGTAGGCGCCGAGGAGGAGCTGCTGTCCCGTCTGGCCGCGCGCGTAGAAGGTGCGGGAGACCTGGACGCCACCGAAGGAGCGGGTGTCGAGGAGGCCGCCGTACTCGCGGGCGAACGGGACGCCCTGGGCGACGCACTGGTCGATGATCTCGACGGAGATCTGCGCGAGGCGGTGGACGTTGGACTCGCGGGCCCGGAAGTCGCCGCCCTTGACGGTGTCGTAGAAGAGGCGGTGGATGGAGTCGCCGTCGTTGCGGTAGTTCTTGGCGGCGTTGATGCCGCCCTGCGCGGCGATGGAGTGGGCGCGGCGCGGGGAGTCCTGGAAGCAGAACTGGACGACGTGGTAGCCCTGTTCGGCGAGGGTGGCGCCGGCGGAGCCGCCGGCGAGGCCGGTGCCGACGACGATGATCCGGTGCTTGCGGCGGTTGGCGGGGTTGACCAGCTTGGCCTCGAAGCGGCGGGTGTCCCAGCGGTCGGCGATGGGGCCGGCGGGTGCCTTGGTGTCGGCGATCGGTTCGCCCACCTGGTACTCGGCATAGCTCATGTCAGCTCACCACTCCGGTCATGACGGCGACGGGGACGGAGACGAAGCCCGCCGTCAGGGCGACGGCGAGGGTGTTGGCGAGGGCCTTCAGGAGGCGCTCGCGGCGGGCGCTGCCGACGCCGAGGGTCTGGGCGGCGCTCCAGAAGCCGTGGCGGACGTGGAGGCCGACGGCGAGCATGGCGACGATGTAGATGACGTTGCCGTACCAGGTGGAGAAGGTGTCCACGACGTTCTGGTAGGGCTTGCCCTCCTCGAAGCCGCCGGGGTGGACGGTGCCGGTGGTGAGGTCGAGGACGTGCCAGACGATGAAGAGAGCGAGGATGATCCCGCCCCAGCGCATGGTGCGGGTGGCGTAGGAGGCCCGCTTGCGGCGGTGGACGTAGGCGACGGGCCGGGCCTTCACGTCGCGCCGGGTCAGCTGGTACGCGGAGACGGCGTGGGCGACGACGGCGGCGAGGAGCACGATCCGGACGAGCCAGAGCGCCCACTCGTGGTGGAGGAGGGGCGCGCCCATGACCCGGAGCCAGTGGGCGTATCCGTTGAACTCCTCGGGGCCGAAGAAGACCTTGAGATTGCCGACGACGTGGGCCACGAGGTAGCCGAGCATGATCAGCCCGCTCACCGCCATGACCGTCTTCTTGCCGAGGGTCGAGGAGAGGAATCCGCGTGACGGTGCGGGGGTGGGCGGGCGGCGCGCCGCCCGGTCCCCAGGGGGTGCCAGAGCCATGCCCTCGACGCTAGAGCCGAAGGCCCCGAGTGGTCCAAGACATGGTCTGGCTGATCTCGATAGGCACATCCTATCCACGTATCCTAGGCTGGCCTCATGCAGTTCCAGCAGCTCCTGTACTTCGTCGCCGTCGCCGAGACCCGCCACTTCACCCGGGCCGCCGAGCGCGTCCACGTCTCGCAGCCCTCGCTCTCGCAGCAGATCAAGGCGCTGGAAGGGGAGTTGGGGGCGGAACTGTTCAGCCGGGCCCGGGGGAACATCACGCTCACCGACGCGGGCGAGGCGCTGCTCCCGCTGGCGCGGCGGATCCTCGCCGACACGGAGACGGCCCGCCTGGAGGTCCAGGAGCTCGCGCAGCTGAAGCGGGGCCGGGTGCGGCTGGGCGCGACGCCGAGCCTCTGCACGGGGCTGCTGCCCGACGTGCTGCGCGCCTTCCACGACCTGCACCCGGGGATCCAGCTCCTCATCGAGGAGGGCGGCTCGCACGACCTCGTACGGGAGCTGGCGCGCGGCGCGCTCGACCTGGCGCTCGTGGTCCTGCCGCTGCCGACCCCGTCACCGGCGCTGACCACGGTCGAGCTGCTCCGGGAGGACCTGGTGGTGGTCTCCGCCGCCTCGGCGCCCGCGCCGAACCGCCCGGTACGGATCAAGGACCTGCGGGACCAGCCCCTCGTGATGTTCCGGCACGGCTACGACCTGCGGGAACTGACGGTCGCGGCCTGCCGGGCGGAGGGCTTCGAGCCGACTTTCACGGTGGAGGGCGGGGAGCTCGACGCGGTGCTCGGTTTCGTCCGGGCGGGCCTCGGGCTCGCGGTCGTCCCGGCGATGGTGGCGGCGCGGGCGGGCCGCGACCTACGGGTGACGGCACTCGCCCGGCCGGGCCTGCGACGCACGATCGCCCTGGCCCACCGCAGCGACGTGGCCCCACCCCGCGCGGCCCGCGAGCTCCAGAGGCTCCTGATGGCCTCCCGTCGGGACGCCTGACCTCTCCCCTGCGGGGCCGCACGGATCGGGGCGACGACCACCCCTGCCCCGCGGGTCGTCCGGACCGGGTGGTCGTCCGGACCGGGTCGACGGCCGCCGTACCCCGGCGCGGAGGCCCGAGCGCCTCCGCGCCGGTCTCAGACCGCGTCCGCCAGCACCAGCGAGTGGATGCGGTCCGGGGCGCCCGGGCGGGCGTAGTACCAGCCCTGGGCCGTGTCGCAGCCCAGGTCGCGGAGTTGGCGTGCCTGGGCCGCCGTCTCCACGCCCTCGACGGTGACCGCGAGTTCCAGGCTGTGCGCGAGCGAGACGATCCCTTCGACGATCTTGATGTCGACCGGGTCCACGGGGTGCTGCTGCATGCCGCGGGTGAAGGACCGGTCGAGCTTGAGGACGCTGACCGGGAGCCGGCGCAGGTTGGACAGGTTCGAGTAGCCGGTGCCGAAGTCGTCGAGCGCGATGTCGACGCCCATCTCGGCGAGCTGGCGCAGCGGCTTGAGCAGGTCCTCGTCGGCGCCGATCAGGGCCGACTCGGTCACCTCCAGGCAGAGCGCCCCCGGTTCGAGGCCCGACCGCTCCAGGACGTCGACGGTGTCGGCGACCAGCCGCGGGTGGTGCAGCTGGGTCGGCGAGAGGTTGACGTTGATGCGCAGCGGGCCGCCGTCGGAGTGCCGCGCCTGCCAGAAGCGGGCCTGGCGCACGGCCTCCTGGAGCACCCAGCGCCCGAGCGGCACGATGAGGCCGGTGTCCTCGGCGAGCGGGATGAACCGGTCGGGCCCGAGCACCCCGTGCTGCGGGTGGCACCACCGTACGAGCGCCTCGGCGCCGTGCACGCTGCCGTCGTCGAGGTGGACGAGCGGCTGGTACTCGATGAAGAACTCGCCGCGTTCGAGGGCCGCCGGCAGCGAGGTCGTCAGACCGTGGCGGGTGATCGCGCGGGCGTCCGCCTCGGCGTCGGCGACCTCGAAGCGGTTGCCGCCCGCCGACTTGGCCCGGTACATGGTGATGTCGGCGCTGCGCAGCACCTCGGCCGGGGTCCGCTCCCCCGCCGGCCCCTCGACGACGCCGAGGCTGCCGCGCACGGTCAGTTCGCGGCCGTCCACGCGGATCGGGGCGGCGAGCGAGCCGAGGATGCGCTCGGCGAGCTCGGTGACCTCCCGCTCGCCGCTCGTGCCCGTGGTGAGCGCGACGAACTCGTCGCCGCCGAGCCGGGCGACCATCTCGCCGGGTCCGGTGACGGAGGTCTGGAGCCGGTCGGCGACCTCGACGAGCAGCCGGTCGCCGGTGGCGTGGCCGAGGCTGTCGTTGATCACCTTGAAGCCGTCGAGGTCGAGGTAGCAGAGGCCGAAGCGGCCGTTGTCGCCGGGCGCGAGCGCCTTCTCCAGGCGCTCGAAGAACAGGGTCCGGTTCGGCAGGCCGGTGAGGGCGTCGTGCGTGGCCTCGTACCGCAGGCGCAGGTGGAGCAGCCGCCGTTCGGTGGTGTCCTCCATGAGCGCCAGCTGGTACTGGGGCCGGCCCTCGGCGTCGCGGAGCAGCGAGACGGTGAGATTGGTCCACAGGACCGTGCCGTCGCCGCGGTAGTACGGCTTCTCGACGCGGTAGTGCTCGCGCTCGCCGCGGACGAGTTCCTCGTACAGCTTCCAGACGTGCGGGCCGTCCTCGGGGTGGACCCACTCGCTCACGTTCCGGCCGCGCACGTGCCCCTCGACGCCGCCGAACATGCGGGTGAGGGTCTCGTTGACCTCCAGGACGTTGCCGTCGAGGTCGGCGATGCCGATGCCGATCGCCGCGCCGTCGAAGACCGCGCGGAAGCGGCTCTCGGTGGCGTGGAGGGCGGCCTCGGCGAGGCTGCGGGCGTTCAGCGCCGAGCGGGCGATGGCCTCCTGCTCGGAGCGGGTGCGCTCGCGCAGGGCCCCCGCGTAGCCCGCCGCCATGGCGTGCTGGAGCCGGGCGCACCGGGCGTGGAGCTCCTCGGCCGCCAGGTCCGACTCCGTACCGCAGTACAGGACGAGGTACGAGTCGACCACGCCGAGGCTGCGGCCGAGGGCGTCCGGGTCGGTGCAGTGGGCGTCGACGAGGGCGGCGCCCGCGCGCTGGGCCGGGGCCGTGTCGAAGGGCCGGGCGTGCAGCGCGTCGCACAGGAGGCGGGCCGGCGGCAGCAGGTGCCCCTCGAACTCGGCGCGGGTGAGCGAGGTGGCCGTCACGGGGAAGATCGCGCGGCTCCAGATGGTGACGAACCGCCGGAGTCTGTCCTCGGGCCCGTCGGTCTCGGCGACGGCGCCGGTCGGCTGCGAGGGGACCTTCACGCCTTGCGCCCCACACCGGCGAACCCGGAGAAGGCGTACGGATCCTCCTCCTCGACCGGGGTCTCCGGACGCCAGGCCGCCATGGGCACGAGCCCGGGGTCGACCAGGTCGGTGCCCTCGAAGAACCGGGCGATCTCCGGACCCGAGCGCATCACCAGCGGGTTGCGGATGTTCCGGTAGACGCCGACGGCGCCGCCGGACTGCTCCTGGGTGAGCGGGATGCCCTCGTAGGAGGCGTGGGTGAGGATGACGAGGCTGCCGGGCGCAAGCGCGTCGACCAGTTCGGCGACGGCCTCGCCGGGCCGGTCCTCGTCCTCCAGGAAGTGCAGGACGGCGACGAGCATCAGGGCCACCGGCCGGTCGAGGTCGAGGAGGCCGGCCACCTCGGGGCTGCCGAGGATGTCGGCGGGCTTGCGCAGGTCGGCGTTGACGACGGCGGCGGTGTCGTCACCTTCCAGGACGGCGCGGCTGTGGGCGACGGCGACCGGGTCGTGGTCGACGTAGACGACCCGCGAGGCGGGGTCGGCGGCACGGGCGACCTCGTGCACGTTGCCGAAGGTGGGGATGCCGGAACCTATGTCCAGGAACTGGGTGACGTCGTTGTCAACGGCGAAGCGCACGGCGCGCCGCATGAAGGCTCGGTTCGCCTGCATGATCTTCGGCAGGCCCGGCATGAACTCCATGGCCTTGCGCGCGGCTTCCCGGTCCACCTCGAAATTGTGCGATCCGCCCAAATAGAAGTCGTACATACGGGACACGCTCGGCACCGAAATGTCGATACCCGGCGGAGCCCAGGCGGGACGCTCCATCAATGTCTCCAACACGTCGCATGGGGGGACGCGGCCAGGTGTTCGCGGCCGGTGTTCGAGGTGAGGCTACTGATCGCCCGCCGAGAGAGCGAGGGGAAACGGAAATTGGCGGTCCGTTCTTGGTCACACGTCAATGGCACGTGCGCGTGGAACGAAGAGATCACGCCTTCAGGCCGTGCACATTCACGTGCATATGAGCGTGCGTCGGATTCCGTGGAGCCCGCGCCCGGCGGCGGCGAGTCCGTCAGGTCCCTTGCACACCTCGGC
This sequence comes from Streptomyces sp. NPDC056144, assembly GCF_042264145.1. Classification (NCBI taxonomy): domain Bacteria; kingdom Bacillati; phylum Actinomycetota; class Actinomycetes; order Kitasatosporales; family Streptomycetaceae; genus Streptomyces; species Streptomyces sp. NPDC056144. Next base: position 508,322 of record NZ_JBHJVF010000001.1, on the reverse strand, counting down.
CGTTGCGGGAAACGGAACGGCAGCCGCCAGGAGCGGGCGTCCTGTTGAACTCCGTACGGCAGGTCGACAACCGGACAAGTCTTCGCACGAGGCCCTTGGAGGGCCCTGTCGGCCACACGTCCGGAAACACCGTACGCGGCAATACGGGCATTGCGCCGAATCCGTCTCCGGCCCGAGGCGAAACGTCAAACCAACGCGATCGAAGATCCCCTCCATCCGGCGAATCCGTCGCGTTTCCGCCCCGGCGCGCCGTATCGGTGTTCAAGCTCGTCGGCGTGTCTCTGTACGGATCACTCCTCGCGCGGCCACTGGCGGCCCTCGGACTGGTGTGGCTGCTCGCCGCACCGGTGCCGGCCGCCGCTGACGCCTGCGCCTACGTTTCCGACGACCTTGGAGGTTCACACATCGCCGTGGCGTACGCCGGAAGCGGTCGCGAAGACCACGGCGACGGCAAGGACGGTGACCGGGGTCGGGACAAGGGCCAGGGCCAGGGCCAGGGCCAGGGCCACGACAAGGGCAAGGGCCACGAGAAGGGCAAGGGAAAGGGCCACGGCAAGCACCACCATCACCACCACCCGAACCCCTGCACTCCCAAGCCCAAGCCCGAGCCCACACCCGAGCCGAAGCCCACGCCCCCGTGCCCGACGCCGACCCCCACGCCCACACCGACTCCCCCGCCGAAGCCGACCCCGACCCCGACCCCCACGCCCACACCGACGCCGCCCCCACCCCCGCCGCCACCGCCCACCCCGAAGCCGACCCCACCGGCCACCACGCCACCGCCACCGCGGCCGGCCCCGCCGAAGCCCGCGCCCCCCACCACGCCGCCGCCGAAGCCCGCCGCCGTCCCTCCGGCGCCGCCGCCTCCGCCCCCGCCGCCGGCTCCCACCCCGAGCCCGACTCCGACCCCGGAGCCGACCGTGAAGCCGCGCCCTCCGGCCCCCACGCCCGTGGCGCTGCCGCACTACCGCCCCACCGTCCGCGCCGAGCCGAAGAGCGGCGGTTCCGTCGTCACCGCGACGCTGATGATCACCGCCCCCGCCGTGCTCGCGACCGCGATCCTGCGCCCCCGCTCGAAGTAGCCGGGGACGGACCGCCCCATGTCCCGCTGAACCCCGTCGGAGAATCCGAGAACTCCCATGTCCGAATGGCTTGTCCTGTCCCTGGCGATGGCCGCAGCCTGCGCCGTCGTCCTGACCATCGTCGTCATCAACCACCGCCGCATCCCGGTGGACGACGACCCGAGTGAGACCCCCGACGTCATCGAGTACATGACGATGATGATCGGCGTGATCTACGCGATCGTCCTCGGCCTCGCCATCGCCGGCGTCTGGGAGGCCCGCGGGGCCGCCCAGGAGACCGTGCGCCAGGAGGCCCAGGCGATGCACGAGATCTCGGCCCGTGCCGAGGTCTATCCGCAGGCCGTCCGCGAGCGCATCCGCGCCGACGTGGACGCGTACGTCTCCTACGTGGTCCACGACGAGTGGACCCACATGTCCGAGGAGGGCGAGCTCAGCGACGAGGGCACCGCGCTCCTGGAGAAGGTGCGCCGGAGCGTCACCGACTACGAGCCCGCCGACGACTTCGAGGGGCAGGCGTACCAGCCGCTCGTCGACCAGGTCGCCGCGGCCGACGACGCCCGCGGGGCGCGCGGGCAGAGCGCCGGGGCGACCATGCCGGGGGTGGTGTGGTTCGGCCTCATCATCGGCGCGCTCGTGACCGTCGGCCTGATCTTCACGCTCCAGATCCGCAGGACGGGAAGGGAGTTGCTGCTCGCCGGGCTCTTCAGCGTGCTGATCGCCTTCCTCCTCTTCCTCATCTGGGACTTCGACGCGCCCTTCGGACGAGGCATCTCGGCCACCGCCACGCCGTTCACCGATCTGTTCCCGCAGGTCAACGAGTAGGCAGGGGGGTTCCAGTGGGCCGCACGGGGGACATGGGTGCCCCATTCGCACGTCTGGGATCGCGGCCGTGATAGTGCGCTCCTAGCGTTTCGGACATCGAGGTGCACGCAGGCCCTTCGCGGAAATCCCGTTTCGCGGCTGCCCCTCGGGACCCGGAGGATCACCATGCGCGCGATACGTGCCGCGTCCACTGCCCTGCTGGGGGCGGCCGCCCTCGCCCTGGCCGCCCCCACCACCCTCGCCCTCGCGGCGGAGGGCGGCCCCGCCGCCCATCCGAGAGCGCCGGGCCCGAAGGCACCAGGAGCGAAGGCACCGGGCGACTTCGTCGTGTCGCCCGGGGTCGTCGACCCGGGCGGGCGGGTGACGCTCAGCGCCCCCGGCTGCGCCAGTACGGCGACGGCCTCGGCCGGCATCTTCGACACCGTCACCATCGCGCCGAACTCGGCGGCGACGGCCACGGTGGACTGGGACGCCAAGCGCGGCGCGGTGTACACGGTCTCCTTCAACTGCACCGGTGGCGTGCAGGACACCGTCGATCTGACGATCAGCGGCGCGACCACGGCCCCCGCGACGATCAGCTCCACGATCCTGACGACCCCGCGCGGGGTCCAGGGCGGCCTGGGCGGCTCCGTGGACGAGGTGGACGGGACGGCGCTCGCCGCCGGTACGGCCCTGGTCCTGGCGGCCGCGACGGGCGCCGTGTACGTGGTCAGGCGCCGCTCGGGCACCACCCGCCGCCACTGAGCAGAGCCCGGACCACCGACCCCGACGCCCGGCGCCCCCACCGACCCCGACGCCCGGCGCCCCCGAGTCCTGGCAGGGACTCGGGGGCGCCGGGCACAGCGGGCCGACCGGGAGGTTCGGCCGGTCAGACTCCCGCGCCGGCCGCGCGGCGGCGACGGGCGATGAAGAGACCGCCGCCGAGCGCGGCCGCGGCGACCAGGCTGCCGCCGACGGCCATCTCGGTGGAGCTCGGGGTCAGCGAGCCGCCGAGACCGCCCTGGGCGCCGCGGCCCGCGAGGACGCGGAACGGGTGCGTGACGACGGCGGAGTTGTCGCTGCACTTGACCGCGAGGTTGTAGCTGCCCGGGGTGGCGTTGTCGTAGACACGGGCGATGGCGCTGGAGAGCCCGTTGGAGTTGACCGAGAGGCTGGTCTCGGGGAAGGCGTTGGACGTGACCGTGCCGCCGTGGCCGCAACCCTTGGCGGTGATGGTGATCGTCGACCCCGCGTGGACGTCGTACGGGTTGACCTGAACGTTGCTCGGCCCGTTGGTGGCGGCGGCGAGAGGGGCGGCGAGCCCGACCGCCGCGAACGCGGTGGCGGCCACCGCCAGAGTGCGTGCAGCACGCATGGTTGAACCTCCAGAGGAAGACGCCCCAAAGCGGTGCTCCGGGAAGTTCGACGAGTACGCCTTCCATGACGAACCATCACAACCTGGGCAGGGCAACGCACCTCGGCCTTGGTCCACCCCGGTGAGCCGACACTCCCGGGATTCGGCCCGCGCGGGGAACAGAACCGCAGGTCAGGGCCGTGTGGGCTGCTTATCTGACGAATACTCGGATGGTGGAGCCCTCTGTCACCCGGCTGCCACGACGGGGCTCCCCCGGTGCTCGCCGAGCCCTGCTCCGACGTCCGCCGACCCCGTTTCCGGCACTCGCCGGGCCTCCTCCCCGCGCGCCGACACCCGTCCGGCGGCGGCCCCCACCCGTTCGCTCCGTCCGGGGCGACGGCCTCGGGGACCGCCCTTACCGTTCTGTCGACGCCACGAAGGGAGAACCATGCCCCCGAAGGACTTCCGCGTCGCCGAGCGCCGGAGACGCCAACCCTGGGGCGTCCTGGCCCTCGCCATGCTGTCCGGACTCGCCATGATGCGCAACGGGGTCGACGTCGCCGCCGGACCTCCCCAACCCGCCGCGGCCGCACGGCCCGTGGCCCGGCCCGTCACCCCGCCGCCCGCCGCGGAGAGCACGGGTCTGGAACCCCTGCCCTTCGCCCCCGCGTCGCGGATCAAGATCCCGGCGATCCAGGTCGCGGCCCCGATCATGGACGTCGGCCTCGACGCCGACGGCTGGGTCTCGGCCCCGCCCCCGCAGGACGCCAACCTCGCCGGCTGGTACCAGAACGGCATCTCCCCGGGCCAGCGCGGCACCTCGGTCGTCGTCGGCCACGTCGACAACGCGAAGGGCCCGGCGGTCTTCTACGGTCTCGGCTCACTGGAGAAGGGCCAGCACGTCGAAGTGGAGCGGTACGACGGCCGGGTGGCCGTCTTCGAGATCTACGGGGTCGAGGTGTACGCGAAGAACGACTTCCCCGGCGTCCAGGTGTACGCGGACACGGGGCAGCCCGAGCTCCGCGTGATCACCTGCGGCGGCGGCTACACGCGCGCGCGTGGCTACGACGGGAACGTCGTCGTGTACGCCCGCCTGGTCGGCTCGCGCTGACGCGCTCCGGCGACCGCGGACCGAAGGGCCCCGGCACTGGCAGGTGCCGGGGCCCTTCTCGTATGCCCATCTCCGCCGCGCCCGCCGTCAGCGCCTCGGCACGGTGATGTGGTAGCCCGCGTCGAGGAGTTCGGGCAGGTAGCGGCGGAGCGCGGCGACGCTCTGCGTGCGGTCGCCCCCGGCGTCGTGGGAGAGGACGACGGCACCGGGTGCGGCGCCGTCGAGGACGCGCCGGACGATGGTCCCGGTCCCCGGCTCCTTCCAGTCGAGGGTGTCGACGGTCCAGGCGAGCGGTTCCATGCCGAGCTCCGCCCCGATCTCGAAGGAGTGCCGGTTCCAGGCGCCGTACGGCGCGCGGTACCAGAGCGGGGCCGTCCCGAGGGTCTTCTCGACGACCTCGCTCGTGGAGCCGAGCTCGTCGCGGATGCGGGAGGGCCGCAGCTTCGGGATGAGCGGGTGGGACCACGAGTGGTTGCCGACGACGTGCCCGTCCTCCGCCATCTCCCTGAGCAGGTCCGGGTTCTCGACGGCCATCTCGCCGCAGACGAAGAACATCGCCCGGCAGTCGTGGCGGCGGAGGGTCTCCAGGATGCCCGGCGTGTAGCGGGGGTCGGGGCCGTCGTCGAAGGACAGCACCATCGAGCGGCCCACCCCGGACATGCTGAGGAAGGGCCGCTGCCGGACCGGCGGCACCGCGCGCCGGAAGGCCGGGGGCGCGTACGCGGTCATCGGCTGGAGACGGTACGAGGACGGGCGCATCCGGGCGGCCCGCGCGGCCTGGGGTCCTCCGGCGGGGGCCGACCCGGCAGGGGCCGACCCGGCGGGAGCCGACCCGGCGGGGGCCGCCGAGGGCGCGGGCGGCGCCGTCGGGGAGAGCAGGTCCGCCGCGAGGTATCCGACGGTCGCCGTGGCGCCGAGGGCGGCGGCGAGGCGCAGCACGGTCCGGCGCCCGTGAGGCATCTGATCCGATTTCATGACCAATGGTTCGACCGGGCCAGGGCCGGTCCGGAACACCCACACCGGGCGCCCGCCCGATTGCACCCGATGGGCCTACTTGCCCATCGTGAGGCCGTCCTTGTCGGCGCCCCGGCTGAGGACGACCTGCCGGACAGTCTCGCGGACGGCGGCGAGGTTCGCGTCCTCGTCGCCCGCCGCGCCGAGGTTGACCACCCGGCCCCGGCCGGTGTCGAACCACTGGGGGACGAACTCGGCCTTGACGACCTCCCAGCGCGCCCCGGCCTTCTTGGGCGGGGCGAAGGTGAAGCGGCCGATGCTGCCCTGGTTGCCCCGGGGGTCGAAGGAGCCCTCGTGGTTGATCATGTCCCCGGCGATCTGGTCGCCCATGCCGTAGATGATCCAGGTGCCGTTGACCTTCTCGTACGCCTGCGGGACATGGGCGTGCGTCCCGATGACGAGGTCGATGTCGGGGCGGCCGCCGGTCGTCGACCCGGTGAGCGCGCGGCCGAGGGCGAGCTGCCGCTCGTCGGGGGCCGTCTGCCACTCGGTGCCCCAGTGGACGCTGACCACGACGACGTCGGCGCCCGCCGCGCGGGCGGCGCGGGCGTCGGCGATCACCTTCCGCTCGTCGAGCAGGTTGACCGCCCAGGGCTGCCCGTCCGGGAGCGGATAGCCGTTGGTGTCGTAGGTGTAGGCGAGTTGGGCGACCTTGGCGCCGCCGGCCTGGAGCAGCGTGGTGCGCGCCGCCTCCTGGGCCGTACGGGCGGAGCCTGCGTGCCGGACCCCGGCCTTGTCCAGGGCGTCGAGGGTGCGGGCGAGGCCGGCGGCGCCGTCGTCGAGGGTGTGGTTGGAAGCGGTGGAGCAGGAGTCGTAGCCGGTGGTCTTGAGGGCGGCGGCGACCTCGGGCGGGGACTTGAAGGCGGGGTAGCCGGTGTAGGGGCCGCCGGCCTTCCCGTAGACCGTCTCCATGTGGCAGATGGCGAGGTCGGCCCGGGAGACGACGTTCTTGACGCCGGAGAGCATGGGGGCGAAGTCGTAGCCGTCGCCGCCCGCGTCCTGGGCGGCGCGGCGGATGATCGAGTCGTGCGGGAGGACGTCGCCGGAGGCGACGAGGGTGAATCCGGCAGGGGCGGCGGGCGCGGACCCCGTGGCGGGGGGCTTGGGCGCCGCGGTGCCGGACGAGGCGCCGGGGGCGGGTGCGCCCGCGCTCGTGCCGCCGCTTTCGGAGCAGCCGGTGGTCGCGGCGAGGAGGACGGCGGCGACGGCCATCGTCGAGAGGGTGGTGCGTGAGGTCATGGGCTTGGGCAGCATGGACAGCGCTCCACTCGCTTCGTTCCATAAGTCACATGAACTTCTGAACATCAGTTCTGACGAATTGATCTCGCGAGGCACCCTCAGTCAAGGGTCGGGGCCGGAGAGGATCGCAAACCCCCACTAAACGGATGAATCGGCTCCGCCTGACCGCTCGCCGCACCATTCACCGCTCGGTGCGACCGTTCGTCGCACACCTCTGCCCGTTCCCTGTCGCTCGCCTTCCGGATGCGTTCGTATACCGCCGAGACGACGAGAGGCGGGATCATGACGGCGACGATGGCGGCGAGGACCGACGAGCGGAACCTGGAGCAGTTGCAGCGGGACCACGGACCCGCGCTCCTCTCGTTCCTGCTCGGCCTGACCTACGGCGACCGGCAGCGCGCCGAGGACCTCGCGCAGGAGACGCTCGTCCGGGCCTGGCTCCACCCCGAGGCCTTCGACGGCCCCTACGACTCCATGCGGCCCTGGCTCTTCACGGTCGCCCGCCGGCTCGCCATCGACGCCCGCCGCTCCCGCCTCGCCCGGCCCACCGAGATCGGGGACGGCGTCCTCGCCGTCACCCCCGACCCGCAGGACGCCACCGCCTCCGCCGAGGCCGCGCTCGACGTCCGGGCGGCCGTCCGCGAGCTCAGCCCCGAGCACCAGGCGGTCCTGGTCCGGCTGTACTTCCGCGGGCTCACCGTCAACGAGGCCGCCGTGGACCTCGGGATCCCCGCCGGGACCGTCAAGTCCCGCTCGCACTACGCCCTGCGGCAGCTCGGCGACTCCCTCCCCGGCTACCGGCCGCGCAGGTCACCCATTGCCCGGCCCCGGGCGGCGGCCGCACAATGACGCGGTGACGCTCACTCTCGCCGCCGCCGAAAAGGTCCTCGCCGACAACTTCGCCCCCTGGGTGCTCGATCTCGGGCTCACCGTCGACTCCGTCGACGGCGCCGAGGCCGTGCTCCGGCTCCCCTGGTCCGACCGCCTCGCCCGGGAGGGCGGCGGCCTGTCGGGACAGGCCCTGATGGCCGCCGCCGACACCGCCACGGTGATCGCGGTCGCCTCCGCCCGGGGCGGTTTCGTGCCGATGACCACGGTCCAGCAGAACATCACCTTCCAGCGGCCGGTCCTCGGCGCCGACGTCCTCGTCCGGGCCCGGCTCACCAAGAACGGGAAGCGGATGGCCTTCGCCGACATCGTCATGACCGCCGAGGGCACGGACGAGACCGCCGCCCACGCCACGGCGGTGTACGCGCTCCTCGGCTGACCCGCCGGCCCCGGCAACCCCACCCGCCTCTCACGGCCCCCGTCGCACGCCCGCCCACGGAAACCTCATCGGTACCTATCCGGCCGGGAAACGTATCCGAAAGCACACGGGCGAGTTGAGCAAACCGGGACCCGCGGGCGCCCTTCACGGAGGAGGCTCTCCCCCGGGCCCCGACGCCGGGGCCCGCATGTCCGGGAGAAGGTGGGAGCGTTGCTGCCCGAGAGCACGAACGGCACCGGCGGGACGAGCGGCGGGGAACTCGCCGTCCCGATGGCCTGGCTGTGTGCCGAGTACGTCGCCGACGAGGTGCTGCGAGCCGCCGCGCTCGTGGCACCCGGTTCACTGGAGTACCGGGCGGGGCTCCAGGCCCTGGCCCTCACCGTCCACCTCACGGACGAGCCGGACGGCTCACGCGGCCCCGACGGGGAACGGGACACCTGGCCGCTCTTCCAGGCCGACGAGTGGCTCCGCCACACGGCCTACGACCGGCCCTGGCCGCCCTGGGTGGAGGAGCGGCTCTCCGGCCGGCTCGCCGCCCACGGCGACAGCCCCGACCTCGCCCTCGCGCGGACCGCCTGGCACCGGCTGCGGGACACCTGGGTCCGCGCCGCCGACCTCGACGGACCGGCCGACACGGAGACCCCCGTCGACGAGGCCGAGCAGATCTGGCTGCCCGCGTGGAAGCTCGGCCTGCCGCTCGCGCACCTGTCGCTGCACCTGCGCTGAACGACGCCCGGCGAGAGCGGGAATCGGGTCCACGGGTGCACGGGCCTACGGGCCTAAGGGGCCGAAGGGTGCACCCCCGGGCGGTACTTGGGGACGCGTACCGTCACCTTCATCCCCGCCCCGACGCCCGTCTCGATCACGAGACCGCGCTCCGCCCCGTACACCTGGCGGAGCCGCTCGTCCACGTTGGACAGCCCGATGCCCGAGCCGCCGGGGTGCTCGCCGCGCAGGACGGCGCGGAGCAGCTCCGGGTCCATGCCGACGCCGTCGTCCTCGACGGTCACCACGGCCTCGGCGCCCTCGTCGCGGGCGGCGATCGTCACCCGGCAGCCGCGCTCCCGCTCCTGGAGGCCGTGCTTGACGGCGTTCTCCACGAGCGGCTGGAGGCAGAGGAAGGGCAGCGTGACCGGGAGGACCTCGGGGGCGATCTGGAGCGTCACCTTGAGACGGCTGCCGAAGCGGGCCCCGGCCAGGGCCAAGTACTGCTCGATGGCCCGGAGTTCGTCGGCGAGCTGGGCGAACTCGCCGTGCCTGCGGAAGGAGTAGCGGGTGAAGTCGGCGAACTCCAGGAGGAGTTCCCTGGCCCGCTCGGGGTCGGTGCGGACGAACGAGGCGATGGCGGCGAGGGAGTTGAAGATGAAGTGCGGGGAGATCTGCGCGCGCAGGGCCTTGATCTCGGCCTCCACCATCCGCGTCCGCGACCGGTCGAGCTCGGCCAGCTCCAGCTGGACGGAGGCCCAGCGGGCCACTTCCGTCGCGGCCCGCACGAGCACCGCCGACTCGCGCGAGCCGTAGGCGACGAGCGCGCCGAGGACGCCGTCCTCACCGGTGAGCGGGGCGATCACCGCCCAGCGCAGCGGGCAGGCGGGATCGGCGCAGTCGGTGTGCGCGGAGCGGCTGCGTCCCGACTCCAGGGTCTCGGCGGCGAGTTCGGGGACGTGCGCGCGGTGGTGGTCCCCGCCGGGACCGTCCCAGGCGAGGACGGCGTCCCGGTCGGTGAGGCACAGCGCCTCGGTGCCGAGCAGCGAGCGGAGCGTGTGCGCCGCCTTGCGGGCGGTCTCCTCGGTGAGCCCGGCGCGCAGCGGCGGGGCGGCCAGGGAGGCGGTGTGGAGGGTGTGGAAGGTGGCCCGTTCGACGGGCGTGCCGAGGTCGAGATCGGCGGCGCGGCCCGCGCGCCGGGCGGTGAGCCGGCCGAGGGCGAACCCGACGGCGAGCAGCACGGCCCCGGCGGCAGCGGCGGCGAGCGCGATGCCGGTCATCCGCGTGCCTCCGCCGGGAAACAGGCCTCGGTCATCGGCGTACCTCCGTCAGGGACTCGGCTATCTCCTCCGGCAGGTGCAGCCGGGCCAGCAGTGCGGGTGTGCCCGGCGGGACGCGGTCCGGGGTGGCGAGCGAGACGAGGACCATGGTGAGGAAGCCGAGCGGCACCGACCAGACGGCCGGCCAGGCCATGAGCGTGTGCGGCCAGCCCTCGGGGGCGAGTCCGGCACGGGTCGCCATGACGGCGGCGAGCGCGGAGCCGCCGCCGAGCAGCAGCCCGGCCATCGCGCCGGGCGGGGTGAGCCGCCGCCACCAGATGCCGAGGACGAGCAGCGGGCAGAAGGAGGAGGCGGAGACCGCGAAGGCGAGCCCGACGGCGTCGGCCACCGGCACCTTGGAGGCGACGACGCCGACGCCGAGCGGAACGGCGGTGGCGAGCACCGTCGCGAGCCGGAAGTGCCGGACGCCCCGGGTCGGCTGGGTGCTGCGGCTCGGCAGGACGTCCTGGGTGAGGACCCCGGCGACGGACATCGTCAGCCCGGAGGCGGTGGAGAGGAAGGCCGCGAACGCCCCGCCCGCCAGGAGCGCGCCGAGCAGCTCCCCCGCGAAGCCGCCGAGGATCCGTTCGGGCAGGACGAGGACGGCGGCGTCGGCGGAGCCGGTGAGCGCGAGCTCGGGGGCGTACACCCGGCCGAGGAACCCGTACAGCGGCGGCAGGAGGTAGAAGGCGCCGACGAGGCCGAGGACGACGAGGGTGGTGCGGCGGGCGGCGCGGCCGTGGGGGCTGGTGTAGAAGCGGACGGCGACGTGCGGCAGGCCCATGGTGCCGAGGAAGGTCGCGAGGATCAGTCCGTACGTGGCGTACAGCTGGTGCCCGTCGCGGCCCCCGGCGAGCGGCTGGGACCAGCCGAGCGGGTCGGTGCCGCTCGCGGCCCGTTCGGGCAGGACCGTGCCGGGCGCGAAGGTGAGCTCGGTGCCGGCGCGGACGTGGTGGGTGCCGGCGTCGAGGGTGACCGTCCCGTGGTCGTACGGGACGGAGTCGACGGTCCCGGTGACGGTGAGCGTCAGCGGGGCGTCGAGGCCGATCCGTACGGTGTCGGAGACGCGGACGACGGTGTGCTCGCGCAGGACGGCGGGGGCGTCGAAGCGGGCACGGGGCGCCCCGTCGCCGTACCAGGCGGCGAGGAGGAAGAGGGCGGGGACGAGGAGCGCGGTGAGCTTCAGCCAGTACTGGAAGGCCTGGACGAAGGTGATGCTGCGCATCCCGCCGGCCGCGACGGTGCCGGTGACGACGAGCGCGACGAGCAGCCCGCCGACCCAGTCGGAGGCGCCGGTGAGGATCTCCAGGGTGAGCCCGGCGCCCTGGAGCTGGGGCAACAGGTACAGCCAGCCGATGCCGACGACGAAGAGGCTGGCGAGGCGGCGGGCGCGGCGGGACGCGAGGCGGGCCTCGGCGAAGTCGGAGAGCGTGTACGCGCCGGAGCGGCGGAGCGGGGCGGCGACGAGGACGAGCAGGACGAGGTATCCGGCGGTGTAGCCGACCGGGTACCAGAGCATGGCCGGGCCCTGGACGAGGACGAGTCCGGCGATGCCGAGGAAGGAGGCGGCGGAGAGGTACTCGCCGCTGATGGCGGCGGCGTTGAGGCCGGGGCCGACCGTCCGCGAGGCGACGTAGAAGTCGGAGGTGGTGCGGGAGACCCGCAGACCGAGGGCGCCGATGAGGACGGTCGCGAGGACGACGGCGGCGACGGCGACGACCGCGTGGGCCTGGTTCATCGAGCCGGTGGCCTCAGTGCTCGACGAGACCGGTGAAGGCGCGCTCGTTGCGCTCGGCTCTGCGGACGTACCAGTGGGCGATGGCCCACACGACGGGGTACACGCCGAAGCCGAGGGCGGCCCAGACGAGGGCCTCGGGGGCGGGCAGGGCGAGGAGCAGCGGGAGCGTGCCGACGAGGAGGACGAGTGCGCCGAGGGCGGTGAGCGCGGCCCGCAGCTGGCTGCGCATCAGGGAGCGGACGTAGGTGTGGCCGAGGGTGGTCTGCTCGTCGATCTCGGAACGGGCGGGCGGGTGGGGCGGCCGGGGGCGCGTCCGGACGCCGGGGCGGTCACCGAGGGCCGAGGCGTGGGTGACGGTCTCGCGCCGGGGCCTGCGCGGCGGGTGGAGCTCCGGCATCGGCGTCCCGATTCTGCTGGCAGGCTGGCTGTGGGGCGGTGGGGCCCGTGGAGTGTAGGCACACGGGGTCCGCCGCCGGAAGGGGAGACGGCGGCTCAGCCTCCGGCCCTGCGCATGAGGAGGTCGCGCAGGTGGCGGGCGTGGCGGCGGCTCACGGCGAGGTCGGTGGCGCCGAGCCGGACCGAGGTGGCGCCGCCGTCGAGCCGGAGTTCGTCGATGCGGGCGAGGGCGACGAGGTGGCTGCGGTGGATGCGGACGAAGCCCCGGGCCGCCCACCGCTCCTCCAGGGCGGAGAGCGGGATGCGGACGAGGTGGCTGCCCGTGTCGGTGTGCAGGCGCGCGTAGTCGCCGTGGGCCTCGACGTACGCGATGTCGTCGACGTCCAGGAAGCGGGTGACGCCGCCGAGTTCCACCGGGATCTGCTCGGGGGCGGGCGCCGGTGCGGTGGCTGGTGCGGCGGTCGCGTGGACGAGCTCGTGGACGCGGCGGACGGCCTCGGCGAGGCGCTCGCGGCGGACCGGCTTGAGGACGTAGTCGACGGCCTTGAGGTCGAAGGCCTGGAGGGCGAAGCCCTCGTGGGCGGTGACGAAGACGACGAGCGGGGGCCGGGCGAAGCCGGCGAGGAGCCGGGCGACGTCGAGTCCGGTGAGGCCGGGCATGTGGATGTCGAGGAAGACGACGTCGATGGCGTCCCCGCCGTCGGGTCCGGTCTCCAGGGCGCGCCCGATCCTGCGCAGCGCGGCGGTCGCGTCGCCCGCCCCCTCGGCGGTACGGACCCGGGGGTCGGCCCGGAGCAGGTAGAGCAGCTCCCCGAGGGCGGGTTCCTCGTCGTCGACGGCCAGTACGCGCAGCATGCGCGGGAGTCTATGCCGGGGTTACTTGAGCAGTTTCGACAGGCGGCGGTCGGCGAGGATCTTCCCGCCGGTCTGACAGGTGGGGCAGTACTGGAGGGACGAGTCGCTGAAGCTGACCTCGCGGACGGTGTCCCCGCAGACCGGGCAGGGCTGCCCGGCCCTGCCGTGGACGCGCAGGCCGCTCTTCTTCTCGGCCTTCAGCTTGCCGGCCGCGAGGCCGTGCGAGCGTTCGACGGCTTCGCCGAGGGTGGTCCTGATCGCCGTGTGGAGCGTGGTGATCTCGTCCGGCGTGAGGTTCTGGGTGGGCTTGAACGGGGACATCCTGGCGACGTGGAGGATCTCGTCGCTGTAGGCGTTGCCGATGCCCGCGACGAGGCTCTGGTCGCGCAGGGCGCCCTTGATCTGCCGTCGTTCGCCCGCGAGGAGCGCGGCGAGGGCGTCGCGGTCGAAGTCCTCGGCGAGCGGGTCGGGGCCGAGGCGGGCGACGCCGGGGACCTCGCGCGGGTCGTGGACGAGATGGACGGCGAGGCGCTTCGTCGTCCCGGCCTCGGTGAGGTCGAAGCCGTCGCCCTCGGTGAGCGCCACGCGCAGGGCGAGCGGGTTCCGGCCCCCGGGCTTGGGCGGTCCCGAGGGCAGCGGGTCCTGCCAGCGGAGCCAGCCCGCGCGCGCGAGGTGGACCAGGAGGTGCAGCTCGCCCGCCGTGCCGCGCGTGGTGAGGTCGAGGAACTTGCCGTGCCGGCCGACGGCGGTGACCTCGGCGCCCTCGATCGCGGTGACGGGAGGCTCGTACGTCTTGAGGACGCTGATCGCCACGGGCAGGACGCGGGCGATCTCCTTGCCCACCAGATGCGCGTCGAGGAACTCGCGGAGCGCTTCCACCTCGGGCAGTTCGGGCATGGCACCACCCTGCCGCACGCGGGTCCCGACCGCTCGGTGAGCGAGACGACTTAGGGTGTCCGACGTGCGAGTACTGCTGGTCGAGGACGACGACAACCTCCGTTTCGGGGTGGCCGCCGCGCTGCGGGCCGCCGGGCTCGCCGTCGACGAGGCCGCCGATCTGCCGGGGGCCGACGAGGCGCTGTTCGTCACCGCGTACGACTGCGCGGTCTTCGACCGCATGCTGCCGTCCGGCGACGCCGCCGCCTACGTCGAGGGGCTCCGCCGGGCCGGTCGCGGGGTGCCGGTGCTGTTCCTGACGGCGCGGGACACGGTGGCGGACCGCGTGGAGGGGTTCGCGAGCGGCGGCGACGACTACCTGGTGAAGCCGTTCGCCGTGCCCGAGCTCGTGGCCCGCGTGCGCAGCCTGTGCCGCCGCTCCGCCGTCGTCCGCCCTCCGGTGCACCGCGTCGGCGGCCTGGAGATCGACACGGCCCGGCGGCTCGTCCGCAGGGACGGGGTCCTCCTCACGCTCACCGGCCGGGAGTTCGCGGTCCTGGAGGTCCTCGCCGCCCGCGCCGACCAGGCGGTCTCGCGCGCCGAGCTGATCGAGAGCTGCTGGGACGAGATGGCCGAGCCGCAGTCCAACGTCCTGGAGGTGCTCGTCTCCCAGCTCCGCCGCAAGCTCGGCGATCCGCCGCTGATCCACACCGTGCGCGGCCTCGGCTACCGGCTCGCGCCGCCCGACGGCCCGCGGTGAGCCGCGCACACGTCCGCGGTCCCCGGGTGCTCACGCCGACGGCCCGGGTCCTGCGGCTGCGCCGCCGGATCAGCCTGCTGTTCGCGCTGACCAGCGCCGTCGGCCTGATCGCGATGGCGGTCTTCGCGGTGCGCGCCGACAGCGGCCGGTGGCGGGAGCAGCTCGACCACACGATGGACGCGGACACCAGCTGGGCGCTCGGGCTCCTGGAGACCGACGAGGACGGGCGGCTCGTCACGGACGTCCTCGCGGACTCGGTCGACACGGCCTGCCCGCCGCTGACCGTGCTCCTCGTGGACGCGAAAGACGCGCGGGACGCGAGGGACGTCGGGGACGTGAACGCCCCGGAGCGGCTGACCGTCGAGCACGCGCCGAGGAAGCCCTGTCTGACCGTGGACCCGGCGCTCGTCGAGGAGGCGGGCCGGGCGGCGGTACGGGCCGACGCGGTACGGGCCTTCGACGCGCGGACGACGGACGGCGAGCCGGTACGGATGTTCGCGCAGCCCTTCTACGCGCCGGAGGCCCCCGACGACGCCGGGCCGCAGGGCGTCCTCGTCACGGCGGCCGACGCGAGCGCGCAGCGCGAGGACCACCGGCGGCTCGTCTGGCTGACGACCGCCGGATGCGCGGTGCTGATCCTGCTCTCGGCGGCCGTCGGCCACGTCCTGTCGGGGCGTGCGGTCAGGCCCGCGCTCGCCGCGCTCGACCGGCAGGAGGCCTTCCTCGCCGACGCCGCCCACGACCTGCGGACCCCCGCCGCCTCCCTCCGCACGCTCGCCGAGACGGCGCTGCGCGGCGAGACGGACAGCGCCGAGGTCCACCGGCGCACCCTGCGCCTGGCCGAGGGCATGGGCCGGCTCGTCGACGGGCTCCTGACCCGGGCCCGGCTCATGTCCGGTACGGCCGCGGTGACCCGGCAGCCCCTGCGCCTCGACCAGCTGGTGGAGGCGGTGGCGGAGGAGGCCGTGGCGGACGACGCGGAGGGCCACCGGGTCCGCGTGGCGGCGGAGGACACGGTCGTCGTCGCCGATCCCGATCTCGTACGGCGTGCCGTCGGCAACCTGCTGGGCAACGCGCTCCTGCACGGCCACGCGCCCGGCGAACCGGCGGACGTGCTGGTCACGGTCGGACGGGACGGGACGGTGACCGTCGAGGACGCCGGGCCGGGGCTGCCGCCGGAGGTGGCGGGGTCGCTGTTCGAGCGGTTCCGCAGCGGGTCGGGGGCGCGGACCGGGTCGACGGGTCTCGGCCTGTCGATCGCCGCGTGGGTCGCGCACGCGCACGGGGGCACGCTGACGGCGGGGCGGAGCGAGCGGGGCGGGGCACGGTTCGTGCTGCGGCTGCCGACGCGGGGATGAACGTCCGAGGCCCGTCCTCAGGAAAACCTCAGCATCGCCGCGTGATCCTTCCCTGGACCGACCGTTCAGGGGAGTTCTCGTGTACCACCGCCTTGGCGCTCTCGCCTTCGCCGCCCTCGGCACGGCCGCTCTGGCCGCCTGCACCACCGCCGTGCCCTCCACCGCGCCCTCCACGGCGCCCGCCACCGGCGCGGACCGCCCCGACCTGCGCCGCTTCTACGAGCAGAAGCTGAGCTGGCGCCCCTGCGGCGAGGAGGGCGGCGGCGTCCAGTGCGCCTCGCTCACCGTCCCCAGGGACTACGCGCACCCCGCCGACGGCAAGACCTTCGTCCTGCCCGTGGCGAAGGCGGCGACCTCGCTGCCGGGCAAGCGCGTCGGGGCCGTCGTCCTCAACCCGGGCGGCCCCGGTGAGCCGGGCGCGCAGCTCGTGAAGGACGGTGTCGCCGACACCATGGGCAAGGGCCTGCGCGAACGGTTCGACGTCGTCTCCTTCGACCCGCGCGGGGTGGGCGGGAGCAAACCGGCGCTGACCTGCGTCGACCCCGACCAGGACGAGGCGGAGGCCCGCGCCTCGACCGAGGCCTCGCTCCACCCCCGTACCGCCGCCGACCGCTCCGCCGTCCTCGCCGACGCGCGGGCGACGGCCGACGCCTGCCGCAAGGCCAGCGGGCCGCTGCTCCCGCACGTCGGAACGGTGGACGCGGCCCGGGACCTGGACGTGCTGCGGGCCGTGCTCGGCGAGCGGAAGCTGACGTACGTCGGCTGGTCGTACGGCACGAGCCTGGGGACCTCGTACGCCGAGCAGTTCCCCGGCCGCGTACGGGCGATGGTCCTGGACGGGGCCGTCGACCCGTCGCTCGACTGGCGGCAGCGCATGCTCGGGCAGTCGGCCGGTTTCCGCGACGCGGTCGACGCGTACGCCGAGTCGTGCGCGGACACGGTCGGCGAGAGCTGCCCCGGCGGGACGCCCGAGGAGATACGGGCGCTGATCGACCGGCTCGTCGAGCGGACGCGGCGCGAACCCCTGCCCGTCGACGACTCCGAGGACGAGGGGCTCGACGCGACGGGCGTGGTGGGCGCGCTCAGCATGGCGATGTACACGCCGGAGGCGCAGTGGGAGGACCTGTCGGAGGCGCTGCGCGCGGCCGACGAGGGGGACGGGACGAAGCTGGCCGCGCTCGGTGAGGACGCGTCCGCCGACACGGAGGAGTCCGAGGAGCCGACCGACTCCGCGACCCCCACCACCCCGGCGACCCCCACCACCCCGGCGACCTCCGCCACCCCCGATGTCCCCGAGGACAACAGCGAGGCCGCTCTCATCGCCGTCAACTGCCTGGACGTCCCCCACCCGCGCGACCCCCAGGCCTACTGGGACGCGCTCGCGCCCGCCGACAAGGCCGCCGGGGTGTACGGCACCTCCAGCGTGGCGAGCGAGCTGGTCTGCAAGGACTGGCCGTCCGGCCCCGAGCGCCCGCACCGGGTCCACGCCCCCGGCGTCCCGCCGGTGCTCGTCGTGGGCACGGCCGGCGACCCGGCGACGCCGTACGGCGAGGCGGTGGGCCTGGCCCGGCAGTTCCCCGGCGGGATGCTGCTCTCCTTCGAGGCCGACGGCCACACCGGGTACGGCAGGAACGCCTGCGTCGACCGGAAGGTCGAGGCGTACCTGACCGACCTCACGCCGGTGGCCCCCGGGACGACCTGTCAGAGCTGAGGCCCCCGGTCCGCGTCCGGAAGGGGCGGTGGATCGAGCAGGTCCAGTTCGGCGGTGAGGGCCGTGGCCAGCGCGTCGAGGTCGGGCACGGCCTCGCCGTCGGCGACGAGGCCGATGTGGACCCGGCCGTCGTACGGGGACATGGCGACGGCCAGGGACTGGCCCCGGGCCAGCGGCGCCATCGGGAAGAGGGCGCGCAGCGGGGCGCCGCCGAGGGAGAGCGCGGTGCGGGGCAGCGGGACCTGGGTGACGAGCAGGTCGAAGAGGAGCCGGGCGGCGCCGGAGGCCAGCGGGGCGCCGAAGCGGTGGGCGAGCGGGTGCAGCCGGTCGGCGAGGAGGGCCACGGCACCGGCGCCGCGCGCGGGGCCCGCGGCCTTGTTGCGGTCCATGGCCTCTCGTACCGCCGCGAGCCGGGTCGCCGGGTCGGCCGCGGTGACGGGGAGGTCCACGAGGTAGCCGGAGAGGCTGTTCCCCGGCCCGGGAGCGGCCCCGGGGCGGCGGCGCGAGACGGGGACGAGCGCGCGGGGGTCGCTGCCGGGCAGGGGCAGTCCCCTGGCCTCGTACCAGCGGCGCAGGGCTCCGGCGACGACGGCGAGGAGGACGTCGTTGGCGGTGCCGCCGGTGGCGCGGCGGACGCGGTGGACGCGGTCGAGGGGCAGGGTCGCGGTGGCGATCCTGCGCGTGCCGCTGGAGTCGGCGGCGAGCGCGCCGGCCGGTCCCGTGTCGAGGCGGCCCGCGCGGGCGACGGAGGTCGCGACGACGGAGGCACCGACGTCGACGGCCCGGCCGAGGTCGCCGAGCCGGTCCCGGGCGAGGCCGAACAGCCGGCCGGGGTCCGGGAGCCAGGGGCGCGGGGGTACGGGTCGGGGGCGACGTCCCGGGCGGCGGCGGCCGGCGGCGATCTCGTCGAAGATCCCGGCGCCGATGGCCACGGCCCGCATGCCGTCGGCGAGGGCGTGGTGGAGTTTGACGAGGACGGCGAAGGAGCCGTCGGGGGCGCCGCTGAGCAGGTACATCTCCCAGGGCGGAAGCCCGCGTTCGACGGGCCGTTCCATGAGTTCGGCGGCGGCCCGGGCGGCCTCGGCGGGGAAGTCGGCGCCGGGCAGGACGATCTCGCGGACGTGGTGCCGTACGTCGAAGTCGGGGTCGGCGCTCCAGGCGGCGCCGCCGACGGGGAAGAGGACGTCCCGGACGCGCATGCGCAGCCGGGGGATCGCGGCGGCGCGGCGGGCGAGGAGTTCCAGGACGTCCGGCGGATCGTCCGGAGGGGCGTCCGCGGCGGCGGAGCGCCGGGGGGCGGGGCCGAAGTGGGCGAGGGCGCCGAGGTGCAGGGGGTGGTGGGGGGATTCGAGGTGCCAGAAGGCCAGGTCGAGTGGTGCCAGTAGCTCGCTGCTGCTGCTCACGGGTGTCCTCACGTCCTGCGCGCGGAGGGGTTGGAGCGCAAAGTCAATCGCGTACCGTCAGTTACGGTCAAGTACGATCAATTCACGCACAGTTAACATCGTGTCCGCGGTGTACCCGGTCCCACGACGCGCCCGGTTCGCCCCGCTGAACTCGCTCAGTTCCCCACGCTGAACTCGCTCAGTTCCCCACGTTGAACTCGCACCAGACGCACTTGCCGCCGCCCCGCGACTCCACGCCCCACGCGTCCGAGATCTGCTCGACCAGGAGCAGCCCCCGCCCCGAGACCCCCGCCTCGCCCGCCTCGCGGCGCCGGGGCAGGGCGCTCGACCGGTCCTCGACCTCGACGCGCAGCCTCCGTTCGAGCCCGCCCAGGACCCGCAGGGTGACGATCGCGCCGCCGTCGGTGTGCATGAGGGCGTTGGTCATCATCTCGTCGGCGACCAGTTCGATCTCGTCCGCGCGCTCCCCCGCGCCCCAGGCCCGTACCGCCGCCCTGATCATGTGCCGCGCCGAGCTCAGCGCCTCGGGGTCGCTCTGGGCCACGTGCTGCCGGAAGCGGCCCGCCGCCTGGGCGGCGAAGGCCTCGTCCCGCCGGAGCAGCAGGATGGCGACGTCGTCCTCGCCGCCCCGGTCGGCGACCACGTCGCAGAGGTGGTCGGCGAGCTCCTGGAGGTCGCCGGGGCCGCGCCGGACGAGCGAGGTGAGCCACTGGAAGCCCTCGTCGAGGTCGGCGCCCGGCTTCTCCACGAGACCGTCGGTGTAGAGCATCAGGGTCTGTCCGGGGTCCAGCTCCAGGGTCGTCACGGGGTAGTCGAGGCGGCCGAACTCGGCGGAGAGCCCGAGCGGCAGACCGCCCTCCACCGTGATCCGGCGGCAGCCGCCGTCGATCTCCCTGATCAGCGGGTCGACGTGCCCGGCGCGGACGACCTGGACCACGCCCGTGCCGAGGTCGACCTCGGCGTACGTGCAGGTGGCGAACCGTTCCGTGTCGAGCTCGTGGAGGAAGACGGAGGCGCGGGCCATGACCGTGGCCGGGGTGTGCCCCTCGGCGGCGTACGCGCGCAGCACGATCCGCAGCTGGCCCATGACGGCCGCCGCGTGCGTGTCGTGGCCCTGGACGTCGCCGATGACCGCGCCGACCCGCCCGCCGGGCAGCGGGATGATGTCGTACCAGTCGCCGCCGATGTCCCGGCCGAGCCGCGCGGAGCGGTAGCGGACGGCGGTCTGCGCGCCGGTCACCTCGGGGATGCGGCGCGGGAGCATCGCCTGCTGGAGCCCCTCGGCGAGGTCGTGCTCCTGCTCGTACAGCATGGCCCGCTGGAGGCTCTGCGCGATGCTGCTGCCGAGCGCGACGAGCAGGGTCCGCTCGTCCTCGCTGAAGCCGGTCTTGTCGCTGTAGAGCAGCCCGAGCGCGCCGATGGGTCTCGCCTGGGCGATGAGCGGCAGATAGGCGGCGGCGGTGATGCCGAGGCCGCTGATGTGCGGCCAGAGGATCGGGTACGAGTCGGAGAAGTCCCGGGCCGTGTCGATGAACCGGGGCCGCAGGGTGCGGATCACCTCGCTCATCGGGTACGGCTCGTCCACCCGGGTGAACCGGGTGCCCGGCACGAAGGCGCCGTCGGGCCCCTCGGCGACCAGGTGGATGCGGCCGGCTTCGAGGAGGCCCATGACGAGGCTCGCCGCGCCGAAGTGTTCGAGGGCGTGCGAGTCGTTGAGGAGGTCGATGACGTCCTGGACGGTACGGGCGTACGCGAGGGCCGCCGTCGTTCCCTCGACGACCCCGGCGCGCTGGCGGCGCCCCTCGTCGAGACCGAGCCGCGCGGCCGACTCGGTCAGCTCGTGGGTGGCGTCGCGCAGGACGCCGACGATGCGGACCGGACGGCCGGTCTCGTCGCGGTGGACGAGGCCCTGGGTGTGGGTCCACTGGTGGGTGCCGTCGCGGCGGCGGATGCGGAAGTACGCCCCGTACTGGTCGCTGCCCTCCTTGAGCGCCTGGGCGACCATCGTGTCGAGGCGGGTGCCCTCGTCGGGCAGGACGCGGGGCGCGAGGTCCTCGGGGCGGTCGTGGTACTCCGAGCGGTCCAGGTCGAAGACTTCCAGGGCCGCGTCGTCCATGAGCATCTCGCCCGTGAGCAGGTCCCAGTCGAAGCCGCCCATGCGGAAGGCGGAGCCGTAGTCGTGGAGGATCCGGGCGCCGGCGCCGGGCGCCGGCTCCGTTGGCGACGGTACGTGGTGCTGTTCTGGATGTCCCGGTGCACGGTGGAGCCGCTCGGCCGCCTCCCCGCCCCCTCTGCCCGCGTTCATGGGGCCACGCTAGGCGCAGCCCTGCCCGTGCGCACCATGAAGATCCGTTTCACCCTTCGAAGGTCTCGGGCTGATCGGGATACGGGACGGAGTACGGGTCCTCCTGGTAGGGCTGGTCCGGGAAGGGCTGGTCCGGGAACGGCGCGTCCGGGTGAGCGGGCTCTTCGCCGTAGGGCTCCTCGGGGAACGGCTGCTCCTGATACGGCTGCTCCTGGTAGGGCTGCTCCTGGTAGGGCTGCTCGGTGTACGGCTCCACGGGCTCGGGCACGACCTGCTCCGGAACGACGGGCTCGGGAGCCACGGACTCAGGGGCCACGGACTCGGGCGCGACCGTGTCCGGCGTCACCGGCTCCGGGGCCACCGTCTCCGGGGTGACCGGCGCGGGCGCCACCGACTCGGGACGGGCGGGCTGCGGCCGGACGGTCTCGGGCCGGACCTGGTCCGGAGTCGGAGCGTCCGGAGTGGCCGCGTCCGGCGCCACGGGCTCCGGCGTCGCCGCCTGCTCCAGGCGGCACGCGTCCGGGTCGCACCCGGGCTCCACGGCCGGCTTCCGGTCCTCGGCCCCGTCGCTGCCGGTGCGCCGCTCGATCCAGCTGCGGTCGGCCGCGTTCACGATGACGAGGCTGGTGACGACGGAGGTGGTCGGCCGGACCACGACGACGTGCTCGGGGTCGAAGCCGTCCCAGGCGTCGCCCTGGTGGACGCCGCTGGGGACGTCGACGGGGGCCCGGAGCGGGTTGCCGCAGGCGCAGCGGACGCGCGGGGAGCCGTACTGGTCGACGAGGACCGCCGTACCGCTCTGGAGGACGGACTGGAAGGCGGTGGCCCGGCCGCCCCGGTAGCCGTGGTTGGTGACGCGCGCGTCGGCGCGGAGGACGACGGGGGTCAGGCCGCGCAGCCACCCGGCGACGCCCGCCTCGGGGATTCCGGCGGCCTCGGCGAAGGCGCGGGTCTTGGCCGGGTCGGCGGCGAGGAAGCCGGCCTGCTGCTCGACGTCGCAGCTGGCCTCGGCGCGCGTGCCGCCGTACAGGCCGGGGGTGGAGCCGGTGACCTCGCGGACCCGCTGGACGGACGCGGCGTCGGGGTTCCGGGCGACGGCGGGGGTGAGGGCGCCGATCCGGGCGGAGGACTCGGTGAAGGGGTCGGGGCCCCGGGAGGTGACCGACTGGAGCAGGACCTCCTGGGCGGGGGCGTCGGGCTGCTCGCCGTGGTTGCCGCCCTCCTCGCCGGAGGAGCAGCCGGCGACGACGAGTGCCGAGGTGAGCGCACCGATCGCGGTGAGCAGGGGGGAGGAGCGCACCGGGTTCTCCTGAGGTCTCGGCCGGTCAGTCCTTCATGTCTGTCGCAGCGCCGGGGCGCCCGCAAGCGGAGGAAGTCCGACCGGGGCGAGGGGCACCCGACCGGCGGGCACCCGACCGCGAACCTCCCACTTGAACACGTTCAAGAAAGCCTCTACGCTCGGCATGCCAGTTGAACACGTTCAAGAACGTGTTCACGTCTCTTGTCGGGGGGTGTCGCATGACCGCGCTGCCGCTGATCGTGAACCCGGTCGTGATGGTCGGGATGTTCTGGGTCGTGCCCACGGGTCTCGCGCTCCTCGACGGCCCCCGGCCCCCGGGCTGGGACCCGCTCCGGCGGGCGTGGCCGTTCCTCGCCGTTCCCGGGGCGCTCGCCCTGTGGCTGCCGCGTTCGGGACTCGCGGCCGGGCTCGCCGCCGTCTACGCCCTGGCCACGGTCGCGCTCGCGCTCCAGGCCGCGGCCCGCCTGACGCTCACCCGCTCCCTCCACCCCCGCGAGACCGCCGTCCTCACCGCGCTCGTCGCGCCCTCCGTCGCCGGACTGGCGCTGGTCGCCGAGCGGGCCTCGTACCCGCTCTTCGGCTTCGACCTCGACGTGCTCGCGCTGACCGTCCCGCACTTCCACTTCGCGGGCTTCGCCGCCGCCCTGGTCGCCGGACTCGTCTGCCGCGCCGACGACGGCCCCGCCGCCCGCTTCGCCGCGCTCAGCGTCCCCGCCGGCACCCTCCTCGTCCTCCTCGGCTACTTCGTCGACGACTGGGCCGAGCTCGTCGGCGCGGTCGTCCTCACCGCGGGCATGACGGCCGTCGCCGTCCTGACCCTGCGCGAACGCCGCGACCTCGCGGCCGACCCGCTCACCCGCGGCCTGCTCGCCGTCTCGGCCCTCGTCCTCGCCGCCACCATGCTGCTCGCCCTGAGCTGGGCCCTCGGGGAGGCCACCGGACTCCCCCACCTCAGCCTGGCGTGGACGGCCGGGACCCACGGCATCGGCAACGCCCTCGGCTTCGCCGTCTGCGCGCTCCTCGCGAGGCGCCGCCTCCACACCACCGAAAGCCCCCGCGTCCCCCTCCGAACGGAGCTCCCGGCATGACCCGCCTCACGCACGACGTCACCCGCGGCGAACGCCCCCGCCCCCGCCTCACCTACCCGGAGGTCGGCGCCACCCGCACCCCCGACCACCTCCCCCACGGCTACCACCACCTCCGCGTCACCACCGTCGTCGGCCACGGCCGCGCCGCCTTCGAGGCCGCGGGCGCCGCCGTCACCACCTGGCGGACCCACCGCGCCTCGGGCGCCACCGTCCGCAGCACCGCCGCGCGCGCCGAGCCCGGCGTCCACCTGGAGGTGTCGGCGGGCATCGGCCGCCTCCGGATAGGCGTGCCCTGCGAGGTGATCTGGACGGCGTACGAGGAGGACCGCGTCGGTTTCGCGTACGGCACCCTCACCGGCCACCCGGAGCGCGGCGAGGAGTCCTTCATCGTGACGCTCGCGCCGGACGGCACGGTCCTGTTCACGGTCACCGCCTTCAGCCGCCCCGACGCCTGGTACACCCGCCTCGCCGGCCCCGTGGTCCCGGTGCTCCAGCGGACGTACGCCCGCCACCTCGGCCGGACCACCCGGCGGCTCGCCCAGGGGTGACCCCGGCCGGGCCGCGGGCCGATACTGGAGGCGATGGAGTGGTTCACCGCGCCCGACCTCTGGCTGAGCCGGATCCTGTTCCAGCGGGGCCTCGCCGGGCTGTACTGCGTGGCGTTCCTGTCGGCCGCCCTCCAGTTCAGGGCGCTGATCGGCGAGCGCGGCATGCTCCCCGTACCGGAGTACGTCCGCCGGACGCGTCCCCGCCGCACGCCCTCGCTCTTCCACTGGCGCTACTCCGACACCCTGTTCGCCGCCGTCGCCTGGACGGGGTTCGGCCTCGCGCTGGCCATGGCGGCGGGCGCCGGGGACGCCGTACCGCTGCCGGTCTCGATGCTGCTGTGGCTGGTGCTCTGGGGGCTCTACCTGTCGATCGTGAACGTCGGCCAGACCTGGTACTCCTTCGGCTGGGAGTCCCTCCTCCTGGAGACGGGCTTCCTGGCCGTCTTCCTGGGCAACGACGACACCGGACCGCCCCTCCTCGTGCTCCTCCTCCTGCGCTGGCTGCTCTTCCGCGTCGAGTTCGGCGCCGGACTCATCAAGATCCGCGGCGACGAGTGCTGGCGCAAGCTCACCTGTCTCTACCACCACCACGAGACGCAGCCGATGCCCGGACCGCTGAGCTGGTTCTTCCACCACCTCCCGCGCCCGCTGCACCGCGTCGAGGCGGGCGCGAACCACGTCGTCCAGCTCTTCGTCCCGTTCCTGCTCTTCGCCCCGCAGCCCGTGGCCACCGTCGCCGCCGGGCTGATGATCGCGACCCAGCTGTGGCTGGTGCTCTCCGGCAACTTCGCCTGGCTGAACTGGATCACCATCGTCCTCGCCGTCTCGGTCGTGGACCTCTCCCCGCTCACCGGGGAGCACCCGCAACCGGACCCGCCGCTCTGGTACGTGGCCGTGGTCGCCGCGCTGACCGCCTTCGTCCTCGTACGGAGCTACCGCCCGGTGCGGAACCTGCTGTCGCGGCACCAGGCGATGAACCGCTCGTACGACCCGTACCACCTGGTCAACACCTACGGGGCGTTCGGGACGGTCGGGCGGATCCGGGACGAGATCGTGGTCGAGGGCACCGACGAGGCGGAGCCGCCGCACGAGGGGACGGTGTGGCGGGAGTACGGCTTCAAGGGCAAGCCGGGCGACCCGCGCCGGCTGCCGCGCCAGTTCGCCCCGTACCACCTGCGGCTCGACTGGCTGATGTGGTTCGCGGCGCTCTCGCCCGGCTACGCGCGGGACTGGTTCGGGCCGTTCGTGGAGCGGCTGCTCGACGGCGACCGGGACACGCTGAGGCTGCTCGCCCACAACCCCTTCCCGGACGCGCCGCCGAGGTACGTACGGGCCCGGCTCTACCGGTACCGGTTCACGACCTGGCGCGAGCTGCGCGAGACGGGCGCCTGGTGGGACCGGCGGCTGCTGCGCGAGTACCTGCCGCCGACGCGGCTTCGGTCCTGACGCGCGGCTGCCCCCGGCCGGATGAGGCGGCCGGGGGCAACGGGCGGAGCGACGACTGCGCCGGGTCGGGGACGCAGATGCTCAGTCGATACCGGGCAGGATGTGGGGCTCCGCGAGGTCGTCCTCGTACCCGGCCAGCCGGATGGGGGCCGAGCGCGCCCACACTTCGAGGCTTCCGAGCTGCCCGTCGCGGCGTGGCCGGTCGGGGGACTCGGACTGTCTCGGTTCCTGCTTCTTCAGTTCGGTTGTCACCGCGCACTCCCTTGTGTCGCGAAACCAGTGAGGACTTGATGCCGTCGGTCGCGGTGGCGCCGTTGTTCGGGCGGGGCCGCGGCCTTGGTGACAGACCAGTCCCCTGACCGGTCGTGAAGACGGTGTGTGTCCCCGGTGACCGATCGTGGACATCAGACTAACCAAATGAGCGCGGGAGCGCTCTACCGGGCTCGAAAGTGTGACGCGATCGAGTGAATGAAACGGAAGAGGCGCCCCACCAGCGGGTGGGGCGCCTCTTCCGACTGACCGGACGACCGGCTGACCGGACGACCGGCTGACCGGCGTCTACCAGTTCGCGGGGGCGTAGTCCTTCAGGAAGCAGCCGTACAGGTCCTCGCCGGCCTCGCCGCGGACGACCGGGTCGTAGACGCGGGCGGCGCCGTCGACGAGGTCGAGGGGGGCGTGGAAGCCCTCCTCGGCGAGGCGCAGCTTGTCGAAGTGCGGGCGCTCGTCCGTGATCCAGCCGGTGTCGACCGAGGTCATGAGGATGCCGTCGGTCTGGAACATCTCCTGGCCGCTGGTCCGCGTCACCATGTTCATCGCGGCCTTGGCGGCGTTGGTGTTCGGGTGACCCGCGCCCTTGTAGCCGCGGCTGAAGACGCCCTCCATCGCCGAGACGTTGACGACGTACGCGCGGCCGCTCGCGGCCTTCTTCGCGGCCTCGGCCATCGACGCGCGCAGCTTGCTGATGAGGATGAACGGGGCCGTGTAGTTGCAGAGCTGGGTCTCCAGGAGCTCGACCGGGGAGATCTGCTCGATGCTCTGCACCCACGTGTTGCTCTCGACGACGTCGGGCACGAGGCCGCCGGCGTCGATGGCGGTGCCGTCGAGGTGCTTGGCGATGGTGGCGTTGCCCGCGACGAGCGCGAGGTCGGCGACCTGCTGGGCCTCCAGGTCGCGCACGCCGGCCGGGAGCTCGGAGGAGCCGACGAGCTCGCCGACCGCGCCGGAGTTGAACGCGCCGATGACGTGGTGGGCGGGGAGCTCGCCGGCCGGCAGCGGGGCGCTCTCGCCCTCGACGAGGGCGGAGTACGCGGAGGGCAGGCGGCGGACGGTCTGCGTCGCGTTGTTGATGAGGATGTCCAGCGGACCGGCCTCGGCCACCTGGTCCGCGAGGGCCACGGCCTGCGCGGGGTCGCGCAGGTCGATGCCGACGACCTCCAGGCGGTGCATCCAGTCCGCGGAGTCCTCCATCGCCTTGAAGCGGCGGATGGCGTCCTTCGGGAAACGCGTGGTGATCGTCGTGTGGGCGCCGTCGCGGAGCAGCCGCAGGGCGATGTACATGCCGATCTTGGCGCGGCCGCCGGTGAGGAGCGCGCGCTTGCCGCTGAGGTCGGCGCTCGCCTCGCGCTTGGCGCGGTTGAGCGCCGCGCAGGGCTGGCAGAGCTGGTGGTAGAAGTAGTCGACCTCGACGTACCGCGTCTTGCAGACGTAGCAGGAGCGCGGGCGCTGGAGTATCCCCGCGATCCGGCCCTCCTCGGTGACGGAGGTGGGCAGCAGGCCCTCGGTCTCGTCGTCGATGCGCTGCGCGGAGCCGGTGGCCGTGGCCTCGGTGACCGCCTTGTCGTTGGCGGTCTTGGAGGCCCGGCGCTCCTGGCGGCGGCGCTGCTTCACGGTCCGGTAGATGCCGGCGGTGGCGCGGCGCACGCGGATGGCGTCCGGGTGGTCGACGTCGAGCTCGTCGAGCTCGTCGAGGACGCTCAGGCAGACGGCCAGGCGTTCGGGGTCGATACCCGGCCCGTATTCCTGGGTTTCTTCGGTCACCGTCATGGCCTTCGGGTTCCTCGTTCGCTCGTGGTTCGCTGGTGGTGCGCGGTTCTCAAAGACCCAACTTTACGGAGCGGGGGGCCGCGCCTCCAAACCCGTTCGGGGTGCGTGGTCGAAGACACAGTCGCCGCAGAGTCCGCCGCCGGAGCAGCGGTAGATGAGGCAGCAGGTGGAGCGGCGCAGCCGGGGGCCGTGGACCGTACCGGAGAGGTCGGGGTCGTCGAGGAGTCCGGAGACGAGGACGGCGGCCCGTTGGGCGACCTCGGGGCGGTTCCGGACGCGGGACCAGCGGACGATCTCCCGCAGGGCCCCGGCGAGGGCGGAGCCCGCGTTGCCCCACAGGAGCCGGGGCGCGATCCGGCCGTCGCGCGCGAGGGCCGCGTGCAGCGGGACGAGGTGGGCCTCCTGGACGGTCGCGCGGAGGTTCGCCACCGTGGCGGGGAGGGTGCCGGAGCCGGACCACCAGAGGTCGTCGGGGGCGGTGAGGGCGCCGTCCCAGGACAGCTCGTCGGGGGCGAGCGCGGGCAGGCGCCCGTAGAGGGCCGCCGGGCCGAGCGCGGTCGACCAGAGGCGGGCCGCGAGGCCGAGGTGGGCGACGGAGGCGGCGACACGGCGCTCGGGGGCACGGAGCCGGGCGGCGACGTGGTCGAGGCGGGCGGTCAGCGGCCCGTCGTCGCCCCCGTAGAGGCGGGAGAGGGGCCGGTGGGCGCCGCCGCTCGCGGGCGGGCAGGTCCGCAGGACGAAGAACCCGCCCAAGGACCCGCTGTCGACGATCTCCACGCCACTCCCCTGTCTCGTGCGCTGTGTGCGGTGGCGCCGCGATTCTCCCGTACGGGCCGTGGGGGGGCTGCGGGGGCCGTACGGGCGTACGCCCCTGGTCGTACGGGCGGGCCGCGTACTGCGACGGCGGTACCGCCCGGTCCCTCCTCCGGTACGACGCCGAATTCGCCCGGAAGAGAGATCGTGGAGGGTATGAGTCCCCTCCTGCTGTCCGTCCTCCTGGCCCTGGTCTCGGCGGTCGCCTACGCCGCCGCGGCGATCGTGCAGGAGCGGGTCGCGGCCTCCGCCGACGGTCCGCGCTACGCGCCGCTGCGCAGCCCGGTCTGGTGGGTGTCCGTCCTGCTCAACGGCCTCGGCGCCACCCTGCACGTGGCCGCCCTCGCCTTCGGCCCGCTCAGCCTGGTCCAGCCGCTCGGCGCCCTCACGATCGTCTTCGCCCTGCCCATGGCGGCGCTCTTCGTCGGCCGCAGGGCCGGGCGGCGGGCGTGGCGGGGCGCCCTCATGGCGACGGCCGGCCTGGCCGGGCTGCTGAGCCTGACGAGCGGCGCGGACACCGGCTCGCTCGCGGACGGCGAGCGGTGGCTGCTCGCGGCCGGCACGGCGGCGGCGGTGGCGGTGCTGTTCGCGCTCGCGCACCTGGTGGGCCGGTCGGTGCTGCGCAGCGTGGTCCTGGCCGCCGCCGCCGGTGTCTCCTTCGGCATGGCCTCGGTCTTCACGAAGTCCGTGGCCGAGGAGTGGACGGCGCGGGCGCCCCTCGCCGAGTGGACGGGGCTCCTCGTCCTCTCGGCGCTCGCCGTGACCGGACTGCTGCTCTCCCAGGCCTCCTATCGGGGCGCGGGGCTCGCGGCCCCGCTGGCCACCGTCACGGTGGTGAACCCGGTGGTCGCGGCGGCCGTGGGCCTGACGCTGTTCGACGAGTCCTTCCGGTACGGCGCCGCCGGCGGCGTGGCCGCGCTGCTGTGCGGCGCGGTGGCCGCGGCGGGCCTGGTGCAGCTCACCCTGGACCGGATGACGGTCTCGGGGTCAGATGGAGACCCCGCGGGCCCTGAGATAGGCCAGCGGGTCGATGTCGGAGCCGTACCCGGGACCCGTCCGCACCTCGAAGTGAAGGTGCGGTCCCGAGCTGTTGCCGGTCGATCCTGACCGCCCGATGCGCTGGCCGCCCTGGACCCGCTGCCCCTCGCGGACCGAGACCGCCGAGAGGTGCGCGTACTGGCTGTAACGCCCGTCCTCGTGCCGCAGGACGACCTGGTACCCGTACGCCCCTCCCCACCCGGCGGAGACCACCCGCGCGTCGGCGACGGCCGTGACGGAGGTCCCGGTGGGGACGGGGAAGTCGACGCCGGTGTGGTAGCCGCTGGACCAGGAGGAACCACGGGTGCCGTAGCGGGTGCCGATGTCGGCGGAGACGGGGGCGGAGTAGCGGTCGGTGTCGGGCTTGGCCTGGGTCCTGACCTGCGTGGTGGCGGGCTTTTTGGTGGTGGTCTTGGCGGAGGGCTTGGTGGAGGGCCTGGCGACGGGCTTGGCGACCGGCTTCGCGACGGGCTTGGCGACGGGCTTGGTGACCGGCTTGGCTGCCGGCCTGGCGGGCTTCGACTCCGGCTTCGGCTCCGGCTTCGGCTTCGGCTTCGGCTTCGCCGTCTCGGCAGGTTTGGCGGGATTGGCGATCGTGCCCGGCTTGGCAATCGTTCCCGGCCTGGCGAGCTTGCCCGGCTTCGTGATCTCGGCGGGCTTCGCGAGTTTGCCGGGTTTCGTGGGCGCGGAGATGCGCAGGGTGAGCCGCTGACCGGGGTGGATGAGGTCGGGGTCGTCGCCGACGACGGTCCGGTTCCTCTCGTACAGCCGCTGCCAGCCGCCCTGGACGCGCTCGTCCCGGGCGATCGTCGAGAGGGAGTCGCCGGGGGTGACCGTGTACATCTCGCGGATGGTGGGCACGGTGGTGGGGTCGGCGCGGCGGGCGGGCTGCTGGGGTAAGGCGCGCTGGCCGGGGAGGGCGGCCCTGGGGGCGTTCGCGTGGGTCGCGGTGCCGGTGCCGGTACCGGGGGCCTCGCCGCCCCGGGCGAGGCCCGCGCGGGGCCCGCAGGCGGGCCAGGCGCCGGGCCCCTGGCCCTTGAGAACGCGCTCGGCGATGGCGATCTGCTGGTCCTTGGAGGCCAGGTCGGCGCGGGGGGCGTAGTGGGTGCCGCCGTAGTTCTCCCAGGTGGACTGGGAGAACTGGAGGCCGCCGAAGTAGCCGTTGCCGGTGTTGATGTGCCAGTTGGAGGAGGACTCGCAGGAGGCGACCTTCTCCCAGACGTCCATCGAGGCGGCCTGTACGGCTCCGGAGCCGATCAGCGGCAGCGCCATGCCGGCGCCTCCCGCGGTGACGGTGAGCGAGGCGCGGTTGATGCGGCTCGGCTGGTGGCGGCGGTGACGTCCGCGTACGGCCATGGGCCCCCCTTGGAACACAGCGACAGCCGTCCAAGTTAGGGGCGGAACACGCTCCGTGACAAGGCCGCGCGGAAAACCTCAGGTGGGCGGGGCGCCGGCGGGCCCCGGCTGGGGCTGCGGTTCGGGCGGCGGCACGGGCCCGCCGGGCTGCGGCACCGGGATCGGGGCCGGGTCGGGCGGTACGGGCACGGGGCTCGGCGGCGGCACGGGCGGGGGCGCGGGCGCCGGGGGCACGGGCTCGGGGAAGGGAGGGTGCGTCATGCGAACCTCGCAGGCTGAACGGAGAAGGGCCATCGGGAAGGAAGGTCCCTGTCTCCAGGGTGACCCCGATGGCCCCTCTTCCGCCTACCAGAGGCCGGGCGTGGCCTTGAGCTGGAGCTTCGCCGCGCGGGTGACGTCCTGCGGGGGCACGGGGGCCTCGTCGGGGTGCCGCGCGGCCCACTTGGCGGCGTACGGGCAGAGCGGGACGACGGGGACGCCCTCGGCGGCGGCGATCGCGTAGAACTCGCGCACGAGCGCCCCGGCGATCCCCTTCCCCTCGTGTCCGTCCTCGACGATGGTGTGGACGGCGACGAGGGCGTGCGGTGCGAGGTCGAGGACGAAGTAGACGATGACACCGACGTAGGTGTCGCCCTCGAAGGCCTCGAGGCGTCCGTTCGCCCGGTCGTCGCGGATCTTCAGCTCGGTCATGCGGCGGCTCTCCCTGGTCAGATCGACGCGGCCACGGCGTGCGGGGGGCGCACCGTGTCACTGCCGGGAACGGGCGCGGAGGCGTCCGCCCCGAGCTCCACGATGCGGTTCTCCCCGTCGACGTGCACGACACGCGGCACGTACGTCCGGGCCTCGGCGTCCTCCATCTGCGCGTAGCTGATGAGGATGACCAGGTCGCCGGGGTGCACGAGATGGGCGGCGGCCCCGTTGATCCCGATGACCCCGGACCCGCGCTCCCCCTCGATGACGTACGTCTCCAGGCGGGCCCCGTTGTCGATGTCGACGATGTGCACGAGCTCACCCGGCAGCAGGTCCGCCGCCTCCATGAGCTCGGCGTCGACGGTGACGGACCCCACGTAGTGGAGATCGGCCTGCGTCACGGTGGCGCGGTGAATCTTCGACTTGAATATCGTCCGAAACACTGAAGTACTCCTGAAAATAGGCTCCCTGCCTGCGTTTTTGCAGGTCAAGGGCTGTTCCCACACCCTACAACGAAGCGCAAGTCGGGGCACCTGTCCGCAGGTTCCCCAGGAGGGACCGAGCGGTCTCGAAACCGAGGTGTGTGGATCCCGATCGGCGGGGCAGGCGGATGACGAGCGAGGGACACGCTCGCACCGGACGATCCACGGTCCCCCCCTGCCGTGGATCGGCGGTGCCCGTGAGTGGCCCGCACCCGTGGAAGGGTGCGGGCCACTCTCCTGCCCGTACCACCAGGGAGGATCCATGGACGTACGAGACAGCGGTGCGCCGGAAGAGGCCCCGATGGCGCACCGGAACGGCGACAAGGCACCGGAGCCGGACACCGGCACCGGCACAGGCACAGGCACAGGCACCGGTGGGCACGACGGACGCGGGGAGACGGAGAAGGAGCGCGCGGACCGGCGCTGGCAGGAACTCCTCCAGGAGATCCGGGTGGCACAGACCGGCGTCCAGATCCTCCTCGGCTTCCTCCTCACCGTGGTGTTCACCCCCCTCTTCCACGAGCTGGAGCAGACCGACAAGACGATCTACCTGGCCACGACCGTCCTCGGATCGCTGGCGACGGGCGCGCTGATCGGCCCCGTCTCCTTCCACCGGATCGTGTCGGGGCGGCGGGTCAAGCCCCGGGCCGTCGTCTGGGCCTCCCGGCTCACCTTCACCGGCCTCCTGCTGCTGCTCGCGACGCTGATGTCCGCCCTGTTCCTCATCCTGCGCGTGGCGACGCACGACCCGTACGTGCCCTGGCTGGTCTCCGGCGTCCTCGCCTGGTACCTGATCTGCTGGTTCGCCCTGCCCCTGTGGGTCCGCGTCCGCTACGCCGACCCCTCCTCCGCGACGACGGGCCCCCGCGAATCCGGCGCTTCACCGCTCGGCGCGCGCCGGAGGTCGGGTTCTCCCTGACCCGGGCGAGGGAGAAGCCCCCGAGCACGGCCGGGCCCGGCCGCGTGATCAGACGCTCAGGACCGAGCGTCCCGGAGCCGGGAAGGACGGGTTCCGGCCGGATGACCGGCACCGCCCTCCTGTTGTCGATCACGGAGGGGTAATGTCGTCATGATTGCCGTACGGCAACCATCGCGGCAGCCGGAGCCGTCCCGGGGGAATGGTCGGCAGGCGCGCGGCGTGGGCCGGCCGGTCCGTGTGCGCACATGGTGGGGAACGAGGATGAGGCATGTCTGAGACGACGACCAGGGGTTCCTCCGGACGGGAGTTGTCCGGGCCGGCCGCGGTGGTCGAGCCTGAACTCCACCAGCTGCTGGCCGGGCTCACGGCGGTGCGGGACGGCGACTTCGGCACCCGTCTGCCGGACGAGGCCGACGGGCTGATGGGCGAGATCTCCCGGGTGTTCAACGGGATGGTCGACCAGCTCTCCCTGTTCACCTCCGAAGTGACGCGGGTGGCGCGCGAGGTCGGCACGGAGGGGACGCTCGGCGGCCAGGCCACCGTGCCCGGCGTCTCCGGCACCTGGGCCGATCTGACGGACTCGGTCAACGCGATGGCCGGCAACCTCACCACCCAGGTCCGGGACATCGCCCACGTGGCGACGGCCGTCGCCAAGGGCGATCTCTCCCAAAAGATCGACGTGGACGCGCGCGGCGAGATCCTGGAACTGAAGAACACCATCAACACCATGGTGGACCAGCTCTCGGCCTTCGCCGACGAGGTCACGCGCATGGCCCGGGACGTGGGCACCGAGGGCATCCTCGGCGGGCAGGCCGACGTGAAGGGCGTCTCCGGCACCTGGCGCGACCTGACCGACTCCGTCAACTCGATGGCGGGGAACCTCACCGCCCAGGTCCGGGCCATCGCCCACGTCGCCACCGCCGTCGCGGGCGGGGACCTGACGAAGAAGGTCGACGTGGACGCCCGGGGCGAGATCCTGGAGCTGAAGACGACCATCAACACGATGGTCGACCAGCTCTCGGCCTTCGCCGACGAGGTGACCCGGGTGGCCCGCGAGGTGGGCACCGAGGGCAACCTCGGCGGCCAGGCCACCGTCAGGGGAGCCTCCGGCACCTGGAAGGACCTCACGGACAACGTCAACGTGATGGCCTCCAACCTCACCGGGCAAGTACGTTCGATCGCCCAGGTCGCCACCGCCGTGGCCCGCGGCGATCTCTCCCGCCGGATCACCGTGGAGGCCAAGGGCGAGGTCGCCGCCCTCGCCGACACCATCAACACCATGGTGGACACCCTGTCCGCCTTCGCCGACGAGGTGACCCGGGTCGCCCGCGAGGTCGGCACCGAGGGCCGGCTCGGCGGCCAGGCCCGGGTGCCGAACGTGGCCGGTACCTGGAAGGACCTCACCGACAACGTCAACTCCATGGCGAACAACCTGACCGGACAGGTCCGGAACATCGCCCAGGTCACGACCGCCGTCGCGAACGGCGACCTGTCGAAGAAGATCGACGTGGACGCCCGGGGCGAGATCCTGGAGCTGAAGACGACCATCAACACGATGGTCGACCAGCTGTCCTCGTTCGCGGCCGAGGTGACCCGGGTGGCCCGCGAGGTCGGCAGCGAGGGCAGGCTCGGCGGCCAGGCCGAGGTCGAGGGGGTCTCCGGCACCTGGAAGCGGCTCACCGAGAACGTCAACGAGCTGGCGGGCAACCTCACCCGCCAGGTTCGCGCCATCGCCGAGGTCGCGAGCGCCGTCGCCGAGGGCGACCTCACCCGCTCGATCACCGTCGAGGCGTCCGGCGAGGTGGCCGAGCTCAAGGACAACATCAACGCCATGGTGGGCTCGCTGCGCGAGACGACGCGGGCCAACCAGGAGCAGGACTGGCTCAAGTCCAGTCTGGCCCGGATGTCCGCGCTGATGCAGGGCCACCGCGACCTGGCAGTCGTCGCCGAACTCCTCATGGACGAGCTGACCCCGCTCGTGGGCGCCCAGTACGGCGCGTTCTTCCTCGCCGAGGAGGGTGCCGGCGGCGTCGAGCTGGGTCTCGTCGGCTCCTACGGACGCCCCGCGGGCGACCGGGGCCAGGTGCGCTTCCGGCTGGGCGAGTCGCTCGTCGGGCAGGCCGCCCGCAGCCGCCGTACCGTCACCGCCGAGAACGTCCCCGAGGACTACGTGACGATCTCCTCGGGTCTCGGCAGCACGTCCCGGGGCAGCATCGTGGTGCTGCCGGTCGTCGTCGAGGAGCAGGTGCTCGGCGTCATCGAGCTGATGTCCTTCAGCCCCTTCACCTCCGTGCACCGGGACTTCCTGGAACAGCTCATGGAGACGGTCGGCGTCAACCTGAGCACCATCGTCGCCAACGTCCGCACCGACGAACTCCTGGACGAGTCCCAGAGGCTGGCCGACGAACTCCGCTCGCGCACCGAGGAGCTCCAGGTGCGGCAGGAGGAGCTCCAGCGCTCCAACGCCGAGCTGGAGGAGAAGGCGGCCCTGCTCGCCACGCAGAACCGCGACATCGAGGCCAAGAACCTCCAGATCGAGCAGGCCCGGCAGGAACTGGAGGACCGCGCCCAGCAGCTCGACCTGGCCTCCACGTACAAGTCGGAGTTCCTGGCCAACATGAGCCACGAACTGCGCACTCCGCTCAACAGCCTTCTGATCCTGGCCCAGTTGCTGGCCCAGAACCCGACCCGCAACCTCACGGCCAAGCAGGTCGAGTACGCCGGCATCATCCACTCGGCCGGATCCGACCTGCTCCAGCTGATCAACGACATCCTCGACCTCTCCAAGGTGGAGGCCGGGAAGATGGACCTCAACCCGGAGCGCGTGCCGCTGCGCAGGCTCCTCGACTACGTCGAGGCCACGTTCCGCCCCCTCACCTCGCAGAAGAGCCTCGCCTTCACGGTCTCCACGGCCGCCGGTGTCCCCGTCGACCTCGTCACCGACGACACACGGCTCCGGCAGGTACTGCGCAACCTGCTGTCGAACGCGGTCAAGTTCACCGAGCAGGGCGGCGTCGAGCTGCGCATCGAACCGGCGTCGGACGACGAGCTGCCCGTGTCCGTGCACCGCGGCGGCCCCGTCGTCGCCTTCCGCGTCACCGACACCGGCATCGGCATCGCCCCCGAGAACCTGGAGGCCATCTTCGGCGCCTTCCAGCAGGCCGACGGGACGACCAACCGCAAGTACGGCGGCACGGGGCTGGGCCTCTCCATCAGCCGCGAGATCGCCCATCTCCTCGGCGCCGCCCTCACCGTCACCAGCGTGCCGGGCGAGGGCAGCACCTTCACCCTCTACCTCCCCGTCGCCCGCACCGACTTCGCCGAGCAGCCCGCGGCCGCCGCCGTGCCGACGGACTCCCCGGCCGGGGCCGTCGTCCCGGCCCCCGCCCGGGGCGGCGCGCTCGCGCCCCTCGGCGGCACGGCCGCCCGGCCGTCCCGGCGCCTCCTCGTGATCGAGGAGCGCCAGCGCGGGCTCCTCGCCGTCGTCGCGGAGAACG
Source organism: Streptomyces sp. NPDC056144 (assembly GCF_042264145.1). Classification (NCBI taxonomy): domain Bacteria; kingdom Bacillati; phylum Actinomycetota; class Actinomycetes; order Kitasatosporales; family Streptomycetaceae; genus Streptomyces; species Streptomyces sp. NPDC056144. The sequence continues at coordinate 471,808 of NZ_JBHJVF010000001.1, read as the reverse complement.
CGGTGGGCCAGCTCTCGGCCGACGGAGGGCAGTCGGGCCGGTCGGACATCGAACTGGTCGCGGTCGTCGGCCCCCAGGAGGCCGCCGCCGCGCTCGCCGCCCAGCCGTTCCACTGCGTCGTGCTCGACGTCGACATGGCGGACGGCGACGCCCTGCGCTTCCTGGACGCCGTGGACGGGGACGCGGCGCTGCGCACCGTACCCGTCCTCGCCCACAACAACCGCCGGCTCCCCGCCGACGAGGAGGGCGCCCTCCAGGACCTCGCCCGCCGACGGCCGCTGGAACTCCTCTCCAGCCTCGACGAGCTGCGCGAGCGGATCGCCCTGCACCTGTCCGCGGAGCAGCCCGGTGACGTCGTACCCCTGGTGCGCGGCGACCACCGGGTGCCCGCGCCCCGGGCCGTCGACAGCACGCTGAGCGGCAGGACGGTGCTCGCCGTGGACGACGACGCCCGCAACCTGTACGCCCTCAGCGGCATCCTGGAGCTGCACGGCATCACGGTGCTGCACGCCGAGAACGGACGGAAGGGCATCGAGACTCTCCTGGCGAACCCGGACGTCTCCCTCGTCCTGATGGACGTGATGATGCCGGAGATGGACGGATACACCGCGACCGCGCGGATCAGGGAGCTGCCCCAGTACGCGGACCTGCCCGTGATCGCCGTCACCGCGAAGGCCATGCCGGGCGACCGGGAGAAGAGCCTCGCGTCGGGGGCCAGCGACTACGTCACCAAGCCCGTCGACGCCGACGAACTCATCGCCTGCGTCGGCCGCTGGCTCGACGGAGGGGCGGCCTCGTGACCACTCCCCCGCTCTCCCCCAGCGGTGTCCCGCACCCCGACAGCGGTGTCCCGCACCCCGGCGACGGTGTCCCGGCGGTCCCGGACACCGCGGCCGCCGACGGCCGGCTCGCCGCCACGGTGGAACGGCTGCGGGGCGAGGTGCGCGCCGCGCACGCGGCGGCCGAGGGCCGCGCCCTGATCGAACTCGCCAAGGGCGTCATCGTCGAGCGCCTGGGCTGCGGCCCGGCCCAGGCGGCCCGCCAGCTGGCGGAGCTCGCCGACCGGGCCGGACTCTCCCGACTGGAGCTGGCCGCGGACGTCATCAACGAGGCGGCCCGTGACCGGATGGCCGAGGCGACGGACGAGTTCGTGAGAACGGCCGTCGGCGAGCCCTCGGTCGCCGCGGCCACCGCGGTCGCCTCGGTCGCCGTGCGGCTGCGCACGGCGGAGAGCGCGGCGCTCAGCGCCGGCGACACCCAGGCCGTCGCCGAGTCCCTGCTCCGGCACGCCCTCGAACCCCTGGGCGCCGTCGCCGTCGCGATCTGGACCACCGGTCCCGACACCTCGCTGACCCTGCGCGGGCACGCCGGCTTCGGCCTCGACGAGGCGGCTCGCTGGCGCTACGTGCCGCCGGGCGTGACAACCGCCGCCCGCCAGGCGCTGACGGGACGCCAAACCGTCCGCCACGCCAGCCTGGCGGCCTCGGGCATCCCCTCCATCGGCCGCGGGCGCCATCCCGACGGCGGCCGGGTCGTCGTCCCGGCCGGGACCGGGGGCCGCATCCACGGCGTCCTGGAGATCTGCTGGGACCGCCCGCTCGACCCCCTGCCGCAGGTCGTGGAGCGCCAGATCGAGGCCCTCGCCGAGCTCTGCGCCCACACCCTGGAGACCCTGCCCGAGGCGTCCCCCGAGGGCTTCCTCGTCCCCCACGGCCTCCCGGTCCCCGGCGCGGACGGGGCGACGGCGCTGGCCGCACTCTCGGACGGGCTCTACGACCCCGCCCTCGTCCTGACCCCCCACCTGGACGAGGCGGGGAAACTCGTCGACTTCCGCATCCGGCACGCCAACGCGCACTTCCAGGATCCGGCCGGCCGGCCCCGCGGCTCCGTCGACGGAGCCCTGCTCCTGGAGGCGTACCCGGCGACGGCGGGCAGCAGTGAACTCTTCGAACGGATAGAGCGGGTCTACGCCACGGGGGAGCCGTTCCGCGCCCGCCGGGTCCGGCTCACGGCCCTGGTGGACCAAGTGCCGCTCGCCTCGCTCGCCGACATCAGCATCAGCCGGTACGGCGCGAGCGTCCTGTTCATCTGGCGTGTGGAGGACGAGTCGGCGCGGCTCGCCAGCCTCCTCCAGCACGCCCAACGCCTCGGCCGCGTCGGCGCCTTCGAGGAGGACCTCGTCACCGGTGGCATCACCTGGCACAGCCAGTTGTACGAGCTCTTCGGCCGCAGGACGACGGAGCCGCCGGTCGCCCTGCGCGACCTGGCCCGCCACGTCCACCCCGACGACGGCCACACCGTCCGCCGATTCCTCCAGAAGGTGCTGCACCAGCGCCTGGTGGGCTCCGCCGCCTTCCGCATGCTCCGCCACGACGGCGTCACCCGGCACATCCGGGTGACCGCCGAACCCGCACCGGGCGACGACGGCGGCCTCCAGACCGTCCGGGGCGCGTATCAGGACATCTCGGCGCAGCACTGGACCGAGGTCGCCCTCACCGCCACTCGCGACCGGCTGGCGGCGACGGAGGAGGCGGCCGAGGAACGCAACCGGCTCACCCTCCAGCTCCAGCACGCGATCATGCCGCCGGCCATGCCGCCGCTGGACGCTCCGGGACTCGACGTGGCCGTGCGCTACCGGCCGGCGGAGTCCGACTCCCTGGTCGGCGGCGACTGGTACGACGCGGTCGTGCTGCCGTCCAAGAAGGTGCTCCTGTGCGTCGGGGACGTCGCCGGCCACGGCGTGGAGGCCGCCACCGGCATGGTGGTGCTGCGCAACGCCCTCCGCGGCCTGGCCGTCACCGGCGCGGGCCCGGGGCAGCTGCTGTCCTGGCTCAACAGCGTCGCCCACCACCTCACCGCCCACGTGACGGCCACCGCCGTCTGCGGCGTCTACGACCCGGAGAGCCGTACGCTGCGCTGGGCCCGCGCGGGCCACCTCCCGCCGGTGCTGGTGCGCGGGGCGGAGGCACACGACCTGCCGCTCCTGCGCGGGGTACTGCTGGGAGCCCTCGCGGAGGCCGAGTACGAGGAGAGGGAGCTGCGGCTCGAACCCGGCGACACGGTGCTGATGTACACCGACGGGCTCGTCGAGCGGCGCGACACCGCCGTCCACGATTCCGTCGCCCAGCTGCTCGCCGTCGCCCGGCAGCCGTCCGACAGCCTCGAACACCGGCTGGACCAGCTCCTCGCGCGCAGCAAGTCGGACACGGACGACGACACGTGCGTGATCGGTGTCCAGGTGTTCTGACCCCGCCCGCCCCGAGGCCGACCCTCCCCCTCCCCCACGGAAAGCAGGAGACATGTCCGAGCGTGAACCGAACCTTGATGTCGCCGTCGAGATCCGCGACGGCCGCACGGCGGTGCTGACCGTGGCGGGCGAGCTGGACATGGAGACGGCCGACCTGCTCCATGAGCTGTTGACGGAGCAGGTCGGCAAGGGGCGGCGCCGCCTCGTTCTGGACCTGTCGGCCCTCTCCTTCATGGACTCCTCGGGGCTGAACGTCCTGATCCAGGCGGTCAACAAGGCGCGGGAGAGCGACGGCGACCTCTACCTCGCCGCGCCGACCCCGGCCGTGCGCCGCATCCTGGAGATCACCGGCGTGATGTCGACCATCCCTCCGCACGACGCCGTGGCGGACGCACTGGCCGCGGCCGGCGGCACGAGATAGCCGACGGACCGCCCGGTCCCGTGGACAGGGACCGGGCGCAGGGAAGAAGAGGAAGAAGAGGAAGAGGAAGACCGTGCGCGAGATCGCCGAGGTCGAGCAGGCGCTCCGCCGGGCGGCTCCCCACCGGCTGGTGGAAGTCGTCGAGGAGGCCCTCAGGGACCACGGGGTGCTGCGGGTGGAGCTCCGCATGGCCGACTACGGCCTGCGGACGCTCCAGCTCGTCGGGCACGTTCCCGGGGCGGACCCGTCGGTGCCGATCCACGACAGTCCCCAGGGGCGCTCCTTCGGCGCCCAGGAGCCGTACGTGGACCGGGAGTCCGGGGCGCTCCGGCTCCATCTGCCCGTCACGGTCCGCGGGGACCGGCTGGGGGTGCTGACGGCCGAACTGCCCGCGCGGGCCGACGTCGGGCCGCTGCTGCCGGGGCTCGCCCAGCTCTGCGAGGCACTCGGGCACGAGATCCTGGTGGCGGAGCGCGACACGGACCTGTACGTCCTGGCGCGGCGGGCGACCCGACTCACGCTCGCGGCGGAGATGCAGTGGCAGCTGCTGCCCGGCCGTTCCTGCGCCCGCCCCGAGTTCGCCCTTGCCGCCCATCTGGAGCCCGCCTACGCGATCTTCGGCGACAACTACGACTGGTCGGTCTCGGACGGCCGGCTGACGCTGACGGTCACCAACGGCATGGGGGAGGGCATCGAGGCCGCCCTGCTGACGAACCTCGCGATCAACGCGCTCCGCAATGCCCGCCGGGCCGGCCTCTCCCTGGCCGACCAGGCAGCGCTGGCGGACCAGGCCGTGTACGCCCAGTACCGGGGCGAGTCCTTCGTGTCGGTGCTGCTGCTCTGCTTCGACCTGGCCACGGGCGAGGTGGAGGCCGTGGACGCCGGTTCGCCCCGGCTGTGGCGGCAGCGGGGACAGGTGGTGGAGTCCGTCGGCTTCGAGGCGCAGCTGCCCCTCGGCATGTTCGAGGAGACCGTGTACGTACCGGAGCGGTTCTCGGTACGGCCGGGCGACCGGCTGCTGTTCGGGAGCGACGGCGTCTACGCGTCCGTCTCGCCGTCCGGGGAGAGCTACGGGGACCGGGCGCTGGCCCGCGCGCTGCGGGGGACGCGACTGCTGCCGCCGACGCACGTGCCGCAGGCGGTGCTCAGGGAGTTGGCGGTCCACCACGGCGGCAGTCCGCTGGAGGACGACGCCCTGGTCGTCTGCCTCGACTGGCACGGCACCCCGTCAACAGTTGCCGTATGACAACTGTATCCTTTGGGCAACACGCTGGCGGGTGCCCGGAAGGACGCCGTCAAGGACGACCAGGGGTGGCAATGAGGACATGGTGTGTGCGCCGGGCGGGCGCGGGCGCCGCACGGGGATCAGGCCGAACTGACGTCCTTCAGCGGCGTGCGGGCGGGTGACGAGGCGGTCGCTCCGCTCCCTCCCACCGCGTCGTGGAACCCGGTGAGCCCGCGCAGCAGCGCCTTGCGGCTCGTCGCCGACATGCCCGCGATGACCGCGAGCAGGGCCTCCTCGCGCTGGACCCTGAGGTCCCGCAGGTACGCCTTTCCGTGCGCGGTCAGGTGCAGTTCCAGCTGCCGGCGGCTCACGGGGCTGGGCAGCCGCTGCACGAAGCCCAGCGCCTCCAGCCGGTCGCACATGCGGCTCACCGATGGCGGAGCGGAGCCCAGCACCTCCCCCAGGGTGCGCAGACTGATGCCCTCCTCACGGTCCAGGCTGTACAGCACGCGCAGCTGACTCGCCGATACGGGTGTCGACGACACCATGTCCCGGCCGCGCTCCCACAGCACCTCCAGAAGCTCGATGAGCTCACGGGCGGACTCGGCCGTCCTCTGCGGTTCCCCTGGCGGCGGGACGGGATTGCCGTTCATGCCTGCCGACCCTCCTCGGACGTCCCACGCCGGCGACAGCGGCCTTGCGACGGACCGGTCATCTCCACATCTCTCCAGAAGGCGGTAAGGATCCGGTGGATCGATACGTGACGGTGGAAGGCGCACTGCGCGGGGCGGCACCACACCTCCTCCTGGACTCACTCCGTGCCAGTCTCGCGCAGTTGTACGCCGCGACCTCCGCCGACCTGCTGCTCGTCGACTACGGATTCACGACCCTGCGCCCCGTGGAGCCCGTCCAGACACTTGCCGGGAGGCCGCACACGCCCGTGGGGACGGGCCCCGCCGGCCGCGTCTTCCGCACCCAGCAACCATATCTTTTTCGTGATGGCGGGCCCACGGCGACCGTTTACCTGCCCGTCACTGTCCGGGGTGACCGCCTCGGCGTCCTGGTCGTCGTCCTGCCCGCGGACCGGTGCGCGCCGGAGACCACCGCGAGCCTCGCGAGGGTCGCCGAGACCCTCGGACACGCCCTGCGCGTCGCCGACCGCCACACCGACCTGTACCGCCGCACCCGCAGGACGCGCACCCTCAGCCTCGCCGGGGAGATGCAGTGGGACACCCTTCCGGGCCGGGCCTGCTCCGGACCCGCCTTCGACCTCCACGCCCACTGGGAGCCCTCCTACGCCTCCGGGGGGCACCTCCTCGACTGGAGCGCCACCGAGCGGGACCTGGTGATCGTCGTCGCCGACGGCGCCGGCCCGGGCACCCCGGCCGCCCTGGCGAGCACCCTCGCCCTGATGGCGCTCCGCAACGCCCGGCGGGCCGGCCTCGACCTGGTGACCCAGGCGAGCCTCACCGACCAGGCGCTCTACGGGCAGTACCGCGGCCGGCACCCGCTCTCCGCACTGCTGCTCCGGATCGACCTGCCCACCGGGGAGACCGAGGTGGTGGACGCCGGGTCGCCGACGCTCTGGCGCCTCCGCTCCACCGGGACCGAACGCATCGACCTGGACCGCCAACTGCCCCTGGGCATGTTCGAGGACACCGTCTACGATCCCCAGCGCCTGCGCCTTCTGCGCGGCGACCGACTGGTCTTCGTCGCCCACGGCGCAGGAGAGACGGCCGCCGGCGGGGACGAGGCACCGGACGGTCTCGTCGCCCGCTCCCTCGCCCGGGTCCACCGCCGGAAGGGCGCGGACGTCCCCCGGGCCGTCGTACGGGCGCTGCGTGACACCCGTCGTGGCGCGTCGGCCCCCGTCCTCGTACTCTGTCTCGACTGGCGCGGCCACGGGGCCGAGACGCCGGACGGGGGACGGCACGCGGGGAGGGCGCAGGCGTCCCCCTGACGCGCGGCGCGCGGGTGGTCCGCGGGGCACGCGGTGTGAGAACCGTGAAGAGGGGAAAGGCGGGTACCAGGAGCCCGGCCACCGGCTCGGAACGAAGGGAGTACCAGCGGCATGACGGACGCGATGACCACGGAGCGCGCGGTCCCCGAGCCCCTGCTCTCCGCGGGCGTCGTCTACGCCGACGCCTCCCGGGCCGGGGCGATCGCGTCGGCCCGCGCCTTCACCGCCGAGTTCCTCGCCGACGCCCCGACCCTGCCACGCGGACCCGTCGGCACCGGGCACGTCGAACTCGCGCAGCTCGTCGTCAGCGAACTGGTCACCAACGCGATCCGCCACACCACCGGCCCCTGCCGGCTCCTCCTCGAACTCAGCCACCACACCCTGGAAATCTCCGTCTTCGACCAGGAGACCACCGCCCCCGTCCCCTGCGGCCACGACCCGAGCCGCATCGGCCGGCACGGCGTCGAGATCGTCGTCGCCGTCTGCGAGAGCCTCACCGTGGAACCCGTTCCGGAAGGGAAGCGGGTCCGGGCCCGCCTCTCCCTGCTGCCGGAGGACGCCGCCGACCCGGCGCACCCGTAGGACCGGCGCGCGGGCACACCGGCGGCCCGCCGGTTCAGCCGCGGTCGTCTTCCGGTGAAGCATCCGTGCCGGAATCGTGGGGATCGTGCGGGGCCAGGCGGTACACGTACCGGAAGAGGGGCGTTCACTTGATGTGCGGAGCCCCCTGCGCGAGGGTGGACGGACGAGCCGTCGTCGAGTGGGAAGGTGGCGGGCCCACGACGCGCGGGCCACGCTTATGACTGTTTTCGAGGACGAGTCCAGCCGCTCCCGGGAGGCCACGGAAGCGGGGAACCCCTGGTGGCGCGGTTCGCCGCACCCCGCGGTGGTGGCCGACCGCGAGGGCGGCGTGGTGGAGTTCAACGCCGCCGCCGCCGACCTCTTCCCTCGACTGGGCGTCGGCAAGGCGCTGCACGAAGCCGTCCCGCGATGGCTCGCCGACGCCCACCGGCGGCTGGACCACCCGGCGCGCGCACCCGCCGGGGCGGTACCCGCCCCGCTGCGCGGCAGCCACGACGGAAGGCTCCTGAGGGCCCACCCCACCGAGTCCGCCCAGGGCGAGGTGGCTTGGTGGCTGGTCGACGACTCCGACCTGACGGCCGCACAGGACGCCCTGCGCACCGAACGGGAGCGCCACGCCATCCTCGCCGAGGCCTCCACCCAGCTGCTGGCCTCGCTCAACCCCGACCGCTGCCTGGAGAAGGCGGCCCTGCTCGCCGCCGCCCACCTCGGCGACGCGGCCCTCGTGATCTCCCCGCCCGGGATGCGGAACCGCTCCACCGTGGTCACCGCCATGGCCGGGGTCCTCAAGCGGACGCAGCTCACCCTCGACCCGGCCGTCGTGCCCGGTCTCGCCGAGGCGCTGCGGGGTTTCCCGCCGGTGCCCGCCCGCTGGATCGACCCGGCCGAACTGCCGTCCTGGGCCGTACCCGAGGGCTTCGGGGGGACCCCCGGTTCCGTCGCCATCACCCCGCTGCCCGGCCACGGCGTGGCCGCGGGCGCCCTGGTCCTGCTGCGGCGCTGCGGCCGGCGTGCCTTCGACGCCTCCGAGGAGAACTTCGCCCGGCTGTTCGCCGCCCGCGCGGGCGCCGCCCTCTCGGCCGCGCGCCTCTACGCGGAGCAGGCACGCGTCACCCGCGCGCTGATCGCCGAACTCCTCCCGCCCCGGCTCCACCACGTCGACGGCGTCGACTTCGCCGGCGGCTACCGCACGTCCCGGGACACCGACCGGATCGGCGGCGACTTCTACGACGTGCACCCCGGCGCCGACGACGGCCGCGAGACGCTCGCCGTCCTGGGCGACGTGTGCGGCAAGGGGCTGGACGCCGCCGTGCTCACGGGCCGGATCCGCAGCACCGTGCAGGCCCTGCTGCCCCTCGCCGGCGACCACCAGGACGTCCTGCGGCTGCTCAACGGCGCCCTGCTGTCCACCCGGCACACCCGCTTCGCCACCCTGGTCCTGGCCTCCGTGCGGCGCACGGGAGGCCGGGTGCGGCTCCGGCTCACCAGCGCCGGCCACCCCCGCCCGCTCGTCCTGCGGGCCACGGGAGAGGTGGAGGAGGCCGACACCGCGGGGACCCTGGTGGGCGCCCTCCCCGTCGTCACGAGCCGGTCCGCCACCGTGGACCTCTCCCCCGGCGAGACCTGTCTGCTCTACACGGACGGGATCACGGAGGCCCGGGGCGGGCCCCTCGGCCCCGACATGTTCGGCGAGGACCGGCTGCGCTCCGCGCTCTCCGAGTGCGTGGGGCTCCCGGCCGAGGCCGTCGTCGAGCGCGTGCAGATGATCGCCGGGGACTGGGTGGGCAACGGTCCTCACGACGACATGGCGGTCGTGGCCATCACCGCGCCGCACACCACCCATCTGTCCGCGGTGAACGGCCACACCCGGGGCAGGTACACCGCATGAGCACACAGACCACCGCCCCGGCTGCCGTCCTCGCCGCCACCCGCCGACGGCTGTGGGCAGCCTTGGACGCGAGGGACGAACAGGCTGCCACCGCCGCCGTCCTCGGCGCCCACGACGCCGGGGTCCCCGCCGAGGACCTCCTCCTCGACGTGATCGGCCCCGTCCAGGCCGGAATCGGCGTGGAATGGGCCGCCGGCCGCATCGGCGTCGCCCAGGAGCACGCCGCCACCGCCATCCAGGACCGGGTCGTCGCGGCCCTCGCCCACCGCGCGGAGGGCACGGCCGCGCCCCGCCCGGAGACCGGTGGGACGCCCCGGCACATCACCGTCGCCTGCGTCGACGGCGAGTGGCACGCCCTTCCCGCCCGGCTCCTCGCCGAGGCCCTGCGCGGCCGGGGCTTCCTCGTCGACTACCTCGGAGCTCACGTCCCCACCCCCCACCTCGTCGCCCACCTTCACCAGACCGGGACGGACGTCGTCGCCCTCTCGTCCTCCCTGCCGGTCCGCCTCCCCGCGGCCCACGCTGCCGTCACCGCCGTCCAGGCCATCGGACTCCCCGTCCTCGTCGGGGGCGCCGCCTTCGGCCCCGACGGCCGCTACGCCCGTCTCGTGGGCGCCGACGGCTGGGCTCCGGACGCCCGGGCCGCCGCCCGGCTCCTCGCCGCCGGTCCGCCCCGGCCGCACCCGGCCCGACCGGCGGCCGACCCGCCCCACCTCGCCGACCAGGAGTACACCCTGGTCACACGTGCCCGGACCCGGCTGGTCCGCCAGACCCTCCAGGGCCTGGCGGACGCGGTCCCCGCGATGGCCGCGTACACCGACCGGCAGCGGGAGCGGACGGCCGAGGACCTCGCCCACATCGTCGACTTCCTCGGCGCCTCCCTCTACACCGACGACCCCGAGCTGTTCACCGGCTTCGTCACCTGGACCGCCGGGATCCTCCGGACCCGCGGCGTCCCGGGCGACGCCCTGGTCACCGCCCTCGACCTGCTCGCCGAGGCCCAGCGCGACTTCCCCCGCACGCTGGCGCACCTCGCCGCCGGGCGCCGTGCCCTCCTCCCCGTGACCGCCCCGCCCGCCCCGGGCCCCCGCTCGTGACCACACCCGACCACACCTTCGGCGTCGAGGCGGGCACCGCGCCCGACGGGAGCCTGTACGTGGCGCTCTCCGGCGACCTGGCCTGGGACAGCGCCGACGAACTGCTGGACGCGGTCCGGGGCGGCCTCGCCCCGAGGAACGCCCCGACGGCCCTCCGCGTCGACTGTGCCGGACTCACCCTCTGCGACTCGACGGGCCTCTCCGCCCTGCTGACCCTCCACCGGCTCGCCGAGGCCGCGGGTGCCCCGCTGCACCTCGACCGCAGACCGCCCTTCCTCGACCGGCTGCTCCTCCTCACCGGCACCTACGAGCACCTGACGGGGCGGTCCGAGACTGCGGCGCCCGACGGTGACACCCCGAGCGGCACGGCGGAGGGCCCCCGCCCCGCCGGTCCCTGACGGCGGCCCTCACGCCCTCCGCCGAATCGCGACACCGCCGACGCATCCACCACGGCGTCACGAGGTGTAACAGGGGCAGGACGGGACAAGCGGACATCGCACCCGCTCGCTGACAGCCCCTCAGCAGGAGGACCTCATGCACCAGCCCCCCGTCGCACCGCTCCCCGCACCGCGCGGCCTCGTCAAGCCGATGGCCATGGACCTGTTCACCACGGACGGAGCAGTCCGCATCCACACCACCGTCGGCTACGAGTCCCGCGATCCCCACGCCCTGAGCATCACCTTCCACCTCCTCGGCGAGGACCCGGTGGTGTGGCGCGTCGACCGCGAGATGGTCCTCGCCGGATCGCTCGGCCCCACCGGCGACGGCGATGTCCGGATCCGTCCCACCCCCGACGGCGGGCTCCTGCTCCGGCTCGGGCCGACGGCACAGTGCGCCGTCGTCCGCTGCGAGCAGGAGGCGATCGGCAGCTTCGTGCGCGAGACATTCGTCCTGGTGCCGCAGGGCACGGAGGAAGGCCACATCGACTGGGGCCCGCTGCTCGCGTCCCCGGGGCACTGAGGTGCAGCGGGAAGCGCCTCCCTCAGCCGAGCGCGGCCAGGTGCTCGCACGTCCGGTCGCGCGCCGCCTTCGCGCTGCTGCCCATCGGCAGTGACCGCGCCCGGCCGACGGCCCGCGTAGAGGGCGGGTCCCGTGTCATGTCTCTCCTCCCGAGGATCGGTCAGGCATTCCGTCTGCCCCGCGCACGGCGAGGAAGAACCGACGCAAAGTCACGCGGATTCACCATGCCTGGACGCGAGAGGCCGGGCAGAGGGCACCCGTGACGGGCCGCGCCTTCGACGTCGACGGCCCCGGCATGGGACCGGCCGGGCCGGTTAGCCGTCGGGGCATGGCCGAAGGCAGCGTCCCCGCACACCGGACTTCCGGGTCCCCGACCTGGGTCCCGACCCCCGCCCAGACCCCCGCCCCGTCCCGCGCCGAGGGCGCCGGACCGGGCGCCGCCGTCGAGGAGCGCGCCCCTGATTCGCCCGCCGACCTCTCCGTGTCCTCCTGGTTCGCGGTGCTGAAGGGGTCGGTGCGCGAGTTCACCGACGACGAGCTCATGGACCGCGCGGCGGCGCTGACGTACTACGGCGTGCTGTCGCTGTTCCCCGCACTTCTCGCTCTGGTCTCGCTGCTCGGGATCAGCGGACGGCGGACCACCGAGCGGGTGGCGGAAGGGCTCCGGGAACTGGCGCCGGGACCGGCCCGCGACGCCCTGGAACAGGCCCTGCAGACCCTGAGCGGCAGCACCGCCACCGGCGCCTTCGTGGCCGGGGGCGGGTTCCTGGTGGCGCTGTGGTCCTCGTCCGGCTACGTCGGCGCCTTCGTGCGTGCCGCGAACCGCGTCCACGACGTGCCCGAGGGCCGCCCCTGGTGGAAGCTGCTGCCGATCCGGCTCGGCATGACGGCGGCGCTCATGGCGACCGCCGCCGCGGGCGCCCTGCTGCTCGTGATCAGCGGCGACGCGTCACGCCGGGTGGGAGACGCGCTGGGCGTCGGCGACACCGCCCTGACGATCTGGTCGGTGGCCAGATGGCCCGCCCTTCTCCTGCTCGCCGTGGTCATGATCACCCTGCTGTACTGGGGGAGCCCGAACGCCAAGGGCCGGGGATGGCGCTGGATCACCCCGGGCAGCGTGCTCGCCCTGCTGATCTGGATGGCCGCCTCGGCGGGCTTCGCGGTGTACGTCTCCGCGTTCGCCTCGTACAACCGGGTCTACGGCACCATGGCCGGCGTCGTCGTCTTCCTCGTCTGGCTGTGGATCGGCAATCTGGCCATGCTGCTGGGGCTGGAGTTCGACGCCGAGATGCTGCGCCGGCGTGCGGTGGTCGGGGGCATGCCGCCGGACCGGGAACCGTACGTCAGGCCGCGCGACACCCGGTCGTGGAGCGACGAGGAGCGCCGCGAGGCGGGGCTGCCGGACCCGGGCGCGGCACCACGACCCGGGAGGGGCTCGACGGACGCTGCCGGGGGCACCGGGGCGACGGATCTCAAGTAGCGGCTTTCCTCGGGCGGACAGAGGGTAGGCGTGCGGACGCGACGACGAAAGGCAGAGAAATGACAGAGGCCCGACCCGCGACGACGACCGACTCCGGCGCGCCGGTGGAGAGCGATGAGCACTCGCTCACCGTGGGACCGGGAGGTCCCGTCCTCCTCCAGGACGCCTATCTGATCGAGCAGATGGCGCAGTTCAACCGGGAGCGCATCCCCGAGCGCCAACCGCACGCCAAGGGCAGCGGCGCGTTCGGCCACTTCGAGGTCACCCACGACGTCAGCGCGTACACCAAGGCCGCGCTGTTCCAGCCCGGGACCCGTACCGATCTGGTGGCCCGGTTCTCCACGGTCGCCGGCGAGCGCGGCAGCCCGGACACGTGGCGGGACCCGCGCGGCTTCGCGGTGAAGTTCTACACGTCCGAGGGCAACTACGACATGGTCGGCAACAACACGCCGGTGTTCTTCGTCAAGGACCCGATGAAGTTCCAGCACTTCATCCGGTCCCAGAAGCGGCGTGCGGACAGCAACCTGCGCGACCACGACATGCAGTGGGACTTCTGGACGCTGTCGCCCGAGTCCGCGCACCAGGTCACCTGGCTGATGGGCGACCGGGGCATCCCCCGGTCCTGGCGCCACATGAACGGCTACACCTCGCACACGTACATGTGGATCAACGCCTCCGGTGAGCGCTTCTGGGTGAAGTACCACTTCAAGACCGACCAGGGCGTCGAGTTCCTCACGCAGGCCGAGGCCGACCGCCTGGCGGGGGTCGACTCGGACTTCCACATGAGGGACCTGTTCGAGCACATCCGGGACGGCGACCACCCCTCGTGGACGCTGCACGTGCAGGTGATGCCGTACGAGGAGGCGGAGACGTACCGGTTCAACCCGTTCGACCTGACCAAGGTCTGGCCGCACGGCGACTACCCGCTCGTTCCCGTGGGCCGGATGACGCTGGACCGCAATCCGACCGACAACCACGCCGAGATCGAGCAGGCCGCCTTCCAGCCGAACAACTTCGTCCCCGGCATCGGGCCGAGTCCCGACCGGATGCTGCTGGGCCGGCTCTTCTCGTACGCGGACGCGCACCGGGCCCGCCTGGGCACCAACTACCAGCAGCTTCCGGTGAACGCGCCCGTGGTCGACGTCCACACGTACTCCAAGGACGGGGCGATGGCGTACCGGAAGACGTCCGATCCGGTCTACGCGCCGAACTCCAAGGGCGGTCCCGCAGCGGACACCGCGCGGTACGGCAGCCCGCCGAGCTGGACCGCCGACGGCGAGATCACCCGCTCGGCCTACGTCTCGCACGCGGAGGACGACGACTGGGGGCAGCCCGGCACCCTCGTGCGCGAGGTCCTGGACGACGCGGCCCGCGACCGCCTCGTGGACAACGTCGTCGGTCACCTTCTCGACGGGGTGAGCGAACCGGTGCTGGAGCGCGCCTTCGCGTACTGGACCAGCATCGACGCGGGCATCGGCAAGCGCATCGCCGAGGGCGTCCGAGCCAAGCAGGGCGGGTAGACCCAAGGGAGGATGTCCCGGTTTCGGCCCTTCTGTGGGGTGTGCAACCCGGGAGACGGGGTACGCGCCCTGAGCGGCACGACTCGGAGTCGTCCGCGCGCGGACATTCGGCCCCGTCAGAAAGGCAGCCATGATGACTCTCTCCCTGACCACCGCCACCGGACTCGCCGCGTCCGGCTCGTCCTCGCTCTTCCTGATCCTGGTGGGCGTGGTGCTGGTCGCCGTGCTGATCGCCGCGTTCTGGTGGGGCTCACGGCGCGTCGCCCGCAGGCGGCGCGGCGCCGGTGTCCCCCAGGCGCCGCCCGCGGAGTCGAGGCGGGATTCCTGGTCGACCCCGGAAGACGGGACGGAGCGATGAGGACGGACGCGCACGACCCGGATCGGAACGCCGGCGGAACCGGACGGGAGGCCGCCGGCGAGGAGCGGCGAGGTCGGGCCCACGACGACCGTGACACCACCCGCAGGAACGACGCCGGCGGTCACACCGCCAAGCGCCAGCGCCCCGGGGTGGGGCGCGAGGAGCAGACCCGAGAGCACGGGGGCTGACCGCCCCGCGCCACGACACGCCCGAGGCCCCGCGCCGTGTATCGCGCGGGGCCTCGGGCGTCCGGCCGCGAGCGGCCTGACGTGCGCGCCTCAGTGGCGGCGCAGCTTGCCGAACAGGCGGCGCGCCTGGGCGCGCTTGTGAGGGTCGGTCGCGGCGCGGCGAAGGGACTCCGCCGCGCCGCGGCCCTGGGGGCTGCGGGCGAGTCGCTTGAGGCGGTCGAGCAGTGCGGTCATGGGACTCTCCTCCGATGTCCGTGTCCTGACACGTCGTGTTGCCCCGGACGGCGGACTCACACCTCCCCGTTTCCCGACGCCTCGTCATGAACGGTGTTCCGGAACCGAGTTCTTCTTCGGAATCACGGCGGAATGATGCCCGCCGACCGGGGTACGCGGACGCTGTCCAACCCGCAGGGAAGGAGCCCAACCATGGGTCTGGGACTGTTCATCGCCATGATCGCCGTCGGCGCCATCCTCACCTTCGCGACCGACTGGGAGATCCAGAGCGTCGACCTCGACCTCGTCGGCGTGATCCTGATGGTCGTCGGCCTGCTCGGAACCGCCGTCTGCACCAGCGTGCTGCGCCGCCGCCGCATGGTGGTCCCGCCCGTGGCGCCCACGGTCACCGACCACGACCGTCACGACTCGCTCTGAGGCGGCCCGCGCCGACCGGCGCCACACCCTGCACGAACACAGCGACAAAGGAGTGACAGCAATGACCGACCACCTGTGGTCCTTCACCACCGAATCCGGCCACCTGACGGGCACCGACCTCACCGGATGGCGAGTCGAGGCATCCGACGGGCACATCGGCAAGGTCGACAAGCACTCCGACGAGGTGGACGACTCCTACCTCGTCGTCGACACCGGCGTCTGGATCTTCGGCAAGGAGGTGCTCATCCCGGCCCGGGCCGTGACCCGCGTGGAACCGGAGGAGGAGACCCTCTACCTGACCCTGACCAAGGAACAGGTCAAGGAATCACCTGAGTTCGTCTCCGACAAGCACCTCGCCGACCGCCAGTACCGTGACGAGATCGACCAGTACTACCGCTCGTCCTGGCACCTCCCCGGAGGCATGGGCGGCTTCTGACCAGCCGATCCGCCCGGCCCGCTCGTGCCGGTGATCCACGGTTTCCCCTTGCCGTGGGTCGGAGGCGCCCC
Source organism: Streptomyces sp. NPDC056144 (assembly GCF_042264145.1). NCBI lineage: Bacteria > Bacillati > Actinomycetota > Actinomycetes > Kitasatosporales > Streptomycetaceae > Streptomyces > Streptomyces sp. NPDC056144. The sequence goes on along the minus strand of NZ_JBHJVF010000001.1, from coordinate 455,724 downwards.
TGAGTGGCCCGCACCTTCGAGGAGGTGCGGGCCACTGGCGTGTCGTCCCCCGGGTCTGCCCTCGGGGAAGGCGGCAGGCCGAACCGCCAGGCCACGGAAGCGGCCCCTTCCCCTGACCGCCGCCCTGACCGCCCGTTCCGGGACCCACCAGGTTTAACGTGCGGATCTCCGGCGAGACGGAGCCCATGAGTGCTTCGGAGAACAGCGGACGGAACCCCTTCCCCTGGACCGGTCTCTGCGCCGTCCCGGCCCAACCCGACCGGACGCGCGGAGACGGACCCGACTCGGACCTGCTCCTCTTTCCCGCGCCGGTCGCGGAGAACGACCGCGCGCGTGCGGCCGGCGGCGCCGAAGGCGGCCGGTGGAGCGCCACGCGCGCCCACCCGGCCGTGACGGCCGGTGCCGTGGCCGGGGCGGCTGCCGTCCTCGCCGTCGGGTACGGGTGGGGGCGCCGCTCCGGACGCCTTGCCGCGCGGCGCGGCCTGGGCCCGGTGGCCCTGTTCCTCCGGCGCCACGGCTGAGCCGGCGGCTCTTTCCGCCCGGCGCGAGCCCCCGCACGTCAGTTTCCCGTCATCGACTTCACGGAGGTAGACCCCCATGGTCCCCCTGATTCTCGTCCTGCTTCTCGCCCTGCTGCTCTTCGGCGCCGGCTTCGTCGTCAAGGCGCTCTGGTGGGTCGCCGTCATCGTGCTCGTCCTGTGGCTGCTGGGCTTCGTGGCCCGGCCGAAGGGCGGCGCGGGCCGCTGGTACCGCTGGTAGCAATCCCCGGAGCACGGCCGAGCCCGGCACCTCCGTCAGGAGGGTGCCGGGCTCGGCCGCGTGATCAGGCGCTCAGGACCGAGTCGTCCTCGGGGCGCGCGCCCGGCAGACGGTGGCGGGCCGCGATCAGCGCCGCGTCCACGTCCCGCGTGCCGGTGGTCACGCACAGCGTGTACGCGAGGTCGTCCATGCGCCGCCGTACCTCCTCGCCGCCGTTCTCGGCGTTCAGTACCTTGAGCGTCTCGTACTCGTCGATGAGGTTGCGCAGGACCGCGGGGTGGGCCATCAGCACGTACTGCTCCCGTCGTCGGCGGGGCGGAGGGGGACCGCCCGGTTCGGGGCGCGTGTACCCCGGTCGGGGCATCCCACACCCTCCGCCTCTTGACGCACTGTCAGCGGGTGTGATTCGCGGTACGCGCGGTGTGGGAACCGTGAAGAGGGGAAAGGCGGGTACCAGGAGCCCGGCCTCCGGCTCGGAACGAAGGGAGTACCAGCGGCATGACGGACGCGATCACCGCGGAGCGCGCGGTCCCCGAGCCCCTGTTCTCCGCGGGCGTCGTCTACGCCGACGCCTCCCGGGGCGGGGCGATCGCGTCGGCCCGCGCCTTCACGGCCGAGTTCCTCGCGGGCGCCCCGGCCGTGCTGCACGGACCGGTGGGCACCGAACGCGTCGAGCTCGCGCAGCTGGTCGTCAGCGAACTGGTCACCAACGCGATCCGGCACACGGCCGGCCCCTGTCGGCTCCTCCTCGAACTGAGCCACGAGGCCCTGGAGATCTCGGTCTTCGACCAGGGGACCGCCGCTCCCGTCCCGCGCGGGCACGACCCGGGCCGTATCGGCCAGCACGGCGTCGAGATCGTCGTCGCCGTCTGCGAGAGCCTCACCGTGGAACCCGTTCCGGAAGGGAAGCGGGTCCGGGCCCGCCTGTCCCTGCTGCCGGAGGACGCCGCCGACCCGGCGCACCCGTAGGACCGGCGAGCGCACGGGCGCACCGGCAGCCCGCCGGTTCAGCCGCGGTCGTCGGCGCGCCGGCGCATCAGGGAACTCCGTTGGACCTCCGTCAGGCCGCCCCACACGCCCGACGGAGGGTGTGGCTGCGCCAGTGCCGAGCGCAGGCACGGTTCACGTACCGGGCAACGCCGGCAGACGCTCTTGGCCTCCTCCGTCTGGGCGAGCGCGGAAGCGCCGTGCCCCACGGGGAAGAACAGATCGGGGTCGACCTCCTGGCAGGCCGCGGCCGCACGCCAGCCGTCCATGTGAGCCTCCTGGCACATGCGTAGGGATGGGTGTCCCCGTTCGCCTGACCGCTCGGCCGTCCGTGAAACCCGCCTCGTCCGTCCGTGAGACCCGCCTCAGTCGGGGCGGCCGCGGGCGGTCGTGCGGAAGCAGGCGGTGACGCCCTTGCCGCGCGGGCACGGGACGGTCCGCACGTCGTCGGCGAGCGCGTCGACCAGGAGCATCCCGCGCCCTCCCAGCGCGCCCTCGTCCGGATCGCGTTGCTCGGGGACCGACGAGGAGGCGTCGTGCACGGTGACGTGCAGGCACTCCTCGTCCCAGGTGAGGATCAGCTGGGCGTCGCTGCGCGCGTGCACATGGGCGTTGGTGACGAGTTCGGAGACCGCCAGCACGACGGAGTCGGCCACGCCGGGGGCGGTACGGTCCCAGCCGAGCGCCGCCAGGTGCTCGCGCGTCCAGTCGCGGGCCTCCTTAACGCTGCTGCCCATCGGCAGCGACCGCGCCCAGCCGACGGCCCTCATCGAAGGGTCCCGTTTCATGTCCCTCCTTCGGACGACCGGTCAGGGTTTCCGCCTACCCCCTGGCACGGGACGGGAACACCGGACGGAAATCTCTCGGGAATCCGTAGGTCTGAGGGTGCGAAGTCGGGGTAGGCGAGCAGTCTCGGGTTGACCACTCATCCCGATGAGGAACACACGTGAAAGGGGACAGGCGTGACGGTCACCACGATGTCGATGGCGGAGGTCGAGTCCGGAACGGGGACGCTGCCGCAGATCCCGGACACGTCGGCGGTCGCGCCCAGGGACGCGCGGGCCCTGTCGAAGGTCTTCTTCCAGGAGCTCGCGACGCTGGAGGAGGGGACGCACGCGTACCAGTATGCGCGGAACACCCTGATCGAGATGAACATGAGCCTGGTCCGGTACGCCGCCGGACGCTTCCGCCACCGCGCCGACGAGATGGAGGACATCGTCCAGGTCGGCATGATCGGCCTGATCAAGGCGATCGACCGGTTCGAACTCGCCCGCGAGGTCGAGTTCACCACCTTCGCCGTCCCCTACATCGTCGGCGAGATCAAGCGGTTCTTCCGGGACACCTCCTGGGCGGTGCACGTTCCCCGCAGGCTCCAGGAAGCGCGCGTGGAGCTCGCCAAGGCGAACGAGGAACTCTCCACCCGGCTCGGACGGATGCCGACGGTCAAGGAACTGGCCGACCTGATGAGCCTGAGCGAGGACGAGGTCACCGAGGCACAGCTGGCGTCCAACGGCTACAACTCCTCGTCGCTCGACGCCGCGCTCGGCGCCGAGAACGAGGACGGCGACGCCTCCCTGGCCGACTTCATCGGCACCGAGGACCACGCCATGGAACTGGTGGAGGACTTCCACTCGCTGGCCCCGCTCATCGCCGACCTCGACGAGCGCGACCGCCACATCATCCACCTGCGGTTCGTCGAGGAACTGACCCAGGCGCAGATCGGCGAGCGGCTGGGCTGCTCCCAGATGCACGTCTCCCGGCTCCTCTCGCGCACCGTGAAACGCCTGCGCGAGGGCCTGCTGGGCACCGCCGCCGTCTGAGCCGTTCTCACGCGTCGGCTCCCGTGGCCGGGGCGTGGTCGGGGTGGCCGGGAGTACGGCGCTCCCGCTGGAGCCGGGCCTCGAAACGGTGCTCACGGCCGCCGGACAGCGCCGCGACCGCGGTGCGCTCCAGCTGCCGGAACGGTTCGTAGTAGGTCTCGTTGTAGGCGTCGACGATCTCGTACGTCCAGTGGCCCGGCATGACGTTGCGTCCCAGGATCTCCGTCTCCACCCGGTCCGCCCAGGCGTGGTGCCCGGCCTCCCGCAGGAGCCGGACCGCCCGGTCGAGCTCGAAGTCCGCGGTGCCGGTCAGCTGGTGGAAACCGTACAGATGCCCCCGGGCGCGCTCCGCGGTCTCCAGCGCCTTGCACAGCGAGCCCAGGGCTTCGATGGTGAGGGCGTCAGGGGCGGCGGGGACATCCGGGGCGCCGGGGGCGTCCCGGTCGTCTTCGTGAGTGCTCATGGAAGCCTCTTGCCCCGTCGGCGGACCGGCACGGGCGTGCCGGTCCGCACATCCCCCGGACGGCGCGCCTTCCGGCCGGGGGAATCCCGTTCAGACGAAGGTGACGGTCACCCGTTCGAAGCCCAGGCCCCGGAGAAGCTCCCGCAGCATGGCGGCGGTGTTCCGCTCCGCCCGGGTCGTCAGGTCCGACGCGCTGGCCGCTTCGCCGATGCGCCGGGCGGCGAGGACCTGGACGGCCTGCTCGCCGGCGGGGTTGTCCGAGAAGAGGTCCGCGATCCGGTCGAGCAGACCGCGCTGCTTCGACACGGCGTACGACCGCTCCGGATCGAGCGCCGGGTCGGCCGTCCGGGCGCGCGGCAGCCGGAGGGTGGCCTCGGTGCGGCCGGCGTCGACGGTCACGGCGTCGTCCCCGAGCCCGCCGAAGTCGACGTACGCGGCGACGCTGCCGCTCGCCACGTACAGGGTGCGGGTGCCGCGGATCCCGTCGGGCAGGAACCGCGCGTCGTGCTCCAGGTCGACGACCACCTGATAGGTGCCCGCCGCCCCCTCGTACCGGCTCAGGTCCTGGACGGACTTCAGGACGGCGGGGCCGGAGCGGTCCCGCGTCTCCGTCCCGAAGACGTCCAGACCGGGCAGCCGGAGGAACTGGCCGATCAGCATGAGGGCGACCGCGAGCACCAGCAGCGCGCCGGCGGCGAGTCGCCACCGCCCTCGGGGACGCTTCCCTCGGGGACGCTGCCCCGAACGTCGTTCGGGCGCGGGGCGGTTATCCGTTTCTTCTTCTCCCATGCCGACCGGTTGCCCGAGTTCGCCCGGGGCACACGCAACTACCCATCAGCTGAGGTCAGTTGTGACAAACGAGATGGTTGTTGCGGAGGCGGACGACACGGCGGGGCGCGACGCATGCAGGCCGCCGGGCGCGGGTACGCGGGATTCGGCCGGACGCACGAGGACGCCCGGGGAAGGAGACGGCTCATGTTCGGTCGGAGAGTGTCGCGAGGGAACCGGAAGAGACGGGGCGCCGCCTCCGCCGGCGGGGAAGCGGGCGCGGGGGACGGTGCGGTGGGCGCGGAAGCTGCGGTACGCGCCGTCGAAGGCCCCGAGCGTACGGATCCGGGCACCGCCGCGCCCCCGGCCGGCGCCCCCGACCGGCGCGGCCCGGGCCGCTTCGTGCGGGCGCTCGTCGCCCTCGCGGCCCTCGCCTGCTCGGTGGCCTTCGCCGTGGTGCTGGCCCGGCTGACGCTGGAGGCGTCGCCGGCGTCCGCGCCCCTCACCCACAGCAACCTGACACCCGGGCGCTCGATCGAGGCCTATCTCACCCGGCCCGCGTTCCTGGACACCGTGAAACAGCTCGGGGGGAACATCGCCCTCGGCGTCCCCTTCGGCATCCTGCTGCCGCTGCTGTCCCGCAAGGCCCGCGGGTTCCTCCGTGTCGCGCTCCTCACCGCCGCCACCATGCTCTTCGTGGAACTGGTGCAGGGGGCGCTCGTGACGGGCCGCGCCTTCGACGTCGACGACGTCCTCCTCAACACGACGGGCGCGCTGCTCGGCTACCTGGCCGTCGGCCGGCGGCTGGGCCGGGCCGTACACCCCCGGACCCGCCCCCGCTGGTGGCAGCGGCGGCGCCCGGCCCGCACCCCGGCGGCCCCGGGCTCCTGAGCCCCGCCGCCCCTCCCCCGCTGTGGCGGCCCGGGACGCCCGTGCCGAGAATGGGAGGAGCGGATGGCGCGGCGGCCCGGTACCGCGCGGGAATCCAGGTGATCGCTATGTGTCGGTGGCTCGCGTACCGGGGGACGCCGGTGCTGCTCGAAACGCTCCTCTACCGTCCGGCCCACTCCCTGATCGACCAGAGCCTGCACTCCAGACTGGGGGTGGAGACGACCAACGGCGACGGATTCGGCGTCGGCTGGTACTCGGAGCACACCGACACGCCGGCGCTGCTCCGGGAGGTGGGGCCCGCGTGGAGCAACCGCAACCTGCGCGAGCTCGCGTCCCACGTCGCGTCCCCGCTCTTCTTCGCCCACATCAGGGCGTCGACGGGAACGGCCGTGCAGCAGGCGAACTGCCACCCCTTCCGGCACGGCCGCTGGATGTTCATGCACAACGGCGCCATCGCGAGCTTCCCGCTGCTGCGCCGCGACCTGACCCTGCGCGTCGACCCCGCGCTCTACGCGGACATCGAGGGCACGACGGACTCCGAGGTCATGTTCTACCTGGCCCTCACCCACGGCCTCGACGACGACCCGCCCGCGGCCGTCGCCAGGATGGCGGGCATCGTGGAACGGGTCGGCCGCGAGCACGGGGTGGACGACCCCCTCCAGATGACGCTCGCCCTCACCGACGGCGAGCGCGTCTGGGTCTTCCGCTACTCCAGCGCCCGCGCGTCCCGCTCGCTCTTCTACAGCAGCCGCGTCGACGCCCTGCGCCGCCTCCACCCCGACGTCGCGTTCCTGCGGGGCATCTCGGAAGAGACCCGCCTCGTCGTCTCCGAGCCCCTGGGGGACCTGCCGGGGGCCTGGAACGAGGTGCCGGAGAACAGCTACGGCGTCGTGCAGCCGGGCACGGACGAACTCCACCGCTTCGCTCCGGTGGCTGCCTGAGCCGTCGGTCCACGGGATGCGCCGTTCAGGGCGACCGCCGGGTCCGCCGGGCCAGTTCGTCGCGGCGGCGGGTCAGGCGGGCGATCTCGGCGTCCAGGGCGGCGATGCGACGGTCGACGACCGGCGCGAGGCCGCTGCCGCCGCTCTCGTCCGTCCCGGCCGAGCCGCACGCGGGGGCCGGGTCCCGGGCGAGCAGCGGCAGCCGGTCCGCGCGGGTGCGCAGGTCCTCGATGGTGAGGCCGAGGGCGAGCAGGCCCCGGATGACGCGGACCAGCGCGACGTCGGCGTCCCCGTACCGGCGCTGGCCGGAGGGGGTCCGCTCGGCGGGCGGCAGCAGGCCGCGCTCCTCGTACAGGCGCAGCGCCCTCGGGGTGGTTCCCGCGGCCGCCGCGGCGTCACCGATCCGCACTCCCCCACACCCCCTCACGTACCTGGCCTCCGCTACAGCCGTACGACCACCGCGCCGAAATGGCGGCCGGCGATCAGCTCGGGCAACGCGGCGCGGGCCGCGTGCATTCCCTCGATCTCCGTGTACGGGAACCGGATCTCGCCGGAGCGCAGCCAGGCGCCGAAGCGGCGGGTCCACTCCTCGTCCACACCGGGGTGGTCGGCTCCGGCGTATCCGGTCAGGGTGACCCCCCGGACGACCAGGCCGAAGGTGTCGATCTCGGCGGGCGCCCTGTCGCCGGCCGTGTGCGGGGACATCTGTCCGGCCAGCGCGCCGACCAGGGCCACCCGGGCCCCGGAGCGGGTGCTGTCCAGCGCGGCGGTCAGCTGCTCACCGCCGACGGTGTCCAGGACGACGTCCAGCCCGTCGGGGGCCGCCGCCGCCAACTGCTCGGCGAACGGCCGCTGTCCGGGGCCGGCGATCAGGACGCGGTCGTAGCCCAGCTCCCGTACGAGCCGGTCGGCCTTGTGCGGGGAACGGGTGGTGCCGATCACCGTGGTGGCGCCCAGCAGGCGGGCGATCTGCCCGGCGAGGGTGCCCACGGCACCGGCCGCGCCCGTGACGAGGACGGTGTCGCCGGGACGGACCCGGGCCTGCCGGGTCAGCGCTCCGTACGGGGCCGCGCCCTGGGCCAGGTGTGCGACGGGGGTGGGCAGGGCGTCGCCCGCGGAGACGGCCTCGTCGGCGGGCAGCAGCGCGTGGTCGCGCCAGCCGGCCAGGTGGACGACGGTGTCGCCGGGTTTCAGCGGCCCGTCCCCCGATGCGGCGACCACCTCGCCGACGGCCGGGCCGAAGAGGACCTGCCCGGCTGCCAGGGACGGCAGCGGCAGGCCCTTCATCCGGCCTCCGATGAGCGTGCGCAGGCCGGGAAAGACCAGGAAGTACCGGTTGCGCACGAGCACTTGGCCGGGTTCGGGCGCGGCCAGCGGGGTTCGCGTCAGGGTGAAGTGCCCGGCTTCCGGCAGGCCTTCGGGTACCGAGGCGAGGCGGATCTCCAGGGCGGATTCGGGCAGGTCTGCGGCGCTCATAGGGGTCTCCGGGGTCGGTACGGGGACGAAGTCCGGCGACGCTAACCCCTGACCCGCGGGTGAGGGTCAAGCTCCTCCCGCGAGTTCGCCACCACGGGGCCCTCTCCTCAGGGGCATGACATTGGCCGTATCTCGTCTGCCGTCCCACGAGCCCGCGCGGGCTTAATGATGCTCCCGCGCCACGCGCCGCGCGGGTGGTCGTGACGACAGCCGGGGGGAACCATGAACCACACAGGCGGCATCGGCTCACCACCTCCCGGGACTCCGCCGCCGGTTCCGCCCCGGCCGCCGTCTCAGCCCCCTGCCGGCATACCGCCGATGCCGCTGCCTCCCCGTAAGGGAGCGCGGCTGGAACTCCGGGTCGAACGGCACATTCTGTGGGTCGCGTCGGCGGCCGTTCCGGTGCGGAACATCAGCTGGGTCGAGGTGTTCAGGCTGCGGCCCGCCTGGGGCAAGGTCGGCGCAATCCTGTTGCTTCTGGCGATTCTGGCATTCCCGCTCGCCGACCAGCTCGACCTCGCGGACGGGGGTGGCGGCCACGTCCCGGGCATCCTGCTCGCGATCGCCTTCTTCGCCGTCTGCGCCGTCCTGATCCGGTCGAGGAAACCGGTGCTCGTCGTCGAGCTGAACAGCGGCTCCCGGGTGCTGCTGACCATGCCGAGCATGGACGAACTGCGCGTGGTCGCCGGGCAGATCGTGTACGCGATCGACCACCCGGACTACGAGTTCACCGCCGTCCTCGAACAGCACAACACCACGAACAACTTCGGTTCCGTCGTCCACATGCACGGCGGGCGGGGAAACACGGGGATCAAACTCTGAGCGGGTGACGCCCCCTAGGCGTTCGAGATGACCAGCAGGGTGCGGGCGGCTGCCGGTCCCGGCAAGCGGCATCGGTGCGGGACTTCACCCCTGTGGTGGGCGCTCTGGCCGGCGCGCAGGAGCAGGGGTTCCTCGCCCTCGACTTCGAGGAGGATCTCGCCCTCCAGTACGTAGAGGAAGTCCTCGCCCGGGTGCTCGAACCAGCCTCGCTCACCCTGGCCGGGTGCGAAGTGGTGCTCGTACGCCTCCATCTGCGTGCTGCGTCCGCCGGGGATGAGGACGTGGGCGAACTGGCCCGTGGCCTCGTTCACGCGGATCACCTGCGGGTCGCTCTCGTGGCTGACCGCACCCGGCCGGTCGGGTGGCCGGAGGAAGGTTCCGGGGGTGACGTCCAGCGCTTCCGCGATCCGGTAGATCGAGCTGAGGCTGGGGGTCGCGAGGCCGCGTTCCAGCTGGCTGAGGAAGGGCTGGGAGAGGCCCGAGCGGGTGGCGAGGACGGCCATGGAGACTCCCCGCTGAGTGCGGCAGCTCCGGATCACCCGTCCGACCTCGATCGCCTCGGGTGTGGGTTCGGGGCGAGACATGCAGGTGAACGTACCTCATCGCCGATCACGGGCCGGAGGCTCCCGGGACGTTTCGCACTGCCGCAACACCACCTTCATAAACCTCGTCAATTATTGACCTCACTTATCAACGAGTGAGTGACCGACGAGGAGTCGTCCCGTGCACGCCACCCCTTCACCGCCCGGCAGGGCCTTCGGCCGACTGGGCCCGGCCCTGGGCGCGGCAGCCGCCGTACTGGCGCTCTGGTTCCTCCTCGCCCGGTCCGGTGCGGTGGCCCCGGGGCTACTGCCCACGCCCGGTGAGACCGCGGCCGCTCTCGCCGACAGCGCCCGCAGCGGGGTCCTGGCCTCCGACGTCGGCGCCAGCCTCGCCCGCGCCGGGCAGGGATTCGCGCTCGGCGCCCTGGTCGGCAGCGCTCTGGGCTTCGCCACCGGATACCTGCCGCGGCTGTCCGCGGCCGTCACCCCCGTGGTCTCCTTCCTGCGTCCGATCCCGGCCATCGCGCTGGTCCCGCTCGCGACCGCCTGGTTCGGCATCGGGGAGACCGCGAAGCGCCTGCTCATCGCGTACGCCGTGCTGCTGGCCGTCTGGCTGTACGTCCACGACGGGGTCTCCCGGGTGCCGGTGTCCCATCTGCGGGCGGCCCGCTCACTGGGTGCGCCGCTGCACCGCCGGTTCACGGAGGTACTCCTGCCCGCCGCCGCACCGGCGCTGCTCGCCGCGCTGCGCTACGGCGCCTCGGTCGCGCTGCTCGCCCTGGTGGCGGCGGAACTGGGCGGCGCGGACAGCGGGCTGGCGTACCGGCTCCAGGTGGACGGCCAGTTCCTGCGCGTGGACCGGATGTTCGCGGGGCTGCTCGTGCTCGGACTGCTCGGCGTGGCCGTCGACGCCCTCCTGGCCGCGGTCGGCCGCCGGTTCGTGCACTGGAGCGCCTCATGAGCCTGGACGTACGGCTGGAAGGGCTGTCGGTCCGCTACCAGGGAGCCGGACCGGTGCTGGAACGCACCGATCTGGAGCTTCCGGCGGGCTCGTTCACGGCACTGCTTGGCCCCAGCGGGTGCGGCAAGTCCACGATTCTCAACCTGGTGGCCGGATTCGTACGGCCCACCGAAGGGCGGGTGACGGCGGGTTCCGCTCCGGTGCGCGGGCCGGGCCCGGAGCGGGGTGTCGTCTTCCAGCACTACGCGCTCTTCCCGTGGCGCACCGCCCGCGGCAACGTGGAGTTCGCCCTCAAGCGACACGGTCTGCCGCGCGAGGAACGCCGACGACGGGCTCTCGCGGCGCTGGCCGAGGTGGGGCTCGCCGACGGTGCCGAGAAGTACCCGGCGCAGCTGTCCGGCGGCATGCAGCAACGCGTGGCGCTGGCCCGCGCCCTGGCGGCCGAGCCCGAAGTCCTGCTGATGGACGAGCCGTTCGGCGCCCTGGACGCGCTGACCCGGACCCGGATGCAGACCCTGCTGCGGGAGCTGTGGCAGCGCCGCGGCACCACCGTCCTGTTCGTCACGCACGACATCGACGAGGCGCTGGCCCTCGCGGAGCGGGTCGTCGTCCTCGGCGGCACTCCCGGGCGGGTCCTCGCCGACCAGGAGGTGCCCGCCGGCGCGCCGGACCCGGGGCTGCGCGCGCTGATCGCACGGCACCTCGGCTCCGACTGACGTCCACGACGACGTCCTCCGTCACCTCTGCCCCCTCCCTCACCTCTACCCCCTCCCTCACCCCTGCCACTCCCCCGTCCCGAAAGGACCCTTCCCATGCCCAGACCCCGCGTCGCAGCCGCCCTTCTGACAGCGGTCCTGCTCGGCGCCTTCACCTCCGCCTGCGCCGGTGGTGGATCCGGCCCCACGGCGGGCGGCCGCCCCGCCGTCCCCCTGGCCGCGAGCGACCACCTCGGCGGTGCGCCCGTCTACGTGGCCCAGGAGCGCGGTCTGTGGTCCGCCGAAGGCATCGACGCCACCGTGACCACCCAGCCCACCGGCCGGGACGCGCTGAACGCCGTACTCGGCGGCCAGGCGCAGCTGGGCGTCGTCGGTGACCTGCCCGCCGTCACGGCCGTTCTGGGCGGGCGGGACCTGCGGGTCGTCGCCGACCTGTCGCGGTTCTCCGACTGGCGCCTGCTGACCCGTACCGACCGGCGGATCACCGGCTTCGCCGCCCTGAAGGGCCGCAAGGTCGGAGTCCCGCAGGGCACCAACGTCGAGTACGCGCTCTCGCGGATGCTCGCCTCCGCACAGCTGACGGCCGCGGACGTGACCACGGTCAACCTCGCCCCGAACCAGGTCACTTCGGCGCTGGCACGTGGGGACATCGACGCCGGGCTCACCTTCCCCAGCTTCTACGACTCCGCCCGCACCGCCCTCGGCGACCGCTACGCCGAGCTCCGCTTCACCGGGTACACGGCCCGGACCCTGCTCGTCGCGGGTCCGAAGGCCACCGAGGAGACCACCACCGCCGTGCTCCGGTCGCTGCTGAAGGCCCAGCGGGAGATCGCCGCGAACCCGTCAGCCGCGCGAAAGGCCGTGCTCGCCCAGTCCAAGGGCGCGCTCCAGGCGGGCTACGTGGACGCCTTCCAGCCCCGCTACGTCTACGGCGCCACCCTCTCGCCCGAGCTGCTGGCCCAGTTGGAGCAGGAGGCCGCCTGGGCGAAGGCCACCCAGGGGCTGACGGGCTCCGCCGACCGCGCCGCGCTGCTCCGGCACCTGCACCCCGCGCCCCTGGCGGCAGCCGACCCGGGCGCCGTCACCGTCGCATCCCACTGAACCACAGAGCCACAGAGCCACAGAGCCGCACCCCCTACAGGAGATCCTCATGACCGTCGACCAGAACACCCTGCGCCGACGCGGAGTCGGCCTGACCGCCCATGACCCCGCCCTCAGTTACGGCGGCTACACCCTCTACACCCCCATCACCAGCGCCGGTGAGATCCACCTCGTCGACATCGAGGGCCGGCCCGTCCACGCCTGGCACTCCCCGCACCCGCCGGGCCGCCAGGCACAGCTCCTCCCGGGCGGAAACCTCTTCTACGCGGCCAAGGACACCAGCGGCCCGACCCTCTTCCCCATCTGGGACGTTTACCACGGCGGCATCTTCCAGGAGCTGGCCCCCGACTCCACCGTCCTGCGCGAGGTCCGGCACCCCTTCCACCACCACGACGCTTCGGTCCTGCGCAACGGCAACCTGCTCGTCACCGTCGTCGAACCGCTGTCCCCCGCCGACGCGGCCAGGGTCCGGGGCGGCATCCCCGGGTCCGAGGCACCGGGCGGGGTGATCTACGGGGACGTGGTGTACGAGCTGACCTGGGAGGGGGAGGAAGTGTGGCGCTGGGCCGCCATCGACCACCTCGACCCGGAGGAATTCCCGCTGAACGCCCACTTCGCCCGCGAGCACTGGCCCATGGCCAACACCGTCAACGAGAGCGCCGACGGCTCGATCGTCATCGGCTTCCGCAGCGCGTCCTCCGCCATCGCCGTCGACCGCGCCGACGGGTCCGTCCTGTGGCGGATCGGCCCCGACGTCCTGGCCCAGCAGCACCACCCGCACGAGCTGCCGGGCGGGAACATCCTGGTCTTCGACAACGGGACCTACCGCGACACCACTTCCGTGCCGTACTCGCGGGTGCTTGAGCTCGACCCGCGCACCGGCAAGGAGGTGTGGTCGTACGAGGACAACCCGCCGCAGAACTTCTACAGCCCCTACATGTCCAGCGCGCAGCGGCTTCCCAACGGCAACACCTTCATCGCCGAGGGCTCCTTCGGCCGGCTCTTCGAGGTGACCCCCGGCGGGGACGTGGTCTGGGAGTTCGTCGTCCCGCAGTTCCGGTCCTTCGGCGAGGGAGTGGGCCTGGAGTCGTCGGGCGGCGCCCAGAACTCCGTCTTCCGCGCCTACCGCTACTCCGCCGACCAGCTCCCCTGGCTGTAGGGAGACAGGCCGGGGCGGTGGCCGGACATCCGGCCACCGCCCCTCGTCCACCCGCGTTCACTCCCGTACGGGTCAGGCCTTGACGTTCACCCCCGCCCAGGCGGCGTCCACGGCGCGGACCTCGGCGCTGCCCGCGCCGTAGAGGTCGGCGGCCGCCTTCAGGGTGCCCTCGCGGGCGCCGTGGTAGTCGGTGGTGGAGGTGAAGTACGCGGTCAGCGCCTTGTACCAGATCTGCACGGCCTTGTCGCGGCCGATGCCGGTGACCGTGGAGCCGTCCACCGTCGGGCTGTCGTAGTGCACGCCGTTGATGTCCTTCGCGCCGCTGCCCTCGGACAGCAGGTAGAAGAAGTGGTTGGCGACACCGGACGAGTAGTGCACGTCGAGGTTGCCGACCCCGGCGCTCCAGTAGTCGGCCGAGCCTCGGCCGTCCTTGCTGGGCTTGTCCTGGTAGCGCAGCGGCTTGCCGTTGCCGAAGATGTCGATCTTCTCACCGAGCAGGTAGTCCCCCTGGTCCTGGGGGTTGTTCGCGTTCCACTCCACGGCGGTGCCGAAGATGTCGGAGGTGGCCTCGTTGAGGCCGCCGGACTCGCCGGAGTAGGTCAGGTTCGCGGTGGCGGAGGTGACGCCGTGGCTGAACTCGTGGCCGGCCACGTCGAGCTGGGTCAGCGGGTGCTGGTTGTTCGCGCCGTCGCCGTAGGTGATGGTGAAGGACCGGTCGTCCCAGAAGGCGTTCTGGTAGGCGTTGCCGTAGTGGACCCGGGAGACGGGGGACCGGCCGTCGTTCTTGATGCCGTTGCGGCGCAGGACGTCCTTGTAGAAGTCCCAGGTCTTGGCGGCGCCGTAGGCGGCGTCGACGGCGGCGGTCTGGTTGTGGCCGGGGGTGCCGTCGCCCCAGGTGTTGTCCGCGTCGGTGAAGAGGACGCCCTTGCCGCCCGTACGGTGCTGGAAGTCGAGGACCTTGGAGCCGCCGCGGACGGCGTCGACGAGGTCGAAGCCCTTGGACGACGTGGTCGTGTCGAGTGCGACCTTGCCGCTGTACTGGCTGGCGCCGGTGCCGATCGCGGCGGCCTGGGGGCTGCCGGGCTTGGCGGCCGTGGAGCCGCTGGTGGCGGTGACGCCCTGGGCTATGTCGTCGATCAGCTGCTGCTCGTACAGCTTCGCGCCGGTGTTCGCGTCGGTGACGACGCGCAGCAGGCTCGGGGTGACGCCGTCGTCCTGGGTGCCACTGACGAGGGTTTCGTAGGCGAGGACGGGCTTGCCGTCGGCGGCCCAGACGACCTCGCGGGGGGCGTCGTCGCTGGCGGCGTCCGTGGCGCGTGCGGCCTTGGCGGCCTTGACGGCGGCGGCCTCGGCGGCGGCCGGAGCGAGCTTCGGGGTGAGCGAGGCGACCTCGATGGCGGCCTTGACCGCCTTGGTGACGTCCTTGACGGCGCCGTCGGCGGCGCGGTGGACGACGAGGTCTCCGCCGAGGACCGGAAGGCCGGCGTAGGTGCGCTCGTAGCGGGTGTGGACCGTGCCGTCGGCGTCCTTGACGACGTCCTTGACGACCAGCTTCTCCTTGGCTCCGAGCCCGAGCGACGAGGCGGTGGCCGTGACGGATGCGCCGCCACGCGGCTCCGGAGCGGCACCCGCGGACGCGGTGGCGGCAGCGGCGGCGACCAGGGTGCCGGTGAGGACGACGGCGCCCGAGGTGAGGGCGAGGCGCCGCGCCACGCCGTGTGCGGGGGTAAGCGAAGACATGTGGTTTCTCCAGGGATGCGTGGGGAGTTGAGCGGGATCGCCGCCCACCCGTTCGAGGCGGATCGCCTTGATGGGCAGGTACATTCGCAGCTCGTCGCGCACATGTCACGGGCGACATCGGGTGGTTCACCTCGCTATCTACCGATTCACCACCGCCCTGTTCACCAGATGGACGAGCTCGCGACACACGACGACACGGCGGCACGGACTCCCGACACGCGAGCGCAAGGAACGCGAAGGGCGCACTCCCCGAAGAGCACGCCGAGGGGTTCGGGAGGGGATGCGGACTGTGATGCCCATCTCTCACGATCGGGGCGATTCGCGGCGATTTATGAGCACTTTCATGACGGCGACATGAACAGGGCAACACTCTGGACATTCAAGGCAATACCCGTGTTTGACCTTGGAATCTGCCGCGTTGCGACAGCATCGATCTTTCGATCTAATGCTCGATGTCCGGAACGGTCACCCCGTCTCCGGTGTGATCCAGGGCGTTCCCCCACCGTCGGCGCGCCCCGAACGAGCGGGAGTGCGGCAGCGTGTCAGCGGTATCGAAGGTGGACGCCTTCCGGCGCGACCGGGTCGGGATCGTCTCGTTCTGCGTCGTCGCGCTCTTCGCACTCCTCGCCCTCGCGGCGCCCCTGATCACCGCCCTGTACGGCAAGAACCCGACCGAGCACTACGGCCAGAACGGCGTCGGCCTGCTGAGCCCGGAAGGCCTCCCCCTGCTGCCCAACGGCGGCATCTCGGCCGAGCACTGGTTCGGCATCGAGCCCGGCCTCGGCCGCGACGTCCTCGCCCAACTCCTGTACGGCATCCGCACCTCGCTGCTGATCGCCGTCGTCTCGGCCGCCGTCGTCGCCGTCGTCGGCGTGGTCGTCGGGGTGGCCGTGGGCTATCTCAGCGGACTCGCCGACCGGGCGTTCACCTTCGTCTGCAACGTCCTGCTCGCCTTCCCGAGCCTGCTGTTCCTGCTCACGCTGGGCCCGGTCGTCCAGACCCGATTCGTCGCGCCCGACGAGAACGAACCCGCCTGGATGCAGTTCGCCGTTCTCGTCCTGGTCTTCTCCGCCTTCGGCTGGGTACCGCTCGCGATGGTGCTGCGCACGGTCGTACGGTCCCTGCGGGAGCGGGAGTTCGTCGAGGCGGCCCGGGCCCTCGGTGCGAGCCGGCGGCACATCGTGTTCCGCGAGCTGCTGCCGAACGTCTGGGCGCCGGTCCTCGTGCACATCACCCTCGTCGTGCCCGCGATCGTCACCACCGAGGCCGCGCTGTCCTTCCTCGGGGTCGGCGTCAACGAGCCCATCCCCGACTGGGGCCGCATGATCTCCCGGGGCGCCGACGTCCTCTACGACGACCCCACCTACATGGTCTTCCCCGGCGCCGCCCTCCTCGTCTTCGTCCTCGCCTTCAATCTCCTCGGCGACGCCGTGCGGGACGCGCTCGACCCGCACACCGTCCGCTGAGCGCCTCACACCCTTCTCTCACCCTCATCCGCAACACCGGCACCATCCAACGGAGTTCGTCATGCCCGCAATCACCCTGCGCACCGCAGCCGTACCGGTTCTCGCCACCACCACCGCCCTGCTGCTGTGCTCCTGCTCCGCGGGTGCGGGCGCGGGCGCGGGCACAGGCGCCGGCCAGGGGAAGGCCGCCACCGCCGCCAAGAGCGGACAGCGGCTGACCACCACCCTCGGCACCGCGAAGGACAGCCAGGGCCCCGCCCCGGAGATCCCCGGCGCCCGCAGGGGAGGCACCGTCACCGTCGCCAACCAGGCGGACTTCCCGCACCTCGACCCGCAGAAGATCTACGCCGGCGAGCGGTACAGCACCTCCCTGCTGTGGGGACGGCAGCTGACGCAGTACCAGATCGTCGACGGCAGGCCCCGGTTGGTCGGCGACCTCGCGACCGACACCGGCACGTCCTCCGACGGGGGCCGCACCTGGACGTACCGCCTGAAGGACGGCATCGCCTGGGAGGACGGCAAGCCCGTCACCGCGCAGCAGGTCAAGTACGGCATCGAGCGCACCTTCGCGCCCGGCTTCGAGGTCGGCCCCGCCTACTGGCAGCCGTGGCTCACCGGCACCAAGGACCTCACCGAGGCGGTGAAGAAGTACGGCGGCCCCAAGAAGGACGGTGATCTCAAGGCGATCGAGACGCCCGACGACAAGACCATCGTCTTCCACTTCCCCCAGCCGCAGTCCGACGTGCCGTACATGGCCGCCCAGTCCTCCTCCTCGCCGGTCCGCGAGGACAAGGACACGGGCACCGGCTACGACCTGAAGCCCTTCGCCACCGGGCCGTACAAGATCGTCGAGCACAAGCAGAACCAGAGCCTCACCCTGGAGCGCAACCCGTACTGGAAGCCGGAGACGGACTCGATCCGGCACGCCTACCCGGACCGCTTCGCGTTCACCTTCGGCAAGGAGGCCCTCAACACCGCGCAGGAGGTGTTCGCCGGGCAGGGCGCCGGGGCGACCACGCTCACCACCAAGGACCTCCTTCCGCCGGAGCTGATCTCGACGGTCGAACGCGACCCCGCCAAGCGCGCGTTGGTCGTCTCCGGCAGCAAGGGCGCCTACACCCAGGACCTGTACATCAGGAACGACCGGGTCACCGACCCCGAGGTCCGCAAGGCCATCCACTACCTCTTCCCGCGCAAGCAGGCCCGCCAGGTCCTCGGCGGCCGCTACGCCGGAGACATCGCCACCACCCTCTCCTCGCCGGCCGTCGTCGGCTGGAAGAAGTACGACCTCTACCCCGTCGCCCCCACCGGCGACATCGCCAAGGCCAAGGAACACCTGGCCCGGGCGAAGACGAAGGTCACCCGGCTGACGTACGCGTACCCCACCGACAGCCCGGCGGACGACCAGGTCGCGCAGGTCCTCGCCGACGCCTTCGCCAAGGCCGGGATCACGCTCGTGCTCAAGGGCCTCCAGCCCGGCGCGTTCAACGACCAGGTCTTCGGCGGCGAGGACAGCCCGTACGACCTGTTCCTCTCCACCAACTCCGTGGACTGGCCCACCCCTTCGACCCTCCTCCCCCTCGGCTACGAGAGCCACCTGGACGCGGTGTCCAACCCCATCCGCTACGCCAACCCGCGGGTGGACGAGGAGCTCGCCCGCATCGCGAAGATCGGTGACGCCCGGAAGAAGGCCGACGAGCTGATCGCCCTGGAGCAGACGGTCATGAAGGACGTCCCCCTGGTGCCCTTCCTCTACAAGAGCGTCTCCCAGTTCCGCGGCGAGCGGATCGGCGGCGCCGCCACCCACCCGATCTACGGCGTCACGGCCCTGGCCGACGTGTACGTCAAGAACTCCTGACCTCCACGACCATGATCCGATACCTCCTCAAGAGGGTCGCGCAGGCCGTGGCGGTGCTCTTCGCGATCACCGCCACGGCCTTCGGGCTCTTCCACGCCGCCCCCGCCGACCCGGCCCTCGTCGCCTGCGGCCCCAGGTGCACCTCCGCACAGCTCACGGCCGTCCGTACGAGCATGGGGCTCGACCGGCCGATCGTCTCCCAGTTCACCGACTACGTCGGCGGCATCGTCGCCGGCCGCACCATCGCGGACGTCGACGGCACCCCGATCCCCTGCCCGGCCCCCTGCCTCGGCTACTCGTACACCCTCCACCAGCCCGTGCTGACCGCCATCGAGGACCGCCTCCCGGTGACCGTCTCGATCGCGGTCGGCGCCCTCGCCGTGATCCTGGTCCTCGGCGTGGGCTCGGGCCTCGCGGCGGCGCTGCGCAGGGGCAGGGCGACCGACCGCCTGCTGTCCGGCTTCAACCTGCTGGGCGCCAGCGTCCAGATCTCCTTCCTCGGCTACGTGGTCCTGTTCCTGCTCGTCTACTCCACGGGCCTGCTGCCGCCCCCGCGTTACGTCTCCTTCGCCGACCGGCCCGGCCAGTGGGCCCTCGGCATGATCCTGCCGTGGCTGGTCCTCGGCTTCGTCAACGCCGCCGTCTACGCCCGGCTGACCCGCTCGCAGATGCTGGAGACCATGCATCACGGGTACGTCCGCACGGCGCGCGCCAAGGGCCTGGGCACCCTGCGCACCCACCTCAGGTACACGGCGCGCGGGGCGGCCGGCCCGCTGGTGCAGCTGCTCGGCCTGGAGGTCGGGGCGCTGCTCGGCGGCGCGTTCATCACGGAGACCGTGTTCGGTCTCGGCGGTGTCGGGAAGCTGGCCGTGGACGCGGTGACCGGCAACGACCTGCCCACGGTCGTCGGCACCGTCCTCGTCGCCGCCTTCTTCGTCGTCGTGTTCGTGGCCGTGGCCGACCTGGTGGTGGCCTGG
This sequence comes from Streptomyces sp. NPDC056144, assembly GCF_042264145.1. Lineage (NCBI taxonomy): Bacteria > Bacillati > Actinomycetota > Actinomycetes > Kitasatosporales > Streptomycetaceae > Streptomyces > Streptomyces sp. NPDC056144. The sequence continues at coordinate 436,277 of NZ_JBHJVF010000001.1, read as the reverse complement.
CTTGACCCCCGAGTGAGGCTCGCGTGAACGACCGCCCCGCACTGAGCGTCCGCGATCTCGCGGTCACCTTCCGCACCGCGCGCGGACCGGTCTCCGCCGTCCGTGACATCTCCTTCGACGTGGCCCCCGGCGAAGTCCTCGGTCTCGTCGGGGAGTCGGGCTCGGGCAAGTCCACGATCGGCCTGGCCGCCCTGGCCCTCCACGACCCGGCGCGCACCCGCGTCGAGGGCCTCATTCGGCTCGGCGGTGACGGCCTCGACCTCGTGAGCGCACCGGAAGCGGTCCTCAAGACGGTCAGGGGCTCCCGTGTCGCGATGGTCTTCCAGGACGCCCTGGACGCGCTGTCGCCGTTCCACACCATCGGCGCCCAGGTCGCGGAGGCGTACCGCGTGCATCACCCGAGGGCCGGTCGCGGGGAGGCGAGGGAACGGGCCGCGGCGATGCTGGAACGGGTGGGCATCCCGGCCGCCCGCGCCTCGGACCACCCCCACCACCTCTCGGGCGGCATGCGCCAGCGCGTCGTCATCGCCATGGCGCTGGTCAACGACCCGGGCGTCCTGATCGCCGACGAACCCACCACCGCGCTGGACGCCCGCGTCCAGCACCAGGTCCTGGAGCTGATCCGCGAACTCCAGTCGGAGGCCGGGACGGCCATGGTCCTCATCACGCACGACGTGGGCGTGGTGGCGAGGACGTGCGACCGCATGCTGGTGATGCGCGACGGCGAGGCGCTCGAAGAGGGCCCCACCGAGCGCCTCCTGACCTCCCCCGCCCATCCCTACACGAAGGCCCTCATCGGAGCGGCACCCACCCGGGACACCGTCCCCGGCACGCGCCTTCCCACGGTCGACGACCCGGAGCCGAGGCCGCGCGCCGGCGCCCGCCCCCGTACCGCCCCCGACCCGGCCTCCGTCTCCGCCTCCACCTCGACCTCCGTCTCAGGAGTCCTGGCCGAAGTACGGGACCTGCGCGTGGGCTACCCCGGCCGCCGGCGCGCCCGCCCGCACACCGCGGTGAACGGTGTGAGCCTCCACGTGGCGCACGGGGAGACCCTCGGCCTGGTGGGCGAGTCCGGCTCGGGCAAGTCCACCATCGCGCGGGCCATGACCGGCCTGCGCCGTCCCACGAGCGGGGAGGTCCGCTTCGACGGCCGGGACGTCTCCCGGGCCGCGACGGACACGCGGCTGCGCCGGGAGCTGAGCCGGGACGTCCAGCTGGTCTTCCAGGACCCGTACGCGTCCCTGAACCCTCGCCACACGGTGGAGCAGATCGTCACCACGCCCCTGCGCATCCACACGGACCTGGACCGCGCGGCACGCCGGGAGCGGGCGGCGGAACTCCTCGAACAGGTGGGGCTGTCCCCGACGCACCTCTCGCGCCACCCGCACGAGTTCTCCGGCGGTCAGCGCCAGCGCATCGGCATCGCCCGCGCGCTGGCCGTGCGGCCGCGTCTGGTCATCGCCGACGAGCCGGTGTCCGCGCTGGACGTGTCGGTCCAGGCGCAGGTCCTGAACCTCCTGATGGACCTGCGCGAGGAGCTCGGCCTGTCGCTGCTCTTCATCTCCCACGACCTGACGGTCGTGCGGCACTTCTGCGACCGCGTCGCCGTCCTGAACCAGGGCGAGCTGGTGGAGGTGGGACCGAGGGACACCGTCTTCGACGCGCCGTCCGCCCCGTACACGAGGGAACTTCTGGACGCCTTCCCGCACCACCTCCCGGCCGGGGTCGGCCTGCCCCCGCAGCCCGTGTCCTGAAGGTCCTGAAGGTCAGTCCGTACGGGCGTTCTCGACCGTGCAGGTGAGGGAGTGCGCGGCGCACCAGTGGGTGCGTCCGCCGACCAGGCGGAGCTGGAGGTCGGCGTCGGCCATGCCCGCGCGGTCGAGAGCGGCGCGGAGGGCCGTGGGGGCGGGCTGGGGCGGGAGGCCGAGGACGCCGACGAGGACGACGCCGTTGCGGGCGTCGACGGAGGCGATCTGCCAGGCGCCCGCCTCAGCCCAGCGGTCGGCGACGGGGCGGGCGTCGGCGGCGAGGGAGCGGTCGTGGGCGACGGAGATCGTGCCGGTGGTGAGGGGGACCGCGACGAGGAGGACGACGGCCCCGACCGCGACGAGGGTCCTGCCGTGGAACTCGCCCACGGTGAGACCCGCCTCGCGGGCCGCGTCCCGGACGCGGTAGGCGAGGAAGACGAGGGTGCCGGTCGCGACGATGGCGGCCACGTTGGTGGCGAAGAGGAGCGCCGACTGTCCGGCGTCGTGGTAGCGGCCCACCGTGACGAGCAGCCCGGTGACGGCCAGCGGCGGGACGAGGGAGATCGCGATGGCGACGCCGGGCAGGGTGTCGGAGATGTCGGTACGGACCAGGGCGAAGGCGCCGACGGTTCCCGTGGCCAGCGCGGCGAGCAGGTCGATCAGGCGCGGGCTGATGCGGGAGGACACCTGACTGTTGTTGGCGAAGGCGTCCGGCGGCGAGACGATCCAGCCGAGCAGCATCCCGATGCACACCACGGCCACCGCGCCGCCGATCACGAGCAGCGCGCTGCGGGTGACGTGGGCGCGGTCCGCCAGGACGAGGGACAGCGCGGTGCCGAGGATCGGCGTCATGAGCGGGGCCACGATCATCGCGCCGATGACCGTGGCCGTGGAGTCGCCCACGACGCCGGCGCCCGCGATCACCGAGGCCAGCACGAGCAGCACCCAGAACCGCGACGAGCTGGGGCTCCGCCAGTCGCGCTCGATGAACAGGGAGTCGGCCATCCGCCGGGCCGCGTCGGCGTCGACGCCTCGCGCTCGGGAGCGCCCTCCGGCCGCCTGGACGGTGTGACCGTCGGTCATGGCGCGACCCCTCCCTGTTGCCCGTTTCAGGAAGTATCAGGCGATTAGCCCTCCTGTGCGAGTCGAGGCCGGCTCCGCGGGAGCCCCGTCAGCCGACCCGCAGGCCGACCGCCAGCGTCAGTTCGAGGACCCGGTGGGGCGACGCGAGGTCCGGGAACAGCTCCCGCAGCTGCGACATCCGGTAGCGGACGGTCTGGGGATGGACGAACAGCGCCGCCGCCACCTCGTCCCGCCTGCCCTGGTGGAGCAGCCACGCCCGCAACGTCTCCTCCAGCCGCCGCGCGGTCGCGGCGGGCAAGGTCCGCAACGACGCGAGGGCCCGGGCCCGTAGATCCGCGAACGCGTCCACGTCGGCGCTCAGCACCAGCTCGGGCAGGTGGTCCTCGGTGTCGCGGATGTCGGCGGAGAGGGAGCGCGCGCGGGCGGCTCGCTCGTACGAGGCGGACGCACGGGTCCACGGCCGGGCCGGGCCGACCACGGCGGTGCGGTCGGCCAGCTGCCGCAGGAGATGTGGCCGGTCGGCGTCGGGGACGAGCAGCACACCGAGGTCGTCCGGCAGATCGTCGAGGACGAGGGTGCTCGGGTCGAGCGCGCGGTACGCGGGCCGGGCCTGGGCGGCGGGCAGCAGGACGGCGGTCAGCGAGGCGGGAGGCTGCCACCCGGCCCGTTGCACGGAGGCAAGCAGCACGTCCGTGCTCGCGCCGGCGAGGAGGTCACGGGCCAGGTGTTCCAGGTGACGCTCGTGCTCCCGGCCCCGGGCGGCGAGCTCGTCGGCGTGACCCGCGGCGCTCGCCGCGGAGAGCTCGTCGATGTAGGCGAAGGTCAGCTCGGCGAACTTGGCGACCTCGGCGGCGGGCAGACCCGCGGGTACGGCACCCGCCGCCAGACACCGCCAGGCCACCCGTGCGCCGACGCGGTAGGCGCTGAGCAGGGCGTCCATCGAACGCCCGTCGCGCACCTCGCCGCGGCCCAGCTCGTAGGCCGCGTCACCGGCGTCGCCGCCGGTGGCCCGCCCGCTCGCGAGGTCCAGGTAGTGGCCCAGGGCGGTGCGGACGGCTCGGCGGATGGTGACACCCATACGGCCCGAAAGGGCGTTGGCGTACGGAGGGACCTCGTCGATGATGGCCTGGACGACCTCGTCGGCGGTGGTCGTCAGCGCGGCCCGGAGTGCGGCGACCGTCGCCTGGTCAAGGGCCAGATCGGTGACCCTCCGGATCGGATAGCTCATGCTTTGTTCCCTGCGAACAATTCGGCCGGTCAAATTTACGTCTTTCGGTCAGGACTTTACGCCGTGAAGCGCATCAAGCTGGGGACATGACGAGTGCAGCCCTCCGCAGTAGGGCGTGGAAACTGCTGGAGATGGTCACGACGCCGCTGCTGCCGTCGGACTACCTCGACCTGGTCAGCCCCCTGCGCGCGGGAGCCGACCTGCGGGGGCGCATCGAGGCCGTGCACCCCGAGACGGGTGACGCGGCGACCATCGTGATCAGGCCCGGGAAGGGCTGGCGCGGCCACACGGCCGGTCAGTACGTGCGGATCGGGGTCGACGTCGACGGGAGGCGCCTGTGGCGCGCCTACTCCCTCACCTCGCCGCCGGACCGCCGCGACGGCCGTGTCACGATCACCGTGAAGGCGATCCCGGACGGCAAGGTCAGCAACCACCTGGTCCGCAGGGCCAGGCCGGGCACCCTGGTCCAGCTCGACCAGGCGACCGGCGACTTCGTCCTGTCGGCGCCCACGCCCGCCAAGGTGCTCTACCTGACCGCAGGCAGCGGCATCACGCCGGTGATGGGCATGCTGCGTGACAGCGCGTTCGACGACGTCGTCATGGTCCACAGCGCGCCGCGCCCACGAGACGTGATCTTCCGCGAGGAACTGCACGGCCTGGTCGCGGCCGGGAAGCTGCGGCTCACCGAGGTGCACACCGACACGGACGGCGTCCTCGACATCGCCCGTCTCGACGAGCTGGTACCCGACTGGGCCGAGCGCGAGACCTGGGCCTGCGGGCCCGCGGGCCTGCTCGACGCCGCCGAGGAGCTCTGGCGCGGACACGGCGTCGAAGAGCGCCTGCACACCGAACGCTTCCGCCCCGGTGTCGTCGTCGCCGGTGACGGCGGCGAGGTCACGTTCAGCGCCACCGGCAGGACCGTCGAGGCGGACGGCGCCACCCCCTTGCTCGATGTCGGCGAGGAGGCCGGCGTGCTCATGCCGTCCGGGTGCCGCATGGGCATCTGCTTCGGCTGCGTCACCCCCCTCAAGGCGGGCGCCGTCCGCGACCTGCGCACCGGCGAGATCACCGAGGCCGAGCCCGGCGTCCTCATCCAGACCTGCGTGTCCGCCGCGGCGGGCCCCTGCGACATCGAACGGTAGGAGCACCTTGACCGCCATCGACCCCACCGCCCACCTGACCGCGGAGCAGATCGAGGAGCTCGGCCGCGAGCTGGACGCGATCCGCGACGAGGTGATCGCCGGCCGCGGCGAGAAGGACGCCGCCTACATCCGCAAGGTCATCTCGGCGCAGCGCAAGCTCGAACTGGCCAGCAGGGCGGTCCTGCTGTTCTCGATCTTCCCGCCCGCCTGGGTGATCGGCACCGCCGGGCTGTCCGTGGCGAAGATCATGGACAACATGGAGATCGGCCACAACGTCCTGCACGGCCAGTGGGACTGGATGCGGGACCCGAAGATCCACTCCACCACCTGGGAGTGGGACCACGTCTCGCCGTCCGACCAGTGGCGGCATTCGCACAACGAGCTGCACCACACGTACACCAACGTGATCGGCAAGGACAACGACCTCGGTTACGGCATCATGCGCGTCGACGAGGACCAGAAGTGGTACCCGTTCCACCTCGGCCAGCCGCTGTGGAACTTCGTCAACGCCTGCTTCTTCGAGTACGGCATCGCGGCGTACGACCTGGAGCTCGGCAAGAACCTGCACAAGCGCCGCCGCAAGAACCCCGAGTTCCGCGCGCGGGCCAGGGCCGTCGGCCGCAAGATCCGCAAGCAGGTGCTCAAGGACTACGTGATCCACCCCCTGCTGTCGGGCCCGTCCTTCCTCACCACGCTCGCCGCCACGTTCACCGCGAACCTGGTCCGCAACATCTGGTCCCACTCGGTGATCATGTGCGGGCACTTCCCCGAGGGCGTGCGCGTCTTCGAGCGCCGGTCGATCGAGGGCGAGACACGCGGCCAGTGGTACCTGCGCCAGATGATGGGCTCGGCCAACATCAGCGGCAGCAAGGCCATGCACTTCATGACCGGCAACCTGTCGCACCAGATCGAGCACCACCTGTTCCCGGACCTGCCGAGCAACCGGTACGCCGAGGTCGCGGTGAAGGTGCGCGCGCTGTTCGAGAAGTACGAGCTGGAGTACGTCACCGGGCCGCTGCCCAAGCAGGTGTTCTCCGCGTGGCACAAGGTCTTCCGGCTCTCGCTGCCCAACCGGAAGCCCAAGACCGACGCGCCGCACCGCGAGAAGGAGCTCGTCACCGCCTGATTCCCGGTACCGGTTCATACCCTTTTCCCGGTACCGCTTCATGCCCTTCCGGCCGCACCGCTTCCGGCGGTCGCCGGAGCGACGAAGGCGGCCGCCAGGCCGAGGGCGGCGAGCAGGAGGAAGAGTTCCGGGTAGCCGCCCAGCGGTACGGCGAGGACGGCGGCGGCGAACGGGGCCAGCGCCGAGGCCGTCATGGCGGGGGCGCCGAGGAGCGCGGAGAGGCGGCCGTAGTGCCGGCCGCCCCAGCGGTCGGTGACCGCCGTGGCCTGGAGCAGGGTGAGGTTGCCCCGGACCATGCCGGCCGCGACGGACACCGCGATCACCAGGCCGTACGGGCCCGGCGTGACGGCGAGGGCCGCGGTGGTCAGGGCGCCGAGGGCGATGAGAGCGGTCGTACGGACCGTGGTCCCGGTGTGGCGGGCCAGCGGGGCGTAGAGGATCCGGCCGAAGGTCTGGCCCGCGCCGCCGAGTCCGAGGGCCCAGGCCGCCTGGGAGGTGCTGTAGCCGCGTTCGAGCAGGAGGGGGACGAGCGTGACGACGACCGCGTACATCGCGAAGGCCGAGAGGGTGAACGCGACCGCGAGCAGGACGAACGGTCGGCTGCGCGCCGTGGCGCCCGGACTCGTCCCCGTACCGCCGGCCGGAGCGGGCGGCGCCGGGGGCCACGGGGCTCGCAGGGCGAGGGCGTGGGCGGGGACCGTGACGACGGCGAGGACCGCCGCCAGTACGAGGTAGGTCTCGCGCCACGACAGCCGGTCGGCCAGGACGGCGGTCAGCGGGGCGAAGACGGTGGAGGCGAGGCCGCCGGCGAGGGTGACGATCGTCAGGGCGCGGACGTGGTCCGGGGCCCACCAGCGGGTGAGCGCGGCGAACGCGGGCTGGTAGAAGGTGGCCGCCATGGCGAACCCCGCCAGGAGCCACCCGGCGAAGAACACCGGCAGGTTCGGCGCCAGGGCCACGACCGCCAGGCTCAGGACCCCGGCCACGGAGCCCGCCGTCATGACCGTGCGCGGCCCGCGGCGGTCGATGGTCCGGCCGACCCGGATTCCGGCGAGGCCGGAGACGACCAGGGCGAGCGAGAACGCCGCCGTCGTGGCGCCGGTGGACCAGCCGGTCTCGGCCGTGATCCTCGGGTTCAGGACGGGGAAGGCGTAGTAGACGATGCCCCAGCTGGTGATCTGGGTGGCGCAGAGCGCGGGCAGGGCGGCACGGGGCCGCGACCGGTCCCCTGCTCCAGTCGCGGCCCCGTGGGTGTGGAGGTCGGTCATCGTGGGATCAGCAGCATCCACCGGCGACGGCCGGTGCGCCCGCCCCGTCGTCCGCGGAGTCCGCGGAGTCCGCCGAGCCGGCACAGCAGGCGCTGCCCTGTTGCTTCGTCAGGGTGTCGGCGTCGGCCTTGACCACGTACACCTCCCACGGTTCACGGCCGGGGCCCTGGACCCAGACCTTGTCCTGGAGGGCGTAGCAACAGGTGGTGTCGTTCTCCTCGGTGGTCGCCAGTCCCGCCTCCCCCAGGCGGGTGGTGGCGGCGTGGACCGCCTCCGTCGTGCCGACCTCCACCCCGAGGTGGTCCAGCCGGGTGTCCTCGCCCTCGGCTCCCTCGATGAGGACGAGCTTGAGCGGCGGTTCCTCGATGGCGAAGTTGGCGTAGCCGTCGCGGAGCTTGGCCGGTTCGGTGCCGAAGAGCCGGGTGTAGAAGGCGACGGACGCCGCCAGATCGGGGACGCGCAGGGCGAGCTGTACGCGGGACATCGTGTTCCTCCGGTTGCGGATGGACGGGTGAGCGGATGAGTGGGTGAGTGGTGCCGTCTCAGCAGCCGCCGGCCGCGGCCGGGGCTCCGACGCCGATCTGGAGCGCCGTCGGGGTCGCGCAGCAACCGCTGCCGTCGGCCACGCTGTCGTCCGGCTCGTCGAACAGGCCGGCTCCGCCGCAGACCCCGGTCTCGGGGAGGACGAGCTCGACGCGCTCGGCGGACGCGTGGTCCCCGGCGAGGGCGGCGACGACCGACCGGACCTGCTCGTAGCCGGTGAGGGCCAGGAAGGACGGGGCGCGTCCGTAGGACTTCATGCCCACGAGGTACACGCCCGGCTCCGGGTGTGTCAGCTCCTTCACGCCGTGCGGGTAGACGGTGCCGCAGGAGTGCTGGTTCGGGTCGATGAGCGGAGCGAGCTCGACGGGGGCCTGGAGCCTCTCGTCGAGGCCCAGGCGCAGTTCGTCGAGGAAGGTCAGGTCGGGGCGGAAACCGGTCAGGACGATGACCTCGTCGACGGGGTCGAGACGCCGGCCGTCCTCGGCGACCAGGACGAGGTGCTCGCCGTCCCGCTCGATCGCGTCCGTACGGAAGCCGGTGACGGCGTCCGCGTACCCCTCGTCGACCGCGGCCTTCGCCGCGAGTCCGAGGGCGCCACGCGCGGGGAGCTGGTCGGCGCCGCCTCCGCCGAAGGTGCTGCCCGAGAGGGCGCGGCGCAGGATCCAGGTCGCCCGGGTGTCCGTGCCGTCCGGGGACTTGGCGAGGGCTGCCAGCGAGGCGAGGGCGGTGAAGGCGGAGGCGCCCGAGCCGATGACGGCGACGCGCCGGCCCGCGTAACGGGCGCGCACGGCCGGGTCCTTGAGGTCGGGAACGCGGTAGGAGATCCGGTCGGCCGCCGCGCGCTCACCGAGTGCCGGGAGTCCGTCGCCGCCGGCCGGACTCGGGGTGGACCAGGTGCCGGAGGCGTCGATGACGGCCCGGGCGAGGAGGCGTTCCTCGCGTCCGTCGCCGTGGCGGACGTACACCGTGAAGGGCTGCTGCTCGCGGTCGGCGTCGACGACGCGGTCGCGGCCGGCCCGGGAGACACCGGTGACCCGGGCGCCGAGCCGGATCCTGTCACCGAGGGCGTCCGCGAGCGGCGCGAGGTAGGCGGCCACCCACTCGCCCCCGGTCGGGTACGTGTCCGGGTCGGGCTTCACCCAGCCGGTCGGGGTCAGGAGCTTCTCGGCGACCGGGTCGACGACCTCGCTCCAGGCGGAGAAGAGCCGCACGTGGGACCACTCCCGTACAGAGGTTCCCGGCTGGGATCCGGCCTCCAGGACCAGGGGCTCCAGGCCCCGGTCGACCAGGTGGGCCGCGGCGGCCAGACCGGCGGGACCCGCTCCGACGACCACGACGGGCAGCTGCTCGGTGGGGGTGGCGGTGACGTTCACGGCGCTTCTCCTTGCTGTTTCGACATCTGTCGATCTCTTGCACCTTCAGCATGGCGACTGATTCGACATTCGTCAACATAGACGTTCATCGAATTCAGAAGAGAGGAAGGGGCGAGGGAAGACGGCTTGGTTCGATACGTGTCAACATAGATGCATGTCGAACATGAAGATGCTGCCGATACTGGAGCCCGGGACGGAGCCCTGCTGCCCGCCGCTCACCGAGCGGCCGCTCACCGCCGAGGAGGCGGAGCGCACCGCCGTCATGTTCAAGGCACTGGGCGACCCGGTGCGGCTGCGCCTGTTCTCGGCCGTCGCCTCGCACGAGGGCGGCGAGGCGTGCGTCTGCGACATCTCCGACGTCGGCGTGTCCCAGCCGACCGTCTCGCATCACCTGAAGAAGCTGCGGGAAGCCGGGCTGCTCACCTCGGAGCGGCGCGGGACCTGGGTGTACTACCGGGTCGAACCCGCCGTACTCGCCGCCATGGGCGCACTCCTCACGAAGGCGGCCTCGGCCTGACCGGCGACAAGAACGCGAACGACGCCGACACCAGGAAGCCGCCCGGGTCGCCGGAGCGAGCTCATCGGCGCGGGCGTTCTAGACGCTGGCGTTCTCGGTGTCGGAGAGAAACGTCCCGAGCGAGGCCAGGACGCCGGGCGCCGGACGGTAGTAGACCCAGGTGCCGCGCCGCTCGGAGGTGAGCAGGCCCGCTTCCCGGAGCTTCTTGAGGTGATGCGAGACGGTCGGCTGGGAGACGCCGACGTCGGCTATGTCGCAGACGCACGCCTCCCCGTTGGGGTGCGAGGCCACTCGGGACAGGAGCCGGAGCCGGACGGGGTCGGCCAGCGCTTTGAACATCGCCGCCATGACCTCCGCATCCCGCTCGGACAGCGCCGCGGTCACGATCGGCGGGCAGCAGGCGGTGCCGGCAGCGCCGGCCGCGCCGACCCCGCCGGTTGCACCGGACACGCGCGCGGCCGGCTCGACCGAGGGGGCGGTCCTCACTCCGCGACCGCGGGACGGCCCATGACGGCGTCGGCGGCGCTGGGGAAGCACGCCACGCAGGCGACGTTGATGGAGTAGAGCATCGATGTCCCCTGGCGTTCACGCAGGACGAACCGCACGTCGGAGAGGAGCTTCAGGTGGTGTGACACCGTCGACTGCCCGACGCCCATCCGGTCCACGATCTCGCCGACGCTCATCGGTCCGGTCGCCAGCGCGAGGAGATTGAGGATCTGCACCCGGGTGGGATCGGAGAGGGCCTTGAACCAGGTCGCGTAGGACTCGGCCGTGGCTCGGTCGATCAGCTGGGCATTCATCGTACCGCTCATGATTCATCGATGTTATTCGATGACCACCCGCGACGGCAAGGTTCGCTCCGGACAGCGAGGGTCACATCCAGCCTGGGAGCGGCGAGGCCAAGCGCCAGGGCGCAGCAGGCGCCGTACGACCCATTGCTCGACATCCCTTTAATCGTCTATCATCGATATTCGATAAAGGGGATGCCGGTCGAGCCTCCCCAGGCGGCTCGCCACGTCCTCCGTACGTCCCCTCACGGCGCCGCTCCCCGCATGTGTCACCGTTTCAGAGAGGTTCACCCGTGGACGAATTGCGGGCCCTTGGCCTGTTCATCCTGCTTGAGGTACTGCACTACCTGCCGTGGTTCCTGGTCGCCATCGTCCTGGGCATCGCCGTACAGCGTCTGTCGATCGACGTGGTCGCGCGCCGGAGCTTCGCCCAGGGACGCAGGGGCGTCCTCGGCATCGCCATCGTCACGGCGATCGGCGCGTTCAGCCCCTTCTGCTCCTTCACCGTGATCCCGCTGATCCGCCGGTTCCTGATAGCCGGCGTCCCGCTCTCGGCGGTCATGTCCTTCTGGATCGCCTCCCCCTCCATGGACCCGGAGATCTACGCCCTCTCCGCCTCCCAGCTCGGGCTCCCCATCGCCACGGCCCGGCTCGTGGGCGCCCTGGTACTGAGCTTCGGCGCGGGCCTCATCGTCCTCGCGCTCGAACGGCGCGGACGCTTCGCGGACCCGCTGCTCGACTCCACGGAGGGGAAGACGACCACGAAGAGCTGCTCCCAGGAGCCGGAGACCGTGGCCGTCGCCGAGACGGCGTGCTCGACGGCGAAGGCCACCGTCCCCCAGCCCGTGACCGTCGGGGGCGGCGGCAGCAGCAGCAGCGCCGACGAGGGTCCGGCCGGGGGCGGTTGCGGAGGCTCCGCCGCACAGGAGTCGGCGCCCGCGGCGGGCGGCTGCTCCCCCGCTCCGCAGAACGACGCGGAGGACGACGGCACTCCGTGGCGCGTGCTCGTCCGGCGTGACATCAAGAACCTGAACGCCGTCGAGATCCTCAAGGAGATCGTCAGCGACTCCCTGATCCTCGGCAAGTGGCTGCTCCTCGCCATCGTCCTCGAGGCGCTGATCGTCCGCTACGTGCCCACCGACGTCGTCTCGGGCATCCTGGGCACCGACGGTGTCGTCTCCGTCCTGGTCGCCGGTCTCATCAGCGTCCCGCTGTACCTCAACGGCGTCGGCGCCATCCCCGTCGTCGAGGGCCTCCTGGACCAGGGCATGGTCGCCGCGGCCGGTGTCACCTTCCTCCTCGGCGGTGCCGTCACGACGATCCCGGCGATGGTGGCCGTCAAGAGCGTCGTGAAGGCCAAGGTCTTCGCGTTCTACCTCGGCGTGGGTCTCCTCGGCAGCGTGGGCATCGGCCTGGTCTCGCTGGCGATTCTCTGACCCTGAGCTCTTCCCTCACCCCCCACCCACGCTCCTGTGGCGGTCCCCCACCGCCACAGGAGCGTCGCCGTACCCGCCCCCGCGCCACCCTCGTGCGCGCCTCGCAAAGGAACCGAGCATGACCGTCCGCCCGCACACCACGATCACCCTCGCCCCCATGACGGACGACCACGCGCCGGCCGTCATGGCGATCTACCAGCAGGGCATCGACGAGGGGAACGCCACCTTCGAGACGGCGGCACCGCCGTGGAGCGCCTTCGACACCGCCAAGTCGCCCGCGCACCGGTTCGTCGCGCTCGACCCCCGAGGGCGGGTCGTCGGCTGGACGGCGGTGTCCCCCGTCTCGGCGCGCCCCGCGTACGCGGGCGTCGTCGAGCATTCCGTGTACGTCGATCCCGCGGCGCGCGGAACCGGCGTGGGACGGGCGCTCCTCACGGCGCTGATCGACTCCACGGAGAGGGCGGGGATCTGGACCGTCCAGGCGGGCGTCTTCCCCGAGAACGAGGCGAGCCTGGCCCTGCACGCGTCCGTGGGCTTCCGCGTCCTCGGCAGGCGGGAGCGCGTGGCGCGCCACCACGGGGTCTGGCGCGACGTCCTGCTCGTGGAACGCCGCAGCCCGGCGGTCGTATGACCGATGCCGGCCACCTCGGTGACCGGCATCGTTCGCGCGGGCGGAACCGCTCAGTCGGCCAGGGGGCGCGACCGCAGCTCGACCAGGGCGGGCGCGGCCTCCACGTCGGCCGCCACCTGCTCGCGGTCCTCGCCGACGGCGATGACGTAGCCGTACCGGTTCATGTACGCCCGGGGCGGGAGGGCCAGCCGGGTGCCGGGACCGGCGGTCGCGACCGCCGTGTGCACCGTGGGTCCGTACAGGTCGGTGCGGACGGTCACGTCGAGCGCCTCGCAGTCGGCCTCCGGGTAGAGGAACCGGATGGCCGCCGTCCGCCGCGCCTTCGGCGCGGTCTCGGGCGCGAGCCCGGCCGCGACCTGGGCGGCGGCGACCGCCGGGTCGGTACCGGTGGCGAGCATCCCTATGAGCGGGATGAAGTCGCCCCCGAGGCGCGCGTTGATCTCGACGAGGCGCGGCCCCTTGGGGGTGAGCTTGAACTCGGTGTGCGTGGCGCCGTGCGCGAAGCCGAGCGCCTGGTGGATGCGGTGCAGCTGGTCGAGGAGTTCGGGGTCCGTCAGCAGCGGGTCGGCGGCGTCGACGGTGTGGCCGGTCTCCTCGAAGTACGGGTCCATGCCGACCTGCTTGCGCGCCACGATCATCGGGGCGCACACGCCGTCGACGACGACCGCGTCGATGCTGATCTCGGGACCGGTGAGGTACTCCTCGACGAGGACGTCGGCCTCGTAGCGGGGCACCCCGGGCCAGTTGGCGGAGCTGGCCGCCTCGAAGGCCGCCTCGACGGCGTCCCCGTGGTCGGCCCGGACGACACCGAGGCTGCCGGCGAGTCCACGGGCCTTGACCACCACGGGGTATCCGGTCGCGTCGGCCGCGCCGCGCGCCTCGGCCGCCGTGGAGACGGGGGTGCAGGCCGGCTGGGGGACGCCGGCGGCCGTCAGGCGCTCCCGGGTGGTCGCCTTGTCGCGGCAGGCGAGCACCGCGTCGGGTGCGCTTCCGGGCAGACCGAGGGCCTCGGCGAGGCGCGAGGCGGCGTGCACGAGCGACTCGTCGTACGTGAAGACCCCGGCCACGGGGAACCGCTCCATGACCTGCTTCGCCTCGACGAGGAGTTCGTCGAGGTTCTTGGTGTCGAGGAGCGAGGACCCTTCCACGTACGGCAGTTGCCAGCTCGGCTCGTACGCGTCGAGGAGCCACAGGCGGAAGTGGCGGGAGACGGCGTCCACGATGTACTCCCGGTAGCGGCGGTCGCCGCTGCCCATGAGGAGCAGGACCGGAGCCTCGGTGGTGGACGACTGCGGGTGGGGTGTGACGGCCATGGCGGGAACTTTCGTGTCGACGTGAGGTCGATGCCGGGGCCGGCCGACGGGGCGGGGTCGGCACCCGGTTCGGCGACGGCGCAGTCGGCCGAAGGCCGACGGCCGGAACCCTGCCAGCGTCGAGCGATGTATGTCAATAGATCGATGAATGCCCCCGGACCTCGCCCGACCCTGATCGTCCCGGACAGGCCCTAGCAGGCGGCGCCGGACGGGAAGGCGCGCTTCCTGAGCTCCTGAAGGGCGTCCCAGCGGATCGAGAACCAGGCCCAGGTTCCCCGCTGCTCACGACGCAACAGCCCTGCCGTGGTGAGGATCTTCAGATGGCGGCTCACCGTGGGCTGCGCCAGGTCGAGCGACTCGGTCAGGTCGCAGACGCAGAGTTCTCCGGCCGGAGCCTGGTCGATGAGGTGGATGATCTGCAGACGGGTCTGGTCGGCCAGCGCCTTCAACCGGACAGTCAGCAGCTCGACTTCGTCGCGGTCGATCAGAAGGCCCGGGGGGCGGGGGGCGCAGCGCTCCGCGCTCAGATCCTCAATCGGTATGTCCGCCACAGGAATTGCCATCCGTACACCATACGAGTCGACAAGATCGCATGGCGATCCCGAGGATCGGTTTCCGCCAGTTGTTCACCCTGCGTTCACGCTCCGCTGCCACGGGCTCATCACAGAAGGGCCGCGACGGCCCGCGCGGCCTCGCGGGCGGGACGGCCGACGCCGACGAGGGTGGCCGAGGCGGGGCCGGTCCAGTCGCCGTAGCCGAGCAGGTGGAGTCGCGGCTCCCCGACAGCCTCCGTGCCCCGGGTGGAGATGTGTCCGCGAGGACCTCGGAGGCCGAGCGGGGCGAGGTGGGCGAGTGCGGGGCGGAACCCGGTGCACCAGATGATCGCGTCCGCCTCCGCCCGCGTGCCGTCGGCCCATTCGACGCCGGTCTCCGTCACCCGCGTGAACATCGGCTGCGCCTTGAGGAGGCCCGCGTCGCGGGCTTCGCGCACGGGCGGCACGGCGACGATGTCGCCGAGCGAGGCGACTCCCCCGCCGTCGACGCGGCCTTCGTCGAGGGCGCGACGGCGGGCGGTGGCGTGGTCGAAGAGGGCCCGTCCGTCGATGTCGTCGGCGAGGAACCGCGCGGGACGCTGGGTGACCCAGGTGAGGTCGGTGCCGTACGCGAGATCCGCCGCGATCTGCGCCCCGGAGTTCCCGCCTCCGACGACGATGACGCGCATCCCGGCGAACTCGCCGGACGTGCGGTACTCGACGGTGTGGAGCTGCCGTCCCCGGAAAACGTCCCGGCCGGGTACGGCGGGGAGGAACGGTCGCGACCACGTTCCGGTGGCGCTGACGACCGCGCGGGCGCGCCAGGTGCCGGAGTCGCTCTCGACCTGCAGGCGCTCGCCGTCGCGGCGGACCGCCCGTACGTGGACGGGGCGCCGGACGGGAAGCTCGTAGCGCTGTTCGTAGTCGGTGAGGTACGCGACGACATGGGCGGCGTCCGGGTACGTCTCACCGGGCTGCAGCGGCATGAGGCGGCCGGGCAGGGAGGAGTAGGGCGCCGGAGAGAAGAGGTGGAGCGAGTCCCAGGTGTGCTGCCAGGCTCCGCCGGGCGTCGGCTGGGCGTCCAGGACGACGAAGTCGAGTCCGCCGAGGCGGCGCAGGTGATACCCGGCGGCCAGTCCCGCCTGGCCGCCGCCGATCACGACGACATCGACATCCGCATCGGCATCGACCGTGCTGCTCATCTCTCCGGCTTCCTTCCGTGGGGGGTGGCGGGTCAGCGGGATCTACCGCAGGGCGGGAGCGAACTTGCTGCGCCAGGCCAGGGACACGTACACGAGCGCCACGAGTACGGGGACCTCGATGAGAGGACCGACGACGCCGGAGAGCGCCTGCCCGGAGGTGACGCCGAAGGTGGCGATGGCGACGGCGATGGCGAGCTCGAAGTTGTTTCCCGCCGCCGTGAAGGCCAGCGTGGCCGTCCGGTCGTAGTTCAGCCCGATCGCCTTGCCGAGCGCGAAGGTGCCGAACCACATCACCGCGAAGTACACGAGCAGCGGGAGCGCGATGCGGGCGACGTCCAGCGGCTGCGAGGTGATCGTCTTCCCCTGGAGGGCGAAGAGGATGACGATCGTGAACAGCAGGCCGTACAGCGCCCACGGGCCGATCTTCGGCAGGAACTTCGCCTCGTACGCCTCGCGGCCCATCCTCTTCTCGCCGATGCGGCGGGTGAGGAAACCGGCGAGGAGCGGGACGCCGAGGAAGATGACGACGTTCAGCGCGATCCTCCACATCGAAATGTCGAGGGTCTCGCCGTCCCCGAGGCCGAGCCGGCCGGGCAGGACGTCGAGGTAGAACCAGCCCAGCAGACCGAACGCGATCACTTGGAAGACCGAGTTCAGCGCCACCAGGACGGCTGCCGCCTCGCGGTCGCCGCAGGCGAGGTCGTTCCAGATGATGACCATGGCGATGCAGCGGGCGAGACCGACGATGATCAGGCCGGTGCGGTACTCGGGCAGGTCGGGCAGGAAGGTCCACGCCAGCGCGAACATGACGGCCGGGCCGACGATCCAGTTGATGACGAGCGACGAGACCATGAGCTTCTTGTCGCCGGTGACGGCGTCCAGCTTGTCGTACCGGACCTTCGCCAGCACCGGGTACATCATCACCAGCAGGCCGACGGCGATCGGCAGCGAGATGCCGCCGATCTCGACCTTGGCGAGGGCGTCGTTCAGGCCGGGGATCAGCCGCCCCAGGCCGAGGCCGAGGGCCATGGCGAGGAGGATCCAGACGGCGAGGAAGCGGTCGAGCGTCGACAGCTTCGCGACGACCGAGGGGTCCGCCGCCGGAGCGGGTGCCTGGGTGGGGCTCACGGGCAGGCCCTCTTGTTGTCGGTGGCGGTACGGGCGGACTCGGCCAGCTCCGCGAACTGGCCCGCGAGCCGGGCGACGACGTCCGGCACCAGGCGGTAGTACGTGAAGCGACCGCACGGCTCGGTCTCCACCACACCGGCTTCGCGCAGGACGCGGAGGTGGTTGGAGAGGTTGGTCTGCTTGGCACCCGTCTCCTCGACGAGGTGGGTGGTGCAGAGGGTCTCGCGGGCGAGCAGCGTCACGATCCGGAGCCTGAGGGGGTCGGCCAGAACTCGGATCAGATCAGCATCGACTGACGTCATCATGGACTGATACTGTCACATCACTCGCCGCTGATACCAGCGGGGACTGACCTCTTGCCCGCAAGGAAGAACCGATGACCACCGCTCCGCTCGCCTCCGTGCTCTTCGTCTGCATCCACAACGCGGGCCGCTCCCAGATGGCCGCCGGCTTCCTGGACCACCTGGCGGGCGACCGCGTCGAGGTCCGCTCCGCCGGCTCGATGCCGGGCGACCGGGTCAACCCGGCCGCGGTCGAGGCGATGCGGGAGGTCGGCGTCGACATCTCCGACCAGAAGCCGAAGGTGCTGACCACCGAGGCCGTCCAGGCGTCCGACTACGTCATCACCATGGGCTGCGGCGACGCCTGCCCGGTCTTCCCCGGCAAGAAGTACCTCGACTGGGCCCTGGAGGACCCGGCGGGGCAGGGCGTGGAAGCCGTCCGTCCGATCCGCGACGAGATCAAGGTCCTGATCGAGGGCCTGATCGCCGAGATCGACGCGAAGCGGCAGCCCTGACCCGCACACGCCGTCGGGCGGCCCCCTGGCCACCGGCCCCTGCTCGTCACGTTGGCGGATGTGACGGGCGGGGGCCGGTTCCCGTTGCGGGGCAGGGGTGGGGCGGGGCGCCGATGAGGATGTCGGCGGCGCCGGGGAACTCGGTGACGCACCGGGGGTTGACGGCGTACAGGATGCTGGAACCGGCCCGGCGTCTGGTCAGGAAGCGGACGTCGTAGAGGATCTTCAAGTGGTGTGAGACGGTCGACTGGTTGAGACCGAGATGGGCGACGATCTCCCCCACCGGCACGGGCCCCGGCCGCCCGCTGAGGAACCGCATGATGCGGATGCGCGTGGGGTCGGCCAGGGCCCGGAACCAGCGGGCGTACTCCTCGACGGTCTCCCGGTCGAGCGAGGTGTCGGACATGGGCATCCTTCAACGGGCCGTGGGGGGGGGGGGGCGCGCCGGCCCCCGCCCCGGTTTGTCGGGGTTTTAGCAGCACGTTGGGCCCCGGGCGGCCACAACCGGGGGGGGGTGGAGCGGCGTG
>NZ_JBHJVF010000001.1:201123-417885 GCF_042264145.1 Streptomyces sp. NPDC056144 | reverse complement strand
GGCGCGTGGGCCGCCCCCGCCCCGCCCCCCCGGGCGGTCCCCCCGCGCCGCGCCCCGGGCCGCGCGTGGGGGGGGGCGGGGCCCCCCTCCCGGGGGGGGGGGCGGGCGCCCCCCCCCCCCCCCACGGCCCGTATGTGACGGAGTGTCAGCAGCAGGTGCCGCCCGGAGCGCACTCGACGGTGGCGCTGTCGAGCGGCTTGCGGGCGCGGATGATCGCGGCGTGGAGGCCGTCGGCCGCCTCCTGGGTGAAGACGACCTCCGCGTCCTTCAGACCGACCGCGTCGAGGAGTTCCTTGTACTCGCCGACCGAGAGGGCGCCGGCGATGCACTGGCTGTGGCCGCCGCGTTCGGCCCGCTCCTCGGGGCTGAGCCGGTCCTCTGCGACGACGTCGCTGATGCCGAGGCGGCCGCCGGGGGTGAGGACGCGCGCCATCTCGGCGAAGACGGCGGGCTTGTTCAGCGACAGGTTGATCACGCAGTTGGAGATGATCACGTCGACGGTGTCGGCCGGCAACGGGATGGACTCGATCGTCCCCTTGAGGAGGACGACGTTGTCGATCTCGGCGTCCTCGACGTTGCGGGCGGCGAGGGCGAGCATCTCCTCCAGGAAGTCCAGGCCGAAGACGCGGCCGTCGGGGCCGACGCGCCGGGCGCTGAGGATGACGTCGAGTCCGCCGCCGGAGCCGAGGTCCAGGACCGTCTCGCCCTCGCGCAGTTCGGCGACGGCGGTCGGGTTGCCGCAGCCGAGGCTGGCGAGGAGCGCGGAGTCCGGGGCGGTCCCGGGGCCGATCTCGTCGTACGCGGCGGGGCCGAAGGTCTGGGGGTCGGGCGAGCAGCAGGCGCCGCTCGTCTCGGCCTCGGCGGCCTTGGCCCGGTAGTACTCCCGGACCTCCTCCTGAAGGCTCCCGGCGGTGGCGGTCGTGGTGGTGTCGCTCATGACGGTGGTCCTTCTCGGTCAGGCGCCGGCGGGGGCGAGGCGGTGCACGGGGCGCGGGTAGGAGGGCTTGAACGACACCGGGGTGGTCGCCGAGGAGGTGACGGCGCCGGCCAGGTCGGCGGCCTCGACGGCCTCGGTGACGGCCGCGTCCAGGGCGTCGGGCTCGCAGGCGACCCGGGCGTTGACGACGGCCCGGCCCGACGGCGCGAGCGCGGCGGCGGCACGGTCGAGGGTGGGCTGCGCGCCGGCCTCGGTGAGGCTGAGCTTGGCGAAGTCCCCGTCGGCCGTCTCCACGGTGATCTTGGCGTGGCCGATGACGGCGTCGTGCGCGGCGGCCCAGGCCGACAGCTCCTGGAGGACGGTGCGGGCCCACGCGGTCGCGTCGAGGCCCTCACCGGCGGCGGTGAGGTCGAGCTCCTGGTTCATCCAGGCGAGCTGGGCCTCGGCCGCCGCGTAGCGGTCGTAGTCGATGTCGAGGACGACGTCCTCGTTCGTCGCGGGGGCCTGCCAGGCGTCGAGCAGCGTCTCCAGGTGGGCGCCCGTGGTGGCCGAGTAACCGACCACGGTCGCCTTGGGGTTGCTCGTACGGAGCGAGGCGAGGAGCTCCTCGGCCCGCTCCGGCGTGACGGTGTCCAGCTTGTTGACGGCGATGACGTCGGCCTCGGTGACCTGCTGGCGGAAGAGGTACGACAGGTCCGACTCCGGCTCGCCCCGCTCGGCGGCGCGGGCGAAGGCCAGGTGCCGCAGCGGGTCGACCACCGTGGTCAGGGGCGCGACGACCATGTCGTCGCCGTAGTACTGGCGCAGCGGGCGCACGACGGTGGCCTGGAGGTCCGTACAGCTGCCGACGGCCTCGGCGATCACCGTGTCGACGCTGTCGGAAGCGACCAGGGCGACGATGGCCTCGACGAGGTCCTCGAACTTGCAGCAGAAACAGCCGCCGGTGACCTCGGCGACGCTGTCGAGCTTGCTGCGGACCAGCTTGGTGTCGACCAGTTCGACGCCCTGGTCGTTGGTGATGACGGCGACCTTGCGGCCCTGCTCCTGGAGCGCGAGCGCGGCGGCGGTCATGGTCGTGGTCTTGCCCGCCCCGAGGAATCCGGTCAGGGGGATAAAGGTGATCATGGGGTCCTTCTCGTCCTTGTCGTGGGGTCGGTCGGGGTCAGCCGCAGCAGCTGTCGCCGGAGCCGGAGCCGGATCCGGAGCCGCCCAGGAGGGGCAGGTTCACGGGCTGCGCCTGCGCCGGGGCCGCCGCACCGAAGGCGACACGCCTGCTGTTGCCGAAGGCGTCGAGCCAGACCTTCGCCTGCGGCCGCAGTGCCGGGTCGGAGAGCAGGATCGAGGTGGTGACCTCGCGCGGGGTGCAGCCGCGCAGGGCCTTCGCCTGGTGGGCACCGGCGCCGAACTCGACGGTGCGCAGCCCCTCGGCGTACGCGTCACGGACGGGCGCGTCGAGGACGAGGGCGAAGTAGATGCCGCTGCGCTCGCCGATCGCGGCGTAGTCGAAGCCGGCCCACTTCGGGAAGAGGCGGTGGTTCTTGCGGATGGTGACGCAGGTGGCGACGAGCGCGCCGTCCTTGTAGCCGAGGTAGGCGCGGACGTCCGCGCCCTCGTCGATGAGCGCGGAGAGGACGCCGACGATGTGCTCGGGCTCCTCGCCGGCGCCGTTCTTCTCCCTGTTGAGACAGGTGAGTTCGGCGATCCGGGCGACGTAGGGGCGGATGTCGGTGCCGTCGACGCGCTGGATGGTGACTCCTGCCGCTTCGGCGCGGCGGACGTCGCCCTTGATGCGCTGACGCTTCTTCAGCGGCAGGGCGGCGAGGTGCCCTTCCCAGTTGGGGGCGTCGAGGCTCATGAAGTCCTCGTAACCCCAGAAGGTGCTGGACGCGCCGGCGGCGTCGAGGGCCTCGACGAGGGCGTCGTTGCCGCGACGGCGCGGAATCCAGGGGGCGACGATGCAGCGGATGCCGGCCTCGAAGGCGGCGGGCACGAGCTTGTCGACGATCGCCCCCATCAGGGTGGGGGTCCAGAAGTTGTAGGCGACCTCGGTGCGGTAGCCCAGCGGGGAGCCGAGGAGGAGCGTGGGGAAGAACGGCTCGGTTCCCAGCGCGTCGACCTCGGCGCTGCGCGCGGCGTCGGTCTCGGCCCCGCAGCACACCTCCTCGCCGGAGGGCGCCTGCCAGCCGAGGTAGGTGCGCGGCTCGTGGTCGACGACCGGCGGGGTGGTGAGGATGTAGCCGGGCAGCAGGGCCAGTTCGCCCCGGGCGCGGTGGGCCAGGGTGTGCCAGGGCTGGACGTCGGGGAGTACCTTCTCCGTGGCGCGCAGCCAGGTGGGGCCGAGGTACGGCCAGGAGTCGGTGAGTCCGGCGAGCTCGCCGTTCCAGTCCATGTCCGGGAGGGCCTGGCCGGTGGAGATGACGACGCGGGGTGATCCACCCATGTCAGTGTCCTTGTCAGTCGAGGGGGTGGGTCAGCACTTCACGCAGCAGCGGATCTTGCCCGCGTCCTCGGCGTCGGTGCGGCGCTCCTGCCAGAGTTCCTCGACGCGCTTGTCGGGGTGGGTCCACTCCACCCAGAAGCCGCGGTCGACGGTGGCGATGTCCTCCATCCAGGGCGAGGAGAGCAGCGGGGAGCCCTTGAAGAGCAGCAGGCGGGTCTGCAGGGCGGTGGGGTCGGTGACCTTGGCGAGGCCCGTCTCGACCAGCCAGTCCTCGAAGCCGAGGAGCTCCTCGTACTCGATCCACGGGGTGAAGGGGATGAACGTCGGGTACAGCTCGAAGCCGATCCGCGCGGCCTCGTCGACGGCCTCGCGCATGTGGTCGACGTCGATGTGCTTGTCGAAGATGCGCAGGATGCGGTTGGAGGGGAACTCCAGGGCGCAGGTGACGCGGCGGAGCCCGAGGGAGACGAGCTTCTCCAACTCCTTGGTGTAGTCGAGGACGTGGTCGACGCGGGTGGTGAACTCGAAGGTGATGGGGCCGATGGCCTCGACGAGTCGCTCGACCACACCGATGCCGATGGTGCGGGAGTTGAAGAACTCGGCGTCGATGAAGCAGAAGTGCCGGACGCCCTCCTCCGCGAGCTGCAGGGCGTCGGCCAGGACGCTGTCGGCCTCGTAGGCGGCGACTCCGCCGTCGTACGCGCCGTAGACGGAGCAGTAGGTGCACTTGTGGTGGCACCCTCGGGAGGCCTCGATGTTGCCCATCAGGCCGAACGGGGAGTGGTGCGCCGGATAGTGCACGAGGGAGGGGAACAGCTCTCGGGCCGGCTTGGTCACCGAGATGCGCCGGCGCGGGGGCTTGGGACGCATGCCCGTACGGGTCATCAGGGCGGGCACCGCGCCGAGTTCGAGGGTTCCGGCGGCGAGCTGTGCCAGCTCCTTGCTGATGAGCTCGGGCTCTTCCATGATGACGCCGTCGGCGACGTCGAGGAACTCCCGGTGGTTCATCTGCGCGTACTGGCCGAAGGTGACGACCGTGGTGCCGTACGCCTCCGAGACGCGGCGCGCCAGGGCGATGCCCCGCTCCAGGCCCTCGAACTGCTGGACCGAGACGAGCGTGAGGTCGAAGGGACCTTCCGGGACGGCGTCGGGAAGCAGGTGCGCGTCCCAGCCGACGACGTCGGCGCCGTGCTGCCGCAGGGCGGCGGCCGCACACGCGGAGGTCAGGGGCTGGAGCTCCGCTTCGAACGCGGAGGCAACCAGAACACGGGGACTACTCACACTTCCCCCCAGGGAGTGATCAAGGAGCGTCAACGGGTCGAGTGGGGGCCGGGTCAGGGCCCCGGTCGGTAACGACGCTGTCGACCGACGGCCGGAACCCTGCCAGCGTTAAGCGATGTATGTCAATAGATCGATGAATGACTGAAAGCCGATCTCCGAGGCCCCCCGTGGAGGCTGGGTGCCGGTGCCCCGATTCGCCCGCCTCTGTGGCTGGTTGCGAGCGGATCACACGCACGTAAATCCTGTGGTTCACACTGCTCGAAGCGGTACGGGCAGGGCGGCGGCGCGGCGGCCCACGGAGCTGCGGAATCCGTGGCGCACCCCGCTACGGCCGACCGCCCCTCCCCCGGGTGACCGAAATTCCATCGCCGATCATCGATGATTTTGTTCCTTCGATCTGTCGCCAGGACGACCCCGAGGCGGTAGCGTTCGCCCCCGGCAGCACGGTCCGCACCCGGGGTCAGCGGGTGGAACGGGAACACCGATGCCATGCCATGCCGTCCCCCGGCGCGAAGGCGCGTCAGGGCATCCGGCCACCGGCCGCCCGTGGCGTCGTCCGCCCGTCGGCCTCCACTCCCTCCCACACCGCAAAGGCACCGCCATGTCTTTCCTGTCCACCGAAGTCCGTCGTGCTGCACTGTGTCCCGCCGGACAGCGCGTCCGGCGGAGCACCGTCGCCGTCTCCGCCGCGGCCCTCCTCGCCGCCGCCCTCACCGGCTGCGCCGGCTCCGCGAAGGCCGACTCGGACGCCATCCAGGCCAGCGGCTCCACCACCGTCGCCCCGGTCGCCTCCGACGCCGCCGAGGCACTGAAGGCCCAGGGCCTGAACATCACCGTCGCCACCCAGGGCGGTTCCGCCGGCGGCATCTCCCAGCTCGGCACGGGCCAGATCGACATCGCCCTCAGCTCCAAGCCCCTGTCCGACAAGGACCACAAGGCCTATCCCGACACGGACTTCGTCACGACGCAGATCGGCGCGGACGCCGTCGGCGTGATCATCACCAAGGAGGTGGCCGACGGCGGGGTCAAGGGCCTGTCCAAGGTCCAGGTCGCGGGCCTGTTCGAGGGCAGGATCACCAACTGGAAGGAGGTCGGCGGACCCGACCTCCCGGTCTTCGTGTACGACAAGGAGCCCGGCCGCGGCACCCGCGAGGTGCTCGACAAGTTCATCTACGGCAAGGGCGAGGCGCCGGCCCCGCCGAAGTCCGCGAACTACGCCGTCGTCGGCGGCAACCTGGAGACCCGCAACAAGCTGAAGTCCACGCGCGGCTCCATCGCCCCGCTGTCGACCGGCTTCATCGAGGGTCACCCCGATCTGGTCGCCGTCCCCCTGGAGGGCGTCGCCCCCACCCTGGAGAACGTCTCCTCCGGCACGTACCCGATGACCCGTCCGCTGTACATGATCACCAACGGCAAGCCGCAGGGCACCGTCAAGCAGTACATCGACTACATCCTCTCCGCCGAGGGCCAGAAGCTGCTGCCCAAGCACGGCTACCTCACCCGCGAGCAGATGGGTCTCTGACCATGGGTCTCACTCTGGAGCGCCCCGCCCGGGCGCCCGGACCCACCGCGCCGCGGCCCTCCTCCGGGAGCGGCCGCGGCAGCCGGGCGCGATGGGTCTGGAGCTGGGCGTACAGCGGCATCCTGTCCGTGCTGCTCACCCTCGCGGTCCTGGTCGGCTACCTGGTCACGGGCATCGCGAGCGGAACGGTCGACTGGACCGCGCTGCTCACCTCGTCCACCTGGAGCCCGGGCAACCTCGCCTTCGGCGGCCTCGCCATGGTGTACGGCTCCGCGGTCGTGTGCGTCCTTGCCCTGGTGCTCGCCGTCCCGGTCGGCTGGGCGGCGGCCGTCGCCCTGTCCGAGTACCTGCCGCCGCGCCTCGCGAAGCCCCTGCGCCTCAGCATCGAGCTCCTGGCTGCCGTCCCCTCCATCGTCTACGGCCTGATCGGCATCATGGTGATCCGGCCGTTCGTGGCGGAGCTCGGTGACGTGCCCGGCGGAGACAGCCTGCTCGCCGCCGGCATCGTCCTCGCCGTGATGATCATGCCGACGGTCGTGGCGGTCAGCGTGGACGCGCTGAGCGCCGTTCCCGGACGGTACCGGGAGGCCGCGTACTCCCTCGGCCTGACCCGCCGCGAGGTCGTCCGGTCCGCCGTCCTGCCCCAGGCCCGGGCGGGCATGCGCGCCGCCGTCCTCCTCGGCCTGGCCCGCGCGCTGGGCGAGGCCATCGCGGTGTTCATGGTCATCGGCCGCGCCGACGGACGGACGCCCGAGTCCCCGGGGGACGTGTTCTCCTCCCTCGTACGCCCCGGTCAGACGCTCACCACCAAGCTGGCCGGGCCCGAACCGATGCTCGCGGGCACCTCGGGACCGTACTTCGCGGCCCTCTGCGGACTGGGCATCGTCCTGCTGGCCCTGGTCGCCGTCGCCACCGTCTGGGGCACCCGCGGCTCCACCGGGAAGGCCGTCCGACCGCCGCGCGTCGGGCGGTCCGCCGTGTGGCTGCGCACGCCGAAGGACCGGCTCACCACCGCCGTCCGGCTGACCGCCCTGCTCCTGCCCGGCGCCCTGCTCGTCGGCATGCTCGGCATCCTGCTCGCCCGGGGCGGCGCGGCGCTGAACCCGCTGTTCTGGTTCACGCCCTCCGAAGGCGCGGCGGGCGGCGGCATCCGCGACCAGATCGTCGGCACCCTCCTGCTTCTCGCGACCACCGCCCTCATCGCGCTGCCGCTCGGTTACGGCGCGGGCATCGTGATCGGCACGCGTGCCTCCGCCAGGACCGCGCGCGTCCTGGAGACACTGACCGTGGCGATCGGCGGGACGCCCACCATCCTGCTGGGCCTCGCGGGGTACGTCCTCTTCTGTACGACGATGGGCTGGGGACGTTCCTGGCTGGCCGGAGCCGTGGTGCTCGTCCCCGTGGTGGTCCCGGTGGTCGCCCTCACCACGGCGGGCCGGATCCGGAGCATGCCCGGCGAGATCACCGAGGCCGCGCTCGCCCTGGGCCTCACCGGCTCCCAGTACGTCCGCTCCGTCGTCGTTCCGTACACCTGGCCGGCCACGCTCACCGGCCTGCTGCTCGGCCTGGCCCGCGCGGCCGGCGAGACCGCACCCCTGATCTTCACCGCCACGGTGTTCTTCGGGGCGCCCGCCCTTCCGGCCGGCATCGTCAACGCGCCGGTCCAGGCCCTCCCCACGCACATCTTCACCCTGTCGCAGGACTCGGGCGCTCCCGAGGCGGTCGCCCAGGCATGGGGCAGCGCCCTCGTCCTGGTCCTGATCACCGCGGGCCTGCTGAGCCTGGCGGTCTTCCTGCGCAACCGCTTCGAAGGAGCACGCCGATGGACGCTGTGACGACCGATGCCGAGGCGAGGGGCGGCACGCACGAGGGACGTCCCGTCATCGCCGTCCGCGACCTGGAGATCCTCGACGGCGCCAAGCGGCTCGTCGGACCGGTGACGTTCGAGCTGGCCGCCGGTTCCACCACGGGTCTGTGCGGTCCCTCGGGCGCGGGCAAGTCCACCGTGCTGCGCGCCCTGGTCGACCTGCTGCCGCACGGGCTGCGCCGACAGGGCGAGGTCGAGGTCCTCGGCCGTCCCGTCCGGTACGGCAAGGGCGACGCCGACCTGCGCAGCACGGTCGTCCTGGTGCCGCAGACCCCCGTGGTCTTCGGCGGCAGCATCCTGGACAACGCCCTGTTCGGGCTCCGTCACCTGGTACGGGCGTCGCGGTCGGAGCTGCACGACCGCGTCGAGCGGGCGCTGCGCGAGTCGGGCCTGTGGAGCGAGGTCTCGCACCGCCTCGACACCCCCGCCCAGACGCTCTCCAACGGCCAGCGTCAACGGCTCTGTCTGGCACGGGCCCTGGCCCTCGAACCGGCGGCGCTCCTGCTCGACGAGCCGACGAGCGCGCTCGACGAGCGGAGCCGCGACACCGTCGAGGAGTCCGTGGCGGCCCTGCGGGGCAACCGGACGGTCCTGCTCGTCTCCCACGATCCGGCGCAGGTGGAACGGCTCTGCGACCGGACGGTCCGCATCGACCTGCCGACCGCCCGGGAGACTCACCCCGTGGGGGACTGACCGTCCGGGGACGGGCTCCGGGGACGGACTCCGGGAGGGACGCCCTCAGGACGTCGGGCGTTCCTCCGGGAGGGTTCTGCGGCGCGGCAGCGGCGAGCAGATGATGACGAGCGGTCCCAAGAGGAGCAGGACGGTCAGGACCCAGAGCGCCGGGCGCAGGCCGATCGCCGAGCCGACTACGCCTCCGAGCAGCGAGCCGACGGGCACCATCCCGTAGGCGACGAAGCGGAGCGAGGCGGTCATCCGGCCGGTGAGGGCGTCCGGGGTGAGCATCTGGCGCAGGGACACCTGGAGGACGTTCGAGACGCCGGTGGCGAAGCCGGCGAGGCCGAGGCCGGAGCAGACGAGGGCGAAGACCATGGTCTGACTGCCGTCGGCGAGCGGGATCAGGAGGAACGAGCCGCCGCCGACCACCGAGCCGAGCACGATGGTGGGGCCGAGGCCCAGCCGCGCGTCGGCGAGCTCGGAGAGGAAGGTGCCGAGCAGCGCGCCGACGCCGCCCGCCGCCAGGCTGAGCCCCAGGAGCAGCGGGGAGAAGTCCAGTTCGCGTACCGCGTAGACGGTGTAGAGGACGAGGATTCCCTGTTCGCAGGCGTTGAAGACGGCGGTCTCCAGGGCCAGGGCGCGCAGCTCCGCCTGGCCGAAGACGAAGACGAGCCCTTCGCGTACCTCCTGCCACCAGGTCGCCAGCGCGCCCCGGGGCTTCGGGCTCGGCGCGGTGTCGGGCTCCGGCACGGACTCGGGCTCGGGCTCGGCCTCGGAGCCCTGCCGGGAACGGGAGCGGGAGCGGAGGGGCCCGATGGCCGCCAGGGTCACCGCCGACAGGGCGAAGGACAGCGCGTCGAGGACGAGCGCGAGCGGAGCGCCCAGCGCGCCGACGACCAGGCCGCCGAGCCCGGGACCGCCGAGATCGGCGGCGGACTGGCTGGCCTGGAGGTTGCGGTTGGCCCGGGGCAGCTGTTCCCGGCCGACGAGCTGGGGCACGTACGCCATGTAGGCGGAGTCGAAGAGCACCTGGAAGACGCCGATGACGAACGGCAGTGCGTACAGCCACCACAGGGTGAGCACGCCCAGGAAGTGCAGCAGCGGCACCACGGCCACCAGCAGCATGCGCGCCACGTCGGCCACGAGCATCAGCCGGCGCCGGTCCTTGCGGTCGACCAGCGGACCGAGGGGCAGGGCGAACAGGAGGAAGGGCAGGTACTGCAGCGCCTTGATGACGCCCAACTGGTCGGCACTGGCGTTCAGTTCGATCACGGCCATCAGGGAGAGGGCGAGCGTGCCGATCTGTGTGCCGATCAGGGAAAGGCTCTGCCCCAGCCACAGGGCGCCGAATCCGTACCGTCGTCCGGTGGCCGGGGAAGCCGTCTTCACTGTGTGGTGCCTGCCTCGAGGAGAGCGTTGCGGTGGATGCCGTCGTACTGGTCGATGAGGTCGCCGTTGAGCTCACGCATCATACGGAGCCGCTCGTCGAGAAGCTGGTAGTAGGAGAGGTGTTCCGTGTTCATCGGCGACAGGTAGACGCTGATGACCTCGGGGTCGCGCTCGATGTCGAACTCCAGGCGGTCGGACTTCTTCTTGAAGTCCGCGGTGCCGGGCAGCAGCGTCCGGTTGAAGACGTTGAAGTACGGCACCACCTGGGGGGCGCGGTCGAGGAGCGCCTGCTTGAGCTGGAGGCTGCGCCGCAGGTAGGTGTCGATCGCGGCCCGGTCGTCCCCGTCGTGCCCGATGAGCACGTTGAAGGTCATGTAGTTGACCCCGTAGCCGAGCATGGCGTCGAGGATCTCCAGCTCCTCCTCGAACCCGCGCAGCTTGTTGAACTGGCTGGTGGGATCGTCGCCGAGGAACTCCAGCGGGATCTGGACGCGGTAGCAGCCCTTCCAGACGTCGCTGGACTGGTCGCTCCAGAACATGTACTCCATGAGCTCCAGGTCGGGCTTGCCCATGTCGAGGAACTTGCCGAACTCCAGGCCGTTGGCGAACTCCCAGGAGAATCCGTACTCCCGGGCGAGGGTGAAGATCTGCTTGACCTCTTCCCGGCCGGTGTCGTAGTACGGGGTGCCCCGGCCGCTGCGCTGCAGCCGGGAGAGGATGTTGTCCTCCTGGAAGAGGATGTTCTGGATGCCCTTCTCCCGGAAGTAGGCGAAGTGCCGTTCCACCGCCGCGGGCGACATGAAGCGGTACTTGCCGCGCATCGGGGTGGCGCAGAACGAGCAGGTGCGGTGGCAGCCGCGGGAGGACTCGAAGCAGGTGAAGGGCGCCGAGACGGTGGGCGGCGGGGTGCCTTCGCCGGTGTCGTTGTACTGCTCCAGGCCTTCGACGAGGTCGAGGGCCATGGGGGGCAGTTCGTCGAGGTTCAGGGCGGGGCTTCCGAAGACGACCTGTCCGCCGTGGTACTCGCGGCAGAACACGGCCTCCTTCAGCGGCTTCCCCTGGGACACCGCCTCGACGATCTTCGCCAGGAGGAACTCGCCCTCCAGCTGGACGACCACGTCGAAGCCGTTGTCGAGGTACCACTCGGGGCGTGCCGTGGCGTCCATGCCGCCGGCGATCACCAGGGCGCGCGGGTTGACGGCCTTGGCGTGCTTGGCGAAGTCGGTGACGGAACCCGCCGAGTTGGTGAAGTTGTTGGAGATGCCGATGATGTCGGCTTCCCTCAGCGACCCGTCGTAGCGCTCGAAGGAACCGCCGTACCGCAGGCACTCGATGCTGCGCGGTCCGTACGCGAACGACTTGTACAGGATGGGCTCCTGGTCGTCGTCCACCTGCGTGTCGATGATCCGGAACTCGGCCTCGACGCCCCACTCCGCGAGGTAGGAGCGCGCGCCCGCCGCCAGGGTGACCAGCGCGCTCTTGGGGTTGCGGACCCGGACGGGGCTGATGGTCTCCTCCTCCCCGGCGAACCGCTGGCCGGGGTACGGAGCGTAGTAGAGATGGACCTTCACGCCGTCACACTCCCGCCGGGG
The DNA here is from genome assembly GCF_042264145.1 of Streptomyces sp. NPDC056144. Lineage (NCBI taxonomy): Bacteria > Bacillati > Actinomycetota > Actinomycetes > Kitasatosporales > Streptomycetaceae > Streptomyces > Streptomyces sp. NPDC056144. The sequence continues at coordinate 406,179 of NZ_JBHJVF010000001.1, read as the reverse complement.
TCGGTCCCGCGTAGATGCCGTCGTACAGCCGGTGCAGTTCCCGGTCGTTGAGGTCGGTGGTCATCTGCAGGCGCTTCTGGTAGACGTCCCAGTAGCTGAAGTGCTCCGTGTCGATCGCGGACAGGAAGATTCCGATGACCTCGGGGTTCGCCTCCACGTCGAAGGCCAGGTGCTTGCGCAGGGTGGTGTAGTCGCGCGCGCCGGGCAGCAGCGACAGGTTGAAGACGTTGAAGTAGGGCTGGTAGGTGTCGCCGCCGAGGGTGGTCAGCTCTTCCTTGATGCGCCGGCAGTAGTCGTTGAACTGGTCGATGGCGACCGCGTCCTGTTCGGGATAGCCGATGAACAGGTCGTAGGTCTGGTGGCCGACGCCGTACTCGGTCAGCATCGTGGCGAGGACGTCCACCTGCTCGTCGAACCCGAGGAGCTTGGGGAAGCGGCTCTTGGCGATGTTCATGTTGTCGAGCGGGATCTGGACCCGGTAGCAGCCGGTCCAGCTGTCCCCCGTCTTGTCGCTGCCCAGCAGGGCCTCGCCGAGCTCGTGGTCGAACTTCCCGTTCTGGTGGAACTTGCCGAACTCGATCCCGTTGGCGAACTCCCAGGCGAAGCCGTACTCGCGGATCATCCGGAAGATCTGCAGGAGTTCCTCGCGCCCGCTGTCGTACAGGTAGCGGCCGGTGCCGTTCTGCTGGATGCGGGAGAGCGGGTTGTCCTCCTGCCAGACGATCGTGTTGATGCCCAGCGAGCGGAAGTACTTCAGGTGGTGCTCGACGGCCTCCGGTGACATGTACCGGTACTTGCCCCGCGAGGGGGCCGTACAGAAGGAACAGCGCCACGCGCACCCGCGGGAGGTCTCCCAGCAGATGAAGTTCCCGTTGACGCCCGCCGGCGGCGGGCCCTCGGCCGTGTCGTTGAAGACGGAGAGGTCGCCGACCAGGTCGAGGGCCATGGGCGGGAGCGTGTTCATGTCGAGGATGTGCGACATGTCGATCTTCGGGTGGATCCGGCCGCGGGTGGCGATGTTGGGGATCTCGCTGTAGTCGCCGCCGTTGGCGTACGCCTGCACCACGCGGGAGAAGACCCACTCGCCCTCGCCCTGGACCACCAGGTCCACACCGCGCTCGAGGTAGTACTGCGGCCGCGCGGTGGGGTCGACACCACCGGCGACGACGAACGCCTTCGGGTTCACGCTCTTGATGAACTGGGCGAGGTCGGCGGTGATCTGGGCGCTGTTGGTGAAATTGCAGGTCAGTCCGTGGATGTCGGCGTCGCGGATCTTCTCGACGTAATCCTCGAACGGCGTTCCGTAACGGAAGCAGTCCATTTGGTGCGGCCCATAGGGAATGGTCTTGTACTTAACCCGCTCCCCGCCGAGCTGCATGTCGATGATCTCGACATCGCACTCGAATCCCATGTCCTTCGAGAACATCCGCAGCCCTGCCGCGAGGGTCGGCAGTGCGCTCTTCGGATTGAATGGACGCTCGGTATTGATCGGCTCGTCGCAGCCTCTGAATATCTGCGAGGGGAAGGGGGCGTAGTACAGGTTGACCTTCACACAAGGCTCCCTGGGCTTGGGGCGTCTGGGCCGAAGGCACATTGTGTAGGGGGGGTGATGGCGCGTCAAGCTCCATCAGAATTGGGCCAGTTGGCCGAGAGACGACGTCTTGCGGAGGGTGTGACGGCCCCTCTCGGCACCCTCCGAAGGAAATTCTTCCGCCTCCTCGCCACCACGGAGAAAATACTTCTCACGTGTTGTGCATATCGTTCGGGATGTGCACTATCCCTCCGCATGGAATCAGCTTCGACTCCCCAGCTCGTCCTGCCAGAGCCGGACGGGAACATCAACAGCGAACGACGCAAGCTCAAAAAGAGCCTCGGACGGTTCGACATCCTGTTCTTCCTGCTGTGCACGATCGTCGGACTCGACACCGTCGGAACCGTCGCGTCCCACGGCCCCGAGGCATTCACCTGGATGATCGTCCTCGCGGTGATCTTCTTCGTCCCCTCGGCCTTCCTCTGCGCCGAGCTGGGAGCGGCCTTCCCCCAGGAGGGCGGGCCCTACCTGTGGGCGCGCCTGGCCTTCGGCCACCTGGCGGGCTCCTTCACCGCCGTCCTGTACTGGATCACCACGCCGGTCTGGATCGGCGGGACCCTGTCGGTCGCGGCCCTGACCTCCTTCGCGACCTTCTTCGGCGACGGCGACCTGCCGACGGGCCTCGTCTTCTACGGGGCCACCGCGGCCTTCATCTGGCTGGGCGTGCTGACCGCCGTACTGTCGTTCCGGATCGGGAAGTGGGTGCCGATCATCGGGGGCTGGGCCCGGCTGGTCCTGCTCGCCCTCTTCTCGCTCACGGTCGTGGTCTACGCCGTCGAGCACGGGCTCAACGGCTTCGGCGCGGGGGCCTTCGCACCGAGCTGGGCGGGCTTCGTCGGCCTGATACCCGTGCTCATGTTCAACTACGTGGGCTTCGAGCTGCCGAGCAGCGCCGGAGAGGAGATGCGCGACCCGCAGAAGGACGTGCCGTTCGCCATCTTCCGCAGCGCCGTGCTGAGCGTCCTGCTCTACTCGGTACCCGTCCTCGGCATCCTGCTGGTGCTCCCGGTGGACGCGGTCACGGGGCTCAGCGGATTCCTCGACGCGGTGCGCCAGGTGTTCACCGTGTACGGCGGCCAGGTCCAGGCCGACGGAACGGTGGAGCTCGCCGGGGCCGGCCTGGTCCTGGGCGGGGCCTGCGCGGTGGCGTTCGCCCTCACCCTCTTCTCGTCGGCCGCCGCCTGGCTCATGGGGTCCGACCGGGCCCTCGCCGTCGCCGGCTACGACGGCTCGGTGCCGAGGAGCCTGGGCGTCCTGTCCGAGCGGTTCGGGACTCCCGTGCGCGTCAACGTGCTGTCCGGGGTGGTGGCCACCGGTGTCCTCGTCCTGACCCATGAGCTGACGGGAGGCAACACGGCGAAGTACTTCGGCGCGGTGCTCTCCCTCGCCCTGTCCACGACGCTGATCAGCTATCTGTTCATCTTCCCGGCACTGCCGGCCCTCCGCTCCAAGTTCCCTCTCGTCGAGCGGCCCTACCGCGCGCCCTGGCCGCGCGTCACCGGCACGGTGCTGACCCTGCTCATCGCCTTCGCGACGCTCCAGCTGGTCGCCCCGGGCCTGGGCGCGGACTGGTTCGGGGCCGACTTCGCCCCGTCGGGGTGGGAGCACGGCGAGCGGTGGGCCTACCTGGCCACCCAGGGCATCCCCCTGATCGCCATCGCCCTGCTCGCCGTCGTGTTCTGGGCCTTCGCGGCCCGCACCCGCCGGGCCGCCGGCGGCAGCTAGACGACTCGCGCCGGTGCCCCCGCCCGTCGTACGGGCGGGGGCACCGGCGTACGGGCGTCAGTCGTTTGTCAACGCACCGACGCAGAGGTCCAGTTCCCTCCCCCGCACCGGTTCCCAGTCCAGCCCGCACGCCTCGGCGAGCTCCGCGCCGAGCTTGTACGAGGCCGTCGCCCACCCGTCGTGGAACAGGTCGGAGAGCGCGTCGGGCCCGGCGGCGTCCGGATCGGTCAGCAGCGACTGGAGCGCCTGGAGGCCCGGCTCGCCCCGGTCCCCGCCCCGGGTGACGGCGGCGTGGAACTCCCGGTAGCCGACGCTCCGCAGCGGCACCCGCTCGTCCAGGAGGTCGAGCAGCGCCTCGACCCGCACGGTCCCGGGCCTGATCACGTGGAAGGTCTCGTTGTCGCGCCCGGTCAGCAGGGCCGCGACGACCGCGGCGGCCGCCTGGTCCACCGGCGTCCAGTCGGTCACCGCGTCCGTCGCCACCCTGAGGCCGAGACTCCGGCACCCGCGCAGCAGCAGCTCCAGGGTGGAGACCGGGTTGCCGCGGCCCGTACGGGAGTGGGCCATCACCTCGCCGAGGCGGACGACCGTGCTCGGGACGCCCCGGGCCCGCGCGTCGACGAGGATCCGCTCCGCCGCCCACTTCGAGCGCTCGTAGCCGTGGCGCGGCGCGACGGGCGGGAGCTCCTCCTCGCGCGCCGGCTCCCGGACCGCGTCGCCGCCCGCCGGCCCGGCCGGGTCGCCGACGGGAACCCGGGGCAGTACGGCCAGGGTGGAGACGTGATGCAGCCGCTTCGGCCGTCCCGTCGTGGCGAGGCGCAGCACCTCGGCCGTCCCCAGCACGTTGGCCTCGCGCAGCCAGGAGTAGCCGAGCAGCAGATTCACCTGAGCCCCGACGTGCAGCACGGAGTCGACACTGTCGGCCAGCGACCGCCAGGTCGCCGCGTCGAGGCCGAGGCGCGGCCGGGCCAGGTCGCCGGGCAGCGCGACCACCCGCCGCGGATCGCGGTCCCCGAGCGCCTCGGCGATCCTGCGCCGCGCCTCGCTCGGGCCGTCGGCCCGTACCAGGCAGTGCACCACCGCGTCCGTGCGGTCCAGGAGTTCGGTCAGGACCTGCGCCCCCAGGAATCCGGTGGCGCCGGTCAGCAGCACCTCCCGGGGCTCGTGCGCCGGGAGGGGGCCCGGAGCCGCCGCGAGCGTGGAGGCCAGCTGGATGTCGAGGTGCAGCTGGGCGTCCGCCGCGGGTGACCAGGCGCCGCCCGGGGCGTCGAGGAGCCCGGCCTGTTCGGCCAGGGTGCCCGCCGCCGCCAGGGCGCCGGGGGCGACGCGGACTCCCACGGTACGGAGGACCAGCGCGGCCAGTCGCTGGAGCGTCAGGGACGTACCGCCGCACGCCCTGAAGTCCGCGTCCGGTCCCAGCTGTTCCGCGTCGACGTGCGGCAGCACCTCCTGCCACAGCGAGGCCAGCCGCCGCTGGGGCCCCGTGAGGGTGCCGGGATCCTCCGAGGTCCGCGCGGTGCGCTCGCCGGACAGCAGGGCGGCCACCTCGCCCCGGAGCGCCCGCCGGTCCGTCTTGCCGTTGGGGTTGAGCGGGATCCGGCGCACCGGCAGGAACACCCGCGGCACGGCCTGTGCCGTCAGGGTGTTCGCGCAGTGCCGCGCCAGTGTCTCGGTGGTGACGCCGGAGGCGGCCGGGTCGAGGACGACGCAGCACACCAGGATCTTCAGGTCGCCCTCGCCGTGGACGACGGCCTTGGCCTGGCGTACGGCGGGGTGCTCCATGACGGCGCTCTCCACCTCCAGGAGGTCGATGAGCACACCGTTGAGCTTGATCTGCTGGTCGCTCCTCCCCGCGAACATCAGCGCGCCGTCCGCGCGCTGCCACGCCAGGTCGCCGGTGCGGTACAGCACCGGCCCCGGTATCTCGGGGAACGGGTTGGGCGGGAAGGCCGCCGCCGTGCGTTCCGGATCGTCCAGGTAGCCCATGCCGAGGCAGTCGCCGCCGAGATGGATCTCGCCGACCGTCCCCCGCTCGACGGGCTCGCCGCGCGCGTTCAGGACGACCGCCCAGGTGTTGTCGATGGGCCGCCCGATGGGGATGGCGCCGTCGTCCTCGTCCCGTATCTCGTGGAAGACCGAACCGATGGACGCCTCCGTCGGCCCGAACGTGTTGGTGAGGGTGACGCCGGGCAGCATCGCACGGAACGCCCGTACCGCCGCCGGGTCGATCTCCTCGCCGCCGATGAGCAGATGCCGCAGCGAGCCGAGCCGTTCGCGCATGCCCTCGTCGACGGTGAGCAGTTCCACCAGCATGTTGAAGACCGACGGCACGAAGTCGGTCGCCGTCACCCCGTAGGCGGCGATCTCCTCCACGGTCAGCAGCAGGTCGAGGATGCCCTCCCGCTCCGGCAGGACGACCTCGCTGCCCTTGGTCAGCGGCCAGAGCAGCTGCCACAGGGAGGAGTCGAAGACGTGCCGGCTGTTCTGCAGCACCACGTCGTGCTGGCCGCCGAAGCGGCGGGTCATCGTCAGGAAACGATTCAGCAGGCCGAGGTGCCGGTTGAGCGCGCACTTGGGCGCTCCCGTCGACCCCGAGGTGAAGAAGCCGTACGCCATGTCGTCCACCGTGGGGACCGCACGGCTCACCGGCTCCACGGGACCCGGCGGGGGTATCGCGCCGTCGACACGGACCACCGTCAGCCCCTCGGCGGGAACGTCCCCCGGGCTCGTCAGGACGACCACCGGAGGGCGCAGCCGGCGCAGGCTCTCGGCGAGCCGCGCCGGGGGCCAGGCGTCGTCGACCGGCACGAACACGGCGCCGAGCTTCATGGACGCCAGCATCATCATGGGGAGAGCGGGTCCGCCGCCGGTGACCAGAGGGACGAAATCACCTCTGGCCAGCCCGAGTTCGCGCAGTGCGGAGGCCCACTGGCCCGCCAGCAGGTCGAGCTCCCCGTAGGTGAGGCAGCCCCGCGCCCAGCGCACGGCCGGGCGTCCCGGGTGCTCGCGGGCCTGGTCTTCGAACAGATGGATCGTGGTCCGGTCGGTGGGATAGGGCACCCGGCGCCCTTGCAAGTCCGCCAAGAACCTACGTCTCAGATCGGGCCGCACCTTTGCTCCTTTCACCGGCTGTCGGCAGGTCGGGCGTTGTACGGTTGCAAGGTCATGACACTACGTTGGGGAAGGCTCGGCGGGTGCGGTTTCGTCGCTTCGGACGTACAGGCTGGCAGGTCAGCGAGATCGGCTACGGCATGTGGGGGATCGGGGGTGGGACCGGCGGCTGGAGCGGGGCGAACGACGACGAGGGCCGCACGGCCCTGAACCTCGCCGTCGAGGGAGGGTGCAACTTCTTCGACACGGCGTGGATCTACGGTCGCGGACACAGCGAACAGCTGCTCGGCGGGCTCCGGCGGTCCCATGCCGACCGTCTCCTCCACATCGCTTCCAAGATCCCACCGCTCGACCGGCGTTGGCCGCCGTCGAAGGAGGCCCGGTTCGTCGACGTGTTCCCCGACGACCACGTCGAGGAGTACCTCCGGTACAGCCTGGAGAACCTGGGCACCGACCGCGTCGACCTGATGCAGTACCACGTGTGGGAGGACTCCTGGGCCTCGGATCCGCACTGGCTGCGGCAGGTGGAGCGGATGAAGCGTCAGGGTCTCGTCGAGGCCGTCGGCATCAGCGTCAACCGCTGGGAGCCGGAGAACGTGGTGGCCGCCCTGGAGACCGGGCTCGTCGACTCCGTCCAGGTCATCTACAACATCTTCGACCAGGCACCCGAGGACGAGCTCTTCGGCGTCTGCGAACGTCTCGACATCGGCGTGATCGCCCGTGTCCCGTTCGACGAGGGAACGCTGACCGGCACGCTCACGGCGGACAGCAGCTGGCCCGAAGGCGACTGGCGCAACAGCTACTTCGTGCCGGAGAACCTGGCCGCGAGCGTCGAGCGGGCCGAGAAGCTGCGCCCCGTGGTGCCGGAGACGATGACCATGCCGGAGCTGGCCCTCCGGTTCATCCTGCACCACCCGGCGGTGCACACGGTGATCCCGGGCATGCGCACCCCCACCCATGTGCGCGCGAACCTTTCCGTCAGCGACGGCACCGCGCTCTCCGCGGAACTCCTCGGCGCGCTGCGCGGGCACCGGTGGGACCGTCTGCCGACGGAGTGGTCGCAGTGAGCGAGCCCGTGGTCGAGGCGACCGGGCCCGCAGTCGCGGCGACCAGGCCTGTGGTCGCGGTGGTCGACCCGTTCAGCACGGGCGCCCAACTCGCCCCGGAATTCGCCCGTCGCGGCTGGGACGCCGTCGCGGTCCTCAGCACGGACCAGGTGCCCGACTCGCTGCTCCGTCACTTCACGCCCGAGCACTTCCTCGCGGTCCTGAGCTCCTCCGACGACGACCTCGCGGAGCGGCTCGGCGCCTACGCGCCGAAGCTGGTCGTCGTCGGCTCCGAGTCCGGGGTCCACACCGCCGACCGACTGGCCGAGGAGCTCGGGCTGCCGGGAAACGGCACGGAGTTGAGCCCGTGCCGCCGCGACAAGTACGCGATGGCCCGGCGCCTCGCCGACCAGGGAGTCGCCGCGGCCGCCAGTCTCGCCACCGACGACCTGGACGAGCTCCTGGACTGGGCTGACGGCCACGGCCACTGGCCTCTCGTCGTGAAGCCCCTCGCGAGCGCGGGTTCGGACTCCGTGACGATCTGCGCCGACCGGGACGAGGCCCGGCAGGCGTTCGCCGGGATCATCGGACAGCACGATCAGATGGGCGGCTTCAACGACCGAGTGCTCGGTCAGGAACTCCTCACAGGAGAGCAGTACTTCGTCAATTCCGTGAGCCGTGACGGCCGGCACTTCATCCACGAGATCTGGCGCGAGCAGCGCGTCGGCGTCGACGGCGCCGTCGTCTACGACTACCAGGACCTCCTCCCGGCCGACGGCGCGACCCAGCGCGCGCTGGCCGAGTACGTCGGCCGGGTGCTCGACGCCCTGGGCATCCACCACGGCCCCGCGCACTCCGAGGTGATGCTCACCCCGCGCGGGCCCGTCCTCATCGAGACGGGCGCCCGGCTCGAAGGGTCGGTGACCTCGCGCGGGCCCCAGGCCGCCACCGGTCACAGCCAGGTGTCCCTGACCGTGGACGCGTACACGGACCCCGCGGGCTTCGCCTCCCTGCCGGGCAGCGAGTACCGGCTGGACAAGCACCTCAGGGTGGTCGTCCTCATCGCCCCGGCGGACGGACACGTCGACGCCGTCGCCCTGGACGAGGTGAGACAGCTGCCCAGCTACCTGTGCGGATCCACCGACGCCCTGCTACCGGGCACCCCCGTCCGCCGGACCGTCGACCTGTTCAGCTCACCCGGCCACCTGTACCTGGTCAGTGACAGCCGTGATCAGGTGGAGCGCGACTACGAGCAGGTCCGGGCGCTGGAACGGAAGGCCTTGTACGGGTCCCCGGACAGCGGTGTGTGAAACTTCGCGGGGCGAGCACCCGGAGGAGTGAAACCGGCGCCCAAATGCCCCGTGGGCAAAGGTTTCTGACGTCACGTCGTCCAGCGTGCGCCACTAGACTTCTCCCCGATCAGCACTCCGGGGAAGGACGCACGTTGGACAGCTTCACGTACGAGAACGGATCGCTGCGCTGCGAGGGGGTGGACCTCCAGGACGTGGCCGCCGAGTACGGCACACCCACCTACGTCTACTCGCGCTCCACCCTGGCGACCCACCTCGCCGACCTGAGCGCCGCCTTCGCCGACCTCGACCCCCTGGTCTGCTACGCCGTGAAGACGTGCAGCAACCTGCACCTGCTGAGCGAACTGGCCTCGGGCGGCGCCGGAGCCGACGTGGTCAGCGGCGGCGAACTGCACCGGGCGATCGCGGCCGGCATCCCGCCGGAGCGCATCGTGTTCGCCGGGGTGGGCAAGTCGCAGGAGGAACTCGAAGAGGCGGTCGCGCACAACATCGGGTGCATCAACGTCGAGTCCGAGTCCGAGCTCGAACTGCTCGCCCGCGTCGTGGCGAAGGCCGGCCGACCGCAGAACGTGGCGGTCCGCGTCAACCCCGACGTCGAGGGCCACAACACCCCGGAGAAGACCACCACGGGCACCCGGGGCAGCAAGTTCGGGGTCGACCTGGAGCGCGTCGCGGACATCTTCGCGCGCGCCGCCGAACTGCCCCACCTGCGGCTCACCGGCCTCCACGTCCACCTCGGCTCGCCCATCCACTCCCCCGAACCGTACGTCCGCGCGCTGACCCGCATCCTCGCCCTGGAGGCCGAGCTGCGCGCCGCCGGTCACACCGTGGAGCTCATCAACATGGGCGGCGGCTTCGCGGCCGCGTACGAGACGGGCAGCGCGCCCGGCTGGAAGGACTACGCGGAGGCCATCGTCCCCGTGCTGCGGCCCTTCGTCGAAGCCGGCGGGCGCGTCGTCATGGAGCCGGGCCGCTCCATCGCGGCGAACGCCGGGATCCTCCTCACCCGCGTCCGGTACCTCAAGCAGGCCGGTGACCGCACCGTCGCCATCGTGGACGCGGGCATGAACAACCTCATCCGGGCCGCGTTCTACGACGCCTTCCACTTCATGTGGCCGGTCCGCCCCGCCGACGGCGTCATCCCGCCCGCGCGCACCGAGAGCCTCCGCCTCGACGGCTCCGTCACGTACGACGTGGCGGGACCGATCTGCGAGTCCAGCGACTACCTCGCCCGCGACCGCGCGCTCCCCGCGCTGCGCGAGGGGGACCTCATCGCCGTGTTCGGCGCGGGCGCGTACGGCATGACCATGGCCAGCCAGTACAACTCGTCGCTGCGTCCCGCCGAGGTCCTCGTGGAGGGCTTCGACAGCCGGCTCATCCGGCGCCGGGACACCTACGAGGACCTGGTCGCCGCGGAGCTGGGACTGCCCGGCAGCCGGATCTGACGAAGTCCGCACCGTTTCGGGCGCCCGGCGGAGACGATCCGCCGGGCGCCTTCGCCGATCCCGATCCAGATCCCGATCCCGATCCCGGGGCCGGGTCCGGGGCCGGGGCCGGGGCCGGGGCCGCGACCTAGTCCGGCCTCGCGCAGCCCCTCGGGCCGTAGGTGTTCAGGAACAGGACCGGGCCCTCGACGTCCGGTGACAGGGCCGCCGCGAAGGCCTTCGCGCTGTAGACGGGGTCCAGGTGGAGGCCGAGGGCCGAGGCCGTCGCGGCGGCGGCCGTGGCCTCGGGAGTGGGGTGGCCGTAGCCCGCGCCCAGGTGGGACCGGGTCGCGGTCAGCGCGAGGGGTGGTGGCGCGGCGGTGGCTCCCCGGTCACGGAGGAGGGTCGACGTCCGGTCGGCCAGGCGGGTCAGGTCCTCCGTGGACAGCGGCAGCGTGTCGTTGACGACCACGGCCAGGACCCGCGAGCGCAGTCCGGCCATCGCGCAGCCCAGGGCCAGGCCCGCGGCCGTGCCGCCCGAGCCGACGGCGGTGACGATGTGGCGGGGCTCCGGCAGTGCTCCCGCGGCCACCTGATCCGCGATCTCCAGGCCCGCCTCGACGTAACCGAGGACGCCGACCGGGGCCGATCCGCCCGCCGGCAGGTAGTACGGGAGCCGGAGTCCGTGCGTGTGGCGCAGGACCAGCCAGGGGGCCAGGGCTATCGTCCGCGCCTTGGTGCGCGTGCGGTGGATCGTGGCGCCGGACTGCCGCAGTCGGCGCAGCTGCTCGCGCACGTGCGCGTCCTCGGGCTGGTCGACGAGCGCGAGCGCCGTGCCGATCCCGAGCTCGCGGGCGTACAGGGCCGCCGCGAGGCCCCAGTTGGTGCCGGTGGCGCCGACGGTCAGGACGGTCCGCGCGCCGCGCCGCCGGATCTCGGGCAGAAGCCATTCCAGCTTCCGCACCTTGTTGCCGCCCCAGCCACCGGAGCCGTACCCGCTCTCGTCCTTGCACCACAGGTCGGAGCGGACGGCCGGTCCGGTCAGCCGTCGGACCGGCGTGGGGGCGTCGCCGAGCCGGAGGAACGGGAGGGTGCGGGCGAGTTCGGGGTGGTGCCGGTGCAGCAGCGGTGTGGTCATATTCTCTCCGGGCACGCGGGGGGGGGCGGGTCGTCGGCGGACGGCCGCCGCAGTTTCCCGGCTCCGCCGCCAACGGTCAACGGACCGGCCCCGTCGAAGGGAGAGACCTTGCGCCTGCGGATCCGCTCGACCGTCCTGCTCCTGTCCACCGCCCTGCTGGCCGGCGGGCTGAGCGGGTGCGCCCTGCTCGTCGCCGAGCTCCGGGGGTGCGACGGGACCGAGGAGCGGGTGAAGGAGCTGGACGCGCTCTCCGTCCTGGACGACCGGCCGGACGGGGCCACGCGGGCCGCGCCCTTCGGCGAACCCGATGCCGGGTGCTGGGCGGACAGCGGCGACGTCGTCGTGTACGCCAACCGGACGTACACCTTCTCCGGCGACCGGGCCGAGGTGTTCCCGTACTACCGGGAGGTGGCGCGGCGCGAGGGGTGGACGGAGTCCGCGGTGCCCTGGCACACCGAGCCCGGCCGGCCGGAGGACCTGTACTTCACGCGCGAGGACGGCGCGGTCACCCTGCTGGTCTCCTTCCTGACGCCCGAGAGCTTCGCGCACGCCGAGGAGAGGCCCGGTCCCGAGTTCTTCTCCTCGGGTTCGCCGTACGAGGTGTCGGTGGAGTCCTTCCTCGACTGAGGCCCGGCCCGGCCTCGACCAAGGCCCGGCGGCCCGCCGCCCCCCGTCTCAGGCGGTGTTGACGTCCAGGAGCCGGTGGGTGCGGGTGCTCGCGCCCGTCAGGGCGAGCGGGATGCCGAGGCTGGCGCACATGCGGTGGGCGCGGGCCAGGGCGCTGAGGGTGGCGGGGGTGGGGTCGGCGGCCGGGACCGCGATGACGACGCGGGTCGGGCGGTGGTCCTGGACCAGGGCCTGGATCTGGAGGGCGGCCGCCGCCCGGTTGGTGACGTCGAGGTCGCGGTGGAGCGTGACGTGCAGGACCTCGTGGCGGACGATGTGGCTGATGAACATGGTGTCCCTTCGCGCAGGACGACGAGAGCCCGCAGTCGGACACGGCGGGGAACATCGTCCGAGGATGTCACGGTGATCGGCGCGCGGGACGTCTCGTCGCGCGGTCGGACGCACGTGTCTGCCCGCGCGTTCCGGGGAACCCCGAAAAGTATTCATGTATATGAATCGGTGCCGGTCGCGCACTAGGGTGGGCGGGACCGGGGCGAGCCGGTCGACCCTTCGCACGTGATTCCTTCCTTTCCACCAGGCCCCAGGCGGTTCCCATGAGTCACTTCGACCTGCCCATCGACCAACTCCGCGCCCACCGCAGCACGTCCGTGGAGCCGGCGGACTTCGACGCCTTCTGGGCGAAAACCCTCGACGAGACGCGGACGCACGCGCTCGACGCGCGTTTCTCGCGCGTCGAGACGGGGCTCGCGCTCGTAGAGACGTACGACGTGACGTTCGCCGGATTCGACGGGCACCCGGTCAAGGGCTGGTTCGTCCTGCCCGCCGGGACGGCCGAACCGCTGCCGGTGGTCGTCGAGTTCCTCGGGTACGGGGGCGGGCGCAGCCTGCCGCACACGCCGCTGCTCTGGGCCTCGGCCGGGTACGCGCACTTCCTCATGGACACCCGGGGGCAGGGCTCCGGCTGGGCGCCCGGTGACACCCCGGACCCGGTCGGCAGCGCGCCGGCCTTCCCGGGCTTCATGACCCGGGGGATCGAGGACCCCGCCACGTACTACTACCGGCGCGTGTTCACGGACGCGGTCCGGGCCGTCGAGGCGGCGCGCTCGCACCCGCTGGTGGACGCGGCGCGCACGGCGGTGACGGGTGGGAGCCAGGGCGGCGGCATCACCCTCGCCGTCGGCGGGCTCGTGCCGGATCTGGCCGCGGTGGCTCCGGACGTTCCGTTCCTCTGCGACTTCCCGCGGGCGACGACGATCACCGACGACGCCCCTTACCGGGAGATCGGGAACTACCTGAAGACGCACCGGGGGAAGGTCCAGCGGGTGCGGGACACCCTCGCCTACTTCGACGGGGTCCACTTCGCCGCCCGGGCCACGGCGCCCGCGCTGTTCTCGACGGCGCTGGAGGACACGACCTGCCCGCCGTCGACGGTGTTCGCCGCCTTCAACGCGTACGCGGTCGAGGACAAGGAGATCGAGGTCTACGACTTCAACGACCACGAGGGCGGCGGGCCGTTCCAGCAGGCCGCCCAGCTGCGCTGGCTGCCGGGGCGGCTGCGCGCGTAACACCGTACGAGGCGTACGGACCGGGGCCAGGTGTCACGTGTGGGCCGGGGCCCGGGCCGTACAGCCGGCTCGGGCCCCGGCGGGGTGGCGCCTCACGGACGGGCGCCACGCTCACGGGTCTCAGTGCCAGTACTTCATGGTGCTACCCCCTCCCCCGTTCCTGGGCGCAAGGCGACCTGGAAGCGGTCGAGACCGCGCAGGGTCAGATTGCGCCGGTGTTCCGGTTCCGCGACTCCCCGCGCGTCGGGGTACTCCCTGGCCAGGGTCCCGAGGACCGATCCGGCGAGCCGGATCGCCATGGAGGCGCCCAGACAGGCGTGGGCTCCGCGGCCGAACCCGAGGTGCGGGTTGGGCGCGCGGTCGAGTCGCAGGTCTGTGGGGTGGTCGAAGCGGAGCGGGTCGTGGTTGGCCGCGCCCAGGAGGAGCGTGACCGGTTCCCCCGCCCGCAGGGTGACGCCACCCAGTGCGGTGTCGGTGACGCAGACCCGGGCGTCCGCCTGGACGGGTGCGTCGTACCGGATGAGTTCGTCGACGGCGGCTGCCGGGGTCGCCCCGAAGGCGGCCGGCGCGCCGGGGGTGGTGAGGAGCGCCGCGGCGGCGTTGCCGAGGAGGCGCGAGGCCGATTCGTATCCGGCATGGAGGACCGCGCGGAGACTGTTCCGCAGAACCGTTTCCTCAACGCCGCTGTCCGCCGCGTGCGCGGCGACGTGGGCGATGAGGCCGTCCTTGGGCGGGTCCGCGAGCCAGCCGCCGGCGTACTCGGCGAGCCGGGCCCGGGCCGCGACGGCCGGCTCGTGCTTCTCCGGCCAGAGCCCGGCGTCCATGCCGTCGACGACGGTACGGGACATGGGCACGAACCAGTCGAGCTCGGGTGCCGGGACGCCGAGGAAGGCGGTCACGAAGCGGAGCGCCACCGGCTCGGCGAGTTCGCCGACGAGGTCGAAGGAGTCCCGCCGGGCCAACTCGGCCAGGAGGTCCTTGATCTGGTGGTCCAGGTCGTCGTGGAGCGCCCGGCGGTCCTGGGCGCGGAAGCCGTCCAGGAGCAGGTGCCGGATGGCGGTGTGCTCCGGCGGGTCCAGGGTCTGCACGCTGAGCAGCGGCGCGGGGATGTCCTCCCCGGCGCGGCGCCAGTCGGAGGCGAAACGGTCGCTGTCGGTGAGCACGGCGAGGCAGTCGGCGTGCCGGGTCAGGACCCAGGAACCGAGCGTTTCGTGCCAGAAGACGGGGGTCTCCTCACGCATCCGGGCATACGCCGGATACGGGTTCCGCAGGTTCGACGGTCCGGCCAGATCCAGAAGCGGGTCCACGGCTGCCGCTTGCTCCACGAAACGTAACCCCCATCGCATTGGGCCTGGTTGAGGCCGTGACTGCATCCGAGTCGAGCAGTGCGGGACGAGCCGCCGGGTGGGGCGGAACGCCTCGCTCGTACGTCCCCGGCGGGTGGCCGGGTTCCTCTTCGAGCATCATGCGGTTCGAGCGCCGGTGACGCTACCACGCAACTGGGGTGGCTGGTATGACTACTTGCCACAGATCTTTCACGGACCTTCGGGGAGTTACGGAAGATGACCGGCCAGGAGCAGACGATTGTTCACGACGTCCCGGTGAACGTCGCCCAACAGCCCGACCCCTACCCGCTTTTCGAGCGCATCCGGGAGCACGGAGTCGTCCAGCGCGTCCGGCTGAATCCGACCCTTGAAGTCTGGATGGTCACCGGCTACGACGAGGCGGTGGCCGCGCTGACCGACCCGAGGCTCAGCAGCAGCCCGGTCGGGGTCACCGGCCTCAAGGAGGAGATGGACCACCAGGAGCGCACCAACGTCCTGATGGCCAGCATGCTCGTGGCCGACGGGGAGAACCACAGCCGGCTGCGGAACCTCGCCTCGAAGGCCTTCACCTTCCGCCGTGTCGAGGAGCTCGCGCCCCGCGTCCAGGCGCACACGGACGCGTTCGTCGACTCCTTCGCCAGTCGCGGATCGGCCGATCTCGTCTCCGAGTTCGCCCTGCCGCTGCCCATGGCCGTCCTCAGCGAACTCATCGGGATCCCTGCCGAGGGGCAGCCCGACTTCGCACGCCTCGCGGTCGGCCTCATCATGCCGCCCAACACCCCCGAGCGGCTCACCAAGGGGGCGAAGGCGCGGGCCGAACTCGCCGAGTTCTTCGAGCCGTTGATCGCCGAGCGCAAGGCGAACCCCAAGGACGATCTGATCAGCGCCTTCTGTGCCGCCCACGCCGAGGAGAAGATCAGCGACCGCGAGCTGACGGCCATGACGATCCTGCTCACCCTGGCCGGGCACGAGACGACGGCGAGCCTCATCGCCAACGGGATGCACGCGCTCCTCCGCCACCCCGAGCAGTTCGCCGCGCTGCGGGACGACCCCTCGCTGCTTCCGGGCGCGATCGAGGAACTCCTGCGCTACGAGGGGCCGGTGAGCCGGGGCGTCGCGCGCTTCACCGTGGACACGTACGAGATCGGCGGCGTGACCATCCCGCCCGGCGAGATGATCATCGTCGGCCTGGCGGCGGCCAACCGCGACCCCGCCCGTTACGACCGTCCCGACCTCCTCGACGTCGCACGCCGCGAGGTTCCGCAACAGCTCGCTTTCGGCCACGGCGTGCACTTCTGCCTGGGGGCACCGCTGGCCCGCGCGGAGGCGCGGATCGCGATCGGCACGCTCCTCCGCCGCCTCCCCGATCTGCGGCTCGCCGACCCGGACGTCGACCTGACCCGGCGGGAGGGGATCCTGCGCGGGATGGCGACGCTGCCGGTGGTGTTCACGCCGGAGGGATAAGCCCGGGGAAGGCAGCCCCCGGGAACCGGCTCTACGCGCGCGGCTCTACGCGCGCGGCTTCCTCGCGGGCGTGCCCTTGCCGCGCAGTGCCGCCGCGTAGGCCACGTCCGGGTCGAGGCGGCGCAGTTCCTCGGCTATCAGTTCGGCCGTGGTCCTGACCTTGAGGGCGAGGACCCGGCTGGGCTGGCCGGGGATGGCGAGACGGGCCACCGGGCCCTCGGGACGGTCGATGCGGATCTCGCCGCCCGCCGTGCCCATGCGGACCGCCGTGACGACCGGGCCGTCGGTGACGACCCGGTCGACGGGGACGCCGAGCCGGACCTCGAACCAGCGGGCCAGGAGTTCGGCGCTCGGGTTCTCCGCCTCGCTCTCGACGGCGGCCGAGGTGACGGTCGCGTGCGCCTGGTCGAGCGCGGCGGCGAGCATCGACCGCCAGGGCGTGAGCCGGGTCCAGGCGAGGTCGGTGTCCCCGGGGGCGTACGAGGCGGCGCGGGCGGCGAGGGCCGCGAGCGGGTCCTCGACCGCGTACATGTCGGTGATACGGCGCTGCGCGAGCACGCCCAGGGGGTCGAGGGACGGGACCTGGGGCGCGTCGACGGGCCACCAGACGACGACCGGCGCGTCCGGCAGGAGCAGGGGCAGGACGACGGAGTCGGCGCGGGCGCCGAGTTCGCCGTGGAGGCGGAGCAGGACCGTTTCGCCGGACCCGGCGTCCATCCCGAGCCTGACCTCGGCGTCGAGGCGGGTCTCGTGGCGCTCGCGCGGGGAGCGGGCGTGGCGCTTGATGACGACGAGCGTGCGGGAGGGGTGCTCCTTGGACGCCTCATTGGCGGCCTTGACCGCGTCGTAGGCGTTCTCCTCGTCCGTCACGACGATGAGGGTGAGGACGACACCGACGGCGGGTGTGCCGACGGCCCTGCGCCCCTCCAGGATCGCCTTGTTGATCTTGCTGGAGTTGGTGTCCGTCAGATCGATCTTCATGCGCCGCGCCTGTCCCTTCGTCTCCGGCGAGCCTAACCCTCCTGCGCCAGTGGGTCGTCCGCCGAGTCGTCCCCGTCCGGGGAGCCCTGGTCCTGATCCTGGTCCTGATCCTGGTCCTGGGCCCGGCGGCCGACGACGGCCGCCGCCGCGAGCGCGGCACCGAGGAAGGCGGTGACGACCACCCAGGGCCGGTCGAGGACGTGGCCGGTGGCGTGGTCGAGGGAGTAGCGCCCGGCGCCCGTGACGCCGATGGCGGCGGCGGTGAAACCGAGGAAGGCCGGGTACTCGTATCCGCCGCCCTGCGCGAAGAAGCCGGCCGGGGCGTGCACGGCGACGGCACCCGCCATCGCGCCCGCGGCGGCGGCGCCGGCCGCCGGGGTGGCGAGCCCGAGGGCGAGGAGGGCGCCGCCGCCCGCCTCGCCGAGCCCGGCGGCGATGGCGCTCTCCCTGCCGGGCGAGAAGCCCATCGCCTCCATCGCGTGGCTGGTGCCCTCGATGCCGCCGCCCCCGAACCAGCCGAAGAGCTTCTGCGTCCCGTGCGCCGCGAGGACGGCGCCGGTGCCGACCCGCAGGACGAGCAGCCCGAGGTCGCGTCGGTTGAGGTGGGTCATGAGCAGTCTCCGTAACGGGTGGGGGGAGGGCTCGTTCCTCGACCACTCTCGGGCCGCTCGTCCCGCTCCGCCGCTCGGAAGCACCGCCCTGTGCTCCATCGGAGTCATCTTTTGCGGCTTATGTTCCGTATTGATTTAGTAAGGAAGCAATTACAGATTTTTCCGACCCGTAGGAAGTGGGTGCGCATGACCGCCGAGTCCGCCGAGACGGCCGCGCTGCGGGAGAAGGTCCGGGCGCTGATGCCCCGCGCCAAGGAGGACCTCACGGAGCTCGTGGCGATGCGGTCCGTCGCCGACCCGCGCCAGTTCCCGCCCGAGGAGTGCGCGAAGGCCGCCGACTTCCTCGTCCGGGCCTTCACCGAGGCGGGCCTGCGCGACATGCGCCGGGTGACGACCCCGGACGGCACGGACGCGGTCGTCGGCCACGCACCGGGCCCCGGGGGCGCGCCGACCGTCCTGCTCTACTGCCACTACGACGTGCAGCCGCCGCTCGACGACGCGGCCTGGCAGACCCCGCCGTTCGAGCTCACCGAACGCGACGGCCGGTGGTACGGCCGGGGCTCCGCCGACTGCAAGGGCAACATCGCCATGCACCTGACGGCCCTCCGCGCGCTCGGCGGACCGGAGGGCAAGGGCTTCCCGGTGAACATCAAGTTCGTCGCCGAGGGTTCGGAGGAACAGGGCACGGGCGGCCTGGAGAAGCTCGTCCCCCTCCAGCCCGACCTCTTCGCCGCCGACACCCTGCTCGTCTGCGACACCGGCAACTTCGCGCTCGGACTGCCGACGACCACCACCTCCCTGCGCGGCCTGGCGAACGTGGTCGTCACCGTCTCCACGCTCAAGGGCGAGATGCACTCCGGCATGTTCGGCGGCCCCGCGCCCGACGCCCTCGCCGCGCTCGTACGGATCCTCGACAGCCTGCGCGACGAGCACGGCAACACGGCGATCAAGGGGCTGCCGGGAGACGGGACCTGGGACGGCGTCGACTACCCCGTCGACCAGTTCCGCGCCGACGTCGGCACCCTCGACGGCGTCGACCTCGTCGGTACGGGTTCGGTCGCCGACGAACTCTGGGCGCGGCCCGCCGTGACCGTGCTCGGCATCGACTGCCCGCCGGTCGTGGGCTCCTCCGCCGCGATCCAGGCGAAGGTACGGGCCCGGGTCAGCCTGCGGGTGCCGCCCGGCATCGACGCGGACGACGCGCTCCGCGCCCTCACCGACCACCTCACCTCGGCCGCGCCGTGGGGCGCGCGGGTCGAGGTGGAGGCCGAGAGCGGCGGCCAGCCGTTCCGGGCGCGCACCGACGGCCCGGCCTACGGCGCCCTGGCGGCCGCGCTCAGCGAGGCGTACGGCAAGGAGATGGTCCAGTCCGGGCAGGGCGGGTCGATCCCGCTGTGCAACGTGCTCGCCGGCCAGTTCCCCGACGCGGAGATCGCCCTGATCGGCGTCGAGGAGCCCGGCTGCCTCATCCACGCGCCGAACGAGAGCGTCGACCCGTCCGAGATCGAGCAGATGGCGCTGGCCGAGGCGCTCTTCCTGCGCGGGTACGCGGCGACCGCTTCCGGCGGCTGACCGCACCGCCCTTCTCCCCCTCCAACGAAAAAGAAGCGAGAGTTCCATGACGCAGACTCACGGCAGACCAGCCCACGACGGACCGACGCGGTCGGACGTCCCGCCGGGCCCCCTCGCCATGCTGGCCGGAGCCGCCTGGCAGGCCCTGCTCATCGCCGGAATCGTGTCCGCGATCCTCGGCATCCTGGTGCTCGTCTGGCCGGGCACCTCGCTCATCGTGGTCGGTGTGCTCTTCGGCCTCTACCTGCTCTTCAGCGGCATCATGCAGCTGGTCGCCGCCTTCGGCACGCACGCGACGACCGCGCTGCGCGTCATGGCGTTCATCAGCGGCGCCCTGTCGATCCTGCTCGGCCTGTTCTGCTTCCGGGGCGCGATGCAGTCGACCCTGCTCCTCGCCCTCTGGATCGGCATCGGCTGGCTCTTCCGCGGCATCACGCAGACCGTGGCCGCGGCCTCCGACTCCGCGATGCCCGCGCGCGGCTGGCAGATCTTCCTCGGCATCGTCAGCGCCATCGCCGGCATCGTCCTGATCGTCTCGCCCCTGGAGTCGGCGGCGGTCCTCATCGTCCTCGCCGGCATCTGGCTGATCGTCGTCGGCATCGTCGAGGCCGTCACCGCCTTCATGGTGCGCTCCCGCGCCAAGAACCTGCCGCCGGGGGCGTGAAGCGGCGCCCGTTCCCCGCGTGACGCGCACCTGGCCGTCCGCCCGTCGCCCACTCGCGGCCCGCTTGCCGCCCGTCCGCCGTCCGCCCGATCCCCGGGCGGGCGGCGGACGAGCTTGACCTGTGCGCTACATTTTGCCGGTCCTTGACCACCGATCCCCCGTGATCGCAACCTTCCGGAGTCGGCAACCCATGAGCGACATCGTCAACGGCCTCGGCCGGGCCGGCGCCTACGGCGCCCTCGGCGTGGTCCTGCTGATCCTCGGCATCGTGCTCGTGGACGTGCTGACGCCCGGCAAGCTCGGCCGGCAGATCTGGGAAGAGCGCAACCGCAACGCCGCGATCCTCCTGAGCTCCGCCCTCCTCGGCATCGGCGGCATCGTCTTCACCTCCATCTGGACGACGTACGACAACTTCGGCAAGGGACTCGTCTCCACCGCCGCGTTCGGCCTGCTCGGCCTCGTGATGATGGCCGTCGCCTTCCTCGTGGTGGACCTGGTCACCCCCGGCCGCCTCGGCGCGACGCTCGTCGACCCCGAGCCGCACCCGGCCGTCTGGGTCACGGCCTCCTGCAACCTCGCCGTCTCGGCGATCGTCTCCGCGTCGATCGCCTGATCCGCCGGGCAGCAGACCTGACACCCTCCGTACCGTGAGCGCGTGGCCCACCGGGTCACGCGCTCACGGCGTACGGGCGTTCCTGGCGTTCCCGGCGTTCCCGGCGTTCCCGGAAGCTCCCCCCTCACCCCTGCGCGCCCGGCTCCACCTCCAGGAAGCGGCGCCCGCGCGGCCCCTTGTAGAGCAGCGCGTCCCAGCCGAGGCGCGCGAGCACCGGTACGCACGCGCCGAGGGCCTCCGCCTCCTCCTGGGCCGCGCCCGAGCCCGTCGGGCCCCGCCACTCCACCACGGCCGTCTCCGGGCGGTCCCCGGCCCTGACCCGGTATCCCGTGCCGACCGGGGCCCCCGTGGCATCCACGGCCGAGGGCGCGATCCCGCCCGCCTCCAGGGCGAGCGCCACCGCCCGGACCGGCCGCGCGCGCTCCCAGTCGGCGGGGAGGGCTCTCGGGTCGCCGCCCCGACCGTTCGTCACTCTCCTGATCTGGAGCAGCCCTTCGAGGGCCGCGCGGACCTCCCGCGACCGCTGCTCGGCGTCGGCCTCCGGCAGCGGTGGTCCGTCGCCCGTGGCCGCCTCGAACGCTCCCCCACCGCTCGTCGTCGTCATGGTCCCAACGTAGGGGCCGCCACTGACAACGGCCTCCCGGGGAGCTTCCGGACTAGGGACCAAAGTCCCGGGCATTCGGGACTTCCGTCCCGGCAATTGGGACATTCTCCACTGTGACGATGGTTTCTGAAGATCATCAGACGTGCCGTCATCTCCCGGACGGCCGGAAGGGCCTCATGAGCGAGCCACAGAAGCGGCCCCTACCCGTCCGATTCCGCCGCCCGTCCGACGGCATACCGATGGACGACCTCTTCCGGTCGGACACCGGGCGGGCGACCTCGGCCACCCTGCCGCGACCCACCGAACCGACCGAGCTCCTGGCGCCGTTGACCGCCGACACGTCCGCCACCCCACCCGTCCGCCCCGACGGCCTCACCCGGCGCCCCCCGCCCTCCGACCCCGACCTCGTCGAGCGCCCCGGCCCCGCCGTCCCCGGCTGGCTCGCCGTCCTCACCGGACTCACGGCACTCGCCGGAGCCGGTGCCACGCTCTGGCGCAGCCGTCCGCTGCGCGACATCCACCTCCTCCCGTGGGAGTGGGCGGTGCTCGGTGCCTGCGCCGTCGTCGCCGTCATCGCCTTCGGCGGCCTGACCCGCGGCCGTACCGGATCCGCCTGGGTCCTCTCCCTCTTCGGCCGCTACCGCGGCACCGTACGCCGGACCGGGCTCGCCTGGATCAGCCCGTTCGTCCTGCGCCGCAGGATCGACGTCAGGCTCCGGCACTGGCGCAGCGAGCCCATCTCCGTCGTCGACGCCGAGGGTTCGGCGCTGCGCGTGGTGGTCCTCGTCGTGTGGTCGGTACGGGACACCGCCCGCGCCCTGTACGCCGTCGACGACCACCTCGACTACCTGCGCGAGCAGGTGGAGGCCGCCGCCGCGCGCGTGCTCTCGCAACTGCCCGCCGACGCCTTCCGGGGCGACGGCCCGAGCCTGCGGGACGCCGAGGCCGTCGGCGACGCCCTGACCCGTACCCTCGCGGCCGAGTGCCGGCCGGTCGGCATCGCCGTCTTCTCGGCCACCCCGACCCGTATCGAGTACGCCCCCGAGGTCGCCGCCGCCATGCACCGGCGGCAGATCGCCGCGCTCGACGCCAAGCACCGGGACAGCGTCCTCACCGGTGTCGTCGACGCCGTGGACGACACCGTGACCCGGCTGACCACCCGCGGGCTCGTCGAGCTCGACGACTTCGAACGCCAGGCCCTGGTCAAGGACCTGACCGTGGCCTTCTACACCCGCCGCAGCGGCACCACCGCCCAGAACCAGGAGTGACGAGGATCGTGAACACCCCCGTATTCACCGTGCCCGGCTTCACCGACGAGATACCCGTCGGCTGCTCCTGCCCCGGCTGCGCGGCCACCGCCGCCGGCGAGACCACCGCCGACCGGGTCGGCGCGGGCCGGGTCGGCGTGTGCCGGGCCGCCGTCGTCGCGACCGTCGGCGTCGTCGCGCTCGCGGGCGCGGGGACGGGCACGGCGCTCGCCGAACCGGCCCCGGCTCACGCGGGCTGGGACGGCACGAAGTACTGGTACAAGAACGCGGCCGGCGAGTGGCGCTGGACCAGCCACCAGTGGAAGTACGAGCAGAACAGCACCGGCGGCGCGGGCACCGGTGCCGGCACCGGCACCGGCACCGGCCAGAACAAGACCCCGACCGCCAAGTACCGCTCCGGCGCGCCCGTGTTCCCCGGCCGCCAGGGCTGGGACCCCCGGTACGGCGTCTACTGGTACAAGTACAACAACCACTGGTACTGGACGAGCCACCAGTGGAAGTACGAGCAGCGCACCGACACCTCCGGGAGGCCCTCGAAACCCTCGAAGCCGTCCAACCCCGCTCCCCCGACCCCGCCCTCCACGCGCGGCTGGACCGTGCCCGTCTCGTCGTACGTCTTCACGGGGTACTACGGCCAGCCCGGCTCCTGGTCGAAGGGCTACCACACGGGCCAGGACTTCGCCGTTCCCACCGGGACGACGGTCCGCTCGGTCGGGCCCGGCCGGGTCGTGTCGACCGGGTACAACCGCTCGTACGGGTACGAGGTCGTCGTCCGGCACGCGGACGGGCGCTACAGCCAGTACGCCCACCTGTCCCGCATCGACGTGTCGTCCGGGCAGAGCGTGTCGGCCGGGCAGCGGATCGCCCTGTCCGGGGAGACCGGCCGGGTGACGGGCCCGCACCTCCATTTCGAGGTACGGACCACGCCGTACTTCGGCTCGGACGTCAACCCGCTGGCGTACCTGCGGAGTCACGGCGTGGCGGTCTGACGGCGCGGGCACGAGGCCGCTGCGCGGGGCCTCTTCCCCACCCCGCCCCTTCCCGAACTGGGGCGCTGCCCCAGCCCCCGCGCCTCAAGCGCCGGCGGGGCTGAGGTGCCGGGGCTCCGCCCCCGGCCCCGGTCCTCAAACGCCGGACGGGCTGAAAAGACTCGGGGCTCCGCCCCCGGCCCCGGTCCTCAAACGCCGGACGGGCTGAAAAGACTCGGGGCTCCGCCCCGGACCCCGCGCCTCAAACGCCGGCGGGGCTGGGTTTCCCGCCCTGCGGGCGGAAACTCAGCCGCGCCGGCATTTCAGCCGGTCCGGCGTTTGAGGACACGGCCGCGTGCCGTACGGGGCCGGGGCGGAGCCCCGGTATCCCAGCCTCGCCGGCGTTTGAGGCGCGGGGTCCTGGGCTGAGCCCCGCACTCCAGCCCGTCCGGCGTTTGAGAACCGGGGGTCCGGGGCTGAGCCCCGCACTCCAGCCCGTCCGGCGTTTGAGGACCGGGGGTCCGGGGGCAGCGCCCCCGGTTTCGGGAAGGGGCGGGGTGGGGGAAGAGGCCCCGCGCAGCGGCGTTACGTGGGGGCGTGGGCCAGGGGGTCCGCCAGGACGTCGTGGAGGACCAGTGCCGCCGCACCCCGCGCCGCGTCCGCCGTCGGCGAAGCCGCCCGCAGCCGCCCCGTCGTCGGCGTCCAGAGGCCGGAGACGACCCGCTCGGCGAGTTCCTCGGTCACGGCCGGCCCGAGCCACGGCATCAGGCGCGGATAGATGCCGCCGAGGACGACCGCCTCGGGGTCGAGGAGGTTCACCGCCCCCGACAGCGCGCGCCCGAGCATGCGGCCGGCTTCGGCGAGCGCGCCGAGGGTCCGGGCGTCGCCGGCCTCGGCGCGGCGGACGAGTTCGGCCAGGTCGGCCGCCTCCGAGGCCTTGAGCAGCGCGGCCTGCCCCGCGTACTGCTCCAGGCAGCCGCGCGAGCCGCAACGGCACTGCATTCCCTCGGCGTCGACGACGAGGTGCCCGATCTCGCCCGCGAACCCGTGCGCGCCGCGCAGGAGTTCGCCGTGGACGACGATCGCGCCGCCGACGCCGATCTCTCCGGTGAGGTGGAGGAAGGTGCGGAGGTCCCCGAGGCCGCCGAACCACAGCTCGGCGAGGGCGGCCATGTTGGCCTCGTTGTCGGTGGTGAGGGCGAGGCCGTCCGGCCCGCCGGTGCCGGGGCGTCGGGTGGCGAGGGCCTCGGTGAAGAGGCGGCCCGCGTCGACCTCGTTCCAGCCGAGGTTGGGGGCCTGCCGGACGGTCCCGGCGGTGACGAGCCCGGGCAGCGCGAGCCCTCCGGCGGCGGGGACGAGCCCTTGACCGGCGGCTTCGTCGAGGGCTTCGGCGGCGATGCGGGCGGCCCGGTCGATGACCTCGGCGGCGTCGGCGGAGCGGTTGTCGTGGCGCTCGGTGCGCCGGATCCGGTCGGTGCCGGTGAGGTCGACGAGGCAGACCGTCACGTAGTCGATGTTGATCTCGACGCCGAGTCCGGCGGGGCCGGTGGGGGCCGGTTTGAGGACGGTGCCCGGCCGCCCCGCCTGGCCGCTGAACGTCTTGCCCGACTCGACGAGGAAGCCGAGGTCGAGGAGCTGTTCGACGAGCGAGGAGATGGCGGGCCTGGTCAGCCCCGAGCTGGCCGCCACGGCGGCGCGCGTGGTCTCGCCGGCCTCGTGGACGGTCCGCAGCACGAGACTCAGGTTGTGCCGGCGCACTCCCGACTTGTCGGCCTTGGGTTCCGTGGGCTGATTCATGGTGAGCGTGAGCCTAGTCGTCCCCTTCGCCCCCATGAAAACAGTTCAGTCACCGAACTCTTCTGCGCTAACCTGCCGCCATGACGCTTCCGCGCGACTACCGCCGCCAGACGTGTGCCCTCTCCCGTTCGATGGAGATCGTCGGGGAGCGCTGGACGCTGCTCATCCTGCGCGACGCCTTCTACGGGGTCCGCAGGTTCGGCGAGTTCGCCGCGCACCTCGTCCTCCCCCGGGCCGTCCTCACCGACCGTCTCGCCACGCTCGTCGAGGCCGGGGTGCTGGACCGGCGCACCGAACCGGGGTCCGGCCGCCGCGAGGTGTACGTCCTGACGGAGAAGGGCGTCGCGCTCTGGCCCGCCGTCCGCGCGCTCACGGCCTGGGGCGAACGGTTCCACCCGGCGGGGGGCGGCGCGCGCCGGACCTTCCGGCACGAGGCCGACGGGGCCGTACTCGACGAGGACGGCCGATGCGCCGGCTGCGGCGAGGCCGTTCCCGTCGGAGACGTCCTGGTCGCCCCCGGTCCGGGGCTCACACCCCCGGCCGACGACGCCGACCCGGTGACGGCGGCCCTCGCCCGCCCGCACCGGCTGCTCACTCCCCTGATCGTCCCCGCGCCCTCACGGCGCCCCACTGGAGGTTCCCTGTCATGAAGATCCTGGTCGTCGGCGCCGGTGCCACCGGTGGATACCTCGGCGCGCTGCTCTCCCGCGCCGGAGAGGACGTCACCTTCCTCGTACGCCCGGCTCGCGCCGCCGCGCTGCGCGAGCGCGGGCTGCGGATCGTCGGCACGGACGAGGAGTGGGCCGTCGAGCCCCGGCTCGTCACGGCCGGCGAGCTGTCCGTCGACGGGTCGGCCGGCTCGTACGACCTCGTCCTCCTCGCCGTGAAGTCGAGCGGGTTCGCGCGGGCGGTCGAGGACCTCGCGCCGGCGGTCGGTCCCGGCACGGCGATCGTGCCGCTGCTCAACGGCCTCGCCCACCTCGACGCCCTCAACGAGCGCTTCGGCCCCTCGGCCGTGCTCGGCGGAGTAGCCCGGGTCGTCACCGTCCTCGACGAGAACGGGGACATCCGCCGCCTCGCCCCGCTGGCCCGCCTGGACATCGGCGAGCAGGACGGCATCGTCTCGGCGCGGGCCGAGAGGATCCGGGCCGTCCTCCAGGGCGCGGGCATCGACGCCCCGGTGTCGGAGCGGATCCTCACGGCGATGTGGCACAAGTGGGTGTTCATCACGACGTTCGGCGCCGTGACGGGCCTGATGCGCGGCACGGTCGGGGACGTGTACGACACGCCGGGCGGACCGGCGTTCGCCCCCGCGGTCCTCGACGAGATCGCCGCGATCGCCGCCGCCGCGGGGCATCCCCTGCCGGAGCCGGAGCGCGCGGCGACGCTCGCCATGGTCGCCGCGCCGGGCTCACGGATGGTGCCGTCGCTCTACCACGACCTGACGGCCGGACGGCCGACCGAGGTCGAGCACCTCTTCGGCGACCTCGCCGACCGGGCACGGTCGTACGGCCTGCCGACGCCGCTGCTCGACCTGACGACCCTGCACCTGCGGGTGCACGAGCGACGGGTCGCGGCAACGGCGTGAGGGAGGCCCTAGCGGCGGCGGTCGCCCCGGATGTGGACGTCCGAGGCCGTCGGCAGGGAGTTGTGGACTCCCAGGCCGAAGGAGACGTGGTCGTCGTGGGCCTGCTGGGCGGCCTGCTGCTCCTTGAGCAGGCCCTCGGCCGTCTCCGTACGGCTGTTGCCGCGCCGCATCAGCGTGACCGTCAGCAGCACGCCGATCCCGGCGAGCAGTCCGAAGAACATCAGTACAGCGGTCATGGCGACTCCCCCGTCGTGGTCGGCTCACCCTACGCGCGCGGCTCCTCGTTGTCCTGAGGTACGCGCGTGACGGGCGAGTTCAGCGGTCAGCGGTAGTCGTCCGGGTGGCCCTGCATCCACGTGTTGATCTTGTCGCGGGTGCCGACGAGCAGCTTCTCGTTCTTCTTCAGGTTCTCGAAGGAACGGTCGCCGCCGAGTACGCCGCGGAGCTTCGCGATCCAGTCGATGGGCTCCGGGAAGTGTCCGGGACCCTTCGGGTCCGCCTTCATGGCGCGGTCCAGGCCGTCGAGTTCCTCGTAGACCCGGCCGAGGAAGTACGCGCAGTCGGTGGCGCAGGAATCGTTCAGGGTCGCCTGGAGTCCGGCGAAGGCGTCGCGGACCTTCTCGGGCGGGGGCGAGGCGGGGTCGACGGAGGCCCCGGAGGTCGCGGAGGCCTCCGGAACCGGCGCCTCCTCCGGGGTCTCGACCTTGACCGTGGCTTCCGCCGAGGCCGAATCCTCCGCCGTCGCCTCCGGGGCCGTCGTGGCGACCTGACCGCCGCCACCGCCCCCGCCGCCCTGCGCGTCGCTCTCCGCCGTACCGCTACAGCCGACGCAGAGCGCGGCGAGCGCGACGGCGATGACCACCGCGCCCGGCCCCTTCGACTTGAACATGGGATTCCCCTTTGATCGTGGAATCCGACGACCCTACCTAACCCGAGCCCTCACCCCAGGAGCGTCGGTGCCGCCGACGTCAGGACTCCGCCGATACGGTCCCAGGTCGCCGTGTCACGTGGCAGCGGCGGCAGTTGCTCGCCGTCGCCCGTCCCCCAGCCCGTGGCGACGGCCACCGGATCGGCTCCGGTGACGGCTCCGGCGGCGAGCGCCGCCGCGCCCAGGGCGACGAGCTCCTCGGCGGCGGGGATCACGACGGGCCGCCCGGACAGCCTGCGGACGGTGTCGGTCCAGGCCCGGCCGCGCGCCCCGCCGCCGATCAGCCGGATCGGCCGGTCCCGTACGGCGGGGTCCGCCGGGTCGAGGCCGCAGGCGGCGAGGAGTCCGTCAAGTGCGCGCAGGACGGTGAAGGCGGCGCCCTCGTAGGCGGCGCCGAGGATCTCGCGCGGGTCGGTGGCGTGCCGGAGGCCGGTGACGAGCCCCGCGGCATGCGGCAGGTCGGGGGTCCGTTCGCCGTCGAGGTACGGCAGGACGACGACCTCCCCGCCGGGCCGTACGTCCTCCCGGTCGAGGCCGAGGAGCGTCGCGAACCGGTCCACGGCGAGCGTGCAGTTGAGGGTGCAGCCGAGCGGGAGGTACGTCCCGTCGGCGGCGGCGAAGCCGGAGAGGCCGGGGTCGGCGGGGCGCGCGCGCGTCGCGGCGAAGACGGTCCCGGACGTGCCGAGACTGACGACCGGGTGGTCGAGCAGCCCCGCACCTCCGAGGCCGAGCCCGACGGCCGCGGCCATGTTGTCGCCGGTGCCCGCCGCGACGAGGACGGCGGGGGAGAGGCCGAGCGCCTCGGCGGCGGCGGGGGTGAGGGTGCCCACGGGGGTGGCACCGGTGGGGGCGACCTCGGGCAGGAGCGCCGGGTCGATCCCGAGGTGGGCGAGGATCCCGGCGTCGTAGGCCCCTGACGACGCGTCATCGGCACCCCGACCGTGTCCGTACCAGCCCGTGCCCGACGCGTCGCCGGGGTCTGTCGTCGCCCGTCCCGTCAGGCGTTCCGTCAGGTAGTCGTGGGGGAGGCGGATGGCCGCCGTGGCGGCGGCGTGTTCCGGTTCGTGGGTGCGGAGCCACTCCCATTTGGCGGCGGTCAGGGCGGCGACCGGGACCGAGCCGGTGCGCTCCAACCAGCCTTCGGGGCCGCCCAGTTCGCCGGCGAGCTCGGCCGCCTGGGGGGCCGGTCGGGTGTCGTTCCACAGCAGCGCGGGACGCAGCGGCCGGCCGTCGGCGTCGAGCACGACGAGGCCGTGTTGCTGGCCGGCGACCGCGAGGCCGGTGACGGCGGAGGCGGGGACGCCCGCGTCCCGTACCGCCGCCCGGACGGCGGACACGAGTGCCGTCCACCATTCCTCGGGGTCGCTCTCGCGGGCGCCTCCGGTGCCGGTCACGGTGTGCGGCGCGCGCCCCAAAGCGAGGACCTCACCGGTCTCCGCGTCCACGACGGCGGCCTTGGTGGACTGCGTGGAGCTGTCCACACCGATCACGACAGAGCGGCTGTCCGCCACATCCTCACCTCGACTTATCGCTACGGGGGGCTGGCGTCGGGCCACCCCCATCCCGTATTAGTTATGTCAGAAAACAAATCCCGCCGCCAGGGTCTCGCACGCCCTGACGCAAGGAGGACCACCATGACGGAACGCTTCTCCCCCACCCCTGACGACCGCTTCACCTTCGGCCTCTGGACCGTGGGCTGGCAGGGCCGCGACCCGTTCGGCGACGCGACCCGGCCCGCCCTCGACCCGGTCGAGTCCGTGGAGCGGCTCGCGGAGCTGGGCGCGTACGGCGTCACGTTCCACGACGACGACCTCATCCCCTTCGGCGCCTCGGAGAGCGAGCGCGACACGGCCGTGAAGCGGTTCCGCGCCGCGCTGGACCGGACCGGCCTCGCCGTCCCGATGGCGACGACCAACCTCTTCACCCACCCCGTCTTCAAGGACGGCGGCTTCACCGCCAACGACCGGGACGTCCGCCGCTTCGCCCTGCGCAAGACGATCCGCAACATCGACCTCGCGGTCGAGCTCGGCGCGAAGGTGTACGTGGCGTGGGGCGGCCGCGAGGGCGCCGAGTCCGGCGCCGCCAAGGACGTCCGGGTCGCGCTCGACCGCATGAAGGAGGCCTTCGACCTCCTCGGCGAGTACGTCACCGAGCAGGGGTACGACCTCCGGTTCGCGATCGAGCCGAAGCCGAACGAGCCGCGCGGGGACATCCTCCTGCCCACCATCGGGCACGCGCTCGCCTTCATCGAGCGGCTCGACCGCCCCGAACTCGTCGGCGTGAACCCGGAGACGGGCCACGAGCAGATGGCCGGCCTGAACTTCCCGCACGGCATCGCGCAGGCGCTGTGGGCGGGCAAGCTCTTCCACATCGACCTCAACGGCCAGTCCGGCATCAAGTACGACCAGGACTTCCGCTTCGGCGCGGGCGACCTGCGCCAGGCCTTCTGGCTCGTCGACCTCCTGGAGACGGCCGGGTACGACGGGCCGCGCCACTTCGACTTCAAGCCGGTCCGCACCGACGGCTTCGACGGGGTGTGGGAGTCCGCGAAGAACTGCATGCGGAACTACCTGATCCTCAAGGAGCGCGCGGCGGCCTTCCGCGCCGACCCCGAGGTCCTCCAGGCGCTGTACGCCTCCCGCCTGCCCGAACTCACCCTGCCCACCGCCGCCGACGGGCTCGCGGGCCTGCTCGCCGACCCGACGGCGTACGAGACCTTCGACGCGGACGCGGTGGCCGGCCGCTCGATGGCCTTCGAGCGGCTGGACCAGCTCGCGCTTGAGCACCTGCTCAACGTGCGCTGAGGGGCAGGACCCCGATCACGCCGTCGATCACGCCGTCGATCCGGCCGTCAGGCCGACTCCCGCCGCACCAGCTCCGTCGGCAGGATCACCGTCGCCGGGTCCTCGCCCGCTATCCGGGCGAGCAGGGTCCGGACCATCTCGGCGCTGATCCGGTCCCACGGCTGACGGATCGTCGTGAGCGAGGGGCGGGTCCCGAGGGCGGCCGGGGAGTCGTCGAAGCCGCCGACCGCGATGTCCTCGGGGACCCGGCGGCCCGCGCGGGCGAGGGCGTCAAGGACGCCCTGGGCCATGAGGTCGGAGGCGACGAAGACGGCGTCGATGTCGGGGGCGCGGGCGAGGAGGGCCTCGGCCGCGTCCTCGCCGCTCCCCCGGCTGTAGTCGCCGGTGGCGACGAGGGCCTCGTCGAGCGGGAGCCCGTACTCCGCGAGGGTCTCGCGGTACCCGGCGAGGCGCTCCACGCCGCCGGGGGTGTCGAGCGGGCCGGCCACGGTGGCGATGCGGCGGCGGCCCGTCCCGTACAGGTGGCGGACCATGTCGCGGGCGCCGTCGCGGTCGTCGGCGGCCACGTACCCGATCTTGGCGGTCTGGCCGAGGGGCTTGCCGCAGGCGACGACGGGGACGCCGGCCTCGTGCAGCCGCTCGACGACGGGGTCGCCGGAGTGGCTGGAGACGAGGAGGACGCCGTCGACGTGACCGGCCTCGATGTACCGGAGGTTGCGGCGGCGCTCGTCCTCGGTGCCCGCGATCATCAGGAGGAGCGGGATGTCCTGGGCGGCGAGGGCCTGGGTGCAGGCCCTCAGGAGGACGTTGAAGTTGGGGTCCTCGAAGAACCGCTCCTGCGGCTCGGTCAGGAGGAAGGCGACCGAGTCGGACTTCCCGGTGATCAGCGAGCGGGCGTGCCGGTTGACGACGTATCCCGTTCTTCGGATGGCGGCGTCGACGGCGGTCTTGGCCGCCGGGCTCACGTAGTGGCCGCCGTTGAGGACGCGGGAGACGGTGCCTCGCGAGACGCCGGCCTCGCGGGCGACGTCGTGGATGGTCGCGGGACGGCGGCGGGACGCTGCTGCTGTGCTCATGCTGTGTGTTTCCCCTCGATCCCCTGTGGTCAGGCGATCCCCTGTGGTCAGGACTTTACGGCGCCGGAGAGCAGATCGAGGCTCCAGAAGCGCTGGATGACCAGGAAGAGCGCGATCAGCGGGACGATGGCGAGGAGGGCTCCGGTGATGACGAGGTTGTAGAGGGCGGGCTGGCTCGCGCCCTGCTTGAGGAGGGTGAACAGGCCTACGGTCATGGGGAACTTCTCGTCGTCGCCGAGCATGATGAACGGCAGCAGGAAGTTGTTCCAGATGGCGACGAACTGGAAGAGGAAGATCGTCACCAGGCCCGGGGACATCATCGGGACGGCGATGCGCAGGAAGATGCGCCACTCCCCCGCGCCGTCCATGCGGCCGGCCTCGACGAGCTCCATGGGGATGGCGGCCTGGGCGTAGATACGGCCGAGGTAGACGCCGTACGGGGAGAGGATCAGCGGCAGGAGGACGGAGGCGTACGTGTCCGTCAGATCGGCCTGGGCCATGAGCAGGTACTGCGGGATGGCGAGGATGACCGGGGGCATGAGGACGCCGGTGAGCATGACGTTGAAGAACGCCTCGCGTCCGCGGAAGTCGTAGACGGCGAGCGCGTATCCGGCGAAGGCGGAGACGACCGTGGACAGGACGGCTCCCAGCCCCGCGTAGAAGACGGAGTTGGCCATCCAGCGCCAGTAGATGCCCTCGCGGTAGGCGGTGAGGTCCTCGACGTTGCCGCCGAGGCCGTTGCCCGGGAGGAAGGTGAAGGTGGAGAAGAGGTCGGAGGCCGGTTTGGTGGCGGCGACCAGGACCCAGGCGACGGGCAGCAGGCAGTAGAGCGCGCCGAGGACGAGGGCGGCCGTGGGCAGCAGGGCGGTACGGCGCGGGCGCGGGCCCCGGTCGGCGGCGGGCGGCCCCTGGGAGGTGCCGGGGGTCGTGCCGGCGGCCGGGGCGGACGCGCGGAGCGGCGGGGAGGCGAGCCCGGTCATCGGCTTGCTCCTTGTGTGGTGCGGCGGTTGGAGATCCTGAGGAGCGCGAAGGAGAGCGCGAAGGTGGCGAGGGCGAGCACGACGGCGGTGGCCGAGGCGGCGTGGATGTTCCCGCCGGTGAAGGCGTCGCTGTACACCTTCATGAGGGGGCTCCAGGAGCTCGGGATGCCGTTGGTGAGCGGCTTGAGCGTCATGGGCTCGTTGAAGACCTGGAGGGTCGCGATGATCGAGAAGAAGAAGGTGAGCACCAGCGAGGGCGCCACCATCGGGATCTTGATGCGGAGCGCGATCTGGAGCTCGGAGCAGCCGTCGAGCTTGGCCGCCTCGTAGACCTCGGCGGGCAGGGAGCGCAGCGCGGTGTAGATGACGATCATGTTGAAGCCGGTGCCGCCCCAGACCGCGATGTTGGACATCGCGAGGTAGAGGGGGCCGCCGTCCATGAGGTCGGGCTGGGGGAGGCCGAGCCGTTCGAGCAGGTAGTGGAAGGGGCTGACGTCCGGGAGGTAGAGGAAGCCCCAGAGGACGGCCGCGATCACGCCCGGGACGGCGTACGGGAGGAAGATCGCGAGCCGGGCGAAGCCGCGGGCCCGGACGCGCTCGGAGTCGAGCAGGAGCGCGAAGAACAGGGCCAGGCCGAGCATCATCGGGACGACGATGGCGCCGTAGCCGAGGACGCGCAGGGCGCTGCCGAGGAGTTCGGAGTCGGTGAGGGCGGAGACGTAGTTGTCCAGGCCGGCCCAGACCTCGGTCTTGGCGCCCTTGCCGAGGCCGAGTCCCTTGATCTCGACCTTGCGGAAGCTGAGCCACAGCGCGTAGCCGATGGGCAGCGCGAAGAAGAGGAGGAAGAGGGTCGCGGCGGGGAGGAGAAAGAAGTAGGGGGCGCTTCGCGCTCGTTTGAGGGTGGTGGTGGGCGACGGGAGGGCGTACGGGGCCGTCTTGGCCCCGTACGACCGGCGCGCGCCCTTGGGGGGCTGCGTCACTTGGCGACCTCGAAGCCCTGCTTGGCGAGGTCGTCGACGGTGGTCTTCTGGACCGTGGCGAGGGCGGCGTCGAAGGCGGGGACCGTCTTGGCCTTGGCGGCCTTGCCGAACTCGTCCTTGAAGGCGGTGTAGGCGACGTTCACGTTCGGGCCCCAGGCGGCGGGGGCCGTGGTGAGCGCGATGCCGGCGGCCTGGGTGTAGAAGTCGGGCTGGTTCGGGAAGAAGGCCGGGGGCTTGGAGAGGGCGCCGCTGGTCTGGGCGGCGGTGGCGGCCGGGTAGATGCCGCTCTCCTTGACGAGGGCTTCGAGGGCCTTCGGGTCGGTGTTCAGCCAGGTGGCGAACTTCGCGGCGGCCGCCTTGTGCGGGGAGTCGGTGGTGACGGCGGTGGAGGAACCGCCCCAGCTGCCGGTCAGGGCCTCGCCCTTGGTCCACTGCGGGAGGGGGGCCATGGCCCACTTGCCCTTGGTGTCGGGGGCGGCGGTGGTCAGGACGCCGGGGGCCCAGACGGCGCTGACCCAGGCGATCTGCTCGCCGGTGTTGAGTGCCTTGTTCCAGGCCGGGGTGTACATGGGCTGGTTGTCGACGGCGCCCTCGGCGACCAGGCCGCCCCAGAAGTCGGTGACCTTCTTGGTGGCGGCGTCGTCGACGCCGACCTTCCAGGTGTCGCCCTCGAAGGACCACCACGTGGCGCCGGCCTGCTGGGAGAGGCCGGCGAAGAGGCCGGCGTCGTTGGCGGAGAAGGTGGTGAGGGACTTCCCGGGCGCCTTCTTCTTGACGGCGCGGGCGGTCTGGGCGAACTCGTTCCAGGTGGTGGGGACCGTCAGGCCGTACTGCTTGAAGAGGTCCTCGCGGTAGAAGAACATCAGCGGCCCGGAGTCCTGCGGCAGCGCGTACACGGCGTCGGTGCCGAAGGTGGTCTGCTGCCAGATGCCGGGGGCGAACTTGTCCTTGGCGCCCTCGACCTCCTTGGCTATGTCGGCGAGGGAGTCGTTGCTGACCAGGGTCGGGAGGGCCTGGTACTCGGCCTGGACGAGGTCCGGGCCCTTGTGCGCCTTCGTGGCGGTGATGATCTTGGTGACGAGGTCGTCCCCGGAGGCCTGCTTCTGCACCGTGACCTGGATGTCGGGGTGTTCGGCGTTCCAGAGGGCCGCGACCTTGTCCATGCCGGGCGCCCAGGCCCAGTAGGTGAGCTTGACCGGGCCGGTCTCGGCGCCCGCCTTGTCGCCGGAGTCGGAGGATCCACAGGCGCTGAGCGCGGTGGCACCGAGGAGGACGGCGGTGGCTGCGGCGAGGCTGCGGCGCGTGAAGTGGGGCATGGGGTGCTTCTCCCTGACCGAAAGGGGCCTCTTCCTCGAAGCGGAAGGGCCTGCCATGCATCTGTGAGCGTTCACAGTAGAGAAACGTTCCGGACACTTGTCAATGGTTGTTCCTGTGCGGTTATGTTGCGTTGCCACATCGAGATCACGTGTGTGCACGTTCCCAAGCAACAGAGCTTTTCACTTCCGAGGGTTCAGGAGACACTCATGCCGCACACCGCTCCCCAGGACGCTCCCGAGGGCGCCCCCAAGGGACTGGAACGGCTCGCGTTCGGCGGTGACTACAACCCCGAGCAGTGGCCGGAAAGCGTCTGGCAGGAGGATGTCCGGCTGATGCAGGAGGCCGGCGTCACGATGGTCAGCGTCGGGATCTTCTCCTGGGCCCTCCTGGAACCCGAGCGGGGCCGGTACGACTTCGGCTGGCTCGACCGGCTCCTCGACCTGCTCCACGCCCACGGCGTCCGGGTCGACCTGGGCACCCCCACCGTCGCCCCGCCCGCCTGGTTCTACCGCGCCCACCCCGAGGCGCTGCCCGTCACCGCCGAGGGCATGCGCCACGCGTACGGTTCCCGCGGGGCGATCTGTCACAGCTCCGCCGCCTACCGCGAGGCCGCCGCCGGGATCACCACCGCGCTCGCCCGCCGCTACGGCGGCCACCCGGCACTCGCCCTCTGGCACGTCCACAACGAGTACGGCGTCCCCGTCAGCGCCTGCTACTGCGACAGCTGCGCCGCCCACTTCCGCCGCTGGCTCCACGGGACGTACGGCTCCCTGGACGCCGTGAACGAGGCCTGGGGCACCGCCTTCTGGGGGCAGCGCTACGGCTCGTACGAGGAGATCCTCCCGCCCCGCGCCACCCCGACCGTCGGCAACCCGGCCCAGCAGCTCGACTACCGCCGCTTCGCCGACGCCACCATCCGGGAGAACTTCCGGACGGAACGGGACATCCTGCACACGCTCTCCCCCGGCATCCCCGTCACCACCAACTTCATGACGGCGCTCAGCCAGTGCGACTCCATCGACTACTGGGCCTGGGGCCGCGAGGTCGACCTCGTCACCAACGACCACTACCTCATCACCGACGGCCGCCGCACCCACGTCAACCTCGCGATGGCCGCCGACCTCACCCGCTCCGTCGCCGGCGGCGCCCCCTGGCTGCTCCTGGAGCACTCCACCTCGGGCGTGAACTGGCAGGCCCGCAACCCCGCCAAGCGCCCCGGCGAGATGGCCC
Source organism: Streptomyces sp. NPDC056144 (assembly GCF_042264145.1). Taxonomy (NCBI): domain Bacteria; kingdom Bacillati; phylum Actinomycetota; class Actinomycetes; order Kitasatosporales; family Streptomycetaceae; genus Streptomyces; species Streptomyces sp. NPDC056144. The sequence goes on along the minus strand of NZ_JBHJVF010000001.1, from coordinate 369,872 downwards.
GCAACTCCCTCGCGCACGTCGCCCGCGGCTCCGAGGGCGCCATGTTCTTCCAGTGGCGCCAGTCCCGGCGCGGCGCCGAGAAGTTCCACTCCGCGATGGTCCCGCACGGCGGCACCGACACCCGGATCTGGCGCGAGGTCGTCGCCCTCGGGGCCGACCTCGGCGCCCTGGAGCAGGTACGCGGCAGCCGGACCGTCGCCGACGTCGCCGTGCTGTGGGACTGGCAGTCGTGGTGGGCGCAGAACCTGGAGTGGCGGCCGAACGCGGCCCACGACGCCCGCGAGCGCGCCGACAGCTTCTACGAGACCCTCTACGACCGGCACCTCACCGTGGACTTCGCCCACCCCGAGGCCGACCTCTCCGCCTATCCGCTGGTCGTCGTGCCCGCGCTCTACCTGATGACCGAGGCGGCGGGCCGGAACCTCCGCGCGTACGTCGAGAACGGCGGCACCCTCGTCGTGTCGTACTTCTCCGGCATCGTCGACGAGCACGACGCCGTGCACCCCGGCGCCTATCCGGGCGCCCTGCGGGACGTCCTCGGCCTCACCGTCGACGAGTGGTCGCCGCTCCTCGACGACCAGCGCGTGACGATCACCGGACCCGGCGGCGCCACGCTCGAAGGCGACGTGTGGACGGAGTTCGTCCGGCCGCGCGGCGCGGAGACCGTGTGGACGTACGCCGACGGGCCGGCCGCCGGAGGCCCCGCCGTGACCCGGCACCGGCTCGGCGAGGGCACGGCCTGGTACGTCTCCACCCGCCTCGACGCGGCCTCGCTCGACGCGGTCGTCGGCGCCGCCTGCGCGGACGCCCGGGTCGCGGAGCGGTCCGGGCTCGCGCGGGACGTCGAGGTCGTCCGGCGCGCCGACGAGAACGGCGCCGTGTACGTCTTCGCGCTGAACCACTCGGGCGAGGACGCCGAGGTGCCGCTCGACGGCACCGGCATCGGCACCGGCATCGGCACTGGCACTGGCACCGGCACCGGCACCGGCACCGGCACCGGCACCGAGCTGCTCGGCGGCGGGACGCCCGTGGCCGGGAAGCTCACGGTGCCGGCGGGGGCGGTCAGGGTCGTACGGCTCGACGGCTGACCCCCTGCACCGATCGCCCCCTCTCCCGGTTCCCACCGGGGCCCCTGATCTCCCCGGGGGCGGCCGCCCCGCACGCGCCGCCCCCGGGTGAGCCGCACGACTCCCCCCATCCGCCACCGTCGAAGGGACTCGACGATGCACCTCACCCTGCCCACCGGGCGCCGCTTCCGTGTGCGCGCCGCGGCCGTGGCCGCCGCGCTCGGCGCCCTGCTGCTCGCCCCGCTGCCCACCGCCCAGGAGGCCGAGGCGGCGAGCACGCTCACCAACGCCGGCTTCGAGACCGACGGCACCGGGACCGCCACCCCCGCCGGCTGGTCCACCTACTCCGCCACCGGGCAGAACGCGGCCTCGTTCACCGAGGCCGGGGGCCGCAGCGGCGGCTACCGGCTCAGCCACTGGTCGGCGTCGGCGTACAAGGTGGAGACGTACCAGTACCTCTCCGGGCTCGCCAACGGCACGTACACGCTCAGCGCCTGGGTGCGCTCGGGCGGCGGACAGAACTCCGCCTACCTCGCCCTGCGCAACTGCGGCTCGGCCGAGCAGCGTACGGACCTGCCGGTGACGTCGAGCGCCTGGATACGGATCGTGACGTCGGTCAACGTGACGTCGGGGGCCTGCACGGTCAGCGTCAACTCCGACGCGAACGCTGGCAATTGGCTGAACGTCGACGACCTCACCCTCACGTCCGGCTCGACCGGTCTCGCGGTCAAGGGCGTGGACCTGTCGGCGCTGAAGAAGAGCGAGGACCTCGGCGGCACGTACCGGACGAGCGCGGGGGTGACCGGTGACCCGGTCACGATCCTGCGGAACGCCGGCGCGAACTACGGCCGTCTGAAGGTGTGGGTGAACCCGGCCGACGGCTACAACAACAAGGCGCGGGTCCTCGCCACGGCGCAGCGGATCAAGGCGCAGGGCATGAAGCTGCTCGTCGACTTCCACTACTCGGACATCTGGGCCGACCCGGGCGCCCAGAGCAAGCCGGCGGCCTGGTCCGGGCACTCGTACTCCCAGCTGAAGACGGACGTCTACAACCACACGTACGACGTGCTCAACGCGCTGAAGGCGCAGGGCACGACGGCCGACATGGTGCAGATCGGGAACGAGATCAACACCGGCATGCTGTGGCCTGAGGGTTCGACGTCCAACTGGTCGCAGCTCGGCGGGCTGCTCAAGTCCGGGATCTCGGCGGCGAAGGCGGTCTCGTCGAGCACGCAGATCGCGCTACACCTCGCCAACGGCGGCGACAACGCGCTCTACCGCACCTGGTTCGACAACGCGGCGGCACAGGGCGTGAGTTACGACGTGATCGCCCTGTCCTTCTACGGCTACTGGCACGGCGCGCTGTCCTCGCTCCAGGCCAACCTGGACGACATCTCGGCGCGTTACGGCAAGAAGGTCATGGTCGCGGAGACGGCCTACCCCTTCCGCCTGGACAGCGAGGACTCCCACGAGAACATCATCGACCTGAGCTTGGAGCTCGTCTCCGGCTACGCGGCGAGCACCGCGGGCCAGGCGGCGTGGCTGCGGGACGTGATGAACGTCGTCGAGGCGGTGCCGAACGGCCGGGGTCTCGGCGTCGTCTACTGGGAGCCGGCGTGGACCGCCGTGACGGGCAACGGCTGGGACCCGACGGACGCGTCGTCGGGCAACGGCTGGGAGAACCAGGCGCTGTTCGACTACGACAGCAGGCTGCTGCCGGCGGCGAGCTGGTTCTCGCACCGCTGACCGCGCACCCGGCAGGCCCTGTTCAGCCGAGCCGGGCGGGCTCCGCGAGCAGATCGTCGACGAGCGTGAGGCGCGTCTCGGGGAAGTACTCGGCGATGGCCTCGCGCATCATCGCCTCACCTTCCGGATCGGGGGTCCCGCACTTCTCGCGGGTCTCCCGGTCCGGCCAGCGGGCGTACGCCACCCACGTGTCGTCGTCCGCCTTGTGGAGGCGGGAACCGTAGCTGCCGCACTGCTCGTGGATCGCCTCCGTCACCCGGTGCCACCCGTCGAGGAGCAGCTGCTCCTGCCCTGGACGCACCCGCCACCGGTACACCACAGCGAACATCTCTCCGCCTCCTCACGGGACCCGGCGACCGCTGCCGCCTGACCGGAACTAAACTACACCGACCAGTTCAGAGTCAAGACCGAACGGTTCAGTCGAAGGGTGGACGACGGGCCCGACTAACCGACCGAGCCGGACGAGCCGACCGAGAACTCCTCCCCCGCCCGCAGGGCGATCCGGCGCACCCCCGACGGGGTGCGGAGCTCGATCCGCGCGTCCCGCTCCGGCCTGAGGAGCGCGTGATACGCCCCCGGCGTCCAGGTCAGGTCGAGCCGCGCGCCGAACCGGGTCCGCACCCCGACGAGTCGCCCGCGCGGACAGCGGGCCGGCGGCGCGGGGAGCAGGACGAGCCGCCCCGGTGCCGACTGGACGAGCGACTCGATCAGGAGCGCGGGCAGGACATGGGCGACGACGGAGTGGCGGCCGCTCCGACCCGAAGAGCGCGCACTCATGAGGGAGTCATGGAAGAAGCCCCCCGCGAGAACCCGGGCGAGAGCCTCCTCGGCGCTTTTCCCGTCGCCCAACCGGGCCGCGATCAGGCCGTGGTGGAGATGAGAGACCGCCGAGTCACCCTCAACGCCTGCGAGTTCGAGGTCACGATGGGCCGCCGCCGCAGAGAAGTCCCCGCAAAGCTCGGCGACTTGGGCGAGTTCGGCGATGAGCGCACCGACGTCGGTCGTGAGGCCGCCCGGCCGGGCCGTGCCCCACTCCCCCGCCCAGAGTCCGGCGGAGGGAGAAGCCGGGGACGAGGAGGAGAGGAGGTGGTAGCGGCCGGCGGCGAAGAGGCGTTCCAGGAGGGCGGGGCTGCCCGGGCGCCGGAGCAGCGCCGAGCCGGGCAGGGCCCGCTCCGCGGGGTCGGCGCCCAGGTCGAGGGAGACCCGTCCGTAGGCGGGGCCGTGGAGGGCGGTGTGCCGGGCGAGGAGCCGTGCATGGACACCGGCGGGGTCGGCGGGGTCGGCGCGGCCGGTGCCGCCGGTGCCACCCGTGCCGCCGGTGCCTGTTCCGGCGACCGACCGCACCAGGGCCCGCAGCGCGGCGCCCTCCCCCTCGGGGTCGGGCTCACCCTCGTACCTCCGCACCCGGGTGAGGAGCAGCAGGTGTCCGGCGCCTTCGATCCGGACCCCGCCCGAGGTGACCGTGGTGCGCCCGGTGTCGGTGAGGACGAGGGTGTGGCCGGTGTAGCCGAGGCGGCTGCCGGGGTAGCGGGCGCGGAGGGTGAGGAGGGTCCCGTCGCGGCCGGTGGCGACGCCGCGCCCCGCGCCCAGCTCGGCGGGGACGCCGGGGAGCCGGTGGTCGAGGTCGATCTCGACCACCGGGCCGGGAGCGGAGACGTACTGGACCAGGACGTCGTCGGCGCGGGACACGAACACCTCGCTCCGGCGGTCGCCGCAGACGCCCGCGACCAGGCCGGTGGTGAAGTCCACGGACCGGTGCACGGGATGCGCCGAAGGGCCGGACCGCCGTCGGCGTACACGCGTCTGGAACGCCGGATGGAGGGGGCGGACGAGCGCCTGGTGGGTGACGATCACCCGGTCGTCGTCCGGGTCTCCGTGGACCATGGCCCCGTGGCGGCCGTTCCCGGAGAGGAAGGCGTCCTCCCACCGGGCGGCGGGGGCGGGCTCCCAGGTTCCGTGCGTCACGGCGCTCCTCCTTCCGCGGCTTCCCGCTCGAAGAGCTCCCCACGAGGCCTGGCCGTGGTCACCGTCATGGTCACCTCTCTTCCGCACCCCGGGTCGGGTGGCTACCCCTCTGTCGCCGCCGACGGCGTGAAGGTTGCCGCCGACCGCGAATCCGCCGGCGCGGTCGTCACCTCACGTCCCGGCCGCCCACACCCCGTCCCGCATGAGGTGCCGACCCGCCAGTTCCGGTTCCTCGTGCCAGGCCTGCACGGCGGTCGGCCGGACCCGGTACCAGCGGTAGGCCGGTCCCGAGCCGCGCGGGTCCCAGCCGGTCTTCGCGTGGAACGCGTCCGCCGCCTCCGCCGGGACCTCCTGGGAGGTGTACGTGGTGACCTCGCCGTCCAGCAGCACCACGTCCCGCGTGTCCCCGAACGCGAGCCGCGCCCGCCCGCCGGCGGTGAGGTTCAGGCCGGTCGGGTTGGTGGACCGGGTCGCGAGCCACAGGTCGGCGCCGTCCCAGACGAACGACAGGGGGACGAGGTACGGACCTCCTTCGGGGTCCGCCGAGGCCACCCAGATGTCCTGCTCCCGCTCCAGGCGGGCCAGCACGTCCCGCTTGCGCCGGGCGGGGCCGCGCGGCTGCTGCTCCATGATCGTCATGAACCCGACCCTACTGAGCCGGGACGTCCCCCCATGCGCCCGCCCTTGCGTCCCCCCCTTGCGTCTCCCCATGCGTCTCCCCATGCGTCTCCCCCGCCCGCGTCACATAGAAAGCGCTTGCGCGAAGCATTGACGAAACACGAACTGCCCCCTAACTTCATGCCCGTTGCACTTCGTACGTCATATATGAGACGCGATACACGAGATCTGAGAGTGCTCCATGGCCTTCGCCCCCAGCCCCATTCCCTCCCGGACGCAATACGTCCTGGAAGCCATCAAGCACGACATCCTCACCGGCGGCCTCCCCCCGGGGCAGGCGCTCGTGGAGACCGAACTCGCCGCGCGCTTCGGGGTGTCGAAGACCCCCGTCCGCGAGGCGCTCAAGACCCTCGCGGGCAGCGGGCTCGTGGTGATGAGCCAGTACAAGGGCGTCACCGTCCGGATGGTCGACGCGGACATGGCCCGCGCGGTCTACGACGTACGGCTCCTCCTGGAGCCCGAGGCCGTCCGCCGGGCCGTCGCCTCCGGTGCCTCGCTCGACGCCGCGCACGAGGCGCTGCACCGGGCCGCCTCGGCCGCCGACCCGGCCGAACGGTCCCTGGCCAACCGGGAGTTCCACCGCGCGCTCTACCTTCCCTGCGGCAACCCGCTGCTCGGCCGGATGCTCGACGAGGTCCGCGACCAGGCCGCCCTGGTCTCCACGGTCGCCTGGGCCGCCGTCCCCTCCTGGGAGCGCGAGGCCGCGGAGCACGAGGAGATCCTGCGGCTCGCCGCCGCCCGCGACGTCGAGGGCGCCGGCCGGGCCGTGCACGACCACATCGCGTCCTTCGTCGAGCGCGCCTTCCCCCACTCCCCCGTGAACAGCGAGTGAGCCACGTGACCCGAAACCGCACAGCGGATCCCCTCATGGTCAGGGATGCCGAGGCCCTGAGGCTCGCCCTCGCCGACATCGTCGCCATCCCCGTCACCCCTTTCGCCGAGGACGGATCCGTCGACACCGCGGCCCATCGCGCGCTGCTGCGCCGCCTGTTGGACGGCGGGGTGCGCACGCTCACCCCGAACGGCAACACCGGCGAGTTCTACGCCCTGACCCCCGAGGAGCGCCGTTCGCTCACCGAGGCGACCGTCGAGGAGGCGGGGGACCGTGCCACGATCCTGGTCGGCGTCGGCCACGACGTGCCGACCGCCGTCGAGGCCGCCCGGCACGCCCGCGCCACGGGAGCCCACATGGTGATGGTGCACCAGCCCGTCCACCCGTACGTCTCCGAGAGCGGCTGGGTCGACTACCACCGGGCGATCGCCGAGGCCGTGCCGGAGCTCGGCGTCGTCCCCTACCTCCGCAACCCGCTCCTGAGCGGGGCCCGGCTCGCCGAACTCGGCGCCGCCTGCCCGAACGTGGTCGGCGTGAAGTACGCCGTCCCGGACGCGGCCCGGTTCGCCGCGTTCGCCCGGGACGCGGGCCTCGACCGCTTCGTGTGGGTCGCGGGCCTCGCGGAGCCGTACGCCCCCTCGTACTTCGCGGGCGGCGCGACCGGCTTCACCTCCGGTCTCGTCAACGTCGCCCCCGCGCTCTCCCAGGAGATGCTGCGCGCGCTGCGGGCCGGGGACTACCCGACCGCGATGAAGGTGTGGGAGCGCATCCGCCGCTTCGAGGAGCTGCGCGCGGCCAACGGCAGCGCCGACAACGTGACGGTGGTCAAGGAGGCCCTCGCCTCATTGGGCCTGTGCCGTCGCGCCGTCCGGCCGCCGAGCCGCGAACTCCCCGAGTCCGAGCGGGCCGAGGTCGCCGCGATAGCCGCCGGGTGGCCGGTGTGAAAGAGAGCGGCCAGGAGCGGAAGAAGGGGAAGCGGCCCGAGGAGCTCCGCAGTCACCAGTGGTACGGCACCGACGGCCTCCGCTCGTTCAGCCACCGTGCCCGCACCCGCCAGCTCGGCTACCTGCCCGAGGAACACCTCGGCAAGCCGGTCATCGCGATCCTCAACACCTGGTCCGACATCAACCCCTGCCACGTCCACCTGCGCGACCGCGCGCAGGCCGTGAAGCGCGGGGTGTGGCAGGCCGGCGGCTTTCCGCTCGAATTCCCGGTCTCCACGCTGTCGGAGACCTTCCAGAAGCCGACGCCGATGCTCTACCGCAACCTCCTCGCCCTGGAGACGGAGGAGTTGCTCCGCTCGTACCCGGTGGACGGGGCCGTCCTGATGGGCGGCTGCGACAAGACGACGCCCGCGCTGCTCATGGGCGCGGCCTCCGTCGACCTGCCGACGGTCTTCGTGCCGGCCGGCCCCATGCTGCCCGGTCACTGGCGGGGCGAGACCCTCGGGTCCGGTACGGACATGTGGAAGTACTGGGACGAGAAGCGGGCCGGGCGGATCGGGGACTGCGAGATGGCCGAGCTGGAGAGCGGCCTCGCCCGCTCCCCGGGCCACTGCATGACGATGGGTACGGCGTCCACGCTGACCGCCGCCGCCGAGACCCTCGGCGTGACCGTGCCGGGCGCCTCCTCCGTACCGGCGGTGGACTCGGGCCACGACCGGATGGCCGCCGCCTCGGGGCTGCGCGTCGTGGAGCTCGTACGGGAGGATCTGCGGCTGTCGCGGCTGCTGACCAGGGAGGCGTACGAGGACGCGGTCGCCGCCGTGCTCGCGCTGGGCGGTTCGACGAACGCGGTGATCCATCTGATCGCGATGGCCGGCCGTTCCGGGGTGAAGCTGACGCTCGACGACTTCGACCGGATCGCGCGGACCGTCCCGGTGCTGGCGAACCTGCGGCCGGGCGGGCGCTTCCTCATGGAGGACTTCCACTTCGCGGGCGGGATGCCGGGCTTCCTCTCGCGTCTGACCGACGTGCTGCACCTGGACCGGCCGACGGTCTCGCACGCGACGATGCGCGAGCAGCTGGCGGGGGCCCTGGTCCACAACGACGAGGTGATCAGGGAACGTTCGAGGCCCCTGTCCGCCGAGGGCGGGGTCGCGGTGCTGCGCGGGAACCTCTGCCCGGACGGCGCGGTCATCAAGCACATCGCCGCCGATCCGAAGCTCCTCACCCACACGGGGCCGGCGATCGTCTTCGACGACTACCGGACCATGCAGCGCACGATCGACGACCCGGCGCTCGGGATCACCGCCGACCACGTGCTCGTGCTGCGCGGCGCGGGGCCGAAGGGCGGTCCCGGCATGCCGGAGTACGGAATGCTGCCGATCCCCTCGTACCTCCTGGAACAGGGGGTGAAGGACATGGTCCGCATCTCCGACGCCCGGATGAGCGGGACGAGTTACGGGGCGTGCGTGCTGCACGTGGCCCCCGAGTCCCACGTCGGCGGCCCCCTCGCCCTCGTCAGGACGGGCGACACGATCACCCTCGACGTCAGAGACCGCTCCCTCCATCTGCACGTCACGGACGAGGAGTTGGACCGCCGCAGGGCTGCCTGGACACCCCCGCCGGAGCGGTACGGGCGCGGCTACGGCGCGCTCTACATGGAGCAGATCTCCCAGGCCGACACGGGCTGCGACTTCGCCTTCCTCGCGCGCCCGGGGACGACCCCCGATCCGTACGCGGGCTGAGTCCGCCCCCTCGTCTCACCTCGCCTCCGCCCCCTTCACCTTCCCTCGCTCACCCTGTCCGACATCTCGAACGTCGTTCGCCTAGCGCTTCACCGAGAACGGAGCCGCCGTCATGGCCTCAGCTGTGACCTCACCGCCCCCGGCCGCGCCGCCCGAGGCCGCACCGCCCCGGGCCGCCACGGCACGGAGCCGCCGCCGCACGGGAGCCACCCCCCGCCGACTGCCGTATCTCCTGATCGCCCCGGCCGGACTGCTGATGCTGGGCTTCATCGCCTACCCGGTGCTCAGCGTCTTCTACTACAGCCTCCAGCACTACAACCCCACCAAGCCCTGGCGGAACGGCTTCGCCGGCCTGGAGAACTTCACCGAGATCTTCACCGAGGACCCGCACTTCTGGGGGACGCTCTCCTTCAGCTTCCAGTGGGTCGCGGTGGAGGTGACCCTCCAGCTGCTCTTCGGTCTCGGCCTCGCGCTCATCGTGAACCAGACCTTCGTGGGCCGCGCGCTCGGCCGGGCCCTCGTCTTCTCGCCGTGGGCGGTCTCGGGCGTCCTGACCTCGGCGATCTGGGTGCTGCTCTACAACTCCCAGACGGGCATCACCCGTTACCTGGCGGACCTGGGCTTCGGCGAGTACGGAACATCGCTGCTCTCCGACACCTCCACCGTCTTCTCTGCGGCGATCGTCGCCGACCTCTGGCGCGGAGTGCCGTTCTTCGCCATCCTCATCCTCGCCGACCTCCAGTCCGTGCCGAAGGACCTGTACGAGGCGGCCGAGGTCGACGGGGCGGGCAGGATCCGCCAGTTCCTGCACATCACGCTCCCGCACATCCGGGACGCGATCGTCCTCTCCACGCTGCTGCGCGCGGTGTGGGAGTTCAACAACGTCGACCTGCTCTACACGCTGACCGGCGGCGGCCCGGCGGGCGAGACGACCACGCTCCCGCTGTACATCGCGCACACCAGCGTCGACGCGCACGACTTCGGATACGCCTCCGCGCTCACCACGGTGGCGTTCGTGATCCTTCTCTTCTGCTCGATGGTCTACCTGCGCCTGAGCAAGTTCGGAGGCGACGGCAAGTGACAGCCCCCGCGTTCCCCCAGCGCCGACGCGCCTGGGACGAGGTCCCCCGCTGGCAGATCTACCTGCCCCTCGGCATCTACCTCGTCTTCACCCTCGTCCCCTTCTACTGGATCCTGCTCTTCGCGGTCCGCCCGGCCGGCTCCACCTCGCTGCTGCCCTGGCCGATGACCGCCGCCCACTTCGAGAAGGTGTGGACGGACCGCAGCTTCGGCGTCTTCTTCCAGAACAGCCTGCTCATCGGCGTCGCGGTCCTCGTGATGACCACCGTCGTGGCCCTGGCCGGCGGATACGCCCTGGCCCGCTTCGACTTCCGGATCAAGAAGGGCTTCATGCTGGCCCTGCTCTGCTCGCAGTTCGTGCCGGGCGCCCTGCTCCTCGTACCGCTCTTCCAGATCTTCGCCGAGCTGCGGATGATCAACTCGCTCGGCTCCGTCATCATCGCCGAGACCGTCTTCCAGCTCCCCCTCTCCATGATCCTCATCAGCGGCTTCATCAGGAACGTGCCGTACTCCCTGGAGGAGGCCGCCTGGGTCGACGGATGCAACCGGTTCCATGCCTTCCGGATCGTCGTCCTGCCGCTCCTTCGGCCCGGGCTCGTCGCCGTCGGCTCCTTCGCCTTCGTCCACGCCTGGAACCACTTCCTCTTCGCCCTGATGTTCCTCAGCAGCCAGACCAAGCAGACGATCCCGGTCGGCCTCAACACCCTCATGGGCGCCGACAGCGTCGACCTCGGCGCGCTCGCCGCGGGCGGGGTCATCGCCGCCGTGCCCGTCGTCCTCGTCTTCGCCTTCATCCAGAAGTGGCTGGTCACGGGCTTCAGCGCCGGGGCGGTGAAGGGATGAACCACCCCCACGCGACCAGCGACGTCACGAACAGGGAAGCCATGAGCACCACACCCACCCCGCTGCCCGTCGTCCTCGCCGGTGCCCGCGGCCACGGCCGCAGCCACCTCCTCACCATCCGCCGCCTCGAAGAGCGCGGGCTCGTCCGCCTCGCCGGCGTCTGCGAGCTCCGCCCGCTCGACGCCGACGAGCTCGACGGCATCGGTGACCCCGAGCAGTCCTCCGACCTCGCGGCCCTCCTCGCCTCCACCGGCGCCCGGATCGCCGTCCTCTCCACCCCCATCCCGACCCACACCGACATGACCCTCACCGCCGCCCGGCACGGGGCCCACGTCCTCCTGGAGAAGCCGCCGGCCCCGTCGTACGCGGAGTTCCGGCGGATGGCCGACGGGGTCGAGGCAGCCGGGGTCGCCTGCCAGATCGGCTTCCAGTCGCTCGGCTCGCACGCCGTGCCCGCGATCCGCCGGATGGTCGAGGACGGAGCCATCGGCGAACTCCTCGGCGTCGGCGCCGCCGGTGCCTGGGTCCGCGACGAGGCCTACTTCCGGCGCGCGCCCTGGGCCGGACGCCGGAGGCTGGACGGCGCGGACGTCGTCGACGGGGCGCTCACCAACCCCCTGGCGCACGCCGTCGCCACCGCGCTCGCCCTCGCGGGCGCGACCCGCGCCGAGGACGTCGACCACGTCGAGACCGAGCTGCTGCGGGCCCACGCGATCGAGTCCGACGACACCTCCTGCGTACGGGTGGTCACCTCGGGCGGTACGCCGGTGACGGTGGCCGCCACGCTCTGCGCCGAACGGTCCGGCGAACCGTACGTCCTCGTCCACGGCAGCCGCGGCCGGATCACCTTCTGGTACCGGCAGGACCGGGTGCTCGTGCAGCGCGCCGGGCACGGCCCGGTCGAGACGGAGTACGGCCGGACCGACCTCCTGGAGAACCTCGTCGCCCATGTGACGGACGGCGAGCCGCTGTGGGTGCCGCCGGCGGAGACCGGCGCGTTCATGCGGGTCGTCGAGGCGGTCCGTACGGCTCCGGAGCCTCGGGCGATCCCCGCCGGGTACTGGCGCGCCGAACCCGGCGAGAACGCCCCGCGCCGCGTCGTCGACGGCATCGACGCCCTCGTCGACGCGAGCGCCGACCGGCTGCGGCTGTACTCCGAACTCGGCGCAGTCTGGGCCCCGTCGGGCCGGGCGGCGGCCCGATGAACGCCGGGCCGCCGACCCCGCCGACCCCTCCGACCCCGCTTTCCTCTCCGCTCCGGCTGCGCTGCGCGGGCCGCACCGTCGCCCGCTACACGACCCGGCCCGACCTGGCCCCCGGCCACTCCCCCCGGCCCCACCTGCACCCGGTGACCACCCTCGCCGGGCGGATCGTGACCGAGACCGCGCCCGAGGACCATCCGCACCACCTGGGGGCCGGGGTCGCCGTCCCCGACGTCGCCGGGCACAACTTCTGGGGCGGGCGCACCTTCGTCCGGGACCGGGGGCCGGTCGCGCTGGACAACCACGGCGTGCAGCGGCACGACGGGTTCGCGCTGTGCGATCCGGACGGCTTCGTCGAGGAGCTGACCTGGACGGCGGGCGGCGAACGGCTGCTGCGCGAGCACCGGACCGTGTCGGCGCACGTCCTCACGGAGTCCGCCTGGGCGCTCGACCTCACCTTCTCCCTCGCCAACGTGTCGGGCCGCGACCTGTCGATCGGCAGCCCGGCGACGAACGGCCGGCCGGGGGCCGCGTACGGCGGCTTCTTCTGGCGGGCGCCCAAGGAGGCGGCGGCACCGGAGGTGTTCGGCGCCGTCGCGGGCGCGGACGGCGAGGAGGCGGTGCACGGGACCCGCTCCAACTGGGTGGCGCTCGCGGGCGACGGGTGGACGCTCGTCTTCGCGGGGGCGACCGGGGCGACCCGGCGCGACCCGTGGTTCGTGCGCGCCGCCGAGTACCCGGGCGTCGGGTCCTCGCTCGCCTCCGACGAACGCCTTCCGGTGGCCGCCGGAGAGACCTTCGTACGACGGGTGGTGACCGTCGTCGCCGACGGGCGGCTCGACCGGGCGGGCGCGGCGGCCCTGGTCCGCAAAGCCCTGCGGTCGTGACGTCGTGACGTCGTGACGCCGTGACGCCGTGAGCGTCCTGCCGCCCCACCGCCCCAGCCCTCACTCCCCCACTCCGCAGCACCCCATCCCCACGTACCTCACAGAAGAGAGCCGACGATGACCATCTTCACCGGCGGACGGCGCAGAGCCGCCGTCTCCCTCGCCCTCACCGGTGTCCTCGCCCTGACCGCCACCGCCTGCGGTGACGACGGCAGCGGCGCGGGCGGCGAGAAGGGCACGGAGGGATCGGGCAAGGGCAGGATCACCTTCTGGGACAACAACGGCGGTGTCCGCACCGACGTCTGGAAGGAGATCATCGCGGACTTCGAGAAGGCCAACCCGGACATCGACGTCGAGTACGTCGGCGTGGCCTCCAAGGAGGTCCAGTCCAAGTACGACACCGCCATCCAGGGCGGCGGTCTGCCGGACGTCGGCGGCGTCGGCGCGGCCATGCTGGCCGGGATCGCCGCGCAGGACGCCCTGGAGCCGCTGGACGAGCGGGTCGAGGGCGGCGCGCTCAAGGGCAAGCTGAACGCCGGCATGGTCGACAGCGTCAAGGCCGCCGGCGGCCGGGGCAAGCTGTTCACGGTCCCCACCTCCGCCAGCAACGGCGTGCTCTACTACCGCACCGACCTCTTCAAGGCCGCCGGGCTTCCCGAGCCCGCCACCTGGTCGGCGTTCTACGCGGCGGCCGGCAAGCTGACACAGAAGGACAAGAACCGTTTCGGCTACACGATCCGCGGCGGCGCCGGATCCATCGCCCAGGCCCTCGACGCGATGTACGGCCAGAGCGGCATCACGAGCTTCTGGAACGGCGACAGGACCACGGTCAACGACCCGAAGAACGTGACGGCCCTGGAGAAGTACGCGGGCCTGTTCAAGAAGAACACCCCGGCGGCCGACGTCAACAACGACTTCACCAAGATGGTCGCGCAGTGGGACAGCGGCGAGATCGGCATGCTGAACCACAACCTGGGCTCGTACCAGGACCACGTGAAGGCGCTCGGCACGGAGAAGTTCCGGGGCATCCCGAACCCGACGCTCGACGACGGCACCCGCGTGCAGGTCTCCCACCCCGTCGACGGCCTCGGCCTCTTCTCCTCCTCCAAGAACAAGGCCGCCGCCTGGAAGTTCATCGAGTTCGCGGCCTCGCACGAGGCCAACAGCAAGTGGAACGAGTCGGCCGGGGCGATCCCCGCCAACACCGAGGCCGCGCGGGACGCGTGGCTCCAGGAGTCCGAGCCGACCAAGCTCGCCGCCGACGTCCTCTTCGGCGGCAAGGCCACGATCGTGCAGCTGCCGTACTACCTGCCCGACTGGAACACCATCTCCAAGGCCGACAACGAGGCCGCGTTCCAGAAGGTCCTGCTCGGCAAGACCACGGCGAAGGAGTTCCTCGACGGTCTCGCCGAGGAGCTGAACGCGGCCCAGGCCGAGTGGAAGGCGCAGCAGAAGTGAGCGTCGGCCGCCGCACGGTGGTCACGGCCGGGGCGGGCCTCGCGCTCGCCCTGGCCGGGGCACCGGCCGCCCGGGCCGCCGGACGGCCGGGGACCCGTACCCTCTTCGTCGCCGGGGACTCGACCGCCGCGCAGAAGTACGCCGACGCCGCGCCCGAGACCGGCTGGGGCATGGCGCTCCCCTTCTTCCTGCACCGGGAGCTGACGGTCGCCAACCACGCCGTCAACGGCCGCAGCACCAAGAGCTTCCTCGACGAGGGACGGCTCGACGCGCTCCTGCCGGAGCTCCGGCCCGGCGACGTCCTCCTCGTCCAGTTCGGCCACAACGACTCGAAGGTCGCCGACCCCACCCGGTACGCCGCTCCGTGGACCGCCTACCGGGACAACCTCCGGGTCTTCGTCGAGGCCGCGCGGTCCCGGGGCGCGCTGCCCGTGCTCGCCACCCCGGTGGAGCGGCGGAGGTTCGCCGCCGACGGCACGGCCCTGCGCACCCACGGCGACTACCCGGCCGCCATGCGCGCGACCGCCCTGGAGGCGGACGTGCCGCTGCTCGACATCGAGGCGCTGTCCCTCGCGCTGTGGCAGCGGCTCGGGCCCGAGGCCACGAAGACGTACTTCAACTGGACGGCGACCGAGCAGGACAACACTCACTTCAATCCGCCCGGGGCGATCGAGGTGGCCCGGCTCGTGGCCGCCGAGCTGCTCCGTACCGGGGTCCTGGCGCCGCGCGAGACGCGCCGCCTGGACGACGGCATCCCCACCGACTGGATCACCTGGCCCGTTTCCGAGGAGACCTGACCGTGAACCGACGCAAGAAGCTCGGAGTGGTGGCCGCGGCCGCCCTCGTCCTGACGGTCACCGCGCCCGCCGCGGGGGCCTCCGCCCGTGCCGCCGACCCCGCCCGCGCCACGCTCCCCGCCGGTGACGGCTGGGCCTCCGAAGGCCCCGGCACCACCGGCGGTGCCGCCGCCGACGCCTCCCGGGTCTTCACCGTCACCACCTGGGAGGAGTTCCGGGCCGCGCTCGCCGTGCCCGGCACCGAGCCCCGGATCGTGAAGGTCGTCGGCACGCTCGACGCGACCGCCGCCGGCTGCGCCGCCTTCGAGGCCCCCGGCTACGACTTCGACCGGTACCTCGCCGCGTACGACCCCGCCGTCTGGGGGTACGAGAACCCCGTCAGCGGCCCCCTGGAGGACGCGCGGGCGGCCTCCGCCACCGCGCAGGCCCTCGCCATCAAGGCGAAGGTGCCCGCCCGCACCACGATCGTGGGCGTCGGCCGGAACGCCGGGATCACCGGCGGAAGCCTCCAGGTCCAGGGCGTGGACGACGTCGTCATCCGCAACCTGACCCTGGAGAGCCCGCTCGACTGCTTCCCGCAGTGGGACCCGGAGGACGGCCCGACGGGCGCCTGGAACTCCGAGTACGACAGCCTCGTCGTGTACGGCTCCACGCACGTCTGGATCGACCACAACACCTTCACCGACGGTGCCCACCCGGACAGTTCACTGCCCTCGTACTACGGCGAGGTCTACCAGCAGCACGACGGCGAGCTCGACATCGTGCGCGGCGCCGACCTCGTGACGGTCTCGTGGAACGTCTTCACCGACCACGACAAGACCCTCATGATCGGCAACAGCGACAGCGCGGGCGCCACCGACCGGGGCAGGCTCCGCGTCACCCTGCACCACAACCTCTTCGACAAGGTCGTGGAGCGGGCGCCCCGGGTGCGCTTCGGTCAGGTCGACGCGTACAACAACCACTTCGTGGTGGCCGGCGGCCCGGCCCCGTACGTCTACAGCCTCGGCATCGGTCTCGAATCCCGGCTCGTCGCCGAGAAGAACGCCTTCACGCTCGACGCGGACGTCCCCGCCGGGAAGATCCTCAAGAAGTGGAAGGACGCGCCGGTCACGACCTCCGGCAACTACGTCAACGGCGACCCGGTCGACCTGCTCGCCGTCCACAACGCGCAGTACCCCGCCGAACTCCTGCGCGGCGACGCGGGCTGGACGCCCGCCCTGCGCACCCGCGTCGACCACCCCCGGGCCGTCCCGGCGCTGGTCGGCCACCGCGCGGGCGCCGGCCGCCTGCGCTGACACCCCTGGACGAAAGGAGGCCGGGGTTGTCCACGCGCCCGCCCCGGCCTCCTTTCCCCTGCCCTCTCCGGCTCTCCAGCTCTCCAGCTCTCCAGCTCTCCAGCCAAGCGAAGGAGCACCCGCATGCCCTCGCACCACCCCTCCGTATCCCGCCGATCGATCCTCGCCGCCGGTCTCGGCACAGCCCTCGGCCTCGCGCTGCCGCAGGAGGCGAGCGCCCTGCCGCGAGGCCCCTTCGGCGCGTACGGTTCCCCCGCCGCGCGTCTCACCGAGCGCACCCTGTACGTCCATCCCGGCGGCCTCGGCGACCACACCACCGTCCAGGCGGCCGTCGGAGCCGCGAGCGGCACCGGCTGGACCCTGGTCCTCGCCACGGGCACGTACCGCGAGACGGTCCTCGTCACCGCCGCCCGCGCGGAGATGACCTGGATCGGCGCCACCGGCGACCCGAAGGACGTCGTGGTCGTGTACGACAACGCGACCGGCACGCCCCGCCCCGAGGGCGGCACCCACGGCACGTCCGGCTCGGCGACGACCACCGTGCAGGCGGACGGCTTCACCGCCCACGCGGTGACCTTCGCCAACGACTTCCTCCGCGCCGACCTGCCCGGCAACCCCGGCACCCAGGCCGTGGCGCTGAAGGCGCAGGGCGACCGCTCGGCGTTCCTCCACTGCCGGTTCCTCGGCCACCAGGACACCCTGTACGCGGACTCGATGTCCCTCGGGCACGTGGCCCGGCAGTACTACGCGCACTGCTACGCCGAGGGGGACGTCGACTTCGTCTTCGGCCGGGCCCGCGCGGTCTTCGAGCACGTCCACTTCCGGACGCTCGTCCGCACGGACCTCGCGGGCGCTCCGTACGGTTTCGTCTTCGCCCCGTCGACGGCCGTGGCCAACCCGTACGGCTTCCTGGTCTCCCGCTCCCGCGTCACGAGCGAGGCGCCCGACGGCTTCTACAAGCTGGCCCGGCCCTGGGTCCCGGGCTCGGACCCCACCGCGCGGCCGTCGCTCGTGGTCCGCGACAGCGTGCTGTCCGCGGGGATCGACGCGGTCGCCCCGTACGCGAACATGCGGGACGTCCATCCGTGGCAGGCGCAGCGTTTCGCCGAGTACCGCAACGCGGGGCGGGGCGCCGAGATCTCCGTTCCGGAGAACCGCCCGCAGCTCGGGGAGGCCGAGGCCGCGACCGTCACCAGGTCGGCCTACCTCGGCGACTGGACCCCGCCGCGCGCGGTGTAACGGGACCTTCCGTGGCGTCTTACGGACTCCCGAAGCCGCCCGTGAGCGTGGACCGTCCGCCGTCGGGGCCCGTGAGCGTGACGGTGTACGCGTCGGCCGCGCCGTCCCGTACCCCCTCGGCGTGGTTGAACTGGGCCGCGAACGTGTGCGGGCCGGGCGGAACCGTACGGCCCGGCTTGAGCACCCAGCGGTAGACCAGGGTCCCGGGCTCCTCGACGACCGTGACCGTGAGGTCCTCGGCTGGGCGGGTGTGCCAGTGGCCGGTGCTGACGACGCCCGGGGTGCGGGCCACGCGGATCTCGACGGTGAGGCCGGAGACCTCGGACGTGGTCGTCAGGGCCAGGTCGGACTGGGCCCACCAGCGGTTGCTGCCGGGGTCGACGGTGCCGACGGCCTGGGCCGACGGGCCGGGGGCCGACGGCTGGTGCGCCCCGGGGGCCGTCGGGCCGGGGGTCGTCGGCGCGGGTGCCGCCGCCACCGGGGCGGCCGGGCGGCTCCCGTCGAGCGTCGTCACGGCGAGGCCGCCGAGCCCCACGACCCCGGCCACGGCCGCCGCGACGGCGACGGCGGCCGGCCAGCGGCGGGCGAGGCCCCCGGGGCGCGGGGCACGCGCGCGCGTGGCGCGGGACGGCGACGGCGCGGCGAGACCGCGCTCCACGCGGGCGAGCATGCGGGCGTGGTCGGGCAGATGGGCCTGCCCGGCCTCCCGGAGCTCGCGGCGGAGCCGTGCCTCGTCCATCAGCGCCTCCCCGAGACGAGTTCGGTGGCGGCCCGGTCGCCCAGGAGGCGCTGGAGCTCGGCCATTCCCTTGGCGGTCTGGCTCTTGACCGTACCGACCGAGATCCCGAGGGCGAGCGCGGTGTCCCGCTCCGAGAGGTCGAAGGCGTGCCGGAGGACGACGCAGGCGCGCTTGCGGAAGGGCAGGGCGCGCAGCGCGGACCTGACGTCGAGCACGGCCGGGACGTCCGGGTCCTCGACGTGGTCGGGGCGGCGGTCCCAGAAGGCGGCGATACGGCGCCGTTCGCGGACGCTGCCCCGGATGCGGGTGCGGACGAGGTTGGCGACGACGCCCCGGGCGTAGGCGGCGGGGTGGTCGGCTGCGCGGACGCGGTCCCAGCGGTGCCAGAGCGCGAGCATGGCGTCGGCCGCGAGGTCGTCGGCGGCGTCGGTCTCGCCGGTCAGGAGGTGCGCGAGGCGGGCGAGTTCCGCGTAGTGGCGTTCGAAGAAGGCCCGGAACTCCGTCGCGCCGTTCTCGCCGTCCTCGCCGTCAGAGCCCGCCGAGACCATGACGGCCCTCGTGACCACGTACGCGCTCCTCGGCCGTTCCCGGGGCTCCGGGCGTCCGCCCGGGGCTGATGGTGACCTGCGCGGGCGTCCGCCCGACGGTTCCGGTCCGGGCCCGACATTAAGCGGCCGTTCGACGAGCTGTCCAGGTGGGCCGTGAACGGCACCAGGGCCGGGCGGACCCTTGCGGGGTCCGCCCGGCCTCGTCGTACGCGGTGCCGTCTCCTTGCGGGGCGGGCAGTTATTCGAGCAGCTCCGCGTACGCGCCCATGGCCAGGGCGATGTCCGCCTGGGCCCAGAACCGGTGGTAGGTGAAGACGGGGGCGGCGCCGCCCGCCAGGTAGGCCTCGATCTTCGGCCAGGCCGGGTCGTTCTTGTAGAAGGACCGGATGGAGGAGAAGGTCGAGGAGGAGTTCACGGCGTCGCCGTTCGGCATGACGCCGGTCCAGCCGCTCGGGACGTAGACCGAGTCGTCGAAGCGGCTGTAGTCGGAGCGGGTCTCCGGGACCGCGATGCCCAGCGCGTCCTGGTGGTGCGTCCACATGCCGTCGAGCAGTGCCTTGGCGACGCGCTTGGCCTCGGCGTGGCCGGACTTGGCCGCGTAGTAGGTGAGGGTCTTGGCGTAGGAGCCGGCGACGCCGACGTCGTTGGTGTAGTCGACGACGCTCACGTGCAGGCCGGCGTTGGCGCCGGGGCTCGTCGCGTTCCAAGTGTCGGGCGCGCCGGACCACTGGAGGGTGGACGGGACGCGGTAGGTGCCGTCCGGGTTGATCGTGGTCTTGGACAGGGCCCAGGTGACCCACTTGTCGAGGACCGTCTTGGCCTTGGCGTCACCGGTCTGCTGGTAGTACTCGGCGACGCGCTCCATCGACCAGGTCTGGAAGCCGAACCACTGGTTCGACGCCGGGTCGTGGTAGACGGGCTTCTCGTCGTAGAACATGCCGTAGAAGGTGGGCGTCCCGGCCGGCGGGGTGGCGTAGCGGCCCTGCCAGCTGTTGGTGGCGCCGCCCGCGATGGCACCCTCGTCGGACTGGAGCCAGCGGTAGAACTCCAGCTGCCTGCCGAGGCTGTTCGCCCAGTCGGCCTGGCCCGTCGCCGACTTCGGCTTGAGCGGCGCGTAGGAGCTGAGCGCGTACGCGGCCAGCGGGTTCTGGTAGCCGCTGTGGTTGTGGCTGGAGCCGATGCGCCAGGACCAGCCGGCGGAGGTGTCCGTGGCGCCGCCCCAGGCGTAGTACCAGGAGATCAGGTAGGTGGCGCTGTCCTTGCCGGTGCCGGCCGGGCAGGCGGTCGGGCCGACGCAGTTGCCGATCTTCTTGAAGTACTTGTCGAACATCGCGTACCGCAGGTAGTCGCCCATCTTCGCGGCCTTGCCGATGGTCGTGGCGACCTGGCTCCCCTTGCCCTGCTCCTTGGCCCAGAGGTCGGCCCAGTAGGCGGCCTGGACGGCGCGGGCATCGGCGTCGGGGGCGTTGGTGAACTTCCACTGCTTGGCGTAGGAGGAGTCGCCGGTGAAGAGGTCGAGGTAGCCGTTCTTGCCGCCGTAGGCGAACTTGTCGCAGGTGGGGTGGGTGACGGTCTCCCAGACGGACTCCTGCGGGCCGCGCTGGAAGGTGTTGATGTAGGAGGGGCCGGTCGCCGTCGGTCCGGCGGAGCACTTGCCGGGCTCGTTGCCGAAGCCGTAGACGTTGTCGACGTCCTGGATCCAGTGCATGCCGTAGATGTCGTCGGTGCCGTAGGCGCTCTTCAGCTCGCCGGCGATCGGGTCGGCGCCCGAGGTGACGCCGCCGTCGAGGCGCGCCGGGTACTGCGAGGGCAGGTCCCACTCGGGGGCGTAGGTCGCCGGCTTCGAGGCGTTGTAGCTGCCGGTGGTGGGGGTGTCGGCGTGGGTGGGGATCATGAATTTCTCCATGGTGTCCCAGGCGCCGTTGAACTTGGTCCAGTCGCCGGTGATCTTGCCGTACATCGCCTGGAGCCAGACGAGGTAGCTGTACGCCTCCGAGGTCGTCTCGTGCCCGTGGTCGGGGGCCTCGACGATCAGGGTCTCGACGGAGTGGTACGGGATGCCCTCGGGCGAGAAGTAGCCGTTGGCCGGGTTGGTGATCTTCCCGTGGAGGTCGAGGAAGCGGGCGTCGTACGTGGAGTTCGCGGCCAGCTGCGTGGCGGTGACCTCGGCCTTCGCGTGGCCGGGGGCGGTCGCGGTGAAGACGGCCGACCCGGTGCCGGTGGCCGCCGCGGCGACGGTCACCTTCTGCGCGGTGCTCCAGTTCGCCGGGGTGAAGGTCAGGGTGGCCGGGGTCGCGGTGAGGTTGGTGTTGCCCGAGGTACGGGCGACGGTCACCGTGACGTTGGCGGTGGGCGCGGTGGAGAGCTTCAGGTCGAAGGTGCCGGTGGAGCCCTGCTGGACGCCGAGCTGGCTCGGGGAGGCGACGAGCGCGGGCCCGGCGGCGACGGTGATGCCGACGGGGGCCGACTCGGCGGAGGCGCCGAGGCTGTCGTACGCCTTGGCGTAGAGGGAGTGGGCGCCGGCCGCGAGGGCGGTGGCGCTGTGGGTGAAGGGCGCCGTCGTGTCCGTACCGAGGAGGGTGGTGTCGCTGTAGAACTCCACCTTGCTCACGGTGGCGCTGTCGGCCGCGGCCGCCGTGGCGGCGAGCGGGACGGCGGTTCCCTCGGTGTACACGGCTCCGGCGGTGGGGCTGGTCAGGACCGCCACCGGGGGCTGGTGGGCGCCGGTGCAGGAGGTGCCGTTGACCGCGAAGCCGGTCGGGGCGGCGTTCGTCCCGCTGTACGAGAACTGGGCGCCGAAACTGGCGGCGGCGCCGGAGGCGAGGGTGCCGTTCCAGGCCGCGTTGGTGACGGTGACGTTCTTGCCCGACTGGGACCAGACGCCGCTCCAGCCGTTGCTGAGCTTCTGGTCACCGGCGTAGGAGTAGGTCAGCGTCCAGCCGTTGAGGGTCTCGGCGGCCCGGTTGGTGAGCGTGAGTTCGGCGGTGAAGCCCGAACCCCAGTCGTTGGCCTTGTAGTCGACGCTGCACTGGACGGCGGCGGCCTGCGCGGTGGGCGCCGCGCCGAAGGCGGTGAAGCCGAGGGGAAGGGCGAAGGCGGCGGCCAGCGCGGTGATCGGGCGCCGCGCCCGTCGTCTCGGCCGGGGGCGGGAAGGTGCTCGTGACATGCGGGTGGTTCTCCTCGCGGCTCGGAGGTCGGGGGTGCGAAGAGCGGGGGGCGGGCTGTCCGTGGAGACAAGCCCTGAACCAGTGGGAGCGCTCCCACTGTGCAGTTGGGGCGCAACCGCGTCAAGAGATGTGAAGAGTCGAAGGCAGATGAGCGGGAAATTTACCCAACCCCTCTTTTGCTTGGCGTGAGTTGACGCTACGGTCTGCCCCGACCAGTGGGAGCGATTCCGTCCAGTCGGCACACCGTCCGTGGTGTGCCCTCGCTGTCAGGACTCGCTCATGCGACATCCCCCACGTCTCACCGCGCTGCTCTCCGGAGCGGCGCTCACGATGGCGAGCACCGCTCTCGCCGTCGTGGGTACGGCCTCAGGAGCCGCGGCCGCACCCGTCTGCTCGGTGGAGTACTCGGTTTCCAACCAATGGACCGGGGGCTTCCAGGGCGCCGTCACCGTCACCAACAACAGCACGGCGCTGAACAGTTGGAGCCTCGGCTTCACCTTCCCGGCCGGCCAGGTCGTCAGCCAGGGCTGGGGCGGCAAGTGGTCCCAGACCGGGTCCGCCGTCACGGTCGCCAACGAGAGCTGGAACGCGTCGCTCGCCACGGGCGCGAAGGTGACGGCCGGCTTCATCGCCTCCTGGACCGGAGCCAACACGGCCCCGACCGCGTTCACCCTGAACGGCACGCCGTGCGACACGGGCGCGCCGCCGACGACCCCGCCGACCACGGCGCCGCCGACGACCACGCCCCCGACCACGGCGCCACCCACGACCACTCCTCCCACGACCCCGCCGCCCACCACTACTCCCCCCACCTCGTCACCCCCGACCCCGGTCACGGGAGCACCCGAACTCACCGTCTCCGGCAACAAGTTCACCGACCAGAACGGCGCGGTCCGCCGCCTCCTCGGCGTCAACCGCTCCGGCGGCGAGTTCATGTGCGTCCAGGGCTACGGCTTCTTCGACGGTCCCGTCGACGACGCCTCGGTCAAGGCCATCGCCGACTGGAAGGCCAACACCGTCCGCATTCCCCTCAACGAGGAGTGCTGGCTCGGCCTGGACAACGTCAAGCCCGAGTACCGGGGCACGGCGTACATCAACGCGGTCAAGGACCTGGTGACCAAGGTCCTCGCCCACGGGATGACCCCGGTCGTCGAACTGCACTGGACCCACGGCCAGTACACGGGCAACTCCTCGGGCTGCTCCGACGTGCACGCCACCTGCCAGAAGCCGATGCCCGACGCCCAGTACACCCCGGCGTTCTGGACCTCGGTGGCGAACACCTTCAAGAACGACAAGCGGGTCGTCTTCGACCTCTTCAACGAGCCCTACCCGGACCGGGCCACCTCCACCGCGACCCAGGCATGGACCTGCTGGCGCGACGGCGGGACCTGCCCCGGCATCGGTTACGAGGTCGCCGGCATGCAGGACCTGGTGGACGCGGTCCGCGCCACGGGGGCGAAGAACCTGGTTCTCGTCCCGGGCATCGCGTACTCCAACGACCTCAGCCAGTGGCTCACGTACCGCCCCACCGACCCGGCGGCGAATCTGGCCGCCGCCTGGCACGTCTACAACTTCAACACCTGCTCCACCGAGACGTGCTGGAACGACACCCTCGCCCCCGTCTCCGCCCAGGTGCCCCTGCTGGCGGGCGAGATCGGCGAGAACACCTGCGGACACGCGTTCATCGACCGCGTCATGAAGTGGTTCGACGACCGCGGCCTGTCGTACCTGGGCTGGACCTGGAACACCTGGAACTGCAACTCGGGTCCCGCGCTGATCAGTTCGTACGACGGCACGCCGACCGCGTTCGGCATCGGGCTGCGCGACCACCTGCGCGCCCTCACCCCGTGAAGAACTCCCCCATTCCCCGGAGAGGAACACCCACCCGCATGAGCCGCACCAGAACCACCAGCCGCACCGCCCTCCTGGCGGCCCTCGGCCTCGTCACGGTCACCGGCGCCACGGCGACCGTCTTCGGTACCGCCGCCGCCGGCGCGGCCACCCCCGGCTGCAAGGTCGACTACCAGATCACCAACCAGTGGAACACCGGCTTCGGCGCCAACGTCATCATCACCAACACCGGCGACCCGGTGGCCTCCTGGACCGTCGAGTGGTCCTACGCGGGCAACCAGCAGGTCACGCAGGGCTGGAACGCCACCATCACCCAGTCCGGCGCCGCCGTCACCGCGAAGAACCTCTCGTACAACGGCACGCTCACCACGGGCGGTTCGACGTCCTTCGGCTTCAACGGCTCGTACAGCGGCACCAACGCGATCCCCACGAGCTTCACCCTCAACGGGGTCGTCTGCAACGGCGCCACCCCGACCACACCCCCGACCACTCCGCCCACGACTCCCCCCACCACCCCGCCCACGACGCCGCCGACCACGCCGCCCACCACCCCGCCCGCCGGCAGCAAGGTCGACAACCCCTACGCCGGCGCCAAGGTCTACGTGAACCCGGAGTGGTCCGCGAAGGCCGCGGCCGAGCCCGGCGGCACGAAGGTCTCGAACCAGCCCACCGGCGTCTGGCTCGACCGCATCGCCGCCATCAACGGCTCCGCCACCTCGATGGGCCTGCGCGCCCACCTCGACAAGGCCCTGGAGCAGAAGGGCACCGGCGAGCTCGTCGTCCAGCTCGTCATCTACAACCTGCCCGGCCGCGACTGCGCGGCGCTCGCCTCCAACGGCGAGCTGGGCCCGACGGAGATCGGCCGCTACAAGACCGAGTACATCGACCCGATCGCCGCGATCCTCGCCGACCAGAAGTACGCGGGCCTGCGGATCGTCACCACGGTCGAGATCGACTCGCTGCCGAACCTCGTCACCAACGTCTCCGGACGTCCGACGGCCACCGCCAACTGTGACGTCATGAAGGCGAACGGCAACTACATCACCGGCGTCGGCTACGCGCTCAACAAGCTGGGCTCGATCGGCAACGTCTACAACTACATCGACGCCGGCCACCACGGCTGGCTGGGCTGGGACGACAACTTCGGCCCGTCCGCCGAGCTGTTCAAGCAGGCCGCCACGGCCGAGGGCTCCACGGTCTCCAAGGTGCACGGCTTCATCGTCAACACGGCCAACTACAGCGCCCTGAAGGAGAACAACTTCACGATCAACGACAGCGTCAACGGCACCTCCGTGCGCCAGTCGAAGTGGGTCGACTGGAACCGGTACACCGACGAGCTCTCGTACGCCCAGGCCATGCGCGCCAAGCTGGTCTCGATCGGCTTCGACAGCAACCTCGGCATGCTGATCGACACCTCCCGCAACGGCTGGGGCGGCACCGCCCGGCCCACCGGCCCGGGCGCGCTGACCAGCGTGGACACGTACGTCAACGGCGGCCGCTACGACCGTCGCATCCACCTCGGCAACTGGTGCAACCAGGCCGGCGCGGGTCTCGGCGAGCGGCCCCAGGCGGCGCCCGCCGCGGGCATCGACGCGTACGTCTGGATGAAGCCCCCGGGCGAGTCCGACGGCGCCTCCAAGGAGATCCCGAACACCGAGGGCAAGGGCTTCGACCGGATGTGCGACCCGACCTACACGGGCAACGCCCGTAACGGGAACAGCATGTCGGGCTCGCTGCCGGACGCCCCGCTGTCGGGCCAGTGGTTCTCGGCGCAGTTCCAGGAGCTCCTGAAGAACGCCTACCCGGCGCTGTAACACCCCTCTGACGAGGCCTGCGGCCGGCCGGACCCCCCGGGTCCCGGCCGGCCGCAGGAGTCTGCGCACGACACAACGCCCCACGCCACCCCACGAGGGAGCGGAGGGCTCAGCAGGACTCCCGCACGACCAGCTCCGTCGGCAGGACCTGGCTGCGCGTCTCCTCCGGCGGCTGGGCGATCTCCCCCATCAGCATCCGGGCCATCGTCCGCCCCATCTCCTCGATCGGCTGCCGCACGCTCGTCAGCGGCGGGTCCATGAGCCGGGCCACCGCCGAGTCGTCGACGCCGACCAGCGCCACGTCCTCGGGCACCCGGCGGCCCGCCTCCCGCAGCGCGCCCCGCGCGCCCGCCGCCATGACGTCCGAGGCGACGAAGACGGCGTCCAGGCCGGGGGCGCGGCCGAGCAGCTCGCGCATGGCCCTGCGCCCGCCCTCCTCGGTGAAGTCGCCCGCGGCGACCAGGTCCTCGTCCGGGGCGTGGCCGGCCTCCGCGAGTCCGGCACGGTAGCCGCCGAGGCGGGCCCGCGCCACGTACATGTCGAGCGGCCCGGTGACGGTGGCGATACGGCTCCGCCCGCGACCGACCAGGTGGGCGACGGCCGCGCGCCCCGCGCCGATGTTGTCGGAGTCGACGTACGGCACGGGTTCGGCCTCCGAACGGCGGCCGTTCATGACGACCGGGATGCCGAGTTCGCGGATGCGCTCGGGGAGCGGGTCGTCGCCGTGGACGGAGGCGAGGAGGACGCCGTCGACGCGCTGGGCGGCGAGGTACTGCTCGAAGCGCTGCCGTTCCTGCGCGCTGCGGACCAGGGTGAGGAGCAGCTGTTTGTCGGCTTCGGCGAGTTCGGCGCTGACGCCCCGGATGAGGTCGAGGAAGTACGGCTCCGCGAAGAGGCGGGCCTCGGCCTCGGGGATGACCAGCGCGACGGCGTCGGTACGGCTGCCGGCGAGTGCGCGGGCGGCCTGGTTCGGTACGTAGCCGAGTTCGGCCACGGCTCTGGCGACGGCCGTTCTGGTCTGCTCGCTCACCCGGGGCGAGCCGTTGATCACGCGGGAGACCGTTCCCCGGCCGACCCCGGCCCTGGCCGCGACCTGCTCCAGAGTCGGTCTGCCGCTCTGCCGTCCGTTCACCACCGCCGAACTCCCCTCCTGGACACGGAAGCTATGGGAGCGCTCCCATGTCGCGCTCACCCTAATCCACGCGGACACCCCGCGCCACGATCCCGCGTTCAGGAGATGACGGCAGATGACGGCCATGTGGCCGTGGAGCGCGCCGAAACGCCCGGAAAACCTTCCGGTAACGAATCCGTGTTCACGTCTTGACACTCGCACCCGCCAGGCAGCAACCTTCCGGCAACGACGTGGGAGCGCTCCCATACAGGGGCCGCACAGCGCACAACGAGCACCACCTTTGGGACGAGGAGAGTGGAATGCGCACTTCCAGCAGCAGACGCGGACGCCGCACGGCCATCGCGGCGGTCGCGGCCGTCGTGACCGGTTCGGTGCTGCTCACCGGTTGCGGCAGCGACGGTGACGACGACGCCGCCGGGAACGGCGGCTCCGGGGGCGGCAAGATCACCCTGCGGGTCGGCACCTTCGGCTCCTTCGGGTACGACAACAAGACCGGCGCCAAGCTCTACGCCGAGTACGAGAAGTCCCACCCGAACATCAAGATCGAGGAGACGAACGTCTCCGACGGCCAGAAGTACTGGGACACGCTCAAGCTCCGCCTCGGCCAGAACAACGGCCTGGCCGACATCCAGGCCGTCGAGGTCGGCTACATCGCCGAGGCCACCGGCGAGACGATGGCCGACAAGTGGGTCGACCTGAGCAAGGAGGGCGGCGCGAACCTGGGCGCGTTCCTCGACTGGAAGGTCAAGCAGGCCACCACGGCGAGCGGCAGCGTCATCGGCCTCGGCACCGACATCGGCCCGATGGCCGTCTGCTACAACAAGGACCTCTTCGCCAAGGCCAAGCTCCCGACCGAGCGCGACGAGGTCGCCAAGCTCTGGGCCGGCGACTGGTCCAAGTTCGTCGAGGTCGGCCGTACGTACAAGAAGAACGCGCCGGCCGGCACTTCCTTCCACGACTCGGCGAGCGGCCTCTTCAACGCCGTCATCTCCAGCGACCCCGTCCAGTACGCGAACGAGAGCGGCAAGCTCGACTGGGAGAACAGCCCGGGCGTCAAGAAGGCCTGGGAGACCGCCGTCGCGGCGAGCAAGGAAGGCCTCAGCGCCAAGCTCCGCCAGTTCGACGAGAAGGGCACCTGGAACGCCGCCTTCAAGAACTCGAAGTTCGCCACCGTCGCCTGCCCGAGCTGGATGACCGGCATCATCAAGGACCAGGCCGGCCCCGACAACCAGGGCAAGTGGGACATCGCCGCGCCGCCGGTCGCCGGCAACTGGGGCGGCGCCTTCCTCGCCGTGCCGAAGGCCGGGAAGCACACCAAGGAGGCGGCCGAGCTCGCCGCCTGGCTGACCGCCCCGGAGCAGCACGCCAAGGTCTTCGCGGTGAACGGCAACATCCCGTCCTCCAAGGACACGCTGATCTCCCCGGCGGTCCAGGAGGCCAAGCTGCCGTACTTCGGCGACACCCCGGTCGGCAAGATCTTCTCCTCCGCCGCCGCCGGCATCACGCCCGCCGCGATCAGCCCGTACGACGGCCAGGTGAAGACGATCCTCACCGACAACGGCATCCTCGACATCGAGCAGCGCGGCACCGACCCGGCGAAGGCCTGGGAGAACGTCAAGAAGTTGATCGACGACAAGGTCGGCCAGTAGCGGAAGGCCGAGCGCCGGTCCGCCGCCGCCACGCCCCTGGGGCGGCGGCGGACCGGCACCGTCCGCAGCAGCACCGCACGCATCGACCTGGAAGGACGCCCCCGTGGCCACCTCCGTTCGGGCGAGGTCCGACGGCTCCGCGCCGCCCGCCGCACCGCCCTCCTCCGGCCCCCGGAGCCCGCGCCGCCCCTCGGGCGGCTGGCGCAGCACCCTCTACCGCTGGGACATCAAGGCGATCCCGTACGTCTTCGTCGCTCCCTTCTTCCTCACCTTCGCCGCCTTCGGCCTCTTCCCGCTGATCTACACGGGCTGGCTCTCGCTCCACCGGGTGCAGCTCGGCGGCGAGCCGCAGTGGAAGGGGCTGGAGAACTACACCGACCTCGCCACCAGCGAGTTCTTCTGGAACGCGCTCGCCAACACCTTCACCATCGGGGTCATCTCGACCGTCCCCCAGCTGCTCATGGCCCTCGGCCTGGCACACCTTCTCAACTACAAGCTCCGGGGCCGCGGCTTCTTCCGCATCGCCGTCCTCGCCCCGTACGCCACGTCGATCGCGGCGGCGACGCTGGTCTTCGCCCAGCTGTTCAACACCGACTACGGGATGATCAACAGCATCCTCGGCTGGATCGGTGTCGACCCGGTGAACTGGGAGTCGTCCAAGTGGCCGGCGCAGATCGCCATCTCGGCGATCGTCACCTGGCGCTGGACCGGGTACAACGCGCTGATCTACCTGGCCGCGATGCAGGCCGTCCCCCAGGACCTGTACGAGGCGGCCTCGCTCGACGGCGCCTCACGCTGGCGCCAGTTCGTCAGCGTCACGATCCCGTCGATCCGGCCGACGATCCTCTTCACCGTCGTCGTCTCCACGATCGGCGCGACCCAGCTCTTCGGCGAGCCGATGCTCTTCGGCGGCAGCGTCGGGATCAGCGGCGGCAGCGGCAACCAGTTCCAGACGCTGAGCCTGCTGATGTACGAGAAGGGATGGGTGAACAACTCGCTCGGCCAGGCCTCGGCCATCGCCTGGATCATGCTGCTCCTTCTGCTGGTCGTCGGCGGTGTCCAGGCCCTCGTCTCCCGTCACAACCGCACCAAGCTGGGAGGCTGACCCCATGGCCCGCACGCTCGACACGACGAAGCCCGTCGGGGCACGGACCCCGGACGGCCGCGCCCGCTTCCGCCAGTCCGCCGGCCGCCAGCACCACGCCGGACCGCTGACCTACGTCCTGCTGGTCATCGCCGCGGTCGTCTCGCTCTTCCCGCTGTACTGGAACCTGGTCGCCGCCTCGCACACCGGCGAGCGGGTCGTCCAGGCACCGGCGCCCCTGCTGCCCGGCCCCCGCCTGTTCGACAACCTCAGCTTCGCCTGGAACCAGGTCCACATGGGCGAGGCGCTGGTCAACACGACGATCGTCGCCGGTCTCGTGGCCCTGTCGACGGTCGCCTTCTCGACGCTCGCCGGCTTCGCCTTCGCCAAGCTGCCCTTCCGGGGGCGCGGTCTGCTGCTGTCGCTCGTGGTCGCCACGATGACCGTGCCGCCGCAGCTCAGCGTCATCCCGCTGTACCGGATCATCACCGACCTCGGCTGGTTCGACCAGCTCCAGTCGGTCGTCCTGCCCTCGCTCGTCGCCGCCTTCGGCGTGTTCTTCATGCGCCAGTTCCTGGTGGAGGCGCTGCCCGTCGAGCTCGTCGAGGCGGCCCGCATGGACGGCGCGCACAGCCTGCGGGTGATCTGGCACGTGGTCTTCCCGGTGGCCCGCCCGGCCATGGCCGTGCTCGGGATGCTGGTCTTCGTCCAGGCGTGGAACGACTTCTTCTGGCCGTTCATCGCGCTGACGCAGGACGGCAACCCGACCCTCCAGGTGGCCCTCGCCGGACTCGGCGCGGGCAACCACACCGTGGACCACGCCGTGGTCCTGACCGGCGCCCTCATATCCACCCTGCCGCTGCTCGCCGTCTTCGCCTTCCTGGGCAAGCACATCGTGGGCGGCATCACGGCCGGCGCCGTGAAGAGCTGAGCCCCCGCACCGGCTCAGCTCGCCCCCTCTTCCGAACGTCCCTACCCCGTACCCGCGTTGGGAGCGCTCTCCTATGACCGCGTCCGAAACCCGGCCGCTCACCGCCACCCGCACGTTTCCGCCGAACTTCCTCTGGGGCGCCGCCACCGCCGCGTACCAGATCGAAGGGGCCGCGGCGGAGGACGGCCGAACCCCCTCCATCTGGGACACCTTCTCGCACACGCCCGGCAAGGTCTTCGAGGGCCACACCGGTGACGTGGCCGTGGACCACTACCACCGGTTCCGCGAGGACGTCGGCATCATGTCCGAACTGGGCCTGAACGCCTACCGGTTCTCCGTCTCCTGGTCCCGTGTCCAGCCCACCGGCCGCGGCCCGGCCGTCCAGAAGGGCCTGGACTTCTACCGGCAGCTCGTCGACGAGCTGCTGGCCGCCGGGATCGAACCCGCCCTCACGCTCTACCACTGGGACCTCCCCCAGGAGCTGGAGGACGCGGGCGGCTGGCCCGAGCGGGCGACCGCCGAGCGGTTCGCCGAGTACGCCGGGATCGTCGCGGGCGCCCTCGGCGACCGCGTCACCCGCTGGACCACCCTCAACGAGCCCTGGTGCAGCGCCTTCCTGGGGTACGGCTCCGGGGTCCACGCCCCGGGCCGCACCGACCCGGTCGACTCCCTGCGCACCGCCCACCACCTCAACCTCGGGCACGGTCTCGCGGTCCAGGCGCTGCGTGCCGAGCTGCCGGCGGACCGTCAGATCGCGGTCTCGCTCAACCTGCACGAACTGCGGCCGCTGACCTCCTCGCCCGAGGACGTCGAAGCGGTCCGCCGGATCGACGCCGTCGGCAACCGGGTCTGGCTCGGCCCGATGCTGGAGGGCGCCTACCCGGAGGACCTGATCGCCGACACCGCGCACCTCACCGACTGGTCCTTCGTCCACGAGGGCGACACCGCGGCGGCGAACCAGCCGCTCGACCTGCTCGCCATCAACTACTACACGCCGACGCTGGTGTCGCACGTACCGGACGGCGCGGAGAAGCCGCAGGACGACGGTCACGGCAACAGCGAGCACTCGCCGTGGCCCGGCGCGGACTCGGTCGCCTTCCACCGCGCTCCCGGCGAGCGTACGGCGATGGGCTGGCCGGTCGACGCGAGCGCGCTGTACGACCTGCTGACCCGGGTGTCGGCGGCGTACCCCGAACTCCCGCTGGTGATCAGCGAGAACGGGGCGGCGTACGAGGACGAGGTCGCCGAGGACGGCTCCGTGCACGACCCGGAGCGTGCCGCCTACGTCCACGCGCACCTGGAGGCCGCGCACCGGGCGATCGAGGACGGGGTGGACCTGCGCGGCTACTTCCTCTGGTCGCTGCTCGACAACTTCGAGTGGGCGTACGGCTACGCGAAGCGTTTCGGCGCCGTCCGGGTGGACTACGACACCCTGAAGCGGACCCCGAAGTCGAGCGCGCGCTGGTACGCGCGGGTGGCGAAGTCGGGCGAGCTGCACGCTCCCGACGGCGGCTGACCGACGCGGGAAAGGGAGGGGCCTTGCCGGTGGTCCACCGGCAAGGCCCCTCCCTGTCGCCTGTGCTGAGGGTCTATCAGATGTCGATGACCCGGTAGCCGATCACGTACACGCCGCCGGAGCCCTCGACCGTGCGCCACTGGGTCTCGGCGCCGACCTCGCTGCCGGTGACGAGCGTGGCGCCGAGCTTGTCGTCGCCGCTGGTCGAGTCGTAGTCCCAGAGGGTCAGGGTGCGGGCCTGCTGCTTGCCGAGGATGAGGGCCGCGTTGCCGTTGCCGTCCGCCATGGAGCGGACGTAGCCGGTGCCCATCGTCTGGTACTTGATGCCGTTGCCGGGCCAGACCTTGACGGCGTTGCCGTTGGCGTCGGTGATCTTGAGGTAGGCCTCGTCGTGGTCGCCCTCGCTGTTCTGCTGGCAGTGCAGTTCGAAGAGCTCGATCCGCACGTAGTCGATCGGCTCGGCGTGCGCGGTGCCGGCGAAGGCGCCGAGGCTGCCCAGGCCGAGCAGAGCGGTGGCGGCGGCCCGGACGACGCGGTTCTTGCGCATGATGATGGTCCCCCTGTGGAGTCACTCACGTGACATCTCGGTGTTCCCGGCCCGCCTCCCCCGGCGGCCCGGTGTGCCGTTTCCCCTTGGCACGACACCTACTGTGCCCGGCTCCCCCGGCCTCGTTCTACGCGCGTTCCGCTGAGTGGAACGGCGCCGGGAGCCGGTTTCTCAGAGCACCGGGGCGGCCGGTGGCACGGGTCTTCTCGCCCCGCCCCGGGCGAGCGCGCGGGTGACGGCCGCGCCCGCGTCGGCGACCGCGTGGGCGAGGGCGTCGAGCCTCCGGCCCGCGGGCACGAGGGCGGCGAGGGCCGCGACCGTACGGCCGTCCGGGGAGCGGACCGGCAGCGAGGCACAGCACACGCCGTCCATCACGTCCTCCCGGTCGAGGACGGCCCCGCCCCGCAGCGGACCGCGCAGCGCCTTCCCGGCGGCGGTGTCGAGGTGGAACGCGATCCCGTCCCGTACGGGCAGCAGCGGTTCCAGGTCCCCGGAGGCCGAACTCACCGTGATCGCCATGTCCTCGCGCATCACGGCGAGGACCACGCTCGCGCCCGTGGCCGCCCGCAGGCGCTGGACGGCGGGACGGGCGGCGGGCAGGAGGCCGGGGTGCGGCTCCCAGGCCTGGCCGAGCCGGTAGAGCTGCGGGCCGACGCGGTAGCGCGAGCCGGTCCGTTCGACGGCGCCGACGGCCACGAGCTGGTCGAGCAGTCGGTGAACGGTCCCCTTCGGCACCCCGCAGGCGAGCGCGAGCTCGGTCACCCCGGCCTCGTCGTCGTGGCGCCGCAGGGCGTCGAGGAGCGCGAAGGCCCCTTCGAGCACACCGCGTCCGCGCGGCAGGGTGTCCGTGGCCGTTCGCGTGTTCATGAGTGTCCCCCGACTCCTCGCGCCCCGGCCGCGGTCCCCCGATGGCGCGGCTGCGGGCACTTCTCCCACCATGCGGCAGAACGGGGCGTATCGGCGAGGGGTTCGCGCCGCGCGTCGTGGGCGGAATCCGGACGACTCGTCACCCGCCGTCCGGCGCGTGGTCCCCATGGCGTCACTCTCCGTACCTAAGCTCGTGCTCATGAACCACGCACACCCGTCCGCCGCGCTCCGTTCCTGGCGCTCCGGGCGCGTCGCCTACGGCGCGGCGGCGCTCGCCACGGTCCTCGTGCTGGCCGTGCCGTCCGCGCTCTCCGCCCCGGACACACCGCAGGCCGGGAGTCCGTGGCTGCGGCCGGCGGGGGCGCCGCCGACGGTCATCGCCCACCGGGGCGCGCCCTCGGCCGCGCCCGAGAACACGCTCGTGTCCGACGAGGTGGCCCGGCGCGGCGGGGCCACCTGGATCGAGAACGACGTCCAGCCCAGCGCGGACGGTGTGCCGTACGTGCTCCACGACGCGACCGTCGACCGGACGACCGACGGCTCGGGTCCGATCCGCTCGCTGACGGCGGCCCGGATCGACGCCCTCGACGCCGGCTCGTGGTTCGCCCCGGCGTACGCGGGTGTCCATGTCCCCACCCTGGCGGCCCAGTTGGCGGACCTGCGGGCACGCGGCGGGAACCTGCTCCTGGAGATCAAGGGGCGGCACAGCCGCGAGGAGGTGGCGCGGATCGTGCGGGAGGTCCGGGAGCAGTCGATGACGGACCGGGTCCTCGTGCAGAGCTTCGACCTCCGGTCCCTGGCGTACGTGCGCGAGCTCGCGCCCGAACTGCCGGTGGGGCTCCTCCGCGCGTCCCTCGACGCGGACCCGGTCGACGTCGCCGAGGAGCTGGGCCTGTCCGCGTACAACGTCTCGGACACGGCCCTCGCGACCCGCCCGCGGGTGGTGGGCGAGCTGCACGCGGCGGGTGTCGCCGTGAACGTCTGGACGGTCGACAAGCCGGAGCGCTGGAAGGCCCTGGACGTGCTGGGCGTGGACGGGGTCATCACCAACCGGCCGACGGAGATGGCCGGTTGGAACGCGGGGAGGGACCGCTAGGAGGCTCCGTCCAGCTCCGCGAGGAGGGCGGGGTTGACGATGGTCAGGATGCGCGCGATCCGTTCGCGGTCGACGCCCGCCCAGAGGATCCGCCGTGCGGCGCGGTACTTGGCGGCGAGCCGTTCGCGCTGCTCGGGCGCGAGGGCGGCGGCTCGGTCGGGGTGGCTGTTGTGGGCGTTGTCGGCGATCTTCACGAGGGTGGCGTCGGGGTCCCCGGTGATGCGGCGGAGCTTCTCCTCGTAGGGCAGGCCGGGGCTGTTGGTGACGGCCTCGACGAGGGCGACGACCCGGTCCGGGATCCCGGCCGCCCTGAGCCGGTCGGCGGTCCAGTCGGTGTCCTCGATGACGTCGTGGAGGAGCCCGGCCATCGCCAACTCCGCGCCGAACGGCGCGAGTCCGGCGCCGACGGCGCGGACGTGCTCCACGTAGGGGACGCCGGTCTTGTCGACCTGGCCGGCGTGGGCGCGGGCGGCGAGCGCGTCGGCCTCGGCGAGGGTCGTCATCGCGCCGTCACCGCTCGGCCTGGAGCAGCTTCGGGATCTGGAGGGTGCGGAGCTGGTCGCCGGGGCGGAGCTTCGGGCCGTTGGCCCACTCCATGGTGACGAGCGGGGCGTCACCGCTGCCCGTGTCGACGGTGGCCCCGGCGAGGCGCTCGCCGGAGGCGGTGACGGTGCGGAGCTTGTCGGCGGTGCGGCGGGCGGCTTCCGGGTCGGTGGTCAGTGCGCAGAGCCGTTCGCGCGACGAGCCGTCGGCCTGGGCGTGGGCACCGATCGCGTACAGGGTCACGTCGCGGGTCTGGGACTCGTTGCCCTTGCCGAAGAACGTGGCCGTGTACGGGTCGTCGCCGAGGCAGCGGGCGACGGCCTGGTAGGCGGGGTCGTCGGCGACGGACTTCGCGGGCGCGGCGAGGGCGGGCGGGGACGCGATCCGCGAGGCCGAGGCGGCACGGACCGTCGCGGAGACGGCGACCTGTCCGGCGTCCTCGCTCCTGAGGAGCTTTCCGCCGTCGGTCGTGCCCTCCGTGTAGCCGAGCTTCTTCAGGGCGCCGGTCACGGCATCGGTGTCGAAGCGCCCGGCGAGCCGCCAGCGGTCGGAGCCGATCTGGAGGGAGGTGACCACGTCGTTCTCGTCGAAGCCGTGCGACTGCTTCAGGGGGACGTTCTCGTAGCGGGACTGGGTCAGCTCGGGGATGCCGTACCCGTCGAGCCCGCCGTACAGCTCCTTGTCCTTGGCCACCAGCTCCCGCGCCGCCTTCACGTCCCAGTAGGAGAGGGTCGTCCCCGCGTCCGCTTCCGGCGCGGTCTTCAGGGCGGCGGTCAGACCGGCCCGGGGCGCCGCCCCTCCGGAGGCGTCGGCGGAGTCGTCGCCGCAGGCGGTGGCCGTGACGCCCAGGACGCCGATCAGCGCCGTCGCGGCGATCCCCCTCAGGACCCTGCGTCCGTTCCGCTTCATGCGCGTCCTCCCGTGTCGGCACCGGCGGATCCCGGTGGTAGGGATCGCCCCAGAAGGGTAGTGGGTCCGCGGAGCGGCCCCACGGGTGGGCCGGACGACGGTGTGGCGAAGGGACGGTCGGGAGTGCGGGACGACGGTACGGAACGGAAGGCCCTGTCGGCGGCGGAGCTGTTCGACGACCTGGGCATCGCGTACGAGCGGGCCTTCGGGCACCTTCCGGCGCAGCTGGAGGCGATCGACTGGCTCACGGCGCGGCTGCGTCCGGGGGCGGCGGTGCTCGACGTCGGCAGCGGTACGGGACGCCCGGTGGCCGACCGGCTGTCCGCGTCCGGCTTCGACGTGACCGGGATCGACGTGTCCCGGACGATGGTCGAGCTGGCCCGCGAGCAGGTGCCCGGGGCACGGTTCGAGCACTGCGGAGTCCTCGAGTACGACGCTCCGCCGGGGACGTACGACGCCGTCTGCGCGTTCTTCCCGCTCCTCGTGATGAGCCGGGCGGAGGTGGCGGCCGCGCTGGAGCGGCTCGCGGCGTGGGTGGCCCCGGGCGGGTACCTGGTGACGGCGACGGTTCCGGCGGACGTGGAGGACGTCGAGATCGAGTGGATGGGGAGCCGGGTGCGGGTCTCCAGCTTCTCGGCGGAGGAGTACGTGCGGCGGATCCGGGAGGAGTGCGGTCTGGAGGTGCTCCACCAGGCCGTCTCGGTCTTCCAGCCGGAGGACGACCGGGCGGGCCCGGAGGAGCACGTCTTCTGTTACGCCCGCCGGGCGGAGTGACCCCGCCCGGCCCTGCTCACTCCTCCCAGGGCGGCGGCCCGAAGTCGTCGAGGTCGGCGGGCGGCTCTTCGTCGAAGTCGAAGTGCGGCTCGTCGGCCCGGGCGGGAGCGGGGACGCGGGCGGGAGCGGAGGCGCGGCCAGGCGCGGGGGTACGGGCCGGGGCGGGGGCCGCCGCAGCCGGTGCCGGTGCCGCCGCCGCGGGCGTCGCAGGGGTCGCGGGCGTCGCGGGCGCCTCGCACTCCGCGAGGGCCGCGAGGACCCCCTCGCCGTACTTCCCGAGCTTGGCCTCGCCGACGCCGCCGACCGTGCCGAGCTCCGCGACCGTCGTCGGGAACAGCGTCGCGATCTCCCGGAGCGTGGCGTCGTGGAAGACGACGTACGCCGGGACGCCCTGCTCCTTGGCGGTCGCCGCGCGCCAGGCGCGGAGGGCCTCGAAGACGGGGACGGCGGCGGCCGGCAGGTCGACCGGGACGCGGGAGCTCTTGCCGGAGGACCGGGAGCCGGACTCCTTGCGGGAGACGGCCGGCGCCTTCTCCTTCCGCATGGCGACGGTCCTGCGCCCGCCGAGGACCTCGCCGCTGCCCTCGGTCAGGACGAGCGTGCCGTAGTCGCCCTCGACGCCGATGAGCCCCTGGGCGAGGAGCTGGCGGACGACCCCTCGCCACTCGGCCGTGCCGAGGTCGGCGCCGACGCCGAAGACCGACAGGCCGTCGTGGTCGAACTGGATGACCTTGGCCGTCCGCTTCCCCTGGAGGATGTCGATGATCTGCCCGGCGCCGAACTTCTGGCGCCGCTCCTTGGCGAGCCGCCACACGGTGGAGAGCAGCTTCTGCGCGGCGACCGTGCCGTCCCAGGACTCGGCCGGGTTCAGACAGGTGTCGCAGTTCCCGCAGGGCTCGCCGGACTGGCCGAAGTAGGCGAGGAGCCGGACGCGGCGGCAGTCGACGGTCTCGCAGAGCGCGAGCATGGCGTCGAGGTGGGTGCCGAGGGAGCGGCGGTGCGCCTCGTCGCCCTCGGAGGCGTCGATGAGCTTGCGCTGCTGGACGACGTCCTGGAGGCCGTACGCCAGCCAGGCGGTGGCGGGCTCGCCGTCGCGGCCCGCGCGGCCGGTCTCCTGGTAGTACCCCTCGACCGACTTGGGCAGGTCGAGGTGGGCGACGAAGCGGACGTCCGGCTTGTCGATGCCCATGCCGAAGGCGATGGTCGCGACGACCACGACCCCGTCCTCCCGGAGGAAGCGCGCCTGGTTCGCGGCGCGCGTGCGGGCGTCCATGCCCGCGTGGTACGGCACGGCGTCGATGCCCTGCTCGACGAGGGCGGCGGCGGTCTTCTCGACGGAGGAGCGCGAGAGGCAGTAGACGACGCCGGCGTCCCCGTCGTGCTCGGCCCTGATGAGGTCGAGGAGCTGCTTGATCGGGTTGTTCTTCGGCACGATCCGGTACTGGATGTTCGGCCGGTCGAAGCCCGCGACGAAGTGCTTGGCCTCCTCCAGGCCGAGGCGCGCCGCGATCTCGGCGTGGGTGGCCTCGGTGGCGGTCGCGGTGAGCGCGATCCGGGGCACCTTGGGCCAGCGCTCGTGGAGCATCGACAGGGCCAGGTAGTCGGGCCGGAAGTCGTGGCCCCACTGGGCGACGCAGTGCGCCTCGTCGATCGCGAAGAGGGAGACCTTGCCGCGGTCGAGGAGCCGCTGCGTGCCCTCGGTGCGCAGCCGCTCGGGGGCGAGGTAGAGCAGGTCGAGCTCGTCGGCGAGGAAGGCCTGCTCGACGGCCTGCCGCTCGTACGTGTCCTGCGTCGAGTTGAGGAATCCGGCGCGGACGCCGAGCGCCCTGAGGGCGTCGACCTGGTCCTGCATGAGGGCGATGAGCGGCGAGATGACGACGCCGGTGCCCTCCCTGACGAGCGCCGGGATCTGGTAGCAGAGCGACTTGCCGCCGCCGGTGGGCATCAGGACGAGCGCGTCGCCGCCGCCGACGACCTGCTCGATGATCTCCTGCTGCACGCCTCGGAAGGAGCTGTAGCCGAAGACGCGGTGGAGCACCTGCGTGGCGTCGGAGACCTGGGCGGTTTCGTCGGAAAGGACCATTCGTGAAGACTAGCGGCCCCCACCGACACCCCGGTCCCGCCCGCCGGAACCTGTGGAAAACTCCGCCCACAGCGCGACGGCGCCGGCGGTGACCGGCACGGCGACCCATCCGGGCTCGCGCCCGTCCCCGTCCCCGCCCCCGTCCCCATCCCCGTACCCGTCCCACCAGACGCCCTGCCCGACGTCCAGCGGGCTCTCCCCCGCGCCCGTCCGCCACTGCCCGTGCAGGACGTAGAACACCCCGGCGCGGCCGCTCGCCGACGTGACGGGCCCGGTGGTCCGCTCGACGCGGCCCGCCCGGTCGCCGGGGCCCCGCCGCACCATGATGTTGAAGGCCCGGCAGGGGCCGCCGCGCAGCTCGGCGGCGAGCTCCAGGTCCCCGGAGAACTCCAGGGGCTCCCCCACCCGCGCGGTCCGGTCGTACGCCCCGGGGGCCACGAGCCGCACCCCGTCGCCGGAGAGGAGCGTGAACGTCCGGTCGATCCCCGGGAACGCCGAGAACGGCCCGTCGCCGTCGATGTCGGCGACGCTGGCCCTCCACTGGAACTCCTCGGCGCCGGCCGGCCACGAGACGATCTCCCGCGTGGCGCCGCCCCCGTTGCGCCACCGGCCCGCCGTCAGGGTCTCGACGTCGTAGGGGTGGCGCATGCGGGGGCTCCTGTCGGCCGGCGGATCAGTACGCGGATCAGTACACGGTAATGAACTTGGCGAGGCTCGGTACCCCCTGGCCGTTCAGCGCGAAGAGCATGTACGTACCCGGGAGGGCCGCCCCCTTGTCGGCCGGGATGGACACCTTGTACGTGCCGGTGCCCGCCGCCGTGGACGTCAGCGGGACCCGCCGCTGGTCGTTGTCCGTCGAGTGGGTCGCGGCGGCGGCCCGCATCAGGACGAAGGAGGACACCGTTCCCTGGGTGGTGACGGTGAGCGTGGTGCCGGCGGCCGCACGGGCCGGTACTCCGCCGGTGACGACGGGACGCGGCTTCTGCGTACCGTCCGCGTTGAGCAGGTACGGCGGGGTGAACACGGCCCCGTCGGCGTGGTTGGTGGCGCAGTCGCCGCAGAGTCCGCCGCCGCCGGAGAAGATCCGTCCGTCGGGCAGCAGGTTCGCGACGCTGTGGTAGTTGCGCGGGATGGCCATGGTGGCGAGCGGGGTGAAGCGGCCGGTCGCCGGGTTCCACAGCTCGGGGGTCAGCACGGACGTGGCGTCGCTGAACGGCACGGGGAACGACTGGCCTCCGAAGACGGCGACCTTGCCGTCGGGCAGGACGACGCTGTTGGAGAAGCCGCGGGCGTGGCTCATGTCGCCGGTGCGCGCGGACCGGGCCTGTCCGCCGGCGATGTTCACGGTGTACGCGCGCGGGGTGGCGGGGACGTTCTGGTAGGCGGTCGAACCGCCCAGGGTGAGCAGTTTGCCGATGTCGTACGCGACGGCGTTGCCGGTCATGGCGTCGGGGCTGTCGGCCCGGAGTCCGGCGGGGACGAGGGTTCCGGCTCCACTGGTCGTGATCCAGTTCATCTGCTTGCTCGGCCCCAGGTGGAGCACCCGGCCGCCGGTGGTGGCGTACAGCCACATGTGGTTGTCGGCGCGGTAGGCGCCGGCCGGGTCGGCCGTCATCGCGGGGGCGGCGGGAACGCCGGGGAGCGTGCGCCAGGTGCGGGTGGACGGGGACCAGACCTCGCCGGACTTGTCGCCCGGGGTGCCGCTCCAGGAGCCGCCGAGGACGAAGGCCTCGCCGGTGGAGAGCAGGGTCATGGCCTGGTAGCCGCGGGCGATCTTCATGTCCGCCGTCGCGGACCAGGTGTCGGTGACCGGGTTGTAGATGCTCGCCTTCTGCGCGTTGCTGCCACCGGTGACCAGGACCCTGCCGTCGGCGAGCATGGCGATGCCCGGGCAGAACATGTCGTGGCCGGTGTTGTCGATGCGGCGCTGGGTGACCTGGCCGGTCTTCAGGTTCAGGATCGCGGTCTGGGTGTAGCCGTTGCTGCCGCCGAAGCGGTCGACGGAGTACGCCGACCAGGCCAGGAGCTTGTCCCCGGGCAGGACGGCGGTGGCCACCGGCACGAGGGGGAAGCCGGTGATGCGGCTCCAGGAGCCGTGGGCCGCCGGGTTGGCCGGTCCGCTCAGGCGTATCTCGGCGACGGAGCTCCAGGCACCCCGGTTCCCGGCCTCGGTGGTCGCGGTCAGGCGTATGAACCGCGCGCTGACGGTACGGGTGAAGGTGGCGGTCTTGACGGTGTTGTCGTCGCGCCAGGTGCCCCGGGCCACGGGCGTGCCGAAGGCGATCCCGTCGGTGCTGGTGGTGATCGTGTAGGCCCCGACGCGGCCGTTGACGCCGTCTCTGCGGGGCTGGTAGACGAGGGCCGCGACGGATGCCGTGCGGTGCATGTCGATGGTGATGCTGTGCGGGAACGGGACCACGGTCGGGGAGTAGCGGCTGTGCCAGTGGGTGGCGGCGTCACCGTCGAGGACGTTGGCGGCGCGGCCGTTCGACCTGGTGGTCTCCTCGTCGCTCGCCGTGGCGGTCCAGCCGGTGCGCGGCAGGTCGACGGTGGCGGCCGGGGTGCCGGGGTCGCCGAGCAGGTTGATCTCCGCCGCGGAGCTCCATGGACCGCGGTTGCCGGCCTCGGTGACGGCGGTGAGGCGGACGAACCGCGCGCCCTTCGGGGCGAAGCCGAGGGTCTTGGCGGACGCGTCGTCCGCGAGCGTGCCGGTGGCGACCGGGCTGCCCCAGTTCAGGCCGTCGGCACTCAGGCTGATGCGGTACTCGCCGACGCGCCCGTTGATCCCGGTGGCCCGGGGCTGGTAGATGAGCGCCGAGACGACCGCCGTACGGTGCATGTCGATGGTGATGGTGTGCGGGAGCGGGGCGGCGGTGCCCGTCCACTTGCTGTGCCAGATGGTGGCCGTGCTGCCGTCGAGGACGTTGGCCGCGCGGCCGTTCTCGCCGACGGTCTCCTCGTCGCTCGCGGTGGCGGTCCAGCCGGTCCGACCGAGCACGGGAGCCGCCGGCTCCATGGCGTTCGCCGGCGCCACGGCGTGATGCGGCGACTGCTGCGCCACCTGCTGATCGGCGCCCGGCGACGGCGCGGACCTCGGATGCAGACCCCCCGGCCCCGGACTCGCCACTCCCAGCCAGGGCGTCAGCCCGACGAGCAGCGCACCGAGGGCGAAGGCCACGAGCAGGGGCGATCGCCGGAATGCCCGGGCGAGGATGGCGACGTTTCTGGGGTGCAAGCGG
Source organism: Streptomyces sp. NPDC056144 (assembly GCF_042264145.1). NCBI lineage: Bacteria > Bacillati > Actinomycetota > Actinomycetes > Kitasatosporales > Streptomycetaceae > Streptomyces > Streptomyces sp. NPDC056144. Next base: position 327,605 of record NZ_JBHJVF010000001.1, on the reverse strand, counting down.
ACCTCCAGGGAGATCGTGAACCGCTGACGATCCCCAGAAGATAGGGCAGTGCACATCAACTCGTAAGTCAAACAGTTGAGTTGACGCCATCTCGCCACCAGAGCCGGAACCTCCGGCTCCGCCACACCGGCCGGCGAGTCGCCCCTTCCCGGACCACACCGATATGGCCGACGCCCTCTTGCGGAGCGGTCCTAGGCTGGAGGCATGGCCACCGATCCCGCGCTGAGACAAGGCCCCGACTCGACGGATCTGGTCCTGCGCGCCGGACCGACCGGGCCGGTGTGGACCACGCTGACCTCTGCGGGGCCGGCCTTGGCCATTCCCCTCGTCCTGGGCGCGCCCACCCTGGTCGTCGCCGTCTGGATGGCGCTGGCCGGGGCACAGGCGTCGACCGTGTTCGCCGTAGTGGGGGTCATCGTCGGTCTGGAGTACCTGATCGGCTGGCCGGCGCTGGCCTTGTCCCGGGCCCGGGACATCCTGCGGGTGGAGTTCACACCGGCAGCCGGGGTGCCCACGTCCCTTCGGTTGGTCCGGGCCGCCCGACCGGACGCCTGGCTGCCCGTCGAGGCCCTGCGCCAGGTGCTGCTGACGCACAAGGTGGTGGAGCCGTACCAGGGGGATGACAAACCGGCCGTCTCCACGCTCACGCTGGAAATCACCCTGCAGGGCACCCCTGAGCGTCTCACGCTCCCGTTCGGTGGCGACCCGCAGCGGCTCGCCACCGCACTGAAGGATCTCCTCGGCCCGGCGGGGGTCATGGTGGCGCTGCGCACCGAACGCAGCACGCGCGATCGCCCACAGCCCAACTCCCGCTGGACCAGCGGTGGTTCGGCCTCGGCCGGCTCGGGAGGCGGCTGACCCCGGACTACTGCCGGGCGAAGTTCGCGGCGATCCGCTGCTGGATGTAGTCGGCCGCGGTGATCCGCGGGTAGCGGCCCTCCGGACCCTCGATCACCACGTCGCGGTCGGCCTGGGCGAAGAAGGCGATGCTGTGGCGGGCCGACCGGTCGTCGTCGGGACCCGGTGACCTGACGCGGTGGAAGTTGGAGGGGAGCCGGTCGTCGCTCCACCTCATCAGCATGTCCCCGATGTTGCAGGTGATCACGGAGTCGGCCGGTTCCACCGGTGTCCACTCCTGGGCCTCGGCCTCCTTGCCGGGGCACACCTGCAGGCCGCCCTGGCCGGTCCGCTGGAACAGCAGGGTCAGGCAGTCGAAGTCGGTGTGGGCGCCGGCCCGCCACACGTTCGCGGGGATCACGGCGTCGGCGGGGACCGCGAAGTAGTGCAGCATCCGCAGAGTGGACTGGTAGTTCGGGCTCGCCGGGTCGTGGGCGCGGGTGAAGAACCCGTCGGGGAGCCCCAGTCCGTCGGCGAAGCAGGACAGCACCCGCATCGCCAGGTCCCGGCAGCGCGCCTCGAAGTCCAGGACGCGCCGCCGGAAGCCGGGCAGGGTGTCGTCGGGCCACAGGCCGTCCATGTGCGGCCGGGTGACCTGGTACGACTCCTTCTGGTCGGGGGTCTTGACCGAGGGGCGGACCTGGGTCATCGATTCCCAGCCGGAGTTGAGGCCCTTCTTCAGACCATGCCGGGCCTTGACGTGCTCGGGGAGGGCGAAGAAGGCCTCGGCGTCGGCGAAGGCGCGGTCCACGACGTCGGGTTCGATGCCGTGGTTGACCAGCTGGAAGAAGCCGATGTCGGTGGCGGCGGCCCACAGTTCCTCGGTGATCTCCTCCTTGCGGAGGTCGAAGTCGGTGAGGTCGATGCGGCGGATCTCCCGAGCGGACGTCTCCGTCCCGGCCCCGCCCATGCGGGATTCCTTGGCCAGTTCTTCGAGTGTCTGGATGGTGTGGGTGGTCTGGGTGGTGTGGGTCACGGCGGCTGTCGCTCCTCGGACAGGGGGGGTGTACGGGATGCAGTCACCGCCCCTGCGATCCCCAGCGCGGGTGCTCAGATGCCCGCGTGCACGGTCGCGGCGGACCTCTTCGCGGGTCCGGCGCCGTGGGCTGGCGCGGGTCCCGGTCGCCGGGGCCCGCGCGCGATGTGTTCAGCCTGCACGGTGGGTGTTACCGGTGGGGGTCGTGCTGTTACACGGTGGTAAAGCTCGCGGGACCCTGGTCGAGGTCGTGAAACCGGCCGGTCAACCGCCGCAGGGACCGGAGCGGGTGAGCCCCGCCGCCAGCTCGTGCGAGGGGAGGCGGACGTGTTCTCCGTCGCGTACCAGCACCTCGCCGCCGACGAGTACGGCCGCCACCGTCCTGCTGCCGGCGCACGTCAGCAGCGTGGCGCCCGGGTCGCGGACGGGCAGGCAGGCGTAGTCGCGGTCGAAGCGGTGCAGGACGAGGTCCGCCCGCATGCCCGGCCGCACGCCGCCGTCGGGGTTCTCCTCGATGCCGAGGACCCGGTTCGCGCCGCCCGCCGCCATGGCGATCATCTCGGGGAACCCGAGCAGGTCCGCCTTGCGGTGTGCGGCGCGCTGCAGATAGGCGCCGATGCGCAGGGCCTCCAGGATGTCCTGGGTGTCGTTGCTGGCGGCCCCGTCGACGCCGAGGCCGACGCCGAGGCCGGCGTCGAGCATGTCGGGGACCGGTGCGATGCCGCTGCCGAGCCGCATGTTGCTCAGCGGGTTGTACGAGACGCCGACGCCGTGCCGGGCGAGAGTGGCACGTCCGGCGGCGTCGAGTTCCACGCAGTGCACGGCGAGGAGGCGGTCCCACAGGAACCCGGCGCGTTCCAGGTACTCGACGGCGCCGACTCCCGTGCGGTCGCGGCACAGGACGTCGTCCGTGGTGGTCTCCAGGAGGTGCAGCGAGACGGGCAGGGCGCGCTCCTCGGCGTACGCGCGTACGGTGCCCATGCCCTCCGGGGTCAGGCACCGGGGGTTGGGCACGGCGACGCCGATGTCCACCCGGCTGCCGCGGGTCCGCGCGATCAGCTCGTCGGTGTGGGCGAGGGCTTCCTCCAGCGGCTGCATCAGCCGCGGGTCGTAGCCCCATCTGCGGCTGGGGTCGGAGCGGTCGGCGACGCCCCGGCACAGCACGGCCCGTACGCCGCTGTCGTCGAGGGCCCGGAGCACCGCGTCGTGGACCTCGGGCGACGGGTGGGGCCACATGTGCTCGACGAGCGTGGTGGTGCCGCTGCGCAGTGCTTCGGCCGCGGCCGCGGCGGCGGTCGCGTACGCCCGCTCGGGAGTGAGGAGCGCCGCCTCCTCGCCGACGGCGCCCAGCCAGGCGAGGAGCCCGAGCCCCTCCCCGATGCCTCGCAGTCCCGCCTGGAAGAGGTGGGTGTGGGTGTTGACGAGGCCGGGCGTCAGGTGACCGCCGTGCCCGTCCAGGACATCTCCGGTGCAAGGGAGTTCGCCGTGCTCCGAGATCGCCGTGATCCGTCCGGCGGCGATGTGGACGTCCCTGCCGGGCAGCCAGCGGCCACCGGTGTGGACGGTGACGTCGGTGATGGTCGCGGGGTTCACCGGGCGGTCTCCTTCGGGTGGCGGGCCGCGCCCGTGTGGTGGAACAGGAGGTTGAGCAGGAACGCCACGACCCCGGTGACGGCGATGCCGCTGTCCAGGACGGTGCGCAGGTGGGAGGGGAGCGGCGCGTAGAAGTCCGGTGCGCCGACGGGGATCATGCCGAGCGCGAAGGCCAGGGCGACGGTCAGCAGGTTCCGCGGCTCGGTCAGGTCGGCGCGCGCGAGGATGCGCAGCCCGACCGCGCCCACGGTCCCGAACATGACGAGGGAGACCCCGCCGAGGACCGGCCCAGGGACGGCGGCGACGGCGGCCCCGAGGACGGGCACGAACGCGAGCACCACCATCGACGCGCCCGACAGCGCGACCACATGGCGGCTCTTCACCCGCGTCACGCTCACCAGGCCGACCGACTGACCGAACGTCACGATGGGGAAGGAGGCGAGCGCCCCCGACAGCACCGTGGCGGCCCCGTCCGCGCGCAGCGCCCGTACGACGGTGGGCGCGTCGTCGCCGCGGCCCACGATCTGGCCGACCGCGAGGGTGTCGCCGACGGACTCCACCATGTTCACGAGCTGCACGACGAGCATGGCGGCGATCGCGGGCACCACGAAGGTGGGGGCGCCGAAGACGGTCGGGTCGGGGGCGGTGACGAGACGGGCGTCCGCGACTCCCGATCCGTCGAACAGCCCCAGCGGCAGCGCGGCGGCGGTGCCCGCGGCCATGGCGAGGAGCACGGAGAACCGGGCGAGCGCGGGCGGCGCGAGGCGTTCCACGAGGACCGCGAGCAGCACCGTCCCGGCGGCGAGCGCGAGCCCGCGGCCGCCGGTGCCGGCGGGCTCGTGCCCGGCGACGAGACCGGCCGCCGAGGGCACGAGCGAGAACCCGATGACGGCGATGACCGTCCCGGTGACCAGCGGCGGGAACAGGTGCAGGCAGCGGCCGAACCAGGGCGCGACGGCCAGCGTCACCAGGCCGGAGACGACGGTCGCCCCGAACACGGCGGCGAGACCGTGCTGCCCGCCGATGAGGATGGCGGGGGTGATCGCGGTGAACGTGGAGCCCATCACGATCGGCAGCCGCGCCCCGAACCACTTCAGGCCCAGCGACTGCAGCACGGTGGCGACTCCGCTGACCAGCAGGTTCGCGCTGATGAGCAGGCGTATCCGGTCCTCGGGAAGATGGAGTGCGGTTCCCACGAGCAGCGGCATCGTGGCCATGCCCGCGTACGCGACGAGCAGGTGCTGCAGGCTCAGCGGCACGAGCCGTCGCCACGGGGGTCGTACGTCGACGGGGTGGGGCGCTTGGTGTGCGGGCGCGACGGCATGCTCGACCACAGCCATCGTTCCTCCTCGTAGCTCGGCGGAAGACGGCTGGTTAGCATCCGGGCAGGCTCCGCGCCGGGCACGCACCGGCCGTTGCAGCCATGACCGGTGTGGGAGCGACGGTAGGGAGGGGGTGTTTCGGCGGCATTGCGCTCAGGAAACCGCGGCGTACCCGAAGGCCGGGCTGCCCGGCCTTGCCGCCGAGCCCTGCCCCCAACCGGCCCCCGAAAACGAGTCAGGGGCCGTTTCAGATTTCTCTGAAACGGCCCCTGATCTGCGACTCTTTCGAGTCGGGACGACAGGATTTGAACCTGCGACCCCTTGACCCCCAGTCAAGTGCGCTACCAAGCTGCGCCACGTCCCGATGCGCGTCTCCCCCGGTTTTCCCCGGTGGCGGCGTGCAGGAAGAACATTACCTCACTCCTGGGGGCGGGATGACGCACGGGCTGTCACCGCTGCTTCGGCGAGGGCGTCCGCGCCGCAGGTGGTGGCCAGGGCGGCGGCCTTGTCGAAGGCGGCGGGGTCTCCGGTGGCGAGGGCCAGGTCGTAGTGGGCGCGTGCCTCCTCGTAGCGGGACGGGGAGGCGGCGAGGTGGGCGACGGCCTCGGTGAGGAGGCGGCGGGCCTCGGCGGGCTCGGCGAAGAGGGCCTGGCAGCGGAGGGCCTCGCCGAGGGCCGTGGGGGTGCCGAGGCGTTCGGCGTGGACGCGGGCCTCGGCGGCGATCCGGGCACCGCGCTCCGGGTCGGTCGGCGCCAGGGCGCGGGCCAGGTCGAAGGGCCACGGGGCCCAGACCACGTGGTGGCGGCCCCGGACGGTCAGCGCCTCGGCCGCCGCCTCCAGGGTGCGTACGGCCTCCTCGACGCGGCCCTCGGCGAGCAGGAGCTTCCCGAGGACGCTGGGGCCGTCGGGGAGCACGATCGCGCCGGGCCAGGGCGGGCCGAAGGAGTACTTGTCGGCGAACTCGCGCGCCTTGTCGACCTGGCCGCGGGCGAGGAGGGTGTCGACGAGGAGGCACACCGTGTCCCAGTGGACCGGCAGCCCGTCGCCGACCCGGTCGGCGAGGCGCAGCGCCTCCTCCAGGTGGTGCTGCGCGCCCGGAAGGTCGCCCTTGCGCCGGTGGGCGAGGCCGAGGAGGGCGCGGGCGAAGGCGAGGTGGGCGCCGCTCCAGCCGGAGATCTCGTACGCCCTGACCGCCTCGCCGAAGAGGGCCTCGGCCCGGTCGGTGCGGTCGGCGAAGGCGTACGCGATGCCGGTGAGCGCCGGGATCTCGAAGCCCCAGGCGGTGTCGGTCCAGCCCAGGCCGCGGGCGGGCAGGCCGTCCTTGAGGGCGCGGTCGCAGAGGCGTACGACCTCGTCGGCGGGTTCGCCCCGGAGCATCGCGTCGAAGCCGCGGACGGTGATGAGGGCCCGCTCGGAGTTCTCCTGGCCGGTGAAGCCGGCGGTGAGCTCGGCGAGGCGGCGGGAACGGGCCGGGCCGTCCTCCTCGGTCGCGACGAAGCCCTCGTACATGAAGTGGGCCGCCTGGAGGCGGCGCCGGTCGGTGCCGGGCGGGGTCCGCTCGATCTCGGCGGCGAGCGCGTCGGCCGCGTCCTGGAGCTGGTTGTTGTGGGCCAGCGCCTGGGCGAGCCGGTAGGTCGCGTCGATGCGCAGGTCGTCGCCGAGGCCGGGCAGGGCGAGCGCCGAGCGAAGGTGCAGGACCGTGGCGGCGGGCGCGGTGAGCAGAGAGGCGCAGCCGAGTTCGAACAGGACCTGGGCGTACGCGTCGGGGCCGGGCGGCTCTTCCATGGCCCGCTCCAGGCAGCGGCGGGCCGCGTCGGGGGCTCCGACGGCGAGGTGCTCCTTGGCCGCGTCCCGCAGGCGCTGGACCACGATCCGGTCGTCGTCCGGGTGGACTTCGAGGAGGTGCCGGGAGATGGCGGCGGCCCCGTACTTGGCCGATTCGAGGATCCAGGCGGCCTGGCCGTGCATGGCGGTCCTGGCGGCCTGCGACATCGAGCCGTAGACGGCGGTCGCGACGAGCGGGTGGGTGAACTCCAGCGGCGGCGACGCGGGCCGGCCGTCGGCCTGGTGGGGGACGAGGCTCAGGTGGGTGGCCCGGGCGCTCCGGCCGTGCGGCGGCGCGGCCACGATGCGGGCGTCGCGGAGCACGTTCGTGAGCTCGGCCACCTCGGCCGGCCTCATGCCGGTGAGCAGGGCGAGGAGCTCCGGCGTGCTGTCGGCGCCGAGGATGGCGATGCCGTACGCGAGGCGGGTCGGGGCGGGGCCGAGGTCCTGGAGGCGGGCGACGAGGCCGCCGCCCCTGGCGCCCGCGCCGAGGCCTTCGAGGAGGGAGGCGGAGCCCGCGACGGGTTCGAGCATCCGGTCGCGGGCCTTCGCGAGGAGTTCGACCGTCTCGTACGGGTTTCCGGTGGTGACCCGCCACAGCTCGCGGCAGAACGGTTCGTCGGCGTGGGCGCCGAGCGCCTCGCGGGCGAGTTCGGCGGTGGCCTCGTAGGTGAGGACGTCGAGGCCGAGGGTTCGGTGGGCGCGCTCGGCGAAGGCGGCGAGGAGCGCGGTGCGCTGGGCACGCCCGGTGGTGTCCGGGGTGTCGGGGGTGTTGGGGGTGTTGGGGACGTCTGGTGTGCCCGGTGCTTCGGGGGTGTCGGGGGCTTCCGCTGCCTGGGCGGCCGACGCGTCCGCCGGGGCCTCGCCGTCCTCCGTGACGGGGCGGTGGGCGAGGACGACGAGCGCGGGCAGCCGGCGGCCCCTGCGCGTCCTCGTGAAGACGTCGAGCCACGCGAGGGTCTCGGCGTCGGCCCAGTGGGCGTCGTCGACGAGGAGGACCGGGGGCTTGTGCCGCAGGCCGTCCGCGAGGCGGCCGAGGAGCCCGGCCAGGCCGTTCCGCACACCCTGCGGGTCGGCGGGCTCCTCGGAGGAGGCGAACGGCGAGGCCAGGCCGAGCGCGGGGGCGAGGAGGTCGAAGTGGTCGCCGAAGAGGCGGTTCAGCTCCTCGGCTCCGTACCCGTCGAGGGCGGGCTGGAGCAGTTGCCGCGTGAGGTGGAACGGGACCGAGGTGAGCGTCTCGCCGCCGCGGGCGGTGAGGATGGTGCACCGGTCCTGCGCGGCGCGGTGTATCTCCGCGAGGAGGGCGGTCTTCCCGACGCCCGCGTCGCCCCGGTAGACGAGGACGCCGCCTCGGGCGGGTTCGCCCGAGGCGGCGCCGGCGACGAGTTCCTCCACGGCGTGCGCGGCCGCGGCCAGTTCGGGGCCGCGTTCGAGAAGGAGTCCGGGCTCCGGGCAGGAGGAGGCCCTGAACGGCCTGGCGAGCGGCGACTGTTCGGGATGCGACGACACGGTGTTTCACTCCCCCACGAGTGCTACGAGCAAGACGCTCCCCCGGTCCGATCCGTGCAACCCGCACGGATCAGGGAGGCGTCGGACCGTTGAGCCTAGCGGTCCCGGTGCTTCCGGGGGCCACAATGGGCAGGTGAACCGGACCACGAGGGATCGCGACGAGGCGGGCAGGGCGCGCAGTGCGCGTCCCCGTGACGGGCTCGGCCGGCCGCTGCCGTACGGGGCCGAGGGGGTGCCCCGGCTGGCCGAGGGGGTCGTGCGGGCGCCGGAGGAGACCGTGCGGGAGGCGCAGCGGCTGCTCGACGCGGGGATGCCGTTCCACGCGCACGAGGTCTTCGAGGACGCGTGGAAGTCGGGTCCCGAGGAGGAACGCGACCTGTGGCAGGGACTGGCGCAGCTCGCGGTGGGTCTGACGCACGCCGCCCGGGGGAACCTGCCCGGCGGCGCCCGCCTCCTCCGCCGGGGCGCGGAGCGCCTCGCGGGCGGCTCGGGGGGCGGGGCGGGGAGCGGTTCCGGGACCGGTGAACCGTACGGGATCGATGTCGGCGGGCTGGTCGCCTGGGCGCGCGGTCTCGCGGCGCGCGTCGAGGCCGGGGCGGGGACCGCTACCGGCGTGGACGCGGCCGTGGAGGCGCCGCGGCTGCTCGGGGGTGCGTGAACGAGGGGCGTACGGGGGTGCGCGCAGGAGCGCGACCGCTCCCCGCACGCCCCCTCCTGTGACCGCGTGACCTTCTATGGCCGCCCGTCCGCGACCGTCACGCCCCCTTCGACAGCTCCGCCTGGAGCACCGTCGTGTGGCTGACCGACGGGTCCTTGGCCGCCGTCAGCAAGGTCAGCGTCTCGTCGGCCGCGCGGGCGCGCAGGCGGTCGAGGGCCGCCGCGGCCTCGGGGGCGGCGAGTTCGGCCTCGTAACGGCGGCGGAACTCCTCGTACTCGCCCTCGGGTCCGTGGTACCAGCGGCGCAGCTCCGTGGAGGGCGTCAGCGCTTTGGGCCACTCGTCGATGCGGGCGTCCGCCTTGGCGAGGCCGCGCGGCCAGAGGCGGTCGACGAGGACGCGTACCCCGTCCTCGGGCGACGGCGGCTCGTAGATCCGGCGGACACGGACGCCGGGGGTGCGGGAGGGCATCCCCCCAGGGTGCCGGACGGTCCGGCCGCTCAGCGGGCGGCGCGCAGTGCCGGAAGGAGGACGGCGTCCACGAATCCCTCCATCGTCGACTCCTCGGCGAACCGCTCCTCGAAGATCCGCTCGACGCGGAGCATGCCCATGAAGCAGGGCGCGACGAAGCCGATGGCCGGGTTGTCGGCGGCGATCTCGCCGCGCTCGACCGCGCGCGCCACGACGGCGTCGATCGCCGCGACCTCGGGCGCGATGACGGTCTCGCGGAGCGCGGCGCGCAGGTCGGGGTGCTGGATGTACGCCTGGGCGACGGCCTCCATCAGCTCGGCGTCGCGCTCGCGGTGGGAGGCGGCGACGCGGGCCGCCTCGTGGAGGTCCCCTTCGAGGGTGCCGGTGTCGATGCCGGCGAAGACGGTGCAGCGGCTCCGGGCGAGGGCGGCCGTGACGAGCTGCGGTTTCGTGCCCCACTGGCGGTAGAGGGTCGCCTTGCCGCACTTGGTGAGCGCCGCGACGCCTTCCATGGTCACCGAGTCGTAGCCGCCCTCCCGGAGAAGGCGGATCACCGCGTCGTACAGCTCGCTCTCGCGCTCCGGCGTGATCTTGCTGCGACGGGCGGCGGTGGTCGCGGCCTGCGTGGACATCGAACCCTCCCGAACACCTCTATCCCTGCACATACGAGAGTAGGGGGTGCACAATCGAGACGCAAACGTATCGAGACGTTTGCGTCTCGATGAAATCGGATCTAGGCTCACTCCGTTTTCCTGCTTTCCTGCCGGAAGCCCGGTACGCCGAAAGCCCAGTACGCCGAAAGCCCAGCACGAAGAAGAGGGGACGCGCGATGCCTGCCGGAATACGCCGGACACCAAGTCCCGCGGGCGACGACGCCACCGCGCGTCCGCCGCTCCTGCGCGAGTTCCTGCTCGTCTCCGCGCTCTTCCTCGTCTACAAGCTCGGCCGGCTCCTCGCCAACGGCCACGAGGCCGCCGCCTTCCGCAACGCCCACCGCGTCTGGGACGCCGAGCGCGTGCTGGGCCTGCCGAGCGAGGCGACGGTCCAGCACCTGCTGACGCAGGGCGGCGAGCCGCTGATCCGGATCGCCAACACGTACTACGCGGCCGTGCACTTCCCGGCCACGATCGCCTTCCTCGTCTGGCTGTACTGGCGCCGACCCGCCCACTACCTGTGGTCGCGCCGCGTCCTCGCACTCCTCACCGGCGCCGCGCTCGCCCTGCACCTCCTGATGCCGCTCGCGCCGCCCCGGATGCTCGCGGCGACCGGGCTCGTCGACACGGCGCGGGTGTACGGGCCTTCCGTGTACGGCGCCACGCCGGAGACCGACTCGATGGCGAACCAGTTCGCCGCCATGCCGTCGCTCCACTTCGGCTGGGCGCTCATGGTCGCCGTCGGCCTCATCGTCGCCACCCGCTCCCGCTGGCGCGTGCTCTGGCTGCTGCACCCGCTGCTGACGCTGCTCGTCGTCGTCGGCACCGCCAACCACTACTGGTTCGACGCGCTGGCCGCCGCCGCGCTCCTCGGCATCGCGCTGCTCGCCGTCCGGGCCCCCGCCCACGGCGACGACCCCGCACCCCCGTCCGTACCGCGCCCCCGTGACACGGCCACCACCGTCCTTCCGGCCGGAGTCCTGAGATGAACCCCGTCACCGGCACCGTCCTCGCGGTGCTCCTCTCCCTCGTCTCGGCCGCCGGGTACGCGCTCGCCGCCGTCGCCCAGTCGCGGCTCGCCGCCTCGTCCGCCGCACCGGCCGACGGACGCGGGGCACTGAAGGCGCTGCTCGCGCGCGGGCAGTGGTGGTGGGCCGTCGGCCTCAACGCCGCCGGGGCGCTCGCCCACGTGGCCGCCCTGCACTACGGGCCGCTGACGCTCGTCCAGCCGCTCGGCGCCCTGACCCTCGTGGCGGCGCTGCCGCTGGGCGCGTACTGCGCGCGGCGGCGGGTGACCCGTACCGAGTGGCGCGGCGCGCTGCTGACCCTCGGCGGGCTCGTCGGCCTGGTCGCCATGACCGGTCCGGCGGCGCCCGGGGAGGCCCTCAGCCTGCGCGAGGCGCTGGTCGTCGCGGCGGCGACGGCGCTCCTGATCGCGTTCCTGGCCTCCGGGGCGAGCCGTGCGGGCGCCGCCCGGGGCCGCGGGCTCGGGCACGCGACCGCCTCCGGGATCGCGTCCGGTGTCGCCTCCGCGCTCACCCAGACCCTCACGGCCGCGCTGGCCCTCGAACTGCCCGGCCACGCGCTCACGTGGTGGCAGACGACCCTGCTCGCGGTCCTCATCTCCGGCTTCGCCGCCGGCGGACTGCTCCTCTCCCAGGCGGCCTACCGGGGCGGGCTCGCCGCGCCGCTCGCCGTGGTCAACCTGTCCAACCCGGCCGCTGCGGCGGTCATCGGCGTGGCCCTGCTCGGCGAGACCTTCCGGGCCGGCGCGTGGGGCTGGCCCGTCGCGGCGGTCGCCGCGCTGGTCGCGGCGCGCGGGGTGATCCTCCTGACGAAGGGCGCCCCGCAGACCGCCGAGGCACCGGCCCCCTCCCCTGTCGTCGCGGGCTCGGCGCCGCGCGCGACCGCCCTTCCGCTCCCACTGCCCGAGGTGGAGCAGACGCCGGCGACGCTGGTCGGCTGATCCATTACGTCATATTGACGAAAATCAACGGAACCCCCTATCGTCACCATGACGACAAGGGGGTTCCATGGCTGACATCACCCGGCGGTCCGGCTGGCGGCATCTGCGCTCCGCGCCCACCGCCCACATCCGCCACCAGCGCGGCGGGCAGCTCGTCCACGACGGCGCGGGGCTGAGCTTCTGGTTCCGGCCGCGGACCGCAGCGCTCTCCGAAGTGCCCGTGAACGACCGCGAGCTCGCGATGGCCTTTCACGCCCGCACCGCCGACTTCCAGGACGTCAGCGTCCAGTCCACCGTCACGTACCGCATCGGCGACCCGGCCGCGGCGGCCACCCGCCTCGACTTCTCCATCGACCCCGACACGGGCGACTGGCGGGGTACGCCCCTGGAGCAGATCGCCACCCTGCTCACCGAGACCGCCCAGCAGCACGCCCTCGACGTCCTCGCGCGCACCACGCTCGCGTCGGCGCTCGTCGACGGCGTCGCGGCGGTCCGGGACCGGATCTCGGCGGGGCTCGCCGCCGAGCCGCGCCTGCCGGACACCGGGATCGAGCTGGTCGCCGTCCGCGTGGTCGCGATCCGCCCGGAGCCAGAGGTGGAGCGCGCGCTGCGCACGCCCGCGCGCGAGCAGATCCAGCAGGAGGCGGACCGGGCGACGTACGAGCGCCGGGCCGTGGCGGTGGAGCGCGAGCGCGCCATCGCCGAGAACGAGCTCGCCAGCAAGATCGAGCTGGCCCGCCAGGAGGAGCGGCTCGTCGAGCAGCGCGGCACGAACGCGCGCCGCGAGGCGGAGGAGAGCGCGGCGGCCGACGCCGTACGGGCCGAGGCCGAGGGAGCCCGGAAGGTCCGGCTCGCGCAGGCCGAGGCCGAGGCGGCGCGCGTGGTCGGCGACGCGCGCGCCGGGGCGCAGGCGGCGTGGCTGCGGGCGCACGCCGAGGCGGATCCGGCCATGCTGCACGCGCTCGCGGTGACCCGCGCGGCGGAGAACCTGCCGCGCATCGACCACCTCACGCTCTCCCCCGACGTGGTGACCGGGCTGCTCGCGAAGCTCGGCGGCGGCAGCGGCAGCGGTGGCGGCGAGGGCGGTTCCCGGTCGTGAGCCTCGCACCCCGCGCGGTCCTCGTGCACCGGACCACGGAGTACGAGGAGCTGCTCGCCCGGCACGGGACGCACGGCCAGGCGGCGTTCTTCCTCTCCACGCGCGGCCGTTCGATCGAGGACGTGCGCGAGCGGCACGAGCGGGTCCTGCGGGCCCTCGCGGAGGTCACGGCGGCGGTGCCGCCGGCGTGGCGGCAGACCCGGGTGGAGCGCGCGGACCTGGACCGGTTCCTGTTCGGGCCCGAGGACGTCGTGGTGGTGGTCGGGCAGGACGGCCTGGTCGCCAACGCGGCGAAGTACCTCTCGGGTCAGCCGGTGGTCGGGATCGACGCCGACCCTGGGCGCAACGCGGGCGTTCTCGTACGCCACCGCGCGGCCCAGGCGCGGCGGCTGCTTCCGTACGCGGCGGGTGCCGGGGCGACGGCCGACGAGCTGACGATGGTGGAGGCGCGGACGGACGACGCCCAGCGCCTCCTCGCCCTCAACGAGATCTACGTGGGCCCGCCGGGCCACCAGACGGCGCGGTACGCGCTGGCCGTCGAGGGCGAGGGCGTGGGCCTTGGATCGGGTACGGGTACGGGCGCGGGATCGGGTACGGGTACGGGGCCGGGGCCCGCGTCGGAGGCCCAGGCGTCCTCGGGTGTCCTGGTCGGTACCGGGACCGGCGCGACCGGCTGGCTCCGCTCGCTCTGGCAGCAGCGCTCCAGCGCCCTCGCCCTGCCCGCCCCCGCGGACCCCCGCCTCGCCTGGTTCGTCCGCGAGGCGTGGCCGTCCCCGACGACCGGCACGACCCATGTCGAAGGCGTCCTCGAACCGGGCCGCGCCCTCCGCCTCACCGTCGAGTCCGACCTCCTCGTCGCCTTCGGCGACGGCGTCGAATCGGACGCCCTCCACCTGACGTGGGGCCAGACGGTCCGCCTGTCGGCGGCGACGGACCGCCTGAGGCTGGTGGGGTGAGGGGGCGGGGCCTGTACGGGTCCCCGCCGTGGAGCGGTCCCGACTGACGTGCCCCCGCCGCGGAGCGGCCCCGGCTGACGGGTCCCCGCCGTGGAGCGGTCCCGACTGACGTGCCCCCGCCGTGGAGCGGTCCCGGCTGGCGGGTCGTCGGATCCCGCGCCCTACCACGTAACCGTCCAAGTCCCCCCGAAGCGGCCCCCTCGCGCCCCCTCCCCGCACCCCCTCCCCCCGCCGAGGGGTGACAAGGGTTTTCCCCGTATCGGGTTCACCTCCCCGTTCCCTACTGTCCTCCACACCGGCAGATACCATCCCTCGAATGCACCGTGACAGGTGCATGAGGAGGGTGGCATCCGCCGGTGGCGGCCTTGACCCGGGCCGTCGCGCCGGTGGCGGCGCACGGGCTCCCCAGCCCAGGGAACGACGGACCGCGACCCCACTTCGCCCCGTGTGCGTCCCGCGCCGCCGCCACTGCACCGTCACGTCGTACTCGAAAGGGCCACATACCTTGAACGGTTCCAGGCGGAGAGTCATATCCGTGGTCGCGAGCGCCGCGATCCTCGGCGCCGCTGCCACCACCGGGGCGATCGCCGCCGTCCCGGGCGCTGCCACCCCGAAGCCGGCTCCGGCTTCCCAGACCATGCGGGCGCTTCCGACCGCCCCGGTCGAGAAGGTCATCGTCACCTACAAGACGAAGTCCGCCGAGGCCGGTTCCAACGCCGCCGCGAAGACGGACACGGCCGCGAAGGCCAAGGAGACGGGCGAGAAGCTCTCGTTCGAGCGCCGCCTCTCCGGCGGTGCCGCCCTGGTCGACCTGGGCGACAGCGCGACCCCGCAGGACGTCAACGAGGTCATGGACGCGTTCCGCGCCGACCCGTCCGTCGCCCTGGTCGAGCCCGACATCCGCGCCTACGCGATGGCGGCCGCCCCGAACGACACCGACTACGCCAAGCAGTGGGACCTCTTCGAGGCCACCGGCGGCATGAACGTGCCCACGGCCTGGGACAAGACGACCGGCTCCGGCGTCACCGTCGCCGTCATCGACACCGGCTACGCGGCCCACTCGGACCTGGCGTCCAACGTCGTCGCCGGCTACGACTTCATCTCCACGTCCGCCGACGCCCGCGACGGCAACGGCCGTGACGCGGACTCGAAGGACGAGGGCGACTGGAACGCCACCGACGGCGAGTGCGGCACCGGCTCCAAGGCGTCCAACTCCTCCTGGCACGGCACGCACGTGGCCGGCACCATCGCCGCGACCACCAACAACTCCAAGGGCATCGCGGGCATCGCGTACAACGCGAAGATCCAGCCCGTCCGTGTCCTCGGCAAGTGCGGCGGCTCGTCCTCCGACATCGCCGACGCCATCACCTGGGCCTCCGGCGGCACCGTCACGGGCGTCCCGGCGAACCCGACCCCGGCCAAGGTCATCAACCTGAGCCTCGGCGGCGCCAGCTCCACCTGCCCGAGCGTCTACCAGACCGCGATCAACGGCGCCGTCTCGCGCGGCACCACCGTCGTCGTCGCCGCGGGCAACAGCAACGCCGACTCCGCCGGCTTCACCCCGGCGAACTGCAACGGTGTCATCACCGTGGCGTCGACCAACCGCGCCGGCAACCGCTCGTACTACTCGAACTTCGGCGCCAAGGTCGACGTGGCCGCGCCCGGCGGCGAGACCCGCAACGCCACCGACACGCCCGGCACCGTCACCACGCCCGAGAACGCGATCTACTCGACGCTGAACTCCGGCACGACGACCCAGTCGGCCGAGAACTACAAGCCCTACCAGGGCACCTCGATGGCCGCGCCGCACGTCGCCGGTCTCGCCGCGCTGCTGAAGTCGGCCAAGAGCACCCTCACCCCGGCCGAGATCGAGTCCGCGATCAAGGCCAACGCCCGTCCGCTGGCCTCCGGCGCCTGCACCCAGGGCTGCGGCACCGGCATCGCCGACGCCGCGAAGACGGTCGACGCCGTCACCGCCACGCCGCCGGTCGGCACCGTCTTCACCAACGCCACCGACGTCACGATCAACGACAACGCCACCGTGTCGTCCTCGATCGCCGTCACCGGCCGCACCGGCAACGCCCCCGCCGCCCTCAAGGTCGGCGTGGACATCAAGCACACCTGGCGCGGTGACCTGGTCGTCGACCTCGTCGCCCCGGACGGCACCGTGCGCAACCTGAAGGCCTCCTCCTCCAACGACAGCGCCGACAACGTCATCGCGACGTACACGGTCGACGCGTCGAGCGAGGTCGCCAACGGCACCTGGAAGCTCCAGGTCCGCGATGTGGCCACGGGTGACACCGGCTACATCGACTCGTGGAGCCTCACCTTCTGATCCACCGCTCAACCACCCCCCACATCAGCATCATTGCTGGTCAGCGACGCGCTCGTGGTCTATACCACGGGCGCGTTCTGGCGTTCGGGGGGCTTCCGGCCGGGGTTCGCTGTCCGGCATTCGGACAGCGGGCCTGGACTCCGGCCGTCAGCTCCGTATTCTCTGCCCACGGGGCTCATGGGCGGGACCCGTGGGCCGGAGGTGAGGGACAGTGACGACAGCGCCGCACCGGCCTGCGCCCATCGGCCGCGAGGAGTTCCTCGCCCGCCTCGAACGCGTCCTGCACACCCGCGGCCGCGCGCTCCTCACCGGCCCCGCCGGGGTCGGCAAGACCGAGCTCGCGCTCGCCGAGGCCGCCCGCGCGGAGGCCCGCGGCGAGACGGTCCTCTGGCTCGCGACCCTGCCGTCCGACCGGGACATACCCGGCGCGGCCGCCGCCGCGCTCGTCGCCTCCGTGGCCGCGACGGTGACCTGGCCGGGGCTCGGCGCGCTCGTCCCCGACGCGGCGCCCGGGCCCGAGACCCCCGGCCTCTTCGCCCCCGGCGTGCTCGCCTCCGGCGTCTTCGACGAACTGCCGGGTCCTCAGCGCACCGCCGTCGCCATGCTCTGCCGCGAGGCCCCGCTCGCGGCCGGCGGCTGGGACCCGATCGCCCTGCGCCTCGGCATCGCCCGCATCCTCCGCGCGCTCGCCTGCCGCGGGCCCGTCCTGCTCGTCGTCGACGGCGTCCAGCACGTGGACGCCGACAGCGCCGACCTGCTCCGCTTCGCGCTCCATCTCGCGCCGCCCGCCCTGCGGGTGGTCGCGGTCGAGACGCCGGAGCCGTACGGGGAGGCCCCCGAGCCGGACGGCCGGCCCAGGGAGCACCACCGCGAGTCCTTCCGCGCCGACGACCCGCACGCCACGCACCTCTGGGTGCCGTCGGAGGCCGACGTCCTGTTCGTGCCCCCGCTGCACGCCGACGAGATCGCCGCGCTCCTCATCCACCACCGGCTGCCGTCCCGGATGGCCGGCCGCATCCACCGGGCGAGCGGCGGCAATCCGCGCCTCGCCCTCGCCGTGGGCCGCTCGCTCGCGGACGCCCGCACTCCCGTACACCACGCCGAGGCGCTCACCCTCTCCGGGCGCGCCCGGGGGCTCGCGCGGCAGCTGCTCGGGGCCGCGCCCCTTCCCGTACGCGAGACGCTGCTGCTCGCGGCACTCGCGCTGCGGCCCTCGGCGACGCTGATCCGGCGGGCGGGGCGGCCCAACGCGGAGGCCGACCTCGCGGCGGCCGAGCGGGCCGACCTGGTGTCGCTCACCGAGGACGGTTCGGTGACGTTCACCGCCGGGCTGCTGCCGTCCACGCTCGTCCACGACGCCTGCTGGGCCGAGCGGAGCGCCGGGCACGCGGCCCTCGCCGAGGTCGTGGACGATCCCGTCGAGGCCGTACGTCACCGGGCGCTCGCCACCGACAGTCCGGACGAGGAGCTCGCGGCCGAGGTCGCGGCGGCGGCCGACACGGCCAGGCGGCGCGGGAACAGCGCGCTGGCCGCCGAACTCGCCCTGCTCGCGGCCGAGTCGACTCCCGGCAGGCACGGTACGCGGCGGATCGCGCGGCTCGTCGACGCCGCCGAGGAGGCCGCCCGGGCGGCCCGCGCCGACCTCGCGATGCGCGCCGCCACCGACCTCCTCGCCCGGGACGCCGCGCCGCCCGACCGGGTACGGGCGCGGCTCGCCGTCCTCGACACGGCGGGGCAGGGACTGACCGAGCTCGACGAGATGTACGTCCACGCCATGGAGGACTCGGAGGGCGACACCGCGCTCCGGGCCGCCGTACAGCTGCGGCTGGCCGTCAAGTACGTGCTCGCCGACGGCGATCCGGAGCGCTCGCGGACCGCAGCGGCCGAATCGGCCGCGCTGGCCGCCTCGATGGGCGACGCCCGGACGGCCGCGCAGGCGCTGACGGTGCAGGCGCGGATGGAGCGGGCCCTCGGTTCGCCCGACGCGGAGGCCGTTCTCGGCCGGGCGCGGGACCTGGAGCTGGCCGAGCGTCCGCTCGGACTCCGCAACGCCGCACAGATCCTGACGATTCGTCACGCGCTCTTCGACGGACGGCTCACGGACGCCCGCGACGAACTCGGCGCGCTGCTCCCGCTGGTGCAGCGGCGCGGGACCGTCGAGGACGCCATCGAACTCCTCAGCACGCTGGCCGAGATCGAGTCCCGGCTCGGCCCGTGCCAGTCCGCGCTCGCGCACGCCGGGCAGTCGCTCGGTCTCACCCTGGAGGCGGGCCTCTCCCCCGGACCCGCGTGGTACGCGCTCGCGCTGGCCGAGACGGCGGGCGGCAGCTTCGCGCGGGCCACGAGCTACGCGCGGCGCAGCGTCCAGGCCTCGGAGGAGGAGGGCGACCGCGTCTTCCTCTCCCGCAGCCGGTACGCGCTCGGCCGCGTGCAGCTGGTCACCGGGGACGTGGGCGCGGCCCTGGAGACGCTGCGCCGGGTCCAGGCCGACGAGCGCGCCCAGTCGAACGTCGACCCGTCCATGCTGCGCTGGCACGAGGAGCTCGCCGAGGCGCTGCTCGCCAACGACGCCTGCGACGAGGCCCTCGAACTCCTCGCGGAGGTACGGCCGGTGGCGGAGCGTCTCGGCCGCGGCCCCGTCCTCCTCGGCTGCGACCGCGTGCGCGGGCTGTGCCTCGCGGCGGAGGGCCGTACGGACGCGGCGGCCGAGCTGCTCACGGGGACGGCCGAGCGGTTCGACCGCGCCGGGCTGCCCCTGGAGCGCGGGCGGGCGCTGATCGCGCTGGCCCGGGTGGAGCGGCGGCGGCGCAGGCGTTCCGCGGCGCAGGCCGCCCTGAACGAGGCCGCCGCGGTCTTCGAGCGGGTCGGCGCGACGCCGTGGCTGGCCCTCGCGAGCGAGACCGCCGCGGGCACGGCGGGCATGGCGGGCATGGCGGGTATGGGCGGCTTGGCGGGCATGGCGGGCGAGAGCACCGGCTCGGGTCCGGTGGCGCGCGAGGAGACCCCGTCCGCCGCCTCCTCGCTCACCGAGGCCGAACTGCGGCTCGCCCGGCTCGTCTGCCAGGGCGCGAGCAACCAGGAAGCGGCGTCGAAGCTCTACTTGAGCGTGAAGACGGTCGAGGCGCGGCTGACGCGGATCTACCAGAAGCTCGACGTCCGCTCCCGGGCGCAGCTGGCGACGGCGCTCAGACCGTGAACGGGCGCTGGTCCGCGTAGTCCGGTTCCGGGCTCCCCGTCACGTGGAGGTTCGGCCGCTGGCTCGACGGCAGCCGCTCCCGGATCGCGCGGTGGAAGTCGCGGTAGCCGCCCTGGAAGGCGCCGTCGTCCCAGACCGCGAGCAGCGCTTCGGTGAAGGCCCCGTTGACGTCGCCGTCGGAGGCGACCTGGTCGTCCTGGCAGGCCGAGACGAGCAGGGCCGTGTGCGCGGCGCCGTCGTCGGGCGTGTCCTTGGCGAGCGAGCGCCTCAGCTCCTCGACGAAGCCCCGGTCGCGCTCGTACAGCCGCCGCTGCCAGGGCTCGGGGAGGTAGCGTCCCCTGACCTCCTCCGCTCCGCCGGCCTCCTCCGCGCCGCCCGGCAGCTCGATCGAGGTGCCGCTGTGGCAGCAGTCGAGGAAGGCGACGATCCGCACGCCGTCGGCGAAGCCGCGGAAGGCCCGCCGGAGCTCGTCGTCGAGGAACTGGCGGTCGTAGAGGACGAGGGTCTCGTCGAACGCGTCGGGTTCGGCGTCCCCTCCCTCGTCCCGGGGCATCTGGCCGCCGTGCCCCGAATAGGTGAAGAGCAGGACGTCGCCGGGGCCGAGCCGGGCCGCCGCCTCGCCGAGGGCTCCGGTGACGTTGGCGACGCTGCCGTCCGGGGTCAGCAGGACGGTGGCCTCGAAGCCGGCGGCGCGGGCGATCCGCGCCATGTCGTGGGCGTCGTTCTCGCAGGCGACCAGCGTGCCCGCCCAGCCCTCGTAGCGGGCCGGGTCGACCTCGTTGAGGCCGACGTGCAGGGAGAGTCCGGTGGCCATGGGGTGCCTCCTTACGGGGGACGGGAGGGCCCGCACGGACCGGCTGATCGAGTGGCTGATCGAGCGGCCTGCGGTACGCCGCCGAGCGTGACCCTCTCCACGCGGTACTTCCATCGTATGAACCCTTCCGATCCTCCGCCCTCCCCCGGCCACACCGCGTTCGCCGACCGCACCGGGTACGACGAGACCTTCCTCGGGCCCGTCGTCCCCCTGCCGCTCCCCGCCCGCTCCGGCATCGCCACGGTCGTCCTGCCGTACGAGCACTTCTCCGTCGCCTTCCGGCCCGACCGGCGGCTCGCCGCCTCGACCGCCGTCTGCATCGACGGACGCGAGCTCCTGGAGGACGTGCCGCGGGACGACGTGTGGGAGTACGACCCCCGGGTGCCGGCCGAGCAGCAGGCCGGCGAGGCCGTGTACGTGAACAACAGCCTCGACCGCGGGCACCTGGTGCGGCGGCTCGACCCCGTGTGGGGCCCGGCGGCGGTGGCGGCGCGGGCCAACACCGACACCTTCCACTTCACCAACGCGGCCCCGCAGGCGGACGTCTTCAACCAGGGCAAACAGCTCTGGCAGGGCCTGGAGAACCACCTCCTCGGCCACGCCGCCGACTTCGACCGCAAGCTCGTGGTCCTCACCGGGCCCGTACTCCACGACTCCGACCCGCCGTACCGGGGCATCCAGGTGCCCCTGCGCTTCTGGAAAGTCGCCGCGTTCCTCCAGGACGGGGCGCTCGCGGCGAGCGCGTACGTCCTCGACCAGAGCCCCGACCTGAGCCGCGACTCCGAGCGGGCGCTCTCCGGGGCGACGCCGGGCGCGCCGCCGCCGCTCGGACCGTTCCGCACGTACCAGGTGCCGGTGGCGGACGTCGCGGAGCTCACGGAGCTGGAGTTCGGGCCCCTGCCGGACGTGGACGTGATGCCGCCGACCCGGGGCCCCGAGGAACGCTGGCGGCGCCTTGAGTCGTACGGGGACATCGTGCTGCACGGGTGAGGTCCCAGGCGCGTACGGGCGAGGTCCCCGGCCCGTACGGGTGACGTCCCAGGCCCGCACGCCAGACGTCCGCGCGCGATTGCGACGCTCCTGGGGCGGTGGAACGATGGGAGGACGTCCGTCAGACCGTGCACCGGGCAGGTGCCGAATGCCGCTCACCGAGACGGAGTGGGGGCTCGTCGCCACGTGGGTGCGGGCCCATCTCCTGGACAGTCCCGAGCCCCGCGAGCGGCTGCTGCGCGCGGGACTCCCGGCCGATTTCGTCCAGGACCTGCCACTCACCCCCGACCCGGACCGCAACGCCCTCCTCGTCGTCGGCGCGGCCCGCAGGGACATCGCCCACCAGCGCCGCCTGCTCTCGGTGCTCGCCGGACTCGACGCGCTGGCCGCCATCGACGACCCGCACGGCTTCGAGCAGGGCGCCGAGGCGCGGAACCTGCTGACCCGGCTGCGCGAGGACGAGCGGCTGCGGCGCTCGCCCGCCGACCCGTTCGCGAGCATGCTCCTCAAGCACGGCACGGAGGCGTTCCTCGACCGCACGGAGCTGCGCGCCAGGCTCCGGGACTTCGTCGCGGACCCGGAGCAGACGGTCCTCGTCGTCGACGGGCCTCCCGACAGCGGGCGCTCGTACACGTACGAGCTGCTGCGCCATCTCGGCCAGCACCTCGACTTCCGGCCCGTACGCGTCACCCTCTCCCGTACGTCCACGGCAGCGCGGCTCCTCGAACGCCTCACGGCCTTCGTGTCGGGGCCCGACGCAGGGGCCGCCGACGCCGCCTCGCTGAATCCGACCCGGCTCAACGACCCGCTGCCCTCCTTCGAGGACGCGGCCCACCGGATCGTCGGGCGGGCGACCGCCGCCGACGAGCGGTTCTGGCTGGTCCTCGACGACTGCGACCGGCTCGACCCCGGATCGGACGTGTGGGACTGCATCGGCGTCCTCGCGCGGGCGGTCTACGAGCACGCTCCGGTACGGCAGGAGACCGTGCCCCGGCTCGTGCTCCTCGGCTATTCGACGGCGATGCGCCAACTCCCGTACGAGGTGAGGAACAACGAGTGCCGGGACACGACCCGCCTGCTCGACGCGGACGATCTTCGGGATTTCTTCCGGGAGTTCTTCCGGGAGTTCTTCCGGGAGTTCTTCGCGGAGACGGAACAGGCGGCGGGCTCGGCGGGCCCGGCGGGCGACGGCCCGTCCGAAGAGAAGATGGTGAGCGAACTGACGGAGACGGCCGTCGCGGAGGTGCTGAGAGCCGTCGACTGGCCGGACGCCGAGGAGAGTTACATGCGCCGGCTGTGCACGGCGGTGGAGGACGTCGTACGGCTCCACAGGGCGTTCCCCCCGGCGCCGCAGCCCGCCCCCGGGGACGCCGGCCAGGTGCTGCGGGACGCCCTGCGGACGAGCCTCGCCGCACCCGCCCCCGCCCTGCCCGACCTGCGCCGGTCGTACCGCGAAGCGGCCTGCCTCCTCCAGGAGTTCGACCCGGCGCTGCTGCGGCTGCCGGGCGAGTCCCTCGCCACCGGCCGGGCGGTCCTCGAACTGGTCGACGACTGCACGGCCCTGCCCTCGGCCGGCGGCACGCAGGTGTGGACCCTGAAGCCGGAGGTGCGGGAGTCGGCCCTGGCGGGCCTGGCGGGGCCGGCCGCGGCCCTCCGCGCCCTCCGGGCCGCCATCGATCCGCGTCCGGAGGTCCCGGGCCCGGAACGGGCGGCACTGGCACTGCTCGCGGGAGCGGGAACGGGAACGAATGCGGGAGCGGGAACGAATGCGGACGCCTATGCAGGCACGGGGACGGAGGCGAGGGCGGCGACGGGAGCCGAAGCGGACGAGACCGGGCTCGGGGACGACGAGGTGCAGGCACTGTGCGACACCCTCCAGGCCGTCCTCTGGCTGAACCTCGTTCCCGGGGTGACCGGACTCCCGGCCGTCGACGACGTTCAGCAGCGGCTGGAGGAGGCCCGGCTCCGGCAGCCGATGCACCGGCTCGCCCGGGGGACGTTCCACGGGCGGGCCGCCGAGCTCGACTCCCTCCACGCCTATCTGGCGCTGCCGGAGGAGCCTGCGGAGCCGCCCGTCCTCCTGCACGGGGTCGGCGGGATCGGGAAGAGCATGCTGCTCGCCCGGTTCCTCGTCGACGCCCTGGCCGCCGCTCCCGACGGATTCCCCTTCGCCTACCTGGACTTCGAGCGGCCGACGCTCTCGATCAACGAGCCCGCCACCATGCTCGCGGAGACCGCGCGCCAGCTCGGCGTCCAGTACCCGGCCCACCGCGAGGCCTTCGACGCGCTCGCGGACGAGTGCGAGCGGACGGCGGCGCTCCATAGGGGCGAGCGCGGCGAGATGGAGGAGTTCGCCCGGCTGTCGACCACCCGGGCGACGTTCGGCCGGGACTACTCGGTGGACTTCCACGCGCGGGCGACCGCGCGCGAGCAGGAGCTCGCCCGCAGGACGGCGACCCTCGTCGCCGAGGCGGTGCGGCCCCCGGCGGGCACGATGGCACCGCCGTTCCTGATGGTCGTCGACTCCTTCGAGGAGGCGCAGTACCGGGGTTCGCCGATCATCGCCCGGATGTGGTCGATCTGGACGGCGCTGCGCGCCGCGTACTCCCGGCTGCGGTTCGTCGTCGCCGGGCGGGCGCCGATCGACCACCCGGCACGCGTCCTGACGCCCCGGACGATGGAGCTCACCGAGCTCGACCCGCAGGCCTCCGTCGAGCTGCTGCTCTCCTCCGGGGTGACGGACGAGGCGGTCGCCGAGGACCTCGCCGCGCGGATCGGCGGGCATCCGCTGAGCCTCAAGCTGGCCGCCCGCACGGTGACGGCCCTGGGCGCGGACTCGCCCTCGATGGCCGAGCTGCTGCGCGGACTGCCCTCCCGGAGGCGGTACTTCGACCGGCAGGTCGACCAGATGCTCATCCAGGGCACGTTGTACGACCGGATCCTCAAGCACATCGCGGAGGACGACGTACGGGCCCTCGTCCAGGCGGGGTTGGCGCTGCGGCACATCACCCCGGACCTCGTGCGGCACGTGCTCGCGGGTCCGGCGGGGCTGCGGGTCGACACCGCCGCGGAGGCCCGGCGGCTGTACGGGCTCCTCACCTCCCGGGTCGACCTCATGGAGTCGGCGGGCCCCGAGGCGATCCGGCACCGGAGCGACCTGCGGGCCATCATGCTGCGGCTGTCGGACCGGGCGCGGACGGATCTGATGCGGGCCGTCGACCGGAGCGCCGTCGCGTACTACGCGGCCCTCGACGGGCCGCGGAACCGCGCCGAGGAGATCTACCACCGTCTCAGGCTCGGCGAGAACCCCCGCACCGTGGAGGCGCGTTGGGAGCCCGGCGTCACCCTCTACCTGGGCGGCGGGACCCACCGCGAGATGAGTCACCGCTCCGCCGCCTTCCTCCTCGGCAAGATCGGCGGGCACGTCCCCGACCAGATCATGGTCGAGGCCGACCAGGAGGACTGGGAGCGGATCGCGGCACGCGAGGTCGAGGACCTGCTCACCCAGGGATACGTGGAGGTGGCGGCGCAGCGCGTGTCGGAGCGGCGGCCGTGGACGCCGTGCAGCAGGCTCCACGCGCTGCGGGCCGAGACCCTCGCCCGCTCGGGGCAGCTCGCAGAGGCCCGGCTCGGCCTGGAGCACGCCGTGGACGGCGCGACGGACGCGGGGTGCGGGGAGACCCAGCTCGAACTGCTCCAGCTGTCGGCCCGGCTCGCCCAGGACGCGGGCGACCTCCCGGCGGCGGACCGGGATCTCCAGGAGGCCGAGGAGATCGCGGAGGGGCTCGGACTGCGGTACGAGTCCCTGGGCGTCCTGGTGGCCCGGTCACGGCTCGCGGCCCTGGCCGACGGAGACGCCTCCCCGGCGGAGGCGCGGCTCGCCCGCACCCTGCGCGGGATGCCGGACGCCGAGCTCGCCCGGCAGCCTTCCCTGGCCCGCACGGCGGCGGCGACGGCCTGCCGGGCGGACCCGCAGCTCCTGGAGCACACGCTGCGGCTCGTGGGGCTGCCGGCGGACGAGGACGCGGTGGTGTCCGAGCTGGCGCACTGGATCGACCGGACGATGACGGCCGAGCCCCGGCTGAGGGAGCCGCTCGCGCACATCCTGGGCACGGCGGCGGGCGGGCCGGTGGCGCGCCTGGACCGGGAGGGCGTGGAGGCCGCGCTGCGGGAGGCGCGGCGGCGCGGGACCCTGGACAGCGTGGCCCGGCAGGCCCTGACGCTGCGGGACGACAGCGGGGACCTGCTGTTCGGGGTGGCGGCGGCGATGGACGCGGGGCCGACGGTGTACGGGGCGGGTCCGGGGGACGGGCCGGAGGAGGGCAGCGCGGAGGAGGGCGGCTTCGTCTCGGGGCCCGAGACACCGGGGCCCGAGACGGCCGGGGCCCCGGCGCCGGGGGCCGCGGCGCCGTGGCCCGAGGTGTCGGGCAGCCCCGGGTCCGGGCCGCCCACCGGCTCCTGGGCCAGACCCCTCCCCCGGCCTTCGCCCCGGACCGTGACCTCCCGGCGGAGCGTCGGCCTCTGGACCCAGCCTCCGCCGAACGCCGCCGGGGCCGCGCCCCGCAAGAAGCCGTTTCTGCCCCAGGAGGAGCTGGTCCGGGTCCGCAACGCCGCCCTGGAGGCCGGGCTCGCCGACCGGACCCTGCGCCCCGCGCTCCTCAAGGGCATCCCGGCGCACTTCACCACCACCCTCGCGCCGATGAGCGACCCACTGCACCAGGCCCACGCCGACCTCAACGCGATGAACCAGGTCGAGCGGCTCATCGACGGCCTGGTGCCGCTGGAGATCTGGCTGCACAACGCGATCGAGCAGACCCGCGAGCCCGGGCCGCTGGCCGTCCTGCAGGGAGCGCTCGACACGGTCGCGCGGGAGATCACGGGCGAGTCCGTCATGCCGGAGGAGATGATGCCGTCGGAGCTGAAGGAGGCGGCGATCCTCCACGACGACACCGTGCCGTACGAGTTCCTCCATGGCGGCATCAGGACCGGAACCTCCGTCGCGCACCTGCGGATTCCGCCGTACGAGGGCGGGACGCCGCTCCTTCCCTCGTACCCGCACGGCGGCACCGGGTGGATGGTGGCGCCGGGACTGCTCATGACCAACCACCATGTTCTGATGGCCCGTTCATGGGACTCGGGGGTGCGGCCCTTCGTCAGCGACGAGGATCTGCGGCTCCAGACGCTGATGTCCCGGTCGCGGTTCGACTTCGTCGAGAACGCGACGGCGACGCCCGAGGTGGTCGCCGCCGAGCTCGCCGCGTGGGACGCGGACCTGGACTACGCGGTCGTGCGGCTGGCACCGGAGGAGAACCCGCGGCCGACGCTGCGGATCGCCACGCGGCCGCTGCGCGTGGCGGAGCGGCAGCGCGTACCCGTCAACATCATCCAGCACCCGGGCGGCCTGCCGAAGCGGGTCGCGCTGCGCAACAACCTCGTCTACCGGGCGGACGAGCGGAACATCCTCTACTTCACCGACACGCGCGGCGGGGCCTCGGGGTCGCCCGTGTGCCTGGACGACTGGACGGTGGTCGGGCTGCACCGGGCGACGCAGAAGGTGGACGAGGTGGAGTTCCAGGGCGAGAGGACCACGTTCGTGAACGTCGGCACCCAGATGAGCAGCATCATGGCCCATCTGCGGGAGCACAGACCGGAGTTGTACGACGAGATCATGGCCGGCCAGGCGGGACGGCCGGCGCCGAGCCGAGGTGACTGACGATGGCCGACGAAAGGTCGCCCGTGGCGACGACGGCGGAACGGGTCTTCCCGGACCTGCGGGAGGTGGCGGACCGGGTCCGGGCGCAACTGGAGGCCGAGATCACGGAGTCCGTGCTCGAACTCCCCGCCGAGGTGGCACCGGCCGTCGAGATCTCCCGGTTCGCCCGGGAGGAGCGGGCCAGGGTCCTGGAGGCGGGGGTCAGCGGCCTGGAGAAGATGGCGGACCACCGCGAGGACGAGATCGGCGAGGACGAGTACTTCGGGGTGGAGGCGATCGTCCTCCTCCAGGGCCGTCCGGCGATCCTGGTACAGCGCCAGGACTTCGCCCCGCAGCGCGACGAGTGGTCAGTGCTCGACGCGCAACGGCCGTCGATCCACGAGTCGTTGATCCGGGTCGGCCGGGTCGAGGTGTCCGGCCACCCCAGTCTCGACTGGATCGGCACGGCGTTCCTCGTCGGCCCGACGACGGTGATGACGAACCGTCATGTGGCGGCCGAGTTCGCCCTCCGCGAGGCCGACCGCGACCGGTGGGGCTTCGCGTTCGGCATGTCGGCCCGGGTGGACCCGGCGGAGGAACTCCCCCTGGACGGAGCCGCGGCGCCCGCCTCGTCCCCCACGTACGAGGTCACGGAGATCATCGGCATCCACCCCGACGTCGACATGGCCCTGCTGCGCATCGAGTCCTCGGGCCCCGACGCCCTCCCCGCTCCCCTGGCGATAGCCGCCGACGCCCCGGCCGATCTGCCGGGCCGCCCGGTGTACGTGATCGGCTACCCGGCCTGGGACGGCCGGCGCAACGAACCCGAGTCGATGCGCCGGATCTTCATGGACGTGTACAACGTGAAGCGCCTCCAGCCGGGCGCGGCGACGGACTTCGTCCCCGGCAGCCTGGTCATGAAGCACGACTGCTCGACCCTCGGCGGCAACAGCGGCTCCCCGGTCTTCGACCTCGACGACCACCGCGTCCTGGGCCTCCACTTCGGCGGCCGCTACCGCACGGGCAACTTCGCTGTCCCCCTGTGGGAACTGGTGGACGACCCGCTGCTGGCCCGGGCGGAGGTGAACTTCGTCTAGACGGCCTCGTCCACGACGACGAACGTGCCCCGGGCGGTCCCTCCGCCCGGGAGCTGCCATTCGGCCGTGACGCCGCCGCGCCCGCCCGTCGGCTCTCCGGCGGTCAGGGTGCGGCGCAGGGTGAGGCGCTCCGGGGTGGTGGAGGTCCTGAGCGTCACCGTGGTGGCGTCGGTCGTGTCCGCGGCGTTCGCGAGTTCCGCCGCCTCGGCGGCCAGGACGGGGGTGACGGTGACCGTCGTGTCGACCGTGTCGTCCACGGACTGGTGCTGGGCCTTCGCGCGGCCGGTGAGGAGCGCGTACAACTCGGCGACGAGGACCGGGTCGTGGGTGCCGTCGTAGATCCATCGGGTGCCGAGGACGCCGTGCTCGGAGGTGCCGATGAGGGCGTCCTCGGCACCTTCGAGGGGGGCGCCCCGGTAGGTCATGGGGACCAGGTAGGCGGCGGCGTCCGGGCCGTCGCCCTCGGTCACCACCATGAACTCGATGCCCACCTCGCCCGCCGGGTCGTCGAGCCGGAACCCGCCCGCCTTCGCCGGGTCGGCCCCGCCCTCCGGAACGGCGTACCAGGCGCGGGTGGGGAGCCACGCGGCGAGCAGCTCCAACTTGGTCGGTTCCATCGTGGTCTTGTGGATGACGGCCATGGTCGACGGTCCCTCGTCTCTCGGTCGGGCAGGAGGCCTTCGGAACCTAACAGACCGTTCCCGGGCCGGGGCCCGGTCCCCGTCGCCATGCGCCCCCGCCACGGCCGCCCTAGCCTGGGAAGTGGAGTGTTGTCCCCGGCCGGCAGGAGGCCCGCCGTGAGGTACTCATTCGAGCGTCGGCGGCGCCCGTGCGCCGGTGTCGCGGCCCTCGGGCTGTTCGTGGTCCCGCTCGGCGCGGGGGCGGCCGTGGCCGTCGAGCCGCCCGGCCCCGTCGCCGCGTACGCGACGTCGGCCGCCGCCGGCGACTTTCCCGAGCTCACGCCCGCCGTCGCCGCCGAGCTCGACGCCGCCGTCCAGGACGTCATGCGGGACGCGAAGGTCCCGGGTGTCATGGTCGCGCTCTCGGCGCCCGGCAAGGGCACGTACCTGCGGTCCTTCGGTGTCTCCGACAAGCAGACCGGGGCGGCCATGAACCCCGGCCTCTTCATGCGGATCGGCAGCGAGACCAAGACGTTCACCGTGACCGCCCTGCTCCAGCTCGTCGACGAGGGGAAGGTCGGCCTCGACGATCCGATCTCCGAGTACGTCGACGGCGTGCCGAGCGGCGACCGGATCACCCTGCGGAACCTCGCCGCCATGCGCAGCGGGCTCTTCAACTACTCGGCGGACGAGGGGTTCTTCAAGGCCCTGACCTCGAATCCCGGACGGCAGTGGACTCCGCAGGAGGTGCTGGCGTACTCCTTCAAGCACCCGGTGCAGTTCGCGCCGGGCGAGGAGTTCCAGTACTCGAACACGAACACCGTCCTGCTCGGCCTCGTCGTCGAGAAGGTCTCCGGGATGCCCCTGGACGAGTACGTCACGAAGAAGGTCTCGGTCCCGGCGGGGCTCAAGCACACCGTCTTCCCGACGGACGCCTCCTTCCCCAGCCCGCACGCCCACGGCTACACCGAGCAGACCGCGTCGGGCGCCGTCGAGGACGCCACCGACTGGAACCCGTCCTGGGGCTGGGCGGCCGGCGCGATGATCTCGGACCTCCGGGACATGCGCACCTGGGCCAAGGTGCTCGCCACGGGCACGCTCCTCAGCCCCGAGACCCAGGCGGAGCGCCTCAAGGTCTACCCGTCCGCCCCCGACGGCTCCGGTTACGGGCTCGGCCTGTTCGACATCGCGGGCTGGATCGGCCACAACGGCTCGCTGCCGGGCTACCAGTCCCTCACGATCTACCTGCCCGAGTCGGAGGCGACCCTCGTCGTCCTGCTCAACAGCGACGTCACCAAGGACGGCACCGCGCCCAGCACGCTCTTCGGCAAGGCGATCACGGAGATCGTGACCCCGGACCACGTGTACGAGATCCCGGCCGCGCCCGCCGCCCAGCCGACGTCCGGCGAAAGCTGACCGGGCCCGGCGCCCGCGTGGCTGCGCGATCGGGGGCGTGCCCGCCGTCAGCATCGGAGACGTGCTCCTCCTCCCCCGCCGCCGCACCGCCCTGCTCGCGGTCCTGCTCACCGTCCTCCTGGTCCTCGTCCTGCCGCCGGGCGGTCCGGGCTCCCCCCGGGAGGACAAGGGCAGCGCCGTGCGCCCGACGCTCTCCGGGGTCTTCACGGGCTCGGACGCCCGGGGCGTGGCGCGGATCGCCCAGGTGGAGCGGTGGCGCGGGCGCGGTCCGCTCCTCGTCGGCCGCACGTACCTCCCCGGCGACGACTGGGAGAGCATCGAGGGCCCGACGGCCTTCCTGGCGCCGTGGTCGCGCTGGCGCGCCGGGCGGAAGGACCGGCTGCTCGTCCTGAACGTGCCCATGCTGGACCGCAGCGAGGCCCGGCTGCCGGACTCGACGGTCTCCATGCTGCTGAGGCGGGGTGAGCGGGGCCGGTACGACGGGCATTTCCGGACGCTCGCCCGGCATCTGGTCCGCGCGAGGCTGGCGGACAGCGTGCTCGTCCTCGGCTGGGAGATGAACGGGGTCACGTACACGCACCGCTGCGGGCCCGCGCCCGCCGCGTGGCGCGCGTACTGGCGGCGGATCGTGAAGGCGATGCGGTCGGTGCCGGGGCAGCGGTTCCGGTTCGACTTCGCGCCGAGCCGGGGGCGGGACGCCGTGGCCTGGACGCGCTGCTATCCCGGTGACGGATACGTGGACATCATCGGCATGGACACCTACGACCAGCCCCGGAGGATGAGCTTCCGCCGCCAGGTCGAGGAGCCGTACGGGCTCCGCCGGCAGGTGACGTTCGCCCGGCAGCACCGCAAGCCCGTCTCGTACCCGGAGTGGGGGCTCTTCCGCAACGGCGACAACCCGGCGTACGTCCAGGGCATGCGGAAGTGGTTCCGCGACCACCCGCCGGTGTACGAGTCCCTCACCGACTACTGCCCGCACGGGGTCTGGCAGTGCGGGCGGAACAGGAAGGCCGCGCGGGAGTACCGCAGGAGGTGAGTCAACAGAGGGCGTCCCAGTGGTGGAGCGTCCGGAGGGCGGAGGCGCGCAGGTCGGGGGTGACGGGTTCCGGGGCGAGCAGGTAGTCGGCGACGGGGGTGAGGAGGAGGGGCGTGTCGGGGGCGCAGGTGAGGAGGAGGGCCTCGTTCCAGGTGTGGCGGATGACGGTGCGGCGGAGCAGGGTGCCGTGGTGGGTCCGGGTGCGGGGCCGGGGCCGGGCCGGGTCGGGGCCGACGCCGGGCGGGGAGGTCGCCGCGGCCGCCTCGGTACGGCGGCGGTGCTCGGGCCCGAGCTCGGGGGCGAGGGCCTCGCGGACGGCGGCGAGGGGGCCGAGCGGTACGTGCTTGGCGGCGTGGTCGAGGAGGGTCGCGGCCTCGGGGGCCAGCCGGTAGGCGGCGAGGACGGCGGCGGTCTCGGCCGGCTCGAAGGGCTGCCGGGCCAGGCAGGCGATGTCCAGGAGGGTGACGGGGTCGGGGGCGTCGGTGGGCCGGTGGAGGCGGGACTCGGCGAGGGCGATGAGGCACTCGACGGGCTCCTCGGCGACCAGGTAGGGGCGTACGGGGACGGTGGCGCCGTCCCCGGGGAGGGCGGAGGTCGAGAGGTGGACCCGGTACCAGGGGTCCACCAGCGGGTCCTCGGCCGGCCAGCGGACGGTGACGTCGGTGTGATGCGAGGCGGGGCCGTGGGTGTGGTGCGGGGCGAAGGCGTGGGTGTCGTCCCGGGCGCAGCCCGTCAGGGACACGTCGATGTGCTCCACCGGGTGGTCGGTGACCAGGCGGATCACCGCCTGCCAGAGCGCCGCCTCGTCGGGGGCCACCAGATCCAGGGTGGCGAGGGGGCGCAGGAGACCCGGGGGGTAGTAACCGGCCAACGGAAGACCCCGGATCGCGCGGACACCGGTGGTGCGGGCGAGGCCCTCGGCGACCCGCGCGTAGTCGTCGGCGCGGTCCTGGGCGCGGCGCAGTTCGTCGCGCGCGGGCCCGCCCATGCGGACGCCGTCGCGGCACAGCGCGGAGAGTACGAGGTGCGGCAGATGCCGGCCCGTCCTGGCACGTTGTAGCAGCTCAGCCGGGCCTTCGGCCGGGTCGGTGCCGAGCAGCCGGTACAGCAGTGCGGTGTTCACGGACATCCGCCTCCGAGGATATGGTCGGGCCCGGCGCCACCGGCGGCCGAGGGGCGGGCGGTACAGGACAGTCTCCGGTGGCCCGCGGTACGCCGATTCTGTTCGGTGGGGTTCAACACCTGATCACCACAGGCTCAACAGGCTCTCGACACCAGGTGGGACGCTGTGGTTAAAAAGCTTTGACCAAATTGATGACACAAAATCTGACATGTGGGCCGGGCGATGCGGCCACTGTCTTCTGGGGCGGGCTGGAGGCAGGGCGTGAGCGAACTCCGTTTCTCCTTACTCGGTCTGATGCGGGTTCACCGGGG
This sequence comes from Streptomyces sp. NPDC056144, assembly GCF_042264145.1. Lineage (NCBI taxonomy): Bacteria > Bacillati > Actinomycetota > Actinomycetes > Kitasatosporales > Streptomycetaceae > Streptomyces > Streptomyces sp. NPDC056144. The sequence continues at coordinate 295,053 of NZ_JBHJVF010000001.1, read as the reverse complement.
CGCTACCGCGCTCAAGGTGGGCAGCCCGCAGCAGCAGGCGATGCTGGCCGTCCTCCTGCTGAGGCCGGGGTACTCGGCGAGCGCCACCGATCTGATCGGTGCGCTGTGGGGTGAGGAGCCGCCGAACGCGGCGATGACCACGGTCCGTACCTACGCGTGGCGTTGGCGCAAGGTGCTGGACGCGGTGGAACCGGGCGCGGACGGCGGGGCGGGCGCGGCGAAGGCCGAGCGGCCCGCGTCGATGCTGGTGTCGATGGGGGACGGCTACCGGCTCGTCCTGCCGAAGCTGGCCGTGGACACGGCGGAGGCCGAGGCGCTGGCCGCCGAGGCGGAGCGCACCGCGCGCTCCGATCCGTCGCGCGCCCGCGATCTCCTGAACCAGGCGCTGGACCTGTGGCAGGGGACGCCGCTCTCCGGCATCCCGGGCCCGTTCGCGGAGCGGCACCGGCACCGCCTGGAGGAGCTGCGGCTGACGCTCCTGGAGGAGCGCATCGGCCTCGATCTCGCCCTCGGCCGGTACTCGCGCTGCATCCCCGAGCTGACCGCGCTGACGACCGAACACCCGCTGCACGAGCGGGCGTACGGGCTGCTGATGCGAGCCCTGTACCAGGCGGGTAGACAGGCGGACGCGCTCGCGGTGTTCCGCGGCGTGCGACAGCTGTTCCTCGCGGAGCTGGGGGTCGCGCCGGGCGCCGACCTGGAGCAGCTGCACCGGAGGATCCTGGAGGGCGATCCGGCGCTCGCGGCCCCGGAGCCGCCGGTCCGGGAGGCGTCGGCGACCGCCTCGGGTACCGGCGCCTGGACGGGCACGGGCCAGGATCCCGGGAGAACCGGGCCGGCGGGCGCGGCCGGGCGTCCGGGCGACGGATCGGCGCGCGGAAACGTCTCTGCGGACTCCGCGGACGGGGCGGGCGGCTCGGGAGGTTCGGGCGGCTCGGGGCTCGCGGCGGACCTCGGCGACGCGAAGGGCGCCGACGAGGCACCCGTACCGGCGAACCAGGCTCAGGCCCCGTCCCCGGCCACCACTCCCGCTCCGCCCCGTCCTGCTCAACTCCCTCCGGACGCGGTGGACTTCACCGGGCGTGCGGCCACCGTTCACCTCCTCGTCGAGAAGCTCGGGTCGAGCGCGCCGCAGGCGATGGCCATCGCCACGGTGGTCGGCATGGGCGGCGTCGGCAAGACGGCGCTCGCGCTCCACGTCGCCCACCGGGTCCGCGACTCCTACCCGGACGGGCAGCTGTACGTGGACCTGCGGGGCTCCGACCCCGTGCCGGCCGACCCCGAGGCGGTGCTCAGCGGGTTCCTGGTGGCGCTCGGGGTGCCCGGGGACGCCGTCCCCGACGGGCTCGACGCCCGCTCGGCGCTCTTCCGCTCCGTCGTGGACGGGCGGCGGCTCCTCGTCGTGCTGGACAACGCCAAGGACGCCGCCCAGATCCGGCCACTGCTCCCGGGGGCCGTCGGCTGCGCGGTCCTGACCACCGGCCGCACCCGGCCGGCCGGCCTCCCGGCGACCGTCCAGGTCGACCTGGACGTCTTCCGGCCCGCCGAGGCCCTCGACCTCCTCGGCCGTACCATCGGCGCCGACCGGCTCGACGCCGAGCGGGACGCGGCCCTCGAACTGGTCGTGGCCTGCGGCTACCTGCCGCTCGCCGTCCGGATCGTCGCCGCCCGGCTCGCGGCCCGGCCGGGCTGGACGGTGGAGACGCTCAGCCGACGGCTCCAGGTGGAGCGGCGGCGGATCGACGAGCTGCGGATCGGCGACCTGGCGGTAGCGGCGGCCTTCGAACTCAGCTACCGCCAGCTGACCGACGACCAGGCCCGCGCGTTCCGGCTGGTCGCCTCGGTCGACGGGCCCGACATCGGCCTCGCCGCCGCGGCGGCCCTCCTCGACCTCGACGAGTACGACGCCGAGGACCTCCTCGAAGCCCTGGTGGACGTGGCGATGGTGGAGTCGCCGTTCCCCGGCCGCTACCGGTACCACGACCTGCTGCGGTCGTTCGCCCGCCGGCGCCCGGCGGAGGGCGCGGCGGCGTCCGACAGCGGGGAGGCCGTCGCGGCGCGCGACCGGCTCCTGGACCATCTCCTCGCCACGGCCTGCACCGCCTTCCAGCACGCGGTCCCCGGGGACCCGGCGGCCGGTGCCCTCGGCCCGGCCCGCTCCCCCGGAGTCCGGCTCGCCGGCTGGGACGCGGCGCGGGAGTGGGCGTCGGCCGAACGCGCGGGCGCGGTGGCGCTCGCCGCCCAGGTCGCACGAGACGCCGAGGTCACGGGAGACGCGGGAGACGCGGAGGCGGGTGCACCCGGTCCCGCGCTGCGGGCCGCGATCGACCTGCTCATCGCGCTCACTCCCTTCGTCCTCACTCCCCCCAGCCGTCAACTCTCGCTCACCGCCGACGCGCTGGCGGACGCGGCGCTGCGCCACGGGGACGTACGGGCCGCCGGGCGGGCGCACTTCCTGCGCGGGAACGCCGCCCTCGCGGCGACCCGTCTCGACGCGGCCGAGGCCGCCGCCCGGGCGGCGGTGGACGCGGCGCGGACCGCCGGCGACACGGTGATCCTGCGGCAGGCGCTCAACGACCTCGGTCTGATCTGCCAGTTCCTCAGCCGCTACGACGAGGCCGTGGACCACTACGACGAGGCGCTGCTCCTCGCCAACGAACTGGGGCACCGTTCCGGCGCCTTGGTGACCACGGTGAACGCCGCGCTGGCTCGGGTGCGCAGCGGACGGGCGGACGAGGCGGTGGAGATCTGTCACGAGGTGCTCGCCGAGCTGCGGACCCGGCAGGACGACCCCGGGCGGGCGTACACCCTGTACGTGCTGGGTCTCGCGCTGCACGGGCTCGGGCGGCACGAGGAGGCGGTGACCTGGTTCCGCGAGTGCCTGGCGGTGGCGACGGGCGCCGGTCTCCGTGACCGGGCGGCGCACGCGCGCTACCGGATGGCGGACAGTCTGCGTTCGCTCGGCAGGGCCGACGAGGCGCTGGACCACGCGGGGCAGGCGCTGGCGCTCTGCGAGGAGCTGGGGGCGGAACGGGACCAGGCGCAGGCGCTGCTGGTCCTCGGCCGTTCGCTCGCCGACCTCGGGCGTGGTGACGAGGCGGGGGCGCGGTTGCGGCAGGCGTACGAGCTGTTCAGGCGGCTCGGGCTCCCGGAGGCCGCTGAAGTGGCCGGCCTGCTGGAGGAGTCCGCGTTGGCGCTGGTCGATCCCTGAGAGGTCGGGTCGGTTCAGGAGCCGGTGCTGTTCCAGTCCTTGTCGTCGGTCGGGGTGGGGGTGGGCGTCGGGGCGGCGGCCGGGGAGGTGACGGTGGTGCCGCCCGTCTCGGTGCCGGAGACACCGTCCGCCATCGCCGTGCCGGCCGCGCCGAGGGCGATCAGGGCGCCGATGCCGATTCCCGCGAGGGTGAAGCGGATACGGGCGGCACCGGGGGTCTGCGAACGCTTGGCCATGTCTGCTCCCTTGGAGGATTCCCCTGGGATTCAGGGGGGTGATCCGGGTTCCCCGGTGTGCTCCGGGGCTGATGGGATGAGATTGGCCTGTGACGTTCAACAGCCGATCGACGCACGAGCACCGTGCGTCGATCGGCTGCGTTGATCGGGGCGTTGATCGGGGCGTTGATCAGATGAATCCCTGGTCAGACCGCTTCGCGGATCTCCAGCGTGCAGCACTTCACGCTGCCGCCGCCCTTGAAGAGCTCCGACAGGTCCATCCCGATCGGGCGGAAGCCGCGCTCGCGCAGCCGCGCCGCCACCCCCGTCGCCGCCTCCGGGATCACCACGTTGAGGCCGTCGCTCATGACGTTGAGCCCGAACACCTCCGCGTCCGCCTCCTCGACGAGGACCGCGTCGGGGAAGAGCCGCCGCAGGACGGCCTGGCTGCCCTCGGAGAAGGCGCCCGGGTAGTACATGACCTCGTCGGTGTCGAGGACGCTGAGCGCGGTGTCCAGGTGGTAGAAGCGGGGGTCGACGAGGTCGAGGCCGATGACCGGGCGGCCGAGGAACTCCTGGGCCTCCGCGTGGCCGGCGGAGACGCTGCGGAAGCCGCGGCCCGCGAGGAGGTACGTCCCCGTCAGGAGGATGTCTCCCTCGCCCTCGTTGACGTGGGCCGGGTCGTGGGTGAGGAAGCCCTGGGCGCGGAACCACTCCAGGTAGGCGGGGCCCTCGGCGGCGCGCTCCGCGTCGCGGAACCGGGCGCCGAGCACCTTGCCGTCGACGACGGTGGCGCCGTTCGCCGCGTACACCATGTCGGGCAGGCCGGGGACGGGGTCGATGAGGTCGACGCGGTGACCGAGGGACACGTACAGCTCGTACAGCCGCTCCCACTGGGCGACGGCGAGGTCGGTGTCGACCGGCTTCGCCGGGTCCATCCAGGGGTTGATCGCGTAGCTGACCTCGAAGTGGGTCGGGCGGCACATCAGGAAGCGGCGCGGGCGAGCGGTGCGGCTCATGGAGGGCTCCGGGGAGTGAGGGTGGGGCGCGGGGACACGGACGTCGTTGCAGGTGGTGCTGTGCTCTGGACGTCAGTGTGGAGAACCGGGCGGCGTTCTGTGAAGATCAAGAGGCCGAACTGCCGGGGAAGATTGCGTCGTTGCCGACTGCCGCCGGAAGATCTCCGGCTCCGGCAGGCCCTCAGGTCCCAGGCGGCGTCACCGGCCGCTCGGGGAAGCTCCGCAGGCCCCGGAGCGGGCTGAGGAGGAGGACCACACCGGCCGAGAGCAGCACGCTCGCCATGATCCACAGGGTGGTGCGGGCGCCGAGCACCTCGCCCAGCCAGCCGCCGAGGAGGGCGCCCACCGGGATGGCGCTGAAGTTGACGGTCGAGGCGCTCGCCCGGATCCGGCCGATCATCGCGGGCGGGCAGTACGCCTGGTAGAAGCTGCCGGCGATGACGTTGCCCGCGACGACTCCGCAGACCGCGACCGCCCAGGCCACCGCGCTCACCGCCAGCGGCAGCCGCTCCCCCGCCATCGGGAGCAGGAGGATGAACGGCGCCCCGACCAGCTCGCAGAGGAGCAGTCCGCGCGCGGTCCCGAACCGTCGGGCGATCCTTCCGGCGAGCGCGGCCCCGGCGAGGCCGCCGATCGACACGACCGCGAAGACCGCGCCGACCCCGCCGGGGGTCACGCCCACCGCGCGGACGAGGAAGACGGTCTGCACCGCCTGGATGCCGTTGAGGCCGAGGTTGCCGACGGCCGCGAAGCTCGCGAGCGTCCGCAGGTACGGGTCGCGGACCAGGAACCGTACGCCCTCGCCGATCTCCCGGAGGATGCCCCGCCGTTCGGCGGCGGGCGGCGGCTTCTCGTCGGCCTCGATGCGGCTCACGCAGACCGCCGCGACCAGGTACGTGACCGCGTCGGCGAGGATGCCGCTGACCGCGCCGAAGGCCTGGGCGAGGAGGCCCGCGAGGCCGGGTCCGGCGATCTCGGCGGCCGCGTCCCCGGAGCGGAGCTTGACGTTGGCCTCCAGGATGTCCGGCTTGGGGACGATCGAGGGCAGCGCGGCGCTGTTCGCGGTCGACAGGAAGACCTTCACCGCGCCGGCGAGCAGGGCCACCCCGATGAGCTGGGTCATGCTGAGGACGCCGAGCCAGCCGGCGACCGGCACGCTGCCGAAGAGGAGGAGCAGGAGCAGGTCGCAGACCAGCATGACCTTGAGGCGGGGCCAGCGGTCCACCCAGGCCCCGGCGAGGAGGCCGAGGAAGAGCCAGGGGACCCAGGCGGAGGCGGTCAGGACGCCGACGGTGAAGGGCGAGGCCTCCAGGGTGACGACGGCGACCAGGGCGAGGGAGACGTTGCCGACGGCGGTGCCGAGGCTGCTGGTCGTCTGGCCGATCCAGAGCCTGCGGAAGTTCGCCTGGGCCCAGAGGCCCCAGCGGCTCCGGCGCGGGCCGTCCCCGACGGGCGGGGAGGCGGGCGTCGGCGGCCTGACGGGCGCGGTGGTCATGAGCGGGTCACTCTCCCAGCTTCTCGGCCAGCACGGAGGCGATCCGCGCGAGGGGCTCCGGCCGCGTCATGGCGCCGTGCGTGCAGGTGATGCGGTGCTCCTCGACCCGGCCGTCGACGTACGGGCCCCAGGCCGCCGCGTAGGGCCAGTCGGCGGGCTTGTCGAGGGTCGCGCCGAAGAAGACGGCCTCGCCCCGGTAGCGGCCGGGGACGTGCTCGGCCATCAGCTTGCGGTGGCGGTCGAAGACCTCGGGCAGCACCTCGGCGGCCTCTCCGAGGAGGGCCCGGAGGTCCGCCTCGCCACGTCCGTCGGCGGGGTCGTAGCCGAGGGAGGCGAGCAGCTCGGCGAGGGTGTCCACCGGGTCGTCGCCGGAGGATCCGTGCGGGGCCTCGGCGGTGGCGTACCGCCCCGGGTCGGCGGGGAGGCCGTCGAGGAGGGCGAGCAGCGCGACCTCCTCCCCTTCCGCCTGCAGGGACACGGCCATGGCCTGGGCGACGACGCCGCCGAAGGACCAGCCGAGCAGGTGGTACGGGCCGTCCGGCTGGACCGCGCGGATCTGCCGTACGTAGTCCTCGGCGATCTCGGCGACCGAGGCCGGCGCCCCTCCCTGGAGCCCGCGGGCCTGGAGGCCGTACACGGGCCGCTCGGGGTCGAGGTGGCGCAGCAGGCCGCTGTAGACCCAGCTGATGCCGGCGGCGGGGTGGACGCAGAAGAGCGGGGGCTTGGTGCCGTCGGCGCGCAGCGGGAGCAGGACGTCGAGGGCTCCACCGGCGGTCGCGGACGCGGTAGCGGACACGGTCGCGGTCGCGGAGGCCGTCGGATCCAGTCTCCGGGCGAGGGCGGCCGGGGTGGGGGCCTCGAAGAGCGCCCGCATGCCGAGGTCGACGCCGAGGGCGGTGCGGAGCCGGCCGAGGAGCTTCATCGCGAGGAGCGAGTGGCCGCCCAGGTCGAAGAAGCCGTCGTCGGCGGAGACCGGCCCCGGCAGGCCGAGGACCTCGGCGTAGAGGCCGCAGAGCAGTTCCTCGTACGCCGTCCGGGGTGCCCGGCCGGCGGTCGAGGCGGTGAAGTCGGGGGCGGGCAGGGCGCGGCGGTCTACCTTGCCGCTGGGGGTGAGGGGCAGCGCGTCGAGCGGGACGACGGCGGCCGGGAGCATGTAGCCGGGGAGCGACTCGGCGGCGAAGGCGCGCAGGTCGGCCGCGAACTCCGGCGGCACCGGCCCGCCGGTCGCCACGTGCGCGACGAGGCGGGGTCCCGCGGTGCCGTCCTCGTGGACCGACACGGTGGCCGCGAGGACGGCCGGGTGCCGGGTCAGGACGTGCTCGATCTCGCCGAGCTCGATCCGGAAGCCGCGGATCTTGACCTGGTGGTCCGTACGGCCCAGGTACTCCAGGTGTCCTTCCCGGGTGCGGCGGACCAGGTCGCCGGTGCGGTACATCCGTTCCCCCGGCGCGAACGGGCAGGCGACGAAGCGCTCGGCGGTGAGGGCCGGGCGGCCGAGGTAGCCGCGGGCGAGGCCGGCGCCGGCGAGGTACAGCTCGCCGGGGACTCCGGCGGGGACCGGGTTCAGGTGCTCGTCCAGGACGTACGCGCGGGTGCCGAGGACCGTGCGGCCGAGGGCCGGGCGGCCGGTGGCGGCGAAGGTCTGGGTGAGCGCGTCGACGGTGGATTCGGTGGGCCCGTACAGGTTGTGTGCCGTCGTGTCCGGGGCTTCCCGGAGCCGGGTCCACAGGGCGGGTCCGACCGCTTCGCCGCCGAGCAGCACCACGCGGGGCGCGGGCTCCGCCAACAGGCCCTCGTCGATGAGCTGTTCGGCGTAGGAGGGGGTGACCTCCAGGACGTCGAGGGACCGGTCGCGGACGTGGCGGACGAGCGCGGCGGCGTCGCGCCGCACCTCGTCGCCGATGAGGTGCAGTTCGTGTCCGGCGGCGAGCCAGAGCAGGCCGTCCCAGGAGGCGTCGAAGCAGAGCGAGGCGGTGAGGGCCACGCGCTGCCGGCCGTGCGCGTCTTCGGTCGCGCCGATCGGGCCGGTGGGCGCGCGGTGCGAGGCCAGCAGCGCGGCGATCGAGCCGTGGTTGACGACGACGCCCTTGGGACGGCCGGTGGAGCCCGAGGTGTAGATGACGTACGCGGCGTCCTCGGCGGCCGCGGCGCGGGGCGGCGGGGTGGCGGCGGCGCGGGGTGGCGGGGTGGCGGCCGGGGTGCCCGCCCCTCTCGGTTCCGCCGTGAGGACGGGGAGGTCCGCGAGGAGTTCCGGCAGGGGCCAGCCGTCGCCGGTGACGACCAGGGCGGGGGCGGCGTCCGCCAGCATGGCGGCGGTGCGGTCCGCCGGGTACTCGGCGTCCAGCGGGAGCGAGGCGGCGCCCGACTTGAGGACGGCGAGCAGGGCGACGACGGTCTCCGCCGAGCGGGGCAGGGCGAGGGCGACGACCGCGTCTGGTCCGGCCCCGGCGGCCGTGAGACGGCCGGCGAGCTCGTCGGCCCGGGCGTCCAGCTCGGCCCAGGTGAGCCGGGTCTCCCCGGCGACCAGGGCGGTCGCCTCCGGGGTACGGGCCGCCTGCGCCGCGAACACGGCGGGCAGCAGGGGGATGTCCGCGGGTGCGTCGGCGTCCTGCGGCGCGAGGAGCGCGGCACGCTCCTCCTCCCCCATGATGTCGGCCTGCCCGATGGGGAGTTCGGGACGGGCCGCGACCTCGGCGAGGAGGCGTCCGAACCGGTCCGCGAGGGCTTCGACGGTCTCCCGGTCGAAGAGGTCGGTGGCGAAGTCGACGGCGCATTCGAGTCCGGCGGGCATCCCGTCGGCGTCGAAGGACTCACCGAGCGCGACGGAGAGGTCGAACTTGGCGACGTGCCCGCCGACGGTCTCGACGGCGGCCGGGAGACCGGCCAGGTCGAGCGGGTCGTCACCGGTGCCGCTCTGCCCCTGGAGGAGCAGCATGACCTGGAAGAGCGGGTGGCGGGCGAGGGAACGAGTCGGGTTGAGCTCCTCGACGAGCCGCTCGAAGGGGATGTCCTGGTGGGCGTGGGCGTCGAGCTGGGTCTCCCGGACGCGGGCGAGGAGGTCGGCGAAGGCCGGGTTGCCCGAGGTGTCGGTGCGCAGGACGAGGGTGTTGACGAAGAAGCCGACCAGGTCGTCCAGGGCCTCGTCCGAACGGCCCGCGACCACCGAGCCGATGGGCACGTCGGTCCCGGCGCCGAGCCGCGTGAGGAGCGCGGCCAGGGCGGCCTGGAAGGTCATGAACATCGTGACCCGGTGCGCACGGCTCAACTCGACGAGTGAGGCGTGCAGTTCTCCGCCGAGCTGGACGACCACGCGGTCGCCCCGGTGGCTGCTGTCGGCGCGGCGCGGGCGGTCCACGGGGAGTGGGATCTCCTCCGGGAGTCCGGCGAGGGCGCCGCGCCAGTAGGCGAGTTGGGCGGCGGCCAGGCTGTCCGGGTCGGTCTCGTCGCCGAGCAGCTCGCGCTGCCAGAGGGCGTAGTCCGCGTACTGGACGGGCAGCGGCTGCCACGCGGGCTCCGCGCCCTCCCGGCGGGCACCGTAGGCGGCGCCCAGGTCGCGCAGGAGCGGGTCCATGGACAGGCCGTCGCCGGCGATGTGGTGCAGGACGAGGACGAGGAGGTGTTCGTCCTCGCCGGCCGGGAAGAGGTGGGCGCGGACGGGGAGTTCGGTGGCGAGGTCGAAGGGGAGGGCGGTGCAGGCGACGAGGGCGGCGGCCGGGTCGGCGGGCGCGGTGGTGCGCCGGTCGAAGGGGACGCGCGCCTCGGCGGGCGGGAGGATGCGCTGGCGGGGTTCGCCGTCCTGTTCGGTGAGGAGCGTGCGCAGGCTCTCGTGGCGGGCCACGAGGTCGCCGAGGGCGAGTTCCAGGGCGTCCGGGTCGAGCGGGCCGGTGAGCCGGAGGGCGAGCGGCAGGTTGTAGAGGGAGCTGGGGCCCTCCATGCGGTCGATCAGCCACAGGCGCCGCTGGGCGTACGAGAGCGGGAGCGGGTCCGGGCGTGCGCCGGCGGTGAGGGCGGGCCGGGTGCCCCGGCCGTCGGCGTCGAGGCGCTGGGCGAGACCGGCGACGGTCGGCGCCTCGAAGACGTCCCGGACGCCGAGCTCGGTCGCGAAGACCGCGCGGATCCGGCTGAGGAGTTTCATGGCGAGGAGCGAGTGCCCGCCGAGGGCGAAGAAGTCGTCGTCGACGGCCACCGGGCCCTGGACGCCGAGGACCTCGCCGAACAGGCCGCAGAGCAGTTCCTCGCGGGCGGTGCGGGCGGCGCGGCCTCCGGAGAAGATCCGGTAGTCGGGGGCGGGGAGGGCGCGCCGGTCGACCTTGCCGCTGCCGGTGAGGGGCAGCGCGTCGAGGGTGACGATCGCGGCGGGGACCATGTAGGCGGGGAGCTCGCCCGCGACGAACCCGCGGAGTTCGACGGCGAGTTCGGGGCTCGGCGCCGTGACCGCGCAGTGGGCGACGAGCCGGAGGTCGCCCTCGGCGCCCTCGTGCGGGGTGACGACGGCCTGGCGGACGGCCGGGTGCCGGGCGAGGACCTGCTCGATCTCGCCGGGCTCGATGCGGAAGCCGCGGATCTTCACCTGGTGGTCGGTGCGGCCCAGGTAGTCGATCCGGCCGTCGCGGGTGCGGCGGACGAGGTCGCCGGTGCGGTACGTCCGCTCGCCCGGGGTGAAGGGGTCGGCGACGAAGCGTTCGGCGGTGAGCGCCGGGCGGCCGAGGTAGCCGCGGGCGAGGCTGTCGCCGGAGAGGTAGAGCTCGCCGGGGACTCCGGCGGGCACGGGGTTGAGGTGTTCGTCGAGGACGTGGGCGCGGGTGCCGAGGACGGTGTGGCCCATGGTGGGGCGCTCGGTCTCGCCGTACGCCTGGAGCAGGGTGTCGACGGTGCACTCGGTGGGGCCGTAGAGGTTGTGGCCCGTGGTGCCCGGGGCCTCGCGGAGCCGGGTCCACAGGGCCTGGCCGACGGCCTCGCCGCCGAGGAGGACGACGCGGGGTGCCGGGTCGTCGAGGAGGCCTTCGGCGATGAGCTGTTCGGCGTAGGTCGGGGTGAACTGGAGCGCCTGGATGCCGTTCTCGCGGACGTGCCGGACGAGGGCGGCGGGCTCGCGGCGCAAGTCGTCGCCGATGAGGTGCAGTTCGTGCCCGGCGACCATCCACAGGAGGCTGTTCCAGGAGGCGTCGAAGCAGAGCGAGGCGGTGAGGGCGGCGCGCAGCCGTCCGTGGGCGCGGACGGGTTCGGCGAAGGTCTCGGCCCGGTGGACGGCGAGGAGGCCGGCGATCGAGCCGTGGCTGACGACGACGCCCTTGGGGCGGCCGGTGGAGCCGGAGGTGTAGATGACGTACGCGGCGTTCGCCGGCCGGAGCCGTACGACGGGAGCCTCGGCCGAACGGCCGGACCAGGTCTCCTCCTCGGCGTCCAGGATCCTGAGTCCTTCGAGGACGTCCGGGAGGGGCCAGCCGTCCCCGGTGAGGACGGCCGCCGGGCGGGCGTCGGCGAGCATGTGGGCGATCCGGTCCCTCGGGTACTCGGCGTCCAGCGGCAGGAACGCCGCACCCGCCTTGAGGACCGCGAGCTGGGAGACGACGGTCTCGGCCGAACGGGGCAGGGCGAGGGCGACGACGTCCTCGGATCCGATCCCGGCGGCCCGCAGTCCGTGGGCGAGGCGGTTGGCGCGGGCGTCGAGTTCGGCGTACGACAGCCTCGTGCCCTCGAAGACCAGGGCGGTCAGGTCGGGGGTCGCGGCGACCTGGGCGGCGAACGCGTCCGGGATGAGGGGCAGTTCGGCGGGGAGCGGCCGGTAGGTGCCGTGGAGCGCGGCGCGCTCCTGTTCGGCGAGCAGGTCGACCTCGCCGATGCGCTGCTCCGGCCGGGCCGTCATGGCCGCGAGGAGCAGGCCGAAGCGGGCGGCGAGGGCCTCGACGGTCTCGCGGTCGAAGAGGTCGGTGGCGAAGTCGACGGCGCAGTCCAGGCCGGCGGGCGAGCCGTCGGGGCCGTGGAACTCCTCCAGGGTCATGTTGAGGTCGAACTTGGCGACCCCGGTGTCCGCCGCCAGGGACTCGGCCCGCAGCCCGGAGAGGGTGAGGTCGGATCCGTCGTTGGACTGGAGGACCATCGCCACCTGAAAGAGCGGGTGGCGGGCGAGGGAGCGGGTCGGGTTGAGCTCCTCGACGAGCCGCTCGAAGGGCACGTCCTGGTGGGCGTAGGCGCCGAGGCCCGTCTCCCGTACACGGCCGAGGAGTTCGGCGAAGGTCGGGTTGCCCGAGGTGTCGGTGCGCAGGACGAGGGTGTTGACGAAGAAGCCGACCAGGTCGTCCAGGGCCTCGTCCGAACGGCCCGCGACCACCGAGCCGATCGGCACGTCGGTCCCGGCGCCGAGCCGCGTGAGCAGCGCGGCCAGGGCGGCCTGGAAGGTCATGAACATCGTGACCCGGCGCTCACGGCTCAACTCGACGAGCGCCTGGTGCAGTTCGGCGTCGACGGTCAGGGCGACGCGGTCGCCCCGGTGGTCGGCGCGGGTGCCGCGCGGCCGGTCGACGGGGAGCGCGAGCTCCTCCGGGAGGTCGGACAGGTTCTCCCGCCAGTAGGCGAGCTGACGCGAGACGAGGCTCTCGGGGTCGGTCTCGTCGCCGAGCAGCTCGCGCTGCCAGAGGGCGTAGTCCGCGTACTGGACGGGCAGCGGCTGCCAGGCGGGCTCCGCGCCCTCCCGGCGGGCGCCGTAGGCGGCGGCGAGGTCGCGCAGGAGGGGTCCCATGGACCAGCCGTCGCCGACGATGTGGTGCAGCGCGACGACGAGGACGTGCTCCTCGGGGGCGGTACGGAGCAGGGTGACCCGCACGGGCGGTTCGGCGGCGAGGTCGAAGGGGCGGCGGGCGGCCCGGTCGATCTCGGCGTCGACGGCTTCGGGCGCGCAGTCGCGTGCCTCGACGGGCAGCGGGGCGTCGGCGGGCGCGAGGACGACCTGGTGGGGCTCGCCGTCGCGTTCGGCGATGACGGTCCGCAGGCTCTCGTGGCGTCCGGCCAGGTCGCCGAGGGCGAGGGTCAGGGCCTCGGGGTCGAGCGGGCCGGTGAGGCGGAGGGCGAGCGGCATGTTGTAGAGGGCGCTCGGTCCCTCCATCCGGTCGATGAGCCACAGGCGCCGCTGGGCGGAGGAGAGCGGGAGGCGCTCGGGGCGCGGGCCGGCCGTCAGGGCGAGGCGGGCACCGGCGCCGTCGAGGCGCTGGGCGAGACCGGCGACGGTCGGCGCCTCGAAGACGTCCCGGATGCCGAGCTCGGCGCCGAGGACGGCGCGGACGCGGCTGAGGAGGCGGGTGGCGAGGAGCGAGTGGCCGCCGAGGGCGAAGAAGTCGTCGTCGACGGTGACGCCGTCGACACCGAGGATCTCGCCGAACAGGCCGCAGAGGATCTCCTCGGGTGCCGTGCGGGCGGCGCGGCCGCCGGCGGCCGTGACGAACTCGGGGGCGGGCAGCGCGGCCCGGTCGAGCTTGCCGTTGACGCCCAGCGGGAGGGCGTCGAGTGCGGCGAAGGCCGCGGGGACCATGTAGTCGGGCAGGGCGGCGGCCACGTGGGCGCGCAGCTCGGCCGGGTCGACGGGGACGCGGGTGACGACGTGGGCGGCGAGGCGGGTGGCCCCCGCGCTCTCTGTCGCGGTCGTGGACCCGTACGGCAGGACGGCGGCCTGGAGGACGTCCGGGTGGCTGGTGAGGACGGCCTCGATCTCGCCGAGCTCGATCCGGAAGCCGCGCACCTTGACCTGGTGGTCCGTACGGCCCAGGTACGCGATCCGGCCGTCCTGGCGGCGGCGCACGAGGTCGCCGGTGCGGTACATCCGCTCGCCCGGGGCGAACGGGTCGGCGACGAAGCGTTCGGCGGTGAGCGCCGGGCGGCCGAGGTAGCCGCGGGCCAGGCTCGCGCCGCTGAGGTACAGCTCGCCGGGGACGCCGGCCGGGACGGGCCGCAGGGCGGCGTCGAGGACGTGGGCGCGGAGGTTCGGCAGCGGGCGGCCGACGAGGGGACGTTCGTCGTCGCCGAGCAGGTGGTGCAGGGAGTCGACGGTGCACTCCGTGGGGCCGTACATGTTCATGACGAGGGTGTCGGGGGCGGCGGAGAGCGCGGTCCAGAGGGACTGGCCGAAGGCCTCGCCGCCGACGAGCAGCAGCGCGGGCGGGCAGCGGTCGAGGAGTCCCTCCTCGACGAGGCGCTCGGCCTGGCCCGGGGTGACGTTGACGATGTCGGCGCCGGTGCTCTCGGCGTACCGCACGATCGCGGCGGCGTCGCGGCGCGTGTCGTCGTCGAGCAGGTGGAGCTCCTGGCCCGCGACCATCCAGAGCAGCGGTTCGAGGGCCGTGTCGAAGGACAGGGACGCGGTGTGGACGAAGCGGAACCTGCGGTCCGGGTGCGCCTGCCGCACGGCGGCGATCGTCTCGGTGCGGTGGAAGGCGAGCAGGTTGGCGAGTCCGCCGTGGCGGACGACGACGCCCTTGGGGCGGCCGGTGGAGCCCGAGGTGTAGATGACGTACGCGGCGTTCGCCGGCCGGAGCCGTACGACGGGAGCCTCGGCCGGCTGTCCCGCCCAGGTCTCCTCGCCCGCGTCGAGGACCGCGAGTCCGTCGAGGACGTCCGGGAGCGGCCAGCCCTCGCCGGTCAGGACGACCGCCGGGCGGGCGTCGGCCAGCATGTGGGCGATCCGGTCCCTCGGGTACTCGGCGTCCAGCGGCAGGAACGCCGCACCCGCCTTGAGGACCGCGAGGACGGCGACGAGCGCGTCCAGGGAGCGCGGGAGGGCGAGGCCGACGAGGTCCTCCGGGCCGACACCGGCGGCGGCGAGGCCCTGGGCCAGGCGGTTGGCGCGGGCGTCGAGCTCCGCGTACGTCAGCCGGGACGCGCCGAGGACGAGCGCGGTCGCGTCGGGGGTGGCGGCGGCCTGGGCGGCGAAGGCGTCCGTGACGAGCGCGTCGGCGCCGGGGAGGGCCGTGTCGTGCCAGGCGGCCAGGGCGGCGCGGCCGGAGTCGCCGAGGACGTCGAGCTCGCCGACCGGGCGGTGCGGGTCGTCGGCGGCCTGGGCGAGCAGGCGCCGCAGGGCGTCGGCGAGGCGTTCGGCGGTGGCGCGGTCGAAGAGGTCGGTGGCGAACTCCAGGCCGCCGTCGAGGCCGGCCGGGGTGCCGTCGGCGTGGTGGCGCTCGGAGAGGTTGAGGGTGAGGTCGAAGGCCGTGGTGGGCAGGCCGAGGGGCTCGTAGGAGGTGCGGGTGCCGGGGAACTCGGGTCCGCCGCCCGCCGTGTTGTCGAAGGCGATCATCACCTGGAAGAGCGGGTGCCGGGACAGCGTGCGCGCCGGGTTCAGCTCCTCGACGAGCCGCTCGAAGGGGACGTCCTGGTGGGCGTAGGCCGCGAGGTCGGCCTCCCTGACCCGGGCGAGCAGCTCGGCGAAGGTCGGCCGGCCGGTGAGGTCGGTGCGGAGCACGAGGGTGCTGGCGAAGAAGCCGACGAGCTCGTCGAGGGACGGGTCGAGGCGCCCGGCGAGCGGGGTGCCGATGGGCAGGTCGTCGCCAGCCCCGAAGCGGTGCAGCAGGGTGGCGTAGGCGGCCTGGAGGACCATGAAGAGGGTGACGCCGTTGGCCGAGGCCAACCCGGAGAGCCTGGCGTGGAGTTCGGCGTCGAGCTCCAGCGGGACGACGTCGCCGCGGTGGCTCGCGACGGCGGGCCGCGGGCGGTCGAGGGGCAGCGGGAGTTCGTCGGGTATGCCGGCCAAGGCCTGGCGCCAGTGGCCGAGTTGGCGGCTGATCGGGGACTGGGGGTCGGCGTCGTCGCCGAGGAGGCGGCGCTGCCAGAGGGTGAAGTCGGCGTACTGGACGGGCAGCGGCTCCACGGCGGGAGCCTCGCCGCCGAGGCGGGCGGTGTAGGCGGCGGCGAGGTCGCGGAAGAGCGGCCGGAGCGACCAGCCGTCGCTGGCGCTGTGGTGCATGACCAGGAGGAGGACGTGCTCCTCGGGCGTCTCGGAGCGCAGATAGGCGTGGATCGGCACGTCGACGGCGAGGTCGAAGGTGTGGCCGACGAGCTCCTGCGCGGGACGCTCGGTCACGGTGAGCAGCGGGGCCGGGGGCGCGGCCAGGATCCGCTGGTACGGGACGCCGTCGTGCTCCCCGAAGACGGTACGGAGCGATTCGTGGCGGGCGACGACGTCGCCGAGCGCCTCCTCCAGGGCCCGGACGTCGAGCGGTCCGGCGAGCCGGAGGGCGAGGGTGACGTTGTACGTGGCCGAGGGGCCCTCGGTCTGACCGAGGAACCACAGGCGGCGCTGGGCGAACGAGAGCGGCAGCCGCTCAGGCCGGGGCTCGGGGCGGAGCGCGGGGCGGGCCGGCTCGGTGGCGAGCCGTTCGGCGAGGGCGGCGACGGTCGGGGCCTGGAAGAGGTCGCCGATGGCGAGTTCGGCGCCGAGTTCGGCGCGCGCCCGGCCGACGAGCCGGGTGGCGAGCAGGGAGTGGCCGCCGAGCTCGAAGAAGTCGTCGTCGATGGTGATGTCCTCGATGCCGAGGATCTCGCCGAAGAGGTCACAGAGGGCCCGCTCGCGCTCGTCGCGCGGGGCGCGGCCCTCGGCGTCGGTGCCGAGCTCGGGGGCGGGCAGGGCGCGCCGGTCGATCTTGCCGTTGGCGTTGAGCGGCAGGGCGGGGAGGACGACCACGGCGGAGGGGACCATGTAGCCGGGGAGGGTCTCGGCGGCGGACCGCTTGATCTCGGCGCCGAGTCCGGCCGCGTCGGCGGCGGACTCCAGGGCCGCTTCCGGGACGGCGCAGTAGGCGACGAGGCGGGTGTCGCCGGGGCGGTCCTCGCGCGGGACGACGATGACCTGGCGGACGGCGGGGTGCCGGGAGAGGACGGCCTCGATCTCGCCGAGCTCGATGCGGAAGCCGCGCAGCTTGACCTGGCCGTCGACCCGGCCGAGGAACTCGACGGCGCCGTCGGCGCGGCGGCGGACGAGGTCGCCGGTGCGGTACATCCGCTCCCCCGGCGTGAACGGGTCGGCGACGAACCGCTCGGCGGTCAGCGCGGGGCGGCGCCAGTAGCCGCGGGCGAGCCCGGCCCCCGCCACGTACAGCTCGCCGGGGACGCCGGGCGGGACGGGCCGCAGGCGGGCGTCGAGGACGTGGGCCCGCATGTTGTCGAGCGGGCCGCCGATCGGCGGGCGCGGGCCCGCCAGGTCGGCGGGGGTGAGCGGGTGGTGGGTGGCGAAGGTGGTGGCCTCCGTCGGCCCGTACACGTGGGCGAGGAGCAGGTCGGGGCAGCGGTCGAGGACGCGGCGCATCAGGGTGCCGGAGGCGGCCTCGCCGCCGGTGCAGACGGTCCGCAGCGCGCGGAAGGTCTCCGGGGCCTGCTCGGCGACCAGGTCGAAGAGGGCCTTGGTGAGGAAGACGGCGCTGACCCGGTGGCGGGTGACGACGGCGCCCAGGGTGTCGGCGTCGAGGCCGCCGGGCGGGGCCACGACGACGGTGCCGCCGGAGAGGAGCGGGGTCCAGAGCTCGTAGGTGGCCGCGTCGAAGGCGTGCGGCGAGTGGAGCAGGATCCGCTCGTGGCGGCCGTCGCGCCAGCGGCGGTCGGCGGCGAGGTCGACGACGTCGCGGTGGCGGACGGCGACGCCCTTGGGGGTTCCGGTGGAGCCGGAGGTGAACATGACGTAGGCGAGCGCGTCGGGGTGGACGGGGACGCCGGGGGCGGTCGCCTCCGCTCCGTGCTCGTCACCGGGGCGGACCACGACGGCCTCGTGCGCGAAGCCCGGTTCGGCGCGGTCGGTGACGAGGACGGGGGCGCCGGTGTCGGCGAGCAGCGCGGTCATCCGCTCCGGCGGCAGGCTCGCGTGCATCGGTACGTAGCAGCCGCCGGCCTTGAGGACGGCGAGGGTCGCGACGACCAGGTCGACCGAGCGCTCCATGAGGAGGGCGACCGGCGACTCGGGGCGGACGCCGGAGGCGATGAGGTGGTGGGCGAGGCGGTTGGCGCGGGCGTCGAGCTCGGCGTAGGTGACGGCACCCGGGCCGGTGCTCGTCCCGGTCCCGTTCCCGGTCCCGGCGCCGTCGTCGTGGGCGAGGGCGGTCGCGTCCGGCGTACGGGCGGCCTGGGCCTCGAAGAGCTCGGGCAGCGAGCCGTACGGGACGGGGGACGCGGTCGCGTTCCACTCGCCGTCCAGGAGCTCGCGCTCCTCGGGGGCGAGGATGCCGAGGGCGCCGATGGGGGCCTCGGGGTCGGCGACGGCGGCGGCGAGCAGACGGCCGAGGCGGTCGAAGAGGGTGGCGACGGTGGCGCGGTCGTAGAGGTCGGCGGCGTACTCGACGGAGCCGGTGAGGCCGTCGGGGGCTCCGTCGGCCGTGTGGCGTTCGGTGATGCCGATGTTGAGGTCGAACTTGGCCACCCGCAGGCCGAGTTCCTCGGGGGTGGCCGCCAGGCCGGGGAGACCGAGCTCGCCCTCCTCGTGGTTCTGGAGAACCAGGAGGGTCTGGAAGAGGGGGTGCCGGCCGAGGGCACGGACCGGGTTGACCTCCTCGACGAGCCGCTCGAAGGGCACGTCCTGGTGGGCGAAGGCGTCGAGCTGGGCCTCGCGGACCCGGCGGAGGAGCTCGGCGAAGGACGGGTCCCCCGAGGTGTCGGTGCGCAGGACGAGGGTGTTGACGAAGAAGCCGACCAGGTCGTTGAGCGCCTCGTCGGAACGGCCCGCGACACCCGTGCCGAGCGGGATGTCGGTACCGGCGCCGAGCCGGGTGAACAGGGCGGCCAGACCGGCCTGGAGGACGGAGAACAGGGTGGAGCGGTGGCGGCGGGCGAGCTCCGCGAGTGCGGCGTGGAGCTCGGGGCCGTACGCGAAGGAGACGGCGTCAGCGGCACCGGTGGGGACCGGCGGCCGGGGCCGGTCCACGGGCAGCTCCAGCTCTTCGGGGAGTCCGGCCAGCACCTCGCCCCAGTAGCCGACCTGACGGCTCATCACACTGTCGGGGTCGGTGTCGTCGCCGAGGAGTTCGCGCTGCCAGAGCGTGTAGTCGGCGTACTGGACCGGGAGCGGCTCCCAGTCGGGCGCGGCGCCGCCGAGGCGGGCGGTGTAGGCGGTGGTGAGATCGCGCAGGAGCGGGCCGAGGGACCAGCCGTCACCGGCGATGTGGTGCAGGACGAGGAGCAGGACGTGCTCGGAGTCCGGGGAGTCCTGGAAGTCCTGGGAATCCCGACCGTCCGCGCCGGGAGTGAGCGAGAAGACCGTGACCCTGAGGGGCAGTTCGACCCCCAGGTCGAAGACGTGCGCCGCGGCGCTGTCCCGTAGCGCCGGATAGTCGTCCGGTGCGCATTCCACCGCGTCGAAGGCGAACTCCGCCTCCGCCGACGGCAGGATGTGCTGCACCGGTACACCCCCGGACACCGGGAACACCGTGCGCAAGGCCTCGTGCCGGGCGACCAGGTCGGCCGTCGCGGCACGCAGCGCCGCGAGGTCGAGCGAGCCGCGCAGGCGGACCGCGAAGGGCAGGTTGTAGAGCGCGGACGGCCCTTCGATCTGGTCGATCAGCCAGAGACGCTGTTGTGCGTACGAAACCGGGATCACGGTGCTTCCTCTGCTCACGTCACGGCGTGGACGGTGGTCGGATTTCCTCAGGCGGGGACGGCGGCGACGGTGGGTTGCACCGTGGGCCGGCAGTCCGGGAGTTCCACGGGGCGGCCCATCGCGACGGCGATGCTCCGGTCTCCGCGGAACGGGTCGCGGCCGTGCGCGCAGAGCACGTTGTCGACCAGCATGACGTCGCCGACCTGCCAGGTCTCGCGGACCGTGGCGGCCTCGTAGGCGGCGTTGAGGGCGTCCACGTCCTCCCGTGACAGCGGTTCGCCGTCACCGAAGCCCGTGTTGAACGGGAATCCGTCCGGGCCGAACTCGTCGGCCATGGCCTCCCGGATGTCCGGGTCGAGGGACCATTCGTTCCAGAACGCGAGGTGGTTGAACCAGACCTCCTCACCCGTCTCGGGGTGGTGGATGGTCGCCGAACGGAGCTGGCTGGTCCGGAGGTTGCCGTCCGGCTGCCACTCCCAGGTGATGCCGTTCTCCCGGCAGTACGCCTCGACGTCGGCGCGGTCCTCGGTGGCGAAGGCGGTCCGCCAGCCGAGCGAGATGTAGTCCGAGTAGTTCCGGGTGAGCGTCCAGCCGGTGGTGCGGCCCCGCTCCGCGAGGTGGGCGGGGAGACCGGCGAGGACCTTGCGGACGTCGGCGGTCGGGGTGGCACCGCCCGCTTCGGGAGCGGTGAGGCAGGCGAAGAGGAGCCTGCCGGGGAAGGTCAGGGTGTAGCTGTTCTCGTTGTGCATCCGGATCGACTGGGCCGGCGGCAGGTCCGTGGAGGAGAAGACGCCGTTGCCGTAGTCGCTGCGGGGGGTGGCCTTCTCCCGGTACGGGGTGGGCTCGGGGATCAGGATGTCGCGGACGGCGGCGACGTCCTCGGTGCGCGCCACCGGCAGGCCCCGCAGGAAGATCGTGCCGTGCTCGTGCAGGGCGGCGGTCAGCGCGGCCTCGTTCTCGCGCAGCCACGCGCACGCCTCGGCGAGGTCGGCGGTGGGCGGCACGTGGGTGAGGGCCGGGCGGCCGGGGTTCAGTTCCCAGGTCGGCATGGCGGCGCTCACCGCTGGTCGAGGGTGGCGAGCAGGCTCGCCGGGCGGATGTCGGTCCAGTTGGCCTCGATCCAGTCGAGGCACTCCTGACGGGTGGCCTCGCCGTGGACGGTGGCCCAGCCGGCGGGGACGTCGATCCAGACCGGCCAGAGCGAGTGCTGGTTCTCGTCGTTGGCCAGGACCAGGTAGCCGGCGCTGTCGTCCTCGAACGGGTTGCTCATGGTGACCTCCGAGACGGTGGAGAGCGGGAGGCGCTCTCGGGTGTGATTCGAAGGTAGGGGCGGTGCGCGGGCCCGAGCGGCACAAGCTCAGGCAGGAGAGCGGCAGTTGTCCTCCCCGCCGCTCCGCCGGTCAGCGGGGGGTGATGTGGACCGGGAAGTGGTCGAGGCCGAAGTTGATGATGGAGCGGTTGTACTGGACGGGGCCGGCCGGTTCGATGACGGCGGCCTTCTCCAGGGCGGCCGTGTACAGGGCGCTGAGCTCGGCCTTCGCCAGGGGGGCGCCGATGCAGTAGTGGGCGCCGAGGCCGAGGGCGAGGTGCTTGTTGGGCGAGCGGTCGAGCAGGATCTCCTCGGGCCGGTCGAAGGCCTCGGGGTCGCGGTTGGCGGACCAGACCCAGACGGCGACGCGGTCGCCGCGGCGGATCTGGCGTCCGCCGAGCTCGATGTCGCGGCTGGCGGTGCGGAGGGTGTGGAGGCCGACGGAGGACCAGCGGAGCAGCTCGTCCACGGCGGAGTCCATGCCGACCTCGCCCCGCTGGAGCTTCTGCCACAGGTCGGGGCGCTGCACGAGCGTGTGGAGGCCCATGGCGGCGGTGTGGCGGACGGTCTGGACGCCGCCGACGACGATGTTGTCGAGGTTGAGGACGACGTCCTCGATCGGCATGTAGCGTCCGTTGATCTTGTACGTGGCCATCATCGAGATCAGGTCGTCGCGCGGGTCCGAGCGGCGCAGCATCACCTGGTGGAGCAGGTAGGGGATCAACTGCTGGTGCCCGGCACGCCGTTCCTCCGGCGTACGGCCCAGGAAGGCGACGTCGCAGACGCGGACGACCATCTCGCGGTCCGCCTCGGGGACGTCGAGGAGGTCGCACATGACGGCGAGCGGGAGCGCGGAGACGACGTCGACGAGGTCGACGGTCCCCTGTTCGAGGGCGCGGTCGAAGAGCTCGCCGGCGCGCTCGGAGATGGAGCGGGCGGCGCCCTTGACCCCGTTCTTGGAGAAGAACGGGTTGGCTGGGGCGCGGAGTTCGCGGTGGCGGGGCGGGTCGGTGAGGGCCATCATGCGGCCGGAGCCGACGGGCACGTTCCCCTCGCCGGCCCCGAGGAGGGAGCCGGACTCGGAGCTGAAGACGGCCGCGTTGCGCAGCACGTCGGCCGACTCCTTGTAGCGGAGCACGGACCAGACGGGACCGTCGTCGACGGTGTCGGTGAGGTGGACGGAGGCCTCGCGGCGGAGCTCGTCGACGAGGGCGGGGGTGTCCGGGCGGGCCCAGAGGGACGGATCGGTGAGGTCGACGGAGGTGGTGGGGGCGGTGGGGGCGGCGGAAGCGGTCAGCACGGGAACTCCTAGGAAGCGACGCGGGTACGGATGAGGGAGGTGAGCAGCTCGACCGGCCCGGGCCGGTCGACGGTCGCGAGCAGGTGCCCGCCGGGGACGACACGGTGTCCGAAGGCGCCGCGGGTGTGGGCGGCCCAGCCGGTGAGCCCGCCGGTGGCGAGCATCGGGTCCTCGGCACCGGCCAGGGCGAAGAGGCGGGAGCCGAGGGGGGCGTGCGGGCGGTGCCGGTACGTCCCGCTGACGGCGAGGTCGACGCGGATGGCCGCGAGGGCGCGCTCGGTCAGCTCGGGGTCGGCGAGGACGAGCTCGTCGAGCCCGGTGAGCCGGAGGAGCTCGGCGGCGTCCAGGTCCTTGGTGCGCCGCCCGCTCCACTCGCCCGGGGAGGGCGCGCCGACGGTGACGACGAGCTCGGGACGGCGGTCGGCGGGGAGGGCGCGGGCGACCTCGTACGCGAGGAGGGCGCCGAAGCTCTGCCCGTAGAAGCCGAAGCGTCCGTCGGCGGCGCCGGTGAGGTGCGGGGTGATCGCCTCGACGACGGCGGCGACGAGCCGGTCGAAGTCGGCTGGCATGGGGTGCCGCCCCCTGCCGCCCCGGGCTGGCGGCCGCAGCGCCCAGACCTCGGCGGCGGGCGCGAGGGCGCGGGCGAGCGGGGTGTAGGCGGTGGCGTCGCCACCGGCGTGCGGGAAGCAGAAGAGCCGGTAGGGCCGGTGCGCCTGCGGCGCGGGCACGAGCAGCCAGTCGCCTTCGACGCGGGGGCGGGTGGCCCGGACCGGCGCGGGCGCCACGGCCTGGCGGAGCGGCGCAGACGCCACGGCCTCGCGGACCGCCGCAGACGCCACGGCCTCGCGGACCGCCGCAGGCGCCACGGCCTCGCGGACCGGCGCAGGCGCCGCAGCCTCGCGGACCGGCGCGGGCTCCGAGGACGGGGTCGGTACGGGGGCCGTCGTGGGCGGCGTGGCGGTCGCGCGGCGGCCGTTCTGCGCCGTCCAGCGGCTCAGTGCGGTCGTCATCGGACGGCCTCGCGGCGGGCCGTCAGGGTGGGGCGGGCCTTGGCCGGGCCGGCCGAGGCGGCGCGGCGGACGGCGGCGGTGAAGTCGGCGAGGTCGGTCGCGTCCAGGAGGTGGCGGAGCTGGAGTTCGACGTCGAGCTTGCGGCGGAGCATGTGGACGACGCGGAGGGCGGCGAGCGAGTGGCCGCCGAGCGAGAGGAAGTCGTCGGTGGGTTCGACGCGGTCGACGCCGAGCACCTTCCGCCAGACGTCCGCGACCTGCTCCTCCACTCCTCCCCCGGCCACACCTCCCCCGGCCGCGGGTGCCTCCGGCTCCGCCGCCGGCTTCGGCAGGGCCGCGTGGTCGACCTTGCCGTTCGGCGTGAGCGGGAGCGCGTCCAGGACGGTGACGCTGTTGGGGACCAGGTGCGCCGGGAGCGTGCGGCGCAGTGCGGCGAGGAGGTCTCCGGACGTGATGCCCGCGCCCGTCACGTACCCGGCCAGACGGGGGTCGCCCGGCGCCGCCTCGTACAGCGTGACCGCCGCGCCGCTCACCCCCGTCAGCGCGCCGAGCGCGTGCTCGACCTCGCCCAGCTCGATCCGGAAGCCGCGCAGCTTGACCTGGCGGTCCACCCTGCCCACGTACTCCAGGAGGCCCTCGGCGGACCGTCGTGCCTGGTCACCGGTGCGGTACATCCGCGCGCCGGGCTCCGTCGCGAACGGGTCCGCGACGAAGCGGCCCGCCGTCAGTCCGGCGTTCCCGGCGTAGCCGTGGGCGAGCCCCGGCCCCGCGAGGTACAGCTCGCCGACCGCGCCGGCCTCCGTGACGGGGGCGAGCCGCGCGTCGAGCAGGTAGGCGCGGACGCCCGGCAGGGGTTCGCCGAGGTGCGGGCCGGGGCCGGCGATCGGGGCCGTGATGGCGTCGACGGTGCACTCCGTGGGGCCGTACAGGTTGAGCGCGTCGACGCCTCCCTCGGCGAGCTCGTTCCACGTCCGTACGGGGACGGGCTCGCCGCCCATGAACAGGCGGGGGACGCGGGTGCCCGCGAGCGGCTCGCGCAGCAGGCGCCAGTGCGAGGGGGTGAGGTCGAGGTCGGTCACCTCGTGCTCGGCGAGGAGCCGGGCGAGGCGCGCGGGGTCGGCGCGCCGCTCGTCGTCGATGACGACGAGGGTGTCGCCCCGGCAGATCCGGACCCACTGCTGGACGGAGGCGTCGAAGGAGACGCTGGCGTTCCAGGCGACGACGCCGGGCTCCGGCCGGTACGCGCCGCTGAGTTCGAGCGCGTCGACGAGGTCGGCGACGGCCCCGTGGGACACCTCGACGCCCTTGGGGCGGCCGGTGGAGCCGGAGGTGTAGATGACGTAGGCGGAGTCGAGGGGGTGGGGGGCGAAGGCCGTGGCCGGGCCCTCGGCGGCCGCGTCCGGGCGGACCACCGGCACTCCGGCCGGGACCGGCGGCTCGGCGTCCGCGCTCACCACGGCCGCGAGGCCCGCGTCGGCCGCCATGAAGGCGATCCGCTCGGCCGGGTAGGCCGGGTCGAGCGGGACGTACGCGGCCCCGGCCCGCCACGCGGCGAGGAGGGCGACGGGCAGGTCGGCGGTACGGGCGAGGTGGACGCCGACGCGGTCGCCGCGCCGCACCCCGGCCGCCCGCAGGGCGCGGGCCAGGGCGTCGGTGCGCCGGTCGAGGGCGGCGAAGTCGAGGCTGCCGTCGACGCCGTGCACGGCGGGCCGGGCGGGGTGGGCGGCGGTGGCGGCGCGCAGCCGGGAGAGCAGGTCGGTGGAGGGGAGGGCGTCGGCGGTGGTCGACGACGGCTCGGCGAAGGTGGTCATGTCTCGGGTGCTCCTCGGAGGAAGGTGAAGGGGCGGTGCGCGTGCGGGGCGTGCGGTGCGCGTGCGGGGCGTGCGGTGCGGGCCGTCTCAGGAGGTGCTGCCGGCCACCTCCTCCGCGAGCCGCGCCAGCGCTCCCGCGTACGTGTCGATGAACTCCTCCGCCGTCGCGTCGTCGACCAGCGCCCGCTGGTGGTCGACCGCGAGGAGGACGCGCTGCGAGACGGGGTCCTGGATGAGGGAGGCGCCGAAGGTGAAGCTGTTGGGCTCGTGGCGGTAGGTCGGTTCGGTGCCGATGCGGCCGTCCTCGATGCGGGCGGCGCTGAGCCGGCCGAGCGCGTGGAACCGCAGGTAGCCGAACTGGCTGTCGAGGGCGGTGTCGGCCATCATCCGGGCGAGCCGGGCGAAGGGCACGCGCCGGTGCGGCATCATGTCGAGCTCTTCGCGGTGGACGTGCCGGACCAGGGCGCTGAGGTCGTTCTCGTCGGGTTCGGCGACGAGCGGCACGGTGTTGAGGAACAGCCCGTAGACCTCCGTACCGCCGAGCCGTTCGAGGCGGCCGTTCATGGCGAGGCCGGTGGTGACCCGGCGGCGTCCGGTGATGCGGGCGAGGGCGTGGAGGTGGGCGGCGAGGGCTACGGACTTGACCGGTACGCCCAACGCGTCGGCGACCGTGCGGAGTTGGTCGGGCGCGTCGGGCAGGACGCGTTCGACGGTGCGCGGGAGGTCGTGGACGTCCTCGCTGCCGGGCCAGAGCTGCCCGGTGGCGCCGTCGAGCCGCTCGTGCCAGTACGCCAGGGACTCGCGGTCCGTCGCGGCGGCGCGTTCCACGGCGACGAAGTCGCGGAAGGCGGTGCGGGGCGGCGGGGTGGGCGCGGAGCCCGGGTCGGCGGCGAGCGCGCTGTGCCGTTCGAGGATCTCGGTGAGCAGGGAGGTGAAGCTCCAGCCGTCGAGGATGGCGTGGTGCTCGGAGATGGTGAGCTGGAAGGCGTCGGCGGCGAGCCGCTGCACGGTGATCCGGAAGAGCGGCGGGGCGGCGAGGTCGAAGGGGTGGTCGCGGTGGTGCGCGAACACCTCCCGTACGGCGGCGTCCTGTTCGGCCTCGTCCCTCTCGCGCAGGTCCGCGAACTCGACGGGCGCGGGCAGCGTGCCGTGGACGAGCTGGAGGGGTTCGCCGTAGCCGGAGAGGTCGAGTCCGGTGCGCAGGACGGCGTGCCGGGCCATGGCCTCCTCGACGGAGCGGCGGAGCGCGGTCTCGTCGAGATCGCCGCTGATCCGGTACGAGTTGACGTTGTGGTAGCTGTCGGTGCCGCCGGCGACCTCCATGTGGAAGACCATGGAGAGCTGCATGGACACCATCGGGTAGGCGTCGACGATGCCGGCGGGCAGGTCGGCCCGGTCGTCCTCGTCGACGAGGGCGAAGGGCTGGTCGGCCGTCGGGTCGGCCTCCACGGGCCGTGCCAGGGGCAGGAGTTCGGCGACGGTCGGGGCGTTGAAGACGTCACGGAGGGCGACCTGCCAGCCGCGGTCGTGGAGGGCTCCGGCGAGCTGGACGGCGCGGATGGAGTCGCCGCCGAGGTGGAAGAAGTCGTCGTGGACGCCGATGTCGGCGATGCCGAGGACGTCGGTCCAGACGGCGGCGAACAGCTCCTCCTCCGGTGTACGGGGCTCCACGTGCCGTCCGGCGCCCAGGGTCGGCGTGGCCCGGTCGGGGGCGGGCAGCGCGGCCCGGTCGACCTTGCCGTTGACGGTGAGGGGCAGGGCGTCGAGGACGGTGACGGTGGCCGGGATCATGTACTCGGGGAGCGTGAGTCCGAGGAAGGCCCGCAGGTCGGCGGGTTCGGCGGGGGCGCGTCCGGTGACGTAGGCGGCGAGCCGGTCGTCGTGCACGGTGACGACGCAGGCGTCGATCTCGGGGTGGGCGGCGACGGCGTTCTCGATCTCGCCGAGCTCGATCCGGAAGCCGCGCAGCTTGACCTGGAAGTCGGCGCGGCCGACGTACTCCAGGCCGCCGCCGGGGAGCCGCTTGGCGACGTCGCCGGTGCGGTAGAGGCGGGCGCCGGGCGGCCCGTACGGGTCGGCGACGAAGCGTCCGGCGGTGAGGCCGGGGCGGCCCCAGTAGCCGTGGGCGAGGCTGCCGCCGCCGATGTACAGCTCACCGGGGACGCCGGGCGGGCTGGGCCGCAGCCAGTCGTCGAGGACGAGGGCGGTGAGGTGCGGCATGGCCTCGCCGACGAGGCTGCGTTCGAAGCCCGCGCCGCCCGCGGCGACGTCGTGGATCGTGACGTGGACGGTGGTCTCGGTGATGCCGTAGAGGTTGCAGAGGCGGGCGGGCGGCAGCGGGTCGAGCTCGTGCCAGCGCTGGACGACGCCGGGGTCGAGCGCCTCGCCGCCGAGCATGATCCAGCGCAGGGCGGGCAGGGCGCGCGGGTGGCGGCGGAGCGCCGGTTCGAGCTGGCGCAGGGCGGAGGGGGTGAGGCAGAGGTGGGTGATCCGATCCTGGTCGAGCAGGCCGGCGAACTCGTCGGGCGAGCGGCTGGTCAGGTACGGGACGACGACGAGCCGGCCGCCGTGGAGCAGCGCGCCCCAGAGCTCCCAGACCGTCCAGTCGAAGGCGTAGCTGTGGAACAGGGTCCAGGCGGTGTCCGGGCCGAAGCCGAAGTGGTCCCTGCCGGAGTCGAGGAGGCGGCTGACGTGCTCGTGGGCGACGGCGACGCCCTTGGGGCGGCCGGTGGAGCCCGAGGTGAAGATGAGGTAGGCGATGTCTCCGGGGCGGCCGACGGCGGGCGGGCGGGTGGCCGGGTGGGCGTCGATCTCCTCGGCTCCGGCGGCGAGGTCGAGGGTTGCCCAGGGGCCCTCGGGGGCGCGGTCGGGGCGGTCGGTGAGGACGAGGGTGACGGCGGTGTCGCCGAAGACGAGGGCGGCGCGGTCGGCGGGTGCGGCGAGGTCGACGGGGACGTACGCGGCGCCCGCCTTGAGGACGGCGAGGATCGACGCCGGTACGGCGGCGGTGCGTTCGAGCAGGAGGCCGACGCGGTCGCCGGGGCGGACCCCGCGGGCGATCAGCGCCCGGGCCAACCGGTTGGCGCGGGCGTCGAGTTCGGCGTAGGTGAGCGTGCCGTCCTCGTCGGCGACGGCCGGCCGGTCGCCGTGGGCGTCGACGGTCCGCTCGAAGAGGTGGTGGAGGCACGTTCCGGGGTCGAGCCGGGCCGGCCGGTGCGTACCGCCGTCCGAGGTGAGGCGGAGGACGGTGGCGTCGGGGTCGGCGAGGGCCGCGTCGAGCAGCTCGGCGTAGTCGGCGGCGAGCCGGCGGACGGTCCCGGCGTCGAAGAGGTCGGTGCTGTACTCGGCTTCGCCGCGTGACAGGCCGCCCTTGCCCTCGGAGCCGTCCGTCGACTCGAAGACCGACCAGGTCAGGTCGAACTTGCTGGTCCCGTTGGAGCGGACCCTCCGCTCGGCGGTCGCGCCGCCGAGGGCGAGCGGTGTCCGGTCCTCGGCGTGGGCGCCGAACACGACCTGGACGAGCGGCGGGTGCTGCGGGGTGCGGGTGGTGCCGAGCAGGTCCACGACCTGGTCGAAGGGGACGTCGAGATAGCCGAAGGCGTCGAAGACGCCGTCCTGGAGGTCGACGAGGAGCCGCCGGAAGGTGTCGCGGGGCGCGAGTCGCACGCGGATCGGCAGGAGGTTCACGAAGTAGCCGAGCAGGTCGGCCACTTCGGGGCGGTTGCGGGTGGTGACGGGGGTGCCGATCACCAGGTCGTCCGCTCCGGTCCAGCGCCCCATGAGCAGGGCGAAGGCGGCGAGCTGGACGGTGAAGGGGGTGACGCCCTCCTGCTCGGCGAGCTCCCGCACCCGGGCGGCGGTGCCCGGGGCGAGGAAGAAGGGCTCGGTGGCGCCGCGCTGGCTGCGCTCGGCCGGCCTCGGCCGGTCGCCGGGCAGTTCGAGCAGGGCGGGGACGCCGTCGAGGCTCCGCTTCCAGTGGGCGAGGTGCTCCTCGTAGGAGGTCTGCTGCTCCTCCTCGGCCCAGTCGGCGTACTGGGTGGTGAGCACCGGCAGGACGGCGTCCCGGCCCTCGGTCAAGGAGCCGTAGATCTCGGTGAGTTCGCGCTCGAAGATCTCGGCGGACCAGCCGTCCCAGACGATGTGGTGGACGACGAACAGCAGGGTGGTGAGATCGTCGGCGACGCGGATCGCCTCGGCGCGGAGCAGCGGCCCCGTGCTCAGGTCGAAGGGGACGGCGGACCGCTCGGCGATCAGCTCCTCGGCGCGGTCGGCCCGCCGGGCGTCGGGCAGTGCGCGGAGGTCGGTGACCGCGAGCGGCACGGCGAGGGCGTCGTGGACGTACTGGCGCGGCCCGTCGGGGTGGAGCGCGAAGGTGGTGCGCAGCGCCTCGTGCCGGGCGACGACGCCGTCCAGGGCGCGCTGGAGCAGGTCGAGGTCGAGCGGTCCGGTGACGTCGTACGTCCACGGGGTGGTGTACGTGGTGGCCTGCGGGTCCCAGCGGTCGAGGAACCACAGTCCGCGCTGGAGGCCGGAGGCGGGAGCCGTGCGGAGGACGCTCCCGCCCTCCTGCGGGGCGGTCGGGTCGGCGGACGGGTCGACGGACGGGCTCACGGCCTCGTTCCCTTCACGGAGGGGCGTACGGGTGGGCGGGGGGTCCAGGGGACGGAGGCTCATCGCGCGACCAGCCGCTCGGCGATGGCGCCGACGGTGCGGCCCCGGAAGACCGTCTGCGGCGGGACGCGGGTGCCGGTCTCCTGGGAGAGCCGCATGGCGACCCGTACGGCGGCGAGGGAGTTGCCTCCGAGCCGGAAGAAGTCGTCCTCCGGGCCGAGGTCGCCGGCGAGGCTGAGGATGCTGCGCACGGCGTCGGCGACGAGCCGCTGGTCGGCGGTGAGGGGGTCGGCGGTGAGCGGGTCGGCGGAGCCCGGCGCCTCCTCGGCGGCCCCGCGCTCGGCCGGGGCGGGCAGTGCCCGCCGGTCCACCTTCCCGTTCGGGTTGAGCGGCAGCGTGTCGAGGACGTCGAGCGTCGCGGGCACCATGTGCTGGGGCAGCAGCCCCGCCAGGTGGTCGAGGAGCGCGTCCGGGTCGGGCGCGAGGCCGCCGACCGCGCCGACGGCGGCGGTGACGTAGGCGGCGAGCCGCGCGTCGCCCTCGGCGGGCTCGTACACGGTCACGGCCGCCTCGCCGACGGACGGGTGACGGGTGAGCGCGTCCTCGATCTCGCCGGGCTCGACCCGGAAGCCGCGGATCTTGACCTGGTCGTCGACGCGGCCGGTGATCTCCAGGACGCCGTCCGCCGTGCGGTGGCCGAGGTCGCCGGTGCGGTAGAGCCGCTCGCCGGGCGCGCCGTACGGGGAGGCGACGAACCGTTCGGCGGTCAGTCCCGGCCTGCCGACGTATCCGAGGGCGAGCCCGCCGCCGGCCGCGTACAGCTCGCCGGTGGTGCCGTCGGGGACGGGCCTGAGCCGCTCGTCGAGGACGTGGACGTCCTTGCCGTTCAGCGGGCGGCCGATCGGGATGGAGGAGCCGGCCGCGTCCTCGCGGGTGGCGCGGTGGCAGGTGGTGAGGCCGAGGCTCTCGACGGGGCCGTAGCCGTTGGCGACGACGAGCTCGGGGTACTGGTCGATCGCCTTGCCGACGTGGGTGACGGAGGCCCGCTCGCCGGCGGTGAAGGCGACGCGGACGTCGTCGTACGTCTCCGGGAACTCCTCCAGGAGGAAGTTGAACAGGCTCGCGGAGAGCTGGAGTTGGGTGACGCCGTGGCGCCGGGTCAGTTCGGCGACGGCCTGCGGGTCGGGCCGCTGGCCGGGCTGGAGGACGCAGGTGCCGCCGAAGGCGAGGGCGCCGTAGAGCTCCAGGGCGAAGGCGTCCCAGGAGACCGGGGAGCACTGGAGCCAGATCTCGTCGGGGCCGAAGCGGGCGTAGTCCTGGCCGAGGTACGTGGTGGTGAGGGCGCGGTGCGGGACGGCGACGCCCTTGGGGCGGCCGGTGGAGCCGGAGGTGAACATCACGCAGGCGAGGTCGGTGCCGGTGACGGGGAGGCCCGGGTCGTGGCCGGGGCGGTGCGCGAGGGCGGTCGCCTCCGCGTCCAGGTCGAGGTGGCGGGAGACGGGGAACGGCGGGCTCGCGTGGCGGTGGGTGACCAGCAGGGCGGCGCCGCTGTCGGCGACCGCGCCGGCCAGGCGCTCGGCCGGGAAGTCCGGGTCGAGGAGGGTGTAGGCGGCGCCGGACTTGAGCGCGGCGAGCAGGGCGACGACGAGGTCC
Source organism: Streptomyces sp. NPDC056144 (assembly GCF_042264145.1). Taxonomy (NCBI): domain Bacteria; kingdom Bacillati; phylum Actinomycetota; class Actinomycetes; order Kitasatosporales; family Streptomycetaceae; genus Streptomyces; species Streptomyces sp. NPDC056144. The sequence continues at coordinate 263,861 of NZ_JBHJVF010000001.1, read as the reverse complement.
GGGCCGCGTTCGACGAGGACGGCGACGGTGTCGCCGCGTCCCACGCCGAGGTCGCCGAGGTGGTGGGCGAGGCGGTTGGCCCGCGTGTTGAGGGTGCCGTAGTCGACACGCTCGTCGCCGGAGACGAGGGCGAGGGCGCCGGGCTCCCGGGCGGCGCGGTCCTCGAAGAGGGCGTGGACGGGCGCCTCGACAGCGGCGGCGAGGGTGCCGAGCCAGGCCTCGCACAGCTCGGCCATGGTGGCGGGGTCGAAAAGGTCGGAGTCGTACTCGAAGCGGCCGGTGAAGTCGGTGCCCCGGTCGTCGACGGAGATCGAGAGGTCGAAGCGGGAGACGGGATTGGAGTGCAGCTCGCGAGTGACCTCGGTGCCGCCGATGGTCAGCGGACGGCTGTCGAGCGGGTGGAGCTCCAGCAGGACCTGGCAGAGCGGGTTGCGGTCCTCGGCGCGGTCGTCGGGGCGCTCCTCCATGACGGCGCCGGCGATGGCGTCGAAGGGGGCCTCCTGGTGGCGGTAGCCGCCGATGGCGACCTCGCGGACGTGCCGGACGAGCTCGCGGAAGTCCGTGGACTCGTCGACGCGGACCCGGAGCGGCAGCAGGTTGACGAAGTAGCCGATGAGCGCGTCGAGTTCGGAGCGCCCGCGGACGCTCACCGGGGAGCCGAGGACCAGGTCGTCCTGGCCGGTGCGCCGGTGCAGGGTGAGCGCGAGTCCGGCGAGGAGCACCATGAACGGTGTCGCGTCCTCGCTCCGGGCGAGTTCCCTGACGGCCTCGGCGACCGGCCGGGGCATCGCGAAGCGGTGGAACGCGCCCCGGAAGGCCTGGAGTTCGGGGCGGGGGCGGTCGGTGGGGAGCGGTGACTCGGTGGGCGCGTCACGGAGGTGCTCGCGCCAGTAGGCGAGCTGCCGCTCGGCGGTGCCGTCCTGCTGCTGCCAGGCGGCGTAGTCCGCGTACTGGACGGGCAGTTCGGGCAGCTCGGAGGGCCGGCCGGCGGCCAGGGACTCGTACAGGGCGGCGAGTTCGGTCTCCAGGACGGCGAGGGAGCCCTCGTCCCAGACGATGTGGTGGCAGAGGAAGAGCAGGGTGGAGGTGGCGCCGGTGCGGAAGAGATGGGCGCGGACGAGCGGGCCGGTCTCCAGGTCGAAGGGCACGAGGGCGGCCTCGGCGATGCGCTCTCCCACGGCGTCGGCGGTGGTCTCCTCGACGGTGAACGGAACCTCCACGGAGGGGTGGATCACCTGCCGGGGGCCGTCCTCGCCCCACGCGAAGGTGGTGCGCAGGGCGCCGTGCCGGGCGACGACCCCGTTCAGTGCGCCCCGGAGCAGGCCGGGGTCGACGGGTCCGGCGAAGCGGAACACCCAGGGCACGACGTAGGTCGGGGCTCCGGGGTTCCATTGATCCAGAAACCACAGTCCGCGCTGGAAGTTGGCCAGGGGCGCGATGTCGTCGACGGTCCGTTCCAGCGCCGGGCGTTCACCTCCGTCCGTGGCTGCGGTGACGGCGGCGGCGAACTCGGCGAGGGTGGGGGCGTCGAAGATGGTGTACGGCGAGATCATGCCGAACACGTCGAAGACGCGGCCGACCACGCGCACGGCGGTGAGCGAATCACCGCCCAGGTGGAAGAAGTTGTCGTCGGCGCCGACCTCGGGGACGCCGAGGACGTCCGCCCAGACGGCGGCGATGAGCTGCTCGGCGGGGGTACGGGGAGGGCGTCGCCCGGCGACGGGGGCGGCGGGCGCGGCCTGCGGGGCGGGGAGCGCGGCCCGGTCGACCTTGCCGCCGCCGGTCAGCGGGAGGGCGTCGAGGACGGTGACGGTCGCCGGGACCATGTGCTCGGGGAGCCGCTCGGCGAGGTGGGCACGGAGCGCGGCGGGGTCGGGAGCGCCGGCGGGGTCGGGAGCGCCGGCCGGGCCGGTGACGTAGGCGGCGAGCCTTCCCTCGTACGCGACCACGACCGCCGAGGCGATCTCCGGCCGCCCGGTGAGGACCTGCTCGATCTCGCCGGGCTCGACGCGGAAGCCGCGGATCTTCACCTGGTGGTCGGAGCGGCCGACGAACTCGATCGCGTCGCCCTCGGCGGGCTGCCGGACGACGTCGCCGGTGCGGTACATCCGGCCGCCGGGCTCGGGGGCGAAGGGGTCGGCGAGGAAGCGGCCGGCGGTCAGGGCGGGGCGGCCGTGGTAGCCGGAGGCGAGGAGGGACCCGCCGACGTACAGCTCGCCGGTCTCGCCGGGAGACACCGGCGTCAGCTTGTCGTCGAGGACGTAGGCGCGGCGCTCGCCGAGGGGCCGTCCGATCGGGACCGTACCCGCGTCCCCGCCGGCCGGGCCCGTCAGCTCGTGGACGGTGGCGGTGACGACGGTTTCGGTCGGCCCGTACGCGTTGAGCAGGGGCACGCCGGTGGCGGCCCACCAGGTCGCGGCGGCGTCCGGGTAGAGCCGGTCGCTGCCGGAGATCATCAGGCGGAGGGCGCGCGGGGCGCGGCCGTACTCCCGCAGGGCGCCGACGATCTCCTGGAAGTACCCGGCGGCGAGGTTGGCCACCGTGACCGCCTCGGAGTCGAGCAGGTCGAGGAGGGCGGCGGGGGCGAGCAGCTGCTCTTCCGGTACGAGGACGCAGGCGCCGGCCGACAGGGCGGTGAGGACCTGCTCAACGGCGACGTCGACGGTGGGGCGGGCGGCGTGGAGCACCACGTCGTCCTCGGTGAGGCCGAAGCGCTCGACGGCGGCGGCCAGGTGGCCGGCGAGGGCGGCGAGCGGGACGTGGACGCCCTTGGGGCGGCCGGTGGTGCCGGAGGTGTAGATGAGGTATCCGGCGGCCGGGGCGAGGTCCTCGCCCTCGGGACCGGTGCGGGTCAGCTCCCCGTCGACGTACGCGAACGTGGCCCCGGCGTCCTCGCGGATCCAGGCGTTGCGCTCCTCGGGCGCCTCCCGGTCCAGCGGCAGGTACGTGGCGCCCGCCCGCAGGGCGGCGAGCAGGCCGACCACGTGGTCGATCCGGTCCCGGCCGGTGACGGCCACCGTGTGTCCGGGCGCGATCCGGGCGGCGAGTGCGCCGCTCAGCTCGTCGAGCTCCCGGTAGTCGACGGTCCGGGTGCCCAGCCGGAGGGCAGGGCGGTCCGGGAAACGGCGTGCTGCGGACATGAAGGCAAAACCGCGAGATTCCATCATCCAACCCCGATGAATTAACGACGCTGTGGGCAGTGAGAAAACGATAGGACGGGGTTCGGGGGCCGATCGGCAGATCCCCGGGAAGGACATCGGCAGTTTCAACTGCCTGTCGGCGAAAAAGAAAGCAGCCCGCCAAGACGCAGTTCAGGCGTCTTGACGGGCTGCTTCCCTCGATCACGAAGAGAAATTCGGTTCAGAATTCGGGCGACCAGACGTCGTCCCTCTCCAGGGCTCCGGGGGAATACTTCCCGAGTGCGCTGATCAACATTCTGATTTCCAGCGCGAGGCATTCCGCGAACCGTACGAGGCCGGCATCCGGGTCCTCGGCCGTGGCGAGCAGGGCCGCCCGGCCGAGGCCCACCGCGCGGGCGCCGAGGGCGAGGCTCTTCACCGCGCGGCCGCCCTCCCACATGCGCCCGGAGACCAGGAGGCAGGGCGGCGGTCCGGCGGCCGCGAGCCGGCGGAGGCACTCGGCGAGCGGCAGGCCGACCTGGGCGGGGAAGGCCCCCGGCGCCCAGCCGGTGCCGCCCTCCGCCCCGTCGACGGTGACGGCGTCCGCGCCCGCCTCCGCCGCCACCCGGGCGGCCTCGGCGACGTCCCGGCCGGGGTGCAGCTTCACCCAGACGCGGGCCCGGGGGAAGTTGTTGCGCATGAGCCGGATCTGCTGGCGCAGGATCTCCGCCGTGAAGGTGCCGGGGGTGCTGGAGCGCAGGACGCGCCCGTCGCCGAAGACGTCGTCGATGCCGTACCGGTCACCGAGCCTGGCGGCCGCCTCGGCGTCGAGGACGGTCATCCCGCCGAGGCCCGGCTTGGCGCCCTGGCCGACCTTCAACTCGAAGGCGAGCCGCCCGGATTCGAGGAGCGGGAGCGCGGCCGGGTCGCTGTAGACGAGGTTCCACACCTCGGCGTCGGCGTCCTCGGTGGACTGCTGGACGGCGACGCCGCCGCGCCCGTCGGGGAGTTCCTCGGCGTAGGCGCGGAGGCGGCCGAGGAGGGCCCGGTCGGCGGCCTCGCCGAGCCGGCCGTAGCCGTTGACGGGGACGACGTTCTCGCCGATCACCATGGGGAGTCCGAGGGCGCCGGCCTGGCGGCTGAGCGCGAGCCCGAGGTCGCCGCCGGCGGCCCGGGTGGAGCCGAGGGCGGAGACGTACACGGGCAGGGAGGAGGTGAACCCGCCGATCTCCGTGGCGAGTTCGACGTCCCGGTAGTCGGGTTCGCGGCCGAGGTCGATCAGCCGGGCGAGCCGCTGGGGCATGAAGACCGGCGGGGTGATCCGCAGCGCGTCGAGCGCGTCGGCCGCGCGCCCGGCGCCTTCTCCCCCGTCCGCGCCGAACAGGGTACGGCCGTACTCGCCGGGCGGCGGGAAGGCCGCGGCGGCACCGGCGCGGGCGCGCTGCCGGACCTCCTCCTCGGGGAAGCCGGGTGCGGAGAGGTCGCTCACGGCGACACCACCCCGGGCACCTTGGGGAAGGCGCTGGCCTGCCAGACGGCGTCGAGGCCGGCGACGTAACGGGTCAGGCGCTCGACGCCGATGCCGAAGCCGGCGCTCGCGGGGACGCCCTCGCGCACGAGGTCGAGGTACCAGCGGTACTTCTGCGGGTTCTCGCCGGTCTCGCGGATGCGGGTGACGATCTCGGCGTAGTCGTTGGTGCGCTGGCTGCCGCTGCACAGCTCGCCGTAGCCCTCGGCGGCGACGAGGTCGAAGTTCTTGAGCAGGCCCGGCGCCTCGGGGTTCTCGCGGTCGTAGAAGCCGCGCGAGCCCTTCGGGTAGTCGGTGACGAAGAACGGCCGGTCGCGCTGGGCGGAGAGCAGGGCCTCGCCGGTCCAGTCGAGTTCGGCGTCCGGGCTCTGCGGGTGGCCGAGCCCCTGGAGCTCGGAGACCGCCTCGGCGTGCCGCATCCGGCCGAACGAGCCCTTGAGGAGCTCGGTGAACGCGTCGACGTCCCGGCCGAGTTCGGCGAAGTCCTTGGGGAGTTCCCGGACGACGCTGTCGACCATGCGGACGACGAGGTCCTCGACCAGCTGCACGGCGTCGTCCCGGCTCGCGCCCGCGACCTCCACGTCGAGCTGGTGGAACTCGGCGAGGTGCCGGCTGGTGCCCGCGGTCTCCAGCGGTTCCAGCCGGACGTTGGGGGCGACGCAGAAGATCTTGTCGAAGGCGAGCAGCGAGGCCTGCTTGTAGAGGATCGCGCTCGTCATCAGCTTGTAGCGGTGGCCGTAGTAGTCGACGTCGACCTGCTTGGAGCCGCGCGAACCGGGGTCGGTGACCGGCCCGATGATCGGCGGGAACACCTCCGTGAAGCCCTGCTCGCACAGGTACGCGCGGGCGGCGGAGATCAGGTGGTGCTGGATGCGCAGCACACTGCGAGTGGTGGGGGAGGTCAGGTGGCGGCCGGGGTCCGGGAGCGCCGCGGGGGCGGAGGGTCCGTCGGTGGTCATGGCGTGGTGAGTCCCAACTCTCGTCGTGGCACGGACGTGCTGCGGGGCGGTACGGGGGTGAGCGGTGCGGGGACGCGGACCGTTTCGCGTACGAGTCCCGTGGTCGGCGGCGCCGGGACCGGAAGCTCGGACACCGGAAGCTCGGACACCGGAAGCGCGGATACCGGAAGCGCGGATACCGGAAGCGCGGCGGCCCGGTCGTCGTAGGTCCGCTGGACGTGGGAGAGGGCGGAGAGCAGCCCGGCCGAGCCGAGGATCGGCGGGCGGGGTCCGGCCGCGCCGAGCCCGGCGATCGGCATGGACCCGGTGTTCGACCAGGACAGCCGCCCGTCGGCCGCGAGCGAGCTGCGCGTCCGGCCGGCGTTGTCGGGGTGGAGGCAGTAGGGCACGTCGAGGTATCCGGCCGCGAAGGCCCGTACGAGCGCGCGGCCGATGTCGGGGTCGAGGTCGAGGACGGCCCCGATGAGCGCCCGCGCCTCGGCCTCGATGCCGGTGTCCTCCACGGGGACCGTACGCGCGGGGGCGGCGGACCGCTCCTGGGCGGCGGCTACCGCGGCCGTCTCCAGGGCGCGGACGTTCTCGGCCACGGTCGGGATGCGGTGCGCCTCGGCGGTCGTCTTCACGATCAGTCGCGCGGCCCCTGCCCGTACCGCGAGCCGGGCGGCGTCCTGGAGCAGCAGCCGGGCCCCGCCGGGTGTCACGGGGAAGACGCCCATGTAGGCGTAGAGCACGACGTGGTGGTCGACGTCCGGCAGCAGTTCGCCGGCCAGCCGCGCGAGGACGGTGAGCGCCTCCTCGTCCTGGCGGGGGTCGGCCTGCTGGGCGTAGCTGAGCGAGACCGACCGCAGTCCGTTCTGCCGGAAGAAGAGCGCTTCGAGCACGCTGACGGCGACGAGCAGGCTCGGCGGGCAGAGCTGCCCCATGAGGCAGCCCCCGAAGGTCTCCAGGTGCGGTTCGGCGCCCGACTCCCCGGCTTCGGCGAGGAGTTCGCAGGCCCGCCGCCAGGCGACGACCGCTTCGCGCAGGGGCGTACGGCTGTACGGGAGGCAGTACGAGACGGGGCCGCCCTCGGTGGCGTCGAGGCCGACCGACAGGAGCGCGCGGATGATGTGCTGCGGCAGGGCGGAGCCGTGCCGCACCTGGACGGGGAAGCGGGCGTCCGCGAGGCCCCGGAGGACGGCGCGGGTGGTGTCCGCCGGATGGGTGGCGAGGGGGTAGCCGTTGAGGCCGACTCCCTCGGCGAGGGCGCGGCGGGCGGCGGCGAGGTCGCCGGTGCGGGTGTAGCTGTCGAGGGTGAGGGTGCCGACGGTGACGGCCGAGGCGCCCCGGGTGGCGAGGAGGCCGTCGCGCATCCGCGCGGGGTCGGCCATGCCCATGCGGGGCTGGACGACGAGCTGTCCGGCGGCCCGGGCGGCGGCGACGAAGCCGCCGAAGCCCCGCGCGTTCACAGCAGGACTCCCGACGGCGCCGCGGCGAGCGAGCCGACGAAGGACCGGAAGTCGGCCACCGACCGTCCCTCCTCGAAGACCCCGTCGAAGCCGGCGGCGAGGAGTTCCCGCCGGCGCTCGGGGGCGCCGGAGCCGGCGATGCCGAGCTTGCCGCCGATGACCGTCGTCGTACGGGCGAGCTCGGGGCAGGCGCGCAGGGCGGCGATCACGCGCAGCCCGTCGTGGAAGCCGTGGCCGTTGACGCTGCTCAGGACGATCAGGTCGGGGGCGTTCCTGCGGCACTCGGCGACGAGGAGCTCGTCGGGGACGCAGGCGCCCAGGTTGGTGACCCGGTGGCCGAGCTCCTCCAGGAGCAACTGGAGGAAGAACAGGTTCCAGGTGTGCGAGTCGGAGGCCATGGTCGTCACGACGACGTCCAGACCGGTGCCGCCGGTCCCGGCGGGCTCTCCGTACTGCTCCACAGCGTGTTGCTGGTCCACGGCGCGAACCTCTGTGTCGGTGGTGAGGGTGGGTGACATGTCCGGCTGTTCGGCCGTGGACAGAACGCTAGGGACGTTCCGGGCACGGGACCGGCAGGTGCCCCGGCAGGATGCGGGCAGTATCGGGGCGTGGGTGAACCGTCCGGCGGGCGCGTTCACGCCGCGCCCACGAGCTCCCCGTTCCTGCCGCTCGCGGCGAAGCTCCGGCAGAGGTTGAGCACGGTGAACCGGACGCCGTCCCGGGCCGGTACGGTGCGGATGAGCCCGCCGGCGAGCAGCTCGTGCAGCGCCGCGAGGCACTCCTGCGGCGGCCGGCCGCCGAGCACGACGGCGTCCTCGCCGGACCAGTCGCCGGGCTGGGCGGCGAGCCGGTCGAGCAGGTCGCGCTGGTCGAGGGTGAGCCGGTCGAGGGCGGCCCTGAGCGCGGCACGGACGTCGGTCCTGCCGCCGTACCCGGCGGGCGGCGGCGCGAGGTGGAACGGCCCGTCGGCGAGGCGGACGACGAGCTGGCGCGGGGAGAGCACGGTGGACCATCCGGCGGCGAGCTCCAACGCGCCCGGTATCCCGTCGAGTTGACGGCAGAGCGCGGCGACGGCGGGAGCCTCGTCGGCCTCCAGGCGGTAGCGCGGCCGCAGCCTTCGCAGGTGCGAGAGGAGGAGGCGTACGGCTCCGACCTCGGCGAGGGCCACGGGGTCGTGGTCGAGCTCGGGGCCCGGGGTGGGCAGCGGGGCGAGCGGGATGACCTGCCCGCCGGGCAGCGGCTCCGCGAGCCGGGAGGTGATCAGCACCCGCAGGCCGGGGCAGCGCTGGAAGAGCTCGTCGAGGAGGGCGGTGTCCACACCGGCGTCGGCGCCGTCGAGGACGAGGAGGGTGGGCCGGTCCCCGATCGTCCGCGCGAGCTCCGCGCGCCGCTCCGCTCCGGCGGACGGCTGCCGGCCGCAGTCGATCCAGCGCACCGACCAGCGGGAGGCGAGGTAGAGCCGGCGGGCGACCTCCAGGGCGAGCCGGGTCTTGCCGACCCCGCCGAGCCCGGCCAGGGTGACGAGCCGGTCGCCGTGCTCGGCGAAGGCGTCGGCGAGGACCTCGACCTCGAGCTCGCGGCCGACGATGGCGCCGCGCGCGACCGGCGGCGCGGTCGGCTCGTCGCGGGGCTCCTCGGCGAGCGCCTGGCGGCGGGCCGCCGCCTCGAAGACCGAGCGGTGGTGGCCGCCGAGCCGCAGGGCGTCGGCGAGCAGTCGGACGGTCTCCTGGCGGGGCCGCTGCACGCGGCCGCTCTCCATGTCTCGGATCGCCCGGACGCTCAGGGTCGCGTGGTCGGCGAGCACCTGCTGCGTGAGCCCGACGCGCTCGCGCCAGACCCTGAGCAGCTCGCCGAAGCCCGCCGTCGACTGTGCCGACTGAAGAACGTCCATGCCTCGTCCACCTTCCGTGGGTTGGCCAACTCCGGGGAACGGGGGGCCCGGCGCCCGTGTGGAACGCCGAGGTCGACGACGCCCGGTGATAACCGGGCGAGCCGTGTTCCCTTGGTGTCGATGCTCTCCGGCACGGCTCTACGGCCGATCAACGACCGATCACCGCGGGTTCACCCCTGCTCAACGCCCCTTCTCGACGGCCCGTCGTGATCCGCCCCCGCCTGGCGGCCGACCGGAGGCGGACGCCCTGCGGCTCCCCGCCGTGAGATCTCCCCGACTCACGCCGCCACGGGTCGTCTCCCCTCCAGTACGGGCTCGCCGGGCGTCGTCGCGGATCGCGTCATGTCCGAGGCCCCCCGGCCTCTACCGGCTCGCCGGACAGGGCACAGCCACTCTGTGCGGCGCCCGCACGTCCTGACCGGGTGGGCCACTCCCCTACCCCTGGAAGACCCGCACGTCGAGCGGGCTGGCCACGAGGCAGCGCGGCCCCTGGTCGCCGGCGGGCAGTACGGCGCTGACCCGCGCGTATCCGGTCATCATCGCCGACATGTCGATGTCGCCGGTCTGAGCGTCAAGCGCCCAGAGGAGCCGCCTGACCCCCAGGCTGTTCAGGTGCAACCCCGGCGCCGCCTCCGCGTCGGCCTCGGGGCGCTCCTCCCGCACGGAGAGCTCTTGCACGACCTGCCCGACCCTGGAGAGGAAGACGGCCCCGAAGCTGGATCCGCCGTCACTCGACTCCCGCTCGTCGACATCGACGGGCGTGGGCGCCCAGCCCCGCAGGTGGCGGACGGAGCCGTGCAGCAGCCTCGGCAGTCCGACGGGTTCCGGTGCGCGGTCCCGGCGGTACGGGGCGGGTCAACGAACAGCACGAGGTTCCGGTGCGCGCCTCCGAGCGTGACGCACCGGAGCGGGGCCTCGAACTGCACCCACTGCGCGGGAGCGAGGTCGGGCTCCTCGAACCAGCGGGCGACCTCCGTCATGTGGCGGCTCACCTGCCCCAGGTGCCGCAGTCGTGACTGCTCGCCGTCCGGTGTCGGGGGCTCCATGTCGAATCCGCCCACCGGCGTCGTCACCCGCAGCGCGCCCGCACGGGGCACCTTCCTCGGCTCCGGCAGGAACTGCTGGAGTTTGCCCTCGGAAAGATAGACGATCTCTCGCACCGATACCCCTCAAGGTGTCCGGGTCAGTTGGGTAGACCACCAATCATGACGTCACCAGCCCTCGACAGAAGACGACATGACGGATTATCAGATGCACTGGTCCCATGCTCGACGACGCATACCCGATAATGGCCGAGGCACGGGCACGGCACCACGGCGATGACCTCGGGGGACGGGACGTCATGACGGATCAGGCCGATACGAGCTCCGCACTCGACCGGCTGGGCAGCCGCCTCTCCGAAGTGGTGCGACGTCAGGAGGAGTTCGACTACCGGCTGTCCTCGGTGGACAGCAGCCTCGCCGGCCTGCAAGAGCAGGTGGCCCACACGCGCCGGACGCTCGACACGCTGGTCGAGCAATACGGGCGGGACCGGGAAATCGCAAAGGCACAGGCGGAGCTGACGCGGCTGAACGCCGAGTGGCACACCGTCTTCGACCAACGCCGCCACACCCGCACTCTGGCCCGCGGCCTGGTCCACACGCTGACGGCACGAGCAGTGCGGGACCAGGTGGTGAACTCCTCCACCGTGCAGGCCTGCGCCGAGGAACGCATGCTCCTGGAACCGACGTACTGGCTCGCTCCCGCCCTCACGGCCGTGGCCGCGGGCTACCGGTCCGAGACCAGCCGCGCCGAGCGAGCCCGCGCCTACGCCCAAACCCTCGACGAGGCCAAGGCGTTTCTGTTCTTCGCGCTCACCTCCGCGCGCCTCGGCGAGGAACGGGAAGCGGCGGCATGGATGGACCAGTACCTGAGCTCGCTCGATCCCGACAGGCTCGGACAGGACTTCCTCATCGTCCTGGACGCCATCGCCAGCAATGACCTGGGCGAGGAGGCACTCGGCTACGCACGGCAGACCATGTCCCTCTGGAGCACCGGGGGCCAGGGCGCCCACTTGGACACCCTGCACCAGCACCGCTGGGACCGGCTATGGAACCTGGCCGACCGCATGCCCGAGAACCGCTTCCCCGGACTGCGCGTGTCGTGCTCCGAGCTCTGGCCGAGTCTCCAGCAGGGGTGGGAGGCGGCTTCCATCCCGCGCAAGGCCCTGGCACACCTCCGCGACACGTACCCCGGGGAAGCCGTCGCCCCGGAGAGCCCCACGGGGCACGACGCGCACCGCGTCCTGCACGCGCTGGAACGTCTCATCGACCAACTGGAGCCCGACGAGGCCGAGCACAGCGACGCGATGCGGTGGCAGAAGCACATCGTCGAGTGCGGGGGCGACCTGGACGCGGCACAGAAGGCGTTCCTTCCGACCGGTGGCCTCGACGACGAGCCGCTGAACATCTCGGCCCTCCTGGACCGGGGCGTCTTCGACCCCGAGAACGCCGCGATGGGCCCGGCAGCCCGGCGCATGGCCGTCCAGGCCGTGTGGCCGTCGCTCGAAGCGTGCGTACGGCAGTACGTGGCGACCGCGGAGAAGCTGCTTCCCGCTTCGGTCACGCTCACGTTCGAGGACTGGACGTGCACCGTGCCGACGGACCCGCACGCGCGGGTGGAACAGGAGGCGCTCGTCGAGGCGCTGGCGGAGCACATCACCGAGCGCGGCCAGGTCCTTTCCGAGGCGGTCGTACGCCGGTGGCCGCGCGTCGTCCTCGCCGTCCTCGTCGGCGCGCTCACCGGTGGCCTCATCGTCCCGTTCGTCGACGGATCTTGGCGGTACGTCTACGGCACGCTCACCGTGCTGATGGTCGGCTGGGTCATCTGGGAGCTGTGCCGGGTCCCGATACAGCGGTGGCGGCTCGAGGACGACACCGCCCTGCGCCGGAGCCTCGCGGTGAAACTCCTGGAGAAGTCGTTGAACGAACGCCCCGTCATCTTCGCGGAGTGGCTGGCCGGAATGGCGGGCCTCGACGCATTCGCCCTGTGGAACGCACACGACGGAGGACACGAATGACCGCGCCGCGCCGCGGTGACCTCGTCGAGAATCGCTACGAACTGCGCGATCTCCACGGCCGAGGAGCCATGGGAGACGTGTGGACGGCGAAGGACACCAAACTGGACCGGACCGTCGCCGTGAAGTTCCTGGCCGGCCGGCGCATCGGCGGTGAGGACCTGGCCACGGAGTACGCCGACTGGCCGGTCGAGACCTTCAAGGGCGAAGCCAGGGCCATGGCCCGCGTGAACCACAGCAATGTCGCCCACATCTACGACACCGGCGAGCACGCGGACACGCTCTACATCGCCATGGAGTACGTCGAGGGCGGCTCGCTGGCGGACCGACTGACGGCGGGGGTGGCCCTGACGCTGGAGCAGACCGTGCGGTGGACCCGGCACATCTGCGCGGGCCTCGGCGCGGCCCACCTCGCCGGTGTGATCCACCGGGACATCAAGCCGGGCAACATCATGATCGACGAGCAGGGCGACGCGAAGATCGTCGACTTCGGGCTCGCCCGTTTCGCGGACGCCAGCCTCTCGCACATCGGCGCGGGCACTCCCTTGTACAAGGCGCCCGAACGCTGGAAAGGGAAGCAGGGGACCGTCCAGAGCGACCTGTACTCGCTGGGCTGTGTCATGTACGAGATGCTGACGGGGCGCCCGCCGTTCGGCACCCGCAAGGATGACCCCGGTGCCGTGATGCGACGGCACCTCGACGAGCCGCCCGTCTCCACACAGGCGCATCGCCCGGGCATCCCGGCCGCGCTCGATCAGATCGTGCTCGGTCTTCTGACGAAGGAGCCGGCGGACCGGCCGGCCACCGCCGGGGACGTGGCCCGCGCGGTCGACCTGGTGCAGTACGCGCCGGACGGGCCGGCTGACGCGCCGGACATGGCGGCGACCACACATCCGCAGGCCGACGTCATCCACCGCATCCGCGAGGCGGAACGCCGGATCCTGAGGCTGCACTGGGAGCACGGCCCGCGCCACCCCACCGTGATCGAGGCGCGCACGGAGCTGGCCGAGCTGACGGGCCGATCGGGCGACTCCCGTGGAGCCGCGACCCTGTACAACCAGCTCGGCAGGGACTGCCAGGAGTACTTCGGCCCGTACGACGGCCACGTCCTGGACGCCTTCGAAGGCGTCGCGCGCTGGATCGGTCGCCCGGGCGGGGCGTAAGGGCGCCTCGCCACCGGAAGGGCACGGTCGGCGACCGTGCTGCCACTGAACGGGTACGCCCCCGAAACACGCGAAAGGCCGCCCTCTCGGTTGAGAGAACGACCTCCGACGTACGTTTCCGTACAGTCGGGACGACAGGATTTGAACCTGCGACCCCTTGACCCCCAGTCAAGTGCGCTACCAAGCTGCGCCACGTCCCGGTGCCCGTCTGACCTGGGGTTTCCCCTGGCCGAACGCGCATGAGAACAATACCGCACTTTCTCCGGTGGTCACGAACCCTTTCCCGGCGCCCGGACGGCGGATGCGCGCCGCGAGGGCGTCGCTCACTCTCCGTAACGCTTCCGCGCGCCCCCTGATACCTCCGCGCGCCGGGGATGAGGGGCCGGAGAGTGGGGAGCGCGGGCGCCCGGCCCGTGTTCTCGGGGCGGAGGGCGGGTGGCGGCGTGGCCCGTATATCGCTCCTCTGGTGAGCGTGGGGCTCATGCGACGAGGCCAGGGGCGGGTCGGCCATATGCCGTCGAGTTCGTTGCCGTTGGCATGTGGCAGAAAGATGTCCACGGGGAAGGGACTCCGGACCAGACCGAGGGGGCCAACACCACACGAAACACAGTCACATTCGATCGTCAAGAGCTCGTGTTTCGGACAAAAGTCGTGGCGATATTGCTCCGTCCCGGAAAGATCAACACCATGAAGTGGTCGGCCTGTTCGGGACGGGACCACTGCCGATGTACCACCTGCCGGACCACCGCCGGGCAGGCTTTCGCAGGGGAGGACTCGCATGGACAGCTACTTCAGCAGCCGACTGCATCATCAACTCAGAGAGACCGTGCGTGACTTCGCGGAGCGTGAGGTCCGGCCCCGGATAGCCGAGATGGAGGCGTCCAGGACCGTCCACCACGAACTGTCCCGGCGCATCGCCGCGCAGGGGTGGCTGGGCGCGACGATCAGCCAGGAGTACGGCGGCATGGGCGCCGGCCATCTCGCCAAGACGATCATCATCGAGGAGCTCTCCCGGGTCAGCGGCGCGATGGGCGCCATGGTCCAGGCCTCCCAGCTGGGCACCGCCAAGATCGTCCACTTCGGCAGCGACGAGCAGCGCAAGACCTGGCTCCCGGCCGTCGCGGCCGGCGACTGCCTGCCGACCATCGCGGTCACCGAGCCCGAGTCGGGCGGTCACGTCCTCGGGATGTCCGCCACCGCCGTCCGGGACGGCGACGACTACATCCTCAACGGCCGCAAGGTCTACGTCGGCAACAGCCACGTGGGCGACCTGCACGGCGTCGTGGTCAGGACCGGTCCCGGCTCGCGCGGGCTCACGGCCTTTCTGGTCGAATCCGACCGACCCGGCTTCAGGACCGGTCCGCAACAGCCCGCCATGGGCCTGCACGGCTTCAGCTTCGGCGAGCTGATCTTCGAGAACTGCCGGGTACCGGCCTCCAACCGGCTCGGCGACGAGGGCGACGGCCTGTCCGTCGCGTACTCCTCCAGCGTCCTGTACGGCCGGGCCAACCTGACCGCCGTCTCGCTCGGCATCCACCAGGCGATCCTGGAGGAGACCACCCGCTTCGCCTCCGAGCGCATCCGCTACGGCAAGCCGCTCCACGACCTGCCCACGGTCAAGCTCAAGCTCGGCCAGATGCAGTCCCGGCTGATGACGGCCCGGCTGGCCGCGTACCACGCCGTGCACCTGCTCGACCAGGGCCTGTCCTGCGACGCCGAGCTGATGAACGCCAAGCTGGTCAACGTCGAGGCGGCGATCGACTCCGGCCGCAACGCCATGGAGATCCACGCCGCCGCCGGCCTCTTCACCGACCGGGCCATCGAGCGGTACCTCCGGGACGCGCACCACATCTTCGCCCCGGCCGGCACCTCCGACGTCCAGCTCCTCCGCCTCGCCGAGGTCGCCCTCGGCCAGGACAAGGGCAGCTGGTCGGAGCGGCTCTCCGAGGTGGTCCGCACCCGGGAGCTCGAACCCGTGCACGCGTAGGAGCAACGGCGGAGCGGACGGGGCCCCGTACGGCGATCACTCGCCGTGCCGGGGCCCCGTCCGCGTTCCCGCGCGGCGTACCGCGATCAGAACATGCCGTCCTCACGGCGGTGGATCTGCTCCACCAGCTCCGCCGCCATCGCCTTGATCGTCTCCAGACCCGCCCGCCCCCACGGCCGTACGTCCGTGTCGACCACGCAGATCGTGCCCAGCGCGACCCCGGAGCGGTCGATCAGCGGCGCGCCCATGTACGAGCGGATGCCGATCTCGTCCACGACCGGGTTGCCCGCGAAGCGCGGGTAGTCGCAGACGTCCTCCAGGACGAGCGCCTTGCGCCGTACCACCACGTGCGGGCAGTAGCCGTGGTCGCGGGCCATGTACCGCCCGACGCCACCGGCGCCGGCCGCCGCCGCGCCCAGGTCGCTGCCCGAGTGGGTGCCCTCGGGGGTGTGCAGTCCGGCGAAGAACTGCCGGTTCTCGTCGATGAAGTTGACCATCGAGAACGGCGCGCCCGTCACGTCGGCGAGCCGGTGGGCGAACTCGTCGAACGCCGGGTCCGGGCGCTCGCCGAGGCCGAGCTCGCGAAGCCGCCGCACCCGCGCGGGGGCCTCCTTGTCGATGGGGGTCAGGAGGAGATGACCCGTCGGGTCGTAGGTCATGGCGTCGCTCCGAAGCTCGGCACTGCGGCCGGGTTGGTCGGGATGGTGGTGAGCAGGTGCTGGACGAGGGTCACCAGGGTGCGGATGCCGGAGCTGGAGATCCGCGCGTCACAGACGACGACCGGCACCTCCGGCTTGAGGTCGAGCGCGGCCCGTACCTCGTCCGGCTCGTAACGGTAGGCGCCGTCGAACTCGTTGACCGCCACGACGAACCGGATGCCCCGCCGCTCGAAGAAGTCGACGGCGGAGAAGCACTCCTGGAGCCTGCGGGTGTCGGCGAGGACGACCGCGCCGAGCGCGCCCTCGGAGAGCTCGTCCCACATGAACCAGAAGCGCTCCTGTCCGGGCGTGCCGAACAGGTAGAGCACATGACGGTCGTCGAGGGTCATGCGGCCGAAGTCCATGGCCACGGTGGTCGTGGTCTTGGACTCCACGCCCTCCAGGCTGTCGGTGGCCGCGCTGACCGAGGTCAGCAGCTCCTCGGTGCTGAGCGGTTCGATCTCGCTGACCGCGCCCACGAAGGTCGTCTTGCCCACGCCGAACCCGCCCGCCACCAGGATCTTCAGGGCGGCGGGGAAGGGGTCGGTCGCGAAACTCTCGTGGCGCTCAGAGCCGTTGTCGTAGGCCATCGAGCACTGCCTCCAGCAAGGAACGGTCGGTTGGGTTGGCGTGGAACCGGGGGGCCCTGGCGGTCAGCGCCCCGCAGTCCACGAGGTCGGACAGCAGCACCTTGGTGACGACGGCCGGGAGCCGTAAGTGCGCCGCGATCTCCGCCACCGAGGTGGGCCCGTCGCACAGCCCGAGGGCCAGGCTGTGCTCGGGGCCCATGTGGGCCTGCGGGGACGAGCCGGTCGCCATCACCATCGAGAGGAGGTCCAGCGCGGTGCTGGGCTTGGTCCGGCCGCCGCTCACGGTGTACGGCCTGATGAGCCGGCCTGCCGCGTCGTCGAGCCAGGGCCCTTCCTGATGGGACGTCACGTTCACTGCCCGATGCCACCTGCCGCGCCGGCCGCCTGCCGGGCCGGGGTCACCAGGTAGGGCCGGACGCTCTTGACGAGCATCGCCATCTCGTAGCCGAGGACGGCGGCGTCGGCCTCACGCCCGGCGAGGACGGCGAGGCAGGTGCCGGAGCCCGCGGTGGAGACGAACAGGAGCGTGGAGTCGAGCTCCACGACCACCTGCCGGACCTCCCCGCCGTCGCCGAACCGCGCGCCGGCGCTGCGGCCGAGCGAGTACAGGCCGGAGGCGAGGGCCGCCATGTGGTCGGCCGCGTCGGGGTCGAGACCGTGGACGGACTTCACGAGACCGTCGGAGGAGAGCAGGACCGCGTTGCGGGTGTACGGGACGCGCTGGACCAGTCCGCTCAGGAGCCAGTCGAGGTCCGAGGAATGGCCGGTCGGCACATTGCTCGCCATGGTGCATCTACTCCTTGTGCGCGTCGCCTGGACGCAACGATTCGTGGGGGGCGGGCGTGGATTCTGCGAGGCCGATCCCGCGCTGGAACGCGGCCATGAGGCCGGGGTCGAGCAGCGCGTGCTCCTCGGGCTTGCGGGCCGCGGGCTCGTCGCGCAGCTGCGGGACGAGGTGCTCCTGGGCGCGCCGCTTGGGGAGCAGGGGCCGGCCGGACTCCTCGGTGCGGGGGGCCGGGGGCAGCAGCGGGGCCGCGTGCCCGGCACCGGCCGACTGCGCCGGTATCGCGGGGAGGGAGCCGGAGCCGGCCCGGCCTTCGTGAATTCCCTGACCGCCGTGGACTCCCTGGCCGCCATGGACATCCTGACCGCCGTGCCCGCCGTGCCCGCCGTCGTCCGGCCGCCCGCCGGTACGGGTGTACGCGAGCGGGTCCGGCGCCGTCAGGGCCTCCGTGTAGGCCGCGGCCGGTACGGGTGCCGGAGCCGGAGCCGGTACGGGGGCCGGGACCGGGGCCGGAGGCCGTACGGGCTCGGGGGTCTGGACCGGCGGGGCCGACGGAGACGGGGCCGACGGGGGCTGGGAGACGTGGGACTGCGGCTGGGTCTGTGCCTGGGCCTGGGGCTGCATCTGGACCTGCCCCGGCGGGATCGCCGTCGACCCGGTGGCCGCGGCCGCCTGGCGCTCGTGCTGGGCGAGGCCCTCGGGGTCGGCGCCGAGCAGGCCCTGCGGAAGCACCAGGACGGCCTGGACGCCGCCGTAGATGTTCGACTGGAGCCGTACGGCGATGCCGTGCCGGCGCGCCAGCGCCGAGACGACGAAGAGCCCGATGCGGCCGTCCTGGAGCAGGTGCGCCACGTTGACCTGGTCGGGGTCGGAGAGCAGGGCGTTCATCTTGCTCTGCTCGGTGACGGGCATGCCGAGACCGCGGTCCTCGACCTCGATCGCGAGACCCGCCGTGACGTACTGCGCGCGCAGCAGCACGGTGGTGTGCGGCGCGGAGAACAGCGTCGCGTTCTCGACGAGTTCGGCGAGGAGGTGGATGACGTCGGCCACGGCATGGCCCCGGAGCGTACCGTCGATCGGCGGTACGAGCTTCACGCGCGGGTACTGCTCGACCTCGGCGATCGAGGAGCGCAGCACCTCGGTCATGGTGACCGGGTTCGACCACTGGCGGCGGGAGATCGCGCCGCCGAGCACGGCGAGGTTCTCGGCGTGGCGGCGGATGCGGGTGGCCAGGTGGTCGACGTGGAACAGGCCCTTGAGCAGCTCCGGGTCCTCGACCTCGTTCTCCAGCTCGTCGAGGAGCTGGATCTCGCGGTGGACGAGGGACTGGAGACGCCGGGCGAGGTTGACGAAGACCTCGACCTTCTGTTCGTTTCCGACGCTGCTGGAGAGCCGGGACGCCTGGACGACGGCCGCGACCGCGGCCTCGTGCGAGCGGTTCAACTCGTGCGAGAGCAGATCGAATTCGTCACCGGCCTTGGGTCCCGACGGCAGCGCGGGACGGGGCGGAAGCGCCTCGCCCCTGCGCAACTGTTCGACGACCGTACGCAGTTCGCTCTGGCCGCGGGCACTGGAGCGGCGCAGGGCGTTGGCACGGTCGAGGACCGACTTGGCCGCCCGGTCCGCGCCGAGGGCGGCGGCGGTCACCGAGGCGACGGTGAGCGCGGCAGCGCCGGTCAGCGCGGCCCAGAGGCCGGGGGTGGGACCGGCTCCGGTGGAGCGGATGGTGAAGAGGACGGCGGCCGCGCCACCGAGTGCCACCGCGACGGCGGGAAGCACGGAGGTGCGCAGGAGTTGGGAGCGTATGCGGGCTTCCGTCGGGAGCGACGCGGGGGGCTGCGCCGGGGACGTGCTGCTGGCACCGGGGGCGGAGCGGGCGCCCGACCGGCCGTGCCGCCCGCCCTCGCGTCGTTCGGACCGCGAGGCGGGTGCGCGAAGTTGAGACATGAGTGTCCTTGGTACGTGCCCAGGAATCGGCGTACTGCGGGGTACAGGGGGGTGGACTGCGGGGGTCTAACCGAGGGTTCTACGGGGGTTCTACGGGGGTTCTACGGGGGGCCTACAGGGGTGGATTCCAACAGAGGTGCGATGAGCCTACCGATGATCACCAACCACACACTGTAGTCGTCAACCGTTCATGTGCGGTGCGCAGTTGGCAAACTTACCCGTACCGCGACCCGCTCTGGTATCGGCCCCCGCACGCACGGCGTGAAACCAACTGGCCGAAATTCGACGGCTCTACGCCGGCACCCCGCCGAACTGCGGGAACCGCGGGAACGGAAGAGAGCGGAGGCGCTCGTACGCCTCCGCCCCCTGCGGAAATCAGCCCTGACCGGAATCCGACCGGCGGGAAGGGGACCGTGCGGCCCGCCGAAGCTCTACGGGGTCCGCGCGGCCTCCGGCTCGCCGCGACCGGGCTCCGCGGCGGGGTCTTCGGACACCCGGCCGCCTCCCGCGTCGGCGTTCCCGCCCACCGCGCGACCCTCCGGCCCGTGACCGTCGGTGAGACCGGAGCCTCCCCAGCCGCCCACGCCGGAGGGGGCGCCGCCCCGGAGGTCGAGGTGGACGCGGTGACCCTCCTCGGGCGTCATCTGGATACAGTGCGCGAGACATCAGCCTGGTCAAGGAGGGAAGCGTGACCGACACCAGCGACACCCGTCCCGCCGAGGGTGAAGTGCCACGGCAGAGCCGGTTGCACCGCCTGATGCGTTACCTCCCCCTGGTCGCCCCCGTCCTCCTGTGGTCCGTACCCTGCGGGGTGCTCCTGTACGGCGGCCAGCACTGGCCGCTGCCCGCCACTCTGCTCGGCACCGTCCTGTTCGTCCTCGGACTCGTCGGGATGCCGTTCGCGATGGCGCGCGGCCACGGACGGCGTCAGCAGGACCGGGCGGCGATCATCGGCGACACCCTGCTGGGCGCGAGCTGGGTCCTGTTCACCTGGTCCGTGCTCCTCGGCGTCCTCCTGCGGCTCGCCCTGACCGTGGCCGGCGTCGGCGAGAGCCAGGACCGGGCCCGGATCGTCACCTGGGCGGTCCTCGGCGTCACGGCCGTACTGCTCGGCTGGGGATACGCCGAGGCCCGCCGCGTGCCCCGCGTGCGCCGACTCGATGTGCGGCTCCCGCGGCTGGGTCCCGGCCTGGACGGCTTCCGCGTCGTCCTCGTCACCGACACCCACTACGGCCCGCTGGACCGGGCCCGCTGGTCGGCACGGGTGTGCGAGACGGTGAACGCCTTGGAGGCCGATCTGGTCTGCCACACCGGTGACATCGCGGACGGTACGGCCGAACGCCGCCGCGCCCAGGCCGCACCGCTCGGCACCGTGCGAGCCACCCGGGCACGGGTGTACGTCACCGGCAACCACGAGTACTACAGCGAGGCCCAGGGGTGGGTCGACCTGATGGACGAACTGGGCTGGCAGCCACTGCGCAACCGCAACCTGCTCCTCGAACGCGGCGGCGACACCCTCGTGGTCGCCGGCGTGGACGACGTCACCGCCGAGTCCTCCGGCCTGGCCGGCCACCGCGCCCACCTCGCCGGAGCCCTGCGCGGCGCCGACCCCGACCTGCCCGTCCTGCTCCTCGCCCACCAGCCCAAGTTCGTCGACCGCGCGGCAGCCGCCGGCATCGACCTCCAGCTCTCCGGCCACACCCACGGCGGCCAGATCTGGCCCTTCCACCACCTGGTCCGCCTCGACCAGCCCGCCGTCGCCGGCCTCAGCCACCACGGCGACCGGACCCTCCTCTACACGAGCCGAGGCACCGGCTTCTGGGGCCCGCCCTTCCGCGTCTTCGCCCCCAGCGAGATCACCCTGCTGGTCCTCCGCTCCCCGCACCCGCGCACCTCCACGGAGCGCTGAACGGGCCGAACCGACCGCATCTCCACCGGCTGCTCGTCCACGTTCGTCCCGCTCGGCGCCCCACGGTGCGTGGTGTCACCTCTCACCCGCGAGGTCGAGATCAGGCTCGGCCGCCTCGGCGGGAGCCTCGACCGACCGGGGCCGGCGCCACGGCTGCGCGACCGGACGGGACACCCCGCTCCACCAGGGGTCGGACGGCAGCTTCCCCGCAGGCTCGAACGGCTCACCAGGACGAGGGAAGGCCACCGCCTGGCCGGCTTCCTCGGCCTCGTACCTCGTCCACTCCCCCGGCTCCGCCCACGCGTGCGGGGCCAAGTTGAAGGTGCCCCAGTGGATCGGGAGGAGGACGCCCGAGGGGGCGCCGCCCTGGAGGTCGAGGTGGGCGCGGAGGCCCTCCTCGGGGGTCATGTGGATGTCGGGCCAGAAGTCCGAGTAGGCGCCGATCTGGATCATCGTGACGTCGAAGGGGCCGTGGGCCGCGCCGATGTCCTTGAAGCCCGAGAAGTAGCCCGTGTCGCCCGAGTGGTACACGCGGTGCTCGGGGCCCTCGACGGCCCAGGAGGCCCAGAGGGTGTGCTGCTTGTTGCGGATGCCGCGGCCGCAGAAGTGGCGGGCCGGGGTGGCGGTGAGCCGGAGCGCGCCGATCTCGGTGGACTCGTTCCAGTCCAGCTCGCGCAGGCGGGAGGCGGGCACGCCCCAGCGCTCCAGGTGGGCGCCGACGCCGAGCGGCACCGCGAAGACGGTGTCGGTGGCGACGAGCTCCTTGATCGTCGGCAGGTCGAGGTGGTCGTAGTGGTCGTGCGAGATGACGACGACGTCGACCGGGCCCAGGGCCGCCAGGGGGGCCGGGACCGGGTGGAGGCGCTTGGGGCCGACGAACGGGAAGGGGGAGCAGCGCTCGCCCCAGACCGGGTCGAAGAGGACGCGGTGGCCGTCGATCTCCGCCAGGACGCCCGAGTGGCCCATCCAGGTGATGCGCAGGCCGGTGGCCGGGGGCCGGGCGAGGTCGGCGACGGTGGTCGGGTGGACGGGGATCGTGCCGGTGGGGGCTCGGCGCGCCCGTCCCTCCTTCTCGAAGTAGATCTTGGCGAATTCCAGGCTGGAGCCCGAGGGCCCGCGCCGGGCGGGTTCGGGGTTCTGGAAGATCCCGTCCGCGAAGTTCGGCGAGCGGAGGATGCGGGCGAGGCGCTCGCCCGAGGGATCCGCGCCGAAGGACTCGGGGCGCAGAGCGCGCAGCCGGGCCCGTGGGGAACGGTCGGAGCCGGTACCGGTCACAGGACCTCCTGATCTCTGGGGGTCGTTCCATTATGGGCGGCCCGCGTCCCGTACGGCCGGAAGGTCGGCCATACTGAACCGTCGTTCAGTAAGACTCGGCAAGACTTCGGCAAGACCGCAGCAAGAGGCCCCTTCGGAGGCGCGCCATGGAATCCACCCCCCTCCTCTCCGTCGGCTGGACCGACCACGTCACCGGACGTCGCGGCCATCTCGTCGTCGACCGGCTCGTGCGCGGGGTGGCCAGCGGCGGGCTGCGGATGCGGGAGGGGTGCACGGTGGAGGAGGTCACCGGGCTGGCCCGCGGGATGACCATGAAGGAGGCCCTCCACTACGACCCCGAGGCCCGGTACGTGCCGCTGGGCGGCGCGAAGGGCGGCATCGACTGCGACCCGCGCTCCCCGGAGGCGTACGGCGTCCTCGTGCGGTACCTGCGGGCCATGCGTCCGTACATCGAACGCTTCTGGACGACCGGCGAGGACCTCGGGCTCACCCAGGACCTGGTGGACCGCGCCGCGGCCGAGGCCGGGCTCGTGTCCTCCGTACAGGCCGTGTACCCGCTCCTCGACGACGAGGCGGCCGCCAGGAAGCGGCTCTCCGACGCGTTCGCGATCGACGTGGACGGGATCGGTCTCGACGAGCTCGTCGGCGGGCGCGGGGTCGCCGAGTCCGTCCTCGTCGCCCTGGACCGCGCCGGACGCCCGTACGCCGGGACCCGGGTCTCGGTGCAGGGCCTCGGCACGATGGGCGGGGCGACCGCCCTGTTCCTGGCCCGGGCGGGGCTGCGCGTGGTCGCCGTCGCCGACGTGCACGGCACGGTCGTGAACCCCGACGGGCTCGACGTCGAGGCGCTCCTCGCCGCCCGCGACGCCCACGGCGCCGTCGACCGCGCGGCCCTGCGGCCCGGCGACCGGCAGGAGCCGGGGGACGCCTGGCTCGCGGCCGACGCCGAGGTCCTGGTCCCGGCGGCCGTCTCGTACGCGATCGACGCCGGGAACCAGGGACGCGTCACCGCCCGCTGGATCGCGGAGGCGGCGAACATGCCGGTCACGCCGGAGGCCGAGGAGGCCCTCACCGCGCGCGGGGTGACGGTCCTGCCCGACGTCGTCGTGAACTCGTGCACCAACGCCTGGTGGTGGTGGACCCTCTTCGGCGACATCGAGGCCGACGCCGACCAGGCCTTCGCGCGGGTACGGAGCTCGATGCGGGAGCTCGTGGACGGCATGCTCGACCGGGCCGAGGCGGACGGCTCGACCCCGCGCGCGGCAGCGCACGCGCTGGTCGCGGAGCGGCTGCCGGTGATCGCCGAGCGTTACGGCTGGTACTGAGGTGACGCGGGTGCGGTTGGGCGCGGCGGAGCGGCGGGAGGAGCTGCTGCGGGCCGCCGTCGCCCAGATCGAGGAGCGCGGCGTCGCGGCGGTCCGGGTCGCGGACGTGGCCTCCACGCTCGGGGTGAGCAACGCCCTCGTCCTCTACCACTTCTCCACCAAGGAACAGCTGGTCGCCGCCGCCTTCGCGCACGCGGCCGAGGCCGATCTCGTACGGCTCAGGCAGCTCCTCGGCCGGCGTTCCCCGGCGGTGAGCCGGCTGCGCGCCGCCGTCCGCTGGTACGCGCCGACCGGCGAGGCCAAGGGCTGGCGCCTGTGGATCGAGGGCTGGGCGGCCTCGCTGCGCGACCCCGGGCTGCGGCGGGTGGCGGCCTCGCTCGACCGGGAGTGGAAGGCGGCCCTGACGGCGGTGATCGCGGAGGGGGCCGCGGCCGGCGAGTTCCGCTGCGCGGACCCGGGCGCCGCGGCCTGGCGGCTCACCGCCTTCCTCGACGGGCTCGCCGTGCAGACCACGGCGTACGCCGGCTCCCTCCCGCACGCCGGGTCCCTCCCGAACGCCGGTTCCCTCCCGCGCGCCACGCTCCTGCGCTGGGCGGACGAGGCCCTGGACCGGGAGCTGGGCCTGCCCGGGGAGCCGGACGCCGGCGCGTCCGCCCCCGGCTCGTAGGTCAGAGCAGCTCGAAGACGGCCGAGACCGTCACCTGCTCCTCGATCTCGCCGGGCGCGAGCGGGACGCCGGGGTCGTCCGCCGGCATGCTCGGTACGGCTCCGGGGCCCGGCCGCAGCGAGTCGCCCTCGCTGAGCGAGATCAGCTTCCCGAGCTCGTGCCCACTGAGCGCCGCGTGCTGCGAGGCCTTGTCGTAGGCGTCGCGGAAGGCGGCCTCGCGTGCCTTCGTGCGCAGGGCCGACGGGTCGGCGACGTCGAAGACGACGCCGTTGATCCGGCCGGCGTCCCCGGTGGCGTCGTTGACCGCCCCGATGACCTGCCCCGTGCGGTCGAGCTCGCGGACCTTGACCGAGAAGGACTGCCCGGCCTGGTAGGCCGTCACCTTGCTCTCGCCGTCCGCGTTCTGCGTGTACACCGGCGACAGCGAGAGGCTGTCGGTCCTGATGTCCCGGTCGGCGATGCCCTCCTTGCGCAGGACGGCGAGGAGCGCCTTCGACGCCTCGCTCTGCGCCGCCATCGCCTCCTTGGCCGTCTTCTTGGTGGCCTCGACGGCCACCGAGAGGATCGCCAGGTCCGGGGCGGAGGCGGCCCGTCCGCTGCCGGTGACGCTGACCGTGGCGGGGGCGACGGCCGTCACGGCGAGCCGTGGAGCGGTGCCCCCCGGCGCGGCGGCGAGGGCGGGGACCGCGGAGCCCGCGAGGAGCCCGCCGGCCACGACGGTGGCGGCGAGCAGCCGGGCGCCACGCGCGCGCGTGGAGGTCACGGGAGAGAGGTACGGAGGAGGCTGGCGGTTCGTCACGGGCGGTCCCTTCGGGGGCGGGTGCCGGGGCTCCGGCGCGCGCTTCGCAACACCCGTTACCACGGCCCCTCGGACGCCACTCCTGATCGCCGGTCCGCTTCACCTCTCCGTACCAGCCCGACCCGGCCGGGGCCGCTGTCAGACCCGCTTGGTAGAACTCATGACGTCAGCCGATCCCCTTCGTCCGTCGTCTGGAGCACCACCATGACCATCGGTCACCACCTCGAGGAATTCCACGGTCTGCCCGTCTTCGACCTCCCGGAGGCGGAGGCGCGGGTCGAGCTTCCGGAGCCCGGCGCGGTCGCCTGGCGGATCTCCGCCGCGACGTACGCCGAGGGCGACGACGAGCTGTGGGAGCCGATGTTCGAGCGGTTCCTGAAGACGGTCGACCCGAGCCGGGTGCGGGCCCTGGTCGTCGGCGGCTGGAGCGAGGCGTACGAGAACTCGTCGGCCGACATCGTCGCCGCGCTGGGCGCCGCCCGCGACCGGCTGACGGCGCTCGAAGCCGTCTTCCTCGGGGACATGACCTCCGAGGACTGCGAGATCTCCTGGATCATCCAGTCCGACGTGACGCCCCTCCTCGCCGCCTACCCGGCGCTCAAGGAGCTCGGTGTGCGCGGCGGCTCGGACCTGGCCTTCCCCCCGGTCCGTCACAACGCCCTGGAGACCCTGGTGGTCGAGACGGGCGGCCTGGGCGCCGAGGTCGTGCGCGGCATCGTGGGCAGCGAGCTGCCCGCCCTGGTGAAGCTGGACCTGTGGCTGGGCACCGACGAGTACGGCGGCGACAGCACGACCGAGGACCTGGCGCCGCTGCTCTCCGGGACGGCCTTCCCGGCCCTGCGCGACCTGGCCCTGCGCAACAGCGTGATCCAGGACGCCGTGGCCGCCGCCGTGGCGGACGCGCCGGTCGTCGCCCGCGTCGAGCGCCTCGACCTCTCGATGGGCGTGCTCACCGACAAGGGCGCGAGCGCCCTCCTCGCCGGACAGCCGCTGACCCACCTCACGGAGCTCGACCTGTCCCACCACTACCTGTCGGAGGAGACCCAGGAGCGGGTCCGCGCCGCGCTCGCCCCGCACGGTGTGACGGTCGTCCTCGACGACGCGGAGGAGCCGGACGACGACGGGGACGGCGAGGTCTACCGGTACGTCGCGGTCGCGGAATGACCGAGGCCCCGCGCCTCGTGGTCGTCGGCGATCCGGCCGGCCGCCGTGTCGCCTTCTTCCAGGACGCGCTGCGCTCCGCCGGGCTGCCCGCCGCGCGCGTGGTGTCCTGGCCCGAGGTGCTGTGCGGCCGGGCCCGGTTCGCCGGGGGCGAGGCCGTGCGGCTCGACTCGCCCGGCGAGGACCCGGAGGCCGAGCGGCTGCTGCGCGAGGTCGACGACCCGGCCCGGGTCGAGGGCAGCCGCCTCTGGTACGAGCGGTTCACCGCCGCGGTGGCGGGGCTGGCGCTGACCGTCGCCGAGGCGGGGGCGCGTCTGCTCGACGACCCGGCCGAGCTGCCCGTCCTCTTCGACAAGCGGCTGAGCCACGCGCGGCTGCGGGCCGCCGGGGTCCCGGTGCCCGAGTCGCCGACCTCCGGCGCCTCCGCCCCGGTCGTACGGGGCTGGGCGGACGTCCGGGCGATCGCCGAGGGCCCGGGGATGCGCCGGATGTTCGTGAAGCTCGCGCACGGCTCCTCCGCCTCGGGGGTGCTCGCGGTGGAGACGAACGGCGCGGGCCGGGTCCAGGCCACGACCTCGGTCGAGCGCGGCCCGGACGGGCGGCTCTTCAACTCGCTGCGGGTACGGCGCTACACGCGCGAGGAGGAGGTCGCCGCGCTCGTGGACGCCCTCGCCCCCGACGGCCTGCACGTCGAGCGCTGGCTGCCCAAGGCCACCCAGGACGGCCGGGCCGCCGACCTCCGGGTCGTGGTGGTCGACGGGCGGGCCACGCACGCCGTGCTCCGTACCAGCCGCTCCCCCATGACCAACCTCCACCTGGGCGGCGTCCGGGGCGACCTGACGGCCGCCCGGGCCGCGATCACCGCCGCCGGCGGCCGGTGGGAGGAGGCGCTCGGCGTCTGCGAGCGGGCCGCCGCCGCCTTCCCCGGTCGGCGCTGCGTCGGTGTCGACCTGCTGCCCGCCGCCGGCTGGCGCCGCTTCGCCGTGGGCGAGGTCAACGCCTTCGGCGACCTGCTGCCGCGCCTGACGGGCCTGCCCGGCAGCGGAGCCGAGGGCCTCGACACGTACGCGGCGCAGGTCGCCGCCCACTTCCCGCGCGCTGACGCACCACCCCGCACCACAGGAACGAGCACCCCGTGAAACACCCCGACATGAACACGATCGTCGGAAGCCACGACCTGCTCCTGGTCACCCTCGACACGCTGCGGTACGACGTGGCCGTCGAGCTGGCGGCCGAGGGGCGCCTCCCGAACCTGGCCCGGCATCTGCCCGAGGGCGGCTGGGAGCGCCGGCACGCGCCAGGGAGCTTCACCTACGCCTCCCACCAGGCGATCTTCGCCGGTTTCCTGCCGACCCCGGCCGCCCCGGGACCGCACCCCCGGCTCTTCGCGGCCCGCTTCGCGGGAAGCGAGACGACCGCCGACGGCACGTACGTGTACGACACCCCGGACATCGTGTCGGCGCTCGCCGCCGAGGGCTACCGGACGGTCTGCGTCGGCGGGGTGGGCTTCTTCAACCAGCAGCCCCCGCTCGGCACCGTGCTGCCCGGCCTCTTCCAGGAGAGCCACTGGGAGCCCGCCTTCGGCGTCGCCTCGCCGACCTCCTTCGCGTCCCAGGTGGACCGCGCCGAGGAGGTCGTCGCCGGGCTCCCCCGCGAGCGCCGCCTCTTCCTCTTCGTGAACGTGTCCGCGCTGCACCAGCCCAACTGGTTCCACCAGCCGGGGGCGACCCGCGAGGCGGGCGACTCCCGGGCCACGCACGCGGCGGCCCTGGAGTACGTCGACCGGCACATCGGCCGGCTCTTCGCCGCGATGAGCAGCCGCCGTCCGTGCTTCGCGATCGTCTGCTCCGACCACGGGACGGCGTACGGGGAGGACGGCTTCACCGGCCACCGGCTCGGCCACGAGGTCGTGTGGACGGTGCCGTACGCGCAGTTCGTCCTGCCCGGCCCCGAGGAGGGTGACGCCGCATGAGCCCGACCCCCCGCCCGTACCGCAGCTACGTCTACGCGTACCCGCACAAGACGGCCTACCGCGCGCTCCCCGAGCGCCCCGGGCTCGCCGGCCTCTGGGCCGACGAGCCGAAGGACGCGCTCTCGCTCTACGCGCACATACCGTTCTGCGAGGTCCGCTGCGGCTTCTGCAACCTCTTCACCCGGATCGGCGCCCCCGACGAGCTGACGACCCGCTACCTGGACGCGCTCGACCGCCAGGCCACGGCCGTCCGCGAGGCGCTCGGGGACCGCGGGCCGGTGCGCTTCGCCACGGCCGCCTTCGGCGGCGGCACGCCGACCTTCCTCACCGCCGCCGAGCTGGAGCGGCTCTGCGACATCGCCGAGAAGCGGATGGGCGCCGACCTGCGGGCCGTGCCGCTCTCCGTGGAGACCTCGCCGTCGACCGCCACGGCCGACCGGCTGGCCGTCCTCGCCGAGCGGGGCGCGACCCGGCTGAGCATCGGCGTGCAGAGCTTCGTGGAGGCGGAGGCGCGGGCGGCCGTCCGGCCGCAGCGGCGCGCCGACGTGGAGGCGGCGCTCGGCCGCATCCGCGACACCGGCGTCCCCGTGCTCAACATCGACCTCATCTACGGCATCGACGGCCAGACCGAGACGTCCTGGCGGAGCTCGCTCGACGCGGCCCTCGCCTGGCGCCCGGAGGAGCTGTACCTCTACCCGCTGTACGTGCGGCCGCTCACCGGCCTCGGCCGGATCCAGGACCCCGCCGCCGCCGACCGGGAGTGGGACGAGCAGCGGCTCCGCCTCTACCGGTACGGCCGCGACCACCTCCTCGCGCAGGGCTACGAGCAGGTGTCGATGCGGATGTTCCGCCGCGCGGACGCGGGCCCGTCGGGGCCCGACGACTACGCGTGCCAGACGGACGGCATGATCGGCCTGGGCTGCGGCGCCCGCTCGTACACCTCGGCGCTGCACTACTCCTTCGACTACGCCGTCGACATGCGGAAGATCCGCACGATCATCGACACCTACACGGAGACCGGGTCGGAGGAGTTCGCGCGCGCCCACCACGGCTTCGCGACGACCGGCGCCGAGGCCCGGCGCCGCCACCTCCTCCAGTCGCTGCTCCAGGCCGAGGGCATGCCGGTCGCCGGGTACGAGGAGCGGTTCGGCTCCTCTCCGTTCGCGGACTTCGGTCCGGAGCTCGGCCGCTTCGAGGGGTACGGCTGGCTCGACGCGGACGCCCCGGCCGGGCTGCTGCGCCTGTCGCCCGAGGGCCTCGCGCACTCCGACGGGCTCGGGCCCGAGCTCTTCTCCCCCGCCGTGCGGGCCGCCATGGCCGCGTACGAGCTGAAGTAGGCGGTCGTCGTGGATCTCACCGTGCTCTACCGGGGGCCGCTCTCCTCCTGCGACTTCGACTGCCCGTACTGTCCCTTCGCCAAGCGCCGGGACAGCCGGGAGCAGCTGCGCGCGGACCGGGCCGCGCTGGAACGGTTCACCGGCTGGGCGGCCGCGCAGACCGGCGACCGGCTGCGCATCCTCTTCACCCCGTGGGGCGAGGGCCTGGTCCGCTCCTGGTACCGGCGCGCGCTGGTGGAGCTGTCGCGGCTCCCGCACGTCGAGCGGGTCGCGATCCAGACCAACCTGAGCTGCCGCACGGAGTGGCTGGCGGAGGCCGACCCGTCGAGCGTGGCGCTGTGGTGCACGTACCACCCGGGGCAGACGCCGTTCGAGCGGTTCCTCGGCAAGTGCCGGGAGCTCGCGGAGCGGGGCGTCCGGTTCAGCGTGGGCGTGGTCGGCCTGCCGGAGCACGCGGAGGAGGCGCGGCGGCTGCGGGCCGCGCTGCCGCCCCACGTCTACCTGTGGGTGAACGCGGCCGAGGGGCACACGTACACCGACGCGGAGGCGGCGGAGTGGACGGCCCTCGACCCGCTCTTCCCGTACAGCCGGCATCCGCACCGTTCGGCCGGGCTGCCTTGCCGCACGGGCGAGTCGGTGATCTCGGTGGACGGCGAGGGGACGGTGCGGCGCTGCCACTTCGTCAGGGCCGAGCTGGGGAACCTGTACGACGGCTCGTACCGCGCCGCCCTGCGTCCCCGCGCCTGCCCCCTCGCCGTCTGCGACTGTCACATCGGGTACGTCCACCTGGAGACGCTGCCGCTGTACGACGTCTTCGCCGGCGGGGTCCTGGAGCGGATCCCCGCCGCGCGTCCCCCCGGCCTGCCCCTGGGGCTCACAGGGGCATGAGATCCGGGCGCTTGGCCTCGACGTGGTCGCCGGAGCTCTCGCCCCGGAGCCGGCGGCCGATCCAGGGCACGAGGAACTCCTTGGCCCAGTGGAGGTCGTCGCGCCGGACCTCCAGGGTGCCGCGCACCGGCAGCGGCGGCCAGGGCTGGTCCGGGTCGGCCGGGACCTCCATACCGAGGACCTGGGCGGCGCGGAGCGCGACCCGGGTGTGGCCGTCGGGCGAGAGGTGGAGCCGGTCGTCGTCCCAGGCCCGCCGGTCCTGCACGGACTTCAGGGACCACAGGTCGAGGACCGGGCAGTCGTACCGGTCGGCGATGGACCGCACGTGCGCGGTGTACGTGGCGATCTTGCCCCGCAGGTGCTTGAGCACGGGGACGTCACGGGTGTCGAAGCCGGTGGTCACCATGACCGTGCCGACGGCGGACGTGAGGTCCGCGACGGCACGCTCGAAGCGCTCGGCCACGTCGTCGGGGTCCGTGCCGGGGCGGATGATGTCGTTGCCGCCGGCGCAGAAGGTCACCAGGTCGGGGGCGAGTTCCTTCGCCCTCGGGACCTGTTCCGCCACGATCTGGTCGAGCAGGCGTCCCCGTACGGCCAGGTTGGCGTAGCGGAAGGCGTCGTGCTCCGGCAGCTGGTCGGCGAGCAGGACCGCGAAGCGGTCCGCCCAGCCGACGAACGTCCCGTCGGGCCCGGGGTCTCCGACGCCCTCGGTGAAGCTGTCACCGATCGCCGCGTACGACCCGAATGCGTTCTTGTCTTCTGATCTCGAATCGTCTGCCACGGGAGCACATCCTTCCCTTTCGAATGTGACCTACGCGACCGTAGGGAGGGGTTGACGAGCAGTGACATATGCCACCGATAAAGATTCTCCCAAGACGGAATACGAGAACGGCCCGGCACATGAGTGCCGGGCCGTCTCGCTGTCAGGTGTCTCAGATGGAGACGCCGTGGCCGCGCAGGTACGCGAGCGGGTCGATGTCCGAGCCGTAGCTCGGCGAGGTGCGGATCTCGAAGTGCAGGTGCGGGCCGGTGGAGTTGCCGGTCGAGCCGGAGAGGCCGATCTGCTGACCGCCGCTGACCTGCTGGCCGGCGGAGACGGCGAGGGACGAGAGGTGCGCGTACTGCGAGTAGTTGCCGTCGGCGTGCTGGATGACGACCTCGTTGCCGTAGGCGCCGCTCCAGCCGGCGGAGACGACCGTGCCGGCGCCGACGGCGCGGACGGTGGTGCCGGAGGAGGCGATGAAGTCGGCACCGGTGTGGTAGCCGGAGGACCACATGGAGCCGGAGGCGCGGTACGGGGTGGAGACGCCGTTGCCGACGGGGGCGACCCAGCCGGACGAGGTGGCGGCCACCGAGGTGCGCTCGGTGCTGCGGGAGGCGCGCTGGGTGTCGCCGTTCTTCGCGGAGGACGAAGAGGAGGAGGCGGAGGACGAGGAAGAGGAGGCCGCGGAGGACTTCTTCTTGGTGTGCTTGGTCTGCGCCTTCTCGGTGCTCTTCGGGGCGGCCTTCACGGCGGCGGCCGAGGTGCTCTTCGCGCCGAGGGTCAGCTTCATGCCGGGCATGATCAGCGACGGGTCCGCGCCGACGACCTGGCGGTTGTCCTCGTAGAGCTTCTCCCAGCCGCCGGCGACGTTCTGCTCGTCGGCGATCTTCGAGAGGTAGTCGCCGCTGACGACGGAGTACGTCTTCGGGGCCGCCTTCACGGCGGCGGGGGTCGCCTTCACCGCGGCGGGGGCCTTCACCTGGGCGGCGACGGCCACGGCCTGGGCGGGGACGGTCGCCGGGGCGGCCTGCTCGGCGGCGTAGGCCCCGGTGGCGCCGAAGATCGGCAGGGCGACGACGGCGCCGCCCGTACCGGCGGCGACGAGGCCGCGGGTCAGGGGGCTGAACTTGGGACGGCGGTGCTTACCCTTCGTGGGCATGGCGAATTCCTCTCCGGCGCCTACGAGGTGAGCTGTCGGGTTCGGACTGGAGATGCCCGGCCGCGTGTCTCACGCGGCTTCACCCCAAGCCGTCCTGCGTCGCGGGACCGGCGTCTTTCCTGGGTCCCCCGCTCCTGCCACGCATGGGATGAGTGCGGATTCCGGGCGGTGGCAGGATTAGGCGGTCCGACCGGATTGATGGCGACGCTAGACGAGCGGGGTCGGAGCAAACAAGCCGCACTTTTCCTTTCTCAAGATCGGCGGCTAATTCCGGGCCGAATTCCGATCACCCTGCGTGGATGACGGTCCCTCGATTTCCTTTTCATGCACGGGAATTGCTCCGGGCCTCCGACCACGATCCGTCACCTCTATGACCCTGCTCACCAGCGCCCGCCCATCTCACCTGCAAACGGGGCGCGTTGTGGCCTAGACCTCATAACGGACAGATCGACCATTTCGACCAGATGGGGTGCGCCGACACGGCGTCACCTGGATGATTGCCCCAGGAACCGACTCGCGTGCCCGGCACCCGAACACCGACCACCAGGAGCATCCGTGACGCAGCAGCTGCCGCAGGTCCCGCCCACCGACGCGAACGAGCCCGAGCTCGCCGAGGTCCGCAACTTCCGGGACGTGGGCGGCCTGCCGACGACGGACGGGCGCGCGGTGCGGCCCGGGCGCCTCTTCCGCAGCGGCCACCTCGCCCACGCGACCGAGGAGGACGCGGCCTTCCTCGCCTCGCTGAACCTGCACACCGTCTTCGACTTCCGCAACGCCGCCGACCGCCAGGTCGAGGGCGCGGACGTCGAGCTCCCCGGCGTGCGGAACGTGAACATACCGCTGAGCGACCCGGCCGACGGCAAGGAGTTCTGGAAGATGGTCCGCGACGGCGACGTCGCGCAGCTGCGGGAGATCCTGGGCGAGGGCAAGGCCGCGGCCCGTATGTCCGATTCGTACCGCTCGATGCTGGTCGAGCGGACCGCCGAGCACAGCCGCCTCCTGCACGCCCTGGCGGAGGACAGCGTCCCGGCCCTGATGCACTGCGCGGCCGGCAAGGACCGCGCGGGCCTCTCCATCGCGATCACCCTGCTCGCGATCGGCGTCGAGCGGGAGGCCATCGAGGCCGACTACGTGAAGTCGAACGCTCCGCACCGCCGCTACAAGGTGCGACGCAGCTCCACCACGACGGACGCCATGTCGCCCGAGGTGATGGAGCTGCTGAGCCCGCTCTTCGACGCGCGGGTGGAGTACCTGCGGGCCGCCCTGGAGTCGGTCGAGGCGACCTGGGGTTCGGTGGAGGCGTACCTCACGGAGGGCCTGAAGCTCTCTCCGGAGACCCGCGAGCGCCTGCGCGGGCAGTTCCTCACCGAGGCCTGAGCCCGCCGGACGGGCCCTAGCCGTTGCCGCCCATGGAGAACAGCAGGTAGAGGAAGCCGGCGAAGAGGTGACCGGCGATCAGGTAGGCGAAGAGGCGGAGCACGAGCCCCTTCGGGAACTTGCCTTCACCGCGCTCTTCGCCGGTGACCGCTGCGGACTTCTCGGACATGTCGGTCCTTTCGGGGTGAATCAGCGCCGGTGCGGGGTCCCGTCGCCGAGGCACAGCTCGGCGACGGGGCTCTGCATGAGGGTGTGGACGAAGAGCAGCTCGGCACCGCCGCGCGTGGCGGCGCCGATGCGGTGCGGGGTGAGCGAGTCGAAGTGCGCGCTGTCCCCGGGATCGAGGACGTGCACGGCGTCGCCGAGCGCGAGCCGCACCTGGCCCTCCAGGACGTGGATCCACTCCTCGCCCGGGTGGACGCGCACGATGTCGGCCTTCGTGGCGTACGGGACGTGGACGCGGAGGCACTGGAGGGCGCGCCCGGCGCCGCCCGCCTGCCGGTAGATCCAGCCGTCGGCCTCGACGGGATCGGAGCGGCCGGCCCGGACGACGGGGTCGTGCTCGGGAGGGGTCTCGCCGAGCAGCTCGGAGACCGTCGTACCGTAGGTACGGGACAGGGCGAGCAGCATCGGGAGCGAGGGCTGCCGGTTCCCCGTCTCCAGCCGGGAGAGGTGGGCCGGCGAGAGTCCGGCCCGGTGGGCGGCGGCCTCCAGGGTGAGTCGCCGGCGGCGGCGCAGGGCCCGCAGCTGCGGGGCGACGTCCGGCAGGAGGTCGGGCGCGCCGGGAGCGGCGGCGGCAGGGTCCGGGGAGCGGTCCCCGGGGACGTGGTCCATGCGTCCATTCCGCCAGGATCATGCCTCTGAGGCAAGTTTCTTGCCTCAGAGGCAAAACTTCGCGTGATGATCCGTACTGATCCGTGATGATCCCGGGATGCCGCGGATCAGCGCTGCGCGACCGCCTGCTTCACCAGTGTGCGCCCGAAGTCCCACATCAGCCCGCCCCCGCCGTGCGCGTCGTCCATGACCGCCGTGAAGGCCCTGACGAACCGGTCCACGTCCGCCTCGTCGATGACCAGCGGCGGGATCAGTTTGATCACCTCCAGGTGGTCCCCGGAGACCTGGGTGAGGATCCGGTGCCGCTGGAGCAGGGGCACCACGACCATCTGGGCGAAGAGGCCCTTGCGGGCCGCCTGGAGCATCGCCCACCGGCCGCGCAGCCCCAGCGAGGTCGGCCGGCCGAACTCGATCCCGATCATCAGACCGCGCCCCCGCACCTGGTGCAGCAGCTCGTACCGGGGTACGAGCTCCGCCAGGCGCGAGCGCAGCAGCCCGCCGACCCGCCGGACGTGGCCGACGACGTCCTCGTCCTCCATGACGGAGAGCACGGCGAGCCCGGCGGCCATGGCCTGCGCGTTCGCACCGAAGCTCGCCGAGTGGACGAGGACCCGGTCCATCGAGGAGTAGACCTTCCTGAAGATCCAGTCCTTGCCGAGGGTGGCGCCGACCGGCACGTACCCGCCGGAGAGCGCCTTGGCGACGCACACGAGGTCCGGCTCGACGCCGGGCTCGTGCTGGTACGCGTAGAAGTCGCCGGTCCTGCCGAGGCCGGTCTGCACCTCGTCGGCGACGAGCAGCGCGCCGTGCCGGTGCAGCAGCTCCTGGGCGGCACGCAGGAAGCCGGGCGGTGCCTCGTGGACGCCCTTGCCCTGGATGGGCTCGACGACGAAGGCGGCCACGTCGCCCTTGCGCAGCTCCCGCTCCAGGGCGTCGAGGTCCCCGAGGGCGATCGCGGTGTCCGGCAGGAGCGGGCCGAAGCCCTCCCGGAAGCCCTGCTCGCCGTTGACGGAGAGCGCGCCGGTGGTGAGTCCGTGAAAGGCGTGCGCGCAGTAGAGGACCCTGGGCCGCCCGGTGGCGTACCGGGCGAACTTGAGGGCGGTCTCGACGGCCTCGGTGCCGCTGTTGCCGAAGAAGACCCGGTCGAGGTGGGGGCTGTGGGCGAGCAGCCGCTCGGCGAGGAGGCCGGGCAGCGGCTGGCAGTCGAAGCGGGTGAGGTCGGCGAGCTGGGCGTCCAGGACGTCGTGGAGCGCCTTGCGGACGACGGGGTGGTGCCGCCCGAGGCCCATGACGCCGAAGCCGGCGAGCATGTCGAGGTGGTCGACGCCGTCGGCGTCCCAGAAGTGGGCGCCTTCGGCCCGCTCGTAGACCTTGTCGAAGCCGATGGTGTGGAGCATGCGCGGCAGCTGCGGGTTGAGGTACCTCGCGTGCAGCTCGTACCGCTCGCCGCCGCGCTCGGCGAGCAGGGCCCGCAGGTCGAACTCCCCGCTCATCGGAGCCGCCTCACGCCTTGTTCCCCGAGCCCCCGGAGACGGTCTCCCGGACCGCCCGCAGGGATTCCTTGAGGGAGCCCATGGTGGCGAGGACGGCGGTGGGCTCGTATCCGCAGTGCGCCATGCAGTTGGCGCAGCGCGGGTCCTTTCCGCGGCCGTACTTGTCCCAGTCGGTCTCCTCGATGAGTTCGCGGTACGTGGGGACGTAGCCGTCGCTCATGAGATAGCAGGGGCGCTGCCATCCGAAGAGGGAGTAGTTGGGAATGGCCCAGGCGGTGCAGGGGAAATCGGCCTTTCCTTCGAGGAAGTCGAGGAAGAGCGGGGAGTGGTTGAGGCGCCAGCGGCGCCGGTTTCCGCCCGCGAAGGCCTTCTTGAAGAGTTCCCTGGTCTGTTCGACGCCGAGGAAGTGCTCCTGGTCGGGCGCCTTCTCGTAGGCGTAGGCGGGAGAGATCATCATTTCGTCGACCTGGAGGTCGTCGTTGAGGAAATTCAGGACCTCGATGATCGTCTGGGGGGTGTCGGTGTTGAAGAAGGTCGAATTGGTGGTGACGCGGAATCCGCGCCGCCTGGCCTCCTTGATGGCCGCCACGGCCTCGTCGAACACGCCCTCCTTGGCGACGGATTCGTCGTGCCGCTCGCGCAGGCCGTCGATGTGGACGGCGAAGGCGAAGTACGGGGAGGGGGTGAAGTTCTCCAGCTTCTTGCGGAGCAGCATGGCGTTGGTGCAGAGGAAGACGTACTTCCTCTTGGCCACCAACTGCCGGACGATCTCGTGGATCTGAGGGTGCATCAGGGGCTCGCCGCCCGCGATGGACACCATGGGGGCGCCGGACTCCAGGACGGCGCCGACCGCCTGGGCGACGGGCATGCGCTGCTTGAGGACACCCGCCGGGTGCTGGATCTTTCCGCAGCCCTCGCACTTGAGGTTGCAGGCGAAGAGCGGCTCCAGCTCGACGATGAGCGGGAACTTCTCCCGCTTGCGGAGCTTCTGTTCGAAGAGATAGGTCCCGACCCGGATGGACTGACGGAGCGGCATGGCCATAACTCGCTCACCTCCTGGGGAGCAGCAAAGAACGGTGCCATTCGAAGAATGCGGGAAGGACGGCACGGAGAACACGGAAGGCCGATATTCCCCCGCGTACCGTGCCGATCCGGACCAGTTCATGTTCCGGAGCGTCCACGACCACCCGGACGGCCGCAACCGGACGCCCTCCGGGACCGTCTCCGGGGCGGCGGGCGGCCCGCAGGGTCGCCGCGGACTCCATGTCGACCGCGAGGGCACCGGTGGCGCGGAGCGCGGCCCGCTCGGGCCCGCGCACGACGTGGTCGGAGCCGGTGAGCGGGCCGGTGTGGACGGTCCGCCCGGGTACGGCCCTGGCCAGGGCCTTCACGAGGAGGTCGGTGCCGACGCACGCGGTGGTCGTGCCGTCGGGGCCGCGGGTCTCCTCGGCCACGACGATGTCCCCGGGGTGCATGCCGGGGGCCAGCCCGGCGCAGAAGCCGGAGGCGATGACGGCGGCGTCGCGCCACCGCTCCTCGCCGAGCGCCCGGGAGACGGCGCGGTCGGCGCGGTCGGGGCCCATGCCCGTACGCACGACGGTGACGGGGCCGGGCGCGCCGGCGAGACCGCCGCCGCGCAGGGCGAACCGCTCGATGCGCAGCGCGCAGGCGACGAGCAGCGGGGGCACGTCCACGGGACTCTCGGCCCGTTCGCGGCCCATCACCCCTCCTCGGACGACCGGGCGGCCCGTGCCTGGGCCTGGGACCGTGCCTGGGCCTGGGCCCGCGCGAGGGCCCCCGTGGCCGGTTTCGGCTCCCCGTGCAGGTACCGCCCCAGCGCCGTCAGCGGGAAGACCTGACGGTAGAGGTGGTAGTTGATGGAGAAGTCCCAGGGGAAGCCGGTGCCGGTGAAGTACGGCTCGTCCCAGGTGCCGTCCTCCGCCTGCGTGCCGACCAGCCAGGCGACGCCCCGCCGGACGGGCTCGGAGTCGCGCTCGCCTGCGGCGAGGAGGCTGATGAGCGCCCACGCGGTCTGCGAGGCGGTGGAGGCGCCGCGCCCGATCCAGGCCGGGTCGCGGTACGAGCGGAGGTCCTCGCCCCAGCCGCCGTCCTCGTTCTGGCTGGAGCCCAGCCAGGCGACGGCCCGGCGGATCGCCGGGTGGGAGACGGGCATCCCGGCGGCGGTCAGCGCGGGGAGCACCGAGGCCGTGCCGTAGAGGTGGTTGACGCCCCAGCGGCCGAACCAGGCGCCGTTCGGCTCCTGTTCGGCTAGGAGCCAGTCGATGCCCCTGCGGGTGCGCGGGTGTTCGGCCTGTCCCTCGTAGCCGAGCATCTCGACGACGTGGGCGGTGACGTCGGCCGACGGCGGGTCGGTGACCTCGCCGAAGTCGCAGAACGGCAGCTTGTCGGGGAACGGGCTGGTGTTGTCGGCGTCGAAGGCGCCCCAGGCGCCGTTGCGGGACTGCATGCCGAGCGTCCAGCGCGCGCCCCGGGCGACGGCCGCCTCGACGCGGGCGGGGTCCGGGTGGTCGACCCGGCGGAGGGCGAGGAGCACCTCGGCGGTGTCGTCGATGTCGGGGTAGTTGTCGTTGTGGAACTCGAACGCCCAGCCGCCGGGCGGGAGTCCGGGACGGCGCACGGCCCAGTCGCCGGACTTGGTGATCTCCTCGTCGAGCATCCAGTCGACGGCCTTGACCAGGGCCGGGTGGTCGGGCCGCAGCCCGGCGTCGGCGAGCGCGATGGTCGCGAGGCAGGTGTCCCAGACCGGGGACTGGCAGGCCTCGATCATCCGCGAGCCGTCCTCGCGCCACACGGCGAACCGGTCGAGGGACTCCAGGCCCGCGCGCATGACGGGGTGCCCGAGGTCGTAGCCGAGGAGGTGCAGGGCGATGAGGGAGTAGACGGCCGGGGGCTGGATGCCGCCCCAGCAGCCGTCGTTCTCCTGGCGCTCGACGATCCACCGGGCGGCCACGTTCAGCGCGGTGCCCCGCAGGGCGCGCGGGGCCATCCGGTGGTAGACGCGCAGGGCCTTGTCGAGCCGCTGGAAGACCCCGTCCCAGCCGGTGAGGGGCGCGAGGGGCCGGGGCGGGTTCGGCCGGGCGGGGTCGACGTGGAGCTCGTCGAGGGGGAAGGGCGCGGGGCGGACCGGGCGCTTCGCGGAGACGACGGTGAGCGGCACGATGGTCTGGCGGGCCCAGCAGCCGAAGTCGTAGATGTTGAGCGGGAACC
Organism: Streptomyces sp. NPDC056144; assembly: GCF_042264145.1. Taxonomy (NCBI): domain Bacteria; kingdom Bacillati; phylum Actinomycetota; class Actinomycetes; order Kitasatosporales; family Streptomycetaceae; genus Streptomyces; species Streptomyces sp. NPDC056144. The sequence goes on along the minus strand of NZ_JBHJVF010000001.1, from coordinate 224,505 downwards.
ACCGGGGCAGGAAGAGCAGTTCCGGCGGCACCTCCGGGAGGTCCTCCCAGCGCCACCAGCCGAAGAGGGCCAGCCAGATGCGGGTGAAGACGCGGGCGCGGGCGATGCCGCCCCCGGCCCGGACCCAGGCGGAGGCGCGGGCCATGTGCGGGGCCTCGGGCGGGTCGCCCGCGAGCCGGAGCGCCACGTAGGCCTCGACGGTGGCGGAGAGCTCGCCGGGCCCGCCGTAGAAGGTGGCCCAGGCGCCGTCCTCGCGCTGCGCGCGGCGGATGTGGAGGGCGGAGGCCCGGGTGGTGTCGGCGTCGAGGATGCCGAGGAACTGCCGGAGCAGCAGGTCCTCGGCGTCCATGGTGACGTTGGTCTCCAGGTCGCCCTTCCACCAGCCCGCCGGATCCTGCTGGGCGAGGAGGTGGTCGACGGCGCGGTCCGCGGCCCGCGCCGCGGCCCCGTCGAGCTCCGGCACCGGGGCGCCGGAGGCGTACGTCGTGCTGGCCGCGGCCGCCCGGGGGCCCGAGGCCCCGGCGCTTCCGTCGGTCGTCGCTGTCATGGCTTCCCCTTTTGGCAGTCGGTGTCATCTGCTTCTGCGGGTCTGCCGTCGGCCGGCGCCGGAAGGCACCGGCCGGCGACCGCGAACTCATATCAGGGTGCGGGCGCTCATCGCTTCCGTACGACCACGAAGTCGGCGAGCGCGGTGAGCTGCTCCCGCACGCGGGCGGGCATGTCCACCTCGTGCAGGGCCTCGATCGCGATGGCGTGCTGGCGGCGGGCCTCCTGGGAGGTCCACTCGCGTCCTCCGGCCTCCTCGATGAGGGCGGCGCGGAAGGCGAACTCCTCCTCGGAGAACGAGTCGAAGTCGTTGGACTTGGCGTCCTCGGCGAGGAGTTCGCCGAGCCGCTCCGAGGCGGGACCGCCGGCGGCGAGCGCGGCGACGACCGGGAGGGACTTCTTGCGCTGGCGCAGGTCGCTCCAGGTCTGCTTGCCGGTGGACTCCGGGTCGCCCCAGATGCCGAGCAGGTCGTCGACGGCCTGGAAGGCGAGGCCGAGGTGGTAGCCGTACTCCTCCAGCTTGTCGGCGGTCCGGTCGTCGGCGCCGCCGAGGACGGCGCCGATGGAGACGGCGCAGGCGAGGAGGGCGCCGGTCTTGTTGCCCTCCATCTCCAGGCACTCCTCGACGGTGACCCGCTCGCGGTGCTCGTAGCTGATGTCCTGGGCCTGGCCGTCGATGAGCTTGCGGGTGGCGGTGGTGAGGCGGCGGGTGGCCCGGCCGGCCTCGACGGTGCCGAGTTCGAGCAGCAGCTCGTTGGCGAGCGCGAAGAGCGCGTCGCCGACGAGGATGGCCTGCGCGGGGCCGTGCACCTTCCACACGGTGTCCCGGTGGCGGCGCTGCTCGTCGCCGTCCATCAGGTCGTCGTGGAGCAGCGAGAAGTTGTGGACGAGCTCCACGGCGACGGCGCCGGGGACGCCGACCTCGGGCGCGGCGCCCGCGGCCTCGGCCGACAGCAGGGCGAGCGCCGGGCGGACGGCCTTGCCGCCGTCGCCGTCGGCGGGGTTGCCCTGGGCGTCGATCCACCCGAAGTGGTAGGCGGCCACGGTGTCCATGGGCGGTGCGAGGCGGTCGACGGCCGCCCGCAGTACGGGGGTGGACAGGGTCCGCCCCCGCTCCAGCAGTGCGGACACGTCCGCGGTGTCGACGGCCGGATTACCCGGCTGCGCAGTCGGCACGGTCTCTCCTCTTGTTCCGGTACTCACAGTCATGCCGCCTCCTGCAGCGGATGGTCATGACGGCGGCCGAGGGTGGAGAGCGCGGCGCCCGCTGCGCTGAAGCCGCTGCGGACGGCGCTCTCCATGGTCGCGGGCCAGCCGGTGGCGGTCCAGGATCCGGCCAGGTAGAGGCCGGTTGCCCGGGTGCGGGCGCCGGGGCGGAGCCGCCCGACGCCGGGGGTGGGGGCGAACGTCGCTGTCCGCTCCCGGGTGACGAAGAAGTCGCGGATCCCGGCGCCCCGGGCGGCGGGCAGCAGCCGCTCCAGCTCCGGGAGGTACCGCTCGCGCAGGACGGCGACGGGCTCGTCGATGTCGTCCTGGGCGGCGGACTGGGACACCGCGAGGTACTGTCCGGGGCCCTTGAGGCCGGAGGATTCGGTGCGGTCGAAGACCCACTGCACCGGGGAGCCGAGGGCGGTGAAGAACGGCTGCCGCAGGACCTTGCGGTCGTAGACGACGTGCAGGTTGAGGATGGGCGCCGTGGCGATGTCGAGAAGCCGGTCGGGGTCGTCGAGGGCGCCCTCGGGCAGCAGCGCGTGCGTCTCGGCCTGCGGCACGGCGAGGACCACCGCGTCGGCGTCGAGGGTCTCCCCGGGCACCTCGACGGACCAACGCCCGTCGTCCGTACGGGAGATCCGCTCGGCCTTGGTGCGCAGCGCGACCCGCACGCCCCCGGCTTCGAGGGCCTTGCCCGCGAGGGTGTCGTGGAGGTCGCCGAGCGGGACGTGGGCCCAGCCGATGTCGGCGGCCCCGGCCTCGGAGAGCAGGCCGGTCTTGAAGACCATCGCGGCGAGGCCCATCGAGGCGTTCGGCGCGGTGGCGTTGAGGGTCGCGACGCCGACGAGGTCCCACAGCGCCTCGACGGTCCGCGGGGACTGGCCGTGACGGCCGAGCCAGGTGGCGAAGTCGATGCCGTCGAGGGCCGGGTCGGCGGGGTCGAGCCGGCCGAGCGCGAGCGCGGCGCGGCCGACGCTCGCGCGTTCGGCGAGGCTGAGGTGCGGGTAGGCGGCGAGGCTGCGGGCCAGGTGCAGCGGTACGGGGAGGGCGTCGCGGCGCAGCCGGCCGAGGCGCGGCCCCTTGGGGTGGGCGACGTCGAGGACGGGCACGTCCATGCGGTCCTGGACGGGGGCGAGGTGGGCGCCGTCGATCCGGTCGAGGAACCAGCGGTAGGCGGTGCAGCACCGCAGGTAGACGTGCTGGCCGTTGTCGACGCTCAGGTCGCCGCGGCGGAAGGAGAAGGCGAGGCCGCCGAGCCGGGGCCGCCCTTCGAGCAGGGTGACCCGCACCCCGGCGTCGGCGAGCTGGAGCGCGGACGTGACTCCGGCGAGACCGCCGCCGACGACGACGGCGTGCGGCCGCCGTTCGCCCGCCCCGGTGTCGTACGTCCCCATCAGGCACGCCTCCTGACGTCGCGTCGGGCGATGCCGCGGGTGTCGAGGCCGGAGAGGCCGCGCACCGCGACGTACGCCTTCTCGCGTCCCGGCAGCGAGACCCGGCCGCGCAGCACGGCCTCGGGGTCGCGCTCGATCCGGTCGAGGAGGCGCCGGTAGATGCCGGCCATGGCGGCGACGCAGGCGCCGCTGCGGCGGTCGAGCATCGGCAGGAGCCGGTACCCCTCGGCGAACAGGGCGCGGGCGCGCCGGACTTCGAAGTGGACGAGCCCGGCGAAGTCGGATCCGACGGGCATGGTCGCGCTGCCGAAGCCGTCCTGGCAGCCGAACTTGTCGAGGTCCTGGGCGGGCAGGTAGGTGCGTCCGTTGCCCGCGTCTTCGCGGACGTCCCTGAGGATGTTGGTGAGTTGGAGCGCGAGGCCGAGGACGTCGGCGTACTCGGGGGCCTTGTGGGCGTCCCGGGCGCCGGGCTGGGTGCCGAAGACGCCGAGGGAGAGCCGGCCGATGGCGCCCGCGACGCAGCGGCAGTAGACCTTCAGGTCGTCCCAGGTCTCGTAGGTCGCGCCGCGCACGTCCATGAGGACGCCGTCGATGAGTTCGTCGAGGCCGCCGAGCGGGATCGGGAAGCGGCGGGCCGAGTCGGCGAGCGCCACGGCGACGGGGTCGGTGTCGTCCTCCTCGACCTCGCCCGCGCGGATCCGGTCGAGCAGGGCGCGGGTCGCTTCGAGCCGCTCCCGCTTGACCTCGGGCGCGAGCGGGCCGTCGCCGATGTCGTCGACGCGGCGCGAGAACGCGTACAGCGCCGACATCGCCTGGCGCTTGTCGGCCGGCAGCAGCCTGATCCCGTACGCGAAGTTACGGGCCTGCTGCCCGGTGACCGCCTCGCAGTAGCTGTAGGCGGCCTGGACCGGCGCGGACGGCTGGGACAGTCCCTCCACGGTCACGCTCACCCCTCTTTCCGCGCCCGGAGCATGACCGCTCCGACCTGGCGCATCAGGCTCGGCTTGCCGGCCTTCGGCGGGCCGGCGAGCACGTCGTATCCGGCGTCGGTGATCGCGTCGAGCGCCGCGATCCCCCCGCCGGTGAAGCCCGCGAGAAGCAGGCGGAGACGGCCGTGGACGCTGCCGACGAGCGGCTCACCGGCGTCCAGCAGGTCGCGGGCGCGCTGGGCCTCGTAGGCGATCAGCGCGCGCACGGAGGCTCCGGCGGTGGGCCGGGCGAGGTCGTCCTCGGTGACGTGGAAGCGCTTCAGGTCCTCCGCCGGCAGGTAGATCCGGTCGCGGCCGAGGTCCTCGGCGACGTCCTGGAGGTGCTCGACGACCTGGAGCGCGGTGCAGATCTCGTCGGAGCGGCGGATCCGCTCGGGCGTCGCGGTGCCGGTGATGCCGAGGACCAGGCGGCCGACGGGGTTCGCCGAGAGCTCGCAGTACGCGAGGAGGTCGTCGTACGTCTCGTAGCGGCGGACCTGCTGGTCCTGGCGGTTGGCCGCGATCAGGCCGAGGAAGGGCTCGGGCGTGAGGCCGCACCGGCGGACGGTCGGCTGGAGCGCGCGGAGCAGGGGGTGGTGCGGGGTGCCGTCGAAGACGCGCCGGAGGTCGGTCTCGAAGGCGTCGAGGAAGGCGAGACGGTTCTCCGTCTCCTCCGGGGAGAGTCCCAGGTGACGGGCGTCGGCGCCGCCGGGGGCGAGGTCGCCGTCGCCGATGTCGTCGACGAGGCGGGCGAAGCCGTAGACGGCCATGAGGTCGTCGCGCCACTCGCGGGGCAGGAAGAAGGGGGCCACGGGGAAGTTCTCGTCCGCGGCCTTGCCGAGTGTGGTGCGCGAGGAGGCGTCGGGGCGCACCTGCCGGGTACCCGTCACTGGGCGCTGTCCGACAAGGGGACGGCGACACCCTCGTGGAGCTGGAGATTCTGCGTCATGGCCGTCACGACTCCCGTTCTACACTGCCGATCCAATCCATCCTATTTCGGACACGCCGCCTACCCCTGCCCGCCGGGCCGTCTCCGGGCGACCCGATGGCCGCGGGGTATGGCCCTACTTGCCTCGAAACAGACCGGTCCAGCTTACGTTGTACGACGGCCGTCGGCGTTCGGGGGTGGCACCGAGCAGGCACTTCGCCCGCACGCGCACACAACACCCCTGCAAAGAGGGGAAGTTGGGGATGCCGGAGGTCAGCGGACCCGGGTGCCGGAGACGACCATCGCGAGGGTGGATTCGACGACGTCGTTCCTGCGCTGGGCGGGCAGGCGGCGGAGGGGGCCTTCGAGCAGGAGCAGTGACAGTCCGTGCACGGCCGACCACGCGGCCACGCCGGCCGCCACCTCCAGGGACTCCAGGGCCTCCAGGGCTTCCTTCAGCAGCGTGAACGCCCTGACCTCGGGTTCGGCGCAGGGTTCGGGCCCCTCGGCGGTCCGGGGGACGCAGAACGCCGCCCGGTAGAGACCGGGCTGCTCCACGGCGAAGCCGACGTACCCCCGGCAGAGGGCGACGAGCCTGCGCTCGGCCGCCAGGGCGGCGTCGTCGGCGCCGGGCTCGCGGGCCACGGCCGACTCCATCGAGTCGGCGAGCAGGCGCAGGGCATGGACCTTGACCGTACGGAGCAGCTCGCCCCGTCCGTCGAAGTGGCGGTAGGCGGCGGTGGGCGAGACGCCGACCCGGCGGGCGGCCTCGCGCAGGACGACCCGCTCGGGGCCGCCGTCGGTGGCGAGGTCGACGGCCGCGCAGATCAGCGCGTTGCGCAGATCGCCGTGGTGGTAGGTCTTTCCCCCCGAGATCGCTGCCATGGGCTCATCCTGCCCGATGTTGACCGCATGAACATTCCAGGTGGGGGCGCGACGCGCGGAAACCGGAAGAGCCCCTACCGGGTGACCGGCAGGGGCTCCGCAGCGCGATCGGGGGCGCTAGCGGGCGGTCTCCCGCTCGTACGCCTTGATGACCTCGTCCGTCGGGCCGTCCATCAGGAGCTGACCCTTCTCCAGCCAGAGCACCCGGTCGCAGGTGTCCCGGATGGACTTGTTGCTGTGGCTGACCAGGAAGACCGTGCCGGCCTCCTTGCGCAGCTCGCGGATGCGCTCCTCGGAGCGGATCTGGAACTTGCGGTCACCGGTCGCGAGCGCCTCGTCGATGAGGAGGACGTCGTGGTTCTTGGCGGCCGCGATGGCGAAGCGGAGCCGGGCGCCCATGCCGGAGGAGTACGTCCGCATCGGGAGGCTGATGAAGTCGCCCTTCTCGTTGATGCCGGAGAAGTCGACGATGCCGTCGTAGCGGGAGCGCACCTCCTCGCGGCTCATGCCCATGGCGAGCCCGCCGAGGATCACGTTGCGCTCACCCGTCAGGTCGTTCATCAGGGCCGCGTTGACGCCGAGCAGCGAGGGCTGGCCGTCGGTGTAGACCTTGCCGCTCTCGGTGGGGAGCAGGCCGGCGATGGCGCGCAGCAGCGTGGACTTGCCGGAGCCGTTGCTGCCGATGAGGCCGATGGCCTCGCCCTTGTACGCGGTGAAGGTGACGCCCCGGACGGCGTGGACCTTGCGGACGCCCCGGGAGACCTCGGCCTTGCCGCGGCCCACGATCCGGCTGAGGGCCGCGGTGGCGCTGCCCTTGCCCCCGCCGCCGGTGTGGACCCGGTAGACGATGTGGACGTCGTCGCAGATGACGGTGGGGACCTGCGCGTCCCGCTCGGTGGTGTCAGCCACGGCCGTACCTCTCCTCGGCCTTCCAGAAGTAGACGAAGCCGCCGATGCCGAAGACCACGGCCCAGGCGAGCGCGGTGATCCAGACGTGGTCGGGCAGGTTGCTCGCGCTGTAGCCGTCGATGAGGGCGAAGCGGATCAGGTCCATGTACACCGCGGCGGGGTTGTACATGAGGATGTCGGCGATCCAGGCCGGCTTGTCGGCCAGCATCGTCTTGATCGAGAACATGACGCCGGAGGCGTACATCCACGTCCGCATGATGAAGGGCATGAGCTGGGCGAGGTCGGGCGTCTTCGCGCCCATCCGGGCCATGATCATGGCGAGGCCCGTGTTGAACACGAACTGGAGGGCGAGCGCCGGGATCACGAGCAGCCACCGGAGGGAGGGGTAGCTGCCGAACGCGATGGCGACGGCCACGAGCACGATCATCGAGTACAGCAGCTGCTGGAGCTGCTGCAACGAGAAGGAGATCGGGAGGGTGGCGCGGGGGAAGTGCAGGGCGCGCACGAGACCGAGGTTGCCCGAGATCGCCCGGACACCGGCCATGACCGAGCTCTGGGTGAAGGTGAACACGAAGATGCCGGTGACCAGGAAGGGGATGTAGACCTCCTTGGTCATCCCCTGTCCGGCGCCCAGGATCAGCCCGAAGATCAGGTAGTAGACCAGGGCGTTGAGCAGCGGGGTCGCCACCTGCCACACCTGGCCCAGCTTCGCCTGGCTGTACTGGGCGGCGAGCTTCGCCGAGGAGAAGGCCAGGATGAAGTGGCGGCGGCTCCACAGGTCGCGCACGTACGCGAAAATCCCGGGCCGGGCGCCGCTGACCGAGAGGCCGTACTTCGCGGCCAGCTCGGCCGGGGCAAGGCCCGCGTCGGGGGAGGGGGGCGCGCTCGTCGCGACCGCCCCGCCCTGGGGTGTGTCACTCACAGTCGAAACCTTCGTGTTCAAAATACGCGGCACGTCGGTACCACGATGTCAGACGACCGGGGGGCGACCCAGCCGGGTCAGCCGCCACACCGTACGCCACCTCATGGGGCGCCGGGGCCCGCAGGGGGCGGCCCATCCCTCGCGGAAACCGCCGGACCACGCCTTGAGGGCGGAGAGCGAGGGCCGACGGGCGAGGGTGAGAAGGAGCCAGACGCCGAGATACACCGGCACCAGAGGCGCGGGCAGATTGCGACGTGCCAGCCAGACGCGGTTGCGGGCCACGTTGAAGTGGTACGAGGCGTGGCGGGACGGTGCGGTGGTGGGATGCAACAGCACCATGTCGGAACGGTAGTCGATCATCCAGTCGGCGTCGAGCGCCCGCCAGGCGAGATCGGTCTCCTCGTGCGCGTAGAAGAACTCGCCCGGGAGCAGGCCGACTTCGGCGAAGACCTTGGTCCGGACGGCGTTGGCGCCACCGAGGAAGGTGGTGACCCGGGAGGAGCGCATCGGGTCCGAGGCGCGGAGCCTCGGGACGTGCCGGCGCTGGGTCTCGCCGGTCTCCGGGTCGGCGATCCGGAAGCTGATGATCCCGAGCCGCGGGTCGGCCGTGAACGCCTGGCGGACGAGCTCGGCGGTGTCCGTGTGCGCGAGGAGGCCGTCGTCGTCGAGGAAGAGCAGGACGTCGACGTCGGTGCCGCCGGGCCCGAAGGCCTCGATGCCGACGTTGCGGCCCGCCGGGATGCCGACGTTCTCCGGCAGGTCGACGGTCCGTACCCAGTCGGGCACCCCGGTGACCGGGGTGCCCTGGCCGACGACGACGACCTCGACCGGGTCGCCCTCCTGCTTGGCGACCGAGTCGATCAACGCGCGCAGGTCGTCGGGGCGGGTGCCCATCGTGATGACGACGGCACCCACCTTGAGCGGCGCACTCACGGCCGGCCTCACTTCAGCCTGCTCGATACCAGGATCGAGACCAGGTGCAGCACGGTCTGGAGCAGGGCGATGCCGCAGAGGACGGCGACACCCAGCCGGGAGAAGAAGAGGTCGCCCCTGATCTGGTCCGCGATGGCGAGGAACAGGATCAGGAAGGAGGCCTCGATCCCCAGGATCAGGCGGTGGAACTTGAGCGCGGCGGCGGCCTTGCGGGCCAGCGCCATGCCGGAGGAGCGCGGCTCGGAGGCCGACTCCTTGACCGGCGGCAGCCCGCCCTGGTGCCGGGCGACACCGACGAGGTCGGTCTCGGCCTTGATCAGGATCGCGCCGAGCGCGGCCAGCGTGCCGAGGAAGGCCCACAGCCAGTCGATCCGGCCCGAGCCCCACAGGTCGGCGGCGCGCAGGCCGAAGCCCACGAGCACCGCCGCGTCGCAGAGGTACGCGCCGACGCGGTCCAGCCAGACGCCCTGCAGAGAGAACTGCTTCTTCCAGCGGGCCACCTCGCCGTCGACACAGTCGAGCAGCAGGTACATCTGGACCATCACGACACCGAGGACGGCGCCCGCGATGCCCGGCACCAGGAGCGCCGGGGCGGCGAGCACGCCGAAGAGGGTCATCAGGTAGGTCAGCTGGTTGGGCGTGACCTTGGTGGTCACCAGCCGCCGGGTGATGCGGAGGGAGATCTCCCGCATGTACAGGCGGCCGCCCCAGTGCTCACCGCTCCGCCGGTCCTTCACACCCGGGGGGTGGACGACCGGACGGAGCTCAGCTACCGATGGCTTTTGCATAGTCGGCGTACGCGTCCCTGATCTCGTCGTCGGACAGGTCGAGGTGTTCCAGGATGGTGAAGCGGCCCGGCCGGGTCTGCGGGGCGAAGGACACCGCCTGGACGAACTCGTCCACGGTGAAGCCCATCTCCTCCGGCAGCACGGGCAGCCCGTGCCGGCGCAGGGTCTCGACCATCTGGGCGGAGCCCTCGGGGGCGCCGCGCAGGTGCATGGCGAAGGCCGCGCCGAGACCGCACTGCTCGCCGTGGCTCGCGGCCCGCGTCGGGAAGAGCAGGTCGAAGGCGTGGCTGATCTCGTGGCAGGCGCCCGAGGAGGGGCGGCTGTCCCCGCTGATCGACATGGCGATGCCGGACATCACCAGGCCCTCGGAGAGGGTGACGAGGAAGTCGTCGTCGCCGACCCCGCCGGGGTGGCGGAGCACGGCCTCGCCGGCGCTGCGGGCCATGGCGGCCGCGAGGCCGTCGACGGGCTCCCCGTTCACCTGGTGGGAGAGCTCCCAGTCGGCGAGGGCGGAGATGTTGGAGATCGCGTCGCCGATGCCGGAACGGATGAACCGGATCGGGGCGTCCCTGATCACGTCCAGGTCGATGACGAGGGCGATCGGGGTGGGCACACCGTACGAACCCCGGCCGTTGTCGTTGTCCAGGGTCGAGATCGGGGAGCAGATCCCGTCGTGCGAGAGGTTGGTGGCGATGGCCACCAGCGGCAGGCCCACCCGGGCCGCCGCGTACTTCGTCACGTCGATGATCTTGCCGCCGCCGAGGGCGACCACGGCGTCGTACCGCTTGCCGCGCATGGCGTCGGCGAGCTTCACGGCCTCGTCGATCGTCCCGCCGGCCACCGGGTACCAGTCGGCACCCGGCAGCTCCGGCGCGAACCGGTCACGCAGCTTGAGACCCGACCCGCCGCTGATCGCGACAGCGATCTTGCCGTTGCTGGAGATCCGCTGGTCCGCGAGGATCGAGGACAGGTCGTCCAGCGCTCCCCCGCGGATGTCGACGACGACCGGCGACGGGATCAGTCGGGTCAGTACTGGCACGCGATCTCCCGGCCCTTGGCGAGGTCGTCGTGGTTGTCGATCTCGACCCACTTGACGTCGCCGATGGGGGCCACGTCGATCTTGAAGCCGCGGTTGACCAGCTCCTGGTAGCCGTCCTCGTAGTAGAGGTCGGGGTCCCGCTCGAAGGTGGTCTTGAGCGCGTCGGCGAGCTCCTCGGCCGCCTCGCCCTCGATGAGGGTGACACCGATGTACTCGCCGGTGGCGGTGGCGGGGTCCATCAGCTTGGTGATGCGCTGGACGCCCTTCTCCGGGTCGACGATGACCTTCATCTCCTCGTCGGCGAGGGTCTTCACCGTGTCGAGGGCGAGGATGATCTTCTTGCCGTCGCCGCGGGCGGCGAGCAGGGTCTTCTCGACGGAGACCGGGTGCACGGTGTCGCCGTTGGCGAGGATCACGGTGTGCTTGATCGAGTCACGGCCGCACCAGAGGGAGTAGGCGTTGTTCCACTCCTCGGCCTTGTCGTTGTCGATCAGCGTGATCTTCAGCCCGTACTTGGCCTCCAGGGCCTCCTTGCGGGCGTAGACGGCCTCCTTGCGGTAGCCGACGATGATCGCGACATCGGTGAGGCCGATCTCGGCGAAGTTCTTGAGCGTCCCGTCGAGGATGGTCAGCTCGTTCTCGGTGCCCTCGCCGGACACGGGCACGAGGGCCTTCGGAAGCGTCTCGGTGTAGGGACGCAGACGCCGTCCGGCACCGGCTGCCAGTACGAGGCCGATCATGCTGTTTCTCCTTCGTCGTGAACGGCGGGTGCTCCGGAGGAGACCCAGAAACGGATGGACTCCACGAGCACCACGAGCGCGACGGCGACCGCGAGTGCGGTCAGTGCCAGGGTGAAGTCGTCACCGCGGTCCGCCAGGAAGGCGGCGAGGACGGTCACCAGGAGCGTGCGCCCCTCGTGTCCGCCGGTGACGCGCACCAGCCACGCGGGCGGCGCGCCGGTGCCTCCGCGAATGCGGTACACCGTGTCGTAGTGATGGTAGGCGACGGCCGCGACCAGCCCGAATGCGGCGGGGAGCGCCTGGGGGGCGTCCGACTTCGCGGCGAGGACCAGGACCGTGCCGTACTCGGCCGCGCGGAGGATCGGCGGGACGAGCCAGTCGAGGGCGCCCTTGAGGGGCGCGGCGACCGCGAATCCGGCGAAGCAGGCGTAGCCGACGGCCGCCGCGATGTTCGCGGGCCCGGGGCCGACGACGTACGAGTTGACCAGGATCAGCACGGCGGCGACGAGCGCGAGGAGCGGCGCCGTGAAGCCCTTGGCGGTACGGCGGCGGCCGATCCGGGCGAAGAGGGTGGCCAGCGGGCCCGAGTCCGCCAGGTCCGCGAGGGCCTGGGCGGCGCGGTCGGTGCGGGTGGCCTTGCGGGTCAGGGAGCGCAGGACGCGGCCGGCGGTGGTGTAGCAGGCGCCGAAGGCGCAGCCGACGATCAGCGCCCAGAAGACGATCCGGGGCGTGGTGAGGGCGGTGAGGACCGCGATCATCGCCCAGCGCTCGCCGATCGGCAGGATGATCATGCGGCGGGCCCAGACGGTCCAGCCGAGGTTGTCGAGCCGGTCGGAGAGGGCCGCGGTGGGGCTCGTGTTCGCCGTGGCGTCGTGGTTGGCCTCGTTGAACGAGAAGTCGACCACGTGCCGGCAGGTCATGAGGATCATCGCGCCGAGCGCGAGGGCCCAGACGTCGTCGCCGTTGCGGGCGGCGCCGAGCGCGAGGCCCGCGTAGAAGGCGTACTCCTTGGCCCGGTCGAAGGTCGCGTCGAGCCAGGCGCCCATCGTCGAGTACTTGAGCGCGTACCGGGCGAGCTGCCCGTCCGTGCAGTCGAGGACGAAGGAGACGAGGAGCAGCACGCCGGCGGCGACGTAGCCGCCGCGCTCGCCGGTCGCCGCGCAGCCGGCCGCGATCAGCGCGGTGAGCAGCGAGGCGGTGGTGACCTGGTTGGGGGTCAGTCCGCGGCGCGCGCACCAGCGGGCGATGTACCGCGAGTACGGGCTGATGAAGAAGGTGGTGAAGAAGCCGTCGTGGGCCTTGACCGCCGAGCGGAGGCGTACGGCCTCCTCGTCGACGGCGGCGACGGCGGCGCGGGCCTCGGCGCGGGCCGTGTCGTCGCCGGGCACGGTGGCGACGAGGGTGCCGAGCTGCGGCCGGTGCACGGCGACGCCGTCGGCGTCGAGGGCGTCGGCGAGCGTGCCGGGGAGGTCGTCGGCGAGGTCGTCGGTGAGCGTGCCGGTGGCCCGGTCCGCACCGGGGACGGAGGCGGCGGTCAGCGCGCGGGCGAGCGCGGGGCGGGCCGCGCTCTGCGCGGTCATCGCGCCGGGCGCCGCGGCGGCCGGGAACCGGGGGTCGGTCAGGGTGAGGCGCAGCGCGTGGCGGTGGCCGACGAACCGGGGGTCGACGAGCGCGACGCGCTCCCCCGCCGGTACGGCGGCCAGCAGCGCGCCCGCTTCCTCGGCGCCGGAGGCGATCCGGACGTCGAAGCCGAGCGACCGCAGATCACCGTCGAGCGAGGATCCGGGTGCCGGCGGGCCGGTGAGGATGGCGGTCGACAGACGAACTCACTCCTTGGAGCTGACAGAGGGGCCGTCGGGCCCATGACGGCCCGGGGCGCTGCGGTGCGCTCCGCACCGGGCGGCGACACGTCGGCTGAGGCTATCGGATGAACAGAGCGTGAGTTCACCGAGGCTTCTCGGGCCGGACTCCCCCGGGACGGCCCGCGGACGCGCGGATGCGGGTGTCGCACCGGGACCGGCCCCCGGGAGCGGTTTCCCGCCACGGTCGGCCGGGAGGGCATCGTCGCAGGTCAGGGCAATGACAACGGTGTTCAGTACCGTGTTGCAGATACCCCCCTCCCGTAGTTCACTGGGCCCCTGGGCAGACGGAACGACTCGACCGGGAGGCCATGTCATGGGGGCTGGACACGACCACGGGCACAGCCACGGGGGACCGCCCCCGACGGGCACCGCCGGGGCCGCGTACAAGAACCGGCTGCGGATCGCGCTCGGCATCACACTCTCCGTGATGGTGATCGAGATCATCGGCGGTGTGGTCGCCGACTCGCTCGCCCTGATCGCGGACGCGGCCCACATGGCGACCGACGCGGTCGGCCTCGCGATGGCCCTGCTCGCCATCCACTTCGCCAACCGCCCGCCCTCCGGCAACCGCACCTTCGGCTTCGCGCGGGCCGAGATCCTGGCCGCGCTCGCCAACTGTCTGCTGCTGCTCGTCGTCGGCGGCTACGTGCTGTACGAGGCGATCCAGCGGTTCGTCGAGCCGGCGGAGACCAAGGGCGGACTGGCCATCGCGTTCGCGGTGGTCGGCCTGGTGGCCAACATCATCTCCCTGTCCCTGCTCATGCGCGGGCAGAAGGAGAGCCTCAACGTCCGGGGCGCCTATCTGGAGGTCCTCGCGGACGCGCTCGGCTCGGTGACGGTGATCGTCGCCTCCGGCATCATCCTCGCCACCGGCTGGCAGTACGCGGACCCGATCGCCTCGATCGTGATCGGCCTGATGATCGTGCCGCGCACGCTCAAGCTGCTGCGCGAGACGCTGGACGTCCTCCTGGAGGCGGCCCCCAAGGGCGTCGACATGGCGGAGGTACGGGCCCACATCCTGGCCCTGCCGGGCGTCGAGGGCGTCCACGACCTGCACGCCTGGACGATCACCTCCGGGATGCCGGTCCTCTCCGCCCACGTGGTGGTGGACCAGGACGCGCTCGACTCGGTCGGCCACGAGAAGATGCTGCACGACCTCCAGGGCTGCCTGGGCTCCCACTTCGACGTGGAGCACTGCACCTTCCAGCTGGAGCCGGTGGGCCACGCGCAGCACGAGGCGAAGCTCTGTCTCTGACTCCCGCGCTCCGCGCCTGTTAGGCTTTTCGTACGAACACGTGTGGAGAGGAGCTGAGGTTGATGACCGTCGCTATGGAGGCTGCCCAGTGCGGCAGCGCCCGGTCGTCCCTCAGCCTCCGGGTCTCCGGCTGACCTGATCCCGGTCTCACCACCGGTACGTCACGTCGTCGGCCGGGACCCTCACCTCAAAGGGTTTCCCACGTTGTCCGACAACGCCATGCACGACGCCTTCTTCGCCCTGCACCACGGTCTTCCGCGACAGGGTCCCGGCTCCGACTCCACCACCCGTCGGCTCCTCGCGCTCGCGGGGCCGCTCCCCGAGCGTCCCCGGGTGCTCGACCTGGGCTGCGGCCCGGGCCGTTCCGCGCTGCTCCTCGCCGCCGAGGCGGGAGCCGAGGTCACCGCCGTCGACACCCACGAGCCGTTCCTCGACGAGCTGCGCGCGAGCGCCGCCGCGCGCGGACTCGACGGCTCGATCCGTACCCTCAACGCCGACATGGGCGCACTGCCCTTCGCCGACGGCTCCTTCGACCTGGTCTGGGCCGAGAGCTCGGTCTTCGTCCTCGGCTTCGACCGGGCGCTGGCCGAGTGGCGCAGGCTGCTCGCGCCCGGCGGCACCCTCGTCCTCACCGAGTGCGTGTGGACGACCGGGGAGCCGGGCCCGGTGGCCCGCGCCTTCTGGGACGAGAACTACCCGCTCCGTACGGTCACCGCGAACGCGGCGGCGGCCGTCGCGGCCGGCTACCACGTCCTCGGCACCGTCCCGCAGCCCGAGGGCGACTGGGCGGAGTACTACGGTCCGCTCGCCACCCACGTGGAGGCCGCGGACACCTCGGTCCCCGGCATGGCCGAGGCCGTGGCGGGGGCGCGTGCCGAGATCGCGCTCCGGCGCGAGCACGGCACCGACTACGGGTACGCGGGCTTCGTCCTGCGTCCCGCCGACCCGCGCTGGCCCGTCCGCCCGGAGGCTCCCGAGGACGCCCCGGCGGTCTGGCGGGTCACCGCGGAGGCCTTCGACTCGGACGCGGAGGCCGAACTGGTCGACGCGCTCCGGCAGGACCCCGAGGCCTGGCTGCCCGGCCTGTCGTACGTGGCGGAGGCCCCGGACGGCTCGGTCGCGGCGCACGCGCTGATCACCCGGTGCCTCGTGGGCGGCGCCCCCGCGGCGGCGCTCGCGCCGGTGTCGGTGGCTCCCGCGTACCAGCGGACGGGCGCGGGGCAGGCCGTGGTCCGGGCGGTGCTCGACGCGGCCCGGCTGCGGGGCGAGTCGCTCGTCCTCGTCCTGGGCCACCCGGAGTACTACCCGAAGTTCGGGTTCGTACGAGCGTCCGCATATGGAATCAAGCCAGGTTTCGAGGTCCCCGACGAGGCCATGATGGCGCTCGTCCTGGACGAATCCGCACCCGTTCCGTCCGGGACGATCGTCTACCCGGCGGCTTTCGGCGTCTGACCGGCTCCTTCGGGGGTGCCTGGGGCCCCTGAGCCGTCAGCCGCTCCCGTCGCGCCGACGTACGCCGGTGCGACGGGAGCGGCGCCGTCCGGCCGACGAAGTGCGGACAAGCCGCTTTTGTACGGCAGACTGGGGTGGCCCTACCGGGGCCGAGGACCGAAGCGAAGGATGGGTATGCCGACCACACCAGCCACCGCGGACCAGATCTCGCCGGAGATCCTGTCGAACGGTGTCCAGTCGTCCGGGGTTCCGGAGTCGATCATGCTCGAACTGGTCGACGAGGACGGGACGACCATCGGCACGGCGGAGAAGCTCGCCGCCCACCAGGCGCCGGGCCAGCTGCACCGCGCCTTCTCCGTCTTCCTCTTCGACGAGTCGGGCCGGCTGCTGCTCCAGCGGCGGGCGCTCGGCAAGTACCACTCCCCCGGCGTCTGGTCGAACACCTGCTGCGGCCACCCCTACCCGGGCGAGGCGCCGTTCGCCGCCGCCGCCCGGCGCACCTTCGAGGAGCTCGGGGTCTCGCCGTCGCTGATGGCCGAGGCGGGCACCGTCCGCTACAACCACCCGGACCCGGCCTCGGGCCTGGTGGAGCAGGAGTTCAACCACCTCTTCGTCGGCCTCGTGCAGGCCGAGCCGCGGCCGGACCCGGAGGAGATCGCGGACACCGCGTTCGTGACCGCCGCCGAGCTGACCGAGCGGCACGCCGCCGCGCCGTTCTCCGCCTGGTTCATGACGGTGCTCGACGCGGCGCGCCCCGCGATCCGCGAGCTGACCGGCGACTCCGGCGGCTGGTAGAACGCCTGGTCAGATCGCGCCCCCTGGTCCCGGTGCCATCGGGACCAGGGGCAGCGCCGCCCAGATGATCTTGCCACCGCTCGCCGTGTGCTCGACGTCGCACGCGCCGCCGGCCTCCAGGGCGATCTCCCGGACCAGGAGCAGCCCGCGGCCGCCGGTCTGGCCCCAGTCCGCCTCCAGGGCCTTGGGACGGTACGGGTGGTTGTCCTCGACGGACACCCGGACCCACTCGGGGCCGATGGCGACCTCCACCGCTATCTCCGGGGACAGCAGCGCCGCGTGCCGCACGGCGTTGGTGACCAGCTCGGAGACGATCAGCAGCAGGCCGTCCATGATGTCGTCGTGGACGGGTACGGCCTGGCGGACCAGCAGGTCGCGCACCGCGTGCCGGGCCTGCGGGACGGAGACGTCGACCGCGGGTGCGGTGAAGCGCCAGACTCCTTCGTAGGACGGTGACCGGGCGGGTACACCTCCGTGGGTCTCCACGGTACGGTTCCCACCCTCGTGCTCGATTCTCGCCACGGATCGAGTCTTGGCAATCCGCGCGGGCGGCCCGCCCTACTGACCAGAAGTCGACACTTATCGACCACCTTCTGATCGATGGAGTATGCCGACGTCAGTTGTGCGACTGATTCGGCTCGCTTTTTTGCTGCGCGACCAGGCGAGGACACCCGGCGGATCCCGGAAGATCCCGGCGGATAGCATCCGGCCCATGGAGCCGCAGCTGAAGGACAGCGTCACGGACGGGGTCGCCACCGTCGTCATCGCCAACCCCGCGAAGCGCAACGCGATGAGCGCCGGGATGTGGCGTGCGCTGCCCGGCGTGCTGGAGCGGCTCGCCGCCGACCCGGCGGTGCGGGCGCTCGTCCTCACCGGCGAGGGGGAGACGTTCTGCGCGGGCGCGGACATCTCGACGCTGCGGGAGCCCGGCGACGAGCAGCAGACGCTCGCGGTACGGGCCGAGGAGGCCCTCGCGGCCTTCCCGAAGCCGACCCTGGCCGCCGTCCGGGGCTTCTGCGTCGGCGGCGGCAGCCAGCTCGCCGCCGCCTGCGACCTGCGGTTCGCCGAGGAGGGCTCCCGGTTCGGGATCACCCCGTCGAAGCTCGGGATCGTCTACCCGTCCTCGTCCACCCGGAGGCTGACCGCCCTGGTGGGGCCGTCGACCGCCAAGTACCTGCTGTTCTCGGGCGAGTTGATGGACGCGGAGCGGGCGCTGCGGACCGGGTTCGTGGACGAGCTGCATCCGGCGGGCGAACTGGACAAGCGGGTCGCGGAGTTCGGCCGCCTCCTCGTCTCGCGCTCGCTCCTCACGCAGGCGGCGGCGAAGGAGTTCGCCGACGGGCGCCTCGACCGGGACGCGTACTGGGCGGAGCAGGCGCGCGGCAGCGGCGACACCGCCGAGGGGGTCGCCGCCTTCCTGGAGCGCCGCGCGCCCCGCTTCACGTACGGGCTCTGAAGGCCCTCACTTCCCCACGAGCGTCTCCGTGCGCTGCCCGCGCCACTGGGCGACGATCTCGGCCGGGGCCTTCTCCGGCGAGCCCGCGTCGTACGGCGGCTGCGGGTCGTACTCCGTGAGCAGCTGGACCGTCTGGGCGGTCGCGTCCCCGGCGATCCGGCCGAGCAGGTGCAGGGCCATGTCGATGCCGGAGGAGACCCCGGCGGCCGTGACGTACTTGCCGTCGAAGACGACCCGCTCGCCGGTGGGCTCGACGCCGAGCGCCCGCAGTTCGTCGAAGGCGAGCCAGTGGGTGGTGGCGCGGCGGTCCCTCAGGAGGCCGGCGGCGGCGAGGGCCAGGGAGCCCGTGCAGACGGAGGTGGTCCAGGTGCTGGTCTCGTCGGCGGCCCGCAGCCAGGCCCGGACCTCCGGGTCGTCCTTGGCCGCGCGGACGTCGGGGCCGCCCGGGACGAGGACGATGTCCGGGCGGGGCACGTCGGCGAGGGCGCTCTCCGCGACGAGCGTCAGGTTTCTCTGGTCGTTCCGGACCGGGCCCGCCTCCTTGGCGACGAACACGGTCTCGGCGCCGGGCAGCCGGGAGAGGATCTCGTACGGTCCGACGGCGTCGAGCGCGGTGAAGCCGTCGAAGAGCAGGATGGCGATCTGCATGGTGGTCCCTTTCGGTCAGACGACGGGCTGGGCGGGAGCGTGGAAGCGCCGGCGGTACTCCGCCGGCGGGGTGGCCAGCGCCTTGACGAAGGCGCGGCGCATCGCCTCGGGGGTGCCGTAGCCGGAGGCGCGGGCGACCTCCTCGACGCCGCGCGAGGTCTCCTCCAGGAGGCGGCGGGCGTGTTCGAGGCGGACCCGGTCGACGTACCAGCCGGGAGTGGTGCCCGTCTCGGCCTGGAAGGCGCGGGCGAAGTGGCGGGGCGAGAGCCGGGCCCGGGCGGCGAGCGCCTCGACGGAGAGGTCCCCGTCCGGGTGCTCGGTGATCCACTGCTGGAGGTCGCGCAGCGGCTCGCGCCGCGCGGTCTGGGCGGCGAGCTGGGCACTGAACTGGGCCTGGTTGCCGGGGCGGCGCAGGAACACGACGAGGTGGCGGGCGACGGTGAGGGCGACGTCCCGGCCCAGGTCCTCCTCGACGAGGGCGAGCGCCAGGTCGATCCCGGCGGTGACGCCGGCGGAGGTGGCGAGCCGCCCGTCCCGTACGAAGATGGGCTCGGGGTCGACCTCGACGGCGGGGTGGCGGCGGGCGAGGCGTTCGCAGGCGAGCCAGTGGGTGGTCACGCGGTGGCCGTCGAGGAGCCCCGCCTCGGCGAGGAGCAGCGCGCCGGTGCAGACGGAGACGAGCCGCTCGGCGTCCGGGGCGTTCTCGCGCAGCCACGCGACGAGGGCGGGGGCGGGCGTCCGGGTGCCCTCGCCGCCGGGGACCAGGAGGGTGTGGGGCGGGCCGTCGGCGACGGCCTCGGCGAGGGTCGTGTCGGGCAGCAGGCGCAGGCCGCTGTGCGTGCGGACCGCTCCGCCGTCGAGGGAGGCGGTGCGGATCGGGTACGCGGAGGGGTCTCCGGCGGCGCGGGCGGCACCGGCGAAGACCTCGAAGGGGCCGGTGACGTCGAGGCTCTGCACGCCGTCGAAGAGGACGACGAGAACGGGTCGCTGCGTCATGGGTCCATCCTTGGCGGGCCCCGCGATGTCCGCAACGACGTACATCCCACCTTTTCTGCCATCGGGCGGCGGGGAGTCGTCCGCCGACGCCCTTTCCCTTCGTACCGACCAGTCGGTAACGTCCGGTCCCATGTCGACCTCTCTGCCGCCGCGCGCGGGCCGCCGCTGTCACAACGCCCTCAACCCGATCCACTCCACCGTGTACTTCTCCCCGGACCTGGACCGCGAGTTCGGCGCCCTCGGGTTCACCGACCCGGCCGCGATGCGGCTCGCCTCGCGGAGCGCCGCGCTCGGCGCGGTGGGCGCGGGGACCGTCGCCGCCACCTTCTACAACTACGACCACACGCACCTCGCCCGGTACTTCCCCGCCGTGTGGGAGACCGCCGCCCCCTCCGAGGTCCTGGCCGCGCGGCTGCGCGCCGTCGACACCACCCTGCGCCGCCTCCTCGGCGAGGAGACCGTCTCCTCGCCCGAGATGGCCGAGGCCGCTGTCCTCGCGCTGCGGGCCACGGAGGCCTGCACCCGGCACGCCCGGCCCCTGTACTCGGCCCACGCGGACCTCCCGGTGCCGGACGCCCCGCACCTCGCGTACTGGTACGCCACCACCCTCCTGCGCGAGCACCGGGGCGACGGCCACCTCTCGGCCCTGCTCGCGGCGGGCCTCGACCCGGTCGAGGCGCTCGTCTCGCACACCGCCACCGGCAAGGGCATGTCCCCTCGCTGGGTCCTCGGCTCGCGCGGCTGGGCGCGCGCCGACTGGGAGGCCGCCACGGAACGGCTGCGCGGGCGCGGGCTGCTCGACGCCGAGGGAGAGCTCACGGAGGCGGGCACGGCCCTGCGCGAGGAGCTCGAACTGCACACCGACCGGCTGGACTCCGCCCCGTACGAGCACCTCGGCGCGACCGGCGTCGAGCGGCTCACCGAACTGGGCCGCGACTTCCTGGTCACGGCGGCGACGGCGGGCGCCTTCCCGGCCGACCTCATCGGCAAGGGCTGACCGCCGGGGACCGGCGAGCGGGGACGCGGGACGCGCGCGGGACGGGGCGGTTGCCCCGCCGGGGTGGTCGACCCGGCAGAATGGGGCCGCAAGCTTGAGGCACGAGAAGGCGAGTCGGGACACCGTGACGACGTCCATCGAAGCAAGGATCGCCGAGGAGCTCGGCGTACGCGAGCGACAGGTGAAGGCGGCCGTCGAGCTGCTCGACGGCGGTTCGACCGTGCCGTTCATCGCGCGCTACCGCAAGGAAGCGACCGAGATGCTCGACGACGCGCAGCTGCGCACGCTCGAAGAGCGGCTGCGCTACCTGCGCGAGCTGGAGGACCGCCGCTCGGCGATCCTCGACTCGGTACGCGAGCAGGGCAAGCTGACCCCCGAGGTCGAGGCCCGGATCCTGGCCGCCGACACCAAGGCGCGCCTGGAGGACATCTACCTGCCCTTCAAGCCGAAGCGCAGGACCAAGGCGCAGATCGCCCGCGAGGCCGGTCTGACCCCGCTCGCCGAGGGGCTGCTCGCCGACCCGTCCGTGGAGCCGACGGCCGCCGCCGCGGCCTTCGTCGACGCGGACAAGGGCGTCGCGGACACCGCCGCCGCCCTGGAGGGCGCGCGGTCGATCCTCACCGAGAAGTTCTCCGAGGACGCCGACCTCATCGGCGAGCTCCGCGAGCGCATGTGGGGCCGCGGCCGGCTCGCCGCGAAGGTCCGCGACGGGCAGGAGGAGGCGGGCGCGAAGTTCGCCGACTACTTCGACTTCGCCGAGCCGTTCACCGCGCTCCCCTCGCACCGGATCCTCGCCATGCTGCGCG
Organism: Streptomyces sp. NPDC056144; assembly: GCF_042264145.1. Classification (NCBI taxonomy): domain Bacteria; kingdom Bacillati; phylum Actinomycetota; class Actinomycetes; order Kitasatosporales; family Streptomycetaceae; genus Streptomyces; species Streptomyces sp. NPDC056144. The sequence goes on along the minus strand of NZ_JBHJVF010000001.1, from coordinate 202,974 downwards.
GCGAGAAGGAGGACGTCCTCAGCCTGGAGCTCGTCCCGGAGGAGGCCACGGAGGGCCCGTCCTCGTACGAGGGGATCGTCGCCCACCGCTTCGGCGTCGCCGACCGGGGCCGCCCCGGCGACAAGTGGCTCCAGGACACCGTCCGTTGGGCCTGGCGCACCCGCATCCTCGTCCACCTCGGCATCGACCTGCGGCTCCGGCTGCGGACGGCCGCCGAGGACGAGGCCGTCCGGGTCTTCGCCGCGAACCTCCGCGACCTGCTCCTCGCCGCGCCCGCCGGCACCCGCGCGACCCTGGGCCTCGACCCCGGTTTCCGTACGGGCGTGAAGGTCGCCGTCGTGGACGCGACCGGCAAGGTCGTGGCCACCGACACGATCTACCCGCACGTGCCCGCCAACAAGTGGGACCAGGCGCTCGACAGGCTGGCCCGGCTCGCGAAGGAGCACGCGGTCGAGCTGGTCGCGATCGGCAACGGCACGGCGTCCCGCGAGACCGACAAGCTCGCCGGTGAACTGCTCGCGAAGCACCCCGAGTTGAACCTGACGAAGGTGATGGTCTCGGAGGCCGGCGCCTCGGTCTACTCGGCCTCCGCCTTCGCCTCGCAGGAACTCCCGGGCCTGGACGTGTCGTTGCGCGGCGCGGTCTCGATTGCCCGACGGCTCCAGGACCCGCTGGCCGAGCTCGTGAAGATCGACCCGAAGTCGATCGGCGTCGGCCAGTACCAGCACGACCTGGCCGAGGTGAAGCTCTCGCGCTCGCTCGACGCCGTGGTCGAGGACTGTGTGAACGGCGTCGGTGTCGACGTCAACACCGCTTCCACGCCGCTGCTTTCACGCGTCTCCGGCATCAGCGCGACCCTCGCCGAGAACATCGTCGCGCACCGCGACGCCAACGGCCCCTTCCGCTCCCGCAAGGCGCTCAAGGACGTGGCGCGGCTCGGCCCGAAGGCGTACGAGCAGTGCGCGGGCTTCCTGCGCATCCGGGGCGGCGACGACCCGCTCGACGCCTCCGCGGTGCACCCGGAGGCGTACCCCGTCGTGCGGCGGATGGCGAAGACCACGGGTGGCCAGGTCGCCGCGCTCATCGGCGACACGGGCACGCTGCGCTCGCTGCGGGCCGACGCGTTCGTCGACGAGACCTTCGGTCTGCCGACCGTGACGGACATCCTGCGCGAGCTGGAGAAGCCCGGCCGCGACCCGCGGCCCGCGTTCAAGACGGCCACCTTCAAGGAGGGCGTCGAGAAGATCGGCGACCTGGCCTCGGGGATGGTCCTGGAGGGCGTCGTCACGAACGTGGCCGCCTTCGGCGCGTTCGTCGACATCGGCGTTCACCAGGACGGCCTGGTGCACGTCTCGGCGATGTCGAAGACCTTCGTCAAGGACCCGCGCGACGTCGTGAAGCCGGGTGACGTGGTCAAGGTCAAGGTCATGGACGTCGACATCCCGCGCAAGCGGATCTCGCTGACGCTCCGCCTGGACGACGAGGCGGGCGCGGACGCGTCGGCCGGCGGCGCGCCGAAGCGCGAGCGGGGCGGCCAGGGCGGGCGTCCTCCGCAGCAGCGACAGGGCGGCGGCGGTCGCGGTGACGGCCGTGACGGCGGTCGCGGCGGTGACGGCGGCGGTCGCCGGAACGACCGCGGCGGTCGTTCCACGGCGCAGGCCCCCGCCCCCGGCAACAGCGCCATGGCGGACGCCCTGCGCAAGGCCGGGCTCCTCGGCGAGGGCGGCGGCGGCAAGCGCCGCTGAGTCGCACCCGTACACGAGAGAAGGCCGCGCCCCCCGCGGGTGCGGGGGGGGGGGCGTGTGTCCTGTGCCGGTGGGTCTACCGCGGGGGTTTGGGGGGGAGCGCACC
>NZ_JBHJVF010000001.1:16244-201113 GCF_042264145.1 Streptomyces sp. NPDC056144 | reverse complement strand
GGCTACAACGGCAACGGGCAGCTCGGCGACGGGACGACCACACCCCGCAGCACGCCGGTGAACGTGAGCAACCTGTTCAACGCCGTCTCGGTGGTGGCCGGGGGGGTCCACAGCGTTGCGGCGGTGTCCACCGGCTCCGCGTACGGCTGGGGCGCCGGGGCGGGGCGGGGGGGGGGGGGGGGGGCCGGCCGCGGGCGCGGGGCCCCCCCGCCCCCGGCCCGCCGCCCCCCCCCCGGGGGGGCGGGGGGGCGCGGCCTTCTCTCGTGTCCCGGAGGGTCTACCGAGGGTTTACGGCAGGAAGCGCAGCGCCCATTCGGCGCGGTTCGCGACCGTCAGGTCCTCGTCCTCCGTCAGCGGGCGCAGGACGTGCCCCGCCGTCTTCGGGTCCGTCTGGACCAGGTCGACGATCTGGGCGGCGAGGCCGTCCTGGTCGTCGCCGAGGTCGACGGCCGAAGCGCGGATCAGCGCCGGGAGGACGTCGGCCCCGCCGATGGCGGCGAGGACGCCGCCGAGCAGCTCGCGCGCGTACGCGTCCTGCTCGGCGAGGGCCCGGTCCAGCTCCGCCTGGAGGCGCGGCAGGAGGGCGGCGTCGCCCGAGGCGGCGATCTCGTCCGCGAGGTCGATCGTCGCGTCGATGTCCGCGTCGACGTCGTCCAGCATCTCGGTCAGCCGGGTCAGTAGGTCGGTCATGGTGCTGCCTCCTGGAAAGCGCCGTCCACGAGGACGGGGACGGTCGTCGAGCTGTCGAGCTCGGCGGCCACGGCCACGTCCTGCGGATAGCCGTACTCGTACAGTTCACGGCCCGAGTCGCAGCCGTGCAAGGCGGCGACCGGGTCGTTCGTCGCCGTCCACAGCGTGGCGGCGGCGGTGGCCTCGGGGGTCATGGGGCCGGTGGCGCCGAGCGCGGCGAGGACCGCGCCCGCGCCCAGCAGGTCTTCGAGCGCGGGGCGCAGCGAGCCGTCGGGCCACCGCTCGCCGGAGGCGATGACGGTGAGCGGGCGGCCCTCGGAGCCGTACCCCCGGGCGGTGAGCCAGCGGGCGACGGCGGTGGTGTTGCGCAGCGAGGCGGCGACGACGGTCGCGCCGCGCGCGGCGGCCTCGGCCGCGATGGTGGAGCCGTTCGGGGAGGGCAGGACCAGGCGCGGCGGCATCGGGGCGGCGCGCAGGGCGGCCGGGGAGAGCGACCAGGGGTGCGCCTCGGTCGCCTCGCGGCGGCCGACGGCGAGGACGGCGTCCCGCTCCCGGGCGTACGCGACGGCGGTCCCGTCCCGCCACGGGTACGGGTGGACGGCGGTGCCGGCCTCGACGGCGACGCCGACGGAGGTGGTGAAGGACAGCACGTCGACCACGACGACGCAGACGGGCTCCGGGCTCCCGGCGGCGAGGGCCCGTGCCTCCACGGGCCCCCAGCCGAAGGAGACCGTCATGAGCGCGCCGTCGTCACAGCTCGGTCACCTTGCCGTCGGCGACCTCGACGCGGCGGGTGGTGCGGACGGCGTCGAGCATGCGCCGGTCGTGGGTGACCAGGAGGAGCGTGCCCGCGTACGAGTCGAGGGCGGACTCCAGCTGCTCGATGGCCGGCAGGTCGAGGTGGTTGGTCGGCTCGTCGAGGACGAGCAGGTTCACCCCCCGGCCCTGGAGCAGGGCGAGCGCGGCGCGGGTCCGCTCGCCCGGGGAGAGCGTGGTCGCGGGCCGCAGGACGTGTTCCGCCTTGAGGCCGAACTTGGCGAGGAGGGTGCGGACCTCGGCGGGCTCGGTGTCCGGGACGGCCGCGCAGAACGCCTCCAGGAGCGTCTCCGTACCGTGGAAGAGCTTGCGGGCCTGGTCGACCTCGCCGACGACGACGCCCGGGCCGAGGCCCGCGTCGCCGGAGTCCAGCGGGAGGCGGCCGAGGAGGGCGGCGAGCAGTGTCGACTTGCCCGCGCCGTTGGCGCCGGTGACGGCGACCCGGTCGGCCCAGTCGATCTGGAGCGAGACGGGACCGAAGGAGAAGTCGCCCCGGCGGACCTCGGCCTCGCGCAGGGTCGCCACGACCGAGCCGGAGCGCGGGGCGGAGGCGATCTCCATCCGCAGCTCCCACTCCTTGCGGGGCTCCTCGACGACGTCGAGGCGTTCGATCATGCGCTGGGTCTGGCGGGCCTTCGCGGCCTGCTTCTCGCTGGACTCGCCGCGCAGCTTGCGGCTCATCTTGTCGTTGTCGCCGGCCTTGCGGCGGGCGTTGCGGACGCCCTTGTCCATCCAGTTGCGCTGCATGAGGGCGCGCCCCTCCAGGGCGGCCTTCTTGTCGGAGTACTCCTCGAAGTCCTCGCGCGCGTGCCGCCGGGCGGTGGCGCGCTCCTCCAGGTAGGCGTCGTACCCGCCGCCGTACAGGGTGATCTGCTGCTGGGCGAGGTCGAGTTCGAGGACCTTGGTGACGGTCCTGGTGAGGAACTCGCGGTCGTGGCTGATCACGACCGTGCCCGCGCGCAGGCTCTTCACGAAGCCTTCGAGCCGCTCCAGACCGTCGAGGTCCAGGTCGTTGGTGGGCTCGTCGAGGAGGAAGACGTCGTAGCGGGAGAGGAGGAGCGAGGCGAGGCCCGCGCGGGCGGCTTGGCCGCCGGAGAGCGAGGTCATCGGCTGGTCGAGGCCGACGGTGAGGCCGAGGGAGCCCGCGACCTCCTCGGCGCGCTCGTCGAGGTCGGCGCCGCCGAGGTTCAGCCAGCGGTCGAGGGTCTCGGCGTACGCGTCGTCGGCGCCGGGCGTGCCGTCGACGAGGCCCTGGGTGGCCTCGTCCATGGCGGTCTGGGCGGCGGCGACGCCGGTGCGGCGGGCGAGGAACTCGCGCACGGTCTCGCCGGGGCGCCGCTCGGGCTCCTGCGGGAGGTGGCCGACGCTCGCGGTGGGCGGGGAGAGCCGCAGCTCGCCCTCCTCCGGGGTGTCGAGCCCGGCGAGCAGGCGCAGGAGGGTCGACTTCCCGGCGCCGTTGACGCCGACGAGGCCGATGACGTCGCCGGGGGCGACGACGAGGTCGAGCCCGGCGAAGAGGGTGCGTTCGCCGTGGCCGGCGGCGAGGTCCTTGGCGACGAGGGTTGCAGTCATCAGGGAACGCATTTTAGGCGACGGGGCCGGGTCAGACGGCGGCGCCCACCAGGGGGGCTCCGACGCCGAGCAGGCCGAGGAGCGCGGATCGGTACGCGTCGGCGCGGAAGCGGTACGGGCCGACGCCCGGGTAGCCGTCGCGTACGGGGTCGATCTCCTTCTCGGTCTGCCAGGCGAAGTCGCTCCAGACGACGTCCTCGCCGTCGTGCGCGACGAGGACCGAGACGGTGCCGCAGCCGAGCGCGTCGCCGTCGGCGCAGTCGGGGCAGGAGTAGAGGGTCCGGCGGACGGCCGTACGGGGTGCGGTGAGGAGCGCCCGGACGTGGTCGGCGCGGAGGACCGGCGGGAGGTCGGCGGCGAGGGGCGGGACGGCGTCGATGCCCTCCGCCTCGTCGAGCCGGTGGAGCAGGGGGCGGCCGTCGACCACGAGGTCGGAGGCCGCGAGGTCCGAGGCGGTGAGGTCCGAGGCGGTGAGGCCTGGGGCGGTGAGGTCGAGGAGCGTGTGCGCTGACGGCATACGGCCAGTATTTCGCCGGGGTCCGGCCCGTTCCATGGCTGCGCGGTCCCGGAAATGTCCCGGTCCCGGAACGAACCGTTCAGGGACCGGACCCCTCGGGGGTCACTTCCAGAACGGCCGGCCGTTGTCGCGGTCCGCGTCGGCGCACTGGCGGGCACGTCGTTCCAGGACGTCGGCGCGGGCGTCGGCCTCGCGGGCCGCCTCCCGCGCGCCGAGGTCGCGGAGCCGGTCGGCGCGGACGCGTTCCTGGTGGGCCTCGGCCTGCAGTTCGGCGGGCGCGCACCGGACGGGGTCCGCCCCGGCGGCTCCGGCGGCGGCCGTCTGGCCGAGGAGGACGCCTCCGGCGAGCAGGGTCGTGGTCAGCAGGGGGGTGAGGACGCGGCGGCGCATGGGGGCTCCGGAGCTTCGTGGGGGTGTGTACGGGTGCGGAGCCTGGCCCCGCCGTGGACCGCCGTCACCTCACCACGCGCCCCGCGCACACCACCCTCAGCACTTCTCCACGGGACTCCCACCGACGAGGTGGTGGGGGGCGCGGGCGTCGAGGAGCAGCGGGACGAGGGCGCGCCGCGACTGGCGCAGCGGGACCAGCGCCCCGCCGTCCCCCTCCGGCCGTACGGTGACGCCATGGAGGTCGAGTTCGTCGGCCACGCCCGCGTACTGCCGGGGGTCGAGGCGGTAGGCGCAGGGCGGGTCGGCGAGCACCTCGCCCGGTTCGGGAGGGTCGTTGTCGGCGCCGCCGAAGTGGACGGGCCCGGTGTCGGTGAAGCCCTCGTACCGGGCGGCGGCCGTGGCGGCGGCGAGGGGGGCGCGGCGCTCGTCGACGTACGCGAACATGCCCTGGAGGGCGGCCCGTTGGGTGGCGACCCTGCGCCGGTGGTTGAGGGCGCGGTCGGCGCGTTCGGCCTCGTCGAGGGCGTCCTCGGCGGTCTCGACGAGCAGGCCGACGGCGTGCTTGAGTCCGACGGCGTTGCGCAGGATGCGTTCCTGGCCGTCGCCCGCGATCTGCTTGACCGGCCGGCCGGTGAGGGGGTCGGTCCAGATGCCGTAGACGCCGGTGCTGTGGCCGGCGAGGGCGGCGGCGGGCCGGACGTAGGACTCGGCGAGCGTCCGGGACTCGTCGTGGACGGCCGGGTCGACGTCGAGGTGGCGGGGCCAGAGGGTGAGGAGCTCCTTGTCGTAGTGACGGGGAGTCGTCTCGTACTCGTGGAGGTCGTACACGAGCGCGGGCTGCCGGTCGCGGAGGACGGTGGCCAGGGCCCGCGCCTCGGCGGTGCGCAGGGCGAGGTGGTCGCGGTTGACGTCGATACCGGCGGCGTTGCCCCGGGTGCCGGCCTCGCGGCCGTCGGGGTTGGCGTTCGGGACGACGAGGACCGTCGTCCGGGCGAGGACGTCGCGGGGGCCGGTGTCCTCGGCGAGGGCCAGGTCACGGAGGACGCTCAGGCAGGCCTCGCGGCCCGCCGGTTCGTCGCCGTGCTGGCCGCAGACGAGGAGCACGGTCGTCCCGGCGGCGGGCGCGCCGAGGGTGGCGAGGCGCAGCGGGCGGCCCTGGGCCGTGGTGCCGATCGTGCGGAGCGACAGGCGGTCGCTCGCGCGGTCGACGGCGGCGAGGAAGTCCCGCTCCTCGGCCTCCGTGGTCCACCGGTCCCCCTGGCTCGTCTCGAAGCCGGTGCGGGGGCGCGGGGGCGCGTGTTCCGCCGCCTTGGCGGGGGCGGTGACGAACGGCAGGGCGAGGGCGGCGGCGCCCGCCACGAGGGCGGGCGTCCGCCGCGAACTCCCGTAGGTGGTACGGAGTGTCACCGAACGGTTCCCCCACCTGGCAGGCGCGGGCCGGTGATGCCGACGGGCGGTACGGAACGGTTCGGGGACGGTACGGCGGTGGGCGCGGTCACGCTCGGGGCCGTACCCGTGGTGGCGCGGGTGAACGCCTCCGCTCCCCCGACCAGTGGCACCTTCGCCCACGTCCGGGCGAGGTCGAGGGTCAGGGTCGGGGTGGTCGACGGGGGGTCGAGGAGGTCCCTGTCGGTGCCGCCGACGATGAGCGCGAGCCGGTGGCCGGCCGGGACGACGTGATCGGTGGCGGCGAGATTCAGGGTCAGGGTGTACGCCCTTCCGGGGGTCAGCGGGCGCTCCTTGCGCGGGTCCGCCCAGGTGCCGAGGTCGGCCCAGCCGCGGCTGACGACCGTGCTCTCGACGTTCGCCGTCCGGGCCTTGGTCACCTTGAAGCAGGCGCTGTCGCCCTCGGTGCTCGCGCCCCAGCAGGTGCGGTCGCCCAGGGTGGTGATGCCCTCGCCCGCCGCCGCGTAGTCGCGGATGGTGTCGGGGCCGAGGTCGACGAGGACGGCGGAGAGGTGCGCCGTGGCGGTGGACGGGGTGGCGGTGACCGTCACCTTGGAGGAGCCGGAGATCCGCAGGTCGCGGGAGAGCGGGCGGGTGACGAACCCGGCCTTCTCCGGGGTGTCCTCGTCGATCCGGGCGGCCCAGTCGAGTTCGCCGAGGGCCGGGTCGTCGGTGAGGGTGGCGGTCGAGCCGGGCGCGGCCGGGGTCAGGCCGAGGCCGCCCGCGCCGGGCTGGGCGGTGCGCACGGGGCGCATGGTGGTGACGGCGGTGCCGCGCGCCGGCCAGGTGCGGTCGGTGGCCCAGACGTCGGGGGCGCGCTCGATGTCGGCGACGGGTTCGCGGTCGATGCCGTTGTCGTAGCCGAGGAGGTAGTGGTCGAACCAGCGGTGCAGGGTGGTGACCCACTCGGCGCGCCGGAAGTCGAAGGGGTCGACGTGGCCGGTCTGGGAGAGCCAGATCTTCCGCTCGACGCCGTTCGCGGCGAGGGCCTCCCACCACCGGCCGAACTGGTTGGCGCGGACGTTGAGATCCTGCTGTCCGTGGACGACGAAGACGCTCGCCTTCACCTTCGCGGCGTCGCGGACGTGGTCGCGCTCGGTCCAGGCGGGGGTCCAGTCGCCGCTGTACGGGGTGGCGTTCGTGATCCGCTCCTGGACGGCGGCGCAACGGGCCTGGGCCTCGGGGCTGTTGACGTACTCGGAGAGCCAGCTCGGGTTGGCGTTGTAGAGCGGGGCGCCCTGGGAGTGGAAGTAGTCGTACCAGGAGGAGATGGCGCCGATCGGGACGATCGTTTTCAGCCCTTCCACGCCGGTGGCGGCGACGCCGTTGGCGATGGTGCCGTCCCAGCTCTTGCCGATCATGCCGACGGAGCCGTCGCTCCAGCGGCCGGCGGAGGCGCGGGTGGTGCCGGTGCGGGTGGTGTAGCCGCGGGCGCGGCCGTTCAGCCAGTCGACGACGGCCTTGGCGGAGCCGACGTCGGAGCGGCCGCCGACGTCGTCGCAGCCGTCGGAGCGGTTGGTGCCGGCGAGGTCGACGGCGACGAAGGCGTAGCCGCGCGGGACGAAGTAGTTGTCGTAGAAGAGCGGGAACTGCACGGGGTTGCCGTCGGCGTCGTACGTCTTCTTCTGGCTCTCGTTGCCCCGCCCGCAGCAGGCGTAGTACGGGCTGGCGTCCATGATGACCGGGATCTTCCGTCCCGCGGCGGCCGGTTCGCGGGGCCGGACGACGTCGACGGCGACCCGGTCGGTGCGGCCGTCGCCGTCGCCGTCGAGGCCGGTGTCGACCCAGACGGACTCGCGGACGGCGTCGGCGTACGAGTACACCGGCTGCGACACCCGCGCGGCGGGCGCGGCGGCCCGGGCCGGCTCCTGCCGGGCGCCGGCGGGGGTGACGAGGGTGGCGAACAGGGCGGCGGTCGCCGTGGCCACGAGGGTTCCGTACGTCAGTCGGGCTCCGCGGGTTCTCCGCTTCTCCATCTTCTGCATCGGCATGGGCCGGAACGTACCCCGGTCGACTCGTGGGCAAAAGAGTGCGGTTGAGGCGGGAGGGGTTCATGTCGGCCGAATGGCGATCGTGTGACGGGGGGTGCTCTGGACGTGACGGTGCGTCGAGGGGCTGAATAAGGTCCGATCAGAGTACGAACTAAGGACCGACGACCACCCACGCGTCTGACTTTTCCTCTGACTTGGGAGCACCCGTGCACCGCAGAATCATCGTTCCGAGCGCCCTCGCGGCTTCCCTCCTGCTGGCGATCCCGGCATCGGCGGCGAGCTACGTTCCCGGCGCGCCGGGCATCGGCGACTCCTACTACCCGACCAGTGGCAACGGCGGTTACGACGTCTCCCACTACGACCTGCGGCTGAAGTACGAGCCCGCGACCGACCTGCTCGAAGGCACGGCGACGATCCTCGCCACGACGAAGCAGAACCTGTCCCGGTTCAACCTCGACCTCGGCCTGAAGGTCAGCGAGGTCCGGGTGAACGGCAGGCTCGCGCGGTTCGCCTCCTCGGGCGACCACGAGCTGGAGGTCACCCCGGCCGTCCCGCTGGAGAAGAACAAGGCGATCACGGTCGTCGTGAAGTACGCGGGCAAGCCCTCGGAGTTCAAGGTCGACGGCTGGTCGGCCTGGGCCCGTACGCCCGACGGCGGTGTCGCCGCGCAGGAGCCGGACTCGGCCGCCTGGTGGTTCCCGTCCAACGACCACCCGCTCGACAAGGCCACGTTCGACGTCTCGGTCTCCGTGCCGGACGGCCACCAGGCCATCAGCAACGGTGTGCTCCAGGCTCAGTCCTCGCGGCTCGGCTGGACCCGCTACAGCTGGCGTTCGAACAAGCCGCAGGCGACCTATCTGGCCACGCTCGCCGTCGGCAAGTTCGACATCACCACGGACCGGACGGCGAACGGGCTGCCGGTCCTCAACGCCTACAGCAAGCAGCTCGGCGACAACGACGGGGCGGCGCGCGCCTCGATCGAGCGGACGACCGAGATCGCGGAGTGGCTGGAGTCGGTCTACGGGCCGTACCCCTTCAACGCGCTCGGCGGGTACGTGCCGAACGTGACCAGCGGCTTCGCCCTGGAGACGCAGACCCGGCCGTTCTACAGCCCGCGCCAGTTCGCCAACGGGGCGAACGTGTCGGTGGTCGTGCACGAGCTCGCGCACCAGTGGTACGGCGACTCGGTGTCCGTCCGCGACTGGAAGGACATCTGGATCAACGAGGGCTTCGCGCGCTACAGCCAGTGGCTGTGGTCGGAGAAGGAGGGCGAGGGCACGGCGCAGGAACTGGCGGACTACGTGTACGCGACTCGGCCGGCCGAGGACCCGTTCTGGACGGTCAAGCCGGGCGACCCCGGCGCGGACAACCAGTTCCACCAGGCCGTCTACGACCGGGGCGCGCTGGCGCTCCAGGCGCTGCGCAACGAGATCGGCGACGAGGACTTCTTCGCGGTCCTGAAGGGCTGGCCGCAGGAGTTCGCCTACGGCAACGCGCGGGTCTCGGACTTCGTGGCGTACGCGGAGAAGGTCTCCGGGAAGCAGCTGACGGGCCTCTTCGACACGTGGCTGTACCAGCCGTCGAAGCCCGCGGAGTCGACGGTGACCGGCGCGGCCTCCCGGTCCCTGGCCGCTTCGGGCGCCGACGCCAAGCCCGTACAGCCGAAGTCGTGGAAGAAGATCGCGGTCACGAACACGGTCCACGACCGGCACTGATCCCGCGGGGACCGGGGCCGTCCGTCAGCGCTTCGCGCGGCGGGCGGCCTCGCGTGCCTTCCGGGCCAGGGGGAGGTAGCGCAGCCGCTCGGGGAGGACGGGGACGACGGCACGGACCACCCGGGCGAAGCGGCGCAGGGCGCGGTCCTGGGCGTCCGTCCACTCCAGGCCGATGGCCGCGCGGGCGTCCGGCGGCATGAAGCCGACGGTGAGGAAGGCCCGCAGCCGCAGGAAGGGGCGGCGCAGGACGGGCCAGAGGACGCGGAGGAGGAGCCGGACGGGCAGGGGGCCGCGGTCGGGGGCGGGCACCGGGAGGTCGGTGTCGAGGAGTTCCCGGACGACGACGGTGGCCTCGATCTCGTCGGCGAGGACCTTGCGGTAGTACGGCCAGAACTCCTTGATCGTCTGCGGCATGTCCCGGTCGTGGATGCCGAGGACGCGGCCGACCTGCAGCCACTCGGCGTACAGCTGCCGCTCCTGGGCCTCGGTGAGGGGCCGGGCGAGGAGGCGGAGCCCGTGCCGGTAGATCGGGAAGCCGGTGGCGTGGACCCAGGAGTAGTACGCCGGGGTGAGGGCGTGGTAGCGACGGCCGTGGGCGTCGGTGCCCTGGATGGTGCGGTGCAGCTCGCGGAGGCGGCGGCCCTCCTCCGCGGCCTCCTCGCCGCCGTAGGTCCAGAGCTGGAGCGAGCGGAGGGAGCGCTCGCCGCGGCCCCAGGGGTCGGTGCGGAAGACGGAGTGGTCGTCGACGCCGGCGCCGATGGCGGGATGGGCGACCTGGAGGGTGAGGGCGGCGGGGAGCATCAGGAGCGCGCGGATGTCCCCGGCGACGGACCAGAGGACTCCACCAGGGGGCGGGGGGACGGGGTGGTGCTCCATGGGCGTGCTCCTCACGGCGAGTCCATCATCCTTCTTCCGGCTCCTTCCGGTACGACGAAGGGGCCGGCCCCGGCGTTGCGCCGGGGACGGCCCCTTCAGGGAAGTCCGGAGATCAGGAGCGGTCGGCGCCGACCGGCTCGCCGACGATGCGGCCGGCGAGGGCGTGGGCCCAGGCGTCGACGTCGGCGGTGAGCTCGCGCTCGGCGGCCTCGCGCTCGGCGGCGATCTTGGCGGTGCCGGCGGCGAGGATGGTCTCGCGCTCGGCGGTGCCCTCGGCGCGGGCGGCGGCGATGGCGGCCGAGCCCTCCTCGACGGCCTTGGAGCGGATGCGCGCGGCCTCGTGGCGGGCCTCGGCGAGCTCGGCCTCGTACTGCTCACGGATCTGGGTGGCCTCGGAGAGGAGGTCGTCGGCGCGCTCGGAGCCGCCCTCGATGGCGTCGTCACGCTGGTCGAGCGTGCGCTTGATCTTGGGCAGGATGGCCTTGGCCATGATGAGGAAGGTCAGCCCGAACAGCACGGCTCCGAGGATGAGCTCGGCCCAGACGGGGTTGAGAGGACCGAGGTCGGTCTTGAAGACGGTGGAGTTCGCGAGGGTCATGCGCGCATTCTACCTGTTCCAAAAAGTGACAATTCAGACACCGGCCAGAGAATTGGCGCCGATGTGCGAACTCGGCAAGATTCCCGGCACCGGAAAGCTACCCGGAGGTAACCCCGGCTGATTTGATGTGGCTCGCCAGATCAACCCCTCACACCCGCACGGGAGTTACCTTGACCCTCACCGCGATCCGCCGCGCCCCCAGTGCCGTCCTCTCCCTCGCGCTCGCCGCCGCGACCCTGGTGGCCGCCGCTCCGGCCGCGACCGCCGCCTCCGAGGCGGTCACCGCGACCCCGCGCCTGAAGGTCCTCACGTACAACACCTTCCTCTTCTCGAAGACGCTCTACCCGAACTGGGGACAGGACCACCGCGCGAAGGCGATCCCCGCCGCGCCCTTCTTCCAGAGCCAGGACGTGGTCGTGGTCCAGGAGGCCTTCGACAACTCCTCCTCGGACGCACTGAAGGCGAACGCCGCAGGTCAGTACCCCTACCAGACCCCCGTCATGGGCCGCTCGAAGACGGGCTGGGACGCGACCGGCGGGGCCTACTCCTCCACCACCCCGGAGGACGGCGGGGTGGCGGTCCTCAGCAAGTGGCCGATCCTCCGCAAGGAGCAGTACGTCTACAAGGACGCGTGCGGCGCGGACTGGTACTCGAACAAGGGCTTCGTCTACACCGTCCTGAACGTGAACGGGACCCGGGTCCACGTGGTCGGCACGCACGCCCAGTCCACCGACCCCGGGTGCTCGGCGGGCGAGGCGGCACAGATGCGCAGCCGCCAGTTCAAGGCGATGGACGCGTTCCTCGACGCGAAGAACATCCCGGCGGGCGAGCAGGTGATCGTCGCGGGCGACATGAACGTCGACTCGCGGACCCCCGAGTACGCGACGATGCTCGCCGACGCGGACCTCGCACCCGCGGACGCCCGCACGGGCCACCCGTACTCCTTCGACACCGCGCAGAACTCGATCGCCTCGTACCGCTACCCCACCGACCCCCGCGAGGACCTCGACTACGTCCTCTACCGCTCCGGCAACGCCCGCCCGGCGAACTGGACGAACGAGGTGATCCCGGAGTCGACGACCCCCTGGACGGTCACCAGCTGGGGCACCTCGTACACGTACACCAACCTGTCGGACCACTACCCGGTGGTCGGCTACTAGGACGCACCCCGAGGGGATGTCGGTCACCCGGCGAAGTCGTACACGGTGACCGGTATCCCCCGTCGTATCAGCCTCTCCCGCACCAGCGGTTCCACCTCGCTCCACTCGCCGCCGGCCAGGCCGCAGCCGATGCGGGGCATGTGGACCGACGCGCCGAGGGTCGACGACCCACAGGTCCGGGGCCACCTCGACGAACGGGGCCGCGCCGAGTGCGAAGCCGCCCGTCTCGCGGTCGCGGTACCAGCGGCGGTAGGCCGCTTCCCCTCCTTGTCAACCGGGGTTGACGCCACGACGCCTGTCAACCTAGATTGACAGGCATGAGCGATGCGACCGATCTCGCCGCGCGAGCCGGTGACCGTGATCCCCGTGTGGGGCTGCGGGCCGTCTCCGCCCTGCGGCGGTTGTTGGAACAGCTGGAGGCCGTCCAGGTGCGCAGTGCGCGCAACCAGGGGTGGTCCTGGCAGGAGATCGCTGCCGAACTCGGGGTCAGTCGGCAGGCCGTCCACAAGAAGTACGGGAGGCAGTGATGTTCGAACGGTTCACGAAGGCCGCGCGGGCCGTGGTCACGGGCGCGGTCGAGCACGCGGAGCGGAGCCAGGCGCCCGCCGTCACCGAGGAGCATCTGCTGCTCGCGCTGCTCGACCGGGAGGGCACCCGGGCCTCCGCCGCGCTGCTCGCGCTGTGTCCGGCCGAACGGCGGGGCTCGCTGGTCGACTCGCTCGCCGAGGCGCGGCGGCGGGCCGGGCTCTCGCGGGCCGACGCCGAGGCCCTGGCCTCGCTCGGGATCGATGTCGGCGCGATCGTCGAGCGGGTCGAGGAGACCCACGGGGTCGGTGCGCTCGCCGGCCGACGGAAGGGGTCCGGGCGGTTCTCGCGAGAGGCGAAGACCGTCATCGAGAAGTCGCTGCGGGTCGCGCTCGCGCGGAAGGAGCGCGAGATCGGGGACGAGCACCTGCTGCTCGCGCTCACGACCACCGGCGGAGTCGTCGCCGAGGTCCTCGCCGACCACGGCGTGACCTTCTCGGCGGTGGAGGCCGCCGTCGCGGCGCGGTGAGACACCTTTTACAGCACTGGTGAGACAGCAATACTGTTTCGCCATGGACTCGATCGTGTACACCGTGGACGAGTTGGCCGCCCGCGCCGGGGTGACCGTGCGGACCGTGCGGTTCTACGGGACCCGGGGGCTGCTGCCGCCGCCCGTCATCGGCGCGCGGCGGGTCGGGCACTACGGGGCCGAGCACCTGGCCCGGCTCGCGCTCATCGAGGAGCTCCAGCGGCAGGGGATGACGCTCGCCGCCATCGAGCGGTACCTGGAGCAGCTGCCCGCCGATCTCAGCGCGCAGGATCTCGCCATCCATCGGGCCCTCGTGGCCTCCTGGGCTCCCGAGTCGGCCGAGACCATCACCCTGCCCGAGCTGGAGCGGCGCGCCGGGCGGGCGCTGACCGGGGAGGACGTGGAGCGGCTCGCCGCCATGGGGGTGGTGGAGGAGACGGATGTCCCCGGTACGTACCGGCTCGACGCCTCCCTGCTGCGGCTCGGGGTCGAGCTGCTCGACGTGCCCATCGCCCACGAGACCATCCTCGCCTCGCGGACCGTCCTGCTCGAACACGCCCGGTCCGCCGCCCACGAGCTGTTCCGGCTCTTCCGGGACGAGGTGTGGAGCCCGTACCGGGAGAGCGGGGAGGACCCGGACCACCTGACGGCGATGAAGTCGCTCTCGGCGCACATGCAGCCGATGGTGGTCCAGGCCCTCGTCACCGCGTTCCAGCGCTCGCTGAGCGAGGAGCTGCGGTCGGCGTTCAGGAGTCCGTGAAGACCTCGCCGCGCTCGGCCTTCTCGACGAGGAGCGCCGGCGGGGCGAACCGCTCGCCGTACGTCTCCGCCAGCTCGCGGGCGCGCGCCACGAAGCCGGGCAGCCCGCCCTCGTACCCGTTGACGTACTGGAGCACGCCGCCGGTCCAGGCGGGGAAGCCGATGCCCATGATGGAGCCGATGTTGGCGTCGGCGACCGAGGTCAGGACGCCTTCCTCCAGGAGGCGGACGGTGTCGAGCGCCTCGGAGAAGAGCATCCGCTCCTGCATGTCGCGGAAGGGGATCTCGTACCCCTGCTTGGTGTAGTGCTCGCGCAGCCCGGGCCAGAGCTTGGCGCGCTTGCCCGTCTCGTCGTAGTCGTAGAAGCCCGCCCCGCCGCTGCGGCCCGGGCGGCCGAACTCGTCGACCATGCGGTCGATGACCGCCTCCGCCGGGTGCGTGACCCACACGCCGCCCTCCGCCTCGATCGCCTTCCGCGTCTCGTTGCGGATCTTGCGCGGGAGGGTGAGGGTCAGCTCGTCCATCAGGGAGAGGACCTTCGCCGGGTAGCCGGCCTGCGCGGCGGCCTGTTCGACGGAGGCGGGCTCGACGCCCTCGCCGACCATGGCGACGCCCTCGTTGATGAAGTGGCCGATCACGCGGGAGGTGAAGAAGCCGCGGGAGTCGTTGACGACGATCGGGGTCTTGTTGATCTGGCGGACCAGGTCGAACGCGCGGGCCAGGGCCTCGTCGCCGGTCCGCTCGCCCTTGATGATCTCGACGAGCGGCATCTTGTCGACGGGCGAGAAGAAGTGCAGGCCGATGAAGTCGGTCTGGCGCTCCACGCCCTCGGCGAGGGCCGTGATGGGGAGCGTCGAGGTGTTGGAGCAGAGGAGCGCGTCGGGGGCGACGACGTGCTGGATCTCCTGGAAGACCTTGTGCTTGAGCGAGGTGTCCTCGAAGACGGCCTCGATGACCGCGTCGCAGCCGGCCAGGTCGGCGGCCTCGGCGGTGGGCGTGATGCGGGCGAGGAGCGCGTCCGCCTTCTCCTGGGTCGTACGGCCCCGGCTCACGGCCTTCGCGCAGAGCTTCTCCGAGTACGCCTTGCCCTTCGCCGCCGACTCGGCGGTGACGTCCTTGAGGACGACCTCGATGCCCGCCCGGGCGCAGGAGTACGCGATGCCGGCGCCCATCATGCCCGCGCCGAGCACGGCGACCTTGCGGACCTGGCGCTTCTCGACGCCCTTGGGGCGGCTGGCGCCCGCGTTGACGGCCTGGAGGTCGAAGAAGAACGCCTGGATCATGTTCTTCGCGGTCTGGCCGGTGACGAGCTCGGTGAAGTACCGGCTCTCGATGACGCTCGCGGACGCGAAGTCGACCTGGGAGCCCTCGACGGCGGCGGCCATGATGGCCTTCGGCGCCGGGTAGGGCGCGCCGTTGAGCTGCTTGCGCAGGTTGGCGGGGAAGGCCGGGAGGTTGGCGGCGAACTTGGGGTTCGACGGGGTGCCGCCGGGGATGCGGTAGCCGGGGACGTCCCAGGGCTGCTGGGACTCGGGGTGGGTGTCGATGAAGGCGATGGCCTTGGCCATCATCTCCTCGGGGGTGGCGGCGATCTCGTGGACGAGGCCGCTCGCGAGGGCGCGCTGGGGCGCGTACTGGGTGCCCTGGAGCAGGACCTTGAGCAGGGCGTCGGTGATGCCCATGAGCCGTACGGTACGGGTGACCCCGCCGCCGCCCGGGAGGAGACCGAGGGTGACCTCGGGCAGGCCGATCTTGGAGCCGGGGGCGTCGAGGGCGACGCGGTGGTGGGAGGCGAGCGCGATCTCGTAGCCGCCGCCGAGCGCGGCGCCGTTGATGGCGGCGACGACGGGCTTGCCGAGGGTCTCGATGCGGCGGAGCGCGTCCTTCATCTCCAGGGCGGACTCGAAGATGGCCCGGGCGTGCTCGGGGCCCGCCTTGACCATGTCCTTGAGGTCGCCGCCCGCGAAGAAGGTCTTCTTGGCGGAGGTGTAGATGATGCCGCGGATGGAGTCCTTCTCGGCCTCCAGGCGGTCGGCGGTGGCGGTGATCGAGGCGCGGAAGGCCTCGTTCATGGTGTTGGCGGACTGGTTGGGGTCGTCGAGGACGAGGGTGACGATCCCGGTCGCGTCCTGTTCCCAGCGGATGGTGGTGCTCTCGCTCATGACTGCTGCTTCTCCGTAGAAGTCCGTGGAAGGGGGTCGGTACGGGACGGTCAGACGCGCTCGACGACGGTGGCGATGCCCATGCCGCCGCCCACGCAGAGGGTGGCGAGGCCGTAGCGCTTGTCCTGGCGCTCCAGCTCGTCGACGAGGGTGCCGAGGATCATCGCGCCGGTGGCGCCGAGCGGGTGGCCGAGCGCGATCGCGCCGCCGTTGACGTTGACCTTGTCCAGGGAGACGCCCATGTCCTTGACGAAGCGCAGGACGACGGCCGCGAAGGCCTCGTTGATCTCGATGAGGTCGATGTCGTCGATGGTGAGGCCCGCCTTGGCGAGGGCCTTGCGGGTGGCCGGCGCGGGGCCGGTGAGCATGATGGTCGGCTCGGAGCCGGAGACGGCGGCCGAGACGATCCGGGCGCGCGGGCGGAGCCCGTACCGCTCGCCGACCTCCTTCGAGCCGATGGCGACGAGGGAGGCGCCGTCGACGATGCCGGAGGAGTTGCCCGCGTGGTGGACGTGGTCGATCTCCTCGACCCAGTGGTACTTCTGCAGGGCGACCGCGTCGAAGCCGCCGAGCTCGCCGATGTCCTTGAAGGAGGGCTTGAGGCGGGCGAGGGAGTCGGCGGTCGTGCCGGGACGGATGAACTCGTCGTGGTCGAGGACGGTGAGTCCGGCGCGGTCCTTCACGGGGACGATCGAGCGGGCGAAGCGGCCGTCCTTGATCGCGGCGGCGGCGCGCTCCTGGGAGAGGGCGGCGTACTCGTCGACGTCGCGGCGGGAGAAGCCCTCGATGGTGGCGATGAGGTCGGCGCCGATGCCCTGGGGGACGAAGTTGGTCTCCAGGTTGGTCATCGGGTCGGCGAACCAGGCGCCGCCGTCGGAGGCCATCGGCACGCGGGACATGGACTCGACGCCGCCGGCGAGGACGAGGTCCTCCCAGCCGGAGCGGACCTTCATCGCGGCCATGTTGACCGCTTCGAGGCCGGAGGCACAGAAGCGGTTCTCCTGGACGCCGGCGACGGTGTCGGGCAGGCCGGCGGCGATGGCGGCGATGCGGGCGATGTCGGAGCCCTGGTCGCCGACCGGGCCGACGACGCCGAGGACGATGTCGTCGATGGCGGCCGGGTCGAGCTCGGGGTGGCGGGCCTGGATCTCCCGGATGAGGCCGACGACCAGGTCGATCGGCTTGGTGCCGTGCAGGGAGCCGTTGGCCTTGCCGCGTCCGCGCGGGGTGCGGATCGCGTCGTACACGTACGCTTCGGTGCTCACGAGAAGCCTTTCGCGGTGAGGGTTTTCGCGGTGAGGGTGACGAGGGAAAGGTGCGGAGGGTCAGCCGAGGAGGGAGCGGCCGATGATCTCCTTCATGATCTCGGTCGTGCCGCCGTAGATGGTCTGGATCCGGCCGTCGGTGAAGGCACGGGCGACCGGGAATTCGCTCATGTAGCCGTATCCGCCGTGCAGTTGCAGGCAGCGGTCGGCGACCCGCTTCTGGAGCTCGGTCGCCCACCACTTGGCCATGGAGGCGTGGACGGCGTCGAGCGCGCCCTCCGCGTGCTCCTCGACGCAGCGGTCGACGAAGGTGCGGGTGACGGCGCACTCGGTGGCCATCTCGGCGATCTCGAAGCGGACGTGCTGGAGCCGGGAGAGCGGGCGTCCGAAGGCCTCGCGCTCCTTGACGTACCGGGTGGTGAGCTCCAGGAGGTGTTCGGCCCCGGCGATGCCGGCGACGGCGATGGCCAGGCGCTCCTGGGCGAGGTTGGTCATCAGGTGGATGAAGGCGCCGTTGAGCTCGCCGAGCAGGTTCTCCTTGGGGACGCGGACGTCGGTGAAGAAGAGTTCGGCGGTGTCCTGGGACTTCTGGCCGATCTTGTCGAGGTTCCGGCCGCGTTCGAAGCCCTCGGCGCCGCGCTCGACGACGAGGAGGGAGAGGCCGTGGGCGCCGCCCTCGGGGGTGGTGCGGGCGACGACGATCACCAGGTCGGCGAGGATGCCGTTGGAGATGAAGGTCTTGGAGCCGTTGAGGATCCAGTGGTCGCCGTGGTCCTCGGCGGTGGTCCGGATGCCCTGGAGGTCCGACCCCGCGCCGGGTTCCGTCATGGCGATGGCGGTGATCGTCTCGCCGGAGCAGAAGCCGGGGAGCCAGCGCCGCTTCTGCTCGTCGGTGGCGAGGGAGGTGAGGTAGGGGCCGATGATGTCGTTGTGCAGGCCGATGGCGAGCCCGGGGGCGCCGGCGCGGGTGAACTCCTCGCCGAGGACCGCCCCGTAGCGGAAGTCCGGGTTGCCGCCGCCCCCGTACTCCTCGTCGACGGCGATGCCGAGGAGGCCCTGCCGGCCGGCGGCGAGCCAGACCTCCCGGGAGACGATGCCGTCCTTCTCCCAACGCTCGTAGTGGGGCAGCACCTCCTTCTCCAGGAAGGTGCGGACGACCGCGCGGAAGGCCTCGTGGTCCTCGGTGTAGATCTGACGCTTCACGATGCGGACTCCTGGGGCTTGAGGGTGGGTACGGCCCAGTCTTCGGCGACCTCGGCGGTGTCGGCCCCGGGCAGGGCGGGGCCCCGGCGGATCGCCCCGGGGGTGACGGAGAAGCGGGGCGCGGGGGCGGGCTGGACGAGGCCGCCGTGCTCGGTGAAGGTGGCGCGGGCGGCGAGGTGCGGGTGGTCCGGTGCCTCGCGGAGGGAGAGGACGGGGGCGACGCAGGCGTCGGAGCCGTCGAAGACGGCGGTCCACTCCGCGCGGGTACGGCTCCGGAAGCGCTCGGCGACGGCGACGCGGAGCTCGGGCCAGCGGGCGAGGTCCTGGCGGGCGGCGGCGGCCTCGCCGAGGCCGAGGAGGCGGGCGAACTCCTCGTAGAACCGCTGCTCCAGGGCGCCGACGGCCATGTGGCCGCCGTCGGAGGTCTCGTACACGCCGTAGAAGGGGCAGCCGCCGTCGAGCAGGTTGACTCCCCTGCGGTCCTGCCAGCCGCCGGCCGCGAGCATGCCGTGGATCATGGTGGTGAGGTGGGCGGTGCCGTCGACGATGGCGGCGTCGACGACCTGGCCCTCGCCGTGGGCGCGGGCGTGCTGGAGGGCGGCGAGGACGCCGACGACGAGGTAGAGCGAGCCGCCCGCGTAGTCGCCGACGAGGTTGACGGGGACGGTGGGCGGGCCGTCGGGGTCCGGGCCGATCATGCCGAGGGCGCCGGTGAGCGCGATGTAGCCGATGTCGTGTCCGGCGGTCGCGGCGAGCGGGCCCTCCTGGCCCCAGCCGGTCATCCGGCCGTAGACGAGGCGGGGGTTGCGGGCGAGGCAGGGCTCGGGGCCGACGCCGAGGCGCTCGGCGACGCCGGGCCGGTACCCCTCGACGAGGATGTCCGCGCGGTCGACGAGGTCGAGCACGGTGGCGACCCCGTCCTCGCTCTTGAGGTCGACGAGGACGGAGCGCTTGTTGCGGTTGGTGAGGTCGCGGGCCGGGTCGATGCCGAGGCCGGCTCCGCCGGGGCGGTCGACGCGGACGACGTCGGCGCCGAGGTCGGCGAGGAGCATGGCGGCGAAGGGGCCGGGGCCGATGCCGGCGAGTTCGACGACACGGACCCCGGCGAGCGGGCCGTTCCGGGCGGTGTGCGTCGTGCTCATCGAGCCCCCAGGAGTGTGTGACACCAATGATGTAACACCGGAGATGCTAGGAACGTGTTCCACTCGACACAAGCCCTTCGGCCGAGCAAGCGCTTGGAAATGTGTCCGGTGCGGGGCCCTGGCGTCCGGGCCCGCGCCTTCCGCTATCCTCCGCCGACGACGACCGCGCGGGGCGGTGGCGTGACGGCCGGAACGAGGGGCTCGATGGAGACAGGGGCGGGCGCGACCGCGCACGAGGGCGTCACGGGCGGGACCCGGGACTACGACGTGGTGCTCTTCGGGGCCACCGGTTTCGTCGGCGGGCTGACCGCCGAGTACCTGGCCGAACACGCCCCCGCCGGGTGCCGCTGGGCGCTCGCGGGCCGCAACCCCGCCGGGCTCAGGGCGCTGCGCGAGCGGCTCGCCGCCCGGTGGCCGCACTGCGCGGAGCTGCCGCTGGTCGTCGCCGACGCGGGCGACCCGGAGTCGCTGCGCGCGCTCGCGTCCTCGGCCCGGGTCGTGGCGACGACGGTCGGACCGTACGTCTGGTACGGGGAGGGGCTCGTCGCCGCCTGCGCGGAGGCGGGCACGGACTACCTGGACCTGACCGGCGAGGCCGAGTTCGTCGACCTCATGTACGTGCGCCACGACGCCCGCGCCCGGGAGACCGGCGCCCGGATCGTGCACGCCTGCGGCTTCGACTCCGTCCCGCACGACCTGGGCGCGTACTACACCGTGCGGCAGCTCCCGGAGGGCGTACCGCTGACCGTCGACGGCTTCGTCCGGGCCGGGGCCACGTTCTCGGGCGGCACCTTCGCCTCCGCCCTGACGGCCCTAGGCCGGGGACGGCACCTGCTCGCGGCGGCGCGCGAACGACGGCTCCACGCGCCCCGGTTGGTGGGGCGCCGGGCCCGGTCACCGCTGGGCGCGCCCCGGTTCAGCCGGGAGACGGGCACGTGGGCGCTGCCGCTGCCGACGCTCGACCCCCAGGTCGTGACCCGCTCGGCGGCCGGTCTCGACCGGTACGGCCCCGACTTCCGCTACCGCCACTACGCCTCCGTCAAGACGCTCCCGATGGCACTCGGCGGCACGGCGGCGGTGAGCGTGGGCGCCGTCGCCGCCCAACTCCCCGCGGTACGGCGTTGGCTGATGGAGCGTTACGAGCCGGGGCGCGGACCCTCGGCCGAACGGCGGGCGCGGAGCTGGTTCTCGGTGCGGTTCGTCGGCGAGGGCGGCGGACGCCGGGTCTTCACCGAGGTGTCGGGCGGCGACCCCGGCTACGACGAGACGGCGAAGATGCTCGCCGAGTCGGCACTCTGCCTCGCCTTCGACCCGCTGCCGAAGACGGCGGGCCAGGTGACGACGGCCGTGGCGATGGGCGACGCGCTCATCGATCGGCTGAGCGCGGCGGGCATCCGCTTCCGGGTGGCGCACCGGAGCTGACCGCGTCGGCGGTCAGCCCACGCCCTGGGCCTCCTTGAGGGCCCTGCGGCAGAGGGAGTCGGCATGCCGGGTCGTCTCGGGGACGCGGTAACGCGGGGTGAGGTGGAGGGTGTGGGCGCAGGCGCGGTCCAGGGAGACCCGGTGGCCGACGGAGACGTACACCGACTTCACCCCGGACTGGGTTCGCAACGCCCGGCCCACTTCCTCGCCTTCGGCCAGCAGGGCGCTGAACTCACCGCGCTGATCGCCGGGTTGCTCGTACGTGAAGGTGAAGGGGTTCTTCGCGACGCCGATCGCCGGGCGCCCGGTGAGCACGCCGAGGTGGCTCGCCAGGCCGAAGCGGCGGGGGTGGGCGATGCCGTAACCGTCACAGACGAGGAGGCCGGGGTCGACGGTGAGGGAGTCGAGCGCGGCGAGGACGGTCGGGATCTCCCGGAAGGCGAGGAGCCCGGGGACGTACGGGAAGGAGACCCGGCCGACCGCCGTCGCCTCCTCGACCACGTCGAGCGTGCGCGCGTCGAGCACGACGGCCGCGGCGGCGACGAGGTCCCGCTCGTCGTCGTAGGCCACGTCGAGCCCGGTGACGTGGCCCTCGCCGACGGCCGGTCCCTCCTCGTCGAGGACGATCCGCGCCCGCAACTCCCGCTGGACGTCCCGAGCGGCTTCCTCGTCGGCGGGCCAGCCCGCCGGAATCCCGATGATCGTCATAGTGCGGCCAGCCTATGGCCCCGCGGGGGCGAGCAGGAGGGTCCCGGTAGCCTGACGTGCATGTTCGTACTGGAATTGACCTACACCGCGCCCGTCGAGCAGGCCGACGCGCTGCTCGCCCCGCATGTCGCGTGGCTCGACGCCCAGTTCGCCGCCGGCGTGTTCCTCGCCTCCGGGCGGAAGAACCCGCGCGACGGCGGGGTGATCCTGGCCACCGGGGTCGACCGCGCGGAGATCGAGGCGATCGCGGCGGCCGACCCGTTCAGCACGGCGGGCATCTGCACGTACCGGATCACGGAGTTCTACGCGACCAAGACGGTCGACGGCCTCGCCCCGTACCGGGATCAACTGCCTTCCTGAGCGGGCGGACCGGGGAGCGGCTTCGGCAGACTGCGCGGGCCCACGCAGCGGGCGCCCGCCGCTTCCGCTCTCCGGCGCAGCTCGCGGTCGGCCGTGACGACGAGACACGGCCGGGCGTTCGCCCGCGCGGCGAGCTCGGCGAGTTCGGCGATCAGGTCGTCGCCGCTGCCGGTGGCCTCCTCGACCCGTACACCGGGGACGGAGGCGACGCCGCGAGCACGGCCCTCGACGACCAGGACGATCTCGTACGGGCCGGGGTACGGGGCGTCGACCGGCCCCCCGGTCACGGCGAGCCGGTCGCGCAGCCGCTCGGCGGCCCCGCGCCGGTCGCGCCACCAGCCGTCGGGCACCGATCCCACGACGTTGGCCCCGTCCACGACGAGCAGAGGCCGGGACCCCGGGTCCACAGAGTTCATGGCCCCAGCATCCCAGCCCCGTACAGCGGCGGTGACGCGTATGGCAGGGGTGACAGGAGTCGAACCTGCGGCATCCGGTTTTGGAGACCGGCGCTCTGGCCATCTGAGCTACACCCCTTCGGTGTGCGCCCAGACTGTCATCGTGCCGATCTCCCCGCCAACCGGTTTTCCCGGCGCGCGCCCCGCCCGGGGAGCGGCCGTGCCCCGTCAGTTCCGGCCCAGGCGGGCGATGCGGCCCTTCTCGCCCGAGGCCCAGCATGAGCCGTCGGCCGTGCAGTCGACCGTGTCGTACGAGCCGGTGTCGACGGTCCGCCAGGTGCGGCCTCCGTCGGTGGTCAGGTCCGTGCCGGTCGGGCCGACGGCCAGCGCGGCCGACTTGCTGTGCGGGAGCCAGGCGACGCCCGAGCGGTAGGCGGGCGGCGGCGTGGCCGACGCGGTCCAGCTCCGGCCGCCGCCCCCGGTGACCGCCGCGGCCCGCGGCGACGGCTGGTCCTTGCGGTAGTCCCCGCCGACGGCGATGCCGTGGGTGCGGTCGCGGAAGGCGAGGCCGAAGACGCCCCGGGCCGGGTCGCCCGCCGGGATCGTGGTGTCGGTGGCGGTCCAAGTCAGACCCCGGTCGCCGGAGTGCAGGACACGGGCGGTCGCCCCGCCGCCGGTGGCGAGCCACACGTCGCGGGGGCCGGCCGAGACCAGGCACTGGCCGCTCGCCGCGAAGGCGGCCTCGCCGGGCAGCGCCTCCGGCATGCCGGCGCTCGGCAGGACCTCCCAGGAGCGGCCGCCGTCGCTGGTGGAGAGGATGCGGTACTTGCCGTCGACCGGGTCGCTCATGGCGAGGCCGTGGCGGCGGTCGAAGAAGGTCAGGCAGTCGTAGAAGGCGCGCGGGTCGGTGTTCCGGAAGGACTCGGTCCAGGTGGCGCCGCCGTCCTCGGTGCGCAGCACGCGGGACGCCTCGCCCTCGCCGATGGCGAGGACGACGGCCCTGCGGGCGTCGAAGGCCTCCACGTCGCGGAGCTCCAGGTCGGCCGCCCCGGCCGGCGACACGTCGCGCCAGCTCCGCCCGCCGTCGGTGGTGCGCAGGACCGTGCCCCGGGAGCCCGCCGCCCAGGCGGTGGACCGGTCGACCGCCGCGAGCCCGCGGAAGCGGGCGTCGGTGCCGGTCGGTGTGAGCTGCCAGCCGGCCGCCGCCGTGGGGGTCTCCCCGGCGCGCGCGGGTGCCGCGAGGGTGAGCGCGAGCGCCGCCCCGATCAGCCCCACCGACATCATTCGTCTCGTCTTCCCCTTGGACGTCATGGCGCCGGAAGCTAGCGTCCCCGGCCGGGCCCCGTCCAGGGTGCGTACCTCCCCCGCCGTTCCTAGGCTGGCCGCATGAGCGACCGTACGACCGCATCCGCGCCCGAGTCCGCGCCGGGGTCCGCGTCCGCGCCCGCCGAGGAGAAGCCGAAGATCAAGGAGTACGAGGGCGAGGGCATCACCGTCACCTTCGAGCCGCGGCGCTGTCTGCACGCGGCCGAGTGCGTGCACGGTCTGCCCGAGGTGTTCGACCTCGCGCGGCGCCCGTGGATCCTGCCGGACGCCGCCGATCCCGACGTCCTCGCCGAGGTCATCCGCCGCTGCCCCTCGGGGGCGCTCCAGTACCGCCACCGCCCGGCCGGCTCCGCCGCCGAGCTCCCGGACTCCCCCACCTCCGTGCTCCGTACGCCGACGGGGCAGCTGGTCCTGCGCGGCGACCTGCTCGTGACCGGCCCGCAGGGGGACCGGCACGAGACGCGGGTCATGCTGTGCGGCTGCGGGGCGTCGGGGAACCAGCCGTACTGCGACCATTCCGGCCCCTGCGCGGAGCCGGACGACGACGACGCCGAACGGCGCTGACCACGGGCTTCTCCGTACGGTGACGCAGCTCACGTGCCCTTCGAGTGCACGTTCCGGTGCTTCCGCTCGTCCTTCTTGGTGTCAGGTGCCCTGGTGTCGGGGAGACGCACAGGATCCGAAGCCCGCGAGAGGAGCCGGTCTTGTCCGCCGTCATCGAGCAGTCCGTGCAAGCCCGTCTGGTCGCTTCCTGCCCCCGCATGGAGACGGTTCCCGCCACGCTGCGGTACGACCGTGAGGATCCGTACGCCGTGAGCATGGCGTTCCCGCCCCCGGCGACGCTGGAGGGCGTCGAGGTGTCGTGGGCGTTCGCCCGCGAGCTGCTCGTCGAGGGCGTCGACCGGCCGGCCGGTGACGGGGACGTACGCCTGCGGCCGTACGGGTACGACCGCACGGTCGTCGAGTTCCACGCCCCGGAGGGGGTGGCGATGGTGCACGTGCGGACCTCGGAGCTGCGGCGTTTCCTGGAGCGGTCGGAGGACCTGGTGCCGGCGGGACGGGAGCACCAGTACCTGGACTGGGACGAGGACCTCGCGCGCCTGCTCTCGTAGGCCGCCTCGCGGAGCCCCTCCGTAAATCATTTGCCCTTCCCCGGTCGGGGTCGTACCGTCGATATCGACCTTGTTGTCACCCGATCGGAGAAGGACGTTGCTCGTCTGAGGTTTGAGACACCGAGCCGCGCGTGCCCCCTGTGCCGCGTGTGCCGTTCTCGACCTCGGCGTACGAGCCGTTCCTGACCGACGGTTTTTCCGGCAGACGACTGCCCCCGCGCCCCGGTGTCTCCACGCGATGACCATTCCACGCTCACGCGCGACCGGGAGGCCTCCATGGCGCATCACCCCACATTCATCACCTGCACGTCCCTCTCCTTCTCCTGGCCCGACGGCTCCGAGGTCCTCGACGACTTCCGGCTCACGGTCGGCCCCGGCCGCACCGGGCTCGTCGGCGTCAACGGCTCCGGCAAGTCGACCCTGCTCAAGCTGATCGCCGGGGAGCTGACCCCGGCCTCGGGCACCGTCCGGGTCACGGGCGAGCTCGGCTACCTGCCGCAGAACCTCGTCCTCGACACCTCGCGCCGGGTCGACGAGATCCTCGGCATCGCCGAGAAGCGCGCCGCGCTGCACGCCATCGAGAACGGCGACCCGGCGGAGGAGCACTTCACGACGCTCGCCGACGACTGGGACGTGGAGGAGCGGGCCCGGGCCACGCTCGACCAGCTCGGTCTGGACACGGTCGGCCTCGACCGGACCGTGGGCGAGGTCTCGGGCGGCGAGTCGGTCCTGCTCCGCCTCGCGGCGCTCCTCCTCGCCCGCCCCGACGTCCTCCTCCTCGACGAGCCGACGAACAACCTGGACCGGCACGCCCGCGCCCGTCTCTACGATGCCGTGGAGAACTGGTCGGGAGTCCTGGTCGTGGTCAGCCACGACCGTGAACTCCTTGAGCGTGTCGACCAGATCGCCGACCTGCGGGACGGCGAGGTCACCTGGTACGGCGGTGCCTGGTCGGACTACGAGATCGCCCTCGCCGCCGAACAGGAGGCGGCGGAGCGCATGGTGCGCGTCGCCGAGGCCGACGTACAACGCCAGAAGCGGGAACTCTCCGACGCGCACCTGAAGTTGGCGCGGCGCAAGCGCTTCGCGCAGAAGAGCTTCGAGAACAAGGTCCTGCCGAAGATCGTGGCGAACGGCCGCAAGAGCGAGGCCCAGGTCTCGGCGGGCAAGCACCGCGCCCTGCACGCGGAGCGGCTGTCCGAGGCGAGGGAGCGGCTCGACGCGGCGGTGGAGGCGGTGCGCGACGACGACGAGATCCGCGTCGAGCTGCCCCGCACCTCGGTGCCGCCGGGCCGCGAGGTGCTCTACCTGCGCGACCTGGAGCTGCGGTACGGGGCGAAGGTCGCCGGCGAGTTCGCCCTGCGGGGCCCTGAACGGATCGCGCTCGTGGGCCGGAACGGGGCGGGCAAGACGACCCTGCTCCGGACGATCGCGGGCGAGGTGGAGGCGGTGTCGGGCGAGGCCGAGGCGCGGGTGCCGCTCCGCTTCCTGCCGCAGCGGCTCGACGTGCTCGACGACGAGCTGAGCGTGGTGGCGAACGTGGCCCGCTTCGCGCCGGAGGCGACGCAGAACGCGATCAGGGCGCGGCTGGCGAGGTTCCTCTTCCGGGGCGCGCGGGCGGACCAGCCCGCGGGCACCCTCTCGGGCGGGGAGCGTTTCCGGGCGACGCTCGCGGCGCTGCTTCTGGCGGAGCCGGCTCCCCAGTTGCTGATGCTGGACGAGCCGACGAACAACCTGGACATGGCGTCGGTCCAGAAACTGACGGCGGCTCTGGACGCGTACGAGGGGGCCCTGATCGTGGCGAGCCACGACGTGACGTTCCTGGAGTCGCTGGGGATCACGCGCTGGCTGCTGCTCGACGGTGAGCTGCGGCCGACGACGGCGGAGGAGGTCAGGGGAGTGACCTCGGTGCGTTGACGAGGGGTCGGGGTGCGGGGGGGGGCCGGCGTGCGGGGGGGCGGCGTGCGAGGGGTCGGCGTGCGGACAGTGGGGCAGGGCGGGTCGGCGTCGCCGGGCAGGGCGTGTCACAGGAAGGGATCGCTCGCGGGGATCACCGCGGGGATCACTAACGGTGAAGTAAAGCCCAGGACTTGGTGCCGCCGCCCGGAGTGAGCACCGGGGCCAGCCCCCAGTCCCCGCCGTCCGCGTCGACCACCGCGGCCAGCAGCCACATGCTGCGGCTGCGGCGGTCGCGGCACTCCTCCGCCGCGAGGGGCGAGGAGTGCGCCGGGTGCTGGTCGTAGAGCACGATCCGCAGCGCGTCGTACTGCCAGCGGACTCGCAGGAGCATCTCCCGGTCGGGGGTGAACCGGTAGGCGGCGGCGACGAGTTCGGAGGCGGCGAGGGCGGCGGTCTCGCTCAGGTCGGAGAGGCCGTGCCGCGTGAGGAGCGTGCGGACCGCCTCGCGGGCGAGACCCGCGCAGTACGCCCCGCCGGGCAGGCGCATCGAGTAGCTGAGGTTCCCCGTCGCGGGAGGTATGGGCCCGGCCGTTGCGGCGTCCGGGAGGCAGCGCGTGGCGCCCTTCATCGAGTTGCTCACATTTCTTGCGCATTGGGGGGTACGCGCACACGGTCACAGTCGCCCCGTGTGAGACTTGCGCTACCGACCGTAGCGCAAGAGCGGAGCACAGTGCTACTACTTGCGTGTACTCGTGCCATTCCGGCCCGAAGCCGCGATCCGGCCGGATCTCCGGCGAAACGGAACGAACAGGGGAGTCCGAGCGTGCCACCCAGGAGCAGCCCGACCGCGCGACAGCAGCGCCTCGGGAGCGAACTGCGCAAACTGCGAGAGCAATCGGGCATGTCGGCCCAGCAGGCAGCCGCCCTCCTGGGCGTGGACCGGACCCGTATCCCCAACGTCGAGTCCGGCCGTTTCGGGATCAGCGCCGAGCGGGTCCGCACCCTCGCCTTCAACTACGGCTGCCCCGACACGACCCTCGTCGACCTGCTCGCCGGCATGGCGCAGGAGCGCGACCGCGGCTGGTGGGAGGAGCACAAGGGACTGCTCCCGCCCGCGCTGATCGACATCGCCGAACTGGAGTTCCACGCCTCGGAGTTGCACACCGCGGTCACCACCCACATCCCGGGGCTGCTGCAGACCGAGGAGCACGCGCGGGCCGTCTTCGACACCGCCGTCCCCCTGCTGCCCTCCCCCGACCTGGAGGCCCGGCTCGCCCTGCGGCTGCGCCGCCAGGAAGTCCTGGACCGGGACCGGCCCGTGCTCTACGAGGCCGTGATCCACGAGGCGGCGCTGCGCATGCAGTTCGGCGGACCGAAGGTCGCGCGGACCCAGCTGGAGCACATCCTCGCGTACGCCGAGCGGGACACCGTCACCGTCCGCGTCATCCCCTTCGCCGCGGGGGGTTTCCCCGGGGCTGGCCAGTCGTTCACCTATGTGGCCGCGCCGGTGCCGCAGCTGGACACCGTGCAGCTGGACTCCTCCCACGGCTCGATACTCCTCGACGCCGACATGCAGCTCCGCCGCTACCGCGGCCTGCTCGACCGACTGCGCGGGCTCGCTCTGTCCACGACCGAATCGCGCGCGTTCATCCGCACCATCGCCCAGGATCTGTGAAGGACAGCCCCCACATGAACGTCCCGACCACCCCCCACGCCCCTGTCGAGCACACCCCCGCCGAGATCGACTGGAGCGAGGCCTTCTGCAGCGAGGGCGCGAACTGCTTCCGCTTCGGGCTCGACGCCTCCGGCCGCGCCTACATCGGCTCGACCCTCTCCCCCGGCGCATACGTGACCGATTCGGTGGAGGCGCTCCGCGCCCTGATCTGCGCGGTGAAGGACGGCGCCGCCGACCACCTGCTCTGAGTAGCCGAAGCACCCCCCGGTCGCGTCCCGGCGAGGACGTGACCTGCGTCTCCGGCCCCCCGCCGGAGCAGCGCACATAACGCAACGTAACCGGACATCGCCGGGACGGGCTTGGCCGACGCCTTACGGAGCCTTAACCTACGGTTTCGTAACCTACGAAGCCGTAGGTAATTCCGTACGCCCTTCTCCGTCCCCAGGAGTCCCCGTGACGCTCACCTCTCCCCACCTCGGCAGCTCGGCGGAGTGGACCGACGCGCGCCTGCTCTACGCGCTCGAAGAGGTCGTGGAGAAGGAGCTCAACCGGCACCTCAAGGTCACGAAGGACTGGATGCCGCACGAGTACGTGCCGTGGTCCGACGGCCGGAACTTCCCGGGCTTCTTCGAGGACGGCGAGGCCTGGGACCCGTCCCAGTCCAAGGTCACCGACATCGGCAAGATCGCGCTCGTGGTCAACCTGCTCACCGAGGACAACCTCCCGAGCTACCACCACGAGATCGCCAGCCTCTTCGGCCGCGACGGCGCCTGGGGCACCTGGGTGCACCGCTGGACCGCCGAGGAGGGCCGCCACGGCATCGTCATGCGCGACTACCTCCTCGCCTCCCGCGCCGTCGACCCGGACAAGCTGGAGCAGTTCCGGATGTCGCACATGAGCGAGGGCTTCGAGTCCGACAACCGGCACTCGATGCTGCACTCCGTGGCGTACGTCGCCTTCCAGGAGCTCGCCACCCGCATCTCGCACCGCAACACCGGACACCAGTCCGGCGACCCGGTCTGCGACCGGATGCTCTCGCGCATCGCGACCGACGAGAACCTGCACATGGTCTTCTACCGCAACCTGCTGGGCGCGTCCTTCGAGCTCGCCCCCGACCTGACCATGCAGGCCGTGCGGGACGTGGTCGTGAACTTCCGGATGCCCGGACACGGCATGCCCGGCTTCGAGCGGGCGGCCGCGCAGATGGCCATCGGCGAGATCTACAACATGCGGATCCACCACGACGACGTGCTCCAGCCCGTCCTGCGCTTCCTCAAGGTCCTCCAGATCGAGGGCCTCGGCCCGGACGGCCTGCGCGCCCAGGAGGAGCTGGGGCTGTACATGAACGGTCTGGACAGCGAGGCGAGCAAGTTCGACGAGAAGCTCGCGGCCCGCAAGGCCCGCATGGCGGCCCGCGCCGCCGGCTGATCACCTCACTGTACGAGGTTTCCCGCTGAGCCCCTGAGCCCCTGAGCCCCTGAGTACCTCAGTACCTGAGCCTCTGAGTACCTGAGCCTCTGAGTCCCTGAGCCGCACCCCCCGCCGGTGCGGCTCAGCCGCGTGTCTGCTGCCGCCTGAGGCGCACGCGCTCCTTCTCGGAGAGCCCGCCCCAGACCCCGAAGCGCTCGTCGTTGCGGAGCGCGTAGTCCAGGCAGGCCTGGCGCCCCTCGCACGCCCCGCACAGCTGCTTCGCCTCGCGCGTCGACGAGCCGGGGGCCGGGAAGAAGAACTCCGGGCCCGCCTGGGCGCACAGGGCGTTCTCGCGCCAGGAGAGTTCGGGGGCGGTCAGCGTGTCGGTATCCGTCTGCATGCCCCCTACGGTGCTCCGGCCGCCTAAACACCCCCTCAACGTTTCCTCAACGACGGACGCCGAGGGCCGGCAGGACCGTTTCGGCGACCCGGTACGCCTCCTCCAGGAGCGGGTTCCCGGACAGGATGAACGTGTCCACTCCCAGCTCCTGGTACTCCTGGAGCCGCTCCACGACCTGCGCGGTGGAGCCGACGACCGCCGTGCCGGGGCCCGGCCGGAAGAGGCTCATGCCGGGCCAGAGGTTCGGGTGGGTCTCCAGCTCGCGGGCGCGCGCCGGGACCCGGCCGCCGTGCTGGCGGAACTGCCGCTGCCAGCCGACACCGTCCTCGTCCGCCCGTCCGCCGAGCTGCCGGGCGTACGTCTCCTGGCTGGTCACGTCGAGCAGCCGGTCGGCCGCCGCCCACGCCTGGTCCTCGGTGTCGCGGACGATGAGGTGGAGCCGCAGACCGATCCGGAGGGTACGGCCGTGGGCCGCCGCCCTGGCCCGTACGTGGTCGAGCTTCTCCTTCAGCAGGTGCGGCGGCTCGCCCCAGGTCAGATAGACGTCGACGTGCTCGGCGGCCATCTCGATGCCCGGCGCGGAGGAGCCGCCGAACCAGAGCGGGACGTGCGGTTCCTGGACGGGCCGCAGGTCGCGGAAGGAGGCTCCGGCGTCCTTGAGGTCGTAGAAGCGGCCCTTGTGGTCGAAGACCTCGCCGGCCGTGAGCCGCTTGACGATCGACCAGTACTCGGCGCTGAGCTCGTACCGCTCGTCGTGGTCCACGTGGAGCCCGTACTCCCGCAGGGCGTTCGTCGAGCCGTTGACGACGTTGAACCGCAGCCTGCCGCCGAAGAGGTTGTCGAAGCTGAGCGCCATCTTGGCGAGCAGGGTCGGGGAGATCAGGCCGGGGTGGACGGCGAGCAGCGGCTTGAAACGGGTGCTGGTGGAGGCGGCGAGGGCGGAGCCGAGCGGCCAGACGTCGTAGAGGTCGGTGGCGAGCAGCGCGCCCGTGTAGCCGAGGCGCTCGACGGTGCCGGCGAGCTGGGTGAGGTAGCCGAGGTCGACGGGCCGGCGGCCGGCGGGCTCCCAGGGGTAGGCGCCTTCGCGCGGGATGATGTACCAGAGGACTTCGGGCGCGGGGGTCGTCGCGGTGGTGCTCATGGTGGGGGTCACGCCTTCCGGGGCAGGGCGTCGGCGACGGTGATCGCCCGGTCGACGAATCCGACGCGGTGGAAGATGTCCGCCGCCTCCTGCTGCTCGGCGAGGAACTCCTCGCCGACCGGCTCGATCGCCCACGGCAGGGCGCGCAGCGCCGTCTCCCAGTCCTCGACCGTGCCGCCCTGGTCGGCGGCGGCGATCTCGGCGGCCTCGCGGGGGTGCGCGGCGGCCCAGTCGTCGGCCCGCCGGAGGGCGCGGACCAGCGCCTCGACGAGTTCGGGACGCTCCTCGGCCAGGTCGCGGCGGGCGAAGAAGACGGACCGGTCGCTGATGACGTCGCCGGTACGGATCAGGGTGCGCAGGCCCCCGGTGCGGCGGGCGGCGGCGAGCTCGGCGCCCTGGGCGACCCAGGCGGTGATCTCCCCGGCGCGCAGCTTCTCCTCGCTGCCCGCGTCGCCCCGTACGGGCGTGATGTCGGTGGCGTACGAGAGGCCCGCGTCGTCCAGGGCCTTGGCGACGAGGTGGGTCTGCCAGGAGCCGACGGCGAGGTGGACGGTGCCGCCCTTGAGGTCGGCGACGGTACGGACCGGGCTGTCCTCGGGGACGAGGAGGGCGCCGTGGTCGGGGCGGGGCGCGGAGACGGCGGTGTAGACGATGTCGTGTCCCGCCGCCTGCGCGGTGACGGGCGGGGTGGAACCGGTGCCGCCGAAGTCGAGGGTGCCGTCGGCGAGGAAGGCGCCGGTGCGGACGCCGTCGGTGTACGGGTGCCAGGTCACCGTCTCGCCGAGCGCGGCCACCTCCTCCTCCGCGTAGCCGAGCCGGGAGAGGTGGTAGAGGGAGGGGTTGCTGCGGTGGACGCCTATGGTGACGGTCATGCGGAGGCTCCTTCGAGGGAGGGGGTGACGGTGGCGGACGGGTGGTGGTCCTCGCCGACGCCCAGGTCGGCGAGGAGGCGGCGGCGCAGCGCGACGAACGCCGGGTCGCCGGGGTCGCGCGGCCGGTCGACGGCGACGGGCAGGTCGGTGACGAGCCGGCCGTCCCGGAGGACGGCGACCCGGTCGGCGAGCCGGACGGCCTCGTCGACGTCGTGGGTGACGAGGAGGACGGCGGGCCGGTGGACACGGCGCAGCTCGCCGACGAGGTCCTGCATGCGGAGCCGGGTCAGCGCGTCGAGCGCCGCGAACGGCTCGTCGAGGAGCAGGAGTTCGGGTTCACGGACGAGAGCCCTGGCGAGGGCGACGCGCTGGGCCTCGCCGCCGGAGAGGGTGGCGGGCCAGGCGTCGGCGTGCCGGTCGAGGCCGACCTCGGCGAGGGCCCGCAGGCCGGTCTCCTTGGTACGCGCTCCGCGCGGGAGGCCCACGGTCACGTTGGCGAGGACCCGCCGCGAGGGGATGAGCCGGGGCTCCTGGAAGACGATGGTGCGGGCGGCGGGGACGAGGGCCTCTCCCCCGTCGGCGGCGTCGAGGGCCCCGAGGATGCGGAGCAGGGTGGTCTTGCCGCTGCCGCTCGCTCCGAGGAGGGCGAGGAACTCGCCGCGTTCCAGGGTGAGATCGAGCCCGTCGAGGACGGGTCGGGTGCCGAAGACCCGGCGCAGGCCTCGTACGCGTACGGCGGTCGTGTGGTCGGTCATCGTGCCGCGCCTCCTCCGGGTCCGGCGGTGCGCCAGGGCATGAGGATCCGCTCCAGGCCCCGGACGAACACGTCGGCGGCGAGGCCGAGGAGCCCGTACACGAGGATGCAGACGGCGAGGATGTCGGTGCGGGCGTAGCTCTGGGCCTGGGACATCAGGTAGCCGATGCCCTCGGTGGCGTTGATCTCCTCGGCGGCGATGAGCGCGATGACGCTGAGCGTCATGGAGAGCCGCAGTCCGGCGAGGAGCGAGGGCAGCGCGCCGGGCAGGACGACGAGCCGGATGATCTCCAGGCGGCCGAGGCCGAAGCTGCGCATGGCCTCGACGAGTTTGCGGTCGGTGTTGCGGACGCCGCCGGAGGCGGAGACGTACATCGGGAAGGTGGTGGCGACCGCGATGAGCAGGATCTTCGCGGTCTCGTTGATGCCGAACCAGACCATGAAGAGGGGGACGAGGGAGAGGAAGGGGATCGTGCGGAGGGTCTGGAGGGAGGAGTCGAGCAGTTCGTCGCCGAGCCGGGTGAAGCCGGTGACGATGCCGAGCGCGAGTCCGGTGACCAGGCCGATGACGAGGCCGATGCCGGATCGGGTGAGGGAGGTGGCGAGCGCGTCGGGGAGCTGACCATTGCCCCACAACTCACCGACGGCGTCGAGGACTTGGGACGGGGAGGCGAGGACGTCGGGGGTGAGGAGACCCGTGGCGGACGAGGCCCACCAGAGGGCGAGGAGGGCGAACGGGCCGAGGGCACGGACGGTGACGGCGTAGGCGCGGGGCCGGGGGCGGTGGGCCGGCGGGCGAGGGGTGACGAGCCCCTCGACACCCTCGCGCGCGGCGGGTTCCGTGGCGGTCGTCACGACAGCTTCTCGATGTCGAGGAGGTGGGCCGCGATGTCGACCTTGGCCGGCGTGACCTTCTGGTCGGCGTAGAACCGGGCGACGGTCTCGAAGCGCTTCACGTCCTCGGGACCGATGGGGTCGACGGTGCCGCCCTTGGCGGTGAAGCCGATCTGGACCTCCTTGGCCTTGCCGTTGACGGCGGTGGGTCCCGCGTCGGTGAAGACGTTGAGGTAGGCGGCCGGGTCCTTGCGCTCCTTGGCGCTGTTGTCGTGGAGGTAGGCGTAGAGCGCCTTGACGATCTCGGGGTGGTCCTTCGCGAAGCCCGAACGGACCGCGTTCAGGCTGTAGTTGTCGGAGCCGATGGCGGCTCCGTCGGCGAGGAAGTGGGCCTTGCCGGAGCCGATCTCGGCGACCGCGTATGTCGACCAGACCGCCCAGGCGTCGACCTGGCCGGCGTTGAAGACGGCGGCGGTCTGGTCGGGGCGCAGGTAGACGCGCTCGACCTTGTCGGCGGGGACGCCCGCCTTGGCGAGGGCCTTCAGGAGGAGGTACTCGCCGGTGCCGCCCTTGTTGACGGCGACCTTGCGGCCGACGAGGTCGGTGACGGAGTCGATGTCCGAGCCCTCGCGGACGAGGATGCCCTCGCCGACGGGGTCGGGGTCGGTGGCCGTGAAGAAGGCGAAGCCGGGGCTCTGCGCCAGCGAGGTGATGCCGGAGGTGATCGAGCCGGTCGCGATGTCGAGCTGGTCGGCGTTCATGGCCTGGGCGGCGGGGGCGAACGGCCCGGCGCTGCCGGTCCACGCGACCTTGGCACCGACGGCGGCGAGGGCCTTGTCGAGGCTGCCGTCCTTCTTGCCCCGGGCGAGGACGCCGGAGTTGCCGGGGTCGGGGATGCGGACGGTGACCGTGTCCGCCGCGCCGCTCCCCGCGCCCTTCGCGCCACCGGCACTGTCGGTGCCGCCGCAGGCGGTGAGGGTGGAGAGCGCGGCGAGGGCCGCCAGGGCGGTGGTGGTCTTGACGAGTGAGCGCATGGGTCGTCCTTCGGGGAGGGAGAGCGAGGGGAGGTCCGGGTGGGCCCCGCCGGCGGGGTGCGGGCCCCTACGCCGCCGGGGGCGCGGGTGCGGTGACAGGGGGCGCCGCGGCGAGGAGGCGGGCGCGGCGCAGCGGCTCCGGGTCGGCCCAGCTCCGTACGTCCACGGTCTCCGGCAGGAAGCCGTGGGCGCGCAGCGCCTCCTCCTGCCGGGCGAGCAGGCCGAGCCGTTCGTCGGAGAGGTCGGGGTGGAGGGTGCGGTGGGTGCCGGCCCGGTAGGCGCCCGCGACCCCCTCGGCGCCCGCGCCGGTCTCCGCGCCGAGGATCCTCGCGACCTCGGCGGGCTCGTCGGCGGCCCAGTCGGCTGCCCTGAGCAGGACGGAGAGGAAGCGGTCCACGAGGTCGGGCCGGGCGTCCAGGAGGTCCTGGTGCACGGTGAGCGGGCGCGGGGTGCCGTTGTTGACCCGGTGCGCGGGGTCGGGGAGGTCGTCGAGCTCGACGGCGATCTCGGCCCCGGCGCGGCGGGCCGCCTCGACGGCGAGGGCGCCCTTCACGTACACGGCGTCGACCTCGCCCCGGCGCAGGGCGGCGAGCCCGGAGGCCCACTGGCCGCCCTGCCCGTCGGCGGGTACGTCGACGAGCGCGGCGTCGTCGAGTCCGTACCCGGCGGAGGCGAGGACGCCCTCGAAGCCGCGCAGGGCCATGGCCCGCCAGAAGTCGATGGGCACGGGGTGCCGGGGCAGCGCGAGGCGGAGGCCGCGCAGGGCGGCGGCTCCGCGCACCGGGGAGCCGGGGGCGACGAGGATCGCCTGGCGCTCCTCGATCCAGGTGAGGCCGACGAGCCGGGTGCGCTCGCCGAGCGAACGGGCCCAGAGAGCGGGGACGTTGCCGCCCTCCCGGAAGAGCCCGGGGAGCGCGTGGGTGTAGTGGGCGGCGCGGTCGGCGCCGGGGTCGGCGTCCTGGAGGGAGCGGACGGCGATGCCGTCGGCGGCGAACTCCCCGGCCAGCCAGCCGCGGTCGGCGGCGACGCCGGTGGCGGTCGGGACGGGGCAGCGGGTGAACCAGAGCGTGTCGGGAACGGCGGTGTTCGTCATGGGACTTCCCGGGTGAGTGGCGAGGGGAGCGGAGGGCGTCGCACTTCGGTCACGCGGAGCCGGAGGGCACGGGGACCGACGGGACGCCGGGGGACGCGGAGGGCGCGGCGCGGGCGCGCCGGAGCAGGGGTGGACCCGGTGCCGTGTCCGTACGGAGGGGATCAGGCCGGGGCGGAGATCAGGCCGGTACGCGGACGGGGGCACGGCCCCACGGACAGCGGCGGCCTGCGGAAGGCGTCAGCGACAACAGACCCCGGCGACACGCGCCAGGTCTATGTGGCGGCGCCGGGTCAGCGCGAGCGGCGGACCGGAGAGGGCCGGAGCGGGGCGCGCGGCACGTCGTCGGTTCGTCACGGGCCTGCTCCCTTCCGGCTCGGTGCCGCATCGGTGTGTTGGCCGGAACCTTGCCATGGATGGATCGGGCCTCACAACTCGGCTCCCACGATGTGGGATTGCGTGTGAACAGAGTGTTTCCGACCTCGCCGGATGGCCCGGATCGACTCCCGTCATGTGGGAGCGTGGGAATCCGATCACCCACGGGGAGCGAACCCTATGACGACCGAGGCCGAGACCCTGCGACCGCCGGCGGGCGCCCAGGCGGTGCGCCGCGCACTGGACGTCCTGCACTGTTTCCACGACAACGGGCCCGACCTGAGCGCCTCCGAGCTGGCGCGCAGGCTCGCGCTCTCCACCTCCACGGCGCACCGGCTGGCCCGGACCCTGCTCGGCGCGGGCTTCCTGGAACAGGACGCCAGGACCGCGCGCTACCGGCTCGGTCCGGCCGTGACGGAGCTCGGCCGGCTCTCGTACCACCAGCGGGGACTGCACCTGGCCGCGCCCGAGCTCGCGGACCTGTCCGAACGGACGGGCGCGACGGTCGACTTGGCGTTGCGCAGCGGTCCGCACGTGGTGATCGTGGCGGGCGGCTCGGTGACCCCGAAGGTGGG
Organism: Streptomyces sp. NPDC056144; assembly: GCF_042264145.1. Classification (NCBI taxonomy): domain Bacteria; kingdom Bacillati; phylum Actinomycetota; class Actinomycetes; order Kitasatosporales; family Streptomycetaceae; genus Streptomyces; species Streptomyces sp. NPDC056144. Next base: position 164,375 of record NZ_JBHJVF010000001.1, on the reverse strand, counting down.
CCTGCGCAGGCCGCTGCACTCGACGGCGCTCGGGAAGGTGCTGCTCGCCTGGCCCCGGGCGGGCGAGGGCGGTCCGCGCTCCCTGCCGCCGCTGTACGCGTTCACCGAGCGGACCATCATCGAACCTCCGGCCCTGGCAGCCGAGTTGGCGCGCGTACGGGAGGCGGGGTACGCCCTCAACGACGGCGAGTCGGCCCACGGGGTGCGGACCGTGGCCGTACCGGTCCTGGAGCGGACCGGGCACGCGCGGTTCGCGCTGGCGGTCCGCGCGACCCCGGAGCTGATCACCGACGCACGCCTCGACTGGTACCTCGCCCAGGCGCGGGCGTGTGCCCGGGCCCTGGAGGTGCTGCTCCTCGCGCCGACGGAGCGGCCCGACCACGGCAGGACGGCCGAGTAGCCGGGCGGGGGCGGTCCGCGCGCCGGAGCGCGCGCGGATGTCCGCACGGTCGTGCGTTCAGTACGATGGGGAGATGAGCGGCAGCACGGGAAGCGGCAGCGGGACCAAGACCGACGGACGCGTCGAGCGGGGCAACCAGACCCGCCGTCTCGTCCTCGGCCGGACCATGGACATCGCCTCGGTCGAAGGGCTCGAAGGCCTGTCCCTGGGCCGGATCGCCACCGAACTGGAGCTGAGCAAGAGCGGGGTCTTCGCCCTCTTCGGCTCCAAGGAGGAGCTCCAGCTCGCCACGATCCGGGCCGCCGCCGCCGTCTTCGCCGACCGTGTCGTCGCCCCCCTGAAGGACGTTCCGCCGGGTGCGCGCCGGGTGCGCGAGCTGTGCCGCAACTGGCTCGCGTACTCCTCGGAGCGGGTCTTCTCGGGCGGCTGCTTCTTCTACGCGGTCTCCGCCGAGTTCGACGCGCGGACCGGTCCGGTCCACGACGCCGTCGCGCGGGCCCACGTGGAGTGGAGCGTATACATGGAGGAGTCCCTGGCCGAGGCACGGGCCGCGGGCGACTTCACCGAGGACCTCGACGCCGGGCAGCTGGCCTTCGAGGTGATCTCCCTCATGGAGGCGGCGAACGGGCGGTCGGTGCTGCTCCGCGAGACCTCGGCGTACGGCCGCGCGGAGCGCGGGATCGAGGCGCGGCTGCGCGGGGCGGCGACGGAACAGGGCCGGGCGGCCCTGTCCGAGGCGGCCTGACCCCGAGCACTCCCCCCACTCCCAAGGCTTCTTCCTCTCACGCCCCGGCGTCCTCCGCACCCCGGGCGGTCCACCCGGTTCGGCCGCACTCGCTGTTCGAGTGATCGCACGGTGTCGCTCACGCGTACGGGACCGAGTGCGCCCCCATGGTGAGCGCGTCGGCCGGAGCCGTCGGCACTCCCGCCGCCGGTCCGGTCCGCCCGTGAGAGGAGCGCTCATGTCCGACCCGGACACCCCGCCCGGCTCCCGCCGGGGACCCTTCGCGCGAAGACGACTCACCACCCTGGTCACGGCCCTCGCCGCCGCCCTCGCCCTGCCCGCCCTGGCCCTGTCGGGCCCCTCCCCCGCGCACGCCGACAGCGCGGGCGGGGCCGACATCCGTCCGGGCGTGGCGGGCACCGCGCTGACCTGGGGCAGGAACAGCCTCGGCCAGCTCGGCGACGGCAACACCGCCGGATCCGCCTCGGTCCCCGGACGGGTCTGCGGCAACGCCACATGCACCGCACCCCTCGCGAAGGTCGTACAGGTCGCGGCCGGCGACAGCCACAGCATCGCCCTCCTGGAGGACGGGACGGTCCTCGGCTGGGGCAACAACTCCAGCGGCCAGATCGGCGACGGCACCCTCACGAACCGCACCACGCCCGTCCGGGTCTGTGCCGTCGGCGAGCCCGCGCCCTGCGCCGCCGTCCTCAAGGGAGTCGTCTCCGTCGCGGTCGGCGACCTCCACAGTCTCGCGCTGCTGAACGACGGGACGGTCGTCGCCTGGGGCTCCAACAGCCTCGGCCGTCTCGGCGACGGCGGCGTCAACCTTCAGGAACTGTCACCGGTCCGGGTGTGCGCCCCGTTCAGCGTCGCCCCCTGCACCAGCCATCTGACCAACGTCACCGCTCTCAGTGCGGGCTACCAGCACACGCTGGCGCTGCGCTCCGACGGGTCCGTCGTCTCCTGGGGCTACAACGGCAACGGGCAGCTCGGCGACGGGACGACCACACCCCGCAGCACGCCGGTGAACGTGAGCAACCTGTTCAACGCCGTCTCGGTGGCGGCCGGGGGGGTCCACAGCGTTGCGGCGGTGTCCAACGGCTCCGCGTACGGCTGGGGCGCCGGTTACGGGGTGGGCAACGGAACCACCGGGCAGAGCGAGCTACCGACACAGGTGTGCGCCGTCGGTCAGACCGCGCCGTGCGGTGCGTGGGTGACGGGCGTCAAGTCCGTGGCCGCCGGAGATTCCCACACCCTGGCTCTTCGCACCGACGGCACGGTCCTCGCCTGGGGCATCAACGCCTACGGGAGGCTCGGCGACGGCACCGTCATCCCGCGCACGGTCCCGGTACAAGTGTGCGCGGTGGGCGGATGCTCAGGCGTCCTGACCGGAGTGACCGCCGTCGCGGCGGGCATCAGCGGAGGCCACAGCGTCGCCCTGCGCTCCGACGGATCCGTCCGCGCCTGGGGCTTCAACCAGGACGGTGAACTCGGCGACGGCACCACGACGGACCGCCTCACACCCGTCCGGGTCTGCGCCCTCGGTCAGACCGCCCCCTGCGCCCGCTACCTCGAAGGCGTCACGTCGATCGGGGCGGGCGACAGCCACACCATCGCCGTGCACAGCCTCCAGGCCGACCTGTCGACGTCCATCGCGGCGAGCCCGGAGCCGGTGGCGAACGGCGGCACCCTCACCTACACCGTACGGGTCCACAACTACGGCCCGACGGCGGCCGAGAACGTGGTCCTCACCGACCACCTGCCCACCACCGTCCGCTACACCTCCGCCTCCCCGACCGTCGGCAGCTGCGACACCCCGCCGACCGGCACCACGGACACCGTGACCTGCCGGTTCGGGAGCCTTCCGAGAGGTGGAGCCGCCACCGTGACGATCGCGGTGAAGGTGCGGACGACCGAGCCCGTCACCCACTTCGTCTCGGCGACGAGCGAGACGCCCGACCCCCAGCCGGGCAACAACTCCGCCGCCATCACCACACCGGTGGGGTGACGTCCGCTAGGACGTGACGACCGTCGGCTCCGGCTCCCTCACGGAGCCGGCGGTCGCGAACTCCACCGCCTCGCGCACGATGTCGGGGTCCGCGAGGGCACGGCGATGACCGAGACCCCGCGTGACGACGAGCCGCGCCCGGTCGCCGTACACCTTCGCGAGGAACCGTCCCTGCGCGAGCGGCACCATGTCGTCGCCCTCGTCGTGGAACAGCAGGACGGGAGCGTCGAGTTGGGCCGGCTCCGCGTCCGCGCCGAGGCGGTCCCAGACGCCGGGCTCGTCGGGGGCGAGGACCCCCTCGACGTACTCCCTCATCCGCCGCACCACCAGGTCGCTCACCGGGAGTTGGGTCCGGAACCCCGCGAGCAGCATGTCGAAGGAGCCGACTCCGCCGAGGCCGACGAAACGGGAGGTCCGGACGCCGTCACGGAGGGCGAAGAGGGCGGCGAGGACGCCGAAGGAGTGGGCGACGACGGCCTCGAACCCACCGTCGCGCGCGTGCCGGGCGTGCAACTCCCGGATGATCTCCCGGTATTCGATGATGTTGCTCGCCTTGCCGCCCGACTCTCCGTGCCCGGGGGCGTCGAAGGCGACGGGGCTGTAGCCGCGCGCGAGCAGTGCCTCGACGAAGGCGGCGAGGCGCGAGGCGCGCGAGGACCAGCCGTGGACGAGGAGCACGGGCCGCCGCCCGTCGCCCCAGGCGTACGTGACCACGTCGGCGCCCCGCACACGGAGGTGTCCGGCCCGCGCGGCGGCGAAGACCTCGGCCTCGGCGGGCCTGAGCCGGGCCCGGCCGAGCGGGCGGACGAAGAGGTGGAAGGCCCAGCGGCCGGTGGCGCCGGGGGCGACGTGGGCGGCGGCGTTCAGGCCGGTTCGGATGAGTGGAGCCATCGGGTGCATGCCGGTTCTCCTCGGTCGTCCTGGGTACGGAAAAACACTAGCACGACCGTTCGTGTTGTTTCATGAGGACGGATGGAGCCAGGCGGTGAGGCCCGCCCCCACCGCCCCCTACTCCTCCTTCTTCGCCCTGCTCGGCTGCACCCTCTTCGGCTCGCCCGGCATCTTCGGGTACTCCGGCGGATACGGCAGGTCCCCGAGCCCGTGCTCGGACTCGTCCCGCCGCGCCAGTTCGAGCAGCGAGTCCAGCCGGAAGCGTTCGTCGTCCATGTCCGCGTGCACGTCGCCGAGTTCGGCGTACCTGACCGGCATGGTCCTGATGTCGAAGTCCTGGGGCACGGCCTCGTCGATCTCGTCCCACCGCAACGGCGCCGACACCGGCGCGTGCGCCCTGGGCCGTACGGAGTAGGCGGAGGCGATGGTCCGGTCCCGGGCCGTCTGGTTGTAGTCCACGAAGATCCGCTCGCCGCGCTCCTCCTTCCACCACTTCGTCGTCACGCGCTCCGGCATCCGCCGCTCCAGCTCCCGCCCGCAGGCGATGGCCGCCCGCCTGACCTGCGTGAACGTCCACTCGGGCACGATCGGCACGAAGACATGGAGCCCCCGGCCGCCGGAGGTCTTGGGCCAGCCGCGCAGCCCGTGCTCGTCGAGGACCGCGCGCAGTTCGTGGGCGGCGCGGACGGCGTCGGCGTAGTCGGTGCCGGGCTGCGGGTCGAGGTCGATGCGCAGCTCGTCGGGGTGGTCGGTGTCCTCCCGGCGTACGGGCCAGGGGTGGAAGGTGACGGCTCCGAGGTTGGCGGCCCAGATGACGGCGGCGGGCTCGGTCGGGCACATCTCGTCGGCGGTACGGCCGCTGGGGAAGGCGATGTGGGCGGTGGGGATCCAGTCGGGCAGGTACTTCGGGGCGCGCTTCTGGAAGAAGGACTCGCCGGTCACGCCGTCGGGGTAGCGCTCCAGGGTGGTGGGGCGGTCCCGCAGGGCGCGGGTGATGCCGTCGCCGACGGCCAGGTAGTACCGGACGAGGTCCATCTTAGTGTAGCCGGGCTCGGGGAAGTAGACCTTGTCGGGGTTCGAGACCTTCACGGTCCGGCCGCCGACTTCCAGTTCCACGGCTGCTGCCTTGCCTGCCATGGCGGTCAGCCTAGGGTTCGCCGACAACTCCCGCATACCGGACAATCAGCCCCATGGACCTGCCGGTGATGCCGCCCGTGAAGCCGATGCTCGCCAAGGCCGTGAAGAAGATCCCGCCGGGCATGCAGTACGAGGCGAAGTGGGACGGCTTCCGGGCGATCGTGCACCGGGACGGGGACGAGATCGTCATCGGCAGCCGCACGGGCAAGCCGCTCACCCGGTACTTCCCCGAGCTCGCGGAGGCGCTGCTCGCCCGGCTGCCGGAGCGGTGCGTGCTCGACGGCGAGATCGTCATCGCGCACGACGGCCGGCTCGACTTCGACCGGCTGACCGAGCGCATCCACCCGGCCGCCTCCCGGGTCCGCATGCTCGCGGAGACCACGCCGTCGCGGTTCGTCGCCTTCGACCTGCTCGCCCTCGGGGACCTGTCACTGCTCGACGCGCCGCTGAGCGCACGCCGGGCGGCCCTTGAGGAGCTGCTCGACGGCGTCGACGCGCCGGTCCACCTCGCGCCCGCGACCCGGGACGCCGAGCTCGCCGCCCGCTGGTTCGAGCAGTACGAGGGCGCGGGGCTCGACGGGGTGATCGCCAAGCCGCTCGACCTGCCGTACCGGCCGGACGCCCGGCTCATGTACAAGATCAAGCACGAGCGGACGGCCGACGTGGTCGTGGCCGGCTACCGCCTGCACAAGAGCGGGCCGGTCGTCGGATCGCTCCTTCTCGGCCTGTACGACGACGGGGGCGCCCTGCAGCACGTCGGCGTGTGCGCGGCCTTCACCGCCGCCCGGCGGGCCGAGCTCGTCGAGGAGCTCGCGCCGCTGCGGATGGACCCGCCGGACGGGCATCCGTGGGCGGCGTGGGCGGACGAGTCGGCGCACGAGGGGGCCCGGCTGCCGGGCGCGCCGAGCCGCTGGTCGGGGAAGAAGGACCTGTCGTGGGTGGCGCTCCGGCCCGAGCGGGTCTGCGAGGTGGGGTACGACCACATGGAGGGCGACCGTTTCCGGCACACGGCCCAGTTCAAGCGCTGGCGCCCGGACCGGACGCCGGAGAGCTGCACGTACGAGCAGCTCGAAGAGGTCGTGAGCTACGACCTGAACGACGTGCTTGATAGCGTGCTGTGATGAGCAGCGCAGCGGAAAAGGGACCGTTCTTCCACGGCACGACGGCCGACCTTCGGGTCGGCGACGAGCTCACCGCCGGTTTCCCCTCCCGGTACCGGCCGGAGATCGTCATGAACCACGTCTACTTCACGGCATTGCGGGACGGCGCCGGACTGGCGGCGGAACTCGTACGGATCCTCGGGGACGGCCAGGGGGAGCCCCGTGTCTACCTGGTCGAGCCGACGGGCGAGTTCGAGGACGACCCCAACGTGACCGACAAGAAGCTCCCCGGCAACCCCACCCGCTCCTACCGCACCCGGGAACCGCTCAGGATCGTGGGCGAGGTCACCGACTGGACGCGGCTCACTCCCGAAGCGCGCCAGGAATGGCGTGAGCGGCTGTCCACGCTCCTCCGGAACGAGGACGCCGAGATCATCAACTGAGCCGACGCGCAGCACAGGTTCGCCCTGTCCGGAAGTCGCCGCACCGGGAAGTGAGATGCCACACATTCGGCGAACTCCCCTCCCCTCAAAGGAAGATCACCTTCGGGCCGGGGCGGACCCGTGGGGCGTCCGCCCGCCCCTCGTACCTGCGGGAACGTCCCACAGGGCGCCGGACGCCCGCCCCGGGCGGCGTGCCGTCGGGGTCCGCCGGCCCCGGAGCCGTACCGGAACCGACCCCGCCATCCGGTACGTATGGAAGGGAGAGGGCTCCCGAGCCCTTCCCCCACCCTTCCGCACCGACTAGGACTGACCCGTGATCGCCTCGCCTTCCCCCCTCGTCCCCGTCCCGATCCCCGACAGCGTGGCCGCGCTCATCGGCTCCTGTCTGCCGCTCCACGTCCTCCAGGCCGAGGTGGACGCGGACTGGGCGGCGCGCGAGGTGTACCGGTTCCGGGGGCCGCTGTGCGCGGAGGACCGGGCGGACCGCGAGCACGCGCTCGCCGCCCTGGCGCGGGCCAACAAGATCCTCGCCAAGCACCACCCCCAGCTGCCCGTCAGGCCCTGACCCCGGATGCCACCGGCGCAGGGGTAGGTACACCTGTTCGGCCGTCCCCCGCATGCGTGAGCGCGGGCGCGGTGTGACGCTGCGAACGTGACCACGACCAGCGACGCAGCGCCCGCGCCCATGGCCGCCAACGAGCCTCCCGTCCTCGACGGCCGCCGCCGCAACATCGTCTTCGGGACGATCATGCTGGGTGTCCTTCTGGCCGCCCTCGACCAGACGATCGTGGGCACCGCCCTGCCCACGATCGTGTCCGACCTGGGCGGCGCCGCCCACATGTCGTGGGTGGTCACCGCCTATCTGCTCGCCGAGACGGTCTCGACCGCCCTCGTCGGCAAGTTCGGCGACCTCTTCGGCCGCAAGCTGATCTTCCAGATCTCCGCCATCGTCTTCATCACGGGCTCGTTCCTCTGCGGGCTCGCGACGAACATGACGCTGCTGATCGTCTGGCGCGGCGTCCAGGGCATCGGCGCCGGCGGCCTCATGGTGACGTCGATGGCGCTCATCGCCGACGTGATCCCGCTGCGCGAGCGGGGCAAGTACCAGGGCGCGATCGGCGCCGTGTTCGGCGTCTCGACGGTCATCGGCCCGCTGCTCGGCGGCCTGTTCACCGACCACCTCAGCTGGCGCTGGGCGTTCTACGTGAACGTCCCCATCGCGATCCTCGTCGTCTTCGCCGCCGCCCGCACGATCCCCTCCGTGCGCTCCACGAGCCGCCCGGTCATCGACTACCTCGGCATCGCGTTCGTCGCGGCCGGGGCCAGCGCCCTGATCCTGGCGACCAGTTGGGGCGGCAACGAGTACGCGTGGAGCTCCCCCGTCATCATCGGGCTCTTCGTCGGCGGATTCATCTCCCTGGGCCTCTTCTGCTGGGTGGAGACCCGGGCGGCCGAACCCATGCTGCCCATGCGGCTGTTCTCCAACCCGGTCTTCACCGTCTGTTCCGTCCTGAGCTTCGTCGTCGGCTTCGCGATGCTCGGCGCGATGACCTTCCTGCCGACGTACCTCCAGTACGTCGACGGGGACTCGGCGACGATGTCCGGCTTCCGGACCCTGCCCATGGTCATCGGTCTGCTCATCGCCTCGATCTACAGCGGCAACGTCGTCAGCAAGACCGGCAAGTACCGGATCTTCCCCATCATCGGCTCGCTCGTCATGGGCATCGGGCTCTACCTGCTCTCGCTGATGGGCCCGGACACCAGCACCTGGCTGGAGTCGCTCTACATGTTCGTCCTCGGCATCGGCATCGGCCTGTGCATGCAGGTCCTGACCATCGCCGTGCAGAACACCGTCGACTACGCCGACCTCGGCACCGCCACCTCGGGCGTCACCTTCTTCCGTACGCTCGGCAGCGCCTTCGGCACGGCCGTCTTCGGCACCATCTACGCCAACTCCCTCAAGCCCAACCTCACGGCGGGCGTCGGCGAGGCGGCGGCCGTCGCGAGCAGCCTCGGCATCGACCCGAAGGGGATCGCGCAGGCCGCGCAGAGCCCGGCCGGCCTCCACGCCCTGCCCGAACGGGTCGCCGAGCCCATCGTCAACGCCTACGCGGAGACCCTCCAGACCGTTTTCCTCTGGACGGTGCCCGTCGCCGCCGTCGGCTTCGTCGTGGCCCTCTTCCTCAAGCAGGTCGCCCTCCGCGACACGGCCCGCGCCGGGGCCGGCGACATGGGCGAGGGCTTCGCCTCCCCCACCTCCTCCGGCGACTCGGCGAAGCTCCTCGAACTGGCCGTCGGCCGCCTCATGCGCCGCGTCGACCTCGACACCGCCCGGGGCATCCTGGCCGAGACCGACACCCGGCTCGACACGGCCGGGGCCTGGGCGGTCATGCAGGTCGAGCTCTACACACGCACGGTCGGACACGCGAGCCTCGGGCTCATCGCGGCCGGACGGCGGGTGCCGCCGGAGGTGCTGCTCCCGGTCTTCGAGCGGATGATCGACGAGGGCTTCCTCGCCCGGGACGGCAACATGCTCTCCCACACGGCGGCGGGCCGCCGCGAGGCCGGGATCATCACCCAGGCCTGGGGCGACTGGCTCGCCGACCGGATCGAGCAGGAGCGCGGGCGGCCCAGCGGCCCCGAGCTGCGGGTGGCGGCGGACGCCATCGCGAAGCGGATCGTCGCCGAGGACCTCGCGAGCGGGATGCCGCGGGCGGCGGCCGGCGAGAAGGTGGGCGCGGGCCGGTGAGACCCCGCTCGGCTACTCGGTGAAGTCGCCGTCGACGTACACCCAGGCGCCCTCGTGGCGGGCGAACCGGCTCCGCTCGCGCAGGGCGCCCGGTTCGCCGTCGTGGACGTAGCTCGCGGTGAAGGTGACGGTGCCGTGCTGGTGGAAGGCGGTGCCGTCGGTCGTCCCCTGGATCTCCAGACCGGTCCAGCGCATCGCCGGATCGAAGTCGACGTCCTTCGGACGGGTCTCCGGCGCCCAGGTGCGCAGCAGGTAGGCCTCGTCGCGGACGACGAAGGCGCTGTAGCGGGAGCGCATCAGCAGCTCGGCCGTCGGAGCCGTACCCGCTGCGCCGGTACCCCCCGTACCCGCCGTACCGCTGTGGAAGCGGCCGCAGCAGGCGCCGTAGGCGGCGGTCAGGCCGCAGGGGCAGGGCGATTCCGCGGTGACGGCCGGGGCGGCGGTCCTCGCGGGGGACGTACGGGGGCGGGTCTTGCGTCGCGACATGCGGTCATTGTCCCCCAGGTCGGGCCCCTGCCCGGAGCCGTCCCCCGAGTAGCGTACGGGCATGAAACTGACGATTCTCGGAGGCGGCGGATTCCGGGTGCCGCTGGTGTACGGCGCCCTGCTCGGCGACCACGCCGAGGGGCGGGTCACCCACGTCACCCTGTACGACCTCGACGAGGGCCGCCTCTCGGCCGTCGCGCGGGTCCTCCTGGAGCAGGGCGCGGGTGTGCCGGACGCGCCCGAGGTGACGGCGACCACGGATCTCGACGAGGCACTCCGCGGCGCCGACTTCGTGTTCTCCGCGATCCGCGTCGGCGGCCTGGAGGGCCGGGCGGCCGACGAGCGGATCGCGCTCGCCGAGGGGGTCCTCGGCCAGGAGACGGTCGGCGCGGGCGGGATCGCGTACGGCCTGCGGACCGTTCCGGTCGCGGAGCGGATCGCGCGCCGGGTCGCCGAACTCGCCCCGGACGCCTGGGTCATCAACTTCACCAACCCCGCCGGGCTCGTCACCGAGGCCATGTCCCGGATCCTCGGGAACCGGGTCATCGGCATCTGCGACTCCCCCGTGGGCCTCGGCCGCCGCGTCGCCCGCCTGCTCGGCGCGCACCCCGACGAGGCGTGGATCGACTACGTCGGCCTCAACCACCTCGGCTGGCTGCGGGGGTTGAGGATCGGCGGCCGGGACGAGCTGCCGCGGCTGCTCGCCGACGAGGAGGCGCTCGGCTCCTTCGAGGAGGGCCGGCTCTTCGGACCGGAGTGGCTGCGCTCGCTCGGCGCGATCCCCAACGAGTACCTGCACTACTACTACTTCAACCGCGAGGCCGTGCACGCCTACCGGACCGCCGAGCGCACACGCGGGGCGTACCTGCGCGACCAACAGGCCGGTTTCTACGAGCGGATGGCGAAGCCCGACACCCCCGCGCTCGCGACCTGGCACGAGACGCTCGCCGACCGGGAGGCCACGTACATGGCCGCCAACCGGGAGGCGGCGGGGGTCGGCGACCGCGACGAGGAGGACCTGGAGTCGGGCGGTTACGAGAAGGTGGCGCTCGCCCTGATGCGGGCCGTCGCCCGTGACGAACGGGCCACCCTCATCCTCAACGTCCGCAACGGCGGGACGCTCTCCGCGCTCGACGCGGACGCGGTGATCGAGGTGCCCTGCCTGGTGGACGCGAACGGCGCCCACCCGGTGTCGGTGGCCCCGCTCCCCGGTCACGCCGTGGGCCTCGTGACCTCGGTGAAGGCGGTGGAGCGCGAGGTCCTCGCGGCGGTGGAGAGCGGCTCGCGGGCGACGGCGGTCAAGGCCTTCGCGCTGCATCCGCTCGTCGACTCGGTGGCGGTGGCCCGCCGTCTGGTGGAGAACTACACGGCGGAGCACCCGGGCCTGGCGTACCTGCGCCGCTGAACCGTCCCCGAGGTGTACGTCCGACGAACATCTTTACGGGGCGGGGGGCGCGGCCTAGGCTCGCGCCCCATGACCTCACAGCGCCGTAAGGGAACACGGAGAGGGCTGGCCCGACTCGTCACGGGCTGTCTTCTGGCCGCCGGGCTCGTCGGAGCGGGACCGGCGGCCGCCGGGACCCCGACCCCCGACGGCTCCTCCGGCGGCCCCGTCGTCGTCCCGGTCCAGACGACCGGCCCCGCGGAACGGCGGTTCAACCTGGTCTTCATGGGCGACGGCTACACGGCGGCCGAGATGCCGGCCTTCCGGGCCGACCTGGAACGGCACCTGAACACGCTGTGGAGCATCGAACCGTTCGCCTCGTACCGCAGTTACGTCAACGTGTGGGCGGTGGAGGCCCCCTCGGCCGATTCCGGCGTGGACTGCGACCCCGACCTCGGCTCCCCGGAACGCGACACCGTGCTCGACATGGGCTTCTGGGGCGGCTGCAACCCGGGGAGCGTCCGGCGGCTGCTCACCGTCGACAGCGCGAAGGCCGGCGCCCTCGCCGACCTCGTCCCCGGCACGAGCCGCGCGAACCGGCAGATCGTCGCGCTCGCCCACAGCTCCACCTACGGCGGCGCGGGCGGGAGTTACGCGACGGCCTCCGGCGGCAACGCGCTCTCCGCGCTCATCACCCCGCACGAGATAGGCCATTCGCTCGGCAACCTCCAGGACGAGTACGACTACTACGCGCGCGGCGTCCCGGGCGGCGCGTACGCCGGGGAGGAGCCGGACTCGGTCCACCACACGCTCCTGACGGAGCGGGAGATGCGGGACCGGCGGGCGAAGTGGTGGCGGTGGCTCGGCGAGGAGAGCGAGGCCGGCGGGGTCATCGGCCGGTACGAGGGCGGGCTCTACAGCACGGCGGGCGTCTGGCGCCCGAGCCGCCACTCGCAGATGAAGACCCTCGGCTACGCCTTCGACCAGGTGGAGCGCGAGGTGATGACGCAGGCGATCTCCGCGAAGGTCGACCTGGTCCAGGCGCACACGCCGAACTCCTCCCCGATCGGCCGCGACCGGACGGTCTGGGTGGACACCCTGCACCCGCTCGGCGGCCCGCTCGACGTGACCTGGCGGCTGGACGGTACGACCCTGCCGACGCGCGGCGCGCGCACGGTCGACCTGCGAAGGCTGGACGTCTCCCCCGGGCCGCACACGCTGACGGCGACCGTCACCGACCCGACGCCCTTCGTCCGCGACCCGGCGATCCGCGCCTCGCCCGCCCTGACCCGTACGGTCGCGTGGAAGGTGAACCCCGCGCTCACCACCCGCGCGGAGGAGCCGGTCGCGCCGGCGTTCACCGGGTCCACCTCCACCGCCTCCCCGGTGGGCGGCCGAAGCGTCGTCCACGCGGACACGACCCACCCGGCGGGAGGCACCCCGGCCGTGCGGTGGACCCTCGACGGCGCTCCCGTCCGGCAGCCCGACCTCAACGACCGCGACCTGGACCTCGGTTCGCTCCGGCTCACTCCCCGGGCGCACACCCTGACGGCGCGGATCGCGGGGACGCGGGAGGAGTTGAGCTGGAGCGTCGACGCCCGCCCGGCCCCGTCCTCGTACGAACTCTCCACGCCGCTGCGGACGGTGAGCGTCCCCGGGCAGCCCGTGGAGTACGTCTACGACGGCCCGTTCACCCTGCGGCTGACGGCGAAGGACGACCGGCAGGGCGCCGTGGTCAACCAGTTCCGGGTGGACGGCGACGGCTGGTACAGCTACTACGGCTGGCCGACGGACGCCGGGGCGCCCTTCCGGTTCACGCCGGGCGGGACGGTGATCGACGACCTCGTGTACGGGAAGCTGGGCCGGAACCGGGCGGTGCCGTGGGACGACGCCACGCCGGAGTACGGCACGCACACCGTCGAGTACCGCACGATCGACCCGGCGGGCAACGTGGGCCCGGCGCGGAGCTTCAAGGTGACGCTCCTGAAGCCGTAGAGCGGGAGGGGCCCGCCGGCTCTGCGCCGGCGGGCCCCTCCCGTTCCGCTCTGATCAGATCTTGCGGGCCACGGCGGCCCACCCCGGGATCGGGTCGTCGCCCTGGACCGCCACCGGCTCCCCGAGCTCGGGCCGCCACTCGGCGGTGAGCGAGATGCCGGGCTCGACGAGCTCCAGGCCGTCGAAGAAGGCGGCCAGCTCGTCGCGGGAACGGGGCCGGAGGGTCAGACCACGGGCCTTGTACATGCCGACGGCCTTGGCCGCGCCCTCCGGGTCGAAGTCGCCGGTGACCTGGGAGAGGACGAGGAAGCTGCCCGGGGCGAGCTTGTCGACGAGCTTGGCGACGATGTCGTGGGCACCGTCCTCGTCGCCGAGGAAGTGGAGCAGGGCCAGCATCGACAGGGCGATGGGCTGGTCGAAATCAAGGACCTTTCCGGCCCTTTCGAGAATGCTCTCGGGGTCGCGGGCGTCCGCCTGGATGTACTCGGTGGCCCCCTCGGGGGTCGAGCGCAGCAGGGCGGCCGCGTGGGCGAGCACGATGGGGTCGTTGTCGCAGTAGACGATCCGGGACTCCGGCGCGGCCCCCTGCGCGATCTGGTGCAGGTTGGGCTCGGTCGGGATCCCGGTGCCGACGTCGAGGTACTGGCGTACGCCCTGGGCGCTGAGCCAGCGGATGGCGCGGTGCATGAAGGCGCGGTTGACCCGGGCCATGTCCCGGCCGCGGGCGTCGACGGTGAGGAGCTGGCGGGCCATCTCCTCGTCGACGGGGTAGTTGTCCTTGCCGCCCAGGAACCAGTCGTACATGCGCGCCGGGTGCGGCTTGCTGGTGTCGATGCGTAGCTCGCCGCGCGGGGCTGCGGGGTCCTGGGTCATCGGCTCTCCTGATCGGGACGAACGGGTGGCGCTACAACAAGAGTTACGCGACGGTAGGGCTGGGGCGGAAGGGTCAGGTGAGGAGAAAGTCAGCCTGACCTGATTTGGCCCCCTGGATGAACGCTTCGATCTCCCCGTGGGTGTAGATGAGCGCGGGTCCTTCAGGGTCTGCGGACTGTCGCACGGCGACCCTGCCGTCGGCCAGCTTCATGGCCTCCACGCAGTTGCCCCCGTTCCCGCCGCTCCAGGGCTTGTGCCAGCCTTCGGCACCGAGCTCGGCGGCGGGCATGCCGTTGTATATGCGATCCATTCACAGCTCCTTGCGGAGATCCCGGAGGATCTCCTTCGTGCGTTGTGCAGTCGCGGCCTGAGCCGCCATGCGGTCCATGACCTCCAGGTGGGACGCCACCTCGGGGCGCGCGTCGAGATAGACGGCGCCGGTCAGGTACTCGCTGTAGACCATGTCCGGGAGTTCGGGCATGGCGAAGCGGAAGAGGACGAACGGTCCGTAGGTGCCGGGATGGTGGCCGGACGCGAACTCCGCGAGCTGCAGGGTGACGTTCGGCGACTCGGACGCCTCGAGCAGCCGGTCGAGCTGGTCGCGCATCACCTGAGGTCCGTCGCCGACGGGGCGACGGAGGACCGTCTCGTCCATGATGACCCAGAACTTCGGGGCGTCTTCCCTGGTCAGCAGGGACTGGCGCTCCATCCGCAGGGCCACGTGACGTTCGATGTCGTCGGCGCTGCTGCCGCCGACCGCCCCGCTGCGCAGGATGGCGCGGGCGTAGTCCTCGGTCTGGAAGAGACCGGGGACGAACTGGGGCTCGTAGGACCGGATGAGGCTGGCGGCCCCTTCCAGGCTGACGTACATGGAGAACCAGCCGGGCAGCACGTCGTGGAACCGCTGCCACCAGCCGGGGAGGTTGGCCTCCTCGGCGAGGGCGACGAAGGCCTCCGCCTCGCCGTCGGTGATCCCGTACTCCTTCAACAGGAGCTGTACGTACGGGATCTTCAGCGCGACCTCGGCGGTCTCCATGCGGCGGACGGTGGCCGGGGCGACGCGGAGGACCTTGGCGGCCTCCTCGCGCTTCAGGCCGGCGCGTTCGCGCAGGTCCTGGAGACGACGGCCGAGGACGACCTGTCCCACCGTGGGGGCGGACCGCGGCTCGCTCACTCTCAGACCTCCCCGACGCGCTGTTGCGACGAGTGTGCCACGAAGCCGGGCCAGAGAGAACAGCGCACTCTGCAATTTCCAGAGTGCCCCTTGCCAAGTGTCCGCGGCAGGAGGACAGTGTTCCGGTGAACCAGTACACGCAGCCTCCGCGCGCCACCGCGCCTCCGGAGGCCGCGCCGTACGGCAGTCCTGCCCACTGTTGTGAGGAACCGGTCGTGGCTTCTGGTAACGCGCAGCCCTCAGGTCTCATGAGCCCTCGGGTCATGACCCAGCGACCCCGGCTGCGGGCGGGTTCCCCCGCCGGCTCCCCCTCCGGTCCTCACGGCCACGCCGTGCGCCGTTTCGCCTACGAGCTCCCCGCCCAGACCGCCTCGGTCTCCCGCGCCCGCCGCCTCGCCGAGGACCGGCTGATCCTCTGGGGCTGCGGCCCCGAGATACGCGACACGGTGGCGCTCGTCGTCTCCGAGCTCGTCACCAACGCCGTCGTGCACACCGCGAGCGGCCGGGTCGTCTGCGAACTCCGCGAGGACGAGGACACCCTGCGCATATCCGTACGGGACGAGGGCGGCCCGGCTGGCCCGCGCATGCGGAACTGCGGAGAGGAGGAGCGCGGCCGCGGACTCCTCATCGTCGACGCCCTGTGCACGGCGTGGGGCGCCGACCGCACCGGGCACGGCACCGCGCAGGTCGTCTGGGCCGAGCTGGCCCACGGCATGGGGGAACCGTGCTGAGGCTGACCACCCTGCTGACCCCCCGGTCGGCCCGCAGGCCGTACGAACCCTCCCCGATCCCCCGCCAGCGAGCCGCGACCGACCACCGCCCCTCCCGACCCGTCGAGGCGACCCGCCTCCCGGTCCCCGTGGGCCTCCGCACCGGCCTCGGCTTCGACGCCGTCGGCGTCCCGGCCCGCTTCGGCTTCAAGATCCTCTCCCGGCTCCCCGTCAACGGCTGCGTCTACGCCGACTCCGACTGGTGGTGGTGGCTGGTCCCCGCCGGCTCCGACCAGGACCTCGCCTGGCCGCTGCCCGCCTGTTACGCCCCCGGCGCCGAGGTCCCCGACCGCGGCCCCCGCCTGGTCCACGAGCCCGACGGCACCTCCCCGTACACCCCGCCGATCCCCCTCTACCTCCTGGTCTGCCAGCTCACCGGAATCGCCCCGGCCTGGTCGGCCACGTCCCCGGTGCGTTCCGCCACCTGAGGACGGCCGTCCCGGCATACCCTCGGACCATGTTCACCCCGCAGGGACCCAGCCTCCGCGAACTGACCGTCCAGGCCCTCTCCTCGGTGGAGCACGGCTACGACCTGCTCGCCGACTCCTTCGACGAGACCCCCTTCCGCACCTCGGACCGGCTCCTCACCGCCGTGGCCGACACCCTGGAGGAGCTCGGCCCCTTCGACTCGGGCCTCGACGTCTGCTGCGGCACCGGCGCGGGCCTGGGCGTCCTCCGCTCGGTGTGCGCGGGCCCCGTCGTCGGCGTCGACTTCAGTACGGGCATGCTGGCCCGGGCCCGCACGGCGCACCCGGAGGCCGCCCTCGTCCGCGCGGACGCCCTGGCCCTCCCCTTCGCCCCCGCCTTCGACCTGGCGGTCAGCTTCGGCGCCTTCGGCCACTTCGAACCGGACGACCAGCGCACCCTCTTCACCGGGATCCACGGCGCCCTCCGCCCCGGCGGCACCTTCGCCTTCCCCCTGCCCGCCCCGCCCCGCGTCGGCTCCCGCCTCTACTGGACGCTCTGGGGCTTCGACGCCGCCATGCGCGTCCGCAACGCGGTCTGGCGCCCCCGCTTCGTCATGTACTACCGGACCTTCCGCCTCGCGGACGTCCGCACCCGCCTCGCCGACGCCGGCTTCGAGGTCACCCTGACCCCCGTCGAGCCCCTCGGCCGCCGCGAGGACGGCAGCCCCCGCTGCCGTCTGGTCCTGGCCCGGAAACCCGAAACCTCCTGAGCGAGGGGGCCGCGACTCGTGCGTGCCGAGGCTCGCCCGCACCTACTCCACGTCGATGATCACATCGTTCTGATTGCGGGAGTCCTTAGCCTGAAAACAGACCAGGCGTCGAGAGGAGTCCGCGGCGGACTTCGGCGGGACCAAGGCGAAGAGCATCACCAGCTTGGTGATGTCGGCGGTTCCGTCCGGCTTGATGGCCGCACGGACGTCGTCGTCGGTGGCTCCCTCGACGACCGGGTAGAGAAGGGCTACGCCGGTGCGCGGTCCGGCCGCCGGGTCGGGGCTTCCGGCCGCTGCGTCCTGAACCAGCTGCCGGACCGCAGCCAGATGCTCCACACCGGCGACGGCGCTGAAGGAAGCCTTGCCCCGCTGGCGGCTTCGGCGGGCCAGGCTGAAAGTACCCGGAGCACCAGGCAGCGCCGCGTCAGCGCGGTTCCGGTCAGTGTGGAGAGGCGACAGCAGGAGCCAGTCGTCGACCGTGGCGAGAGTACCGTCGAGCTGGGCGAGATAGCGCAGGTGCGGGGCGAACTTTCCGGGGTCCTCCCATTCGAGGGAGGAGAGGACGCCGAGAAGCTCGGCATGGCTGACGGTTGCGATACGGGCGGAGAAACCACTCTCAGTGAAGCCGGCACGCTGGTCTGGTGCTGAGAAGCGGGTCGGCTGATCGTCAAAGCGGCGGAGCACCGGCGTCCAGCGCTCGGTGTTGCGCTGGAGTGCAGCGCGGTCCAGCGGGTGTGCCGCAGGCTGGATCGGACGGCCCGGGGAACGGATCTCCATGAGTTCGGCGTTGAATCGCTTGTTGCGGGCGGTGGGCGGAACCCAGTCCAAATGCTGCATGACCAGGGGCGGCACCTGGCCGGGCAATACCTGGGGACGGCCGTCGACCAGCTGGGCGTACAGCTCAAGCTGCTGCCGGAAGGCCTCTTCGTCCCGGCAGACAGCTTCGAACGCCTCGTAAAGGTCTCTGTCCTTCCGGTCGGAGCTGTGTTCATCTCCCCGGGAGATGAACAGCCGGACCAGGTCCTGATATCCAGGACGGAAGCCGAACCAGCGGCCCATCTGCATCAGGGTGTCTGCCTGAAGGGTGGTGCGGCGGAAATAGGTAGTTGTCAGTCCTTCGACGGTGAAACCCCGGGACAGCTTGGTGCCGCCTACCAAGATCTTCCACACGTGCGGGGTGCGATCGAAGTCCAGGTCGAGCTGGGCGAAATACCGGTCAGAGTCGCCATTGACGACGATGACGGGACCGCCTCCCCGGGCTATTCGCTGCCGGGCCTGATAGACGTACGGCTTGAGTTCCTCGTAGGAACCGGGATTGGGAAGGCCGGTGGCGCGGACAGCACTGACTGGAGCGATGTCATCAGCCCACCGTGCAGAGAGCCGCTCATGGCCAACTACAGAACTGTACCCGGCGCGGTGCCACATCCCGGTGATGCGTTCAGCAAGCTCAGCGTGGTCATCCTTGCGGACCGACTCGTGGACCAGCATGGTGTGGTGCCGGAACGGCTTTTCCGGCACACCGTGGTCCGCGCGGTAGAGCTTGACGGCACCGGCAAGGAGGAAAGTATCAATGGCCCTCTGCAGCTGCTCGTCGGCGTCTTCCTCGTGGACGTCCCGGATGTGGGCCTTCTGCTGTGAGTCGGCAACGGTCCTTTCCTGGACCGGGATCACTGAGTCAAGGTCGTGGAAGTCCTCAACGCCCATGTAACCGGCCGGGCGGGGCAGCGGAATGATGAAGTCGCTGGGAAAGATGTCGGCACTGTCCCCCGGGTCGACAAAGACGTTGGCGAAGGGCGTGGCGGTGTAGCCGACGTACTGAGCGCGGGGAAGCAGCTTCAGGAGCTGGGAAATCCTGCTGTTGATGGCGGTCCTCTGAGTCTTCCCCTCCGTCCACTTGCTCGGGTTCGATGTGTTGACCGAGGCCTGGTCGGACTCATCGTCGATGATCAGGGCGGGCAGTTCGCCGAGAACGCTGTGGACCTGCTTGAGATCCTTGATCAGCTTGTCCAGGACGGATTTGTTCTTCTTGACAACCATGACGCGGGCGGCCGCGCGGTGGAGGTTGGAAGGGTCGTAGAGAGGTTTGCGCCGGTCGTGCTTCTCGATCTCAAGCATGCCGATGCCGCGGGAGAGGCCGGTGTAGTCATTGCCCCGGCCAGTGAGTCGTTCGATGTCGAAGCCACCAACGTCGCGAGGACGGCCACCGTGGCTGACGAAGTCGTCCCACTCCGCGTCATCGCCGACGTAATCGATCCCAACAAGACTGTCCGGGTCTGCGGGGTCGACGCCGCGCAGGATGTTCTCCTGGCCGATGAGCTCCATGTCCAGACGACGCTGAGTCTGAGAACGAAGCAGGTTGAGGGTGCCTCCGAGAACGATGACGAGGCGGTACCCGGCATCGACGGCCCTGGCGATGACCCCGGTGAAGTTGGCCGTCTTGCCGGACTGGACATAGCCGACGACGAGCCCCTTGGATTGCTGGGGATCGCCCTGCTCGGGGTCAGTAAGGCGCTCCACGACCTTGCGGCTGGCTTCATCGAGGCTGGCAACCGCGGTGCTGGACCAGCCCTTGCTGCGCAGCTTCTGCTCGTAGGTACGCCAGTAGAAAGACCGGGCCGCGGCTCGCTCCTGGGTGTACCAGGGAGAGAAGTCGGACCTGCCGATCACGACGACCGGGGCAGTCGCTCTGACGGGAACAGCTTCGTCCAGCGCCTTGCGGGCTACGCCGCCGAGGCCTAGACGGTCGTACACCTCGGTACGACGCTCAGGGGTGCAAGGTGCGGCTCCATCGGACCAGCGCGGGGAACCGGCGAAGTCCCAGGCACTGAGAGTACGCGACCACAGGGAAGTCAGAGGGCCGGAATCGGCGGAGTCGGCACCCAGAACAGCGGCAAAGGTCTCCTCGCTGAGATCAGCGTCGGGGTACTCCTCGTCGGCGGCGAGCGCTGCCCACTTCTCGAAACGCCGGGGCAAGGCTGCCATTCCGGCCAGGGCGGACGTGTGGATGTCGAGAAGCGCGGCGGCGTAGGTCACAGGTGCTCCGGGGATCATCGGCAGGCCGCCCCCAGGCGGCCCGTCGCGCGTAATGGCAGAAGACGGGAGTAGGCGGTCCGGCTACTGGTCGTACCGCTGCCGTCGGTCCCGCTGGGCATGGACGGAGCTCAGCAGGATCGCGTTCCAGTAGTCGATGCGATCCTGGCGCTTGCGCTCCCAGCGGCCGAGACCGAAGCAGTCCTGAAGAAGAAGGTAGAGGAGCGTCTTGGTGACCGGCGCATCGTTCGATCCACCACGTCGGCCGTCGTTGAAGTCCTCCCGGTACTCCTTGTTGAGCAGAACAGTGTTCTCCTCCCGGTCCAGGTCGAAGAACTTCCCCTCGGGCAAATCGCTCCACTCCATCCGGATGGGTTCCTCACCCCCCTTGGCCAGGAGTTCCTGGCCCACGGTCCGCTTGATCTTGGGGTCGAAGCCCTTTCCTGGCGGAATAACCGCAGGGCGCTCGATCACCGCCCGGGAGGCAGCGGTGCGGTAGGCCTCCTCCGCGTCAGTGAGAAAGGCTCTGAAGGTGCTCCCGGCCCCGTCCGAAGCTTCCGTGACTCCCGTGGTGAAGGCGCTCGTGACCTGGACGCCTTCCTTCTTCACATCGAGGCTGAAGACCTGACCCGAGCCATCGGGCAAGTCGACCGCGACCCGGGCGAGAGACAGCTTGTTGTCGGGGGTCCGGACGCCATTCCAGCCGCCGGCCTGGACGAGGCGGTCGTGGCGGTAGAAATAGAAGCCCTGGCGCTCGTTGACCGCGCCCACGTTGAAGCCCGGGGCCTTCGACTTGGCAGGCCAGATGTGGGCTTCGAGGAGCACAGGCCCCGCGCCCTCGACCCGGGCCGCGAACTTCCGCGGGTAGCCTGCCCTGCCAGGCACCTTGTAGCCGAAGGGGTCGAGGGGCTCCACCGAGCTGTGGTCGACTTCGTCTCCGGTCTCCACATCCCAGACCGCGATGTCGATGTAGACGTTGCGGCTGAGGAAGCGGTGCAGGTAGAGGCCGAGGTGAACCTCCAGCTGGGAGATGGCGTCGGAGAGATACGCGTCCGCCTGGCCGGGGGCCACGGTCTCGAACTCACGCACCCGGTCCCAGCGGACGATCGTCCCCTGCCACTCAATGATGCCGTCGTAGACGTCCACCTGGCTCCGGGCGAACTCGGCTGCGACGGTGTCGCAGCGGAAGCCGTCCTCGATGCCCTCGGCAGTGAGCTTGCGGCCGACCGGCGTGCTCTTCCTGGTCCGGCTGATGACCGTCAGCGCCCCGGCGTTGGACAGGGAGGCCGCCTTGAGCCCCGTGCCGTACATGCCGAGAGCGCTGTCGCCGTAGGCGCGGCGGCGCCCCACGGTCATGGCCTGCTCCAGCCCTTCAGCGTCCATCCCGTGACCGTTGTCGATGACCAGGAGGGAAAGGATCCGGTCAGCGTTGCGGAGAAAGTGCACCACGATCTTGTCGGCGCCCGCGTCGATCGAGTTGTCGATGAGGTCAGCGACCGCGTTCTTGAACCCGTATCCCTGGTTGGCCAGAGCCTTCCCGTACCCGGCGTCGGGGGGAAGACGGGTGCTGCCGTCTACGGGCACCTCGGCGGTCCAGTTCGACGCAAGCGACGACGAGTGGGTCATGCGGGGCGTTTCCCTCCTGCTACAGGACGGGTCCTGTGTGGGGGAAAGTGCGGCCCGTCGGTTCTCTGTTCATGGTGTTCCTGGCTGAGGCCCTGGTGGGCCGGTGGCGGCCGGTTCTTCAGTGCGCGGACTGATCACTCGCCTCCACGAGCTTATCGGCCCTCAGCTGTGGGGTGGGCCGTGCGAAGCAAGGTGACTGAGGGCCGGTTCCTGCGACTCTACCGGTCGCTTGATCTGCGGGAACACGGTTCTCGTGGTACCTGCGCAGGCGACACCGGACAACTGTCTTATTCCGATTGCCCGGTGAACGGGAGGTACTGGCAGTACGTCGCCGGCCTGTCATACTCTGCGGCCCAGTGCGTGCACTCGCCACTTTGCCGGCACCTGTTACTGCCCCACCAGTCGGGTGCCCGTCCTGCCGGCAATCGCCCGCCTGACGGGCTTCGGGAACCTCATCACGGTGGGTGTGCGTCACCCCCCACACACACGATCAGTCACAGGCGGAACATCAGGCACGGGCGGGCAGATGAGGGAAGCGTACGACCAGTGGTACCAGGCGCTGTCCGAAGAGTTCTTCAGTGCCGACCGCGCTCTGCAGGACACCGTCTTATACGTGGACGATGAGACTGTGCAGGACCTCGCACAGCGGTTCAGCATCGAGACTTCCTTGCCTGAAGCCGTTTCCGCTTCCTTGGGCTGGGTCCGTGACGGGACACCACTGCTGACACAAATCGTGCAGCGATGCCAGATCTGGTCGGAGCAGGGTCGGGACGGGGCGCCGCCAAGTCTCCCAGTGCTGGCCGCCTCCGTCCTTGCCGCCACAAGAATGGCCAGTTCCGACGGCATGCGGCGCACGAACTACCGCGGGCGCTGGTACCAGTTGTTCGGTGTTCCTCAGCAAGGCCACGAGGCCTACCGGCTCGACAGGGCTCTGGACGATGTCGCCGCGATGTGGCAGGAACTCGACTCCTGGCTCGATGAGACGGGGGGACTCTACGGAGCAAGCACCGTCAGCACGGGCGAGTATTACTGGCGCATCGGCTATCCCGTCTCCCAAGCTCTCGTTCGCAGATCCGACCGGCACGCGATGACACGGTTCTTCGCCGCAACCCGGCTCCAACCAGGCAATGCGGCCCGTGTCCCAGGCCGGGAACTCCTCCGCCGCCTAGTCGCCTGGACTGCTGGACACCACCGCGGCTTCTCCGACCGATTCACCGACGAGGTCCGGTTCGCTTCCTCGCCCACCGCGTCCGAACAGGACAGGGCATTGATCGTGCCGATCCTGGACAGGCTTGCCGCCAGCTGGGACGGCACTCTCCACGAACCCACGGGGAACCGCACACGCCGGGCGCTCGGTCTGCGCCTGGCCGTCACCAACCGCGAACGACGCCTGGAATGGCTCGCGGACACCGCCGAGGGTATCGACGAGACCGTCGTCCAGATCTCGGGCGGGCGCTCCTTCACTCTGCGGGCCGATTACGGCGGCGTGTACTCAGGGCTGGAAACGCTGGAGCCGTCTGAGCCGCAACTCCGTTCAGGAGTACGGCTCGAAGGCGAGAGCCTGGTGATCGAGTGGGCCCCTCAGGACGTGATCCTCCTTCGGATCCACCCCGATCTGGGCGAATGGGTGAGTACCGACTGCTTTGTCCCGGGTAGCCAGCACATGATCCTGGCTTCCACCGGCACGGCGGCACAGGTTCGCACCATGCTCAGGTCCCTTGGCGCTCACACACCTCGGGAGAGTCCCGCTCCGGTCCCCGGCTGGGTTCTCTTCAAAGGCGTCCGTGCGTCCAATGGGGCCCAGTTCACCCAGACACTGGAGTCCGGAAGCGCGCACACCCACGTCCTTCGGCCGGAGGTGCGCCACAGCACCAAGCTCGTCGGCGGGCTGCGTATCGCCAAGGAGTACCGGGCGAGCGGGGCGGTCGCGGGGCACTTCCTGCGCGGCGGCGAACCGGACCTCCTGTTGCCGTCACCGGAGACACCCGACGGAACGATTGACGTCGTTCTCGACGGCCAGACCTCCAGCCTCAAGCCTGACCCCCGCTTCCCGTTCCCTCTTCACTTGCTCACCCTTCCTGAGGGAGAGCACCGTATCGGCACGGCGTCCACGAGCCAGGTATTCACCGTTCACGACGGATTCCATGAGGGACTTCCGGACGGCACGGGCAGCCTCGGCTACGCCTGCGACAGTACTGCTGCTCTGCAGGCCACTGCCGCGGGGAGCGAAGGCGCATGGATCAAGGGCGCTTCCGCTCCGGGAGGCGGAACGTCCGCTTCTCGCACTGTGACCGTCCGGAACACCGTCCTGGAGG
The DNA here is from genome assembly GCF_042264145.1 of Streptomyces sp. NPDC056144. NCBI lineage: Bacteria > Bacillati > Actinomycetota > Actinomycetes > Kitasatosporales > Streptomycetaceae > Streptomyces > Streptomyces sp. NPDC056144. Next base: position 140,090 of record NZ_JBHJVF010000001.1, on the reverse strand, counting down.
CATGCTTCCTCGACGCCCGCGGCGGCGTTGTCCGGGTGCGGAAACGGGAAGCGCCAGACTGGATGAAGAACCGGGTCCCGGATGCCGCTGCGCAGCTGGCCTTCGCCAGCGAGGTACCTGATGAGGCGGTGTGGTTCGTTTACCACACTCCACAGCGCTGGTGGGTCAGGGCCGTACACACCAGTGACCCGTTGCCCGATCCCGAGCCTTCCTGGGAGGACTTCGGCTGGGCGTACGCCGTGCTCAGCGCAGATTCCGGCGGAAGGTGCGAGATAACAGGCTGGCATTTGTACGTGGAGGCGGCCCAAGCCATCGTCAACCGCCGCGACGGGAGTGCGGGATGAACAAGCCAGGCGACCTGTTGCTGCGATGGCTCAGCGAGGAGGGGGCTGGTGAGCTCTCCGAGGCGAAACAGGGGCTGTGGTGGTTCGGCGCCAAGTTCTGCCCGGACATCACCCCCGGCTCACCCGGCCGTTGGCTGCGCGATGCGGTCTCCCTCGCCTACCTTGACGTCGACTGGCACGACCGCCGGTGGTCAGCTGCACCGCCCGTCGTCACCCCGCTGCCCGCAGGCCGGGGGCTGGCGGTGCTCACGGGCAGCCGCACCGCGGCCTTCGACCAGCGTCTCGACGAACTGGTCAAGGACGAACTGATTACGCTGTTCCGCGTGTCGGCAGACCGGCCGGGGCACGACATCCCGCTACCTGTTTCGCTCCTCCTGCAGTTCAGCGAAGACAACGAGTTGAGCGCGGCTGCCGAGGACCTGGGCGCGCTGCATGCTCCGTGCTTCGCCCGCCAAGGGGCGGCGCTTCTAGGAGACGGTGTCTTGGGAGAACAGACCTCGGCCCCAGAGTTCGGCGCGCCTCTGGAGCGGTATGACTTCGGACACGGCAGATACCTCCCGGCCCAGCGGCCCCAGAGCGACGGCCTGTACCGGTTGAAGCAACGTGACAGCAAGCGCGTATGCCAGGTGCTGCAGGACGGTGCGTGGTTTCGGACATCCCATGAACACGGTGTGTACGCCGTGCTCGCCTCTCAGGGAACCGATGATGATCCCATCACCTGGCGCCCCGGGAAAGGGAACGGCGGCAGCCGCAGCGGGACGCTATTCGTGGACTGGGGCTATCCACTCCCTGACCTCCACCGCAGAGTCGCCACCATGTGCTCGGGCCTCGCGCCCCGCATCAACGTCAACGCGCGCAACCTTGCGTACGACAACGTCCCTGAAGACATCGCAGCCAAGATCGCCCAATCGCTCGGACAGTCCTTGGGAGACATGCAGTGAGCCGCGCCGCAGAACAGCAGCCGCAGACCGAAACAGCCCAGGGGCTGGACATCATCGGAACGTTCGAGCACCTCAAGGAAGCGCTCTTCCGTTACTACAACACTCCGTTCGGCCTCGCTGACAAGCAGCTTGAGGCAGAGAGGCAGCGGCTCTTCGACCGCGACAGCGGTGCATGGCGTCGTCCGCTGCTCGAAGTGCGGCCCAAGTACGTCTTGGCGGGCATGGGGATCCGCGAATCCGTACGTGCGGCCGGCGCGCACCCAGGACTCGCTGAACTCGCCAGGATCGGCCTGCTCAAGGACGTCCCGTCTCTGTACGAGCACCAGCACCTCGCCCTCACGGCGGCGGTCAGGGACCAGCGGAACGTCGTGGTGACGGCCGGGACGGGTTCGGGTAAGACCGAGTCGTTCCTCCTGCCCATCCTGGCCGACCTCGTGCAGGAATCGGAAGCTTGGACCCCAGCCTCCGCACCAGTCAACCGGTGGTGGTCCTCGCCCACAGGCACTTTCCAGGCCCAGCGGGCAGGTGAGTCAGGCAGGCACGCCGCGGTGCGCGCCATGGTCCTGTACCCCATGAACGCGCTGGTCGACGACCAGATGATGCGGCTGCGCAAGGCACTGGACAGCGACGCGGCGCGGGGATGGCTCGCCGTGAACCGGCCGGGCCACCGGTTCTACTTCGGCCGCTACACCGGGGCGACGCCCGTGCCGGGTGACGTCGGCTCCCGGACGGGGACCAACGCGCTCCGCGACGTGTTCACTGCAACCGAGCAGCGGTCCCGACAGGCTCAGGAGCAAGAAGGCGACGCCAGGTTCTTCATCCCCAGGCTCGACGGAGCGGAGATGAGGTCACGCTGGGACATGCTGCAGGCGCCACCGGACATCCTGATCACGAACTACAGCATGCTGAATGTCATGCTGATGCGCCCCCGTGAGGCGGCCATCTTCGACAAGACGCGTCGCTGGCTTGAGGACGTTCCCGAGGCCCGATTCACACTGGTCGTCGACGAGCTCCACATGTACCGCGGCACGGCAGGCACGGAGGTGGCGTACTTGCTCCGGAACCTCCGGCACCGCCTGGGGCTCGACGGCAGACCTGATAAATTCCGCATCATCGCCGCGTCAGCCTCGCTTGAGGCACCCCGCGACCTGCCCTTCCTCGAAGAGTTCTTCGGGGTGGAGCGAGACAGTTTCGAGGTACTGGGGGGCCGACTGGATCTTCCTGCCTCATCATCCAGCGACATCTCCGCCCACGCGCCGGCGTTCGCCGACTTCGCCACCGCGCCTGCGGCTCAGGAGGCCGACGAGCTCCTCACACGTTCTGATGCGGGCACCGCGCTTACCAACGCTCTCAGGGATGGCGAACGACTCATCACGGACTTCGACAGTGCCGTTGCCGCCAGGCTCTTCCCTGATGCCAGCGATGAGGAGCAGCGGTCAGCTGCCCTGGCCGGCGTGCTCGCCGCCCTCCGGCAGACATCTCTTCCTGACGTACCCCGGCTCCGCGGCCATCTGTTCTTCCGTAACATCCCCGGGGTCTGGGCCTGCTCGGACCCGCAGTGCCCGGAAAGCACGGGCGGGGAGAGGACTGTGGGCAAGCTCTACCCCCGTCCCACGCCTCGCTGCGACTGCGGGTCGCGCGTACTGGAACTGCTCTACTGCCAGAACTGCGGCGACGTGCTCCTTGGGGGGTTCGCTCCCGAGTCGGCGTTCAGGAATCAGGGCGGCCATTTCGAAGCATCCCTCCTTGCGGACCTTCCTGACCTCGACTCCCTGCCGGACGCCGTCTCTCTCAGTGCCACTGCTGCGAACTACATCGTGTACTGGCCCCGTACACGGCGCCCGTCCCTCGACCGCTTTGACTGGGACTCCTCGTCCACTCAGGGAGGCTCGATGAGCGCGGGATTCGAATTCAAGAAGAGCCTCTACGACCCTCGCACCGGCACGATCCGCAATCACCGCAATCACACCGGCTGGTCGTTTCACACCAGCGTTTCGGAATCCAAACGAGGCACGGCCCGTCTCAGGCCCGAGGACCTTCCGGCCGCTCCCACCCGCTGCCCGGGGTGCGGGGACAATTGGGAGCTCCGCCGTGCGGGACGCGAGTACCTCAGTCTCACCGACCCACGTCGGCTCCGTACACCTGTCAGATCCATGCGCACCGGTTTCGAGAAGGTCAACCAGGTGCTGACCACCGGAATCCTCTCTCAGCCAGCGGCACACCGTCAGGCAGTCGTCTTCTCCGACAGCCGTCAGGATGCGGCCAAGCTCGCGTCCGGGCTTGGTCTGCGCCACTACCAGGACCTTCTGCGTCTGCTGCTGGCCCATGAGGTCACCGAGCAGGGCGACCCCGCCGCCGACCTCGCTGCCGTCCGCGGGTACTACCGCAAAGACATCAACCCACCGGTTGCAGCGGAAGCCGCCGCCGCCGCGCAGAAGCGGCTCAAGGCCAAGGACCCCGGGACGTACGAGTCGTGGAAGAAGCTGCAGGCCCCCAGGCCATCCGACGATCTCGATGCCCTCGAAGAGCATGACGCCTCACCTGAAGACGAGGCCGAGCTGCACGCCCTCCTGAGCCGGATCCCCAGCCTGGACAGCCATGCGGCCTCGGTCGCCGAACGGCTCACTGACCTTGGGGTCAACCCTGGCGGTCCCCATGCCTCGCTCCAGGAGACCGCCTACGCGAAGGGCTCCGCGCCCGCTTCCTGGTCGTCTCTCTACCGCTGGCCGGACGACTCACGGGGCAAGGTCCGGGAAGAGACAGCGAGCATGCTGAGCAGCCAGCAGCAGACCCTCCGGGAGGAGATCTGGGAGTCCCTCAGAAGGGAACTTCTCATGGGGCTCTTCGGCAGCGCCGGAAGGGACTTCGAATCGCTGGGTCTCGGCTGGCTCACGCTGGCCGGGGACCATACCCCCCTCGACGCCGCTCGCACATCGGATACGGCACTCGTACGCGGCAGCTTGCGGGTGCTCGGGCACCTGCGCCGGTTCGCCGGACTTCGTACCGCTGCCGACAACCCACCCCGCCCCCTGCGTGACTACTGGCTGAAGGTCGCCGAATCTTCAGGGTCTACGGAGGAGGACGTACAGGCTCGGACCGAACGAGCCTGGGGGAAGGCCGTGGTCAAGTACGTCATCCAGCCCGAGCATGTGGCCCTCCGCCACGGTGAGGAGCTGGTGTGGACGTGTACCCAGTGCCATCGTCGCCACATGCACCCCGGGACCGGCGTCTGCACGAAGTGCCGCGGGCCGCTGCCGACGCATCCCACCGCCTTCAGTGCACCAGATGACGACTACTACTCCTGGATGGCTTCGACGGGAGCCGGCAGGTTCCGTCTGAACACGGCTGAGCTCACCGGCCAGACCGATCGGATCGAAGCCCAGAGCCGTCAGGCCCGATTCCAGGGAGTCCTCCTGGACGATACGGAGCACGCCCTCCCTGACACTCTCGACGTGCTGTCGGTGACCACCACCATGGAAGCCGGCGTCGACATCGGCCCTCTCTCCGTCGTTCTGATGGCCAACATGCCGCCGACCCGGTTCAACTACCAGCAGCGGGTCGGCCGCGCGGGCCGACGCGGCTCCCCTGTCGCTCTGGCACTCACGGTCTGCCGAGGCAGAAGCCACGACGAGCACTACTTCCAGGATCCCCAGCGCATCACCAGCGCGCCCACACCGGCCCCCTATCTCTCCACCGAGATGGAAGACATCTACCGGCGCGTTTTCAACGCCGAAGTCCTTCGTCGCGCCGCTGAGAACGCCCTCCGGGCGCTGCCTGACGACTCCGGACTCGACCCCACCCGCAACGTCCACGGCCAGTTCGGACTGTCCAGGGACTGGCCTGCCCTGCGCCCTGCGGTGGAGGCCTGGATCGCCGCCGAGAGCGAACAGATCCACGGCATCGCCGAGTCCCTGGCCGCGTTCACCCGTGCCACCGGGGCAGCGAAGGACGCCCTTAGCTGGGCCGCCCACGGACTCGTACCCCGCGTCACCGCTGTAGCCGAGTCTCCTCGGGGCCACCAGGACCTCAGCCAGCGTCTGGCCGAGGCTGGGGTCCTTCCCATGTTCGGGTTCCCGACCTCCGCCCGGTACCTCTACACCCGCAAGCCCACGGACTCCTCTCCATGGCCTCCGGCTGGATCCGTCGACCGGTCCCTCGATATCGCCATCTCCCAGTTCGCCCCGAGCGCGGAGACGGTAAAGGACGGGAGAGTGCATACCGCGGTGGGCATCGGCGCCTACGAGCCGACTGGGCGGTTTCCACGGCCTGTCGCCAACCCCCTGGGCGACGCCCAGCACATCGGCATGTGCCGCGCCTGCGGCCACCTCGATGAGGAAGTGAAGCCGGCGGCCCCCGGAAACACAGAGACGACCGGGACCGATGACCGGCCGGGTCCTCCCTGTCCTGCCTGCGGCGCGTCCGACGGGATGTACCGCGAGCTGCCTCTGCATCAGCCTGCCGGGTTCATCACCGGCGGAAGGAAGCGGGACTTCGACGGGAACTTCGCCTGGCGTGCCAGGTCTCTGTCTCCCCGCACCGCCGCTGATCTGGAAAAGGGCGCTCCGCTCCGCCACGCCGAGGCCGGCCTGGTCGTGCATGCGGGCAAGGGGCGCCGCTATTCCGTGAACGACAACAGCGGGCGCCTCTTCCACTTCCTCCCGATCAAGGCGACCGATATGTGGTCCGGCGGCCTCGTCGACGCTGAGACGGCCGCCGCCCATGCCCCGTGGCTCGCACCGGCCGAAGGGGCGGACAGCAAAGCCATCAGCACAGCCATCGGTGCCGTCCAGCACACCGACCTGTTCCTTCTTGGCCCCGCGGACGCCGAACTGCCCGGCCGCGGGCTACGCCTGAACCTGGCATCCGTGCCGCAGGCCACTGGCTTCCCCGACGATCGATCCGGCCGCCGCGCCGCCTGGTATTCGCTCGCCGCCCTTCTCCGGAGTGCCGCGGGCGACCTCCTGCAGGTCCAGCCTCAGGAGATTGCGGCCGGAATCCACGGCGCCGGGTCCGCCGTCAGCCGCTCACGGACCTTCGCCTTTCTCTCGGACACCCTCGACAACGGAGCCGGCTACTGCACGCATCTGGCCGAGCCCGAGGTCTTCCCGGAACTCCTGTCCTCTGCACGGCGCATGCTGGAGCGGTTCCGCTCAGGCAACCACGGACAGGAGTGCCGCGGTTCCTGCTACGAGTGCCTTCGCGACTACACCAACATGGCGTACCACTCTCTCCTCGACTGGCGCTTGGCCGGCGACCTTCTGACCGTTCTTTCCGACTCATCCGGCCGAAGCGAGGTACGCCCCCGGAACGCCTCCAAGCTCCTGGCCGCCTGGGCGAGCGACTTCCCGGAAAGCGATGCCGAGTTCGTACCCGACCTCGGGAATACCGGTCCTGCCATCCTCTTCGAGGAACGGTTGTGGGTCGCTGCCAAGAGTCCCTTCGAGATCGCCGACGGCACGACGGAGCCGAAACGGATCACCCAGATCCGGCATGCGGCGGCCACGAGCGGCCGCAGTGCGCAAGCCGTCGTCTTTCTCGACGACTTCATCCTCGACAAGGCTCCGGGACGGGTCACCGCGCTGCTGTCAGGATTCGACGTGGGCTGACCACAGCGGGCGCAGGTGACGCTCGCGCCAGAAGGAGGAAACATGGATGCGGCCGTACGTCTCAGCTCTCTGTCTGCTGCCCGCCGCAGCGGCAGCGAACCTATCCGAGCAGGAGGGAGAACAATCGGCAGCGTCAGCGACTTCTGGAGCTGGGCCTGCTCGGACCTGACCAGCAACACCATGCGGGGAGTGCTGGCCGAGTATCTCGTGGCCAGTGCGCTGGGTGCCGCTCTCGGCATCCGTACCGAGTGGGACACCGTCGACGTCCGCACCCCGGAAGGATGGCGGGTTGAGGTCAAGTCGTCGGCGTACCTCCAGTCCTGGGCTCAGCAGAAGCTCTCAGACATCGAGTTCTCCATCGCGCCGTCCTCCGGCTGGGACACCCAGACGGGGGCAGCGCTGCCTGAAGCCATGCGCCGCTCCGACGTATACGTCTTCTGCGTACTGCATCATCAGGAAAAGCAGACCCTTGACCCGCTGAACCTCGATCAATGGACGTTCTTCGCCCTGCCGACCCGGGTGCTCGATACCCACGTCCCGCTCCAGAAACGCATCAGGCTGTCGAGTCTCAGAAAGCTCGCACCGGTGGAGACCGACTTCGCCGGTCTTGCCGACGCTGTCGCCGCCTGTGCCAAGGAAGGACAGTAGCCTCAGAGAACTACGCTCCCTCCTACACAGGGACCTTCTCAAGCCAGCGCTTCACTGCTTCCGGCGTCGTGTAACCGCGGGAGCGGAGCACCTCGACGATGTCCTTGCCACAGACGAACACCACGGGGTGCCGGTCTGACCGCACCTCCTGGTAGACCTGGCGATGAAAGTGCGAGGTCGTGACGAATACACCGAACTGGCGGTCGCGGATGCGGGAGATCAGACGTGCTACGTCCTTGACCCCCACGGCGTTATCAGGGGCGTAGCACTTCGCCTCCAGGGCGAACTCGACAGCGACCCGGTCTGCCGCGGGACCGAGCAGGTACTCACCTACCGCGTCCCGTCCACCGTCGCGGCTCGGCTGGGTCAGTTCGGCCTTCCCCGTCGCAGGCGCCAGCATGCGCCACAACTCCAAGGCACAGGCTTCGAAAGCCGTGGGACGGCCGTCATAGAAGTCCTTGATCGTCTTCAGGATGGCTTTGCCGTCCGTGTCCGGCTCCTGGTCCTTCGGCGTGCGGATAATCGTCGTCGCCGGCGCAGCCAGAACCCTGTAGTGCCGGGCCTCCACCCAGTCGGTCCAGGCCTTCGGGGCATGGATCCCCGTCGTCTGCCCCGCGAGCACCTCGTCGATCCACGCCCTGGTGACAGCGGCAGTGTCGAGGACGGTGAACACCGACCGATAGTTCTGGAAGCGCTCCTTGCCCGTACTGCGCCAGATGGCGACCAGATCCTCATCAGCGGAGACGCCGTCACCGCCGGGTGCCAGAAGTCCACGGAACTGCACCGTGCGGCCACGGTCCCCATACTTCTCGAACAGCAGGACCGGTGGAATCGCGGCCCGGTCCTGCGGACTCCCGTGAGCAGCCGCGAAGCATTCCCTGAGGAAGAGGTTGCCGTTCCGGCTGCTCTCGTGGAGGGGATGACCAGGGGTCCGGTTGTCTCCAAAGTAAATGAACCGACCGGTCCGTATGTCCAGCTCGTCGGGCCAGTCCGGATTGCGGCCCGTCGTGTACAGGACAACCAGCTTCACCGTCCCCGCCTTCGGCGAACCTGCAAACCGGAACCCGCCCTGATTGCCCACGGGAACGATCTTCCCGATGGGCTCGTCGGACATGTTCCCTGCCGCCCCACCGGCGTACACAGCATCCACGACAAGATCGCAGCGATCGAGCTCACCGAACGGAATCGCAGCAAGGGAACTGGTGTTCATGGCGGCCACCCTAGGCGGCTGATCCACGCGCCCTTCACCTGCCCCAGGCCAGCAGAGCACCACGACAGAGTCTCCTGGGAGCTGCCGGGCATACGAGTGAGGGCCGCAACCCTCAGGTCACGGCCCTCACTCGTATTATCAAGCTTCACTACATGGTGTCCGAGGGGGGACTTGAACCCCCACGCCCGATAAAGGGCACTAGCACCTCAAGCTAGCGCGTCTGCCATTCCGCCACCCGGACTAGGTGATTGTCGTTCCGGGGTTTCCCCCGCGGCGACAGAGATAACTCTACCAGGGGTTTGAGCTGCCCTTCACCATCGTTTTCCGTGGTCAGGCCCCCGGGCCCCGGTGAGCCGCGGGGAGCTCGACGCCCCCCGACGCCGGCTCCGTGGGGCAACTCTGGCGGTGTCCGGCATGTCCGGGCCAGTCCTCGGGGGGAGTCCGTCAGGTCGGGGCCCTCGGGGCGGGGCCGTCAGCGGACCTCGACGAGGCGGGCCGAGACGACGACGTTGCCCTCGTAGCCGCGGGCGCGGGTGAAGGTTCCGCCGCAGGTGATGAGGCGGAGTTCGGGGCGGCCGGAGGCGGCGTAGAGGCGGTCGGCGGGGAAGTCGTCCTTCGGGACGACCTCGACGCCATACACGGAGAAGACGGCGGTGCGGCCGTCGCGGCGGTCGATCTCCACGCGGTGGCCAACGGCCAGGGAGCCGAGGTCGTAGAAGACGGCGCGGCCCGTCGGGGTGTCCACGTGGCCGACGACCACCGCCGTGCCCTGTTCGCCGGGGGTGACCGCGCCGGTGAACCAGCCCGCCAGCTCCTCGTCCTCCGGCGGCGGGGCCTCGATCCAGCCCTCCCGGTCCAGGCCGACCGCCGTCAGGGGGGCGTCGATGCGGACAGCGGGGGCTCGGACGCGGGTGGGTGGGGACGTGGTGAGGGAGGGAGCTTTCGGGGTCGGGGTGGGAGGAGTGGAGGTGGGAGGTGTCGAGGGTGTGGGGGTCGCGCCCGGGGCTGCCGCTGCTTTGGGTTGGGGCGGGCCCTTCGCGGTCAGGTCCTCCGCTCCTCCGCGTGTCAGGTGGATGCCTATCAGGAGCACCACCGCCACCAGGCCCCACGCTCCGCGCTGCCCCTCCACCCCTGGCCCTTCCCCGTTCGCCGTCCGCTCTTCCCCGCCCGGTGCCCCTCCGTCCCGGACCTCGTCACACCGGGGCGGAGGGGCCGTTTCAGGGGCCGTCGGCGGCTCGGCGGCGGGTGAGGACGACGGCGGCACCGAGGGCTCCCGCGATGAGGAGGACGCCGGTGACCAGCTGGGTGACGCCCAGGCCCTCGTCGGCGGCGGCCGCCTGGGAGCCGTAACCGGCCTGCACGCCCTTGTGGGCGCCCTGCTTGGCGGGAGAGGGAGCGGGAGGCGGAGACGGCGGGGCGGCGATCGTGAGGATCGTCGTGCCGCGCTCGCCCTTGCAGTCGAAGGTGATCTCGTGGCGGGCGCCCGCCACGGCGTCGACGTCGACGGTCGCGGTGCCCGAGCGGCCCTCGACGAGCGTGACCGACTCGAAGACGCCGGAGGAGACCGTCACGGACGGCACCGCGCAGCCGTCGGAGGTGAGGGTGACGGTGCCGCCGGGGACGACGGTGACGGGGGTGACCGCGAAGCCGAAGGACGTGTCGTTCCCCTGGTGCCCGTCCGCGAGCGCCGAGGGCGCGACGGCGAGCCCCAGGGCCGCGGCCGAGAGCAGGGCTGCGGAAGCGGCTCGTATCGCGCGCATGGCGGACCTCCGGATCACGCGAGGGTGCGGAGGCGGAGCGATTCCGCGCCCTGTGCTGGACGACCCTCACCGCGATCGAAGCTAGGTCCGCCCCCGGCAGCCCGCCACCGGGCTCCGCCGAACGGGGCACGGGCGGTGCGCGACCCCCGTTCGGCGGTCCCCCCGGGAGGGGCTTACGGGACCCGGACGACCTGGCCCGCGTACGACAGGTTGCCGCCGAAGCCGAAGAGGAGGACCGGGGCGCCCGAGGGCAGTTCGCCGCGCTCCACGAGCTTGGCCAGGGCCAGCGGGATCGAGGCCGCGGAGGTGTTGCCGGAGTCGACGACGTCCCGGGCGACGATCGCGTTGACCGCGCCGATCTTCGCGGCCAGCGGCTCGATGATCCGCAGGTTCGCCTGGTGCAGGACGACGCCCGCGAGCTCCTCGGGGGCGATGCCGGAACGCTCGCAGGCCTTGCGGGCGAGTGCCGGGAGCTGCTGGGTGGCCCAGCGGTAGACGGACTGGCCCTCCTGGGCGAAGACCGGCGGGGTGCCCTCGATGCGGACGGCGTGGCCCATCTCGGGGACCGAGCCCCACAGGACCGGGCCGATGCCGGGGACGTCCCCGTCCTCCGCCTCGTCGACGGCCTCGACGATCGCCGCGCCCGCCCCGTCGCCGACGAGCACGCAGGTGGTGCGGTCGGTCCAGTCGCAGACGTCGGTCATCTTGTCGGCGCCGATCACCAGGACCCGGCGGGCTCCCCCGGCGCGTACCGCGTGGTCGGCGGTGGCGAGGGCGTGCGTGAAGCCCGCGCAGACCACGTTGAGGTCCATCGTCGCGGGCGACGAGGTCATGCCGAGGCGGGCGGCGACGCGGGCGGCCGTGTTCGGCGAGCGGTCGATCGCGGTGGAGGTGGCGACGAGGACGAGGTCGATGTCGTCCGGCGTGAGCCCGGCGGCGGCCAGGGCCTTGCCCGCGGCGTGCGCGGCGAGCTCGTCGACGGGCTCGTCGGGGCCCGCGACGTGCCGGGTGCGGATCCCGACCCGGCTGGTGATCCACGCGTCGTCGGTGTCGACCAGCGTCGCGAGGTCGTGGTTGGTGAGCACCTTGGCGGGCTGGTAGTGCCCGAGCGCTGCAATGCGAGTGCCCGTCATACCGGGACCCCCTCGGTGGTTCGTACATCCGGCAGGACCCCCCAGTCTTGCCAGCGACTGATGGGTAACCCCTGACGTAAACCGCCAACATTCCCCCGTATCGCTTGGCCGACCGTGACAAGGGCCCAGGTGGCGGACGGGGTGCGGGCGCTTCGCGGGAGGTGGCGGAGAATGGCCGGTGAAAGGGTCGGTTCCGCCGCGGTTTCGCGGCCGCACGGCCTCCAGGCGAGAGAAGCGGGTGCCACCACGATGGGACGGGTCACCGAACGACGGCGAGTCATACGGATCCGCGGTGGCGCGGTGAACTCCCGGCCCGACACCCTCGTCGCCGAGGAGCCGATGGAGATCCGGCTGAACGGGAAGCCGATCGCCGTCACCATGCGCACGCCCGGCGACGACTTCGCGCTCGCCGTGGGTTTCCTGGTCAGCGAGGGCGTCCTCGCCGCCGCCTCCGACGTGCGGAACATCGTGTACTGCGCCGGGGCCACGGACGACGGCCGGAACACGTACAACGTGGTCGACGTGCAGCTCGCGCCCGGGGTGGCCGTCCCGGACATCACCCTGGAGCGGAACGTCTACACGACCTCCTCGTGCGGGCTGTGCGGCAAGGCCAGCCTGGACGCGGTGCGCACCACGGCCCGTTTCCCGATCGCCGACACTCCCCCCGTACGCGTCACGCCCGCGCTCCTGTCCGCGCTGCCCGACCGGCTGCGGGCCGCGCAGAAGGTCTTCGAGTCGACCGGCGGGCTGCACGCGGCGGCGCTCTTCTCGGAGGACGGCGAGCTCCTCGACGTACGGGAGGACGTGGGCCGGCACAACGCCGTGGACAAGATCGTCGGGCGGGCGCTGACGGAGGGGCGGCTGCCGCTGGAGCGTGCGGTGCTGCTCGTCTCGGGGCGGGCCTCGTTCGAGCTGGCGCAGAAGGCCGTGATGGCCGGGATCCCGGTGCTCGCGGCCGTCTCCGCGCCGTCCTCGCTCGCCGTGGACCTGGCCGCCGAGACGGGGCTGACGCTGGTCGGCTTCCTGCGCGGGGACGACATGAACGTGTACGCGGGCGAGCACCGGATCGATACGGGAAGCCCGGCCTAGGGCCTAGTTCTTCGGCGGGTCGATCATCTGGAGGGTGAGGGTCGCCGGGGGTTCGGCGATGCCGGGGCCGCCCGCCTCCGTCCACGCGAGGATGTCGTCGAGGCAGTCCTGGTCCAGGGTGAAGCCGATCCAGGCCGCCCGGCCGCCGCGCCGCCGGCCCTCGGTGGAGGGCTGGACGACGACGATGTTGGCCTGGGCGCAGGGGCCGAGGCAGTCGCTCGTACGGACGGCGAGGCGGCCTCCGGAGGCCGCGGCGGCGGCGCGGAGGCGGGCGAGCTGGCCGGCGTGGTCGGTGCCGGGGTTCTTGCGGGGGTCGCCGCAGCAGCAGCCCCGGCAGACGACCAGGGAGCAGGGGCGGGCCCCGTACCGTATCGGGACGCGGGTCACTCGGGGCCGTCCAGGGTGATCGCGGAGACGGCGGCGACCGTGCCGAGGCGGGGGAAGTCGAGGTCGACGGAGGCCCGGTGCTCCTCGGCGGTGAGGGCGCTCATGGCGTCCTCGGCGAAGACGAGGTCGTAGCCGAGGTCGGCGGCAGCGCGGGCGGTGGACTCGACGCCGAGATTGGTGGCGATGCCGCCGATGACGAGGGTCGTGGCGCCGCGGGCGGAGAGCAGGTCGTGGAGTCCGGTGCCCTGGAAGCCGCCGATCGTGCGCTTGACGACGACCGCGTCCCGCTCGTCGACGAGGTCGGGGACGAGCCCGCTGCCGGGCGGCTGGGCGGCGACGTTCGGCCGCTCGACCCGGATGTGGACGACGGGCGCCCCGGCGGCGCGGAAGGTGTCGGCGAGCCGGGCGGAGGCCGCGAGGACGTCGGTGCCGGGCCGGGGGGCGAGGGGCAGCGCGACGATGCGTTCCATCAGGTCGACGAGGACGAGCGCGGTGCGGCCGGGATCGAGTGAGGGCATGGGAGCACCGTAGCGGTCCCGATGATCTTCACTGCGCGGGCGGGGGTGAGATCCGGCCTACGGCGGCGGGTACGGGGGCGGGCGCCGGGACCTCCGCCGGCTCCGGGTCCCGCGACCTGCGCTTCGCGATGACCGCGCAGACCATCAGCTGCATCTGGTGGAACAGCATCAGCGGGAGGACGGCGAGCGAGGCGTGCGCGCCGAAGAGGACGCTGGCCATCGGCAGCCCCGCCGCCAGGCTCTTCTTCGAGCCCGCGAACTGGATGGCGATCCGGTCGGCCCGGTCGAAGCCGAGCCGCTTCGACCCGTACCAGGTCACCGCCAGCATCACGGCGAGCAGCACCGCCTCGACGGCCAGGAGCAGGCCGAGGCGGGCCGGGGTCACGAGGTGCCAGATGCCGGCCACCATGCCCTGGCTGAAGGCGGTGTAGACGACGAGGAGGATCGAGCCTCGGTCGACGTACCCGAGGACCTTCTTGTGGCGGACGAGGAATCCTCCGACCCACCGGCGCAGGAGCTGTCCGGCCAGGAACGGCGCGAGCAGCTGGAGCACGATCTTGACCAGGGAGTCGGCGGAGAAACCGCCCGCCGCGCCGCCGAGGAGGAGGGCCGCGAGGAGCGGGGTGAGGACGATGCCGGCGAGGGAGGAGAAGGAGCCCGCGCAGATCGCCGCGGGGACGTTTCCGCGCGCGATCGAGGTGAAGGCGATCGAGGACTGGATGGTGGAGGGCACCAGGCAGAGGAAGAGGAGTCCGCTGTAGAGCTGCGTGGTGAGCACCGTCGGCACCAGGCCTCGCGCGGCGAGACCGAGCAGCGGGAAGAGGAGGAAGGTGCAGGCGAGGACGGTGAGGTGGAGCCGCCAGCGGCGGAGGCCGTCGAGCGCCTCGCGGGTGGAGAGCCGGGCCCCGTAGAGGAAGAAGAGGAACGCCACCGCCGCGGTCGACGCGCCCTCCGCGACCGTCGCGGCAGTGCCGGACGCGGGGAGGAGCGCGGCGAGGCCGACCGTGCCCAGGAGGGCGAGGACGTACGCGTCGACGGGGAGCCGCGCCAGGAGGCGGGCGGCGGTGCGACGGGGTGCGGGGAGGGTCATGGCCTTCAGCTCTGTCGTGTACGGGTGCCCTCCCATCCTGGTCCGGCGGATGGTGATCGGGAATCCCGTACAGCGCTCTGACTGTCATCGTGATTCGTGATGACAGGGCTCCGGGGGTCTCCTAGGGTCGTGCTCGTGTACGAACCCGCGCAGCTGCGCACCTTTCTCGCCGTGGCCCAGACGCTGAGTTTCACGCAGGCCGCGCGGCGGCTCGGGGTGCGGCAGTCGACGGTCAGCCAGCACGTCCGGCGCCTGGAGGAGGCGACCGGGCGGCCGCTCTTCTCGCGGGACACGCACAGCGTGGAGCTGACCGAGGACGGCGAGGCCATGCTCGGCTTCGCGCGGGCGATCCTCCAGGCCCACGAGCGGGCGGCGGCCTACTTCGGCGGGACGCGGCTGCGCGGGCGGCTGCGGTTCGGGGCGTCGGAGGACTTCGTGACGACCCGGCTGCCGGAGATCCTGGAGTCCTTCCGGCGCGAGCACCCGGAGGTCGACCTGGAGCTGACGGTCGAGCTGTCGGGGACGCTCCAGGCGCGGCTCGCGGCGGGGCGGCTCGATCTGATCCTGGCGAAGCGGCGCGGCGAGGACGGCGGGGGGCGGCTCGTCTGGCAGGACTCGCTCGTGTGGATCGGGGCGCCGGGGCTGCGCGTCGACCCGGATCGGCCGGTGCCGCTGATCCTGTTCCCGCCGCCGGGCATTACGCGCGCGCGTGCCCTGGAGGCGCTCCAGGCGGAGGGCAGGGCGTGGCGGATCGCGTGTACGAGTTCCAGCCTGAGCGCGAACGTGGCGGCGGCGCGGGCGGGGCTCGGGGTGATGGCGCACACGAGGAGCCTGGTGCCGCCGGGCCTCGTCCCGGTGCCCGGGCGGGCCGGGCTGCCGGATCTCGGCGAGGTCGACTTCGTCCTGCTCCGGGGCCGGCGGGGTGGCGCGGCGCAGGCCGCGGCGGACGCGCTCGCGGAGGCGATCCTCGCGGGCGGCGACCGGCTGCACCGGCCGCGCTGAGGGGCCGGCCGGGGCGGGCGCTACCCCCTCCCCGTACCCCCCGCGGACCGGCCACTCCGCCCGCGGACCGTCCTCCCGTGGGCAGGCGGTACAGATTCCGTGGAGATTCGCGTCCCGCGGACCCTCCGGGCGTTCGACACCAGGTGCGCCGTCGGGACGCTTCCCCCTGTTCACCTGGCCTGACCTGTGCGAACGTCGGATGTCCCGGCTTGGTGAAGGACCTCCCGCCGGGAAGGTCCGTGGGGTACCGTCACCCGCGCCGAACGGAGCGCGCCAGCGGTCCCTTTTCAGCCATCGAGCGGGCAGGCCCGGCACCCCCGAGGGAGGAGCAGGCAGTGCGCGAGTTCACCGTGCCGCCGGTCGCGGCGGCGCCTCAGGTCGGCGGTCTGGCGGACGCCGTGTTCGAGCACGCCCTCGCGGATCCCGAGCGGGTGGCTTTCGGCCGCAAGGGGCACGACGGCGTCTGGCGGGACGTGACGGCTGCGCGATTCCGGGACGAGGTCCTGGGGCTCGCGAAGGGGCTGATCGCGCAGGGCGTGCGGTTCGGGGACCGGGTCGCGATCATGTCCCGTACCCGGTACGAGTGGACGCTCTTCGACTACGCGCTGTGGACGCTGGGCGCCCAGCCCGTCCCGGTCTACCCGACCTCCTCGGCCGAGCAGGTCTTCTGGATGCTGCACGACGCCGAGGTCACCGCGTGCCTGGTGGAGCACGAGGACCACGCGATGACGATCGGTTCGGTGATCGACCGGCTCCCCCGGCTCCAGCGCCTCTGGCAGCTGGACTCGGGGGCGGGCGCGGTGGCCGAGCTGACGGAGGCCGGAGAGGGGATCGACGAGGAGGTCGTGCAGCGGCACCGGCGGGCGGTGACGCCCGAGTCCGTCGCGACCGTCATCTACACCTCGGGCACGACCGGCCGCCCGAAGGGCTGTGTGATCACCCACGCCAACCTCATGTTCGAGGCGGACACGCTGATCGCCCGCTGGGAGCCGGTCTTCCGGTCCCGCCCGGGCGACCAGGCCTCGACGCTGCTCTTCCTGCCGCTCGCGCACGTCTTCGGGCGGATGGTGGAGGTCGCGGCGGTGCGGGGCGGGGTGAAGCTGGGGCACCAGCCGGTGATGGCGGCGGCCGAGCTCCTGCCCGATCTGGCGTCCTTCCGGCCGAGCTTCGTGCTGGCCGTCCCGTACGTCTTCGAGAAGGTCTTCCACGCGGCCCGGCGCAAGGCGGAGGCGGCGGGGCGGGCGGCCGCCTTCGACAAGGCCGTCGAGGTGGCGGTCGCCTACGCGGAGGCGCTGGAGCAGAAGGCCTTCGGGGCGGGTCCCGGGCCGTCCGCCGGGCTGCGGGTGCAGCACCAGTTCTTCGAGAAGACCGTGTACACGAAGCTGCGCGCGGCCCTGGGCGGGCGGATGCGGCACGCGATGTCGGGCGGTTCGGCGATGGCCCGCCGCCAGGGGCTGTTCTTCGCGGGTGCCGGGATCACGGTCTTCGAGGGGTACGGCCTGACGGAGTCCTCGGCGGCCGCGACGGCGAACCCGCCGGAGCGGACCAAGTACGGGACGGTCGGGCAGCCGGTGCCGGGCACGACCGTGCACATCGCGGAGGACGGCGAGGTGTGGCTGCACGGCGCGCAGGTCTTCTCCGGGTACCTGGGCGATCCCGAGGCGACGGCCGCCGTCCTCAACGACGGCTGGCTGGCCACCGGCGACCTCGGCGCGCTCGACGCGGACGGCTATCTGACGCTCACCGGGCGGAAGAAGGAGATCCTGGTGACCTCGGGCGGCAAGAGCGTCGCCCCGGCCCGTCTGGAGGAGCGGGTGCGGTCGCACCCGCTGATCGCCCAGTGCATCGTCGTCGGCAACGACCGGCCGTACGTCGCCGCCCTCGTGACCATCGACCAGGAGGCGGTGGAGCACTGGCTGACGATGCAGGGGCGGCCGCACCTCTCGCCGGCGGAGCTCGTCCGCGACCCCGCGCTGGAAGCGGAGATACGCCGGGGGGTCGTCGCGGCGAACACGGTGGTCTCGCAGGCGGAGTCCATCCGGACCTTCCGGATCCTGGCGCACCCCTTCAGCGAGGAGCACGGGCTGCTCACGCCGTCACTGAAGCTGAAGCGGAAGGCGATCGAGCGGGCGTACGCGACGGAGGTCGAGGCCCTGTACCAGTGACACGAGACACCATGCCCCGGGGTCACGGTTCCTGACGGACCATCAAGTGATGGTGCGTCAGTTATTGACGGTTCGTCAGGCCGGTCACAGAATGCGGTTCACCCGACGGAGGGACGACCGACCGTGTCACGACCGATCCGCACCCTCGCCGCCGCAGCGGCGGCCCTGCTCCTCGCCACAGCCTGCAACTCCGCCTCCACCGGCGGAACTTCGGAGAAGCCCGGCGCCACCGGAACCGCCGGAGGAGGCGCCGTACGCGGAGTCACCGCCGACGCCGTCAAGGTCGGCGGCATCGTCTCCATGACCACGGCGAGCGGCTACTCGAAGAAGGACACCGACCTCGGCGCCAAGGCGCGCTACGACCGGGCCAACGCCGAGGGCGGGATCAACGGCCGGAGGATCGAGTACCTCGGCGCCGAGGACGACGGCCAGGACCCCGCGCGGAACATGGCCGCGGCCCGCAAACTCGTCCAGCAGGACAAGGTCTTCGCCGTCTCCCCCATGAGCTCGGTCACCTTCGCCGGGGCCGACTTCCTCAACGGCCAGAAGGTGCCCACCGTCGGCTGGGGCACGCTCCCCTCCTTCTGCGGATCGCCCTACCTCTACGGCTTCAACGGCTGCCTCGTCCCGATGCCCGGCGGCACCCTCAACCAGACCTGGCCCGAGGGCCTCGCCACCGTCCTCGGCGGCGCGAAGGGCAAGTCGGTCGCGCTGATCGCGGGCGACAGCGACGCCGGGAAGTTCGGCATCCGCACCTTCACCCAGGGCTTCAAGGCCGCCGGCTTCCAGCTCGCGTACGCCAAGGCCTCGGTCCCCGCGACCTCGATGCCGAGCGACTGGTCGGCGTACACCAAGGAGATCCTCCGCTCGGGCCCCGGCGGCGCCGCGCCCGACGTCGTCGTGTCCGTGATGCAGACCCCGTACAACATCGGGCTGTTCACCGCCCTCAAGCGCTCCGGCTACCGGGGCATCCTGACCGACCCGACCGACTACGACCCCGGCCTCCTCGCCAAGGACGCGACCCGGCAGGCGCTCGACGGCGTGCACGTGCTGCTCCAGTTCCAGCCGTTCGAGGCGGACACCCCCGCGATGGCGCAGTTCAAGGCGGACATCAGGAAGGCGGCGGGCAAGGACGTCCCGCTCAACATGCACATGATGACCGGCTACATGTCGGCCGACCTGTTCCTCTCCATCGCGGCGAAGGCGGGCAAGGACCTCACCCCCGAGTCCTTCCAGAAGGCCGCCGGCGGCTTCTCCGACACCGGCACCCTCGTCGGCGACCGCGCCGAGCCCAAGGGCCAGAAGGAGAGCTTCGGCTGCGGCGCGCTCGTCCGCCTGAAGAACGGCCGCTACGAGGTGGCGGTGCCGTTCAAGTGCTACCCCGCGATCCCCTTCGGCTAGGGGCTACACACCGTGGGTGACCTGCTGGGATTCGTCCTGAGCGGCCTGGTCTCGGGCGCGCTGTACGCGCTGCTCGCGACCGGGCTCGTGCTCTCCTACTCCGCCTCCGGGCTCTTCAACTTCGCGCACGGGGCCACCGCCTACCTCTGCGCGCTCGCCTTCCACGAACTCCACTCCGGCTTCGGCTGGCCCGCCGTGCCCACGGCGCTGCTGCTCGTGCTCGTCGTCGCGCCCGGCCTCGGCTGGTGCCTCGACCGGCTCATGTTCCGCAAGCTGGCCAAGGTCGGCGAGACGGCCCAGATCGTGGCCACGATCGGCCTGCTCGTCGCCCTCCCGGCCGCCGGGCTGTGGGCCGTCGAGCTCCTGCAACGGGCGGGGGCACCGGTCGTGCCGGCCGAGAACCAGTTCGGGCTGCCCGGCGTCGGCCCGAGCCCGGCCGTCGCCTGGCAGCCCCTCGACGGCGTCGGAATCGACTCCGACCAGCTGATCACCTGGATCGCGACCGCCGTCGTCGCGGCCGGGCTGTGGGTGCTCATGCGGCACACCCGGCTCGGGCTCCGGCTCCGGGCCGCCGTCGACAACCGCTCGCTGACGGAGCTCCGGGGCATCAGCGCCGACCGGCTGTCCTCCGTCGCCTGGATGCTGTCCTCGGGCCTCGCCGGGCTCGCCGGCGTGCTCGCGACCCCGCTCCTCGGCCTCTCCGCCCACGACTTCACCCTGTTCCTCTTCGTCTCCGCGACGGCGGCCGTCCTCGGGCGCTTCCTCTCCGTGCCGCTCGCCTTCGCGGGCGGGCTCGGGCTCGGGGTGCTCCAGAACCTGGTGGCCGGGTACGCCTCCTTCGCCGAGGACATCACCGGCTTCCGCACCGCCGTGCCGTTCCTCATCCTCTTCGGCGGACTCGTCTTCCTCGCCCAGCGGCGGCGCGCGGCCGGCACGGCCGCCGCCGACCCGCCGCCCGTCGACTACCTCGCGGGGAAGACCTGGGGGCGCCGGTGGGGCGGATGGCTGGTGGCGGGCGTGCTCCTCGCGGCCGCCTTCTACACCGTCACCACGCCGTTCTGGTCCGGGATCCTCGCGCAGGGCCTCGCGATCGGTCTCGTCTTCATGTCGTTCACCGTCGTCACGGGCCTCGGCGCGATGGTCTCCCTCGCCCAGGCCACGTTCGTGACGGGAGCGGCGCTCGTCGCGGGGCTGCTCATGAGCCACGGATGGCCGTTCGTGGCCGCGGCCGCCGTCGGCACGGCCGCGGCGGCACTGCTCGGCGCGGTCGTCGCGCTGCCCGCGCTGCGGCTCGGCGGCCGGTCCCTCGCGCTCGCCACCCTCGCCCTCGCGTTCCTGGCGGACCAGGTCCTCTTCCAGGTGAACTGGCTGCGCAACGGGGACATCGGCTGGGAGATCCCCCGCCCGGTCCTCGGCCCGATCGACCTCGGCGACGACCGGGCGATGGGCCTCGCCCTCGTCCTGCTCTCCGCGGCGGTCGTCGCGCTCCTGACCCGGCTGCGCGGCTCCCGCTGGGGCCGGGCCGTGCTCGCGGTCCGCTCCGCGCCGGAGGCGGCGGCCGCCTCGGGCGTCTCGGTCGTCGGCACGAAGCTCCTCGTCTTCACGGTGTCGGCGGGCCTCGCCGGTTTCGGGGGCGTCCTCTACGCCTCGTACAACACCCGGATCACGGCGACGGACTTCACCGCGATGACGGGCCTGGTGTGGCTGGCGGTCGTGGTCGCGGCGGGCGTGCGGCGGCCGCAGTTCGCGATGGTGGCGGGGCTCGCCTTCGCGGTGGTGCCGCACCTGATGACGACGTACGTGACGGAGTCGGCCCATCTGCCGGTGATCCTCTTCGGCCTGGCGGGGCTCGCGCTCGCCAACGACCCGGACGGGTACTGCGCGGCGTGGCCGGCGCGGAGGGCGGCGCGGGCGGCGCGGGCGGAGGCGGAGGCGGTGGCGGAGCCCGTACCCGTACCGGAACAGAGAACGGGGCCCGTACCCGTACCGTCCCCGGGGCCAGGGCCAGGGCCGGACGACGAGCGCACGCCCGCGCTCTCCCTGCGGGGCGTGCGCGCCGGTTACGGCGGCGCGCCCGTCCTGCACGGGGTCGACCTGGAGGTCAGGAGCGGCGAGACGCTCGTCCTGCTCGGTCCCAACGGGGCCGGGAAGTCCACCCTCTGCCGGGTGGCGGCCGGGCTGCTCCGGCCGGCCGCCGGGGACGTGCGCGTCCTCGGCAGGGACGCCACCCGGGACGACACCGTCCTGCGCTCCCGGCGCGGGGTGCGGCTCGCGCCCGAGGGGCGGGGGATCTTCGCCGGGCTCTCCATCGACGAGAACCTCGCCCTCCAGCTGCCCGCCTCCGAGGACCGCGACGCCGTGTACGCGCGCTTCCCCGCGCTCGCCGCCCGGCGTTCCGTCGCCGCGGGTTCGCTCTCCGGCGGCGAGCAGCAGCTGCTGGCGCTCGCCCCGCTGCTCCAGCGCCCGCCGGCGCTCCTCGTCGCCGACGAGCCCTCCCTCGGGCTCGCGCCCCGGGTCGTGGACGAGGTCTTCGGCCTGCTCACCGAGTTGAGGGCGAGCGGTACGGCGCTGCTGCTCGTCGAGGAGAAGGCCGCCGAGGTGCTCGGCATCGCCGACACGGTCGCCTATCTCGCGCAGGGCGGGATCGCCTGGTCGGGGACGCCGTCCGAGGTGGACACGGAGCGGCTCGCGGAGGCCTACCTCGGGACGGGAGCACGCCGATGAGCGGGAGAAACGAGGGACGCGAGGGAAGCGAGGGAAGCGAGGGAAGCGGGAGGGAGGGCGCGATGCTGTACGCCTCCGGGGTCGACGTCCGCTTCGGCGGCGTCCACGCCCTGCGCGACGTGAGCGTCTCCGTACGCCCCGGGGAGGTCTGCGGCCTCATCGGGCCGAACGGCGCGGGCAAGACCACGCTGTTCGACGTCCTGTCCGGGATCCGGCGGCCCGACGGCGGGAGCGTCGCGCTCGCCGGCGAGGACATCACCCGCCGCTCCCCCGTGTGGCGGGCCCGGCACGGCATCCGCCGGACCTTCCAGCGCCAGCAGCTCTTCGGGCAGCTGACGGTGGCCGACAACCTGGTGGTGGCCCAGGACTGGCGGGCCGGGCTGCGGCCCGGCGCGCGCCGGGAGCGGGCCGCGGACGTGCTCCGCGAGTGCGGACTCGACGCGCTCGCCGAGTCGTACGCGGGCGCGCTGCCGGTCGGACAGGCGCGCATGGTCGAACTCGCCCGGGCCCTGGCCGATCCGCCCCGCGTGCTGCTCCTCGACGAACCGGCGTCGGGGACGACCGCCGAGGAGCGCCGGGTGCTCGCGGCCGTCGTCCGTCACATGGCCGACGAGGAGGGCTGCGCGGTGCTGCTCGTGGAGCACAACGTGGCCTTCGTGATGGAGCTGTGCACGCGGGTCGTGGTCCTCGACCTGGGGCGGGTCCTGGCGGAGGGGACGGCGGCGGAGGTTCGGGCGGACCCGGCGGTGCGCGACGCGTACCTCGGGACGTCGGGCGGTGCGTCCCGGGCGGCGGAACAGGCGGGGGGCTGAGATCGTTGATCGCACGGGTGCCCCTGTTCTCCTGTTTCTCCCGTTCTCCGGGGCACCGCGACGACATGTACATCAGGAAAGGCCCACTCGTGAGCACGGACAACAAGGTCCCCTCCCTCGTCCTCAACAACGGTGTGCGGATGCCGCAGCTCGGCTTCGGCGTGTGGCAGGTGCCGGACGCCGAGGCGGCGGCGGCCGTGGGCACGGCGATCGAGGCGGGCTACCGCTCGATCGACACCGCCGCGATCTACGAGAACGAGCGGGGCACCGGCCAGGCCGTGGCCGCCTCCGGGGTCCCCCGCGAGGAGCTGTTCATCACCACGAAGCTGTGGAACAGCGAGCAGGGGTACGACTCCACGCTGCGCGCGTTCGACGCCTCGCTCGACAAGCTGGGCCTCGACTACGTCGACCTGTACCTGATCCACTGGCCGGTGCCGGCGAAGGACGCGTACGTCGACACCTACCGCGCCCTGGAGAAGATCAACGCCGACGGCCGGGCGCGGGCCGTCGGCGTCTCGAACTTCCTGCCCGAGCACCTGGAGCGGCTGCTCGGCGAGACCTCGGTCGTGCCGGCCGTCAACCAGATCGAGCTGCACCCGCACCTCCAGCAGGCCGCCTCGCGCGAGGTGCACGCGCGCCACGGCATCGCGACCGAGGCGTGGTCGCCGCTCGGCCAGGGCAAGGGCCTCCTGGAGGTCCCGGCGATCGTGGCGATCGCGAACAAGCACGGGCGTTCGCCGGCCCAGGTGGTGCTGCGCTGGCACCTCCAGACCGGGAACGTCGTCATCCCGAAGTCGGTGACGCCCTCGCGCATCCGCGAGAACATCGACGTCTTCGACTTCGAGCTCGACGCCGAGGACATGGCGGCGATCGCGGCGCTGAACGAGGACCGGCGGATCGGCCCGAACCCGGGGGAGTTCAACGTCGCGTGAAAGAGGGGACGGGGGACGGTGTGAGGCCCGTCGAGGCGGGCCTCTACCGCGTGCGGAACGTCGCGAGCGGGCTGCTCATGGAGGTGTACGAGGGCTCGGGGCGCGGCGGCGCGAAGGTCCGGCAGGGCGTCGAGTCCGGGACGCCCGGGCAGCACTGGCACGTCACGCCCGTGCCGAACGGCGGCGGGCTCTACCACCTGGTCAACGCGGCCAGCGGCAAGCGGCTCGACGTGACCAACGCGTCGACGGAGAACGGCGCCCTGATCCAGCAGTGGCGGCCGAACAACTTCGGCGCGCAGGAGTGGGTCATCGAGCAGGACCTCCAGTCGCCCGGGACGGTGGCGCTCGTCAGCTTCGTCAGCGGGCTGTACGTGGAGGTCGCCGACGGCTCCCGGGAGGCAGGCGCGGCCGTACGGCAGTGGGAGGACACCGACTCGCCGTTCCAGTGGTGGACGTTGGAGCCGGCGCCCTGACCGCCTGGGGGCCCGTCAGCCCTTGCGGGCGGTGTGAACCGTACGCGCCGTGAGGTGGAAAAGGTCGGAGCGGTGGTGCAGGGACCGCTCGTCGGCCGGGTCGAGGAGCACGTCGAGGGTCTTCGCGTCGTCCGCGTCGATCCGGTCGCCGAAGCCCTCGCGCAGCCGCCCGAAGTGCGTGAGCGCCAGCTCGCGGACGACCGGGGAGACGGGCGCGGGGATGTCGGTGAGGAAGGTGCGGGTGCCGGCGGGGGTCAGCCCGGCGGCGGCGAGCAGCGCCCGCCAGTCGTCCGGCTGGTCGACGAAGCCGGGGAGCCCGGCGCGCATCTCGCCGAACCAGTAGGCGTGGGCGGCGTCGAGGCGGGCCTCGAAGCCGGGCCGTCCGATGCCGATGTGCCAGGGCAGGTGGCGGGTGGAGAGTCCGCCCTCGAAGAGGGCGATGACCCCGCCGGGGCGCAGGACGCCGGCGAACTCGGCGAGGGCGGCGCCCTGGTCGCCGATGTGGTGGACGGAGTTGCCGGCCCAGATGAGGTCGGCCTCGCCCAGGGACGCGATGTCCTCCGGAAGCTGGGCGTGCCGGGTGGAGACCCGCGCGCCGAGCCCGTACGCCTCGGCCCGCTCCCGTACGCGCACGAGCAGCTCGGGAGTGCCGTCGACGGCGACGGTCTCGGCGGCGGGGAAGGCCTCCGCGAGCAGGCTCGTGACGACGCCGGGCCCGCTGCCAATGTCGAGGATCCGCCGCACGCCGTACACGGGCGCGAGCGTCCCGAGCCAGGCGGCGGCCTCACGGTAGGCGGGACTCGCGACCTCGGCCTGCCGCTCCAGGAGCGGGGCGAGCTGGTTCCAGTCGAGGTCGGCGCCGTCGTGGTGATGACCGTGCTGATGCTGGTGCTCGTGCTGGTGCTGCTGCTGGTCGTGGCTCTCGTGGCCGTGGTTCTCGTGGCCGTGGTGGGACGCGCGATGCTGACTCATGACTCCAGCGTGCGGCCGATGGGCGCGAAGCGCGAGAAATGTTGCCGGTCCGGCAAAGAACCGGCTCGGCTTTCTCAGCCGTACCGGAGGGCCAGCACCCGGACCGTCTCCGCCATCCGTTCGCGGAGTTCCTCCGGGGCCAGGACCTCCACCTCGGTGCCGAGGGCGAGGAAGGTGACCGTGGCGTGGGCGAGGGATTCGACGGGGAGGGTCGCGCGGGTCCAGCCGTCCCCGTCCTGGGTGCCGGTGGCGGTCAGGGCGCGGGCCGCCGCTCCTGTCAGGCGGGCGGCGCCCTCGGGGGTGAGGCGGACGACCGCCTCGCCCTCGTGGAGGCGGGCGAGGAAGTCGGTCTGGCTCGCGCGCCAGTGGGTGGCGAGGTCGAAGTCCTCCGGGCGGACGACCTCCTCGTCGGTGGCGGTGAGGGCGAGGATCTGGTCGACGCGGTACGTGCGGGGGTCGCCGGGGCCGGCGACCAGGTACCAGCGGCCGGCCTTGAGGACGAGGCCGTACGGGGCGAGGCGCCGGTCGACGTCGGTGGGGGCCTTCCAGCGGCGGTAGCGGACCTCAAGGACGCGCCCGGCCCGTACCGCCTCGGCGACCTCGGGCAGGAACGGGACCTCGTCCCCCTTCGCGTACCAGCCCGGCGCGTCGATGTGGAAGCGGGCCCGCAGCCGGTCGACGTGCTCGCGCAGCGGCGCGGGGAGCGCGGCGCGCAGCTTCAGCTGGGCGTCGGCGAAGTGCGCGCCGAGGCCGAGTCCTTCGGCGGCCCCGGGCATCCCGGCGAGGACGAGCGCCTCCGCCTCGCGCGTGAAGAGGTCGGTGAGCCGGGAGCGGTGTCCCGCGAGGAGCCGGTAGCCGCCGCGGTGCCCGGCGTCCCCGTACAGCGGCACTCCGGCGGCGTGCAGCGACTCGACGTCGCGGTAGACCGTGCGGACGGAGACCTCCAGTGTGTCGGCGAGCTCGGCGGCGGTCATCCGGCCCCGGGTCTGGAGCAGCAGGAGGATCGAGAGCAGTCGGCTGGACTTCACCGGCGCACGGCCCCTCAGCCGCGCCTGACGAAGCGGGCCAGGCGGTAGCGGGGGTCGTCGCGGGGGCGGTCCTGGTCCGGCAGGGCCGTGAGGGCGGCGGCGAGGACGTCCGTGGTCGCCGGGTCGCCGTCGTACCAGGAGGCGAAGTACCCGGCGCGCAGTTTCCGCACCGTGGCGCGCGGAGTGGCGCCCTGGCCGTGGCCGACGAAGTGGGTGCCGGGGGCGGGTGCCAGGCCGTGGGCGGCGGCGTGGCGGGTGACCGCCTCCGACCGGTCCGAGGCCACGGCGGCCGAGCGGCGGGGACGGAGGATCGCGTCGATGTCGCTGCCGACGTCGTGGGCCGCGTCCTTGTCGACGGTGGCGATCAGGACCCCGCCGGGCCGCAGCACACGCGCCGCCTCGGCGACGATCTCCGGTGCGAACGGGACGAGGTGCAGCAGCCAGACCGCCGAGACCGCGTCGAGGGAGGCGTCCGGGAACGGGAGCCGGCGCGCGTCGGCGCGCACGACGCGGCCCGGCAGCCGGGCCGCCGCCGTCCGCAGCATCGCTTGGGCGGCATCCGCCCCGTGGACGGACAGGCCCGGCCTGGTGAGGCGTTCGGTGACGAGGCCCGTGCCGCAGGCCAGGTCGAGGAGGGTACGGGCGGAGGCGGGGACCAGCCGGAGCACGGCCTGCGCCGCGGCCTCGGCACGCGGGACGCCGCCGCGGGTGCGGTCGTAGTGCGCCGCCTCCGCCTCGTAGTCGAGCAGGGTGCCCCGGCCGCCGGTCCCCGCGCCCGGCCCAGGCTCACGCATCGTCGTCACGGCACAGGCAGAAGGGGTGGCCCGCCGGGTCGAACAGCACCCGAACGTTCTCCCCCGGCTGGAACTCCGCCTCGGTGGCGCCCAGCGCGACCGCCTCCGCGACCGCTTCCTCCAGGTCGCCGACCTGGAAGTCGAGGTGCATCGTCGGGCGCTGGTCGCCCTCGGCCGGCGGCCACACCGGCGGCCGGTAGCCGTTCGCTCGCTGGAACACGAAGAACGGGCCCTGCGGCGAGGCGGCCACGACCTCCGTGTCCGGATCCTCGTGGCCGACGACGTGCCAGTCGAGCAGCTCGGCGTAGAACCTCGCGAGGGCGCCGGGGTCCGGCGCCTCGATCGTCGTGCCCCACCACATGCCGCCCGTTCGAGATCGCATGATCCGACCCTAACCGGGCGGTCCGACCAGCCGGTAGGTGTCAGCGCACGCCGTGGCCCGGGGCGATCCCCTCCACCCGTTCCGCCAGTGCGAAGTCCTTCTCGGTGACGGTCCCTCCGGCGGAGTGGGTGTTCACGGAGAGCGCGACCGTGTTGTAGCCGAGCGTCAGGTCCGAGTGGTGGTCCAACTCCTGCTGGATCTGCGCCACGTGCACGACGAGCGCCGTCGCCGCGAAGTGGTCGGCGAGGCGGTAGGTGCGGGCGAGGTGGTCGTTCTCGACGGACCAGCCGGGGAGCTCCCGCAGGCGGTCCTCGATCTCCTTCTGCGACAGCGGCTCTGTGGGCACGGTGTGCTCCCTCCGGTGGTGCGGGCCTCCAGGGACGAAAGCCTCCCGGACGGGAGGCCCCTGGGAGAAGTACCCGGGTCGTCCCTCTGGGATACCGTCTGACCATGACAACCGTCGCGACCGACACGGGCGTGGGAACGCTGCTGCGCGGCTGGCGCGAACAGCGTCGGCTGAGCCAGCTGGAGCTCGCGCTGCGCGCGGACTCCTCGGCCCGGCACATCTCCTTCGTGGAGACGGGCCGCTCCCGCCCGAGCGAGGACATGGTCCTCAGGCTCGCCGAGCACCTCGACGTCCCCGTGCGCGAGCGGAACGCGCTGCTCCTGGCGGCCGGTTACGCCCCCCGGTACGCCGAGACCCCGCTCGACGCCCCGAACCTGGAGACGCTCCGCTGGGGCATCCAGCAGCTCCTCGACGGGTACGAGCCGTACCCGGCGCTCGTCGTGGACGGCAGCTACACGGTGATCGCGGCCAACCGGGGCATCGGGCTGCTGCTCGACGGGCTCCCCGAGCACCTGCTCACGCCGCCGATGAACGCCATGCGGATCACCCTGCACCCCGAGGGTCTCGCGCCCCGCATCCGGAACCTGCGGGAGTGGCGCGGACACCTGCTCGCGCAGATGGACCGTCAGATCGCCCTGGCCCGTTCGGAGTCGCTGCGGGAGCTGTACGAGGAGGTGGCGGCGTATCCGCTGCCGGCCGAGGTCGACCCGGAGGACCGGCCGGACGCGGAGCCGTACCCGTACTTCGCGCTGCCGCTGCGGATCGAGCACGACGGGCACGTGCTGTCCTTCGTCTCCTCGATCTCGACGTTCAACACGCCGATGGACGTGACCGTCGCCGAGCTGGCCATCGAGACGTTCCTCCCGGCCGACCCGGAGACGGTCGCGTATCTGCGGGCCCTCGGGGACGAGTAGTTCTACCCCTGGGACGTCGCGCGCAGGGCCGTCCACTGGAGCGCGGCGAAGCCCGCCACGGTCATCGCCTGCATCGGGATCCAGAGGAGGCCGGCCGTGGTCGGCTCCAGCCAGGCGACCAGCGCCACGACGCTCAGGACCGCCCACAGGACGTTGGCGTCGACGACCAGCTTCACGGCGAGCGGCGACGGCTCCGGGCGGCTCGCGAGCAGGCCGACCCCGGCGGCGAAGAGAGTCAGGAAGACGCCGAGTTCGAGCAGCAGGGCCGCGTCGACGCCGAGGAGTTCCCCGAGGGGGCCGGAGGCGCCGAGGTAGGCGAGCCCGTTGGTCCCGGTGACGACGGCGTCGAGGGCGAGGAAGCGGCGCAGGGCGGTCGCCGGGCGGGTGGTGCGGGCGAGGCCGGTGAACAGGGCCTGGGACATGGCGGATCACCCTTCGTGGGGACGTACGTGCGGATGTTCTTGCAGGTGGTGGGCCCGGAGCCCGAGCGGAGTGCGCCGCCCGGGTTCCGGTGGTCACGAGCATGCCGGGCCGCCGGGGAGGGGTCGATTACCCGTCAGGTAATGACGCGGCCGCCGCGCGGGCGTTCGTCGTACTAGTCTTCGCGCCGGGGTGGCCGGAATTGGTCGCCCTCAACGGGGGGAGACAGCGCGATGGCGCGGAACAGACAGCGGAACACGCAGCAGAGCAGACCGCGGGCCGGCATGGTGGCCACGGCGGACGACCACAAGGTGACGCCCGCGGAACTCTTCTTCGACCTCGTGTTCGTGTACGCGATCACGCAGGTCACCGCCCTGATGGCGGCGCACCCCACCCCGGTGGGCGTCGTCGGCGGCATGGTCGTGCTCGCGCTGCTCTGGTGGTGCTGGTGCTGCTTCGCCTGGCTGGGCAACGTCGTCCGGGTCGACTCCGGCGGGGTGTTCGCCGTCCTCGTCACCGTCATGGCCGTCGTCCTCACGGTCTCGCTCGCCGTCCCCGAGGTCTTCTCGGACCGGCCCGGCGGCATTCCGGCCCCGCTGCTGTTCGTGCTCTCGTACGGCGCGGTGCGCGTCCTGCACCTGGCCTCGTACTGGGTCTCCAGCCCCGGCGACCACGCCCTCCGCGCGACCCTGCGCCGTACGGCGCTGGTCTCCGTGCTGCCGCCGCTGGTCCTGCTGCTCGTCGGCTGCGCGTACGAGGGACGGGTCCAACTCCTGCTGTGGCTGGGCGCGGTGGCCGTCGACTACGGCGGCATCTACGTGACCGGCTCCTCCGGCTGGCGGGTCAACTCCCCCGGCCACTTCGCCGAGCGGCACGGTCTCATCGTCATCATCGCGCTCGGCGAGTCCATCGTCGCGATGGGCGTCGGCGTCTCCGGCCTCCCCATCACCCTCGCCGTGCTCGGCGCCTCGACCGCCGGGCTGCTGCTCGCGGCCGGGCTGTGGCGGCTGTACTTCCGCGAGCTCGGCGAGGCCGCCGAGCACCGGCTCGCCTCCCTCGACGGCGACGACCGCACCCGCTTCGCCCGGGACACGTACACCTTCCTGCACCTGCCGCTGGTCGCCGGGGTCGTGCTGTGCGCGCTCGGCATGAAGAAGGTCCTCCAGCAGGTCGCCGACACCGGGCACTACGGGCTCGCGGAGCCGCTGCACGGGGTCGTGGCCTGGTCGCTGACGGGCGGCGTCGGCGTGTTCCTGCTCGGCGCAGCCGCGATCGTGCTCCGCACCTCGGGGCGGCGGCCGGTCGCCCTGGCCGTGGGCGGGGCGTGCTGCCTCGCGGCCGGGCCGCTCGTGGAGCTCGTACCGGCGCTGCCCGCGCTCGCGGTGCTCGCCACGGCGGTGGCGGTGCTGGTGTGGCTGCACGGCCACCGCGGGGTGAGGGCGGCCTCTCAGTAGGCCGCCTTCCGGTGCCGGACGAAGGCGCGCAGCCGGTCCGTGTCCGCCGTCGTCCAGCCGTCCGGCGGCAGGACGGCCGCCCAGCCGTCGACGGCACCGGCTCCGTACCGGTGGCCGTGCGGCGCGTCGACGCCGTACGAGACGGCCATGTCGATCGAGGTCTGCCAGAAGGCGACGAACGGGAACCAGCTGATCTCCGGCGTCACGTCGGGGCCGAGCGGCTCGTCGAGCCACTCGGGGCGGTCGAGGAGCAGGTCGGGCGACCACCAGACGACGGGGTCGGAGGCGTTCTGGAGGTAGACCGCGCGCGGGTGCTCCCAGGAGCCGGCGGGCAGGACGAGGTCGGTACGCGGGAACTGGGCGAAGCGGACGCGGGCGCCGCCCTCGTACTCCGGGCGCCAGACGGGGCTGGCCGGGTCGCGGTCCCGGCGGATCTCGCCGGAGATCGGGGAGAAGTGCGGCGGGCCCATGATCAGGGCGCCGTCGGTCCCGGCGAGGAGCGCGTCGGCGCTGCCGAAGCTCGCCTCGACGGCGTACGCGCCGAGGCTCTCGCCGGTGACGACGAACTTCGGCCGCCGCTCGGCGGGGAGCGTGTCGAGCTTCGCGCGGACGGCGTCGAGGAGGGCGCGGGTGGCCTGTCCGGCCTTCTCCTTGTCGACGAGGAAGGAGACCCAGCTCGGGAGGTACGAGTACTGGACGGCGACGATCGCGGTGTCGCCGCCGTACATGTACTCCAGGGACTCGGCCACGTTCGGGTCCACCCAGCCGGTTCCGGTGGTGCCGGCCACGGCGAGGACCGCGCGGTCGAAGGCCCCGGTGCGTTCGAGCTCGCGGACGGCGAGGCGGGCCTGCGCGTCGAAGGGGCTGGCGTCGGCGAAGGCGGCGGGCAGCGCGGAGGGCACGTACACCCGGACGGGTTCGCGGGACGGGCGGCCCGTCCAGGCGGTGAGGGCGGAGGGGCTGGGGGTCGAGCCGGTGAAGTTACGGCCCTGGTAGCCGAGGTCGCGCCACGGGATGAGGGAGCCCGGGCCGCCGGAGACGTGGCGGGAGACCGGGGGCTCGATGCCGTCCTTGGTGCCGCGGTTGGTGGCCTCGGCGATGCGGTCGGCGACGTCGACCACACCCCGGTCGAAGACGACGTCGCGGACGCCGACGAGGACGGCCAGGGCGGAGAGCGCGCCGCCGACGGCGAAGGCGACGCGACGGGGCATGAGTCGGCCGAGCAGCCGTATCAGGGCCAGGGCGCCGAGCCGCACGGTGCGGGCGACGAGGAGCGCGGCCAGGAGCAGGCCGAGGGCGATCAGGGCGATCATCGGCGTGTGCCAGGTGAGGGTGGGCGGGAGCCCCTGGAGGACCCGCAGCTGACGCTGCATCCGGGCGCTCTCGGAGATCAGCCAGACCGCGATGACCGGGCTGAGCAGCCAGTACGCCTGCCAGCAGCGGGTCCGGACGCGCTCTCCCGGGAGCCGGGAGGCGGGGACGAGGGCCCGGAACAGCCAGGCGAGGCTGGAGCCGAGGGCGTACCCGATGACGGCGGTGATGCCGCCGACGATCCCCTGGAGCAGCCACGGGCGGGGCACGAGGGAGGGCGTGAGGCTCGACCAGAAGAAGACGGTGGCTAACACGAGGGCGGTGAGATCGGGCCAGCGGCGGACGCGGTACGAGGGGTCGGGACGGTCCCAGTAGGGGCGCCGGGCGAAGGCGAGGAGACGGGCGGCGGGCGTCTTCGGGAGGCTCGGCGGGCCTGGGACGGGCCCGGCGGACCGATCGGGGCGGGTGTTCCGGTCGGTCGAGGTCATCCGTTCAGCCTCGTACGTCCGTACGCCTGTCCGCAATCGGAATTAAGTCCCGACCTCGGCCCGCCGGGCCTCGCCCGGCCTCACCCAGCCTCCCCCCTTCCCCTACCCGCCCCTCCCCTTGTCAGCGGACGGGGTCCTCCCGGGGGACCGGCGGCTCGGCGGTCGGAGCGGCGGTCTTCTGTGGTTCCTTCTCCGTCTCGGCGACGCGCCGGGCGCGGGCGGCCTCGGCGCGCAGCAGGGCCTGAAGGACGGCATACGGGTCGACGGGCATGGCGGAGCTCCTCGCGGTGCGAAGGGTGATGTGGGGGGTACTGCTGCCGGAGGGTCTGGCCCTCTCAGCAGCGCATCACCTCGCGCCGGGGCGCGTCACCGCGCGGGGCGGGTACGGGGGCGGGGGCGGGCACGTCGGTACGGCCCCGTCGCAGCGCCGCGCGGGACCGGTGCCGCGGAGCCGGCCGGACGCAGGTCCGGTGCCGCCTGGCCCGCCCGGGAAGCCCGGCCTCGGGAACGGCCGGGTCGAGGGTCTCGGTGGCGGGGTCGGAGGTCGGGGTGCCGGGCACGGCCGGG
Organism: Streptomyces sp. NPDC056144; assembly: GCF_042264145.1. Taxonomy (NCBI): domain Bacteria; kingdom Bacillati; phylum Actinomycetota; class Actinomycetes; order Kitasatosporales; family Streptomycetaceae; genus Streptomyces; species Streptomyces sp. NPDC056144. The sequence goes on along the minus strand of NZ_JBHJVF010000001.1, from coordinate 107,179 downwards.
GACGCCGGGGCGGCTGGGCCGGCCGGGGCCACCGAGAGGACCGGGGCGGTCGCGACGAGGGGAGACGCCAGGGCGAGCGGCCCGCCCGTGCCGAGCAGGGCGGCGAGGACGACGAGGAGGACGGGCCACGCCTGCCGGACGGGCCACGCCCGTCGGCCCGGGGCGCGGCGCGGCCCGGTGCCCGCCGGGGTGGCGGGTGCCGTGGTCGTGACGGGCACGGGCCTCATGGAGATCCGTCCTGCCCCGCCGGGACACCGATAGGCCGCCCGGAGGGGCAGATCCGCCCGTGCGGCCTACACGCCGGGCCCGTGATTCACCGCCTCGGCGGTCAGGCCGCCGCGCGCTGCTTGCGGGCCGACATCCACGCGTAGATCAGCACGCCCGCGAAGAGGAACAGCACGCCCTGGTAGACGGCCGCGTAGCCGGAGCCCGCGACCAGCCAGAGGGAGAAGCCGAACGCGGCGAGGGCCAGAGCGGCGTCGCGGGCGAGGCGGGTGCCCTGGACGCGGTCGGACTGGCCGGAGAGGAGGAAGTAGATCTGCGCGGCGGTCGAGAGGAGGTACGGGACCGTGGCCGTGAAGGTGGTGACCAGGACGAGCATCTCGAAGACGCCCTGCGTGCCCGCCGTGTAGTTGTAGACCGTCAGGAGCGAGGCGAGGACGACGGTCACGGCGACGCCGACCGTCGGGACCCCGCGCCGCTTGCGGGTGAAGACCTTCGGGAAGAGGCCGTCGCGGGCGGCGGCGTACGGGGTCTGGGCGCTGAGCAGCGTCCAGCCGTTGAGCGCGCCGACCATGGAGACGAGGGCCATGCAGGCGATGGCCGTCCCGCCCCAGGAGCCGCCGAACATGACGTTCACGGCGTCGGAGAAGGGGGCGGTGGAGCCGACGAGCTGGTCGTGCGGGACGGTGCCGAAGACGGACAGCGTGCCGAGGAGGTAGATCACGGCGGCGCCGAGCGTGCCGAGGATGGTCGCGCGGCCGACGTTGCGGCGCGGGTCGCGGACCTCGCCCGCGCTGACGGCCGCGGACTCGACGCCGAGGTAGCTGAAGAGCAGGATCGCGGCGGAGGCCGAGATCGCGCCGAGGGCGCTGCCGTCGGTGGCCTGGAAGGGCCCGAGGTTGGCGCTGTCGAAGAAGAAGAGCCCGCCGACGGCGACGAGCAGCAGCGGGACGAACTTGAGCACGGTCGAGACGAGCTGCACGGCCCCCACGTACCGGGTGCCCGCGAGGTTGGCGAGCGCGGGGAGCCACTGGAGCAGGAGCGCGGCGGTGATCGTCGCGGTCTTCGACTCGTGGACCGGGATCAGGACGTCGAGGTAGCCGACGGCGGCGACGGCGAGGGCCGCGTTGGAGACCCAGGTGGTGATCCAGTAGGACCAGGCCGCGAGGAATCCGGCGAAGTCGCCGAAGGCCTCGCGGGCGTAGACGTACGGTCCGCCGGTCATCGGGAGGCGCCGGGCGAGGCGGCCGAAGACGAGCGCCAGGGCGATGGCGCCGAGGGTGAGGATGCCGAAGGCGACGAGGCTGATGGTGCCGTACGGGGCGACGGAGGCGGGCAGCAGGAAGATGCCGCCGCCGATGATGTTGCCGACGACCAGGGCGGTCGCGACCGGGAGGCCGAAGCTGCGGGCGTGCTTGCTGGCGGGGGTCGGGTCGGAGCCGCCCGCGGGCCCTTCGGGTCCGCTCTCCGTCGTCTTCGTGCCGGCCGTGCTCATCGGGTGGTGCGCCTTCCGTCGTGCAAATCCGGACCATCGTCCGGTAAGGGCGAACAGGCGGCCAAATCAGTGCGTATTGTCCCGTGCGGACGGCTCATCAACCGGAAGAAATGATTCCGCATCGCGTCCCGGCGGTGAAATCTCCAGCGGCACCTGCGGGCCCCGCCCCGCCGACTCCCGCAGCCACCGCCGCAGCACCCGGTGGATCCGCTCCGCCCCCACCAGCTCCTCCCCCGCCTCCACCGGCGCCGACAGCTCGGGCGGCGACAGCAGGAAGGGGTGGGACTGCTCGCCGCCGAGCCCACCATGGGAGCCGATCTGCTCCTCGAAGGCATGCACGGTGCCGGTGGCGGGGTCGTACATCGAGTTGACCATGATGTCCGCGACGTGCGGGAAGCCGTCCGTGCGGCGCACGGCCTCCGCCGCGCCCCGTCCGAAGAGTGCCATCGGCCCCTCGTCCGTGAGCTCGGCGACCGGCACCTCCACGCCGTCGCGGGCGAGCACCACCGAGCCGTGCTCCTCGCTCGCCACGAGCACGAAACCGACCCCGGGATGGTGGGCGAGGGTCCGCAGGAGGGCCGGGTGCCGCCGGTCGATCTCCTCGCGGGTCAGCCGGTGCGGCACGTCGGGGAAGGAGATCAGGCCGAGGTTGCCCGAGGCGAGGACGATCGGCTCGGACGGCTTGGACGGCAGCTCGCGCCCCTTCTCGCCGCGCTTGTCGAGCGGCCGGTGGAGCGCGCTGCGCAGCGCGTCCCTGGCCGCGTCCCGCGCCTCGGAACCGCTGCGGGTGCGGCCGACGCGGCGCGGCACGGGGAGCCCGCACCCGGCCCGTACGAGCTCCTTGAGGGAGAGGCCGTACGCCGACTCGAAGGTCTCCCCCGGGCTCTGGCCGTGGTCGGAGAGGAGCACGATCCGGTACGGCCTCGGGGCGTGCTCGGCGACGGTCGCGATCAGCGCGACGGCCCGGTCCATGCGGCTCAGGACCTGGTCGGTGTCGCGGCCGTGCGGCCCCGAGTGGTGGGCCACCTCGTCGTACGCGACGAGGTCGGCGTAGACGGCGGTGCGTCCGGCGAGCATGTCCCCCATCACGGCCGCGACGACGACGTCCCGCTCGACGACCGTGGCGAAGGCCCGGACGAAGGGGTACAGGCCGCCGCGCGAGACCCGGGGCTTGTCGCGGCGCACGAGGGCCCGGGTCGACTGGCGCATCTCGCGGACGATCTCGGTGACGAGCGAGCCCGCCGTGCGGACGGCGTTGGCCGGGTCGGAGAAGTACGCGAAGTACCCGGCGCGCGAGCGGTTGCGGCGGCCGCGCCGGGCGGCCATCGACAGGACGAGGGCCAGCTGGTCGGCGCCGCCGCTGAAGAGGTTGCCGCGGGAGGCCCCGTCGTACGTCAGCAGGCCGCCGCTCCCGGTGCGGGCCACGGCCCGGCGCTGGAGCTCCACGGCGCTGGCCGGGCGGTTCGACACCATGAGGCGGCCGGTGTCCTTCTCGTACCAGCGGAAGGCCGGCACGTCCTCGTTGGAGCCGTGCAGGATGCCGAGCTGGCTCGCGCCGGTCTGGCTCGACCAGTCGGTGCGCCAGGGCGTGAGCCGGTGGCCCGCGTCGATCCACTCGGCGACGGTGGGCATGAGCCCGTCGGCGACGGCGGTGCGCAGGACGTGGTGGCCGACGCCGTCGAGCTGGAGGAAGACGGTGCCGGGGTCGGCCTCGGGGGCGTCGTCGGCGGCGCGGGGGCGGGTGCGGCCCGTGAGGCGGTAGAGGCGGCGGCTGTAGGCGTCGTCGTCGCGGACGGCGAGCGCGGTGGAGGTGGCGGAGGCGACGGCCGACATGACGGCGGCGACCACCACGGCGGTCTGCGGGTCGGCGACGCCGCGCCCGTCCGGGATCAGCCAGAGGGCGACGAGCAGCAGCGAGCCGTTGAGGAAGAACACCAACAGGCCGAGGACGAGCGCCGGGACGAGGAGCAGGGCCCGGACGATCAGCGGCCAGACGAGCGCGCTGAGCACACCGAAGACCCCGGCGGCGGCGGCCGCGGTGAGCGCGGTGCGGGTGAGGCTGTCGCCGTCGGCGGACTGGAGCTGGAAGTCGGGGAGGAGCGCGGCGAGGACGAGCATCGTGAGCGTCGACACCGCCCACACCACGATCATCCGCATCACCGCTCTGCCCGCGGTACCCCAGCGGCCGGCGCCACCCCATCGCCCGTCTCCCACGCCCCATGCACCTTTCGCCCGTTTCCTGCCCCAAGCGTGGCACAACGCCCACGATCAGGCCGAGAAAGGGATACCCGGGGAGGGCCCGGGTGTGTCAGGTCGGGGGCGGGTTCGTGCGGATCCGCCGCCGGTTCGCGCGGATCCGCCGGTGGGAATGCGCCGACGGCCGTACGGGCACGTCAGCAGCCGTCGTATCCGGCCGTCGGCATGGAGAGGCGCCGGTGCACGCCCGCTCTCGCCCGCCCGTCGTACGCCGGTTCGTCCAGGGAGGCCGTCTCCAGGCGCACCCCGCGCCGCTCGCACTCCGCGCGGAAGCCCTCGACGGAGGTCAACGCGCGGGCGAGGACCCGCTCGTTGGCGGCCACGAACAGGTCCACCGCCCCCTCCTCCACGTCGGACCACAGGGCCGCGTGGTCGGGGCGGATGCCGTAGAAGAGCAGTTGGCGGGCGAGTACGTACCCCTTGTCGCGGGCCCAGCGGGCGCACATGTCGTGCTGGCCGCGCGTGTCGACCAGGAAGGGATCGGTGTCGAGCTCTTCGAGCGGGGTGAGGCTGGCGATCGCCGCCACCCGAACGTCGTCCATGGATGGACCCTACTGGGCTTCGGCACGGCCGAACATCCTCCGGAGCGCGCTCCGGACATTTACCCTCGTGGGGGAGGTACGGCACGAGCGCGGACATCGCGCCCGGCCGCCGAGGCGGTACGACGAGGTCCGAGGACCGGGAAGCGGGGGCGGCGGCATGCCGGTGGAGGTCACCTGGTGGGGTCACGCGACCTGCACGGTCGAGGACTCCGGGGTCCGCTTCCTCACCGACCCGCTGTTCACGCGGCGGCTCGCGCACCTGCGGCGGCGGCGCGGCGCGCTGCCGCCCGCCGACGCCACCCGCGCCGAGGCCGTCCTCGTCTCGCACCTGCACGCCGACCACCTGCACCTGCCCTCGCTGGCCCGGCTCGCGCCGGGGACCAGGGTCCTCGTGCCGCTCGGCGCCCCCGCCGCCGTACCGGGGCTGCGCAGGCTCGGGACGACCGCCGGGCTGCGGCTCACCGAGGTGGGGCCGGGCGACGAGGTGACGGTGGAGGGCGTGACGGTACGGGCCGTGCCGGCGTTCCACGACGGCCGCCGCCTGCCGGTCGGGCCGCACCGCTCCCCCGCCCTGGGGTACGTGGTCGAGGGCGAGGCGCGGACGTACTTCGCCGGGGACACCGGTCTCTTCGACAGCATGGCCGAGGACGTGGGTCCGGTGGACGTGGCGCTGCTCCCGGTGGGCGGCTGGGGCCCGTACCTCGGTCAGGGCCACCTGGACGCGGGCCGGGCGGCGCAGGCGCTCGCCGCGCTCTCCCCCGCCGCGGCGGTGCCGGTGCACTACGGCACGTACTGGCCGATCGGCATGGACGGGATCAGGCCGCACGAGTTCCACGCGCCCGGCGACGAGTTCGTCCGGCACGCGGCGGCGCTCGCGCCGAAGGTCGCGGTGCATCTGCTCGGCCACGGCGAGCGGGTGCGTCCGGAGGTCGCCAAGTGAGCCAAGGCCTCACGGGATTCACCGCCGCGGTCCGGGACCTTCCGCCGGAGTCGACGCAACAGGCCGTCGGCTACCCGTCGTTGTTCCTGCTCGTGACGCTCGGCGCGCTGGTCCCGGTGGTGCCGACGGGCGCGATCGTCAGCACGGCGGCCGTGGTCGCGTTCCACCAGTCCTCGCCCTTCTCGCTGCTCTGGGTCTTCCTCGTGTCGGCGTCCGCCGCGTTCCTCGGCGACATGGCGCTGTACTGGCTCGGGCAGCGCGGGGTGCACTCGCAGAGCGGCTCGCGGTGGCTGGGCGCGCTGAAGGGCCGGGTGACGCCGGAGCGGCTCGCGCAGGCGCAGGAGCGGCTCGACACCCACCACATGTCGGTGCTCGTCCTGTCCCGGCTCGTCCCCGCCGGCCGGATCCCCGTGATGCTGGCGTGCCTGCTCGCGGAGATGCCGCTGCGGCGCTTCGCCCGGGGCGACGTCGTGGCGTGCCTGGCGTGGGCGGCGACGTACCAGCTGATCGGGATCCTGGGCGGCTCGCTCTTCCCCGAGCCCTGGCAGGGGGTCGTGGCGGCGATCGGGCTCACGGCGCTGGTCAGCGTGGTCCCCGCGCTGTGGCGGCGGCTGCGGGGGACGTCCGACGCGGTGGCGGCCGGCGCGGCGAAGGCGGCGAAGGTGTCGCGTCCCTCAGGGCGCGAGCACCCGTGAGGTTCCGCCCGTCAGGGCACCAGGACCCGTGAGCCGCCGACCGGGAGGTCCCACAGGTCCTCGCGGGGCAGCCCGGCCTTCTCCCAGGCGGCCCTGACCCGGGTGAGGGGTTCGAGGACGGGCTCGGAGGAGAGGACGAAGGTGGCCCAGTGCATGGGGGCCATGCGGCGCGCGCCGAGGTCCTGGTGGGCCCGGACGGCCTCCTCCGGGTCGGTGTGGACGTCGCTGAGCCACCAGCGCGGGTCGTAGGCGCCGATCGGCAGCAGCGAAAGGTCGATGCCGGGGAAGCGGCGGCCGATCTCCCCGAACCAGTGGCCGTAGCCGGTGTCCCCGGCGAAGTGGACGCGACGGCCGGCCGGATCGGTGAGCACCCAGCCGCCCCACAGGGAGCGGCAGGTGTCCCAGAGGGTCCGCTTGGACCAGTGGTGCGCGGGGACGAAGTCGAAGCGCACGCCGTCGAGTTCGGCCGCCTCCCACCAGTCGAGCTCGGTGACACGGGTGAACCCCCGTCGGACGAACCACCGTCCGAGCCCTGCGGGCACGAACACCGCCGTGGAACGGGGCAGTCGTCTGAGGGTGGGGGCGTCGAGGTGGTCGAAGTGGTTGTGGCTGATGACGACGGCGTCGACGGGCGGCAGGTCCTCCCAGCGGACGCCCACCGGGGTGAGCCGGGCGGGGGTGCCGAAGATGCGGCGGGACCAGACCGGGTCGGTGAGGACGGTGAGTCCGCCGATCCGCAGGACCCAACTGGCGTGCCCCGCCCAGGTGACGGCGAGCGTGTCGGTTCCGGCGGCGGGCATCGGGCCCGGCTCGAAGGGGAGCAGGGGGACGTCGCGGAGCCCTTCGGGGCGGGGGCGTACGGCGCCCTCGCGGGCGAGGCGGGCCATCGCGCCGACGCCGGGGAGCGGCGCGGTGAGCCGGTCGGCGAAGGTCCGGGGCCAGTCGGCGCGGAGCCGGCCGACGGGTTGGAGGGTGGAGAAGGGAGGCGCGGGGGCGGTCGGGGCGGCCTGGACGGCGGAGGCGTCCTGGGCGTCCTGGGCGGTCGCCGAGGTGACCACCGGAGCGGGGGGTGCCGTGGGTTCGGTCATCTGCGGGCTCCGTTCTGCGCGGCTCGCGCGGGATCACCGGGTCGTGACCGGCGGGACTCGGGGCGTCGGCGGGTGGTCGGGGTCCGTGTCGGCGGTCGCGCGGCCGGGTTCACCGGAGCTCCTCCAGGGCTCCGGCGAAGTCCTCCAACGCCCGCTCCACGTGCGGGAGTTCCTCGGGGTTCCGGGCCGCCAGGGTCTCGGCTCGCTGCTCCTCGCCGGCGCCGAGGAACATCCGCGTACCGAACCGGACGCGCAGGGCGCCGAGTTCGTCGCCGAAGCGGTGGCCGCCGGGGGCGGGGGCGCCCAGGCGGTGGGTGAGGTGGTTCTCCAGCTCCAGGGAGTCGGTGACGCCGCAGGCGGCGAGTCCCGCGCGCAACGGCCCGAGGTCGACGTACAGATGGCGGCCGGCCTGCGGGGGCCGGGACAGCGCCCCGGCGGCGAGGACGGCGCGGTGCGCGGCGGCGGCGATCCGGCCGTGGACGGCGGCGGCCCGCCCGGCGCGTACGGTGACGTCCTCGGGTTCGTCGAGGGCGTGCGCGGCGGCGGGGGCGACGGGTCCGGTGACGACGGCGCCGAGGGCGGTGAGCACGTCGAGGGTCCGGGCCCTGCGGTCGGTCCAGCGGTCGGCGCGGGACGGGCCGGTGGGCGGGAAGCGGGCGACGGCGCAGGGCCAGGCGGCCGGGGTGAGCGCGCCGGACAGGTCGGCGAGGACGGTGACGTCGTCCGGGCACATCTCGGCGGGGCTGAGGAGCACGGTGTCCTGCGGGTGGTGGAGGGTGTCGCGCCAGGTCTCGTCGCTGACGACGTGCAGCCCCTCGGCGACGGCCGCTTCGCAGGCCTCGCGGACGAGTTCGGGCGGGGCGACGGTGGCGGTCGGGTCGTCGGCGACGGACAGCAGCAGGACGCGGGGGTCGCCGCCCTCGGCACGGACCCGCCGGACGGTCTCCAGGAGGGCGTACGGGTCGGGGACGCCGCCGCATTCGGCGGGGGTCGGCACGTGGTAGGCCGGACGGCCGAGGAGGCGTACCTGCGGGGCCCACCAGGCGGGACAGGGCCGGGGCATGAGCACGTCGCCGCCGTGGGCGGCGATCAGGGCGAGGAGGAGGGCGGGCGCGCCGGGGGCGGCGACCACGTCCTCGGCGTGGGACCGCAGCCCCCTGCGCCACCAGTACCCGGAGGCCGCCTCGCGCAGGACGGGACCGCCGCCGGGCGGTTCGGCGGTGGCGCGGCCGGCGGCCGCGGCGAGGAGGGCGGCGAGTCCGGGAAGGACGGGCAGGCCGCTGTCGGGCGCGGGCGGTCCGTACCGCACCGGCCCACGGCCGTCCGGGGCCGTCTGCCGCATCTCCCGTACCTCCATGAGCGCACGGGGGCGCCGGGCGGGCACCCCCGTGCCCTTTATACGAAGATTCGTGTGGTTCCGCCGCTTCAGGCGACGGTGATCGGGTGACGCACGACGGCGTTGAAGAGGTAGCCCTGCGTGTTGTGGACGGCCCGCTCCGGCTGGGTGTTCCCGGCCGCGTCGGTGGTCCGCGAGAGCAGGGTGGCGGGGCCGGTGCGGTGCGGGAGCCACGGCACGGTCCAGCGGACCCAGCCGCCCCTCCGGGGGGTGTCGAGGAGCCGGGCCGGCCGCCAGTGCTCTCCGCCGTCGACGGAGACCTCGACCCTGCGGACGGGGGCGTGGGCGGACCAGGCGCGCCCGGTGAGCCAGTGGAGCCGTCCGGCTTCGAGGGTGGCGCCGAAGGGGAGCTCGTACCCCGACTTGACCGTCTGGAGCGTGAGCGGCGCGCTGCCGCCGGGCGGGTGGGCGGGGCCGAAGAGGCGGTACCAGTCCGTGGTCCAGGGCGAGGTCAGCGGGCGGGTGGACACCTCGATGTCGCCGAGCCACTTGATCGACGAGATCCCCACCCAGTTCGGCACGACGAGCCGGACCGGGTGGCCGTGGTCGTACGGGAGGGGCTCGCCGTTCATCTCGTACGCGAGGAGCACGTCGTCGAAGGCCTTGGCGACCGGCAGCGGGCGGCGGACCCGGCCGAAGTCGACACCGCCGGAGACGTACGGGTCGTCCAGGCCGCGCGGCAGGAGGTCAACGGCGTCGCCCGCGATCCCGGCGCGGAGCAGCACGTCGGAGAGGCGCACCCCGCGCCAGCGTGCGGCGCCGACGGCTCCGAGCGTCCAGGCGGTGCCGGTGGCGGGCTCGCCCTGCTGGGTCGCGTAGAAGCTGCGGCCGTTTCCGGCGCACTCGATCAGGGCCGTACGGGTGACGGAGGGCAGGTCGCGGAGCTGTCCGTACGTGAAGTGGACCGGGTCGCGGCCGTGGAGGCCGTCGCCCCAGAGGGTGAGGCGCCAGTCGGCGGCGTCGAGGACGGGGGTGGAGGTGTGGTTGCGGACGAAGAAGCGCTCGTTGGGGGTGTGGAATCCGGTGTCCGCGAAGGCGTCGAAGCGGGCCTCGGCGTTGGTGCCGCGGACGGTGAACCACTCGGGCGGGAGGGGCTTGAGGATGCCGGGGGCGGCGGCCCCTGTGGCCGCGGAGGCCGCCGGGGCCGTGGCGATCCCGCCGAGTGCGGAGAGCGCCGGACCCGCGGCGAGCAGCTTCAGGAGGGTACGGCGGTCGGGCGCGGGCGAGTACGGCACGGAACTCCTCGGACGGTTCAGGGGGGGCGGCGGGCCGATCCTAGGGAAGCGGAGGGCTCAAGAAGAGGGTTTGGGCGGCCCGTTCATGGTGTTGTCACACGAGGGAGCGCCAGACCGACGCGCGCCGGCCGGAACGCGGAGGCGGCCGGAGCACGGAGGCGGCCGGATGCGGAGGCGGCCGAAACGCGGAGGCGGTCGCGGAGCCCGGCGGGCCAGAATGCGGCATGTCGATACGTGAAGCGATTCCCGAGGACGCCGCCGAGCTCGCCGCCGTCCACGTCCTGTCCTGGCGCGCCGCCTACCGGGACCTGCTCCCCGCCGCCTACCTGGCCGGTCTCGACCCGGACGAGCGGGCCACCGCGTGGCGCGCGCGGCTCTCGGCGCCCGACCGGCCCACCGTGCTGCTCGCGACGGATCCCGGCGGGCGGGTCGTGGCCTTCTCCTGCTTCCGCCCCTGGCCGGGCGAGGACCTGGACCCCTCGACCACCGCCGAGCTGTCGGCGCTGTACGCCCTGCCGGAGGCGTGGGGCACGGGTGTGGGCCGCGAGCTGCTCGCCGCGTCCGCCGACGCCCTCCGGGCGGCCGGGTTCCGGACGGCGGCGCTGTGGGTGTTCGCGGGGAACGCGCGGGCCCGGCGGTTCTACGAGGCGGCTGGGTGGCGACCGGACGGCGCGTCGGCATGGGACGTCACGGGCGGGAGGGAGCTGGAGGAACTCCGTTACGGGACGGCACTGTTCACCTGAGCCGATGTCCACATCGCAAGACTCAGGTCTCACTATGCGGCGAAAGTGCGTACGGTGGAGGCACGCACCCACACCGAGGGAGTCGTCCGATGACCCACGAGACCGCCACCTACACCCACGGCCACCACGAGTCCGTCCTGCGGTCGCACAGCTGGCGGACCGCCGCCAACTCGGCGGCCTACCTGGTGCCCGAGCTGCGCCCGGGGCTCGACGTCCTGGACGTGGGCTGCGGTCCCGGCACGATCACCGCCGACCTGGCCGCCCTGGTGGCGCCGGGCCGGGTGGTCGCGGTGGACGCCGCCGAGGACGTCCTGGAGAAGGCTCGGGCCGTCGCGGACGAACGCGGCCTGAAGAACGTCGAGTTCGCGGTCGCGGACGTCCACGCCCTGGACTTCCCCGACGACTCCTTCGACGTGGTCCACGCCCACCAGGTGCTCCAGCACGTCGGCGACCCGGTCCAGGCGCTGCGCGAGATGCGGCGTGTGTGCCGCCCCGGCGGGGTCGTCGCCGCCCGCGACAGCGACTACGGGGCCTTCACCTGGTATCCCGAACGGCCCGCCCTGGACGGGTGGCTGGACCTGTACCACCGGGTCGCGCGCGCCAACGGCGGCGAACCGGACGCCGGGCGGCGGCTGTTCGCCTGGGCACGGAAGGCGGGCTTCACCGACATCACGACGACGGCCGGCACGTGGTGCTACGCGACCCCCGAGGAGCGGGCCTGGTGGAGCGGCCTGTGGGCGGACCGGACGGTCGCCTCGTCCTACGCGGAGCTGGCCGTCTCCGGCGGCCACACGACCGCCGACGAGCTGGCGGCGATCGCCGAGGCGTGGCGGGAGTGGGGCGGCCAGGAGGACGCGTGGTTCATGGTCCCGCACGGCGAGATCCTGTGCCGGGTGTCCTGACGGCCCTTCTCGGACTCTCGGACTCTCGGACTCTCGGACTCTCGGACGGACTGCCTCCCGGCCTGACCCTCCCGGCCCCGACCCCGTCAGGAGAAGTCGTGGAATCCGTTGCAGTACGGATCCTGGAGCGGACAGCTCGGATGGGGAGTGGGTTCCGGCTCGGACGACGCGGGGTCGGGGTCGAAGTACCCCGGGGGCGGGGGCGGCAGGGCGAACGTCTCGCAGAGGCAGGCGCCGCACGGGCCCGAGAAGCGGGGCTCCGTGTGACGGAAGCGCGGGTGTCCGCACCGGCACTCGGCCGTCGCCCAAGCCGCCATGTCCGCCGCCTCCCCCTCCTGCGGGTCGCCCCGTCCAGCGTACTGCCCGTCAGCTCGACGGACGCATCCTGAACTCGTAGGCATACGGCAGGAGTTCATCGGTAATTTCTGCCCAGAGGTCACCGATGGTCTCGGCCCCCTCGCGGAGGTCCGCGACCTCGAAGCCCGCGTCGAAGACGGCGCGGGCTTCCGCCGTCCGCCGCTCGGCGAGCAGGAGCCGCGCTTCGAGGAGCCGGAAGGCACCCCGCGCCCGCACCGCCTCTGGCAGCCGGGCCCACACCTCCCGCGCCCGGCCGGGGCGCCCGGCGGCCAGCAGGGCGGTGAGCGTCTCGCGTCCGAGCGCGGCGGCGACCACCTGGTTCTCGCCCGCGCGGTCGGCGTGGTCGGCGAAGGCCTCGGCGAACCGCTCGGCGGCCCGTACCGGGTGCCCGTCCTCGCGGTCGGCGACCGCCAGGCAGTACAGCAGGGGCCAGCGCACGGCTGCCTCGCGCAGGCCGCGCTCCCAGCTCCGTACCGCCTGCGCGCGGTCGTCGGCGTGCCACTGGGCGATGCCGAGGTGGTACTCGGTGGAGGGGTCGGCGGGGGCGGTCTCCAGCATGTCCCGCCAGGGCGCGGAGACCAGGGGCGGTCCGGGCGGCGCGCCCTTCTCCGGTGCGGGCAGGACTCCGGCCTCCAACAGGACGCGCCAGGGCGCCTGTTCGGGTCCGAGCATCGACTCCGGGAAGGGGGTGCCGGGCAACTCGTACCGTCCGCGCAGGACTTCGAGGGCTCCCCAGCCCGATCCCTCGGCGAGGACGTCCCCGGGTTCGGCGTCGGCCGCGTGCGCGCGCCACGCCTCGTACGCCGCGTCGACCTCGGCGCGCGGCAACGCCCGCGCGAGCCCGTCCTCAACGGCCGTACGGGCCGCCGCCCAGTCCTCGCCGAGCGCCGTCGCGGGATCGGCGGCCACCGGTCCGTACGCCTCCATCCAGCTGAACTCCTCCTCGCCCGGCAGCTCCAGGTGCTCCAGCTGCGTGCGGGCGAGGCCCGCCTGCATCTCGGCGTAGCCGGGGGTGCCGGGTTCGGTGAGCCACTCCTGCCAGCGGCGGCCGCCGCAGCCGCCGCCCCAGACGAAGAGCTTGCGTCCGCGCAGGTGGTCGGTGGAGGCCTGGACGAGGCCGGTGCCGTCGGCGTCGAGGGCGGCGATCCAGCGGCGCTGCCCGTCGGGCAGGTCGTGGAACCAGTCGGCGGCGTGCTCGGCGGTGCGCGGGTACGACCGGTCGGCCCCGCCGTCCTCCGCCACGGGGAAGGGCGCGTGGCGCAGGCCGCGTTCGTAGCCGTGGTGCCAGGCGGCGTCCGCCGGAACGACGACACGGCGGTCCTCGGGTACGGCGATGTTGGACCACCAGTAGACGGGTGCCGGGCGCTCGTGCGGGTTGCGGATCCGGACGCCGACGCGGAGGAAGTCGGAGCCCTCGGGGAGCCACAGGTCGACCTGGAAGGGCAGGTCGCGCAGCCGCTCCCACTCCCAGAGGCGGAGCATCGGGCCGCCGTCGGGGGCGGGGACGAGGGCCGCGTGGAGCGGCGAGCAGGAGAGGGTGGTGTGGCCGGTGGCTCCGATGTTCCACTCGATGCCACCGGAGAACCAGGCGCCGTTGAGGGCGAAGGCGGCGGGCTGGAACACCGGGTTGCGGTAGAGGAGTTCGCGCCCCGTGGGCTTGTGGTGGAGGGAGTGGACCCGGCCGCCGAGCCCCGGGAGGACGGTGGCGCGGAGCCGGTCGTTCTCGATGACGATCGCGTCGAGACCGGTGGGCGTGCGCTCACGTCCGTACCCGTCGCGCACGGGGGCGGGAAGGAGGCTGCGGAGGGGCGCCCGTCCGAGGTTCCGGGCCATGTCGCGCGGGAGTCCGGCGAGGGTCGCCGGGTCGACCGCGTGCGTACCGTCGTGGGTCCGCAGGGCGGGCAGGGGGTTGTCCGGGCCCAGAGGGGCCGCGGGCAGCGTCAGTACGGCACGTCGTACGGTCGTCATCCACCCATGGAACACGGCGGGGCCTGCCGTGACCAGGGGTTCTACCGGCCGGAAAATCGCGGGCCCCGTCGGCGGAGCCGTCCTAGGGTGGAGGGTCGGCCGCCGCCGGGGCGGCCTCCGGGAGCACCACGGGAGTACGGGACATGAGCACGCAGCACACCTACAGGGTCATCGTGCGCGGCACCTTCGACGGCCTGTCGGAGGAGAGCCGGACGCGGCTGCTCGCCGAGGTGGAGGACCACGGCCTCGCCGCGATGCAGTTCACGGAGGAGGGCTCGCTCGCCTACGACCGGACGCTCAAGCACTTCTCGTACCGGCTCGTGGTCGTCTCGGACGCGGCGGACGGCGACGAGATGGCGGGCGCGCTCGCGGAGGAGCGGGTGGAGAACGCCCTGCGGGCGCTCGGTCACGGGTACAAGGCGCTGCGGTCGACGGTGACCGACCTCGACACGATGAAGATCAACTACAAGCGCTGAGGTCACCCGGCGGGGTCGTCCGGCGCGGTGATGGCCCAGCGCTCGTGGTCCCGCCAGGCCCCGTCGATGAACAGCATGGCGGGCGAGAACCCCTCCAGACGGAAGCCGGCACGCTGGACGAGCGCGCGGGAGGCGGCGTTGCCGGGCTGGATGTTCGCCTCCAGGCGGTGCAGCTCCAGGGGCCCGAAGGCGTACGCGAGGACGAGCCCGAGGGCCTCGCCGAGGAGCCCGCGCCCGGCGGCGTGCGCGAAGGCGCCGTAGCCCAGGGCTCCGCTGCGGAAGGCGCCGCGGACGATGTTGTTGATGTTGACGAACCCGGCGATGCGCCCGCCGTCCCCGTACCCCGTGTGCTCGCACACGAGGAATCCGGCGCGCGCGGGATCCCCGGTCAGCGCGCCCGCGTACGCGGCGTACGCCTCGGGGGTGCACGGCGGGTAGAGCCACGGCCGGTGGAGCTCGCGGCTCTCGCGGGCGCGGGCGGTGAACTCCTCGGCGTCGTCCGGGGAGAACGGCCGCAGGCCCACGCGGGGCCCGGTGGCGAGGAAGCGTCCGTGGTCGTCGGGCATGGCCTCAGAGTAGGACGCGACCACCGAGGCCGGTCAGGGGGCTGCGGGAGACGGCGGGGCCCAGCCGCCCGGCCTCGCCTTCCACGTCCTGGGCCGGGGTCGGTCAGCGCCGGGCGGTGCGGACCCGCGGCGGGCAGCTCTCGCCCTTGCGTACGACTCCGATCACGGCGGTGGCGCGGCGGCCCACGCCCGTACCGGCGGCCGGGTACTGCGTGCACACCCGCCAGTTCGACGGCCACACCACGCGCCGGTCCCGGCCGCTCGCGTCGTGGACGTCGAGGCGGGTGCGGCGCGGCAGCCGGGTGAAGACCCGCCACAGCGGCACGTCGAGCAGGTCAGGCATCGGGCGGGCCGGTATCGGCATGCCCGGCACGGCGGGCTCCTCGACCGAGCCGACGGCTACGGCGGCGAGTGCCAGGACGGCGCCCGCGCCGACGAAGGCGGCCCGCCTCACTTGCGCCTCCGGGCCGCGAAGTAGTAGCCGCAGGCGGCGCCGAGGAGGGCGGTCGCGAGCAGCGCCATGTAGAGCGGCATGGACACTTCGGGGATCAGGATCCGGATCTTGACCTCGCGGGTGTTCTCGAAGATGAAGACCAGCGTGAGGACGGCGAGCGCGATCATGGCGATCCGCCCCGGGGTGAAGGCTCCGCTGAACCGCGAGGTGCCCCCTCCTGGCGCCCCGGACTTCTGCTTGGGACTCATGGGACCCACCCTCTCCTCGGTCGTGCCGGCTTGGGACCAGAATGGGGCGCGTGAGGCCCCACCGTGACGGTGAGCAGAGCCGTACGGGTGACTTGTCAGACAACGAGGCCGGTTACGGTGGGGGCCGGACACCGCCCGGCACCGGGCGGAGAGCCGCACAGCGAGAGGCGAGGAGACGGCCGTGACGGTCAGCGGGCAGCGGCGACGGCCGGTCGTGGCGCTCTACGAGCGGATCGCGGACGCCGTCCACGACGGCACCTACCCGCCCGGTTCGACGCTCCCCTCCGAGCCGAAGCTCGCCGCCGAACTGGGCGTGAGCCGGCCCGCGCTGCGCGAGGCGCTGCTGCTGCTCCAGGAGGACGGCCTGCTCTCCGTGCGGCGCGGGGTAGGCCGGACCGTCAACGACCGGCCGCCGCGCCGCGGCTTCGAGCACGTCCAGCCGCTGGAGGAGCTGATCGGCACGGGCGGCCCGCTGCGCGTCCGGGCGCTGCTCCGGACGGTCGAGGAGCCCACCGACTTCACCACCCAGCACCTGCTGGCCCCGGCCCGCGCCGAGCTGCGGTTCTGGGAGACCGTGCTGACCGGGGAGGGCACGGCCGCGGCCCTCAGCCACGAGTGGGCGGCGGCGGACGACGTCCTGGACCGGGCGCACCCGGAGTTCGCCCGCGCCCTGCGGAGCGCGGCGGAGTCCACGGCCCCTGCGGGGCCCGCCCCCGCCGTCTCGATGCTCTCGGTGCTCGTCGGCGCCTCCCGCGAGACCGCGCTGAGCGCGCACAGCGGCATCACCGCGACGCTGCTCGGGCGGCGGCGCGGCGAGCAGCTCGGCCGCCCGGCGGACACCCCGGCGGTCCTGGTCACCCAGGTCGTACGGGTCGGGGACGTCCCGGTCCTGGCCGCGAAGCACATGCTCCCGACGGGCGCCCCGGCCCTGC
Organism: Streptomyces sp. NPDC056144; assembly: GCF_042264145.1. Classification (NCBI taxonomy): domain Bacteria; kingdom Bacillati; phylum Actinomycetota; class Actinomycetes; order Kitasatosporales; family Streptomycetaceae; genus Streptomyces; species Streptomyces sp. NPDC056144. The sequence continues at coordinate 90,664 of NZ_JBHJVF010000001.1, read as the reverse complement.
CGGTCCTCCAGTCCCACTGAGCGGCGCCGAGGACCTCGGCCCGCCCCTGTCAGGGCCGTCACAGCGTGCGGTCCGGGTGTGGCGTACACTTCCCCGCCATGCACTTGTCTGACAACCCTGCCGCGCATGTCGCCCCCACCGTCTCCGAGTGGATCCGCCGCGCCCCCAAGGCCGTCCTCCACGACCACCTCGACGGCGGCCTGCGTCCCGCGACCATCGTCGAACTGGCGCGCGAGGTGGGCTACACCGCGCTCCCGACCGAGGACCCGGCCGCGCTCGCGGTCTGGTTCCGGGACGCCGCCGACTCCGGCTCCCTGGAGCGGTACCTGGAGACCTTCGCCCACACCTGCGCGGTGATGCAGACCCGCGAGGCGCTCACGCGCATCGCGGCCGAGTGCGCCGAGGACCTCGCCGCGGACGGCGTCGTCTACGCCGAGATCCGCTACGCCCCCGAGCAGCACCTCGAAGGCGGCCTGACCCTCGACGAGGTCGTCGAGGCGGTCAACGAGGGCTTCCGCGAGGGCGAGCGCCGCACCGGCGGCCGGATCACGGTCCGGACGCTCCTCACCGGCATGCGCCACACCGACCGCTCCCTGGAGATCGCGCGGCTCACCGTCGCGCACCGGGACAACGGCGTGGCCGGCTTCGACATCGCCGGCGGCGAGATCGGCAACCCGCCGGCCCGCCACCTCCCCGCCTTCCAGCACCTGAAGCGGGAGAACTGCCACTTCACGATCCACGCGGGCGAGGCCGTCGGCGCGGAGTCGATCCACGAGGCCGTGCAGGTCTGCGGCTCCGAGCGCATCGGCCACGGCGTGCGGATCACCGACGACATCGCCGAGGACGGCACGCTGGGCCGCCTCGCCTCGTACGTCCGCGACAACGGCATCGCCCTGGAGGTCTGCCCGACCTCCAACCTCCAGACGGGCGCCGCGAAGGACTACGCCTCGCACCCGATCGACGAGCTGCGCCGCCTCGGCTTCCGCGTCACGCTCAACACCGACAACCGTCTGGTCTCGGGCACCACCATGAGCGAGGAGTTCCAGCACATGGTGGACGCCTTCGGGTACGGCCCCGAGGTGTTCGAGGAGTTCACGGTCGCCGCCCTGGAGGCCGCGTTCCTGCCGCTCCCCGAGCGCCGGCGCCTGATCGACGAGGTCGTCCGCCCGGGCTACGCCGCTCTCTGACCGGCCCCGGTGCGCATCCGGCCCGGGTTCACACCAGGGCCGGTACGTCGAGGGTGAGGGTGCCCGTCTCCGCGTCGAGGACGCCGGGCACCCCCAGCGGCACGGTCAGCGCCGTCCGGCAGTGGCCGAAGCCCAGCTCCTCGACGACGGGCACGCCGAGGCCGCCGAGCCGGTCCACGAGGACCGCCCGCACCTCCTCGTACGGACCGCACTCCTCCCACGAGCCCAGGCCAATGCCCGTCACCCCGTCGAGCAGGCCCGATCTCAGCAGCTGGGTGAGGACGCGGTCGAGCCGGTACGGCTCCTCCCCCACGTCCTCGACGAGCAGCAGCCCGCCGCGCGCCGAGGCCCTGCCGGCCGGGGTGCCGAGGTCGGCGGCGAGCAGACTGACGCAGCCGCCGAAGGTGACGCCCCGGGCCCGCCCGGGGGCCAGCGCCCGGGCCGTCTCCAGGCCGAGGGTCCGTACCGACTCCGGCTCGAAGAGGGTCGCGCGCAGCGACTCCTGAGTGCGGGCGTCCACCAGGAAGGTGCCGGCCGCGACCATCGGCCCGTGGAGCGTGGCCAGGCCCGTGCGCAGGGCGAAGGCCTCGTGGAGGGCGGTGATGTCGCTGTACCCGACGAACACCTTGGGTCCGGCCGCCCGGATCGCCGGCCAGTCGAGGAGATCGACCATCCGCTGGGCCCCGTAGCCGCCGCGCGCGCAGAGGACGGCGGAGACCGTCGGGTCGCACCAGGCCTCCGTCAGCTCCCGGGCCCTCGCCTCGTCGGCGCCCGCGAGATAGCCGAGGGTCGGGTGGGTGTCGCGGACGTGCGGGGCGACGACCGGCTCCAGGCCCCAGCGGCGCAGGACGGCGAGCCCCGCCGCGAGCCGCTCCTCGGGTACGGGCCCGCTCGGCGCGACGACGGCGACGCGCGCGCCCGGCCGGAGCCGCGCGGCCCGCGTCAGGGGTTCCATGACGACCGCTTCCGCCGGGGTCATGTCCGCAGCTCCAGTGCGGGCACGTCCGTCCGGTCGAGACCGAAGGTCCTGACGTACAGGGCGAGTTCGGCCTCCAGAGCCCGGATCATCGTGTCGGCCCGCCGGAAGCCGTGCCCCTCCCCCTCGAAGCCGAGGTAGGCGTGCGGAACGCCCCGCCCCGCCATCCTGGCGAGGAAGCGCTCGGCCTGCGCGGGCGGGCAGATCACGTCGTCGAGCCCCTGGAGCAGCACGAACGGGGTGGTGATCCGGTCGACGTGCTCGATCGGGGACCGCTCCCGGTAGCGCTCGGGCACCTCGTCGAGGGGGCCGATCAGGCCGTGGAGGTACTGGGACTCGAAGTCGTGGGTCTCGTCGGTGGCCCAGCCGAGGAGGTCGAGGACGGGATAGATGATCGTGCCGCAGGCGTACACGTCCGTGGCGACGAGGGACGCCGCGGTCGTCCAGCCGCCCGCGCTGCCGCCGCGCACCGCGAGCCGCGCCGGGTCGGCGGTGCCCTCGGCGGCGAGGGCCGCCGCGACGGCGGCGCAGTCCTCGACGTCGACGACGCCCCACCGCTCGCGCAGCCGGTCCCGGTACTCCCGGCCGTAGCCGGTCGAGCCGCCGTAGTTGACCTCGGCGACGCCGATGCCGCGCGAGGTGAAGTACGCGATCTCCAGGTCCAGGACGAGCGGCGCGTGCCCGGTGGGGCCGCCGTGGGCCCAGATGACGTAGGGCGGGCGTTCGTCGGTGGGGCCGGTGAAGGCGGGGTGGTGCGGCGGGTGGACCTGCGCGTGGATCTCGCGCCCGCCGGGGCCGGTGAAGACGCGCTCGTGGGGTGCGGGGTAGTACGCGGGGTCGACGGCGTCCGCGTGGGCGGCGGCGACCACGCGCGCGTGGCCGGTGCCGGTGTCGAGCTCGACGAGTTCGTAGGAGCCGCGCGGCGACGCGGCGACGCCGACGACCCGGGTGTCCCGCACGGCGAGGGTGGAGGCCCACTCGGTCCAGGGCCCGGCCGCGTCGGCGAGCGTGCCGGTCTCGGGGTCGAGGATGCCGAGGGCGGTGGTGCCCTTGCCGTGGACGACGGCGATCAGCCCGTCGTCCAGCGGCGCGAACCAGGTGAGCCCGATCTTCCAGAGCGGCCCGGCGAACTCCTCCTCGCGCGGGCACAGCGCGACGGGTTCCGCCAGTCCCACAGCCTCCCCGGGCTCCGCCCGGTAGAGGTTCCACCAGCCCGTCCGGTCGCTCGCGAAGAGCAGCCGCCCCCGGGCGTCCCAGGCGACCTGGGGGATCGACTCCTCGGGCCCGCCGGCGACGGTCCGCTCCCGCGCGAACGTGCCGTCGGGGCCGACCTCGGCGAGCCGCAGCTCGGTGCCGTCCCAGGGCATACGGGGATGGTCCCAGGCGATCCAGGCCGCCCGGCGCCCGTCGGGCGAGAGCCGGGGACCGGTGACGAACCGGTGCCGGCCGTCGGAGAGCTCCCGCACGGCCGCGCGGTCCCCGGCGGCCGAGCCGTCGAGCGGCACGGCGACGAGGACCCGGCGCACGTCGGTCGGCGCGGGCCCGGTGAACTCCTCCAGGACGCACCACACCTCGTCCCGGTCCGGGTGGACCACCGGGTCGACCCAGCGCAGCCCGCCGCCGACGGCGGAGACGGGCGTGAGCGGCCGGGGCGCGGCGCCGGGCCCGTCTCCCCCGCCGGCCCCGGGCTCGTACACGTACAACCGCTGGTCGGGGAAGTGGCAGAAGACCACGAGCGGTCCGCCCTCGGCGCGCGGCGAAGCGGCCCAGGGCTGTCCGCCGTACTCGACGAGCCTGCTGCGGACGTTCCACGGCGCGGGGAGGACGGACTCCTCGGTGCCGTCGGCGCGCCGCCGGACGAGGGCGCGTCTGCCGCCCTCGTCCGGGCGGGGCGCGGTCCACCACAGCTCGTCGCCGACGGCCCCCACGTACTCGGGGCGGCCGTCGTGAGCGGCGGCGAGGGCCGCGTCGACGGGTGAGGGCCAGCTCCCGTACGGGGCGGTCCTCTTCATCATGGTCGCGGCCATCCCCGCTCCCCCTGTCACGGTCCCGGTCCTACGCGGACTTCAGATAGTGGTCGAGCACCCGGACGCCGAAGTGCAGCGCGTCCACGGGGACGCGTTCGTCGACGCCGTGGAAGAGCGCCCCGTAGTCGAGTCCGGGCGGCAGCCGGAGCGGCGAGAAGCCGTATCCGGTGATGCCGAGCCGGGAGAACTGCTTGGCGTCGGTGCCGCCGGACATGGTGAAGGGCACGACGTGCCCGTCCGGGTCGAAGCGCTCGACGGCGGCCCTGAGCTTGGCGAAGGTGGGCGAGTCGACGGGGGCTTCGAGGGAGACCTCGCGGTGGTGGTACTCCCACTCCACGTCGGGCCCGGTGAGCAGGTCCATGGTCGCGGCGAACTCGGCGTCCCCGCCGGGCAGGGTCCGGCCGTCGATGTAGGCGACGGCCTCGCCCGGGATGACGTTGACCTTGTACCCGGAGGACAGCATCGTCGGGTTCGCGCTGTTGCGGACGGTGGACTCGACGAGCGCTGCGGCGGGGCCGAGCTTGTCGAGGAGGAGCTCGACGTCGAGGTCGGGCGCGCGGGTGTCCACGTCGATCCCGTAGAGCGCGGCGAGCTCGGTGAGGGCGGCGCGGACGGTGGTGGTGAGGCGGACGGGCCAGGTGTGCGAGCCGATCCGGGCGACGGCGGCGGCGAGCCGGGTCACCGCGTTGGCGTGGTTCACCTTGGAGCCGTGACCGGCGCGGCCCCGGGCGGTCAGCTTGAGCCAGGCGGTGCCGCGCTCCCCCGCCGCGATCGGGTAGATCCGCGTGTCGGGCTGCGGGTGGAAGCTGAACGCCCCGGACTCGCTGATGCCCTCCGTGCACCCTTCGAAGAGGGCGGCGTGCCGGTCGGCGAGGAAGCCGGAGCCGTCCTCGGCGCTGGCCTCCTCGTCGGCGGTGAAGGCGAGGACGACGTCGCGGCGCGGCCGGACGCCCTGCCGGGCCCAGGAGCGGACGACGGCCAGGACCATCGCGTCCATGTTCTTCATGTCGACGGCGCCGCGCCCCCACACGAGCCCGTCGCGGATCTCCCCGGAGAAGGGGTGCACGCTCCACTCGGCGGGGTCGGCGGGGACCACGTCGAGGTGGCCGTGGACGAGGAGCGCGTCGGCCGAGGGGTCGGTGCCGGGGATGCGGGCCACGACGTTCGTCCGGCCCGGGGTCCGCTCCAGGAGCGTGGGTTCGATCCCGGCGGCGGCGAGCCGCTCGGCGACGTACTCGGCGGCCGGCCGCTCGCGGCAGTCGCCGTCGCCCCGGTTGGTGGTGTCGATGCGGATGAGCTCGGAGGTGAACGTCACCACCTCGTCGAGCGCCGCCGCGTCGGGGGCCGTGGGGTCGGAACCCGTGAGGTCGGGACCCCGGATCTCGTCAGCCATACTGCTCCTCCACCGCGGCCGAGACGATGGTCGTGACCGCCTTGAACGTGCGAATTGCCTCGTACATCGTCCCTCCGACGTACGACACGCGCCGCTCGCCGCTCCGCACGACCCCGGGAACCACCGTGGCGGCGGCGCCCAGGTGGTCCGCGTCGAACTCCACCTCGACGGTGAACGGGCCGCCGCGGACCGGCTCGTGCCGCACGGCGAGCGAGGTCGCGTCCTTGGCCGCCGCCCTGATGTCGGCGGCGGTCCGCGCCGGGGTCCGGCACACGGCCGCGTACCGCGAGACGTGGTCCTTGACGGCGACCTTGCGGGCCTCGGGCGCGTACCCGAGAGCGTCCTCGCAGGTCAGGTCGTCGCCGGTGACGAGGATGACCGGCACCCCGTACTCCGCCACGACGTGCGCGTTGAGCACGCCCTCGCTCGCCCGCTCACCGTTCAGCCACACGCCGGTGATCGAGTTCGCGAGGTACGTGTGCGCGAGGACGCCCTCCGCGCCGGCGCCCGTGTGGTACCCGACGAACGCGATCCCGTCGACGTCCCCGTGCTGCACGCCCTCGACCATCGACAGCGCCTTGTGCCGCCCGGTGAGCATCTCGACCCGCTCGTCGAGCCGCTCCAGGAGCAGGTTCCGCATGGTCCAGTGCGCCTCGTTGATCAGCACCTCGTCGGCCCCGCCGTCGAAGAAGCCCTGCACGGCCGCGTTCACGTCGGACGTGAACATGGCACGGCACCGCTCCCACTGCGGCGTGCCCGGCAGCACGTCGGCGGGCCAGGTCACACCGGTCGCGCCCTCCATGTCGGCGCTGATGAGGATCTTCATGCCTGGCACCGTACGCGCCGCCCGGCACCCCTACCACCCCTGTGGATAACCGCCGTTGGAGTGGACCAATGGTGCTCACCGGGACGGCGGTACGGATCAGCCGCCGAGTTCCCGATACCGCCGGGGATCCTCCTCGGCGAGTCGGCGCAGGACGGCGGCGGCCCGCTCCTCGGGCGGTGACCCGTCATCCGGAAGCCGCCAGAGGAACTGGCGTGCGTGCTGTTCCGCGTCGGGGGTGCCGTCGGCGCCCAGAGGCAGCCCGTCGAAGGTGACGACAGTGATGTCCGGCTGGTGGAAGTCCGTGGAGATCCACCCTCGTGCGAGTCCCCAGCGGCCGAGCAGGTCGGGCCGCTCGCGCAGTCCCGCGCTGATCAGCGCGGCGGTCCTGCGGGCCGGCCACGCCCAGCTCCGGTCCTGCTCTGCGCGGGCGATCTCGGCGTCGTACGCGTCGGCGTCGAAGCGGTACGCGACGGGGGCCTCCGGCAGTCCCAGCGGTGGTCTCGACGGCGTGTTCGGCCGTCGCCAGCCGTCCCAGACGACGTGGGCGCCCTCGCGCCGCACGGTCACGTAGAGGGCCCCGCAGCAGCCCTCGGTGCAGTACGCCTCCGCGAGGCGCACCTCCCGGGGCTCGGAGTCGGCCCGCAGCGCCCCGTCGTCAAGGAGTCGCTCGGGCGGCTCCGCCGGTCCGTGGCCGAAGAATGCCGGGACGAGGGGACGCCCATCGACGAGGAGCCGGGTCTCGACGACGTCCGGGTCGCCGGGGTCGGCGACGGTGACCTCGATGCGCAGCCGGGGCGTCTCCGAGGGGACGGCCGGCGTGTTCGCCCAGAGCCGCCGTGACGTGCGACGGATCCAGTCGACGCGACGGCGGGCCTCCCGGTCGAGCGGTGTGGCGGAGTCGCCGACGGCGGACAGGAGGGTGTGGATCGTCTCCTGGCGGCGCTCCGGCGGCCAGGGAAGGAGGTGCGCGGCGCCGCTGTGCAGGTCGAGGGCGAGCGAGACGAGGGAGGCCCGGTGGTCCAGGAGCGGTGGCAGCTCGTAGGCACGAGTGGCCACCGCCTCGAAGAGGGCGACGGCTTCGTCGTACGCCAGGATCTCGCTCTCGTAGTTCCGGCCGTGGCACATGCGGGTCAGCAGGTGCAGTGCGCGGGCGAGGAGACCGGAGTGGTCGGGATGCCGCCGGAGGAGGTCCGGGAGGCCGACGGCCTCCGCGACACGCCGGGCGTGCTCGGGGCCGAGTTCACGGGGTCCGGTCGGCAGGTCCACGAGGAGGTCGGCTGTCCCGTCCCCGGTGGCCAGGGCGTCGACGAACCCACGCAGGGCGTCCGCCCTGGCTCGGTGGATCAGCCACACGAAGGCGGAGGACGCACGGTCCAGGGGTTCCAGGGTCTCGGCGGCGTGCACGCCGACCTCGTCCAGGAGGCCCAGCGTGCGCAGGTACGGCACGTCCTCGGGTTCGCCGAGCCGGGAGAGGATCCCCAGCCCGGCGGTGACGGCGAGGAGGTCCGTCCCGTAGCGGGTGAGGTGTCGTCCGAACGCCCTGGCCCGGGTTCGGGAGGCGGGCTCGTCGAGCGCCGGCCAGGTCGCCACGGCCCGGTAGACGGTACGGGCGGCCGCGCCAGTCGAGGCGAGCGAGCGCGGGGCCCAGGCTCCGGCCCGGCCGGTGTCGGGATCGGCGATCAGGGGGGCGAGGGCTCCGGTGACCGCGGCACAGGCCTCACGCCAGGTGAGGCCCTCGCGTCGGCGGCCTCGTCGACGAGCTTTCTCAGGCAACGCGTACCCGCCGTCGGGCAGAGGCGCGTCAGGGGCCGCGTTCCGGAGATCGCGGGCGTAGGCGTAGAGGGAGGGTGCGAGCGTCGGGCGCTCGTGGGTGGCGCTCAACGCGCGGGGTGGAGCTCGATTCCATGAGTCATGGGGGCAGCGTGCCGGTCGGGGCGCCCGGAGCACCACCGATTTAAAAGGTCCGAATCGCGGCTCGAAAAGGGCGAAATATCGTCAACATGTGCGTATAGGCTGTCGGCCGCAGTTGTCGTACGACCTTTCGGAGAGCCCTCGGTGACCATCGCCATCACCCCGTCCGACACGTCCGCCGAAGCCGCCGAGAACGCCCCGGAGGCGATCTCGGAGCCGGAGTTCTGGGTGCCCTCTGCTCCGGAGCCCGCGCCCGTGGCGGAGAACGAGGTCCAGGACGACGACGAGGTACAGGACGAGGACGACGAGGGGGCCGACGGGCACGACCCCGTCGTCGTCCGTGACGCGCAGGACTTCGGGATCTACGCCCGGACCGGCGGCTGGGCGTTCGCGCTCAAGGTCGCGCGGAGTGTGCGGCCCGGTGGGCAGTCGGCCGAGGGGAACGCGCGGGCGAAGGTGTCGGCGAAGGCGTTCGCCGCGCTCGCCGGGTGCTCGCCCGACCGGGTCATGCGCTACTACAAGGCCTGGGACATGGCGGCCGACGACGGTCTCGTCCCGCAGTTCGAGGTCCTGGTGCCGGGCGAGGACGTCGAGCTGCCCGACGCCGACGTCTGGCTGTCGTACTACACCTCCCGCAACAGCGCCTCCTCCGTGCGCGGCCAGGCGATCACGGCGGCGGCCGAGGCCGAGGGCATCCGGCCGACCAAGGCCCTGGAGGTCGCCGAGAACCCGACGGCGCTGCGGGCCGCGATCCTCGCCGACCCCGGGACGGCCGAGGCCGCGCGCGGCGCGCTCCTCGACCGCATGAAGGAGGACCCGGCCCTCCAGACGGAGATGGCGCGGGCCATCGCCCGTACCGACGACCTGAAGAAGGCCGTGGCCAACGAGGCGAAGGCAGCCGACCGCATCGGGTACGTGCGGCAGATCGTCGAGAACGGCCAGATCAAGACCCCGGCCGGGCAGACGGTCGACGCCCCGGCCGAGCTGCGCGCCGAGGCCGAGCGCCACCTGTCGCTCATCGACGAGCTGGACGACTCCGAGGAGGCCGGCGAGTGGGCCGGCGAGGCGTACGACGCCGTGAAGGGGCTCGTCGCGAAGGCCGTCGAGGAGAACCCGGAGCTGCGGGTCCAGGAGCGGCGGACCAAGTTCTACAACAGCCTGCAGAAGGCGACCAAGGTCTTCGAGGAGCTCACCCTCGACGAGGTCATGGAGGAGGACATCTACGAGGCGGACATGCTCCAGCGCCTCGAAGCCCTCCAGGAGGCGATCGGCACCTGCATCAGCGCGCTGCGCAAGGCGACGACCACCTCCTGAGCCGTACGAGGGCCGGGTCAGTCCTGGTGGCCGAGCTGGAGGTCGCGTTCCGTGCGGCCTCCTCCGGCCATCTGGAGGACCGTGGCCACCGGCGGGTACCCGGCCGCGATGACCGTGTACTCGCCCGACGACAGGTCGACGAAGCGGAACGTCCCGTCGGCCCCCGTCGTCAGCGTGTCCATGACGTTCCCCGCCGCGTCGAGCAGGGTGACCCGGGCGTCCTCGACCGGGCGCCCGCCCCCGGCCCGTACCGTCCCCCGCAGCACCGCCCCGCCCGCCAGCTCGATGTCCTGGCGGGTCTCCCGTGAGGACTGCACGCTCACCGGCAGCGCGGCCGGCCGGAAGGCGGGGGCGCTGGCCGCGAGCGTGTACTCGCCCGCGACGAGCTCCGTGATGACGTACCCGCCCTCGCGCCCGCTGCGCGTCGAGGCGACGACCTCGCCGCGTACGTCGGTGAGGGTGACGGCCGCGTCCCGTACCGGCGTCCCGTCGGCGGTCACGACGTTCCCCGCGAGCCGCCCCGCGCCGCCGAGGACGACGTCGAGCTCCACCGGCCGGTCGCCGACGGTGACGGAGACGGCCTGCGGCTGGTGTCCGCCGGCGGCGGCGATGAGGACGTACGCGCCCCGGTCGGGGACGCTCAGCGCGTAGCGCCCGTCCTCGCCGCTCGCGCCGCGCCCGACCTGGCGCCCCTGGACGTCGATGAGCGTGAGCGCCGCCCGTGGCACGCGGCTGCCGTCGTGGTGCTGGACGGTGCCGCAGACCGCGACCCCGGAGTGGACTTCGTACGAGGACGAGGACGAGGACGAGGACGAGGACGAGGACGTGGGCACCGGCGCGGGGCCGGGGGCGGGACCGGTCCCCGGCGCGGGCGCCGCGTGCCGGGCGTGCGGGACGGCCTCGGTGAGCGGGCTGTGGTGGGTCACCAGCGGTTTCTCCTTGAGGAAGAAGGCGAGGACGAGGCCGAGCACGAGGACCGGCACGAGGTAGAGGAAGATGCGCGGCATCGCGTCCGCGTACGCCTGCACGTACGCCTCGCGCAGCGCGGGCGGCAGGGCGCGTACCGACTGCGGGGTGATCGACTCGGCCGGCGGGAGGGCCGTGCCCGCGCCGCCGTGGGCGAGGACGCCCGCCAGGCGGTCGCCGAGGGCGTCGTCGAGCCGGGAGGCGAAGAGGGTGCCGAAGACGGCCGCGCCGACGCTGCCGCCGATCTGGCGGAAGTAGTTGTGGGCGCTGGTGGCGGTGCCGAGGTCGGCGGGGCGCACGGAGTTCTGGACGGCGAGGACGAGGACCGGCATGACGAGTCCGATGCCGGTGCCGAGGACGGCCTGCCAGAGGCTGTGCTGGAGGCGCGGGGTGTCCGTGTCCATGCGGGAGAGCAGCCACATGCCGAGGACGGAGACGGCCCCGCCGACCACCGGGTAGATCTTGTAGTGGCCGGTGCGGCTGATGAGCTGCCCCGAGACGACGGAGGCGACGACGATCCCGCCCATGAGCGGCAGCATCAGCAGCCCGGACTCGGTGGCGGTGGCGCCCTCGACCATCTGGAGGAAGCTCGGCAGGTAGCTGGCGGCGCCGAAGAGGGCGATGCCGACGACCGCGCCGACGAGCGCGGTGACGGTGAAGACCGAGTCGCGGAACAGCCGCAGCGGGATGAGCGGTTCGGGGGCGAAGCGCTCGACGACCAGGAACAGGAGGGTCGTTACGAGGGCGCCACCGGCCAGGGCGAGGATGGTCCGCGACCCCCAGGCGTACTCCGTGCCGCCCCAACTGGTGAGCAGGACCAGGCAGGTGGAGGCGGCGGCGAGGAGCAGCGCGCCGAGGACGTCGAACCGCGCCCGCGCCACGGGCTTCGGCAGCTTGAGGACGACGGCGACGACGGCGAGGGTGACGAGCCCGAAGGGCACGTTGAAGTAGAAGCACCAGCGCCAGGAGACGTGGTCGGTGAAGAAGCCGCCGAGCAGCGGTCCGGCGACGGAGGCGAGGCCGAAGGCGGCGCCGATCAGCCCCATGTACCGGCCGCGCTCCCGGGCCGGGACGATGTCGGCGATGATCGCCTGGACGCCGATCATGAGCCCGCCGGCGCCCGCGCCCTGGATGGCGCGGAAGGCGATGAGCTCGTCCATGGACCGGGACCAGCCGGCGAGTGCCGAGCCGATGACGAAGACGACGATCGCGAAGAGGAAGACGCCCTTGCGGCCGAGGAGGTCGCCGAGCTTCCCGTAGACCGGCAGGCCGATGGTGGAGGTCAGCAGGTAGGCGGTGATGGCCCAGGACATCCGGTCGAGGCCCTGGAGCTCGCCGACGATCCTCGGGAGCGCGGTGGCGACGATCATCTGCTCCAGCGCGGCGAGGAGCAGCGCGAGCATCAGGCCGCAGAAGACGAGCCGGACGCGGCGGGGGTCGTGGACCACGGGGTCGGGATCGAGGGCGGGGCCGGGGCCGGACTGCGGACCGGGATGGGAACCGGGACCGGCGGGCGGGCCGTCCGCGGTCAGCGGCTCCGCGCCCCCCTCCACGTCTTCCGCGATGGTGATCGCACCCATGCACCTGCTCCCCTCGTCACGGCGTCTGCGCCGCGCGCATTCTTCGCATGCGGCGCGAACCGGGAGCAAGTCGGGCGGTACGGAGGCTCAGTGGGGTCCCGTGCGCCGAACGTCCCTGCGGTACGGCGCACTTGGGTCGCTCATCAGCGCGTTTACGGGAACGCCCGCGCCCCCTCGGTGCGCGGGGCTCCGGTACGGGGGGCGCGGGCGAACCACTCGAATCGGTGAACGCCCAGGGCGTTACTTCTCGACCTTCGCCGCCAGGTTGGCGAGCACGGCGTCGTGGATCCGGGCCAGGCCCTTGGGCGCGAAGGTCCGCTCGAAGAAGCCGCCGATGCCCCCGGCGCCGTTCCAGACGGTGGAGACGACGGCCCGGGACTTGCCCTCGCCGGCCGGGGTCACGGTCCAGGTGGTGACCATGGAGGAGTTGCGGTCCTTCTCCACGAGCTGCCCGTCGGTGGGCTCGGTGACCTCCAGGAGGCAGTCGCGGATCCGCTTGCTGGTGGCCTGGAGCTTCCAGTGGACGAGGGTGCCCTCGCCGTCGCCGCCCTCGCGGACCTCGTACTCGCTGTACTGCTCGGGGAGCACCTCGCCGCGCGTACCGCTGTAGTCCGCCAGGGCGTCGAACACCGTCTCCGCGTCCGCGGCGATGATCCGTTCCGTGGTGGCTTCGACCTGCGCCATTGACTTCCTCCAGCTCGTGGTTCCTCAGGGGTGTGGCCCAAGCGAACCACGCGGGGTCCGGGGCGCGAAATCCGGGCCTCCCCGGCAAAGGGAACGGATGCGCCGGACCGGGGCACCGGGCATGCCCACCCGAGACACCGGGCACCCCGACCCGGGGCACCGGGCACGCCGACCCGGGACACCGGGCACGCCGTCCACGGCACCTGACACGCCGTCGGATCCCCCTGACACGCCGTCCCGTCCCCTCCGTTCGGGTCAAGTCTGGGCGAATCGGGTCCTCACGGGCCCCGCACGGGACACAAACGCCCTATGACCCCACGCGCAGGAATGCTGATCGCCGCTGGAGCGCTGGTCGCCGGGACGGTCACCGTCCTGCCCGCCGCCTCCGCGGGCGCCGGTGAGCCGACCCCCCGACCGCTGCTCCCCCGACTCGCCTGGACCGGCTGTGCCACCCAGGCCTATCCGAAGCTCCAGTGCGCCACCCTGAAGGTGCCGCTCAACCACGACGACCCGGCCGGGCGGAGCATCACCCTGGCCCTCACCCGGGTCCCGCACACGTCGAGGACCTTCCAGGGCCCGCTGCTCGTGAACCCGGGCGGGCCGGGCGGCAGCGGGCGCGGGATGGCCGGGTACGTGGCGGCCTCGCTGCCGCCGAAGGTGGCCGCCGAGTACGACGTCATCGGATTCGACCCGCGCGGTGTCGGCAAGAGCGAGCCCGCGCTCGACTGCCGGCCCGGCCACTTCGCGCCGGTCCGCCCGGACTCGGTCCCGCGCGGGGCGGACGCGGAGAAGGCGGCCCTGGAGCGGGCCCAGTCCTTCGCCGAGGCCTGCGGCAAGAAGTACGCGGACGTCCTGCCGTACATCGACACCGTGAGCACCGCCCGCGACGTGGACGCCATCCGCGCGGCGCTCGGCGCGCCGCAGGTCAACTACCTCGGCTACTCGTACGGCACCTACCTCGGCGCGGTCTACGCCCGGCTCTACCCGGAGCGGGTGCGGCGCATGGCGCTCGACTCCGTCGTCAACCCGCACGGGGTCTGGTACGAGGACAACATCGCGCAGGACTACGCCTTCGACACCCGCCACAGGGACTTCATGGCCTGGGTGGCGCGCAAGGACACCACGTACAAGCTGGGCACGGACCCGGCGGCGGTCGAGGCGGCCTGGTACCGGATGCGGGACGCGCTGCGCGACAGCCCGGCCGGCGGGAAGGTCGGGCCGGGCGAGCTGGAGGACACCTTCCTGCCCGGCGGGTACTACAACGGGTACTGGCCGCGCCTCGCGAGCGCCTTCTCCGCGTACGTGAACGAGGGCGACGGGGAGCCGCTGAAGGAGGCGTACGAGCGGTACGGCGAGGCCGACGCGTCCGCCGACAACGGGTACTCCGTCTACACGAGCGTGCAGTGCAGGGACGCGGCCTGGCCGCGCGACTGGAGCGTGTGGCGCAAGGACAACTGGGACGTGCACGCCAAGGCGCCCTTCTCGACCTGGAACAACGCCTGGTACAACGCGCCCTGCGCCTTCTGGCCGGTGGCCTCGCTGACGCCGCCGGACGTCGCCAACGACCGGGTGGCACCGGTCCTCATCCTCCAGGCGACCGAGGACGCCGCGACGCCGTACGAGGGCGGGGTCGCCCTGCACCGGCTGATGAGCGGCTCCAGCCTGGTCGTCGAGCAGGGCGGCGGCAACCACGGCGTGACGCTCGGCGGCAACGACTGCCTGGACGGGCACCTCGCGGCCTACCTCGCCACGGGCACGGTGCCGCGCGGCAAGGACGGGGCGGAGGTGGACGCGGTCTGCGAGGCGCTGCCGGAGCCGGAGCCGGACCCGGTGGCGCCGGCGGCGAAGAAGACCGCTCCCGACAACGGCTCCACCGGCAACCGGGTCGGCGCTCTGCGCGCGGAGCCGACCGGCATGACCCTGCACGGGCTCCTCGGTCACGTGCGCTGACGCCTCCTCCTGACCTGGCAACGCCCGCGTCCTCCCAGGTCGCGGGCGTTGTCAGTGGCGTGCGCGAGGATGTGGGACATGACCAGCCACCTCACCCACGTGCCCGCTCCCGACGGCATCGCCCCCAGCCCCCAGTACAGCCACGTCGTGTGGGGGACCGGGCGGTTCGTCGCGATATCCGGGCAGTGCGCGCTGGACGCCTCGGGCGCGGTCGTCGGGGAGGGCGACGCGACGGCCCAGGCCCGGCAGGTCTTCGCCAATCTGGAGCGCTGCCTCGCCGCCGCGGGCGCGGGCTTCGGGGACGTGGTGAAGCTGACGTACTTCGTGACGGACGTGGCCCACCTCCCGGCGGTGCGGGACGCCCGGGACGCGTACTTCGCGGGCGCGCCGCTGCCGGCGAGCTCGGCGGTCCAGGTCTCGGCGCTCGTCCGGCCGGAGCTGCTGATCGAGATCGAGGCGTTCGCGCTCGTCCCGGAACAGGTCACGGACGGGGCCGGGGCGGATCTTCGTTTGATACGTTGACGCGCATGTTCCTCTTCCGTGCGTAGGAGTCCGCAGGTCGGCCCGTGGCCGACCCACAGGACCCTGCTGCCCTTTTCGAGGAACATCCGAGGTACTTCGCCATGTCCGCGACCTCCCCTGCCCCCGCACCCGTGCGTCCCGTCGCATCGGCCCCCTCCTACGCGGCCGTCCTGAGGCTGCCGCACGTCCGCCGCGTCTTCCTCTCGGCGCTGTTCGGGCGGCTCTCCTTCGGGATCGTCTCCTTCTCCCTGCTCCTCACCGTCAAGGCGAGCACCGGCTCGTACGCGGCGGTCGGCACGGTGATGGCCGTGTGGGGCCTCGTCACCGTCCTCCTCTCCCCCGCCCGTGCGGCCCTGGTCGACCGCTACGGGCCGCGTCGCGCCCTGCCCCCGCTCGCCGTCGGGCACGCGCTGATGTACACCGCGCTCGCGGTGACGGCGGCCCGGGGCACGTCGTCCGTGCTCGCGCTCGCCGTCCTCGCCGCCGCCGGGGGCGCCCTCACCCCGCCGCTGGGGCCGGTGACCCGGGCCCGGATGAGCGTCCTGATCGCCGACCGGGACCTGCTGCGGCGCGCGTACAGCCTGGACACGGTGGCGGAGGAGCTCCTCTTCGTCTCCGGTCCCTTGCTGGTGGGGCTGCTCACCGGCTTCGCGCCGCCCGCGGCCGGGCTCGCGGTCTGCGCCGGGCTCGTCCTGGCGGGGACGGCCGCCCTCGTCACGGCGCCGGGGATGCGGGGCGCGGGCGGGACGCGGCACGAGGACGCGGCGGAGGCCCCCGGGACGGGGTCGGCGGCGGCCGGGGCGCGTGCCGGGGTCGTACGGGCCGTGGCCGTCGCCGCCTCCCTGGGCGTCTGCCTCGGCGGCTTCGACCTCCTCCTGATCGCCTTCGCCGAGGAGCACCAGCGGCCGGGGGTCGTGCCGTGGGCGATGTCGGCCCTCTCGGCGGGCAGCGCGGTGGGCGGTCTGGTGCTCGGCGCCGTGGACGTGCGGATCCCCACCTCCGTACGCCTCGCGCTGCTCACGCTCGGGCTCGGCACGGTCCTGGCGACGGCCGGGCTGGCCCCGCACCCGTACGTCCTGGTCGGCTGGGTCGCGCTCGGAGGCCTGTGTCTGGCGCCCGCGCTGACGAGTGCCTATCTGCTCGCCGACGAGTCGGCGGCTCCCGGCCGCCGCACGCGGACCGGCGCCTGGGTCAACACCGCGTTCAACGCGGGCACGACGGCCGCCACCGCCGGGGCCGGGCTCCTCGTCGGCCGACTGCCGCTCGCCCTCTGCTTCGCGCTCGCCGCGCTCCCGGCCGTCGGCACGGCGCTCGCGACGCTGCTGCCGTCGGCCTCAGCCGTCGGAGCCGATCCGCGCGAGTGACTCCCGCGCCGCGCGGCCGAGCCGGGGGTGCGGCAGCGCGGCTTCGAGCGTCGGGCGGGCTCGCCGGTCCCCCAGGGTCCCGAGCCCCTCGACGCAGGCGAGCCCGACCCGCCAGTGCGGGTCGTCGGCGGGAAGTCGCCGCTCCAGAACGGCGATCAGGGACGGTACGGATTCCGGTGCGCGGAGCGAGGCGAGCAGCCGGACCGGCAGGAGGGCGTAGGCGACGCGGAGTTCGTTGGTGGCGAGCGCGGCGGCGGCGCGCGCGGTGCGCGGGTCGCCGAGCCGGACGAGGGCGTGGGCGGCGGAGACGCAGCGTTCGGGGTCGCGGTGGTTGAGGAGGAGGACGAGTGCCTCGAACGCCCGCCGGTCGCCCGCGAGTCCGAGCTTGAAGGCGGCGATCTCGTGGGCCCAGAGCGGCTGCCCGGGGGTGGCGAGGACGCGGTGCAGTTCCTCCGGATCGGTGGTGTCCGCGAGTTCCGTGAAGAAGGCGGGGAGTTCTCCGCCCGCATTCCCGATCTCTTCCCGCAATCGATCGATCATCGAGCAGAATTCGGGGTCCCGGGCGAAATCCTCGGCGTATTCCATGAATCCGACCCTATCCGCGATCCAGATCACATTTTCCCGACTCCCCAAGGCTGGCGCGCTCGTTACCGGCCGGTTAGTCTCAGGTGAGCGGGCCACCCCCCGCTCCGCACGACGGCCTGGTGACGCAGCCGTCCGTGTCTGTACGTCGGTTCGGCAGTTTCGACGGGACTCCGGGACAGAGTCCGTCGCCTTCTCTCCTCTCTTTTCTCCGCGCCCTTTTCGCGCGCGCTTCGCACTGCCCTCAGTCGTCACTCTTCCTCCCAGGAGTCCCCTGATGGACACCCCTCTCTCCACCATCGCCGTCGTCGGCCTCGGCACCATGGGCACCGGCATCGCCGACGTGCTCGTCCGGGCCGGCCGCGAGGTCATCGGCATCGACATCGACGACACCGCCACCGCCCGTTCCGTCGCCGCCCTCGAGGCCTCCACCGCCCGCGCGGTGGCCCGCGAGCGGATCACCGAGGAGGAGCGGCAGGACGCCCTGGCCCGCTTCCGCACCTACTCCGACCTCCAGGCGGCCGCCGAGGCCGACCTGGTGATCGAGGTCGTGCCGGAGTCGTACGAGGCCAAGCAGGAGGTCTTCCGGGCGCTCGACGGCATCGTCCGCGCCGACGCGATCCTGGCCACCGGCACCAACGCGCTCTCCGTGACCCGCCTCGCCGCCGACTCGGCGCACCCCGAGCGCGTTCTCGGCCTCCACTTCTTCACGCCCGTGCAGGCGATGAAGCTGGTCGAGGTCGTCTCCTCGGTCCTGACGGACCCGCGCGCGGTGGAGGCCGTCACCCGTCTGGCGGAGGAGCTCGGCAAGGAGCCGGTGGCGGTCGGGGACCGGGCCGGTTTCATCGCGGACGGGCTGCTCTTCGGCTACCTGAACCAGGCCGCGGCGATGTACGAGGCGAAGTACGCGTCCCGCGAGGACATCGACGCGGCGATGAAGCTGGGCTGCGGACTGCCGATGGGCCCGCTGGCGCTGCTCGACCTGATCGGCATCGACACGGCCCGTACCGTCCTCGACGCCATGTACGCCGACTCCCACGACCGGCTGCACGCCCCCGCGCCGATCCTCAAGCAGCTCAGCGAGGCCGGTCTGACCGGCCGCAAGACAGGCCGCGGTTTCTACACGTACGCGGCTCCGGGCTCGGCCGAGGTGGTGCGGGACGCCCTCACCCCGCTCACCTCGGCCGACGACGCCACGGGCCGCGAGGTCCGTTCGGTCGGCGTCGCGGGCTCCGGCACCATGGCCTCCGGCATCGCCGAGGTCTTCGCGAAGGCCGGGTACGAGGTCGTCCTCGCCGCCCGTTCCCAGGAGAAGGCGGACACGGCGAAGGCGCGGATCGCGAAGTCGCTGGCCCGTTCCGTCGACAAGGGCCGGATGACGGCCGAGGCGCGGGACACCACGCTGGCCCTGATCACCCCGGCGGGCTCGCTCGACCCCTTCGCCACGGTCGACCTCGCGGTCGAGGCGGTCGCCGAGGACCTGGCGGTCAAGCAGGAGCTGTTCGCGCGGCTCGACAAGATCTGCAAGCCGGGCGCGGTGCTCGCCACCACGACCTCCTCGCTGCCGGTCGTGGCCTGTGCCCGCGCCACCACGCGCCCGCAGGACGTCATCGGGATGCACTTCTTCAACCCGGCCCCGGCGATGAAGCTGGTCGAGATCGTCCGTACGGTGCTGACCGCCGACGACGTCCACGCCACCGTCCGCGAGGTCACGGCGAAGATCCGCAAGCACCCGGTGGACTGCGGCGACCGCGCCGGCTTCATCGTGAACGCGCTGCTCTTCCCGTACCTCAACAACGCGATCAAGATGGTCCAGGACCACTACGCGACCCTGGACGACATCGACGCCGCCATGAAGCTGGGCGGCGGCTACCCGATGGGCCCGTTCGAGCTGCTCGACGTGGTCGGCCTGGACGTCTCGCTCGCGATCGAGCAGGTGCTGCACCGCGAGTTCCGCGACCCGGGCCTCGCCCCCGCCCCGCTCCTGGAGCACCTCGTGGCGGCCGGCTGCCTCGGCCGCAAGACGGGACGCGGCTTCCGCGAATATGCCCGCCGCTGATCCGCGCACGACGGGCTGGGGCGGTCTCCTGAGCTCCCCGGGCGCCTCCGGTGCCCCGGGGGGCGCCCCCGGGAGCTCCCCGCCCCCACCTGGGCACACTCCCACTCCGATGCAGTACGTTCGGACCATGCCCAAGGCCGCGAAGACACCCCGTGCCACCTCCCCGTCGGACGCTCCCGAGAGCGCCGCCGGGACCCGCGCCGCCGCGCAGCGGCTCAAGATGCGCCGGGAGCTCGCGGCGGCGGCGATGGAGCTCTTCGCCACCAAGGGGTACGAGGCGACGACCGTCGACGAGATCGCGGCCACGGCCGGGGTCGCCCGGCGCACGTTCTTCCGCCATTTCCGCTCCAAGGAAGAGGCGATCTTCCCGGACCACGACGACACCCTCGTCAGGGCGGAGGCGGTGCTCAACGCGGCCCCGTCGCACGAGCACCCGCTCGACACGGTGTGCCGGGGCATCAAGGAAGTCATGAAGATGTACGCGGGGTCGCCCGCGGTCTCGGTGGAGCGCTACCGGCTCACGCGCGAGGTCCCGACCCTGCGCGAGCGCGAGATCGCCTCGGTGGCCCGCTACGAGCGGCTCTTCACCCGCTATCTCCTCGGCCACTTCGACGAGCTCGACCACCACGACGGCAACGACGACCCGCTGCTCGCCGAGGTGGCGGCCTCCGCCGTCGTCACCGCGCACAACCACGTCCTCCGGCGCTGGCTGCGGGCGGGCGGTCAGGGCGATGTGGAGGCGCAGCTCGACCACGCCTTCGCGATCGTCCGGGAGACCTTCGGGACGGGCATAGGCGCGGGCCGTCCGGCCCCCGCCACGGAGTCGAGGGAGGCCGCGCCGGCGCCCGTCGCGCAGGCCTCGGCCGCGGGTGACGTGGTGGTCGCCGTGGCCCGCACCGACGCCCCGCTCGACGAGGTCATGCGCACGATCCAAGAGGCGCTCAAGAAGGCCTGAACACCTCCACAGACACCTCTCGCACGAAGGCCGCCCCCGGTTTCCGGGGGCGGCCTTCTGCGTATCGTCCCAGTTCAGGGCGGATTTCGATCGATCATCGCTCATCCGAGACGCCCCGATGACAACTGAGAGAAATTGTTGGCACTGGGTGCCTTGTCACGTGACACGGCGTGCCATACGTTGATGTTGTCCGGGCGGCCGGAGCAGCGGGAAAACCCGCTCGCCGGCTGTCCCCGCGGGCCTTGGTCCCGTGCGCCCGGACGCCTGCGTCACAGGCACCCTCGCGCCCACCCGCGCGGCCACCGCACCACCCCGCGCCGAACCGACGGCACACCTCCACAGCAGCAGCAGCAGTCAGCTTCGTACCCCTCAGGCGTCCCTCCCTCAGGACGCTCACCGCCGGAGGCAACCCGTGAAGGAAATCCTGGACGCGATCCAGTCCCCGGACTCCTCGTCCGCCGACTTCGCGAACATCAAGCTCCCCGAGTCGTACCGCGCCATCACCGTCCACAAGGACGAGGCGGAGATGTTCGCCGGGCTCGAAAGCCGTGACAAGGACCCGCGCAAGTCGCTCCACCTCGACGACGTCGCGCTGCCCGAACTCGGCCCGGGCGAGGCCCTGGTGGCCGTCATGGCCAGCTCGGTCAACTACAACTCGGTCTGGACCTCGATCTTCGAGCCGGTCTCGACCTTCGGCTTCCTGGAGCGCTACGGCCGCCTCTCCGAGCTGACCAAGCGCCACGACCTGCCGTACCACGTCATCGGTTCCGACCTCGCGGGCGTCGTCCTGCGCACCGGCCCGGGCGTCAACTCCTGGAAGCCCGGCGACGAGGTCGTCGCGCACTGCCTCTCGGTCGAGCTGGAGTCCTCCGACGGCCACAACGACACGATGCTCGACCCCGAGCAGCGCATCTGGGGCTTCGAGACCAACTTCGGCGGCCTCGCCGAGATCGCCCTGGTGAAGTCCAACCAGCTGATGCCGAAGCCCGGCCACCTCAGCTGGGAGGAGGCCGCCTCCCCCGGTCTCGTCAACTCCACCGCGTACCGCCAGCTGGTCTCCCGCAACGGCGCCGGCATGAAGCAGGGCGACAACGTCCTCATCTGGGGCGCGAGCGGCGGACTCGGCTCGTACGCCACGCAGTTCGCCCTCGCCGGCGGCGCCAACCCGATCTGTGTCGTCTCCTCCCCCGAGAAGGCCGACATCTGCCGCTCGATGGGCGCGGACGCGGTCATCGACCGCAACGCCGAGGGCTACAAGTTCTGGAAGGACGAGAACACCCAGGACCCGCGCGAGTGGAAGCGGTTCGGCTCCAAGATCCGCGAGCTGACCGGCGGCGAGGACATCGACATCGTCTTCGAGCACCCGGGCCGCGAGACCTTCGGTGCCTCGGTGTACGTCACCCGCAAGGGCGGCACCATCACCACCTGCGCCTCGACCTCGGGCTACATGCACCAGTACGACAACCGCTACCTGTGGATGTCGCTGAAGCGGATCATCGGCTCGCACTTCGCGAACTACCGCGAGGCCTGGGAGGCCAACCGCCTGATCGCCAAGGGCAAGATCCACCCGACGCTCTCGAAGGTCTACTCCCTGGAGGAGACCGGCCAGGCCGCGTTCGACGTCCACCGCAACCTGCACCAGGGCAAGGTCGGCGTGCTCGCGCTCGCCCCGCGCGAGGGACTGGGTGTCTCCAACCCCGAGCTGCGCGAGCAGCACATCGACGCCATCAACCGTTTCCGCAACGTCTGAGAGCCCGGGGACCACTGATGACTGAGCGCAAGAAGGACCGTCCGTGGCTCATGCGGACCTACGCCGGTCACTCGACCGCCGAGGCGTCCAACGAGCTGTACCGGCGCAACCTCGCCAAGGGTCAGACCGGCCTCTCGGTCGCGTTCGACCTGCCGACGCAGACGGGCTACGACCCCGACCACGTCCTCGCCCGCGGCGAGGTCGGCCGGGTCGGCGTCCCCGTCTCGCACCTCGGTGACATGCGCCGGCTGTTCCAGGACATCCCCCTGGAGCAGATGAACACCTCGATGACGATCAACGCCACCGCGATGTGGCTCCTTGCGCTCTACCAGGTGGCCGCCGAGGAGCAGGGTGCGGACATCACCAAGCTCCAGGGCACCACGCAGAACGACATCGTGAAGGAGTACCTGTCGCGCGGGACGCACGTCTTCCCGCCCGGCCCCTCGCTCCGCCTCACGACGGACATGATCTGCTACACGGTCAACAACATCCCCAAGTGGAACCCGATCAACATCTGCAGCTACCACCTGCAGGAGGCCGGGGCCACGCCGGTCCAGGAGATCGCGTACGCGATGTCCACCGCGATCGCGGTCCTCGACTCGGTCCGCGACTCGGGCCAGATCCCCGCGGACCGGTTCGGCGACGTCGTCGCCCGCATCTCCTTCTTCGTGAACGCGGGCGTCCGCTTCATCGAGGAGATGTGCAAGATGCGCGCCTTCGGCCGCATCTGGGACAAGATCACCCGCGAGCGGTACGGGATCGAGGACGCGAAGCAGCGCCGGTTCCGCTACGGCGTGCAGGTCAACTCGCTGGGCCTCACCGAGGCCCAGCCGGAGAACAACGTCCAGCGGATCGTCCTGGAGATGCTGGCCGTCACCCTCTCCAAGGACGCCCGCGCCCGGGCCGTCCAGCTCCCCGCCTGGAACGAGGCGCTCGGCCTGCCGCGCCCCTGGGACCAGCAGTGGTCGCTCCGCATCCAGCAGGTCCTCGCCCACGAGTCCGACCTCCTGGAGTACGAGGACATCTTCGCCGGCTCCCACGTCGTCGAGGCCAAGGTCGACTCGCTCGTCGCGGAGTGCCTGGCCGAGATCGACCGGATCCAGGAGATGGGCGGCGCCATGGCCGCCGTCGAGTCCGGCTACCTCAAGTCGCAGCTCGTCTCCTCGCACGCCGAGCGGCGGGCCCGGATCGAGGGCGGCGAGGACAAGATCGTCGGCGTCAACATCTTCCAGGCGACCGAGGAGAACCCCCTCACCGCCGATCTCGACACCGCGATCATGACGGTCGACCCGGCCGTCGAGGCCCGTGTGGTCTCCGCCGTCGGCCGCTGGCGCGGCGAGCGCCAGGAGTCCACGGACCGGCAGGGCGGCGGCGACCCGTTCGTCTTCCCGACCACCCAGCAGGCCATCGAGCGCCTGAAGGAGGTCGCGCGGACGGAGGAGAACCTCATGGAGGCGACCCTGGAGTGCGTCCGCGCCGGTGTCACCACCGGTGAGTGGGCCGGGGCGCTGCGCGAGGTGTTCGGCGAGTTCCGCGCTCCGACCGGCGTCTCCTCCGCCCCCATCGCCGTGGCCGTCGAGGAGGGCTCCCCGCTCTCCGAGGTGCGCCGCAAGGTGTCCCGTACGGCCGAGGACCTGGGCATCGGCAAGCTCCGCTTCCTGGTCGGCAAGCCGGGACTCGACGGGCACTCCAACGGCGCCGAGCAGATCGCCGTCCGGGCCCGCGACGCCGGGTTCGAGGTGGTCTACCAGGGCATCCGGCTCACCCCGGAGCAGATCGTGGACGCCTCCCTGGAGGAGGACGTGCACGCGGTCGGCCTGTCGATCCTCTCCGGCTCGCACGCGCAGCTCGTCCCCGACGTGCTCGACCGCCTCCGCGAGGCGGGGGCCACGGACATCCCCGTCATCGTCGGTGGCATCATCCCCAACGCCGACGCGGCGGAACTGAAGCGGGCGGGTGTCGCCGCCGTCTTCACCCCGAAGGACTTCGGCATCACGGAGATCATCGGCCGTATCGTCGACGAGATCCGCAAAGCCAACAAGCTCAGCCCCCTTGAATGTACGGAGGTCCCCGCATGACCAGCCCCGCGACCAGCCCCGTGAACCGTCTGCGCCCGCGCCGGTCCTGCCTCGCGGTCCCCGGCTCCAACCCGCGCTTCCTGGAGAAGGCCCAGGGCCTCGCCGCGGACCAGGTCTTCCTCGACCTGGAGGACGCCTGCGCCCCGCTGGCCAAGCCGGAGGCCCGGCACACCATCGTGAAGTTCCTGAACGAGGGCGACTGGACCGGCAAGACCCGCGTGGTCCGCGTCAACGACTGGACGACCCACTGGACGTACCGCGACGTCGTCACCGTCGTCGAGGGCGCCGGCCAGAACCTCGACTGCATCATGCTGCCGAAGGTCCAGAACGCCGAGCAGATCGTCGCCCTCGACCTGCTGCTCACCCAGATCGAGAAGACCATGGGCTTCGAGGTCGGCAAGATCGGCATCGAGGCGCAGATCGAGAACGCCCAGGGCCTCAACAACGTCAACGCGATCGCGCAGGCCTCCCAGCGCGTCGAGACGATCATCTTCGGCCCGGCCGACTTCATGGCCTCGATCAACATGAAGTCGCTGGTCGTGGGCGAGCAGCCGCCCGGCTACCCGGCGGACGCCTACCACCACATCCTGATGAGCATCCTGATGGCGGCCCGCGCCAACAACCTCCAGGCGATCGACGGCCCCTACCTCCAGATCCGCAACCAGGAGGGCTACCGGGCCGTCGCCCAGCGCGCCGCCGCCCTCGGCTTCGACGGCAAGTGGGTGCTCCACCCGGACCAGGTCGCCGCCGCGAACGAGATCTTCTCGCCCTCGCAGGAGGACTACGACCACGCCGAGCTGATCCTCGACGCGTACGACTACTACACGTCCGAGGCCGGCGGGAAGAAGGGCTCCGCGATGCTCGGCGACGAGATGATCGACGAGGCCTCCCGCAAGATGGCCCTGGTCATCTCCGGCAAGGGCCGCGCCGCCGGCATGCAGCGCACCAGCAAGTTCGAGATCCCGGAGGCCTGACCTCATGCAGTTCGGTCGCACCTATGAAGAGTTCGAGGTCGGTGCCGTCTACAAGCACTGGCCCGGGAAGACGGTCACCGAGTACGACGACCATCTCTTCTGCCTGCTCACGATGAACCACCATCCGCTGCACATGGATGTGAATTACGCCGAGAACACGACGGACTTCAAGAAGAACGTCGTCGTCGGCAACTACATCTACTCGCTGCTGCTCGGCATGTCCGTGCCGGACGTCTCCGGCAAGGCCATCGCCAACCTGGAGATCGAGTCGCTGCGGCACGTGGCGCCGACCTTCCACGGCGACACCATCTACGGCGAGACCACGGTCCTCGACAAGACCCCGTCGAAGTCGAAGAGCGACCGCGGCATCGTCTACGTCGAGACCAAGGGCTACAAGCAGGACGGCACCCTGGTGTGCGTCTTCCGCCGCAAGGTGATGGTCCCGACCGCCGAGTACATCGAGGCGCGCGGCGGCGAGCAGGCCGGCCGCCCGGAGCTGAAGGAACAGGGGAAGTAGTCATGGCGCGACTCGCCCAGACCCACGGTCTGACCGATGTCCAGCAGGAGATCCTCGCCACGGTCAGGGACTTCGTCGACAAGGAGATCATCCCGGTCGCGACGGAGCTGGAACACCGCGACGAGTACCCCCAGGAGATCGTCGACGGGCTCAAGGAGCTCGGCGTCTTCGGTCTGATGATCCCCGAGGAGTACGGGGGCCTGGGTGAGTCGCTGCTCACCTACGCGCTGTGCGTGGAGGAGATCGCGCGCGGCTGGATGTCGGTCTCCGGCATCATCAACACCCACTTCATCGTCGCGTACATGCTCAAGCAGCACGGCACCCAGGAGCAGAAGGAGTACTTCCTTCCGCGGATGGCGGCCGGCGAGACGCGCGGCGCGTTCTCGATGTCGGAGCCGGGCCTCGGCTCGGACGTGTCCGCCATCACCTCGAAGGCGGTCAAGGACGGCGACGAGTACGTCCTCAACGGCCAGAAGATGTGGCTGACCAATGGCGGTACGTCAACCTTGGTCGCCGTTCTCGTCCGAAGTGACGAAGGACACCCGGAGGGCACCGCCCCCCACAAGTCGATGACGACCTTCCTCGTCGAGAAGGAGCCCGGCTTCGGAGAGGTCCGTCCCGGCCTCACGATTCCCGGGAAGATCGACAAGATGGGTTACAAGGGCGTCGACACGACCGAACTCATCATGGACGGACTGCGCATTCCGGCCAATCGGGTCCTTGGCGGCACCACGGGCCGAGGGTTTTACCAAATGATGGACGGCGTGGAAGTCGGCCGCGTGAACGTGGCGGCGCGTGGTTGCGGCGTCGCGCAGCGTGCTTTCGAACTCGGTGTCTCATATGCCCAGCAACGTCACACTTTCGGCAAGGCCATCGCCGAACACCAGGCGATTCAGTTCAAGCTTGCCGAGATGGCTACCAAGGTCGAGGCCGCTCATGCCATGATGGTGAACGCAGCACGCAAAAAGGACTCCGGGGAACGAAACGACCTGGAAGCAGGGATGGCGAAGTACCTCGCCTCCGAATACTGCAAGGAGGTCGTGGAGGATGCCTTCCGCATTCACGGTGGATACGGCTTCTCGAAGGAGTACGAGATCGAGCGCCTCTACCGCGAGGCGCCGATGCTGCTCATCGGTGAAGGTACCGCCGAGATCCAGAAAATGATCATTGGTCGTCGGCTCCTGGAGGAGTACCGATTCCAGGGCTGATTGTCGGTTTTGAGTCGGTTCGGCCGCGAAGAAGATCACACCCCGTGTTCGTCTTCCGGCCGTCGACTCGGTTCCTGGCTTGCCCAGTTGCGCCCCGCAACCGATAGCATCGCCGGAAAGCCGCCGTCCCCCCGTTGCCAGTGCGGCATCATCCGCTACGAAGGTCATTCATGCCCGACAGTCGAACCTCTGCACACCGCGACAGCCTCAAGGGCGTACGCATCGCACGCGGAGCATCGCCGTGGCTTCTGCCGACCGTGGCCACCGCGGCGCTCAGCCTCGTGCGCTCCCGCAGCTCGAAGCGCGCCGCGGCCATCGCCGTGCCGACCACCGCTCTCGCGGCCGGCATGCTCTGGTTCTTCCGCGACCCCGAGCGCGAGATCGCTCAGGGCCGGGTCATCTCCCCCGCCGACGGCGTGGTGCAGAGCATCATGCCGTGGAAGGACGGGCGCACCCGGGTCGCCATCTTCATGAGCCCGCTGAACGTCCACGTCAACCGCGCGCCGCTGGCCGGCACCGTGACGTCCGTGGAGCACGTCCCGGGTGGGTTCGTGCCGGCGTTCAACAAGGAGAGCGAGAACAACGAGCGCGTTGTCTGGCACTTCGACACCGAGCTCGGCGACATCGAGATGGTGCAGATCGCGGGTGCCGTGGCGCGGCGCATCGTGCCGTACATCCCGCAGGGGACGAAGGTCGAGCAGGGTGATCGGATCGGTCTGATCCGCTTCGGCTCGCGCGTCGACATCTACCTTCCGGAGGGTGTCGAGGTCGCCGTCGAGGTCGGCCAGGCCACGACCGCGGGGGTGACTCGCATTGACCGTGATTGATCCCGACACACGGGCTGCCGACTGGGCCGCCGACGCCGACACGGAGGCGGCCGAAGAGGCCGAGGAGATGCCGCTGTCGTTGAGGCTGTCCATAGCGGACGCCCTCACGCTCGGTAACGCCACGTGTGGCTTCATGGCGGTCTACTTCACGACGACCGGCATCCTGATCCCGCACCTGACCGGCAGCAGCGAGACCGGCATGGCGCGCAACAGCGCCGCCACCGCCGTCATCCTGATGCTGGCCGCGGCGATCTTCGACCTCTTCGACGGCATCGTGGCGCGCAAGCTCCGCAGCTCGCCGATGGGTGCCGAGCTCGACAACCTGTCGGACCTCATCAGCTTCGGTCTGGCCCCGGCCTACTTCGTGCTCGTGTACGGCATGGTCGCGGACGACGCGCAGCAGAAGGTCTCGGCGGTCGCCGCGATCGTGGTGCTGCTGGCCGTGGTCCTGAGGCTCGCGAGATTCTCGTGCGTGACGATGAAGGACGGCATGTTCCAGGGCATGCCGAGCCCCTTCGGAGCGCTGACGGTCGTCTCGATCGTGCTTCTCGAGCTGCCGTTCATCCCGACGCTCCTCGCGATCATCGGTGTCGCCTGGCTGATGGTGAGCCGGGTCGAGTACCCGAAGCCGCGGGGCATCCTCGCGGTGGCGATGCTCAGCTGGATCGTCGGAGCGATGGCCATGCTGGCGGCCTGGGCGTTCGACGCCCCCGGCGGGGCGTTCCTGCTCCAGACCGGGTGCGCGCTCCAGGTGGTGCTGGGCGCCGTGATCCCCCTCTTCGCGACGGCCCGCCGAGTGAACACCTTCCGCGGCAACCGGCGCGAGAGCCGGGAGGCACGGGCGGCGCAGCTGCCCTAGCGGTACGAGCTGTACGAGAAGGGCCCCGGAGGCGACAAGCCTCCGGGGCCCTTTCGCATGTCCTATGTCCTCTCAGAGCCGCTTGTAGTACAGGGTCGTGGCCCTGAGCGTTCCCGCCGGGTCCGCCGCGAACTCGGGGATCGTGCCGGCCGGCGTCCAGCCGGCCGCCCGGTAGAGGCGCTCGGCCGGGCTGTCGGTCTGCGTGTCCAGGACGAGCAGCCGGAGCCCCGTGGCGGCGGCGTGGGCCTCCGCGGCGGACAGGAGGGTACGGCCGAGGCCGCGGCCCCGGGCGGAGCGGTGGACGAGCAGGCGCGCGATCTCGCCGCGGTGGCGTCCGTTGGCCGTGGCGGTACGGACGAGGGTGACGACGCCGGAGAGGGACCCGTCCGGGCCGGTGGCCGCCCACACGTCCCGTACACCCGCCTCGGCG
Source organism: Streptomyces sp. NPDC056144 (assembly GCF_042264145.1). Lineage (NCBI taxonomy): Bacteria > Bacillati > Actinomycetota > Actinomycetes > Kitasatosporales > Streptomycetaceae > Streptomyces > Streptomyces sp. NPDC056144. The sequence continues at coordinate 61,725 of NZ_JBHJVF010000001.1, read as the reverse complement.
TCCTCGGCGGCACCCGACCACCACCGGGCCGCCTCGGAGTGCTCCAGGGGTGCCAGGAAGCCCACGGAGGCCCCGCCGTCGACGGCGTCGACGAGGAGCTCGGCGAGGGCGCCGGCGGCGTGGGACCGTACGTCCTCCGGGGACAGCCGGACGACGGGGGCGTCGAGGGGCTTGCGGAGGCAGAGCAGGTCCGGGCGCTCGTCCCAGGGGTCGACGCGCTCGAAGCCGAGGCTCCGGTAGAGCGCGAGCGGCTCCTCGCGCCAGGCCCAGCAGGTGAGGCGCGCGGCGGGAGCGCCGGTGAGGGCCGCGCGGCGCAGGACCTCGGCCATGAGGGCCCTGGCGAGGCCCTTGCGGCGGGCCTCGGGCGCGACCCAGAGGCGCTTGATCTCGGGCGGGAGCCCGTCCTTGGCGGCCTTGAGGACGACGCACCCCGTGGGGTCGTCGTCCCCGGGCGCGGTGGCGAGGAGGACGGTGTCGGCGGCGAAGGCGGCGGCCGGGTCGACCACCTCGGCGCGGTATACGGCGGGCAGCTCGGCCGCGCTGCCCACCGGCGCCCCCTTCTCGGCCTGGTTGGCGAGATGGGAGGCGCCGAGCAGGGCGGCGAGGCGCGGGTGGGAGCGGTTCTCCTCGATGCGGGGTGCGGTCGTGCCGGGTGCGTTCATGGGGCCGACCCTCACACCGGAGTGTTTCCGGAATGTTCCGGACGGTTTACGGCGTGTACGACCCTGCCGCCTCGGCGACGAAGGGCTGCCGGACCGCGCGCATGCCGCCGGGGAGCGACTTGTCCGGCTGGATGATGACGGACTCTCGGGAGGAGGGGGCCTTCGGGTCGCTCAGGTCGTGGGTGATGCCGAAGCCCGCGTCGTAGGCGTTCAGGGTCAGGAGCGCCTTGTCCACGCCCTCACGGGTGAGGTCCTTGTCGGCGCAGGCCTTCTTCAGGGCCTCGCCGAAGACACCGGCGGCCGTCCAGCCGGCGACGATGCCGTTGTCGAGGTTGTCGCCCGGGTAGGCGGCCCGGTAGTCGGCGACGAGCTTCCTCGCCGTCGGGGTGTCGGCGCCGACGGGCAGGCTCGGCGAGGCGAACCAGTACATCTTCTCCAGGGCGGGACCGGCCTGCGTGCCGAGGAGCTGCGGCGCGAACGCCGAGTTGTTGCCGACGACCGGGACCTTCAGGCCGGTGGCCGCGGCGACGCCGACGAACGAGGCGGCCTGGCGGGGGCCCGCGCTGATGACGACGGCCTTGACCCCGGCCTGCTTGAGCGCCGCGACCTGCGCCGACATGTCGTTGTCGGTGGGCTTGATCTTCTGCTCGACGACGGTCAGGCCCGCCTTCCCCGCCGCGTGCTTCGAGCCCTTCAGCGCGTTCTCCCCGTAGTCGCCCTCGAAGTAGACGTGGCCGAGCTTGTCGCCGGACCTGAGGCCCTTCTCCTTGAGGAGGAAGTCGACGGCGTTGATCGTCTCGACGTCGTACGTGGCGCCGAGGACGCGGATGTACGGGGAGCCGAGCAGCGAGGCCGACCAGGCCTGGGGCAGGACGAGGCCCTTGTCCTTGCCGTCGACGCGGGGCTTCACCGCGGCGACGAACGGTGAGCCGATGAACTGGGTGTAGCCGACGACCTTCGGCTCCAGCTCGGTGTAGGCGGCGAGCGCCTTCTGCGGGTCGTAGCCGTGGTCGCGGACCGTCAGCTCCAGCTGTCTGCCGCAGATGCCTCCGGCGGCGTTGACCTGCTTCACGTACAGCTGCTGCGCCTGGGTGACGCTCTTGCCGAGGGTCGCGTACACGCCCGTCATGTCGGTGAGGGCGCCCAGCGAGATCGTCGTGTCGGTGACGCCGGCGCCGGTCCTCACCCCGCCGGCTCCGGTCTGCTTCCCGTCACCGGTCTTGGCCTTCGAGCTGCATCCGGCGGCGGTGAGGGCGACCAGCGCGGCGAGCGCGGCGGTCAGGCCCCGCACGGCCTGTCGTCGGTGGTTCATCGTGCCTCCCCTGAGGGTTCGGTGGAGATGGTCTTACGGGTACGGGTACGGGTACGGGTGCCGGTTCTGGTGCCGGCGCGGACGGTCAGCCGGGCCAGGCCGCCGGGCAGGAAGAGGACCACGGCGACGACGGCCGCCCCGTAGAGGTAGCGGGAGGCCTCCCCCGGGGTGATCCCGCCGGTGCCCGGGGCGGAGACCAGGGGCAGCGCGTCGCTGTACCGGGTGAGGAGCTGCGGCAGGAGGGAGACGAAGACGCCTCCGGCGACCGCTCCGGCGACCGAGCCGAGACCGCCGATGACGATCATGGCCAGGTATTCGAGGGACAGCGCCATGCCGAAGTACTCCGGCACCGTGCGCTGGAAGACCAGGGCGAGCAGGACGCCCGCGAGGCCCGCGTACAGGGAGGAGAGGACGAAGACGGCGGCGCGGTGGCGGGCCACGGGGATGCCCATGACGCCGGCGGCGATCCGGTGGTCCCTGATGGCGTTCATGGCGCGCCCCGGACGGCCCCGGAGGACTCCGCGGGCGAAGAGGACCCCGGCGAGGAGCAGGACGAGTCCCAGGTACCAGAGCTTCTCGACGGCGCCGAACGGGACCTGGGCGACGAGGAGTTCGCTGTCGTCGAAGGTCAGACCGAAGAGGGAGAGCGGCGGGACGGCCCGGCCGTTGTAACCGCCCGTCAGGTCATGGGCGTTGAAGAGGACGTGCTGACCGATGAAGATCAGCGCGAGGGTGGCGATGCCGAGGTACGCGCCCCGCAGCCGCCCCGCGATGGGGCTGAACACCCCGCCGGCCAGGCCCGCGAGGGCCACCGCGAGGACGGCGGCGAGCCAGCCGGGCAGGCCGAGACCGGCGAGGCCGTCCGAGCCGTCACCGGCGAAGAAGCAGTAGCCGTACGCGCCGACGGCGAGGAAGAAGGCGTGCCCCATGGAGAGTTGGCCCGTCGCGCCGGTCAACAGGTTGATGCCGATGGCCCCGAGGGCGGCCGCCATGGCGAACAGGCCCGCCTGGAGCCAGAACCGGTCCAGGTAGAACGGGAGGGCGAGGAGGACGAGGGCGGCCGCGGCCGCCCCTCCGTACAGGGCCGGTGCGCGGACGGCCTTGAGTCCGTCGCGGGCGGGCGCCTCAGACACGGGCGAGCTCCTTCGTACCGAAGAGTCCGGCCGGGCGGAGCAGCAGCACCGCGACCATGACGAGATAGGGGGCCAGGTCGCCGATGCCCCGGCCGAGGAAGGCCAGGTCGCTCTGGTAGCCGGTGGCGAGGGACTCGGTGACGCCGACGAGGAGTCCGCCGACGAGCGCGCCCGTGGTCGAGTCGAGACCGCCCAGGATCGCGGCGGGGAAGGCCTTCAGGGCGGCGAGCGAGGTGGCCCGCTCCAGGCCCGGTGTCGGGAAGACCGTGAGGAAGAGCGCGGCGACGGCGGCGAGCGCGCCCGCGACCGCCCACGCGCCGAGCGACACCCGGCCGAGCCTGATGCCCATGAGGGCGGCGGTCTCCTGGCTCTCGGCGGCGGCCCGCATGGCGACGCCCCAGGACGTGTACCGGAAGGCGAGCAGGAACGCGGTGATGAGCAGGGCCGCGACGAGGAGCGCGGCGATCCGGGTCTGCGCGACGGTCACCGGGCCGACGGTGACGACGGCGTCGCCCCACGGGCCGCCGAGGGCGAGGATGTCCGTGCCGATCCGGCGGGTCAGCTCGGTCGCCAGGAGGATGTCCACGCCGATCGTGACGATCGCGAGGACGCTGTGGTCGCCGCCCCGGTGACGGCGCATCACGAGGAACTCGACGGCCGCGCCGACCACCGCCGCGCCCGCGATCCCGGCGAGCAGGGCGGGCCAGAAGCCGATGTCGTCGTGGAGGACGGCGGTGACGTAGCCACCGGCCAGGAGGAGGGAGGCGTGGGCGAAGTTGACGACCTCGGTGGCCCGGAAGATGACGACGAAACCGAGGGCGATCAGGGCGTAGACCGAGCCCAGCGAAAGGCCGTTGATCAGGAACTCGGCGAAGGTGCTCACGCGGGGGTCTCCTCTCCGAGGTAGGCGCGGACGACCGCGGGGTCGTTCTGGATGTCGGCGGGGGCCCCGTCGGCGATGCGGCGGCCGAAGTCGAGGACGGTGACGGAGTCGGCGAGCCGCATCACCAGGCCCATGTCGTGCTCGACGAGGAGGACCGAGATGCCGAGGCCGTCGCGGACGCCCGCGATGACGGAGGCGGTACGGCGCCGCTCGTCGGCGGTCATGCCGGCGACGGGTTCGTCGAGGAGCAGGAGCTTCGGCTCCATGCAGAGGGCGCGGGCGAGTTCGGCGAGCTTCTGCTGCCCGTACGGGAGGGAGCCCGCGGGCCGCGCGAGCTGCTCCTCCAGGCCGACGAAGGCGGCGATCTCCCGGACCCTGGCCCGGTGGCGGGCCTCCTCGCGGGCGGCGGACGGCAGCCGGAGGCCGGCGGCGAGGAAGCCGGTACGGGTGAGGCGGTGGCGGCCCAGCATCAGGCTGTCCTCGACGGTCGCGCGGGGCGGGAGCGCCAGGTTCTGGAAGATCCGGCCGACGCCGAGGTCCGCGATCCGGTGCGGGGGCAGGGCGGTCAGCTCGTCCGTACCGAGGCGCACCGAGCCGGAGGTGGCCCGGTAGACGCCGGAGAGCACGTTGAAGCAGGTGGACTTGCCCGCGCCGTTGGGGCCGATGAGGGCGTGGACGGTGCCGGGGCGGACGGTGAAGCCGACGCCGTCGAGGGCGGTGAGCCCGGCGAACCGTACGGTGAGGTCGCGGACTTCGAGGGTGGGCGGGGCGCCGGTCGTCGGGGCTCCGGTCATCGGGTCTCCTCCCAGCGGGACAGGACCGGGTGGGCGGTGCGGGCATCGGCCGCGTCGGCGGCGGCGCCCTCGTCGACCACGCCCAGGTAGCGGCGGCGGACCTCGTCGGAGGCGGCCAGCTCGGCGGCCGGGCCCGAGAGCGTGACCTCGCCGACTTCGAGGACGTACGCGTGGGAGGCGAGGCGCAGCGCGAGCGCCGCGTTCTGCTCGACGAGGAGCACCGCCGTGCCCTGGGCGTTGATCTCGCGGACGGCGTCCGCGATCCGGGCCGCCATCAGCGGGGCGAGACCGAGGGACGGCTCGTCGAGGAGGAGCAGGCCCGGCGCGGCCATCAGGGCGCGGCCGACGGCCAGCATCTGCTGTTCGCCGCCGGAGAGCAGCCCGGCCTGCTGCCGGGCGCGGTCGGCGAGGACCGGGAAGAGCTCGTGGACCCGGCGCAGGGCGCCCGTCCTCGCCGCGCGACCGGCACCGCGACGGCCCAGCGCGCCCGCGCGCAGGTTGTCCTCCACCGTCATCCGGGCGAAGACCTGGCGGCCCTCCGGCACCTGGGAGACACCGGCGGCGACCACCCGGTCGGGCGTGAGCCCGTCGAGCGGGCGGCCGTCGCGGCGCACCGTCCCGGAGACCACGGACCCGCCGTGGAAGCGGAGCGTGCGCGAGACGGCCCGCAGCAGGGTCGACTTGCCGGCGCCGTTGCCGCCGAGGACGGTGACGACGGCGCCCGCCGGCACGGTCAGCGACACCCGGCGCAGCGCGCGCACCGGTCCGTATCCCGCCGTGAGGTCCTCGACCTCCAAGGCGGGCGCGGTTCCTCCCATGGATCCACCCTCCCGTTCTTCGGTGGCGCTCACCCCAGCACCGGGCCGGACCGCCCGTCCACGGCTCCCGGCCGAATCGCTGCCGGTGACCAGTGGCGGCGGGGATGGGCTGTGCATGCGCACAACGCTGCGGTTCAGGGGCTGTTCCGGGCGCTCCGGGCGGTGGATGCTCCGGGCATGGGACGGCGCAGAAGGCGGACCGGTGACGACTGGAAGGTGCTCGCCGAGGCGTGCACGGCGCTCCTGGAGCGGGTGCCCGAGCTGGTGGACGAGCACCTGCGGGAGCTGCACGCGTACGAGCCCGCCTACGGGCGGATCCTGCCGTACGACCAGCACTGGCAGGAGGCCCACGAGGCGATGCGGATCGGGGTCGAGATGATCGCGGCGCCGCGCAGCTCGCCGCGGCGGGACCTGGAGTACGCGGAGCAGATGGGCGGGCGGCGGGCCGCGCAGGGCATGCCGCTCGAACTCGTCGTGCACGCCTACCGGCACGCCGGGCACCTCGTGTGGGACGCGCTGATCGAAGGCGCCGGGGAGGACACGGCGCAGCTGGCGGCGCTGATGCAGTCGGCGACGACGGTGTGGTCGGCGGTGGACGCGCAGGCGGACACGGCGTCGGAGGCGTACCGGGCGGCCGAGGCGGAGCTGCGGCGCCGCACCGACGAACAGCTCCAGGCGCTCCTGGACGCGCTCCTGCACGGGCAGGGCTCCCCCGAGCTCGTGTCCCGCGCGGCGGCCGGGCTCGACCTGCCCGAACAGGGGCGGTACGCGGTGGTGGTGCTCCGCTACGACCGGCGGGAGGAACGCGAACCGTTCCACCGGCAGGTGCAGGGCGAGGGCGTGCGGTTCCTGTGGCGGATGGGCGCGGACTGCGAGATCGGGGTCGTGGCGCTCGCGGACTCCACCGGACTCGACGCGCTCTCCGAACTCCTCGACGGCCGGTGCCCCGGCCCCGGCGGGATCAGCCCCGTCGTCGTCGGCCTCACCGAACTCGGCCGGGCGCGGCGGCTCGCGGAACTCGCCCTGCGGACGTGCCCGCCGGGGAACCGGCGGATCGTACGGCTCGACCGGCGGATGGCGGGAGCGCTGGTGGTGGGCCAGCCGGAGATGGCGAGCCTGCTGGTCTCGGACGTCCTCGGCGGCCTCCTGGAACTGGACCCGGCGGACCGGGCGGTCCTCCTGGAGACGCTGGACGCGTGGCTGGACTGCGACGGGTCCGCGGGGCGGGCGGCCGGGCGCCTGTACTGCCACCGGAACACGGTCTTCAACCGCCTGCGGCGCCTGGAACAACTGACGTCACGGTCACTGTCGCGCCCGCGGGACCTCACGGAAATGACCTTGGCCCTGGACGCGTTCCGCCTGACGGCACCGGGCTGACACCCGGGCGGGCGGCGCGCGCCTGGGGGCCGTCGCCCACTGCCGTGCGCCCGCGCCCGCTGGGCGGTGCCCGCCCCTGGGACCGTCGCCCACTGCCGTGTGGGCAGTCGTCCCGCAGGGCCGGGGGTCCCCCCTGCTCGAAGAGCTTGGGGGCGGGTGGGCACACGGGACGGCGCCCTCAGCGGCGCCTCGCACATCGCGCCTGAAACCGCACCGGTATCGCACCGCACTGGGGGTGCGGGTCCAGGCGCGGAAGTCTAGGCCCGGCAGGGGCGCCGTTCCGTTGTGCCCACCCGTTCCGCCCCAGCGGAACGACTGCCCACAACGAAACGGCGGGGCGCAGCCCGCACGGAGGGCTATGGGGCTTCGCCCCGCGGCGGGTGGGGGTTACGTCAGGTGGTCGTGGGCGATGGTCGTCGCGACTTGTTCCAGGAGCGGGCCCGCGTTCGGGATGGACTTGGCGGGGTCCGGTTCCAGGGACGACAGGGGGTACGCCTGGGAGATGCCCGCGCCGGCGAGGGCCTCCGGCGTCAGGGCCAGGCGGCCGCAGACCGCGACGACCGGCTTGCCCGCCGCCCGCGCCGCCGCCGCAACCCCCGCCGGGGCCTTCCCGTGGAGGGTCTGCTCGTCGAGGGAGCCCTCGCCGGTGATGACGAGGGTGGCGCGCTCCAGGGCGGGGGCGAAGCCGAGGACCTCCAGCATCAGCTCGATGCCGGGTCGGAAGCTCGCGCCGAGGATGAGCGCGCCGTAGCCGATGCCGCCCGCCCCGCCCGCGCCGGGCGCGACCGCCGCTTCGGCCGCCTTGGGGCCGATGGCCTTCTCCAGGACGGTGGCGAAGTGGGCGAGCGCCGCGTCGAGGGTCCGGACGTCGTCCGGGGTGGCGCCCTTCTGGGGGCCGTAGACGGCGGGCGCGCCCTTGGGACCGGTCAGGGGGTTGTCGACGTCGCTGGCCAGGATCAGGGAGATCGCGGCGAAGCGGGGGTCGAGGCCGGTGAGGTCGGCGGTCTCCAGGGAGGACAGGGCCGCGCCGCCGGGGGCCACCGGCTCGCCCGACGCATCGAGGAACCGCGCGCCGAGGGCGGCGAGCATGCCCGCGCCGCCGTCCGTGGTGGCGCTGCCGCCGACGCCGAAGACGATGGTGGTGGCGCCCGCGTCGAGGGCGGCGCGGAGGAGCTCTCCGGAGCCGTACGTCGTGGACGTGAGGGGGGCGAAGACGCCGGCGGGGAGGAGCTGGAGGCCGGAGGCCTCGGCCATCTCGACGACCGCCGTGGTGCCGCGCAGCGCGTACGCGGCGGTGACCTGCTCGCCGAGCGGCCCCGTGACCCGTACCTCGCGCCGCTCGAATCCGGCCGCGACCGCCGCCGCGACGGTGCCGTCGCCGCCGTCGGCGACCGGGAGCGTCTCGACGGCGAGGTCGGGGACGACCTGCCGCAGACCCGCGGTCACCCGCTCCGCGACCTGTACGGCCGTGAGCGAGCCCTTGAACTTGTCGGCCGCCACGAGCACGTGAGCGACCTGAGTTGCTGCTCCGTCCGTCACCTTGCATCCCTTGCTTTCGAACGTGCAGTCGCGCCAGCGCCGACCCTATCCGTACGACCAGACGGCGTGCCACCCCCTGATAAAGCGATATTCCGCACCATAGTGGGGTCACATGAGTACGGAAAAGATCGCTCCGGATGTTCCGGACGCGCCGGACGGCAGGCCGGACGGCAAGGTCATCGGGATCGGGATCGCGGCTGTCGTCGCCGTCGTGGCCTGGGCGGCGCTGGGCGAGGATTCCTTCGACAGCGCCTCCTCCTCGGCGCTCGACTGGGTACTGTCCAACTTCGCCTGGCTGTTCGTGGTCGCCGCCGACACCTTCCTCGTCCTGTGTGTCGTGATCGCCCTGAGCCGCTTCGGCCGGATCCGGCTGGGCGCGGACGACTCGGAGCCGGAGTTCACGAACCTGGCGTGGATCGCGATGATGTTCAGCGCCGGCATGGGCATCGGTCTGATGTTCTACGGGGTTGGGGAACCGCTCCAGCACTTCCTGAGCCCGCCCCCGGCGAGCGGGGCGCAGGCGGGGACCGGCGAGGCGGCCCGTACGGCCATGGAGTACTCGTTCTTCCACTGGACGCTCACCCCGTGGGCGATCTACGGCATCGCGGGCCTCGCCCTCGCGTACGCGGGCTTCCGCAAGGGCCGGGGCAACCAGCTCAGCTCGGCCTTCGTGCCGCTGATGGGCGAGCGGCGGGCGAAGTCCTGGCCGGGCAAGGCGATCGACCTGCTCGCGGTGTTCGCGACGGTCTTCGGCACGGCGACGAGCCTCGGCCTGGGCGCGCTCCAGGTCGCGGAGGGCCTGAACATCACGATGGACGTGGAGAACTCCACGGCCACGCAGCTGATCATCATCGTCGCGCTGTCGGCGGCGTTCGTCCTGTCGGCCTTCTCGGGCCTGCACAAGGGCGTGAAGTGGCTGTCGACGCTGAACATCGTCCTCGCCGGCTGCCTGATGGTCTTCGTCTTCCTCCTCGGCCCGACGGTCTACATCCTCGACACCATCCCGGCCTCGGTCGGCGGCTACCTGCACGACCTGCTGCCGATGGCGAGCCAGACCGGCGCCTTCAGCGACCCCGACTGGCTGGGCGCCTGGACGATCTTCTACTGGGCGTGGTGGCTCTCCTGGGCCCCGTTCGTCGGCACCTTCATCGCCCGCATCTCACGCGGCCGCACGATCCGCGAGTTCCTGGTGGGTGTCCTCCTCGTGCCGTCCGGCGCGACGGTGGTGTGGTTCTGCGTGATGGGCGGTACGGCGATCCGTCTGGAGACGACCGGCGAGGCGGACCTCGCCGGGGCGGTCAAGGACGGGGCCGAGGCCTCGCTGTTCGCGATGCTGGAGGCGCTGCCGATCGGCACGGTCACCTCGGTCCTCGCGATGATCCTGGTGATGACGTACTTCATCACCAGCGCGGACTCCGCCTCGCTGGTCATGGGGTCGCTGACGAGCCGGGGCTCGCTCCACCCGCCGACCTGGCTCGTGGTGACCTGGGGCATCCTCATGGCGGCCGTCGCGGCCGTCCTCCTCGTCGTGGGCGGTCTGAACTCGCTCCAGACGGCGACGATCCTGGTGGCCCTGCCGTTCGTGGTGGTCATGCTGGCGCTGTGCTGGGCACTCGTACGGGAACTCCGCGAGGACCCCGGCGCCGGACCCGTCCGGCACCACCCGCTGCACGGCATGCGGGACGCCGTGCGGGCGCTGGTCGGCGAGGCGATGACCGAGCAGGGCGGCGGCGACCGCCACCACCGGCTGCGGAGAGCCGCGAAGGCCCGTACCGACACGGAGACGCGTACGGACACGGATCCGCCCCAGGAGGGGTGACAGCGGCGGCGAACCAGCCGGGCGGCCCGTCCGGCTGGCTACGCTGGCGCCATGACCACCACCGATTACGCCACGTACATCGCCAGTCTGCCGCGCGTGCTCGCCGGTGCCGCCGCGCTCTTCCGGGACGCGGAGGGTCGGGTCCTCGTCGTGGAGCCCAACTACCGCGAGGGCTGGGCCCTGCCCGGCGGCACGGTCGAGTCCGACACGGGCGAGACGCCCCGGCAGGGCGCCCGCCGGGAGACCGCCGAGGAGATCGGGCTCGACGTGGAGCTCGGCCCGCTGCTCGCCGTCGACTGGGTGCAGGGCACGCAGCCGCGGCCGCGACCGCCGATCGTGGCGTACGTGTACGACGGCGGGGTCCTGGACGAGGAGGGTTTCGCGGCGATCCGGCTCCAGGAGGAGGAACTGCTCTCCTGGAAGCTGATCGACCGCTCCGAGGTCACCGCCCACCTGCCGGGCTCCCTCGGCCTCCGGGTCCTCGCCGCGCTGGACGCCCTGGCGGACGGCCGGGGGCCGGTGGAGCTGGAGAACGGCCGCCCGGCCCGGGGCTAGCCCCCCCAGCGGGCCTCAGCCCTGCGGGGGCTCGGGCGGCAGGACGTCGTGGCGGGCCTGCGGGTCGGTGCGGTCGGCGACGATCGCCTCGGTGCGGTGTCCGCGCGCGATGTAGTCGCGGACGACCGCCTCCACGGCGTCCTGCGGGTTCCCGACCCCCGCGAGGACCATGACTTCCACGACGAGTTCGGCGTCGAGCGCGATGTTCACCTTGGCCATGCGGGGAACGTAACACCCGGAAACGCGTTGGCGGGAGCGGTTTCGGGATGCCTATCGTCGGCGGCATGACGATGGTGGCGATTCTCAGCGGAGCCGGTATCTCGACGGACTCGGGCATCCCCGACTACCGGGGGCCGAACGGCCTGTGGCGGCGGGACCCCGAGGCCGAACTGCTCGTCACCTACGGGCCGTACATGAACGACCCCGACATCCGCCGCCGCTCGTGGCGGATGCGGCTCGACGCGCCGGTCCTGACGGCCGAGCCGAACGCGGCCCACCGGGCGATCGCGGAGTACGAGCGGACGAGCGGGAACGCGCTGCGGGTCATCACCCAGAACGTCGACGGGCTCCATCAGGCGGCCGGGGTGACCGAGCGGAAGGTCGTCGAACTCCACGGCTCCGCGCGGTCGGTGGTGTGCACCGCGTGCCACGCGCGCTCGTCGATGGCGGAGGCGCTCGACCGGGTGGTGGCCGGTGAGGACGATCCGGCGTGCCGGGTGTGCGGCGGCATCCTGAAGACGGCGACCGTGATGTTCGGGCAGCGGCTCGACCCGGAGGTGCTCGCGCAGGCCATGGCGATCGCCAAGGGCACCGAGGTGTTCGTCGTGGTCGGCAGCAGTCTCCAGGTGCAGCCGGCGGCCTCGCTCGCGGGGATCGCGGCCGAGCACGGGGCCCGGCTGATCATCGTGAACGCCGAGCCGACACCGTACGACCCGGTCGCCGACGAGCTCGTGCGCGAGCCGATCGGGACGGCGCTGCCCGCGCTGCTCGACCGGCTGCGGTAGCACGTTCCTGGAACAGCGCGTCCTAGAACAGCGCGTCCGGCTCCGCCGCCCCCGCCTCCCCCGCCTCGAAGGCCAGCAGCCGCTGCTTGCGGGCGAGCCCGCCGCCGTACCCCGTGAGGCTGCCGCCCGAGCCGATCACGCGGTGGCAGGGGACGACGATGCTCACCGGGTTCTTGCCGTTGGCGAGGCCGACGGCGCGGGAGGCGGCGGGGTTGCCGAGGGCCTCCGCCAGTTCGCCGTACGTCCGGGTCTCCCCGTACGGGATGCGGCGGAGCTCCTCCCAGACGCGGAGCTGGAACGGAGTGCCGACGAGGTGGAGCGGCAGGTCGAACTCGGTGAGCTCGCCCGCGAAGTAGGCGTCGAGCTGGCGGACCGTCTCGTCGAAGGGGCGCGGGTCGGGCTCGCCGAAGGTCTCCTCGGGCGGGCGGTGCCGCTGGTCGGTCATGTGGATGCGGCTGAGGACGCCGTCGACGGCGACGAGGGTGAGCGGGTCGTAGGGGCTGTCGACGACGGTGTGCCGGATGGTCGGCATGGAGGGGTTCCTTACGCCGGGAGGTGGTTGATGGGGTGGTCGTCCGTGGCCCAGAGGTACTGGACGGCGTAGGCGCGCCAGGGGCGCCAGTCGGCGGCGCGGGCGGTCAGCGCGCCCGGGGAGCCCGGGAGGCCGAGGCCGACGGCGGCGCGGCGGATGCCGAGGTCGCCGGAGAGGAAGGCGTCGGGGTCGCCGAGGGCGCGCATGGCGATGATCTCGGTGGTCCAGGGGCCGAAGCCGGGCAGGGCGAGGAGTTTCGCGCGGGCCTCCTCGCGGTCGTCGGCGGGGCCGAGGGTGAGGGAGCCGTCGGCGAGGGCGCGGACGAGGGTGAGCAGGGTGGTACGGCGGCTGCGGGGCAGGGCGAGGGTCTCGGGGTCGAGCTCGGCGAGGACCTCGGGGCCGGGGAAGAGGTGGGTGAGGCCGCCCTCGGGGTCGTCGACGGGGGTGCCGTGGGCGGTGACCAGCCGGGCGGCGTGGGTGCGGGCGGCGGCGGTGGAGACCTGCTGGCCGAGCACGGCCCGTACGGCGAACTCGGCGGCGTCGACGCTGCCCGGGATGCGACGGCCGGGGGCCGCGTCGACGAGGGGCGCGAGGAGCGGGTCGGCGCGGAGCCGGTCGTCGACGGCGACGGGGTCGGCGTCGAGGTCGAGGAGCCTGCGGCAGCGGCTGATGGCGTGGGTGAGGTCGCGCGGGTCGGTGAGGGAGAGCCGGCAGGCGATGTGGTCGGCGCGGGGTGCGAGGGCGACGATGCCGTGCCCGTACGGGAGGCTCAGCGTGCGGCGGTAGGCGCCGTCGCGCCACTCCTCGACGCCGGGGACGGCGGTGGCGGCGAGGTGGCCGAAGAGGTTGGAGGGTTCGAGGGGGGCGCGGAACGGGAGGCGGAGGGTGATGACGCCGGGGGTGCCCGATGCCGCCCCCGTCTCCGTACGGCCGCCGGTGGCGCGGGCGCGGAGTTCGCCGGGGGTGAGGCCGAAGACCTCGCGGACCGTGTCGTTGAAGGTGCGGATGGAGGCGAAGCCGGCGGCGAAGGCGACCTCGCCGAGCGGCATAGGGGTCGTCTCGATCAGGACGCGGGCCGTCTGGGCGCGCTGCGCGCGGGCCAGGGCGAGGGGGCCGGCGCCGAGCTCGGCGAGGAGCTGGCGCTCGATCTGGCGGGTGGACCAGCCGAGCCGCCGGGCGAGGCCGGGGACGCCCTCGCGGTCGACGACGCCGTCCTGGATGAGGCGCATGGCGCGGGCGACGGCGTCGGCCCTGACGTGCCACTCGGGCGAGCCGGGGCTCGTGTCGGGGCGGCAGCGCTTGCAGGCCCGGAACCCGGCGCGCTGGCAGGAGGCCGCGCTGGGGTGGAACTCCATGTTCTCGGGCTTGGGCGGGACGACCGGACAGCTGGGGCGGCAGTAGATCCGGGTGGTGCGGACGGCGGTGAAGAAGACGCCGTCGAAGCGGGCGTCCTTCGACTGGACGGCCCGGACACAGCGCTCGGTGTCGTGGTGCATGGTTCCAGGATCGGGGACGGCGAGCGCGGGGGCTGGCGAAAAAACGACATCAGCGTCAGCCCCCGTGAACGCCCCTGGGGCCGCTACTCGAAGCGGGACGCGTCGCCCGCCCCTCGGCGGACGATCTCGGGCTCGCCGCTGGAGAAGTCGACGACGGTGGTCGGCTCGGTGCCGCAGTCGCCGGAGTCGAGGACCAGGTCCACCTGGTGGTCGAGGCGCTCCTTGATCTCCCAGCCCTGGGTGAGGGGCTCGTCCTCGTCGGGCAGGAGGAGGGTGCTGGAGAGGAGCGGCTCGCCGAGCTCGGCGAGGAGCGCCTGCGTCACCACGTGGTCGGGGATGCGGACGCCGACCGTCTTCTTCTTGGGGTGGAGGAGCTGGCGGGGCACCTCCTTGGTGGCGGGCAGGATGAAGGTGTACGCGCCGGGGGTCGCGTTCTTGACCGCGCGGAACACGTCGTTGTCGATGTGCACGAGCTGGCCCAGCTGGGCGAAGTTCTGGCACATGAGCGTGAAGTGGTGGCGGTCGTCGAGGTCGCGGATCGCGCGGATCCGCGCGATGCCCTCGCGGTTGCCGAGCTGGCTGCCGAGCGCGTAGCAGGAGTCGGTGGGGTACGCGACGAGCCCGCCGCTCCTGATGCTGTCGGCCACCGAGCCGATGGTGCGCGGCTGGGGGTTGTCGGGGTGCACGTCGAAGTACTTGGCCATGGGGGCAGTCTATTTTCGCTCGGCCGCCAGGGCCTGTCCGACCCTGATCCGCCGGACAGGCCCTAACCGCGCAGGCGGCGCCAGACGGCCTTCGCCGCGTTGTGTCCGGACATGCCGTGGACGCCGGGTCCTGGCGGGGTGGCGGAGGAGCAGAGGAAGACGGCCGGGTGCGGGGTGGCGTAGGGGCGGAGGGAGAGGGTGGGGCGCAGGAGGAGCTGGAGGCCCCGGGCGGCGCCGCAGGCGATGTCGCCGCCGACGTAGTTGGCGTTGCGGGCGGCGAGTTCGGCCGGGCCGGCGGTGGCGCGGGCGAGGACGCGGTCGCGGAAGCCGGGGGCGAAGCGCTCGATCTGCCGCTCGATCGCCTCGGTGAGGTCGCCGCGCCAGCCGTTGGGGACGTGCCCGTACGCCCAGAAGACGTGCTTGCCCTCGGGGGCGCGGGAGGGGTCGACGAGGCTGGGCTGGGCGGTGATGAGGAAGGGGGCGTCGGGGGCGGTGCCGGAGGAGGCCTGGCGCAGGGCGAGGCCGATCTCCCCGGCGGTGGGGCCGATCTGGACCGTTCCGGCGCGGCGGGCCTCCTCGGCGGTCCACGGGACGGGGCCGTCGAGCGCGTAGTCGATCTTGAAGGCGGCGGCGCCGTACCGGTAGTGGTCGTAGTGCCCGCCGAAACCGGCGATGCGGGCGAGGGCGGTGGGCGAGGTGTCGAAGACGTAGGCGCGGGCCGGGGGGAGGTCGTCGAGGCGCTTGACCTCGAAGTCGGTGTGGACGGCACCGCCGAGGTCCTTGAGGTACGCGGTGAGGGCGTCGGAGATCGACTGGGAGCCGCCCCGGGGCATGGGCCAGCCGCCGGCGTGCGCGGCGAGCGCGAAGACGAGACCGACGGCTCCGGTGCCGATGCCGCCGAGCGGGGCCATGACGTGGCCGACGAGTCCGGCGAACAGCGCGCGGGCCTTCTCGTCGCGGAAGCGGCGCATGAGCCAGGTGGACGGCGGCAGTCCGGCCAGGCCGAAGCGGGCGAGGGTGACGGGGTCGCCCGGCAGGGCGGTGAGCGGGAGCTGCATGAAGTCCCGGGCCAGGGTGTCCCACGTGCCGAGGAAAGGGGCGACGAGGCGCCGGTACGCGCCCGCGTCGTACGGCCCGAAGGAGGCGGCGGTCTCGGCGACGGAGCGGGCGAGGACGGCGGCGGTGCCGTCGTCCCACGGGTGGGCCATGGGCAGTTCGGGGTGGAGCCACTCCAGGCCGTACCGGTCGAGCGGCATCGTCTTGAAGACGGGCGAGCCGGCGCCGAGGGGGTGGACGGCGGAGCAGGGGTCGTGGCGGAAGCCGGGGAGGGTGAGCTCCTCGGTCCTGGCGCCGCCGCCGACGGTCGACTCGGCCTCGAAGACGGCGACGGAGAAGCCGCGCCGGGCCAACTCCACGGCGGCCGTGAGTCCGTTGGGGCCAGCCCCCACGACGACGGCATCGAGCATCGACGTCTTGTTCGTCACCTTCGGACTCCTTCGTCAGCCGGTGCCTCAGGACCTCAGGATAGGACCGGGGCCTTGAGCGCCCTTGAGCGCCCTTGAGCGCCTCACTCGCCCGGGAGTTCGCCCCGGAGTTCGCCCCGGAGCTCCCCCCGGAGGAGGGCAACGATCCGCTCGGCGGTCGCCGTGTCGCGCGCGGCCGTGAACGGCAGGGCGTTGCCGCCGGTGATGCGGAACGGCTCCCCGGCGACGGTGGTCTGCGCGCCGCCCGCCTCGGCGACCAGGAGGAGTCCGGCGGCGTGGTCCCACGCGTACTCCCAGGAGAACGCGGTGCCCGCGAGCAGTCCGCGCGCGATCGCGAGGTACTCGAGCCCGGCCGAGCCGCAGGGGCGCGGGGCGACGCCCTCGACGCGCAGGCCGAGCAGGGCGCACTTCTGGTCCGGCGTCGTGTAGTCGGGGTGGGAGGTGGCGACCTCCAGGACCTCGCCGGGCTTCGGCGAACCGGACCGGATCGCCTCGCCGTTGAGCGTGGCACCGCGCCCGCGCACGGCCACGGCCATCTGGTCCAGGGCGGGGGCGAAGGTCCAGGAGGCGAGGAGCTCGCCGCGCCGGGCGAGGGCGACGAGGGTGCAGAACCCGGGGTCGCCGTGGACGAACTGGCGGGTCCCGTCGACGGGGTCGACGATCCAGACGGGCGCGTCGCCGCGCAGCGCCTCGTACACCGACGGGTCGGCGTGGACCGCCTCCTCGCCGACGACGACCGAGCCGGGCAGGAGCGCGGTCAGGGCGGCGGTGAGATGGGCCTCGGCGCCCCGGTCGGCGACGGTGACGAGGTCGTGCGGCCCGTTCTTCTGCAGGATCTCGTGCTCGGCGAGCTGCCGGAAGCGCGGCATGATCTCGGCGGCGGCCGCCTTGCGGACCGCCTCCTCGACCTCGGTCGTCCGGCCGCCGAGGACGTGCTCAAGGAAGTCTTCGATCATGCTTCCAGCTAAGCACGTCCACATGACGACGGGAACGCGGCATCCACCCCTTATCGGCAGCCGCCGACCGGCACCCGACGCGCCCCTCCGTGAGGATGTGAAGAACATAAAGGATGTATGGGTACATTACGGATCCGGTGTGCTTCCCTCCCTGGAGACGAATCCATGCGTCCGCAACGCCGTCGCCTCGCCCTGGCCGCTGCCGCCCTCACCCTCTCCGGCGTGTCGGCGCCCGGAGCGAGGGCCGACGTCCCGGCACCCGCCGCCGGCACGTCGGTGATCACCGTGCGGACCGGAGGGGACAGAACGGGTGACATGGACGTCACTCCCCTCGCCGGAGTGACGCTCGCCCTTTTCGCGAACGAGACCGACACCCAGCCGGTCGCCGCCGCCTGGGCGCGGTG
This sequence comes from Streptomyces sp. NPDC056144, assembly GCF_042264145.1. Taxonomy (NCBI): domain Bacteria; kingdom Bacillati; phylum Actinomycetota; class Actinomycetes; order Kitasatosporales; family Streptomycetaceae; genus Streptomyces; species Streptomyces sp. NPDC056144. The sequence continues at coordinate 44,253 of NZ_JBHJVF010000001.1, read as the reverse complement.
CACCTCCGACGCGGACGGGGACTGCGGCTTCACCGTCCCGGACACGGGGAGCGGCGGCGCGAACGCCGGGGCGCGGTTCTGGGTGCGCCAGCTGCCCGACGGGGTCCCGGCGGGCTGGTTCGTCAACCCGTCGCTGCGTACGGGCAAGGGCAACGGTTCGGGTTCGACGGAGTCCCCGTACCAGTTCCGGACGCCCGCCCTCACCGGCGGGGAGACGTACTCCTCGCTCACGGACTTCATGCGGAGTTCGGACTGGGCGGCGGTGCCGTACGTGGCCTCCCGCGGGATCTGGCAGCAGTCGCGCGTCAACCCGCCCCTGCCGTCGGCGTGCGGCCTGGACGTGGCGGTGGTCCTCGACCTGTCCTCGTCGGTCGGCAGTGCGCTGCCGGACCTCAAGGCGGCCACGGACAAGCTGACGGACACACTCACCGGGACGCCTTCCCGGCTCGCGCTGTTCTCCTTCGACCGGAACTCGCCCAGCACGGGCACCGTCAACCATCCCGCGCTCATGCCGGTCTCGACGAAGGAGGGCGCGCAGGCGTTCAAGGACCTGTACCAGGGGTGGACCCTCGGCTCGGGGACGAACTGGGACCAGGCCCTGAACGCGGTCGCACGGTCGGCCCCCTCGTACGACCTGGTGGTCGTCCTCACGGACGGCAACCCCACACGGTTCGGCAAGCCGTACACGGGCGACGGCAGCAACACCCACTTCGCGGACGTCGAGGGCGGGATCTTCTCCGCCAACGCGGTGAAGGCGGAAGGAGCGAGGATCGTCGCCGTCGGCGTCGGCAAGGGCGTCGAAGGGATCTCGGGGATCAACCTGAAGGCGATCTCGGGGGCTGAGGCCTTCGATCCGGCGGCTCCGGCTCCGCAGACCGCCGACTACTACCAGACGACCGACTTCACCGCGGCGGGCGAGGCCCTGCGGAACATGGCGCTGGCCCAGTGCGAGGGCACGCTGTCCGTGATCAAGCAGATCGTGCCCGAGGACCGGGAGGGCGAGGACGTCACCGGCGCGGAACCGGCGGGCGAGGGGTGGCAGTTCGACGCCTCGACCACCACGGCCGGGGTCGGCGGGCTGCCGGACTCCGCGACCACGGTGGACGACGGGACGGGCGGTGTCGTCTTCAGGCCGGTCTACCCGGCGGGGACCACGGGGGCGGACGTCACCGTCGCCGAGGTCCAGCAGCCCGGTTTCGAGCTCGTCACCCAGGGGGCGAGGAACGCCGTGTGCACCAACCTCGACGACGGCCGGCCGGTCGCCGTCACGAACACGGGGACGGGGTCCGCTCCCGGCTTCACCGTGGACGTGCCGCGTCTGGCGGCGGTGAGCTGCGTCGTCCACAACCGCCCGATCCCGCCGACCCCGACCCCGACCCCGACTCCGACTCCGACTCCGACGGAGCCCACGCCGACGCCCACGCCCACGCCCACCTCTCCGGAGCCCACCACCTCGTCCACGCCCACGCCCACGCCGTCCTCGACGGAGCCGGCACCCGGACCGACACATTCGGCGCCCGGGCCCGGGGGCGGGCCCGGCGGCGACGGGGAGGAACTGGCGGAGTCCGGTGCGGCCTCGACGCGGTCGCTCGGTCTGGTCGCCCTGCTCCTCGTCACGGTCGGGTCCTCCTTCGCCGCGTGGCGACGGCGCCGACGCGGCACCCGGGCATCCCAGGGGTGACGCGCCGGGCAACCGCTCAGCGGCGTACGGCAAGGACCGCCGTGGTGTCGTCGGTGAGAGCGCCGGAGGCGTGGCGGGTCAGGTCGTCGCCCAGGAGCGGGAGGACCTCGTCCGCGGGGTGGGCCGCCCAGGACCTCGCTCGGTCCTCCAGGGGGTAGAAGTCCCCCGCGGCGTCGCGCGTCTCGCTGACGCCGTCGGTGAAGAGGAGCAGCCGGTCGGCGGGGGCGAAGGGGATCTCGACGACGTCGAACTCGTCGTTCGCGAGGCCCGGCAGGTTGACGGGGAGCGCCGGGTCCGGGAGGGGCACGGTGGTGACCTGGCCGTCGTGCTGGACGAGCGGCGCGGGGTGGCCGCAGCTCAGGACCCGGGCGACGGCCCCGTCGTCGGGGATCTCGACGAGCAGGACCGTGGCGAAGCGTTCCGCCGCCTCGGAGTCGGGGCAGAGTTCGCCGTGCCGGCGCATGGTGGCGTCGAGGCGGCGGGCGACCTCCGGCAGGTCGTCGGCGGTGTACGCGGACTCCCGGAACGAACCGAGGAGGAGCGCCGACGCCTCCACCGCGCCCAGGCCCTTGCCCTGCACGTCCCCCACCATGAGCCGCACCCCGCCCGGGACCGGCACTGCCTGGTGGAAGTCGCCGCCGACGCGGGCCCCTCGGGCGGACGCCTCGTACAGCAGGTGCAGATCGGTCCCGCCGAGCCGGGACGGCAGGGGTCGCTGCACGGCCCGCTGGGTGGTGTCGGCGATGGCTCCGACCTGCCGGAGCTGTCGTTCCCGGCGCTCCCTGAGCGCGCTGGAGCCCGCCGACACCAGGGTCAGCAGGAGCAGGGCGACGACGGTGGAGTAGGGGAAGCCGAGGTTCTCGAATCCCGACCGGCCGACGTAGAGGGCGAGTGTCGCCGCGGTGGCGATCAGGCCGGTCCCGGCCGTCGCGACCGGTCCCCACGCGACCGCCGCGAGCGCGGGGACCGCGAAGAGGAGGCGGTCGAGGCGGTGGGCGTCCGTGGTGGCCAGGTCGGCCACCACGGCGACGAGCAGGACCAGGAAGGGCAGCGCGCGGCCGATCGAGGCCGCCTTGTCGGCGGTCGGGCGGGGCGGGGGTGTCGGGCGGGGCAGGGGCGGCGGGGTCATCGTGCTGCTCCTCTGGTCGGCTGCCCCCTCCGGCTCCCTTGCACCGTACGCACCGGCTACCGCGCCCCGGCAGAGGCGTAAGGCCCGTCCTCGCCCGATCCCGTCCCGCCTGTTCCCGCCCCGGCCTGTTCCCGTCCCGGCCTATTTCAGTGCCGGGTCCTGGTGGGTGCGGGGCACCGGCCGCAGGTCCGCCGTCCTGCGCGCGCAGATCCGGCTGACGATCACGGCGCTCACGGCTGCTCCGAGCACCGCCGAGGTGGCGGGGTGGGTCCAGACGGCGGGGTCGAGCTGCTGGGCCAGGACGAAGACGCCCATCACCACGACGAACCAGCCGAACGCCTTGCGCAGCGCGTCCTGGGGGATGCGGCCCGCGAGACGCGCGCCGACGAGGCTGCCGGCGACCGCCGCCACCGTGACCGTGACGGCGAGGCCCCAGTCGATGGAGACGCCGTTGAGGTGCCCGGCGAGTCCGGCGAAGGACTTCATCGCGATGACCAGGAGCGAGGTGCCCACGGCGATCCCCATCGGCAGTCCGCCCAGGATGGCCAGGGCCGGAACCACGAGGAACCCGCCGCCGGAACCGACCAGGCCGGTCACGGCGCCGACGACCAGGCCCTCGACCGCGATGTGCTTGAGCGGCAGGTCGCCGTGGTCCGGCCGGGTCTTCTTCCGCGCCCCGTCACGCGGCTTGCGGAGCATCGCGTAGGCGGTGGCGAGCATCATCAGCGCGAACGCGACGAGCAGGACGGTGCCGGGGATGTACTCGGCGAGCCGGCCGCCGCCGTACGCGCCGACCATGCTGAAGGCGCCGAAGAGCAGTCCGGTCCTCCAGCGGACCCGGTGGGCCCGGGCGTGCGGGACGAGGGCGGCGAGGCTGGTGACGCCGACGACGAACAGCGAGGTGGCGATGGCCTCCTTGGTGTCCTGCCCGGCCAGGTAGACCAGGATCGGGACGGTGAGGATCGAGCCTCCGCCGCCGAGGATGCCCAGGCTGACGCCGATGAGGAGCGAGACCGCGACGATCAGCGCGGTCACGACGCGCTCCGCAGCTCCGCGATCACGGTGCGGACGTCGGTCCGGGGGCCGCGGTTGTAGGGGAGCTTGGAGAGCAGGACGCCCATGGCACAGGTGTTGCTGAGGGCGGCGTAGGTGAGGCCGGCGCCGACGGCCGTGCCGATGAGGTGGGCGCCGGGGACGAAGACGCCCACCAGGCCGGTGGCGAGCACGATCGAGCCCGCGACCAGGCGGACCTGACGCTCCATGTCCCAGCGCTCGGCGCCCCGCTCCACGGGGGCCGAGACGGCCTCCCAGGCGGTCATGCCGCCTTCGAGGACGCGGAGGTTCGGCAGGCCGGCCTCGGCGAGGGCCTTCTCGGCCTCGCGGGCCCGCTGCCCGGAGCGGCAGACGAGCACGACCTCCTCGTCCAGGTGGGACCGCAGCTCGGCGCGGTGCTCGCGCAGGGTGTGCAGGGGGACGTTGTACGAGCCGGCGATGTGGACGGTACGGAACTCGCCGGGGGTGCGGACGTCGAGCAGGCGCGGGGCGCGGCCCTCCTGGACGAGGCGGAGCAGGACGGCGGGGCTGATCGACTGGACGGTGCGCTCGGCGCTCATGCGGTTTCTCCGGGAGGAAAGGGAGGGGAAGGGGCGAGGGGAAGGGATGGGGAGAGGAAGAGAGAGGGGGCGGGGGACGGAGGCAGTGCGGCCTCCGGCCCCCGCCGGGGCCGGCGCGGGACGGACGGTGGGGGTCCCGTCCGTGCCCGGCCGGCGGTCTGGGGCCGTCAGACGGCCGCGGGCTCCGCCGCGAGGGCCCAGGCGGCCCAGCCGCCGAGGATGTCGGAGACGTCGCGGAAGCCGCGGTGGCGGAGCAGGCTGGCGGCGATGGAGGAGCGGTGGCCGCCCGCGCAGTGCAGGACCAGCGGCCGGTCGGCGGGCAGCTCGCCGGCGCGGGCGGGCAGCTCGCTCAGCGGGATGTGCAGCGCCTCGGGGATGAACCCGTTCGCCTCGCGCTCGCCGCAGGTGCGCACGTCCACCACCAGGGGCGGGTTGTCCCCGGCGAGGGCCGCCTTGAGGTGCGCGGCGGTGATCCGGCTGGCGGGGGCGACCTCGTCGGCCATCACGCGCAGGGCGTCCTCGGGGTTGCGGACGTAGCCCACGACCCGGTCGAAGCCGATGCGGGCGAGGCGGGTGACGACCTCCTCCTCCCGGTTCTGCGGGGCCATGACGAGGATCTCGTCCGCCGGGTCCAGGACCGTGCCGGCCTGCTCGGCGAAGCGGCCGTCGGCCGGGATGTTCACCGCGCCGGCCAGGTGTCCGGCGGCGAACTCCTGCGGGTCGCGGGCGTCGACGACGACCGCTCCCCCGGCGCGCAGCTCGCCGAACCCGTCGAGCGAGAGCGGCCGGGCCGCGACGGTCGCGTCGTACAGGGTGCGGTCCTTGCGGTTGAGGTCGGCGTCGTAGGCGAAGTACCCCGGTGCCGCCGACTGTCCGGCGGTGACGAGGGCGACGAACTCCTCGCGGCCCATCGGCGCGCAGGCGTAGTTGGTGGCCCGCTGGTCGCCGATCGTGGAGGACTTCTCCGTCGAGAGGTTCTTGCCGCAGGCGGATCCGGCGCCGTGGGCGGGGAAGACGCGGACCTCGTCCGGCAGGCCCATCAGCTTGTTCTGGACGCTGTCGTGGAGCATGGCGCCCAGCTCCTCGGCGGTGACGCCGACGGAGGCGAGGAGGTCGGGGCGGCCGACGTCGCCGATGAAGAGCGCGTCGCCGGTCAGCACGCCGTACGGGACGGTGTCCTCGGCCCGCTCGTACACCAGGACGCTGATCGACTCCGGGGTGTGCCCGGGGGTCTCCATGACCTCCAGGACCACGTCGCCCAGGGCGATCCGCTCGCCCTCGGCGAGGTGCCGGATCGGGTACTCGGTCTCGGCGCGCGAGCCGTAGCCGATCCAGGCGCCCGTCTCGGCCGCCATCTCCAGGTGTCCGGCGACGAAGTCCGCGTGGAAGTGCGTGTTGATCACGCCGACGACGGTGAAGCCGTGGGCCCGGGCGTCGGCGAGGTACTCCGAGACGTCCCGGCGCGGGTCGACGACCACGGCCTGACCGGTCTTCTCGTCGCCGATCATGTACGAGGCCTGGGAGAGGCAGTCGAGGTAGTACTGAGCGAAGAACACGGCGATCCTTTCGAGGGAAGGCACGCGCAGGGCGGGGCCCTGCGGGAGGGGGAACTGCGGGTCAGGCGGCGGGCGCCCGTTCAGGCGGCCCGGGTGTGCGGTCAGGCGGCGTGGGCCTCCGCGCCGCGGACGACCGGGCGGCCTGTGCGGACCCAGCCGGAGGTGCCGCCCGCGACGGAGAGCGCGGCGAAGCCGGCGGCCTCCAGGTGCTCGGCGGCCCAGGCGCTCCGGTTGCCGCTCGCGCAGATGACGTAGACGGGCCGGTCGGCGGGCAGCGCGGCGAGGTGGGCACCCAGTTCGGAGAGCGGTGCGGTCCGGACTCCCGGCACGTGGCCCGCCGCGAACTCGTCCGGCTCTCGTACGTCGATGGCGAAGGCACCCTTCGCCAGCTCGGACGCGAAGGCGTCCAGATCCACTTCACGCATGAAGATCACTCTTTCGGATACCCCCCGGGGTACTTATGACATGGACTTTAGACAGAGTCGGAAGGCCGCGTCAAATACCCCCCTAGGTATCCTGCATCACAGCACTCTCATACCCCCAGGGGTATGGTGAGCTGCATGTACAGCCACACCACGACGACGCGACCCGTCCCGGGCGCCGACCCGGGCACCCACCCGGGCACAGTCCGGCTCGGGCTCCGGGAGAACCGGGGGCAGTTCGTCCTGCTCGTCCTGGTCACGGCGGCGGTCGGGGCGCTGGTCGGTCTCGAACGGACGACGGTCCCGCTGATCGGCACCGAGGTCTTCGGGCTCGCGGGCAACCTCGCCGTCTTCTCGTTCATCGTCGCCTTCGGCCTCGCCAAGGCCCTCACGAACCTCGCCGCCGGTGTCCTCACCGCCCGCTTCCGGCGCAGGCAGCTGCTCCTGGCCGGCTGGGTGATCGGCCTCCCCGTGCCGTTCGTCCTCGCCTGGGCCCCGTCCTGGTGGTGGATCGTGGCCGCGAACGTCCTCCTCGGCGTCAACCAGGGGCTGACCTGGTCGATGACCGTCAACATGAAGATCGACCTCGTGGGACCCGCCCGCCGGGGACTCGCCACCGGGCTCAACGAGGCCGCCGGTTACGTCTCCGTCGGCGCCACGGCCCTGCTCACCGGCTACCTCGCCACCCAGTACGGGCTGCGGCCCGCGCCCGAGCTCGTCGGCGTGGTCTTCCTCGCCGCGGGGCTCGGCCTGTCCCTCCTGGCCAAGGACACCGCCGCCCACCTGGCCCTCGAACTCGCCCGCCACCCGGCGCCCCCGCACGGCGAGACGGACGCCAGGCCGTCCTTCAAGGAGACCTTCGCCCGTACGTCATGGCGTGACCGCTCCCTGCGCGGGGCCGGCCAGGCAGGGCTGGTCAACAACCTCAACGACGGCCTGACCTGGGGCGTCTTCCCGCTGCTCTTCGCCGACCACGGCCTCGGCATCGCGGCCATCGGCCTGATCAAGGGGCTCTACCCGCTGCTGTGGGGCCTCGGCCAGATCCCCGCCGGCCACCTCGCCGACCGCGTCGGCCGCAAACCGCTCGTCGTGACGGGCATGCTGGTCCAGGCGGCGGCCCTGCTGCTCGCCCTCCTGCTCCTCGACCGCCCCCTGCTCGCCGGGGTCCTCTCCGCCGTCGGCCTCGGTCTCGGCACCGCGCTCGTCTACCCGGCGCTCATCGCCTCCGTCTCCGACCACGCCCACCCCTCCTGGCGGGCCCACGCGCTCGGCACGTACCGGTTCTGGCGTGACATCGGGTACGCGGCGGGCGCCCTGGTCGCCGGGGTCCTCGCCGACGCGCTGGGCCTCGGCGCCACCGTCCTCGCCGCGGCCGCCCTCACGGCACTCTCGGGCCTCCTCGCCGCCCGCTGGATGACCGACCGGCCCCGCGCCTGAGGGCGGCTGTCCTACAGTGCAAGGGACGGTATGCAGGGATCTGTCCCCGTCGACACACCCCAGGAAGGGAACGAAGCGGTGCACGGTGAGTACAAGGCCCCCGGCGAGAAGCTCGTCGTCGTCGACCTGGACGTCGAGGACGCCGTCCTCCGGAACGTCCGGGTGGCCGGGGACTTCTTCCTGGAGCCCGACGAGGCGATCCTCGCCATCGACCGCGCCCTGGGGGGCGCCCCGGCCGACACCGACGCCGCGGGGCTCGCGGCGCGGATCGACGCGGCGCTGCCGGCGGGCACGCAGATGTACGGCCTGACGTCCGAGGGCGTCGGGGTCGCGGTCCGGCGGGCCCTCGCGCACGCCACGGACTGGACGGACTACGACTGGCAGCTCATCCACGAGTCGCCGCGCTCCCCAGCCCTCCACATGGCGCTCGACGAGGTCCTGACCGCCGAGGTCGCGGCCGGCCGCCGCCCGCCGACCCTGCGGGTCTGGGAGTGGGGCGCCCCGGCGGTGGTCATCGGCAGCTTCCAGTCCCTGCGCAACGAGGTCGACCCGGAGGCGGCGGAGCGCCACGGCATCCAGGTGGTGCGCCGGATCAGCGGCGGCGGCGCCATGTTCATCGAGCCGGGCAACACCATCACGTACTCCCTCTCCGTGCCCGACGCGCTCGTGCAGGGGCTCTCCTTCACCGACAGCTACGCCTATCTGGACGACTGGGTGCTCGGCGCGCTCGGCGACATGGGGATCAAGGCCTGGTACCAGCCCCTCAACGACATCGCGACGGAGGCCGGGAAGATCGCGGGCGCGGCGCAGAAGAGGATGGTGGCGGGCGAGGGCGCGGTCCTGCACCACGTGACGATGGCGTACGACATCGACGCGGACAAGATGACGGAGGTGCTCCGCATCGGCCGCGAGAAGCTCTCCGACAAGGGCACGAAGAGCGCGAAGAAGCGGGTCGACCCGCTGCGCCGGCAGACGGGCCTGCCGCGCGAGGCCGTCATCGACCGGATGATCGCCTCCTTCCGGGGCCGGTACGGCCTGACGGAGGGCGTCGTCACGGAGGACGAGCTGACGCGCGCGAAGGCGCTCGCGGAGGAGAAGTTCGGCACGGCGGAGTGGACGGCGCGGGTGCCGTAGGGCGGGCGCCATGGGGGTGCCCCGGAGTGACCTCGTCCCGGCTTGGTCGTTGAAGTCGGGACGGGCCTGAGGAAACGTCTCCGCAGGGAGGCGCGCGGATTCCGGTCCGGGACGACCGTTGCCGTGCGTGGGGAGATTCCGTGGGACCGATGCGACGGTTCGTGGCCGCGGTCGCGGGGGCGGTGCTCGCCGCCGGGCCGGCCGGCGCGGGGTCCGCCCGGGCCGTCGTCGGCGGGCAGGAGGCCGTCCCGCACCAGTACCCGTTCATGGCCGGGCTCGTCGACCTCGAACAGCGGCGGGTGATGTGCGGCGGGGTGCTCGTCTCGGAGCGGTACGTGCTGACCGCCGCGCACTGCCTCACCGGGTCGTACGCCGACACGGCGCGGGTCGGGGTGCTGCTCGGCGACCACGACCTGACCGTGCGGAAGGACTCGCCGAACGCCGTGCTCGCCTCGCCGGAACGATTCCTCGTCCACCCCGGCTACGACCCGGCCGCCCAGCGGAACGACATCGCGCTCGTACGGCTCGCCCGCCCGGTCGCGTACACCCGGGACGTGAGCCCGGCCGGGCTCCCGGACCCGTCCGCGTCCGGGTCCCTGGACCGCGTGCGGGTCGAGGCGCCCGGCTGGGGAGCGACCTCCTACGGGGGCGGCACCTCCGACGTCCTGCGGGTCGTCGCGCTCGACACGATGAGCAACGCGGCCTGCGTGGCGCGGGGCATGACCGCCGTCACCGGGCAGCAGCTCTGCACGTACTCCCCGGGCCGCGACACCTGCCTGTACGACTCCGGCGGCCCGCTCGTGCACCGGGTCGCCGGACGGCCGTACGTCGTCGGGCTCGTCTCGTACGGGAAGGGGTGCGCGACCGAGAGTCCGGCGGTGAACACCCGTGTCTCCTCCTACCTCGGCTGGATCGGGCGAGCGGGCGTCTGAGCGGCGCCCGGAGAAGAGATCCACTCGGGGTCTTGTGTCCGTGGCCGGATAGGTGCGATGGTCTTCGCCATCCCCCCTCACCATCTGACGGAATTTCACACCCTTGAGGTCCGTTCATTGTCTACGCGCGTAACTCACCGCCCCCGCTGGACGGTTGTCGCCCGGATGGCCGCACTCGTCGGCATCCTGGCCTCCTTGTTCCTCGCCGCCCCCGGCACCACCGCCCCCGCCCAGGCCGCCCCCTCCTGTGCCGTGCTCGCCTCCGGCGCCGCGTCCCAGGCCGTCGCCGCCGTCAACTCGGCGTGCGCGCAGATCGGGACGCCGTACTCCTGGGGCGGCGGGCACGGTTCCAGGCCCGGCCCCTCGTACGGACTCTGCGACCCGGCCAACGGCGCCCCCAACGACTGCAACGTGAGGGGGCTCGACTGCTCCGGCCTCGTCCGGTACGCCTACTACCTGGCCGTCGGCACCGACGTCCTCAACGGCACCTCGCGTACGCAGTGGACCAGTTCACGAGCGGTGGACCGCTTCTCCCGGTCCGAGGGCACCGCGCCGCTCGTCCCCGGTGACGTGGTCTTCTTCGGCGACACGGCGTCCTCCATCCACCACGTGGCCCTCTACCTCGGGCAGGGCTACATCGTCGAGGCGCCGTACTCCGGCGGGTACGTCCGCGTGGTCGCGCTCTCCTCGCACGACGACTACTACGGCGCCATCCGGCTCTACGACGGCAACGGCGGCTCCACCACCACGCCGATGCCCGACCCCGAGCCCGTCCCGGCCCCGCCGGCCTCCACCGGCAAGTACTGGGTGGACACCTTCGCCAACGCCTCCGTCTACTCCTCCCCCACCAGCACGACCGCGACCGGCACCCTCTACCAGGGCACCAACTACGTGTACTGCAAGGCCTGGGGACGGAACGTCAGCTCCGGCGGCTCGTACAACCACTGGTGGCTCAGGACCGACCCCGACAGCGGTCCGTCGGGCCAGTGGGTCTCGGCCTTCTACCTCTCCCGCTGGGGCAACGACCAGGCCAAGGACAACAACGGCACGGTGATCCCGGACTGCCCGGGCGGCACCACGGGCCCGTCCACTCCGGCGCCCACCGGCAAGTACTGGGTGGACACGTTCGCCAACGCCTCCGTCTACCCCTCCCCCACCAACACGTCGGCCAGTGGCACCCTCTACCAGGGCACCAACTACGTGTACTGCAAGTCCTGGGGGCGGAACGTCAGCGACGGCGACAACTACAACCACTGGTGGCTGAAGACCGATCCCGACAGCGGGGCGGCGGGTCAGTGGGTGTCCGCCTTCTACCTCTCCCGCTGGGGGAACGACCAGGCCAGGGACAACAACGGCGTCGTCATCCCCGACTGCTGATCCTTCGGTTGCCGGCTCAGCGCACCCCCGCCCACAGGAGCCTCTCCCGTGGGCGCGGGTCGTCGACCGGGCCGGTCTCGGACGCGTCGCCGAACACCATCGTCGTCCGGGTCGCCCCGTCGTACGCCTTCCAGCCCGGGTCGCCCGTCTTCGCGAAGGCGACCCAGGCCGCGTGCATCGCGTCCGCGAGGCCCTGCGGCGGGCGGTCGCCGACCATCGGAGCGTACGAGGGGTCGTCGAGGCGGTCGAAGACGAAGGGCAGTTCCAGAGCGTGGCAGGCGCCGAGTCCACCACCGGGCGAGTCTCCGAACCCCGGTGAGCGCCAGGCGAATTCGTACAGGTGCGAGCCCGGTACGGACTCGGCGAGGCGCACGGCGGGGATGCGGTAGAACCAGTCGGTCGCGACCGCCGAAAGCAGCTCGCCGGGCGTGGCGTCGGGGCGGCCTGCCCGGTAGACGGGGAGGGCCGCGGCCGGGTCGAGGCCGTAGGCGGCCGTCAGGGCGTGGAGCGCGGGCTCCGGCACGGCGGGCAGGCGGCCCGTCGGGACGAGGAAGAGCCGGTACTCCTCGCGGTTGCTGCCGACGAGGAGATCGACGCCGAGGTCGGGGCCGGGGAGGACGAGGTCCGGGAGGACCGGCTCGAAGGGCATGATGTTGAGCGCCGCCTCGCCCCACCGCGCCGGATCGGGGTCGGCGCCGACCTCTCCGCGCAACTCCGCCTGGGCGGCCAGGAGTTCAGGGAGCTCGACGGCCTCGAAGGCTTCCGCCGTCGGCGCGATGCCGAGCTTCTCCGCCAGACGGGCCGTGATGCGCGCGGCCGACGCGGGGCGCAGGAAGTGGTGGCAGGCCCCGCTCTGGAGGACGGCCCGCCGGAACAGGCCCCGGGCGGCCTCGGTGGTGAGGAGGGTGCCGATGCTCATCGCGCCCGCGGACTCCCCGAAGACCGTGACCAGGTCCGGGTCGCCGCCGAACGAGGCGATGTTGTCGCGGATCCAGCGGAGGGCGGCGATCTGGTCGAGCAGCCCGCGGCTGTCGGGGCGGCCGGGCACGCTGAGCCAACCATCCGCGCCCAGGCGGTAGTTGAGCGTGACGCAGACGACGCCGTCGCGGGCGAAGGCGGTGCCGTCGTACGCGGAGGCCGACCCGGAGCCGTTGGTGAACGCCCCGCCGTGCAGCCACACCATGACAGGAAGCCCCGCACCGGGTTCCGGGGCGGGGGTCCAGATGTTGAGGTTGAGGCAGTCGTCGCCCGGGATGTCGTTCTCGGGGATGAGGACGTCGAAGGGCGGCGCGTAGGGCGCGTGGGGCGCCGTCGGGCCGTGGGCCGTCGCGTCACGGACGCCTGTCCACGGTTCCGGCGGGGCCGGTTCGCGCAGCCGCAGCGCGCCGACGGGCGGTGCGGCGTACGGGATGCCGAGGAAGGACGTCACACCGCAGGGCAGGGCGCGGCCACGGACCGCGCCCTGCCTCGTACCGCACACGGTCATGCGGACAGGACCTCCAGGAGGGCCTTGCCGAACTCCTCGGGCTTCTCCAGGTGGACGGAGTGCCCGGCGTCGGCCACCGCGACCTCCCGGACCCGGCCGCCGGCGGCGGCGTACGCGTCGAGGACGTGGCGGGTCTGCGCGATCATCGGCTGGGCGGGCGTGCCGTCCCAGCCCGGCACGGCGCCGATCGCGCCGAGGTGCGCCAGGTCGAAGAGCGAGGTGTCGGAGACGATGACGTCGTCCTCGCCGCGCACCCACAGGATCGGCGGCTTGGGCTCGACGAGGTGCAGGTCGTCGACGCGGAAGTGGGTCGGGGCCATGCAGTTGAGGACGCCGCGGGTGCCGGGGGCGATGCCGGGCCAGGAGGCGGAGGTCGTGCTGTCGCCCGGGTAGTGGTCGTCGCCGAGGCGGGTGGCGAGCATGGACTCGACGAACGCGTCCTCGACCTCGCGGTCGAAGCGCAGCGGCGGCTTGACGTAGCAGGCGGTGAGGACGGAGCGCGGGGAGACCGGGGTGTCCTCGCCGCGGTCGAGCTCGGCGAGGAGCCGGACGAACTCGGGGTTGGCCGTGCCGCCGCCGGACCCGGCGCCGTCCGGGGAGTTGAGGGTGCCGTCCGCCTCGCGCGTACCGCCGAATCCGTACGGGGAGACCGGGTTGACGAGGGTGAGAGAGCTGACGCGGTCGGGGTGGTCGCGCAGGTACTGGAGGACGATGCCGCCGCCCATGGACCAGCCGACCAGGTGGGCCCGCTCGACGGAGAGCGCGTCGAGGAGGGCGCCGAGGTCGTCGGCGTAGTCGCGCAGGCCGCGGGTGGCGTCGACGGGCGGCGCGTCGGTGCCGCCGAAGCCGCGGAGGTCGACGGCGAGGGCGCGGTAGCCGGCCGGGAGGGCGGTGAGGGTGGAGTGCCAGAACGTCGAGGAGGAGACGTTGCCGTGGACGAAGACGACGGTCTCGCCGTCGGCCGGGGCGTCGGCGACCTCGGTGATCTGCTGCGTCAGGCGGTCGGTGGCCACGCGGCGGGTGTGCAGTGACGTCATTGTCGGGTCCTTCTGCTGTGCGTGCGGGAGCGGGGTTACGAGAGCCAGGTGGCGATCTGGGCGGTGACCGAGCTGTGCCAGCCGAGTTCGAGGTGGTTGGCGCCGGTGACGGTGGCCTTGCCGCCGACGGTGGGGATGCCGGTGGTGTCGAGGGCGCTGGAGATGAAGACGACGCCGTCGCTCGGGCCGCGGTTCTCGTTGAAGATGCCGACGATGTCGGCGGAGCCGCCCGCGAGGAGGTACGTGGGGACGGAGGCGGGGATGCCGGCGCTGTGCAGCGGCGCGATGAGCGAGCCCGCGTCGATGGCGGCCTGGATGCCGCTGCCCGCGGTGTAGAAGCCCTGGCCGCCGTAGTAGGTCGTGTACCAGTCCTGGGCGGCGCCGTCGACTCCGTACACCCCGTCCCAGCGGGCGAGCATCTGGCGCTGGCCCGGGTAGTTGTCGTAGCCGTTCGACGGCGTCATCGAGAACTCGGGGCGCGCGGTGTACGTGCCGTAGCAGGTCATGTGGGAGTGCGGGGAGGGCGCGTTGACCTGGCCGCCGCACGCGGGCCAGATGGAGAAGTCGTGGGCCCAGCCGTGGGCGTACGGGTAGTCGTAGCCGCCGTTCGGGCCGCCGATCGTGACGAGGCGGCGGACGTCCCCGGCGTACGGGCGGCCCCAGCTCGGCTTCACGGACGACACGTACGCCCGGGTGGACATCTGGCCCTTGCTCCAGCCGACCAGGTCGACCTGGGAGACGCCGAGCTTGGCCTTGATGACGGCGATGGCGTCGCCGACGATCTGCGCCTGCATGAGGTTGTCGCCCTGCTTGTGGGCGAAGCCGACGGCGAAGACGCGGTGGCCGCGCGAGGAGAGGTACTGCATGAGCCCGGTGGACGGGCAGGTGGCGGCGCCGCAGCCGTAGCCGCCGGACTCGCCGGGGTTGGCCCAGGCGCGGTCGGCGGTGTCGTTGGCCCCGTGGACGAGGAGGACGGGGGTGGTGCGGGTGCCGGTGTTCCAGCCGGGGGCCGAGTAGAGGAGGAACTTGCCCGAGGAGGGCCGGGAGACGCCGCCGAAGTAGGTGACGCGCTTGCCGTCCTGGTCGCCCCGGCCGTCCGGCGGGAAGCCCTCGGTGCGGAAGCCGGTGGTCGAGTCGGCGTACCGCTCGACGCTCTGCCAGCCGTTGCTGACGGTACCGGCTCCGTACGTGGCCTCCAGGGTGAGGTACGCGGGCGGAGCGGCGGCCGCGGCCGCGGCGGGCGGGGCCACGACGGCCGCCACGACGACCCCGGCCACCGCCAGGGCCCGCGCGGCCCGCTGCCGCCACCGACGCCCCGGATTCCGTCTGTCCACCATGTCCCGGCCTCTTCCCCTCGTGCGCTCGTGGCGCGTTCCGCCCGTTGCCCGTCCCGGCATCGGGTCTGCACACGCTAGGCGGAGGGCCCCGCGACCGGGCATGTGGGTGAGCCACATAAAGGGGAGAGAACCCATGGGCTGAGAACGCAGACGGGACGGCTGAGAACTCAGACGGGACGGACATGACGGGCGGGACGCGCCGCGGAACCCCGCGACGCTCCCTCTACCTCCTCCGGTCTCTCCCCGGGAACCTCCCGGGCGGGCTCGTATGCGGTCGCCCGGCCCCCCGCACCCTCGGGGAGCGTGTCGGGCGCGGGCGTCGGGGCGGGAATCGGCGCAGGTCGGACGAGTGCATAAAAGAAAGGATCGTTCATATGTCCATCGTGCAGATGTTCGGGTATCTCACATCTCGGCCATCGGCCGAACGAGTGACAGGCGGCGGACGGCGGGATGCCGGGCGTACGGGGCCAGCGCGGCGCGCATCGCGCGGGAGGCGTCCGTGACCGTACGGGACCGGAGACCCTCACGGGCCTGGACGAACTGCCCCCAGGCCGCGCACGCCTCGTCGAGCCGCCCGCAGGCGAAGAGCAGCTCGGCCTGCCGGGCCAGGGTCAGCGCGACCGCCCGCCGCTCGTGCGGCACGCGCGCGCGTACCGAGCGGTTCAGCGCGCGCAGCGCGAGCGCCGGACGGTCCAGGAGCCGGAGGGTCTCGGCCGACTGGAAGGCGAGTGCGCTCTCCGGGTACGAGCGGAACGGGCTCTCTCCGGCGCCACCGTCCGAGGCCCGCTCCCCGTCGCCGTCGCCGTCGCCGTCGCCGAGTGCCTGCTCGGCCTCGTCGAGCGTGCGCAGCGCCGCCCGTTCGTCCTTCAGTGCCGCCTGGACAACGCCGAGCTGGGAGAGCGTGTACGCGCGGACGGCGCCGGGCGACCGGTCCGCCGTCGCGTCGACGGCCGCGAGCGCGCACTCCCGCGCGGCGGCACGGTGGCCGAGGGCGAGCGCCTGCGCGGACTGCGCCCGGAGCCCGATGGCCCAGGCCGTCTTGTCCCCGGCCTCGCGGGCCAGGGTGGCGGAGGTCGCGAACGAGCGCTGCGCCCGGCCGTGCTCTCCCATGTCGGCGTGCATCAGGCCGAGGACGAGGGCGAGATGCGCCGTCTCCCGGCGCAGCCCCCGTCGTATCTCCTCGTCGGCCGGGGCCCGCAGCCAGGACGCGGCCGTGTCGGAGAGGTAGACGGAGAGGGCCCGGCGCCCGTGGGCGCCGCCGTGCGTGGCCATCGCCCGCGCGAAGTGCCGAACGGCGTCCCCGAGCAGCTCGGCCTCGCTCGACCCCACGCGCGGCGGGGCGCCGCGCCCGTCGGCGACGGCCCGCCGCTCGGCGAGCTCGCGCCAGCGGGGTGCCGGCGTCGGCACCCGGTAGGGCGGCACGGACGCGTCGGCGCCGACGGCGGCGAGGAGGGAATCGGCCGGTTCCGGTGCGGCGGCCTGGGCGAAGCCCAGTTCCTCCCGGGTCACCGCCCGTCCGATCCTGCGCGTGAACGCCTCGGCGAGGAGCCGCGGAACCGGCTCGTGCGGCTGGGTGCCGGCCAGCCAGTGCGCCACCGCCGTCCGGTCGTACGCCAGCCGGACGGCGACCTCCACGCCCACCGCGTTCACGGCGCGGGCGCATGCCTCCTGGGTCCACTGTGCCTCGCGCAGGAGGGAGCGCAGGCGGTCGTTGGGGGCACGGCGTGGGGTCATCTCTCTCCGTCTCGTCTCCGGATGATCATTTCCTCCTTCGTGTGCGTTCCCGTCGAAAACACGACAGACACACCGCAAACCGATAAATCTCACACGGCGCCGGGGGCTTCGAGATGGCCGTCGGAGAGACAAGGACCGTCGCCCGCCGCGTCGGTGAGGGTCCGGAGGACGCCCGGGACGGCTCCGACGGCGCGCCGCACCTCGTCGACGCGCTCGGGGGTCGTCAGGACATGGACGTTCGGCCCGGCGTCGATGGTGGCGCAGGCGTCGATTCCCCCGTCCCGCAGGGCGCGGACGGCGGCGAGGACCGCGAGGGTCGCCGGGCGCCAGTAGAAGGTGGCCGGCGAGGCCGACATGGCGATCAGGTGCAGGTCGACCGCCTCGGTCTCGACAGCCTCGGCAAGCCGCGTGAAGTCCCGTTCACGCAAGGCCTGTTCGACGACGGCGGTCCGCTCGGGCAGCAGCTCCAGACGGCGGGCGAAGTACGGACTGGTGAGGGCCCTGCGGTGCCCCTCGCGCGAACTCGTCCCCTTGGGCCGGTCGTCGACGACGGCGATGACGTCGCACAGCGGGAAGCTGTCGGCGGGCGCCACCTGCGCCGCCGGACCCGCCGGGTCCTCCGGGGTCGCGGGCCAGCGGACGTACCCCCCGTACGCGGAGCGCGCGGCCGATCCGGAACCGGAGAGCCGGGAGAGGACGGAGAGCCGGTCGGGCTCCGGCCGTCTCCCGTCGAGGAGGGTCGTCACGGCGAGGGTGAGCGCGGTGAACCCCGAGGCCGAGGAGGCGATTCCGGCGGCCGTGGGGAAGGTGTTGCCGGTGACGATCCGCAGCGGCGGCCCGCCGGGCTCGCGCAGCCGGGCCAGGTGGCGGCGGATGCCGTCGGCGACGGGCTGCGGCGCGGGACCCGTCTCGCCGTCGGCGGTGCGCCACCAGATCTCGTCGACGCCGCCGTCGAGACGGCGCGCGGTGCAGCGGGACACGCACGTGTCGAGGGTCATCGAGAGGGAGGGGTTGGCCGGCAGGACGGCGGCCTCGTCCCGTACGCCCCAGTACTTGATGAGGGCGATGTTGGCGGGGGCGACGGCCGTCACGACGTCGGTCGCGATGTCGCTCAGGGTCTCGGTCTCGGTCACAGAGTTTTCTCCCACTGGAGTCCGGGTACGCCGAGGGGCGCGCTGATACGGGTCGACGCGTCGAGACCGGGAATCGGCGGGCCCCCGCCGGGCGGCCGGACGACGAGGAGCGCCCCGGCGCCGGGCCCTCGCAGCGAACCGGCCCCGCAGATCTTGGCCGCCCCGCCCGCCGCCTCGACGGCGCGGACGGTCCGGGCCACGGGCGGCGGGACGACCCCGAGACCCTCCAGGAACCGCGCGCTCTCCCGTACTGCCTCGATCACGGCGGCCCGGTCCGGCTCGCGCCCCGAGTCCCGCTCGCCCCCCGAGTCCGGCTCGCCCCCCGAGTCCCGGGCGGCCGAGGTCAGCGCGTCGCGCAGGGCCGTCGTGGCCCGTTCGGCCCGGTCGAGGGCGCGCGGTGTGAGGCGGGGCCGTACGGCCGCGACGACCTGCCCGGTCGATTCGGCCGCCGGGCCCGTGTGGTGCAGCTCGAACAGGCCGAGGGCCTCGGCGGAGACGGAGAGGGGACGCACCCGGACCGCGCCCCGCCCGTCGGGCGCGAGCCACAGCACCCCTCCCCCGCGCACGGTCGCCGTGTCGATGCCCGAGGGGGTGCCGTGCTGGAGCTCCTCCGTGCGGGCGGCGACCTCGGCGACCGTACGGGCCTGGGGGCGGCCCTGCTCGTGGGTGAGGAGGGCCGCGCAGGTGGCGACGGCGACGGCGGCGGAGCTGCCGAAGCCGGAGCCGGGCGGGAGCGCCGACTCGACGGTGAGGGTGACGCCGCCGGGGACGCCGGGCAGACGTCGGAGGGTCTCGCCGAGTGCGGCGAGGACGACGTGGGCCGGGTCGTCGCCCCGTACGGCCGCGAAGTCCGCCACCTTGCGGCCGGACTTCCGCGCGGCCCACCGGGCCCGCGCGGACGCCGCGTACAGGACGACCGAGGGCCAGTCGGTGAGCCGCCGCACGCCGAGGCCGGGCAGGATCAGGGCCACGCGGTCGTCGTGGCGGGGCGCGATCGAGGCGGTGCAGAGGCGGCCGAGGGCCGCCGTGAGCGCCGGGCGGCCGAGGACGGCGGCGTGCTCGCCGGAGAGCACGACCTTGCCGGGGGCCGTGGCCAGGACGGTGAGGCCGGGGTGTCCGACCGGAGCGGGCCTCACGGCGACGCCACCGGGCGGCCGAGCTTCTGGTGCGCGGAGGCGAGGGAGCCGCCGGCGAGGGCGGCGAGGAGGTTGAGCTCGCCGGCGAGGACGACGGCCCCGAGGATCTCGGCGAGCCGCAGGGCGTCTGCGCCGGGCTCCCGTTCCGCGCCGGGCACGCCGATGCCGAGGAGGGCGAGGGCCTCGCGCTGGGTGTCGAGGCCGGTGCCGCCGCCGACGGTGGCGAGCGGCACGTCGGGCAGGAAGACGGAGACGTACACCCCGCCCTCCTGTCCGAGGGGTTCGACGCAGGTGATGCCCTGGCAGGCCTCGGCGACCTGGGCGAGGTCCTGCCCGGTGGCGAGGAAGAAGGCGGCGACCATGTTGGCGTAGTGCGCGTTGAACCCGCCGAGCGATCCCGCGGCGGCCGAACCGACCAGGTTCTTGCGGTAGTTGACCTCCACCAGGCGGTCGCGGTCGGTGCGCAGCACGCGCGAGAGGACGTCCGCGTCGAGCCAGGCCTCGGCGGTGATCCGCTTGCCGCGCCCTTCGAGGAAGTTCACCGCGGCGGGCTTCTTGTCGGCGCAGTAGTTGCCCGAGAGGGCGACACAGCGGACGCCCGTGGCCGGTTCGATGTGCTCGCGGACGATCCGCTCGCAGGCGACGGTCGCCATGTTCATCCCCATGGCGTCGCCACAGGCGAAGCGGAACCGCAGGTAGACCGAGCGGCCGACGATCTGCGGCCGGATCTCCCGGAGGCGGAGGTGGGCGCTGCCCTCGGCGGCGACCGCGGCGAGCCGGTCCTCGTTCTCGGCCACCCACGCGACGAGCCCCCGGCTCTCCTCGATGCCGGAGGTCGCGAAGAGCGGGGCCCGGGTGATGCCGACGTCCTCGACGCGGACGGTGACACCCCCGGCCTCGCTCAGCGCGCGACAACCCCGGGCGACCGAGGCGATGAGGGCACCCTCGGTGGTGGCGAGCGGCACATGCAGGTCCTCTCCTTCGACGTGTTCCCCGTGGACGGTGACGGGACCGGCCACTCCCAGCGGCACCTGTACGGCACCGAGGACGTTCTCGCAGCGGGCCCGGCCGAGGTCCATCGTGTAGGCGCCGACGCCCGGCAGGGTGACGCGGTGGCGGTGTTCGAGTGCGGTACGGCGCAGGCGAGCGGCCTCGTCGGCGCCGAGTCCGGCCGGCAGGTCGTGCAACGACCGCAGGCCCGTGGCCAGTTCGTCGATCAGACCCGCCAGGTCGGACGGGACCTCCGGGTTCACCGGAGGCGCCGACTTCAGCTCGTGGTGTGTCGTCATCTGTCGTGCCGCCTCAGTACTCGTACGCGTAGTAGTCGACCGCGAGGTCCTGGAAGTCCCGGTCGTAGCGGTCGCCCGTACCGATCACGGTGAACCGGTCGGTGGGGTGCAGGTGGAGGCCGGGGACCTCCCGGCGGTCGTGGAGCGCCTCGTACAGCTCCTGGTTGAGGTCGACGGGGTGGTCGAGGGCGCGGGCGAAGCCGATGCGGCGCGCGGCGGTGCGCCAGTCGGGGGCGGGGGTGAAGGGGAGGGCGAGGGCCGCGTCGCCGCTGCCGTACCCGAGGGCGAGCATCGACGTGCGGAAAGGGTCCTCGGCGGCGGAGTCGAGGCCGTCCGGGTCGGCGGCGGCGGTCTCCAGACCGGCGGCGATCCAGGCGGGCAGGGCGGCGGTGTACAAGTTCCCCACCTCGTCGACGAGTTCGTGGCCAGGGCCGAGGGCCGAGCGCGCGAAGGCCTGGAACGCGGTCGACCGGCGCAGGTGCGTGGCCAGCGCCACGGTGGCCGGGTACGGGTCCGGGGCGACGGTGCCGGCGAGCACCTCGGCGTACAGGTCGGGCCGGTGGCCGAGCTCCGCCCGTACGTCGTCGACGGCGGCCCCGCACTCCAGGCAGTACGCCTCCAGCTCCTCCCGCCGCTCGGGAGAGGCGGCGAGGGCACGGGCGTACAGGAAGGAGAGCGCCTGGAGCGGCATGCGGCGGAACGGCCGGTGCAGGAACACCGCGCCGAGGGCGTCGAGTTGCTCGGCGGGGCTCGCGTCCCCCCGGCTCCACAGGGACTCGACGGCGCCGGTGACCGCGTCGAGGTAGGCGGTGGCCGAGTACCGCCCGCTGAACACCGGGAAGTCGCTGGGCCGTTCGGTCCGCTCGGCGTACCCGGGCACGCGGTGGCGCGCGACCGGCTTGCGGAAGTCCGGGCCCCGGTACGAGGAGACTCCCGCGGCACCCGCGAGGTCGATCTCGACGAGGGCGGGCGCGCGCTCGACGAGCATGGCGACGGCCCCGGCGCCCTGCGTCTGCTCGCCCGAGCTGCCCCGCTCGTACTCGGCGACGTCGGCGGCCACGACGATCCCGTCCCGGCCGCGCGCGTCGCACAGCACGAACCGGGCCGCGCCGCAGAGCGCGTACATGCCGCCGAGGCAGGCGTGCTTGTACTCGGGTATCTCCACGTCCCTGGGCAGGGGCGGCAGCCCGCGCCGCCGCAGCTCGCGGTCGACCATCCCGCGCACGGTGGCCGCGCCGACGGCGTTGTCGGTGCTGGACTCGGTGCCGAGCGCTAGGAAGCCGATCTTCCCGGGGTCGACGCCGTTGTCCAGGATCAGCCGGAGGACGGCGGTAGCGGCCATCGTGTAGACGTCCTCGTCGGGCCCGCACATCCGGAAGGCCCGGCCCGTGACGGCACCGACCTTCCCCCAGTCGTTCCCGGTCCACGCGGACCACTGCCGCAGGTCCACCCGCAGCCGGGGAAGGTACACGCTCATCGCCCCGATCCCGACCGCCCCGCCGTCGGCTGCCCCTGCTTTCACGCGCGCCCTCCACTCCGTACCCGCCGCACGTGCCGTGCGATGCCGTGCGATGCCGTTCCGGAGAGAGCCTTGCCCGGGGGGCGGGTCGACACCCCGGGTGCCGGACCGGGATGTGTTGAAGGTGTTGAACGGGCAGGTCAGGGCATGAGCGCGACGCAACCCCTGGCCTGCCGACGCTCCACGAGCTCGTCTCCGCCAGAGACCCGCTACGCCTTGAAGCGGGGGCGCGGTGGCGGTCCGGGCTGTGTCGGGATCTCCGGGGGTTTCGGGGCATGCGGTGTGCCGGTGATCGTCCGGAGTTCGGCGGCGGCCTCGGCCCGGCGTGGGCTGTGGTGCTCGGTGAGGGTCGCGACGGCGGCGGTCACGACCGCGCGGGCCTCGACGGGTCGGTCGAGGTGGCGCAGTACGCGTCCCAGGTCGAGTTGGGCCGGTCCGGTCCAGGCGGGCATGTCGAGTCGCGCGAACGTGGTGAGGGCCTGCCGCAGGGGTGCCTCCGCCTCGTGCCAGCGGCCGAGGGCCGCGTAGTCGTCGCCGAGGTGGCGCAGGGCGACGGCCTGGTAGAGGACGAGCAGGTCGGGGGCCTGCCCGGGAATCCCTTCCTCGCATATCGTCAGGCTGCGCCGGTGGTGCACGAGCGCCTCGCGCACGTCACCACGGCAACGGAGCGTCTCGCCTAGTGTGTTGAGGGTGGTCAGGAGCGCGAGCTTGCCCTCGGGCGAGGTGTTCTCGCGATGGCAGGCCTCTGAATCGCGAAGCCAGGAGACCGCCTCCTCCGTCCGGCCCAGGCGGTGCAACGCGCCGGCTCCGTAACTCAGGGCCCAGCCCGTCTGCAGCGGGTCACCGCACACGCGGGCCGCGTCGAGGGCGCGGAGAGCCGCGTCGAACCCGGCCTGGGGGTCATGGGCACAGATGTTGTGGGCCCAGGCCTGATAGTTGAGATGGGTCGCCGCCTCACGGGGATCACCGAGGGCGAGGGCCGATTCGGCCCCCCACCGGAAGACGTCCACCCACTCTTCCCAGTGCTGGGTCCGGTCGGAGAACCAGTGCATCGCCTCGGCGGTGTCGACGACCTGGCGGTGCCATCCGGCGGAGGCGGCGTGGGCCAGGGACGCGAGCCACTGGGGCCGCTCGGTTTCCAGCCATGCCCGGGCGCGTGTGCGCCCGGCGGGGGCGGTCGCCGGGTCGGGGTCGCCCGTCGGCGCGTCGTGCCGCTCGGCGTCGAAGTGGAGCGCGGCGGCCGTCGCCCGGGAGAGCATCCACCGGGCGGTCCGGTCCATGGCCTCCTGCCGCGTCACCGCCTCGTCCTCGGCGGCCAGGCGTTCGGCCGCGAACAGTCCCAGCAGGTCGTGGAAGCCGTAGCGCTCGGCCGCCGGGTCCGCTTGCAGGAGCCCCTTGTCGCACAGCGCTTCCAGGCGGAGCCGCGTGTCGGCGAGCGGCGTTCCGGACAGGAGGGCGGCCGTCTCGGGACTGAAGTACGGGCCCGTGGCGAGCGCTCCGCGCCTCAGCAGGAGCCGGGCGGCCGGATCCAGCTGCCGGTAGGACATCGAGAAGGCGGCTCGTACCCGCAGATCGCCGGCCTGGAGGGCGTCCAGTCGGCGCTCCTCGTCCTCCAGCAGGGCGGCCAGCCTGGCGAGGCGCTCCCGTGGGCGGGCGGCCAGGCGCTGTCCGGCGATCCGGATGGCCAGCGGCAGCCGTCCGCACAGATCGGCCAGATCCCGCGCGGCCTGCGCCTCCCGTGTCACCCGCTCGGCGCCCACGATCCGGCTCAGGAGCTCGACGGCTTCCTCGCGTCGCAGCAGGGGGAGCTCGAACCGGTGGACCGCCTCAAGGCCGGCCAGGGCGTGACGGCTGGTCACAACCGTGAGACTCGCGCCCGTGCCCGGCAGCAGGGGGCGTACCTGACCCTCGTCCACGGCGTTGTCCAGGACCAGGAGCATCCGGCGCCCGGCGACGAGCGATCGCCACAGCCCCGATCGGTCGTCGAGGTCGCGGGGCAGGGACCGCTCGGCCACGCCGACGGCGCGCAGGAGCCGGGCCAGGGCGTCGCCGGGAGCGACGGGGCGCGGATCCATCCCGCGCAGGTCGAGCCAGAACCGTCCGTCGGGGAAGTCCGCCGCCAGCAGATGTGCCGCGTGGACGGCGAACGCGGTCTTGCCGAGGCCGGGCGAGCCGGAGACGACCGCGACGGGCGGGTGGGCGGGATCCGCCGTCGCCGCGAGGCCGCGCAGCGCCGCGACGTCCTGGCTCCGCGCGGTGAAATCGGCGGCGTCCCTCGGAAGCGCGAGCGGCGCCGACGATGTCAGGTCGGTCCGCGTGCCGGGTCGGGGCCGGCCTCGCGCGGCCGCCGATTCGAGGAGTTCCTCCTCGGCGGTGCCCAACTCCATGGCACGGGCCAGGGCCCGCACGGTACGGCGCTGGGGACCGCGGGTCCTGCCCCGTTCCAGGTCCGCCAGCGTCCGCACACTCACGGCGGCGGCATGAGCCAGGCGCTCCTGGCTGAGACCGGCACGGATCCGCAGGGAGCGCAGACGCGGCCCGAACTCCTCGGGTTCCTCTGTGCCGTTCATGACCCACGCCCCTCTCTCCGCGGATCCGGATGGTCCGGCAGAAGTAGCACGGGGAGTAATTCTGCCGGGTGTTCTGTCTGGTCACAGCAACCTCACAGCATGTGGACTCGACGTCGACGTGCGCCCCGACAGAAAGGTTGTGTTCCTTGCCGTTCGATGGACAACCCGCCCCCGCGTCGCCCCCGGCGGCCGTGGCCGCCCGCCGAAAGCGGGTCCGCCGGAGGGTCGGACTCGCGGGTGTACTGGCGCTGCTGGCCGTGCCGGCCGCCACGACTCCTTCCGTTTCCTCCTTCGCGTCCCCCTTCGCGTCCCCGGCGGCGAAGACGTGGGTCGCACCCGCCGGTTCCGTCCCCGCCCCCGCCTCCTCGGGCTCCGCCTCCTCGGACAAGGCGCCGGCGCGGCCTTCGAAGGAAGCCTCGCCCGTGCCCGCGGGGCCGGTCTCCCAGGCCGGGCGGGTGAACGGCTCCGTCCCCGCGCCCTACGCCTCGTGGGACCAGGTGCTGGACGTCCAGGGGAAGATGAACGCGACGGCCGCGGCCCTCAAGTCGTCGCCGGGCCAGGGCGCGAAGGGCTCGTTCGTCGACGTCACCGCCGGTCCCGACGACCGCCAGGTGGTCCTGTACTGGCACGGAGACCTGACGCCGGCGGCCGAGGCCGTCATCGCGGCGAGCGCCGTCCCCGTGGTCGTCAAGCCCGCCGGGCACACGGCGCCGGACCTGAAGCGGGCGGCGGACCGGGTGGCCGAGGCCGCGGAGTCCGCGAAGATCAGAATGGTGGACGTCACCCAGGTTCAGGGCGGCGGTCTGCGGGCCTCGATCGAGGGCGGCGCGGCGGAGGCGGCCAGGCTGCGCACCGCGGTGGCGGCCGTGGGCGTTCCCGTCGAGGTCGTTCCGGGCGCGGAGCCCCAGGTCGCGCTGGGCGACCGGAAGAACGGCCAGTACGCGGGAGGCGCTGCCCTCGCCACGCCGATCTGCAGCACGGGGTTCGCGGTCGTGTACCAGGGCCAAGAGATGATGATGACCGCCGATCACTGCTTCCCCACGTGGGCGGAGACGAACGAGAGGTTCGGCCTCGACGAGCGGCTCGGGGTGGACTCGTTCAACCTGTTCGGCGACCTGGCGTCGCCGAAGGACACCGTGCGCGAGAGCACGACGCGCGTCGACGTGGCGACCATCCGGCCCCGGTCCAACAAGTGGGTCAACCCGGAGATCTGGACGGGGAAGTCGTACAACGACCCCTCCGGTCAGGCCGTGGCCAGTGTGATCGGCGCGGAGGCTCCCCAGATCGGGAACTTCGTCTGCCAGTCGGGGGCCCGGTCGGGTACGAAGTGCAACCTGAAGGTCGTCAGCTCACAGTTGTACTACTGGACCGGCGAGAACTCGGGCGGCGTCCAGACCCGCTACAACCACGGGATGGTCGCCGAGCTGATGACGCCCGGCACGCAGGTGTGGGCCGCCATGCGAGGGGACAGCGGCGGCCCCGTCGTCTTCGGGACGGAGGACCAGGTCAGGCTGGGCACCAAGGTGCACGCGGCCGGGATCGTCTCCGCGAGCCACGGCGGTGTCAGGCCCTGCCCGAGCGGGCCGCACGCGGGTCAGAACATCTGCACGAACGCCTTCACCTTCGTGCCGATCGACCGGGCCCTGAACTACCTCGACGCGGGGATCCTGTACGACGGGTTCAACGAGATGGGGCTGCCCGAGGAGCTGACCAAGAAGTTCACGGAACTCCCGCCCAGGGACCCCTTCGGGAACCCCCCGGCGAAGGACGAGCTGAAGAAGCGCGAACTCCACGACGTGCACAACGAGATCGCCTCGGCCAACGGGACCGTCATCGGCTTCGCGACGGCGATGGGCGGGTTCTTCGGCACGCACAGCGGATCCGACGCCAGGTCGCGATGGATCGCCCGGCAAGCGACCGACGGCGGCTGGTACTTCGTCAACGTCGCAGACCCGTACAACGCCATGGGTGTCTCGGTGGACGTCGGCCTCCAGATCGTGGAACTCACCGCGGGCTGGTTCCAGATCCGCATGCCGGACGGGAACTGCGTCCACCTGGAGCCCGACGCCCCCGACGTGGGCGAGGTGATCGCGGCCGTCCTCAGCAGGCCCTGTGACAGCGGGGACATCGACCAATGGATGCACCTGGTCGCCTCCAGCAGTGATCTGTCCGTGTCGATTCCGACGGATTCCGCGTGGTACAAGCCGCCCGTCGGGGGCTCGCCCGCGACCGCCCGGCTGGCCGTCATGCCGCTGGGCGACTCGATCACCCTGGGCGTGGGCAGCACCACCCGCACCGGCTACCGCCCCGGACTCGCCGGACGTCTGGCCGGCGCGGCGGGCTCCGTGGAGTTCGTCGGATCGCAGTCGGACACCGACGGCACGCGCCACGAGGGCCACTCGGGCTGGCGCATCGATCAGATCCAGGCCGACATCGAGACCTGGCTGGCGGCGGCGAAACCCAACGTCGTCACGCTGCACATCGGCACCAACGACATGAACCGCGACTACCTGGTGAGCACGGCGCCCGATCGCCTGGGCACGCTCCTCGACCAGATCCACGCCGCGTCGCCGGACACCGCGATCGTGCTCGCCTCGCTCGTCCCGGCCACCGACCCCGCCGTCCAGGCCCGCGTCGACGCGTACAACAAGGCGATTCCGGGGCTGGTCTCGGCCCGCACCGCCAAGGGGCACCACATCGTCCAGGTCAGCATGGGCGCACTCACCACCGCCGACCTCAACGACGACCTCCATCCGAACAACGCCGGCTACACGAAGATGGCGGCGGCGTTCCACGACGGAATCCAGACGCTGATCCGCAGAGGCTGGGTGAAGGAGACCGTCGTGGTCAACCCCGCGCCCCCGAAGCGCAAGGCGGGCATCGGCGACTACAACGTCGACATCAACGGCGACCGGCGGGCGGACTACCTGATCGTCGAGGCGAACGGTGCCACGCGTGCGTTCCTGAACACGGCCGACGCCACCGGCAAGGTGAAGTTCACCGACAACGGGTACATCGCCACCGGCTCCAGCTCCTGGTCGGGTAACCAGGTGCGGTTCGCGGACATCAACGCCGATCAGCGAGCGGACTACCTGATCGTCGAGGCCAACGGCGCGACGCGCGCGTTCCTGAACACGGCCGACGCCACCGGCAAGGTGAAGCTCACGGACAGCGGGTACATCGCCACCGGTTCGACGGCCTGGTCCGGTGACCAGGTGCGGTACGCCGACATCAACGCCGATCAGCGGGCGGACTACCTGATCGTGGAGGCCAATGGCGCTACCCGCGCCTTCGTGAACACGGCCGACGCCACCGGCAAGGTCAAGTTCACCGACAACGGGTACATCGCCACCGGCTCCACCTCCTGGACCGGCGACCAGGTGCGGTACGCGGACATCAACGCCGATCAGCGAGCGGACTACCTGATCGTCGAGGCCAACGGCGCGACGCGCGCGTTCCTGAACACGGCCGACGCCACCGGCAAGGT
>NZ_JBHJVF010000001.1:0-16149 GCF_042264145.1 Streptomyces sp. NPDC056144 | reverse complement strand
TAGGTCAAGTTCACCGACAACGGCTACATCGCCACCGGCTCCACCTCCTGGACCGGCGACCAGGTGCGGTACGCGGACATCAACGCCGACCAGCGAGCGGACTACCTGATCGTCGAGGCCAACGGCGCCACCCGCGCCTTCGTGAACACAGCCGACGCCACCGGCAAGGTCAAGTTCACCGACAACGGATACATCGCCACCGGCTCCACCGCCTGGACCGGCGACCAGGTCCGCATCTGATGCATCGGGGGGCGTGTCCGGAATCGGACACGCCCCCCGATCAGAGAAGGGCCGGGATGATCGCGGAGCCGTACGCGTCGATCGTGCCCTCCCTGTTGTCGTGCATGTCGTAGACGGCGAACTGGTCGACGCCGAGGTCCTTCAGGTGGCGGAGCTTCTCGATGTGGGCCTCGGCGGGACCCAGGAGACAGAAGCGGTCGACGATGTCGTCGGGGACGAAGGTGGTGTCCGGGTTGTCGGCGCGGCCGTGGTGGGAGTAGTCGTAGCCCTGACGGTTCTTGATGTAGTCGGTGAGCTCCTCCGGGACCATGTCCGAGTGCTCGCCGTACTTGGCGACGAGGTCGGCGACGTGGTTGCCGACCATGCCGCCGAACCACCGGCACTGGTCGCGGGCGTGGGCCAGGGCTTCGGGTGAGTCGTCCGCCGTGACGTAGGCGGGGGCGGCGACGCAGATGGTGAGGGCGTCGGGGTCGCGGCCCGCGTCGGTGGCCGCCTGCCGGACCGCCTTCACCATCCACTCCGTCAGGAACGGGTCGGCGAGCTGGAGGATGAAGCCGTCGGCCTTCTGCCCGGCCAGGGCCAGGGCCCTCGGGCCGTACGCCGCCATCCACACCGGCAGTTTGCCGTTCTTGATCCAAGGGATCTGGATGGTGTTGCCGTCGACCTCCGCCTCCCTCCCCTCCGCCAGGTCACGGATGACCTCGATGGCCTCTCCCAGGCGGGCCAGGGTGTTCGGCTTGCGGCCGGCGACCCTCATCGCCGAGTCGCCGCGGCCGATGCCGCAGACGGTCCGGTTGCCGTACATGTCGTTGAGGGTGGCGAAGGTCGAGGCCGTCACCTCCCACGTACGCGTCCCCGGGTTCGTCACCATCGTGCCGACGTGGAGCTTCGTGGTGTTGGCGAGGATCTGGCTGTAGATGACGAAGGGTTCCTGCCACAGCACGGCGGAGTCGAAGGTCCAGCCGTAGCGGAATCCGTTGCGCTCCGCCCGGCGCATCAGGCCGACGACCTGGGAGGCGGGCGGGTCGGTCTGGAGGACGAGTCCGAAGTCCAACGTCATTCTCCTAGTTCAGGTACTGGCAGGTGGAACGGGGCACGAACGCGCCGTGGCCGGCACGGCCCACGTACTTCCGCTGGTCGACGACGAGTTCACCGCGCGAGAGGACCGTCTCGACCTGTCCGGTGATCGCCTTCCCCTCGTACGCCGAGTAGTCGACGTTCATGTGGTGCGTCTCGGCCGACAGGGTCTGGCGGGCGTTCGGGTCGTAGATGACGACGTCCGCGTCGGAACCCGGCGCGATCGTGCCCTTCTGCGGGTAGAGGCCGAACATCCGGGCCGGGGTCGCGCAGGCGATCTCGATCCAGCGGCGCCGCGAGATGTGCCCCTCGACGACGGCCTGGTGGAGCAGGTCCATGCGGTTCTCCACGCCCGGAAGGCCGTTGGGGATCTTCGAGAAGTCGCCCCGGCCCAGCTCCTTCTGGCCCACGAAGCAGAACGGGCAGTGGTCGGTGGAGACCACCTGGAGGTCGTTCGTCCGCAGCCCCCGCCACAGCGCCGCCTGGTGCTCCCTCGGCCGAAGGGGCGTGCTGCACACGTACTTGGCGCCCTCGAAGTCCGGCTCGGCGAGGTTGTCCGTGGAGAGGAAGAGGTACTGCGGGCAGGTCTCGCCGAAGACCGGCAGACCCTTGTCCCTGGCCGCGGCGATCTCGGCGACGGCCTCCTCGGCGGAGACGTGGACGACGTAGAGCGGCGCCCCGGCGACGCGCGCGAGCTGGATCGCCCGGTGCGTGGCCTCGGCCTCCAGGAGGACCTTGCGGACCTCCCCGTGGTAGCGGGGGTCCGTCTCCCCCCGGGCCAGGGCCTGTTCGACGAGGACGTCGATCGCGATGCCGTTCTCCGCGTGCATCATGATCAACCCGCCGTTGTCGGCGGAGCGTTGCATCGCGCGCAGGATGCGGCCGTCGTCCGAGTAGAAGACCCCCGGATACGCCATGAAGAGCTTGAATTCATTGGCATACCCCCTTGGCGTCGCGCAGCCGCTCCAGCCCTCAGAGAGTGCCCCTTCCCACCCATTCCGCACTGCGCGCATTTCTCCGGGATGCACATTCCTCTACTCGCCTCCACGCCTATCGGAACCAATTCCCACGAGATCACACCATCAGCTTCCGACGGCTCCGGCGCAGCCCGGTTCACCATCCTGAGAGGCAGCCCCTGCCGCAGCCGCAGGCCATATTCCGACACGGGTGACACCGAACGTCGCCGACCTGGGACCCCGCCACAGGTGCGTGCACGGACTGCAACGGAAGTTCAGAACCGTTTACCGTAGTTCAGTAGAGAGCCACCTGCGACTCAGTAGCAGAACGACAGAATCGACTGAATGTTCAGCAAGGGTTTAATGAACCAACCGCATCGCCAATCCTCGGGCAATGAAAACGTCTTTCACGCTTGACAGAAATCCGGCCACGGGTGCCTCATGGTGGACACACCCCGACGTGCAGACCAGCGGCTCGGTCATCACGCTCTGACAACGTTGTCCAACTGTCGGAGTTCCATGCGAACGGGGCCCCTTCCCTACTTCTCACGAGGAGAGGCATGACCAAGTCACCACGCAGGACGTGGCTCACGGCCATCGGCAGCGCTCTCGCCGGCGTTGCCGGGACACTGCTGCCCGTCTTCGGGGCCGCAGGAGCCGCACACGCCGCCGACGGCGGCATCCACGTCAGCAACGGCCGTGTGTACGAGGCCAATGGCAGTGAGTTCGTGATGCGCGGGGTGAACCACGCGCACGCCTGGTACCCCGGCGAGACCGACGCCATCGCCGACATCGCGGCCAAGGGCGCCAACACCGTCCGCGTCGTCCTCTCCAGCGGCAACCGCTGGACGAAGACCAGCGCCTCCCAGGTTTCGTCGATCATCGACGACTGCAAGACGAACAAGGTCATCTGCGTCCTGGAGGTGCACGACACGACCGGCTACGGCGAGGACGGCGCCGCCGCCACGCTCGGCCAGGCCGCCGACTACTGGGTGGGCATCAGAGGCGCCCTCCAGGGCCAAGAGGACTACGTCGTCGTCAACATCGGCAACGAGCCCTTCGGCAACAGCGGTTACCAGGCCTGGACCGGCGCCACCAAGAGCGCCATCGGCAAGCTCCGGAACGCCGGCATCGAGAACGCGCTCATGGTCGACGCCCCCAACTGGGGCCAGGACTGGTCGAACACCATGCGGAACAACGCGGCCTCGGTGTTCGCCTCCGACCCGCGCCGCAACACGATCTTCTCCATCCACATGTACGGCGTGTACGACACCGCCGCAGAGGTCCAGGGCTACCTGAACCACTTCGTCACCAACGGACTTCCCATTGTCGTGGGCGAGTTCGGCGACAACCACAGCGACGGGAACCCCGACGAGAACGCCATCATGGCCACCGCGCGTTCGCTTCGCGTCGGCTACCTCGGCTGGTCCTGGAGCGGCAACGGCAGCGGTGTCGGCTACCTGGACATGGTCAGCGGCTTCGACGCCGGCTCCCTGACCGCCTGGGGCAACCGGTTCTTCAACGGCGCCGACGGCATCTCCGCCACCTCGGCCCGCGCCACGGTCTTCGGGGGCGGAGGCGGCGGCGAAACCGGTGGCACCGCCCCCAACGGCTACCCGTACTGTGTGAACGGCTCCTCCTCCGACCCCGACGGCGACGGCTGGGGCTGGGAGAACAGCCGCTCCTGCGTCGTCCGCGGCAGCGCCACGGACACCGGATCCGGCGGCGGCAACACCGGTGGCACGGCTCCGAACGGTTACCCGTACTGCGTGAACGGCTCCTCCTCCGACCCCGACGGCGACGGCTGGGGCTGGGAGAACAGCCGCTCCTGCGTCGTCCGCGGCAGCGCCGCCGGCCGCTGAGCACCACCGCTGAGCACTGAACACCCGGGTGCCCACCCGTCCCAGGCGACGGGTGGGCACCCTCGTGTCCGTCTCACGGTTCAGGCCAGCTGGGTGGCCTGGAGCCTCGCGTAGGCAGAGTCGCGGGCGAGCAGCTCCCGGTGGCTGCCCGACTCCACCACCCGCCCCGCCTCCAGCACCACGATGCGGTCCGCGCGTCGGATCGTAGAGAGGCGGTGGGCCACGACGAAGACCGTCCGACCGGCGACCAGGCGGGCGAGGGCTTCCTGGACCTGCGCCTCGGAACGTGCGTCCAGTGCCGACGTGGCCTCGTCCAGAACCAGCACCCGGGGGTCACGGACAAGGGCGCGAGCGATCGCGAGCCGCTGACGCTGACCGCCCGAGAGCCGTGTACCGCGCTCCCCCACGACCGTTTCGATGCCGTCCGGGAGCGCGTCCACGAACTCGGCCGCGTTCGCGTCCCTCAGCGCGCGCCACAGCGTCACGTCGTCGACGCTCTCCATGCCGTACGTGACGTTCTCCCGGATGCTCCCCTCGAAGAGGACGGACTCCTGTGGGACGACGGAGACGAACCGCCGATAGCTCCGCAGGTCCAGTTCCGCCATGTCCTCGCCGTCGAGAAGGACCCGGCCCGCCGTGGGACGGTGGAAGCCGAGCACGAGGTTGAGCAGCGTCGACTTTCCGGCTCCGGACCCGCCGACGATCGCGAGAGTGGTACCGACCGGCACGTCGAGGTCCACGTCGCTGAGGGCGGGCTCGTCGCCTTCACCGTGATGGAGACCGGCACCCTCGAAGCGGAACGCCCCGGTGACCGACTCCACGCGGCGCTTCCCGTCGTTGACCTCCAGGTCGGGTGCCTGGAGGACCTCTCCGACGGACTTGAGGGACTCCACCGCCTTGCCCACCACGGGCGCCAGGCCGAGCAGGCTCGTGACCGCACCGGTGAGGGTGGAGAAGTAGGCACTGAGCATGACGACCTCGCCCGGCGTGACCGCCGTCCAGCCGTGGTAGGCGACCAGCGCCGCACCGGCGAGGCAGACCGTGCCCAGTCCGTTGAAGACGACCCAGGAGAGCGACCCGAAGCGGGCGTTGAGCAGGTCGAGCCGTGTCCCCTCCCGCTGCACCCGGTCGAGCTCGCGTCCGACGCGGCCCAGGGCCGTGGGTTCCAGGGCGTGGGCGCGGGTGATGGGGATGAGGGTGGTCATGTCGCTGACGGAGGCGGACATGCGCTCCACCGAGCGGCGGTACGTGGTGTTCCCCTCGCCCAGCCGCGCGCGCAGGGCGCCGATGAGCAGCACCGCGACGGGGACGAGAACGAGGAAGACCGGGAGGAAGACCGGGGTCACGACGGCGATGACGGCGAGGCCGCCCACGAGTGTGGCGAGGGCGGTGAGGCCGTTGTCCGCTGTCTGTTGGAGTCCCGTTTCCAGCGTCTCGACGTCCCGGACCACCTTGGCGTGCAGCATGGACGAGCTGGTCCGGCTGTGGAAGCCGATCGAGAGCTGCTGCATACGCGTGACGAGCGCGGACCGGAGGTCACGGCCCAGCCGGCGGATCGCTCCGTGCGTCCAGCGGACGTACAGCAGGTGGAGTGGTGGGTTCAGGAGGAGGACCGTGAGCATCACGGCGCAGTTCCACCACAGTTCGGGAAGGGGACGGTGTTCGACGACGACGTCGATGACGTTCGCGGTGACCGGCGGGAGCAGCCAGACGGGCGCGTGCTTGGCGAAGAAGACCACGACGGCCCCGGCGAGCCGTGCACGGTCGTGGTGGAAGAGGTAGTGGACGGTGCGGATCGGGTGTTCACCGCGGTACCGGTGATCGAGGGGACTGTGGTTCATGGATTCTGCGGGCTTCCTTCGTCGTGGCCGGACAGCGACGCAGGGGTGCCCGTGTACACGGGCACCCCTGCGTCGCTGTGTCGAGGTCAGGTGATGCTGCAGGGCTTCCCGTTGAGGGTGAAGGCCGTCGGCGCGCCATTGGTGCCCACGGTCGACGTGCCGCTGAAGCCGAAGTTCACGCCGGCTCCCGGAGCGATGGTGACGTTGTAGCCGGACGGGTTGGCCGCGGTGACCGACCGTCCTTCCTGGGCGGGTACCGCGTTCCACATCTGGGTGATCCGTTGGTCACCGGGGAAGTCGAACGCCAGCCGCCAGCCTTCGACGGGCGTTCCGCCGCTGTTGCGGATGGTCACGCTGCCGTTGAAGGTGGTGCCCCAGTCGGAGAGCGTGTAGGTGACAGCGCATCCGGCGGAGGCAGGTGTCGTGGGCGGGGTCGTGGGCCCGGTCGGCTCCGCGGTCGGAGGCGTGGTCGGGACGGTGGGGGAAGGTGTGGCCCCGGGGAGACCGCTCTTCGCGGCCATGCGGTCGGAGTGGGCACGGAACACGGCGAGTTCGGGAGAACCCTGCGAGACGCCGAACTTCACGTCGATGCTGCGGTCCTGGTACCACCAGAAGGCGCTGCCGTCGCCACCGGCCTCCTCGAAGGCGGTGTAGATCTCCCGCCACCACAGGGCCCGGTCGACGTTGTGGACGTTGAACTCGCCCATGAAGAAGGGCTTGCCGAGGATCTCGTGGGAGTCGTGGATCCAGGCGCGGACGAGGTTCTTGGTCTCCTCGATGTCCAGGTCCGCCCAGTGCTCGGTCGGATAGGGGTGGGCGGAGGTGAAGTCGATGTACGGGGACTTCTGAACGTGGACGAAGGGGTTGCCGGAGTCCCCGCCGAATCCGTACGTCGTGCCGTGCCCCTCGATGCCGGCGCCGAGGAGGTGGTTCGGGTCGATGGACTTCACGAAAGCGCCCATCTCGTCGACCCAGGCGCGCAGGGTGGTGCCGTCGACGTTCTCGGCGGCGCTCTGGCCTTCGTAACGGGGCTCGTTCATGAGCTCCCATGCGAGGATGGCCGGTTCGTCCTTGTACTTCACGCCGCTGTAGTGGTTGGTGCGGTTGAGGGCGTAGGAGACGGAGTTCTTGTACGAGGTGAAGCAGCCCGGGCAGCGGTTCTTGTCGAAGAAGGCAGCGCGTGCGGGGTGGCCGCCGGAGAGGCCCTCCCACCGCAGCCGGGTGTCGATGCCTCCGTACGCCTCCCAGTAGTTCTCGAAGACAGGAATCAGGCGCATCCCGTGGGTCCTGGCCGACTCGATGATGTAGTCGAAGGCCGCGTACTGCTGCTCGTTGAACTCGCCCTCGCGCTCCTCGAAGCCGTGCCAGCTCTCGTGGCTGAACATCCAGACGCGGGCGACGTCGACGCCGTCGGCCGCCATGCGGGCGAAGTGCGCGTCGATGCGGGTTTTGTCCATGTACTGGGTCTCGGTGTCGCCCGATCCGGCCCCGAAGGTGAACAGGTCGTAGGCGTTGGCGCCGGCGAAGAAGTACTCCTTGCCGTCGAGGCAGAAGCGGATGCCGCAGCGGGTGACGAACGAGTCGGCACTGTCGGCGACGGCCGGAGTCGGGCGGGCGAGGAACAGGCCGGTGAGGGCCATGACCGCCGCGAGGAGCAGAGCCAGCGGGCCCGCTCGTCTCACCGGTGGAACGGCGTCGGGGGACGTGCTCATGGGGATCCCTTTCGTCCGGAGGGGGTGGAGT
The DNA here is from genome assembly GCF_042264145.1 of Streptomyces sp. NPDC056144. Lineage (NCBI taxonomy): Bacteria > Bacillati > Actinomycetota > Actinomycetes > Kitasatosporales > Streptomycetaceae > Streptomyces > Streptomyces sp. NPDC056144. The sequence goes on along the minus strand of NZ_JBHJVF010000001.1, from coordinate 8,430 downwards.
CGGAACCGGCTGTCTGCGGGACGGCTCAACCACAGCTAGTTAACCGGTTAATTTCGAAGGGAACCGTAGAGGCGGCGCGGGAGCGTGTCAATGAATCCAACTAGCCTGATCCACAAGCACCTTGAACCGAGCGGCGCGCTGCCGGAGCGCGGGCTGCGGTCGGCTTCACATCCGGTGCGCTCACGGAGGCTCCGCCACCGGACGGGGGACCTGGCGGTAGGGTCGGGGTATCGAAGTTCAGGATGGAGCTGGGGTGGCAGTGAAGCGGCCGACGATGGCGGACATCGCGCGTCGGGCGGGTGTGTCGAAGGTGGCGGTCTCGTACGCGCTCAACGGCCAGCCCGGAGTGTCGGAGGCGACGCGCGCCTCGATCAAGAGCATCGCCCAGGAGCTGGGCTGGCAGCCCAACAGTGCCGCGCGTGCGCTGACCGGCGGGCGGGCGCAGGCGGTCGGGCTGGTCGTACGACGTCCGGCGCGGACGCTCGGGGTGGAGCCGTTCTTCATGGAGTTCATCAGCGGCGTGGAGACGGTGCTCGCCGATCACTCGTACGCGCTGATGCTCCAGATGGCTACGGACCAGGAGCAGGAGATCGAGGTCTGCCGGCGCTGGTGGGGCGAGCGTCGGGTCGACGGCGTCTTCCTGATGGACCTCCAGACCGCGGACGCCAGGGTCGAGGCCGTGCGGGACATCGGCCTCCCCGCGGTGGCGATCGGCCCGCCGGAGGTGACGGGGGGTCTGCCGGCCGTCTGGTCCGACGACGGCGAGAGCGTCCACGAGATCGTGCGCTACCTGGCGGCTCTGGGGCACCGGCGGATCGCGCGGGTGGCGGGCCCTGCCGGGTTCGCGCACACGGCGGTCCGCGACGCCGCGCTCGCGGAGGCGTGCCGGGAGGCGGGCATCCCGGAGGCGGCGGTAGTGCACACCGACTACACCGGCGACGCGGGGGCACGGGCGACACGGGCGCTGCTGATCTCGCCCGAGCGGCCGACGGCGATCGTCTTCGACAACGACATCATGGCGGTGGCCGCGCTGTCGGTGGCACAGGAGCTGGGGCTCTCGATTCCGGCGGACCTGTCGATCGTCGCCTGGGACGAGTCGCCGCTGACGCAGGTGGTGCGCCCGACGCTGTCGGCGGTCACCCGCGACATCCCGGCGTACGGAGCCCACTCCGCGGCCGCGCTGCTCGCCCTGATCGACGGCGAGGACGTCGGCGACACGCGTGAGGGTTACGCGCATTTCGTGCCCCGTGGCAGCACCTCTCCCCCGCCGCCGGATTCGGCCCCGCGCTGATCGCCCCCTCACGGAAACCGACGCGGGGCCGGACCGTCCCCTCGTACGGACCGGCATCGCGTCATGGCGTTGCCGTTTCCTACTTGGTGGCTCCCTGCGCGAAGCCGTTGTAGATCCACCGCTGGAGGAGCAGGAAGACGATCAGCGTCGGGACGATGACGAGGATCGCTCCGGCCGAGATGGCCTCCCAGTGAGCTCCGAAGGGCCCCTTGAAGCGGAAGAGGGCTGTGGAGATCGTGCCCAGGTCCTCGGAGTGCATGTAGAGGAAGGGGATGTAGAAGTCGTTGTACGTCGTGATCCCCTTGATGATGACGACGGTGGCGATCGCCGGCTTGAGCAGCGGGAAGATGATCTTCCGGTAGATGGTGAAGGCGTTGGCGCCGTCGAGCCGGGCGGCCTCGTCGAGCGAGACGGGGATGCCTCGGATGAACTGCAGGAAGATGTAGACCGAGACGATGTCGGTACCCATGTACAGCAGGATCGGCGCCCAGCGCGTGTCGACCAGGCCGAAACCGTTGATCACCTGGAAGGTGGCCACCTGGGTGGTGACGCTGGGCACCAGGGTCGCGATCAGGAAGCCCGCCATGACGAGTTTCTTGCCCCGGAAGTCGAACCGGTCGACGGCGTAGGCGGTCATCGAGCCGATGACCACCGTGCCGCCGATCGAGAAGACGAGGATGAACGCGGTGTTCCCGAACGCCGTCAGCATCTTGCCGTCGTTGAAGGCCGTGACGTAGTTCGCGAAGTTGAACCAGTTCCCCGGCAGGGAGAGCGCGCCGCCCGAGCCGACCTCCTCCGAGGTCTTGAGCGACGTCAGGAAGACGACGGCCAGGGGGATCAGGACGACCGCGGACGCCAGAAGCAGCGACAGATAGGTCAGCGTGCTTCCCACGGGCAGCCGCCGGCGGTGGGCACGGGGCCGGTTCGGGGCGGCACTGAGGTCGGGGGAGGTCATACGAGGTCCACCTTGTCGTCGGGCACGAGCCGGCGCTGGATCCAGGTGATCACCAGGATGATCAGGAGCAGCACCACGGCCGCGGCCGAGGCCAGGCCGGTCTTGTTGAACTGGAACGCGAGCTTGATCGTCTGGATGACGAAGGTCTGGGTGCCGGTGGCCCCGCCGGTCATGATGTACGGGATCTCGAAGACCGACAGGGACCCGGAGATCGCCAGGATCGCGCTCAGGCTGATCACCGGCTTGATGCTGGGGGCGATGATGTGCCGGAACTGCTTCCACTTCCCCGCTCCGTCCAGCTCCGCCGCCTCGTACAGTTCTCCCGGGATCGACTGGATCGCACCGAGGAAGAGGACGAAGTTCAGTCCGGTGAAGCGCCACACGGAGACGCCCGCGAGGGACACGTTGGCGGAGGTGGGATCGCCGAGCCAGGGGTGATCGGTGGTCACGCCCAGCCAGGCCAGCACCGAGTCGAGGGTGCCGCCGTCCTGGAAGAAGTACAGGAAGACGAACCCGATGGCGACGCCGTTGATCAGGTAGGGGAAGAAGAGGATCCCCTTGAAGAAGTTCCGGAACCGCAGGTTGAAGCTGAGGATCACCGCGAAGTACAGCGCGACCACGATCTGGACCACGGACGCCGCGAGGTAGTAGCCACTGACGAAGAACACCCGGAAGAGCTCGGGGCGGGTGAAGATCTGGACGTAGTTGTCGAAACCCACGTTCTCCCGGTCGGGGCTGACGCCGTCCCAGTCGGTGAAGCTGTACGAGATCATGCTCGCGACGGGGACGTACGTGAACGTGATCAGCAGGGTTAGCGGAGCCGCCAGGAAGAGCCAGGGAGTGATCCGTCTCAGCGGCGATTCTCGCCACGATCGCGGCCTCCCGGCGGCAGGGCCTCGGCGTCGGTTCGCCGAGCTGCGACCGCGGCTCTCCGTGTCTGTCGTGTCCGTGCTGGATCGCCCTGTCATGGCGGCGTCCTCTGGTGCGGTGTCGGTGGTCTGGGTCATGTCCGGCCTTTCATGTCCGCGGCTGCGGAAGGTCCAGGGGCCCCGGCCGGTGTCGTGCGGCCGGGGCCCGCTCCGTCGGTATCAGCTACCGACGGTCTTCGCCGCCTCGTCCCACCTCTTGTTCAGGTCGGCGAAGAAGTCCTCGAGACTGCCCTTCTCGGCACCGGTGGCGATGTCGATCATCTTCTGGCGGTAGTCCTGCTTGTTGAGCCCGATCTCGGCCGCCTCGTCGATGTCGTTGACCGTCGCGGTCTTCGCCTCGGAGCGGTCGAAGAAGGAGACGTCGTTGTCCACGAACTCCTTGAGCGTGGCCGGCATGGGGGCGGACTTGACCGCGGACACCACGCCCTCCTTCTCCGCGAATCCCGACTTCTCGGTGAACCAGTCGACCCAGGCGCGCGCCGCCGACTTGTTCTTCGAGTAGACGCTCACCGCCTGCTGGTAGTCCGAGACCAGGGCCGCGCAGTGCTTCCCGTTCTTCTGCGCGGGGAAGGGCATGAAGCCGATGTCGGAAGCCTTTCCTCCGGCTTCCACCGCGGCCGCCTGCATCTGCGTGATCGACCAGGAACCGAGCATCATCGTGGCGATCTCGCCCTCGCCCAGGAGCGCCTTGGAGATCTCCCAGTTCGTCGTCGCCGGGTCCTTCTCCGACAGGCCCTGCTTGACGATGTCGTAGAGCAGGGTGTCCGCGGTGTTCAGCTCACTGCCGGACTTCCAGGGAGAGACCGGGCCCGCGAGCGCGTTGCTCGCCTGGGCGTCGCAGCCGACGACGCCGAGGTTGCTGGTCCACTGGACCAGCGGCCAGCCGTCCTTGAAGTTCGTGTAGTACGGCGTGGCGCCGGTCTTCGCCTTGATCGCCTTCAGGTCGGCCAGGAACTCCTCGGGAGTCTTCGGCCACTCGGTGACGCCCGCCTGCCGCCACAGCTTCTTGTTGTACACGAAGCCGTCGGCCGTGCCGAACTGCGCGATGCCGTAGACCTTGCCGTCGACCTCGGTCTTGTCGCCGAAGCGGTACTTCGACAGCTCCGCCGTCGTACCCAGCGGGGCGAAGAACTTCGGGTAGTCGTTCTTGGCCACCGCGCCGGGGATGAAGAGCACGTCACCGTACTCCTTGGTGTTCATGCGGATCTTCACCTCCCCCTCGTAGTCGGTGATGCCGTCGAAGGAGACCTCGACCTTGGGGTAGATCTTCTGGAACTCGGCCGCGTACTGCTTCAGCACGCCGTTCTGCACGAGGTCGGTCCGCTGGGTCAGGACCTTGATCTTGCCCGAGACCTCCTTCGGGTCGGACGGAGGCGCGGCCACCTCACCGGTGGCACCGCCGCCTCCGCCGCCACACGCCGAGAGCGTCAGCATCACAGCGGCCAGCACAGCGCCCGAGAGCGCGGTCGTCTTCTTGTTCCCCATGGCCCAACTCCTTCAAAGTCACGGCTCAGGTCATCGGTGGGATGACGGCACTATGTCAGCCAGACGTGAACCGGTAAAGTACTGATTTCCAGCGCGATGCCTAATCGTTACCCCGGTCACGTCGCGTCAAGGCCCCAGGAACACGCATATCCGGTGTTCTGCGGTGCCGAGCAGACCGCGCTTCACCGGTTCATAGACAGTTAAGTAAATGTACGGCTAGCTTGTCGGCCCGTACACGCATCCCGCCCACTGCCAGGCGATTGGAGCCGCACACCATGAAGGACGTCACCCAGCTGCACGAGGGGTGGAGCCTGCGTCACGAGGACGCACTGCTCCCCGCGCAGGTGCCCGGCTGTGTTCACACCGACCTGCTCGCCGCGGGAGTGATCCCGGACCCGTTCCTCGGGCTGAACGAGACGGAGATCGCCTGGGTCGGCCGCCAGGCATGGTCGTACCTCACGGATCTCGCCGCCGCCGACGACGGACACGAACGGAGCGAACTGGTCTTCGAGGGGCTCGACACCGCCGCGGAGGTCCTGCTCGGCGGCGCGCCGCTCGGCACCACCCGCAACATGCACCGCGTCCACCGCTTCGACGTGACGGGCCGGTCGGGACCGCTGGAAGTGCGCTTCGGCTCGGCGTACGACGAGGCCGAGCGAGTCCGCGCCCTCACCGGGGACCGGCCCAACGTCTATCCCGAGCCGTTCCAGTACATCCGCAAGATGGCCTGCTCCTTCGGCTGGGACTGGGGGCCGACCGTGGTCACCGCCGGCATGTGGAGGCCGGTGCGCCTGGAAAGGTGGTCGGTCGCCCGGCTCGCCGAGGTCCGCCCGCTGGTCACCGTGGACGGCACGACCGGCCGTGTCGAGTTGCGCGTCCGGACCGCGCGTACGGAGAGCGGCGCGGGCCGACGGCTCACACTGCGCGCCACGGCCGCCGGGACGGTCGCCGAAACCTCCTTCGAGGGCGCTGAAGCGGTCCTCCGCCTCGATGTGCCCGAGCCGGAACTGTGGTGGCCGCGGGGCTACGGCCCCCAGCCGCTGTACGGACTGGACGTGGAGCTGCTGGACGAGGACGGGGAGCCGCTCGACGCCTGGTCGCGCCGGATCGGCTTCCGCACGGTGACCGTCGACCGCTCCGCGGACGAGCACGGCACCGGCTTCACCTTCGTCGTCAACGGCGTACGGATCTTCGCGCGCGGGGTCAACTGGATCCCGGACGACGTCCTGCCGTCCCGGGTCACTCCGGAGCGCTACCGCACCCGTCTCACCCAGGCCGCCGACGCCAACATCGACCTCGTCCGCATCTGGGGCGGCGGAGTCTACGAGGACGACGCCTTCTACGACGTCTGCGACGAACTGGGCCTCATGGTCTGGCAGGACTTCCTCTTCGCCTGCGCCGCCTACCCCGAGGAGCAGCCACTCCGCGGAGAGGTGGAGGCGGAGGCGCGGGACAACGTCGTCCGGCTGATGCCGCACGCCAGCCTCGTCCTGTGGAACGGCAACAACGAGAACCTGTGGGGCTTCCGCGACTGGGAGTGGGAGGAGCCGCTCGCCGGCGACTCCTGGGGCGAGGGCTACTACCTCGGGATCCTGCCCCGGATCGTCGCCGAGCTCGACCCGACCCGTCCCTACACGGCCGGCAGCCCCTGGTCCGGTTCCTGGGACCACCACCCCAACGACCCCCGGCACGGCACCCACCACTCGTGGGAGGTCTGGAACCGGCAGGACTACGCCGAGTACCGAGCCGACGTCCCCAGGTTCTGCGCCGAGTTCGGCTGGCAGGCCCCGCCCGCGCTCAGCACGCTGCGTCGCGCCCTGCCCGGCGAGGACCTCTCCCCGGACTCCCCCGGCATGCTGCACCATCAGAAGGCCGAGGACGGCAACGGCAAGCTGAACCGGGGCATCGAGCGGCACTTCGGCCTGCCCGAGAACGACTTCGACCGCTGGCACTACCTCGCCCAGGTCGTCCAGGCGCGGGCGGTGGCGGCCGGCATCGAGCACTGGCGCTCCCACTGGCCCGTCTGCGCGGGCTCGGTCGTGTGGCAGCTCAACGACTGCTGGCCGGTGAGCTCCTGGGCCGCGATCGACGGCGACGGACACCTCAAGCCGCTGTACCACGAGCTGCGCCGGGTCTACGCCGACCGTCTCCTCAGCCTCGTTCCCGCGGAGGGCGGCCCGGTGCTCGCCCTCGACAACCAGTCCGGCACGACCTGGCGCACCACCGTCACCCTGCGGCGACTCGACGCCGACGGCACCGTGCTGAAGGAGGCGTCGTTCGATCTGGAGGCCGCTGCCCGGACAGTGCTGCGGATGGTCGTCCCGGCATCGCTGCTGCCCGCGGCCGACTCCGGAAAGGAGCTCCTGGTGGCCGATGCGGACGGTCTGCGGGCGGTCCATATCCCCGTCCACGAGAAGGACTTCGCCTATCCGGTACCGGTGTACGACATCCTGGTGGAACCGGCAGGAGACGGAGACGCGTTCGTGACGATCACCGCCCGCACTCTGGTCCGGGATCTGCTGCTCCAGGCCGACCGGCTGGCCCCGACGGCCAGCGCCGACCACGGGCTGGTGACCCTGCTGCCGGACGAGGAGGTCCGGATCGGGGTGCGCGGCTGGGCCGGCGACACCCCGGAAGCCGTACGGGCGGCCCTGTTCAGTGTGGGAGCGGCGTGAGCGCCCAAGCCTCCCGCGTCCCCGGCCAGCGCGTCACGATCAACGACGTCGCCGCGCTGGCCGGGGTGTCGAAAGGTGCGGTCTCCATCGCCTTCAACAACCGTCCGGGAGTCGCCCCGACGACCCGCGAACGGATCTTCGCGGCGGCCCGGGAGCTCGGCTGGAGCCCGAACCAGACCGCCCGCAACCTCTCCGGCCGGCGGGCGGGCATCGTCGGCCTGGCGCTCTGCCGGCCGGCCCGGCTGCTCGGACTCGAACCCTTCTACATGGAGTTCATCTCCGGCATCGAGGATGTCCTCGCCGAGCGCTCCTGCTCGCTCCTCCTGCGGCTCGTCCGCGACCTGGGCGAGGAGACGGCTCTCTACCAGGAGTGGTGGCGTGGCCGGACGGTCGGCGGGGCGATCCTCGTCGACTTCCACCAGGACGACCCGCGGATCCCTCCGCTGCGGGCTCTCGGCATGCCCCTGGTGGCCGTCGGGCATCCGTCGCTGACCGGCGGGTTCCCGTCGGTCTGGACGGACGACGCCTCCGCGGCCGCCGAGGCGGTGCGGTACCTGGCCGCCCTCGGGCACCGGCGGATCGCGCGCGTCGGCGGCCCCGCCGGTCTCGGCCACAGTGGCATCCGCGCCACTGCCTTCGAGGCGACCATGGCCGAACTGGGACTGGACGGAGGGCGGCAGGTGGCGACCGGTTTCGTGGGCGAGGAAGGGGCCCGGGCCACCCGCAGTCTCCTGATGTCCCCGGACCGGCCGACGGCGATCGTGTACGACAACGACATCATGGCCGTCGCCGGGGCGGCGGTAGCCTCGGAGATGGGACTCTCGGTCCCCGAGGACGTCTCCCTCCTCGCCTGGGACGACTCCCAGTTGTGCCGCCTGACCCACCCGCCGCTGTCGGCGATGAGCCACGACGTCCACCATTTCGGGGTGGACGTCGCCCGGACCCTCTTCGGGATCATCGAAGGCACCCACAAGGGCACCCGACAGGTCCCCACCCCGTCCCTGACACCGAGAGGGTCGACAGGCCCACCGCGGCGCGCATAGGGGGTCGGGTACGGCATCGGGGGGCTGCCCGTGCGGGCAGCCCCCCGATGCC